>NZ_JBVJIF010000003.1:0-792945 GCF_055586425.1 Streptomyces sp. NPDC050806 | reverse complement strand
TTTGTGACGGAGACGATTGGGATCGAGGACGTGGAGAAGGCGTTCGCGCGGATGCATGAGGGCGACGTTCTGCGTTCGGTGGTGGTGCTCTGATGGCGGCGCGCATCGAACACCTCGTCACCTCCGGCACGTTCTCCCTCGACGGGGGCACGTGGGACGTCGACAACAACGTCTGGATCATCGGGGACGACAGCGAGGCGATCGTCATTGACGCGGCGCACGACGCCGACGCCATCCTGGAAGCCGTGGGCGGCCGACGCCTGTTGGCGATCCTCTCCACCCACGCGCACAACGACCACATCGACGCCGCACCCGAACTCGCCGAGCGCGCGGCTGCCCCCGTCCTGCTCCACCCGGACGACTGGCCGCTGTGGAAGCAGACCCACCCCGAGCGGCTGCCGGACGGCGAGCTGGGGGACGGGCAGATCTTCACGGTGGCCGGTACGGAGCTGACCGTGCTGCACACGCCGGGACACGCGCCGGGTGCCGTATGCCTGTACGCGCCCGCGCTGGCGACCGTCTTCACCGGTGACACGCTCTTCCAGGGCGGGCCGGGCGCGACGGGCCGCTCGTTCTCGGACTTCCCGACCATCGTCGAGTCCATCCGCGAACGGCTGCTGAGCCTCCCGCCCGAGACGAAGGTGCTGACCGGGCACGGCGACAGCACCACCATCGGGGACGAGGCACCGCACGTGGAGGAGTGGATCGCCCGCGGCCACTGAGCCGCCACCGGCTCCCTCGTACGGACCGCTGCCGCTCCCTCGTACGGACCCGGCACCGCTCCCTCATACGGACCCGCTACCGCTCCCTCATACGGACCCGCTACCGCTTTCTCACGCGGGCCCGCTGCCGCTCCCTCACACGGACCCGCAGGACGTCAGCCGCTCCACCCGCCGCATCACCTCGCGGCAGAAGCGGCCGACGTCCTGCGGGTCGTCGGTGAACTGGGACGGCTTGATGCAGAACGTGCTGAAGCCCTGGGCCATCTGTTCCGGCACGCTCTCCAGCGCGCGGCCCAGGTCCGCCACCGCGTCCGGCCCGGGGAAGACCGCCCGGGTGCCGCCGACCATCTCCAGCTCGTCCATCGAGCGTCCCGCCTCCGCCATCGCCGCGCGCAGCTTGTCCAGCTCCTCCGGGGCCGGGCGGCCGAGCGGGTTGAAGCCGTGGCCGTGGCGGACCAGGCGGCGCAGCAGCGGGCCGTGCAGCGAGCCGCCGCCGAACCACAGCTCCGGGCCGCCGGGCCGGTACGGCTTGGGCTCCAGGTAGACGTCGGAGAAGGCGTAGTGCTCGCCCTCGAAGGTGGCGGGGGAGGGGCGCCAGAGGGTCTCCCAGGCGGCCAGGTGCTCGTCGAGCAGCTTGCCGCGCCGCGCGAACGGCACGTCGAGCGCCGCGTACTCGTCGCGGCTCCAGCTCACCGTCGGGAGGACGATCAGCCGGCCCTTGCTGAGCAGGTCGAGGGTGGCCAGCTCCTTGGCGAGGACGAGGGGGTGGCGGAGCGGGGCGAGGATCGCGCCGGCGACCAGCCGCAGGCGTTCGGTGACGGCGGCGATGGCGCTGAGCAGGACGACCGAGTTGGGCCACGGGGTGTGCGGGGCCTGGTTGCCCGGGAGGGCGTACTCGCGCGGGTTGGGCATGACGCCGAGCGCGCCGGAGTCGGGCCCGAGGACGAGGTGCTCGCTCAGCATGACGGAGTCGAACCCGGCGTCCTCCGCCTCACGGGCCCAGCGGACGAGCGCGTCGAGGTCGCAGCGGCCGCCGGTCATGGTCCAGTTCTCGCTGAGCACGAGCAGCATGCGGGGGGACGGCATACGCGGCCTCCAGGGCGGCATCGTTCGGCGTTATTGTTTGAGGTCAAACAATATGTGGGGGAGGCGGTGTGCTCAAGGGGGGCAGGCGTGCGGGCGTCGGTAAATTTGATCCCAAATGATTAGCCCGATGAGTCGAGTGAGGTTGCCGTGACGAAGCGCGCCCTGGTCATCGCCCACGATCACCTGTCCACCGCCGGCCATGTCGGAGACCGGCTGGCGCAGCGCGGATACGCGCTCGACGAGCTGCTCGTGGTCCCCGCGGAGCGGTACGCGACCCCGGACGTCGAGCCCCGATTTCCGTCGGTCGCCGAATATGACCTGATTCTGTCGCTCGGCGCGCCCTGGTCCGTGAACCGCATGAACGCCTGGATACGGGCCGAGCTGGACCTGCTGCGGGACGCGCACCGGCTGGGCGTGCCCGTGCTGGGCATCTGCTTCGGCGGGCAGCTGCTGGCCGCCATGCTCGGGGGCTCAATTGAGCGCGCCCCGCGCTTCGAGCTCGGCTGGACGGAGATCGAGGCGGACGAGCCGGAGCTGCTCGGGCCCGGCCCGTGGTTCCAGTTCCACGGCGACCGCTGGCTGTTGCCGCAGGTCGAAGGGGGTGGAGCGGGGGCCGCGATCCGGGAGCTCGCACGTAATGAGGTGGCTTCCCAGGCCTTCGTGTGCGGGCGCTCGCTCGGCGTGCAGTTCCATCCGGAGCTGACACCGGAGGTGCTGCAGGCCTGGTTCGACGGTGATGACGAGGGGACGGCGGACGAGGTCGGGGTCGATCCCGAGGCGCTGGTCAAGGAGGTGCGGGCGGCGCTTCCCGAGGCGCGGGAGCGGGCGTACGCGCTTGTGGACGCCTTTCTGGCGAGGGTGGCGGGCGGAGGCGTGTCGGCGGAGTGACGTCGGCATGACACGTCCGCCGGCGGGTCCGGATCGTGGGATCGGGGGTCGCCCCGGCGCGTGATTCTCGCCACCCTTGATCAGGGGTCCGCTCAGATGAGCAGTTGGCAAGGTGCTCCATCTCCTCAAGGCTGGCACTGGGTGCCAGCCTTCATTGATTCAGATGATTAAGATGTGCATCGCTCTCCGTAGAGAATCGGCCATGATCCTCCGCACTCTGCGGAGTCATTCCTTCGAAAGATGAATGCATGTCGCCAAGATCGTCAACTTTCGATCTGTTGGCTGACGCCGGGTTACGGGCGTATGTCGACCGAGTGGACGTACCCAGATGCCTTCGATCTGGGTATGTTCCTCGCCGTCAGGGCAGCCCGTCCGCGAGGAGTTCAGTCCCGTGTCGGAAACACAAGATCCCCACGTAACCCAGTCGGCCGAGGCCGTGAAGTCGACGAAGTTCGTCTACGACTTCACCGAAGGCAACAAGGATCTGAAGGATCTGCTCGGCGGGAAGGGTGCGAACCTCGCCGAGATGACCAATCTGGGACTTCCCGTCCCGCCCGGCTTCACCATCACCACCGAGGCCTGCAAGGAGTACCTCGACAGCGGTGCGGAGCCGGCGGCACTGCGTGCCGAGGTCACCGAGCACCTGGACGCGCTTGAGCGCCAGATGGGCAAGAAGCTCGGCCAGGCCGACAACCCGCTGCTCGTTTCGGTGCGTTCCGGTGCGAAGTTCTCCATGCCCGGCATGATGGACACCGTCCTGAACATCGGGCTCTCGGACGAGTCGGTCAACGGCCTCGCCCAGCAGGCCGGTTCCGAGCGCTTCGCGTGGGACTCGTACCGCCGCCTCATCCAGATGTTCGGCAAGACCGTGCTCGGCGTGGACGGTGACCTCTTCGAGGAGGCGCTGGAGGAGGCCAAGCAGGCCAAGGGCGTGAAGGTCGACGTCGAGCTGGACGCGGCCGACATGAAGAAGCTCGTCGGCCAGTTCAAGGAGACCGTCTCCAAGGAGACGGGCCGGGAGTTCCCGCAGGACCCGCGCGAGCAGATGGACCTCGCGGTCCGCGCGGTCTTCGAGTCGTGGAACACCGACCGGGCCAAGCTGTACCGGCGCCAGGAGCGCATCCCCGGCGACCTCGGCACGGCCGTCAACGTCTGCTCGATGGTCTTCGGCAACCTCGGCCCGGACTCCGGCACCGGCGTCGCCTTCACCCGCGACCCGGCCAGCGGCCACCAGGGCGTCTACGGCGACTACCTGCAGAACGCGCAGGGCGAGGACGTCGTCGCCGGTATCCGCAACACCGTTCCGCTCGCGGAGCTGGAGCAGCTCGACAAGAAGTCGTACGACGAGCTGATGCAGATCATGGAGACGCTCGAAACGCACTACAAGGACCTGTGCGACATCGAGTTCACCATCGAGCGCGGCAAGCTCTGGATGCTGCAGACACGCGTCGGCAAGCGCACCGCGGGCGCCGCCTTCCGCATCGCCACCCAGCTCGTCGACCAGGGCCTGATCGACGAGGCCGAGGCGCTGCAGCGGGTCAACGGCGCGCAGCTCGCGCAGCTGATGTTCCCGCGCTTCGACGAACAGGTAGCGGGAAGCGGGGAGGTGCGCCTGATCGGGCGCGGCATCGCCGCCTCGCCGGGTGCGGCCGTCGGCAAGGCTGTCTTCGACTCGTACACCGCCGTGAAGTGGTCGCGTTCGGGCGAGAAGGTCATCCTGATCCGCCGCGAGACCAACCCCGACGACCTCAACGGCATGATCTCCGCCGAGGGCATCCTCACCTCGCGCGGCGGCAAGACCTCGCACGCCGCCGTCGTCGCCCGCGGCATGGGCAAGACCTGTGTCTGCGGCGCCGAGGAGCTGGAGGTCGACACCAAGCGGCGCTGCCTGACCGCGCCCGGCGGTGTGGTCATCGAGGAGGGCGACGTCGTCTCCATCGACGGCTCGACCGGCAAGGTCTACCTCGGTGAGGTGCCCGTCGTGCCCTCGCCGGTCGTGGAGTACTTCGAGGGCCGGATGCACGCCGGCGCCGACGACGCCGACGAGCTGGTCAAGGCCGTGCACCGGGTCATGGCGTACGCGGACCGGGTACGCCGGCTGCGCGTACGGGCCAACGCCGACAACGCCGAGGACGCCGCGCGCGCCCGCCGGTTCGGCGCCCAGGGCATCGGCCTGTGCCGTACCGAGCACATGTTCCTCGGTGAGCGGCGCGAGATGGTCGAGCGCCTGATCCTCGCCGACACGGGCGAGGAGCGCGAGGCCGCGCTCTCCGAGCTGCTGCCGCTGCAGAAGGGCGACTTCGTCGAGCTCTTCGAGTCGATGGACGGGCTGCCGGTGACGGTGCGCCTCCTCGACCCGCCGCTGCACGAGTTCCTGCCCGACATCACCGAGCTGTCGGTGCGCGTCGCGCTCGCCGAGTCCCGCAAGGACTCCAACGAGAACGACCTGCGGCTGCTCCAGGCCGTCCACCGGCTGCACGAGCAGAACCCGATGCTGGGTCTGCGCGGCGTCCGCCTCGGCCTGGTCATCCCCGGCCTGTTCGCCATGCAGGTACGGGCGATCGCGGAGGCCGCTGCCGAGCGCCGGGCCGCCAAGGGCGACCCGCGTGCGGAGATCATGATCCCGCTCGTCGGCACCGTCCAGGAGCTGGAGATCGTCCGCGAGGAGGCCGAGCAGGTCATCGCCGAGGTCGAGCGCGCCCACGGTGTGGACCTGGGGCTCACCCTCGGCACGATGATCGAACTGCCGCGTGCGGCGCTCACCGCCGGGCAGATCGCCGAGTCCGCCGACTTCTTCTCCTTCGGCACGAACGACCTCACGCAGACCGTGTGGGGCTTCTCCCGGGACGACGTGGAGGCCAGCTTCTTCACCGCGTACCTGGAGAAGGGCATCTTCGGCGTCAGCCCGTTCGAGACCATCGACAAGGACGGCGTGGGCTCGCTCGTACGCAACGCCGCCGAGGCCGGCCGGGCCACCCGTCCCGACCTCAAGCTCGGCGTCTGCGGCGAGCACGGCGGTGACCCGGAGTCGGTGCACTTCTTCCACGAGGTGGGCCTGGACTACGTCTCCTGCTCGCCGTTCCGCATCCCCGTGGCGCGGCTGGAGGCGGGCCGCGCGGCGGCCGAGTCCAAGGGCAGCGACAGCCGCTGACCCGAGGACGAGGGCAGCGGTGAGCCGCTGACCCCCTGAGCACGTCTGCCGGTCGGTGCACGAAACACCGGCCGGCAGGCGGTGAACGGCCGGTTCGCCGGCCGTGGACGACCGGAGCCGCTGGATGGGCCCCCGACCCTCAGCCCGATCGAAGGGGCTCCGGTTCGTGCGAAACGAGGGCGGCACCTGTGCGGAGGTGCCGCCCTCGCCTTTTCCGGACTCCCCCCTCGGGAGCTGCCGCCGCCAGCTCGGCCCGGGCGGCGGCCTTCGGCGGGTAGCGGGACGGCCGGTGATGGCTCGTCACCCCCCACGGGTCCGAGCAATCCGTGCCGTCCGTATCGCCGCCGAATTGAGTATCAGCATTCCGGGAGTTCGGTCCCGGCGCGACCCTTTTCAAGACTGGCCAAAAGGACGTGGTGACGCCGCGTGGCCGTGTGCATACTCGGGTGCTCGGGGGCCGACGACTGATGGCGATGGTGGGGTTTCGGTGCTGCGCGTCCATTTCAGTGGACCGGATCTGGCCCGCGTGCGGATTGCCGCACGCCCTGATGTGCTCTGGGAGACCGTTTTAAGTTTTCACCGACTTCGTGACCGGCAAGGTGGTACGGCGCTCAACGAATGGCGTACGGAAACCCGCTCCCGGTTGAATGGTGAAACACGGTACCTCGCCCCGCTGATACCGGCCAAGGGATATTTTCCCGATTTCCTGACGCCCCCCGAAGGGCTGCTCGGAATCGATGACGCACTCGACGCGCTGAAGGCCACTCCGGCCCCGCGGCTGCACCGGGACCTCACCCGGCTCGCCGACGGCCGCCCGCCCCAGCCGTGGCTCGCCGACCTCGCCCAGGGCGACACCCGGCCGCTGCACCGGCTGACGGGCGTCCTGCGGCACTACCACGACGCGGCCATCGCGCCGTACTGGCCGCACGTACAGGCCCGGATCGAGGCCGACCGCGCTGCCCGCGGCCGGGCCCTGCTGGACGGCGGCGCCGACCGGCTGCTCGGCTCGCTGCCGCCCATGATGCGCTGGCGGCCGCCCGTCCTGGAGGCGGACTACCCCGTCGACCGGGACCTGTACCTGGACGGGCGGGGGCTGCTGCTGGTCCCGTCGTTCTTCTGCCGGCGCACCCCGGTCACCCTGTACGACCCGGACCTCACGCCCGTCCTGGTCTACCCCGTCGAGCACCACGCGCCGCGG
This sequence comes from Streptomyces sp. NPDC050806, assembly GCF_055586425.1. Taxonomy (NCBI): domain Bacteria; kingdom Bacillati; phylum Actinomycetota; class Actinomycetes; order Kitasatosporales; family Streptomycetaceae; genus Streptomyces; species Streptomyces sp. NPDC050806. The sequence continues at coordinate 785,900 of NZ_JBVJIF010000003.1, read as the reverse complement.
CCCACCACGGCGGCGGCGCCGGGCCGTTCGCTCGGCCGGCTGGTCGGCCGCACCCGCTCCGCGATCCTGCGGGGCATCGGCGGCGGCTGCACCACCAGCGAACTGGCCCGGCGCGCCGAGGTGTCGCTGGCCTCCGCCAGCCAGCACGCGACGGTCCTGCGGGAGGCCGGGCTGCTGGTCACCCTGCGGCAGGGCAACGCCGTCCTGCACACCCTGACCCCGCTGGGCGCAGCGCTCATCCGCGGCGGCGCCGAGCCCGAGGCGCCGGTGGCCGTGCCGCTCGCTACGCCCGGAACGGTCCGGTGACCTCGTAGGTGATGCCGGCCGACGAGCTGTTGGTGGTGCCGCGCTGGCTGGAGAAGTACAGCCGCTTGCCGTCCGGCGAGAAGGCGGGGCCGGTGATCTCCGAGCCGGAGTGCCCGTTGATCCGCAGGAACGGAGCGACCACGCCGTCCGGCGTGATGACGCAGATCTCCATGTTGCCGCCGTCCTCGGCGATGAACAGGTCGCCCGAGGAGGCGCCGGTGACGTTGTCGACACCGGTGAGCGGCGCGCTGCCGCCGGTGACCAGGGAGTCGTCGTACGCCAGCTCGTACGTGCCGCTCGCCAGGTTCAGCCGCCAGACCCGGTTGTCGCCCTTGGTGGTGAACCACACGGTGTCGTTGGCGTAGTGGCAGCCCTCGCCGCCGTTGAAGCGCTTGGCGCCGGAGACCTGACGGCGGGTCACGGTCGGCGAGCCGTCCGGGTCGGGCACGTCCGCCCAGCCGAACGAGCCGGCCGTGGCGGACCCGGCGGTCAGCACCTGGAGCCTGCCGGCCGACAGATCGCCCCACGTGGTGGGCAGGAAGCGGTAGAAGCAGCCGTCGGTCTCGTCCTCGGTGAGGTAGACCGCCTTGCGCACCGGGTCGGCGGCGGCCGCCTCGTGCTTGAACCGGCCCAGCGCGTCCCGGCGCACGGCAGCCTTCGCCCCGAACGGGTCCGTCTCGTACACCGCGCCCAGGCTGACCTCCTCGCAGGAGAGCCAGGTGTTCCAGGGGGTTCTGCCGCCGGCGCAGTTCTGCCGGGTGCCGGACAGGATGCGGTACGCGCCGGTGATCGCGCCCGTCGCGGCGAACTTCACCGCACTCACCCCGCCGCCGGGGTTGATCTCGGAGTTGGACACATAGATCCAGCCTGTGCCGTCGGCGAAGCAGGCCCCGCCGTCGGGCGCGCTGTGCCAGGTGTAGCCGGTGCCGGCCACCTGCTGCCCGGACCGGGCGATGACGCGGCTGCCGAAGCCGGCCGGCAGCTGGATCCCGTTGGCGTCGGCCGCGCCGAGCGCGCCGTACGGGCCGGTGCCGGGCTGTGCGGGCGCGGCGTAGGCGGCGCCCCGCATCAAGGTGCCGCCGAAGGCGGCGGCCGAGGCGCCGATGACTGCTCCGCGCAGGAAGGTACGACGTTCCACGGTCACTCCACGTGTGGTGGGGGCCGCGCCCGCCGGGCGGCGGGCGCGGTCGCGCGAAGCGGACTGTAGAAGCGTTGAGTTGACGCGGATACAACAACCGGTGTCCGGCAGCCGGACAGTGCCGGAGCCGGTTACTCGGGCCGGTCGCCCGCGATGGCCACCCGCTCCGCCACCCGGCCGTGCGGCGCGTAGTCGGCGACCGCGTAGTGCTGCGTCGCCCGGTTGTCCCAGAAGGCGATGTCGCCCGGCTGCCAGCGGAACCGCACCTGGTACTCCGGCACATGGGCCTGCTGGAACAGCAGCCGCAGCACGCGGTCGCTCTCCGCCCGCTCCCAGCCCACGATGCGGGTGGTGAAGGACGTGTTCACGAAGAGCATCTTCCGGCCGGTCTCCGGGTGCCGGCGCACCACCGGGTGCTCGACCGGCGGGAACTGCTCCTGGAGCGGGGCGAGCCGCTCGGCCGGGTAGAAGCGCTCGAAGCCCGGGATGAAGTCGTGCACCGCGCGGGCCCCGTCGATGCGCTCCTTGATGTCACGCGGCAGGTTGTCGTACGCGGCGGCCATGTCCGCCCACATCGTGTCCCCGCCGAACGGCGGCACCTCGCGCAGCTGGAGCACCGCACCCAGCGCGGGCCGCTCCCGGAAGGTCACGTCCGTGTGCCAGACGTTCTCGAAGGTGGGCGCCGTGGGGTCCTTCTTGTCGAACCGCACCACGTCCTCGGAGTCACCCCGCGCGAGCAGCGGGTTGGTCTCCAGCTCACCCCAGTTGCGGGCGAAGTCGCGCTGCTGGGCGGAGGTGAGGTGCGCGCCGCGGAAGAAGAGCACCTTCCACTCCAGCAGTGCCCGGTTCAGCTCCGCGCGCAGCCCGTCGTCCAGCGGGCGCGAGAGGTCGACGCCGCGCAGCTCGGCGCCGATGGTGCGGCCCTGCGGGACGACCTCGAAGCGCTCGTACGGGCGCTCCTCCCAGCCGCCGGGCAGCCGGTGCAGGACCCGGTTCCCTTCGTAGAGGCCGTCGGCGGGGATGCGGTGGTCGCGCAGGAGCGGGGCTGCGGGAGCGGTGGTGGGTTCGGCGATGGCCGTCATCTGATCCTCCTTGGGAACAGGGAAACGCGGAGGCGTGGTGAACGCGGTGAACGCGGTGAATGCGCGAAGAGACCGTGACCGCGGTCAGCGGGTCACGGGTGAAGGGGGGCGGTGAAGCGGAAGATCACCGACAGGAGCGGGCCGGGGGAGACCCCACCCGGCCGCGGCGGCGCAGGAAGCTCAGGCCGCGGGGCGCGCACTCACCGTGGGGGCCGCTGTGTCGCGGACCCGCCTCACGGGAAAAGGAAAGCGCCTGCATGCCGTGCACCGTACAGCAATCTCCGGCGCCGGCGCGATGGCGTCCGTCACGGCCGGCGGGGTCAGTCGTCGATCCCGGTCCGCTCCACCCCCGCGACGATGTACCGCTGGAGCAGGAAGAACACCAGGATCAGGGGGAGGATCGAGACCGCGGCCGCCAGGAACAGCTCGTGCAGATTGACGTTCTGCGCGGTGGTGAACGTCGACAGCGCCACCTGCACCGTCCACGCCTCCCGGTCCTGGCCGATCACCAGCGGCCACAGGAAGGCGTTCCACGCCCCGATGAAGACGATCGTGCCGACCGCGGCGAACACCGGCCGCGAGTTCGGCACCACCACCCGCCAGTACGTCCGCCAGTACCCCAGCCCGTCCACCCGCGCCGCGTCCTCCAGCTCACGGGGGAAGCCGAGGAAGTACTGCCGGAAGACGAAGCAGGCGAAGGCGGAGAAAAGGGTGGGGATGATCAGGCCGCGCAGGGTCGAGATCCAGCCGAGGGAGGAGACGAGGACGAAGCTCGGTACGAAGGTGACCGCGGCCGGGACCATGAGCGTGCCGAGGATCGCGTAGAACACCGCGTTCGCGTGCCGGTACGGGATGCGGGCCAGGCCGTACCCCGCCAGCGAGGCCAGCAGCAGTGTGCCCAGCGTCGTGGCCACCGCGATCACCGTGGAGTTCAGCAGCGCCCGCGCCATCGGCAGGTTGGGGTCCGCGAACAGCTCGCCGATGTTGCCCCACTGGAGCGAGCGCGGGAAGAACGTCCAGTCCGGGGCCGTGATGTCGGCCTCGGTCGCCAGCCCGTTGCGCAGCAGGAGGTAGAACGGGATCAGGAAGAGCAGCGCGAGGGCGGTCAGCAGGACCAGCCGCAGGGCCCGGCCCGCCCGGATGAGTGCCTGGTCCACCGGTCAGTCCTCCTTGCGGCCCAGCCCGAACCAGCGGGCCTGGACGATGGTCGCCACCGCGATGATCAGCGCGAGGATCACCGCGCCCGCGCTGCCGAGCCCGAGGTTCTGCTCGCTGCCGAGTGCGATGTAGTACAGGTAGACCAGCGGCGGCCGGGCGTACGGCGGGTAGCCGCGGGAGTCGGAGAGCAGGTTGTAGAACTCGTCGAACGCCTGGAAGGCGTTGATGACGAGGAGCAGCACCACCGCCACCGAGGTCGCCCGCAGCTGCGGGAAGGTGATGTGCCGGAAGACCTGCCAGCCGGGCTTCGCGCCGTCCACCGCGGCCGCCTCGTACAGCCGCGGCGAGATCCGCTGGAGCCCGGCCAGGAAGAGGATCATGTAGAAGCCGGCCTGGAGCCAGAGCCGTACGGTGACGATCACCAGCCAGTACCAGGGCGGGTGGGTCGTCGACAGCCACGCCGTCTGGTCCGCGCCGAGCCACCCCAGCACGGTGTTGGCCAGCCCGAACCGCACCCCGTTGAAGATCGACAGCTTCCACACCAGCGAGGCGACGACGTAACTGCACGCGGTCGGCAGGAAGAAGACCGACCGGAAGAACGCCTGCGCGAACCGCACCCGGTTCACCATCAGGGCCAGCCCCAGCGACAGCGCGTACGTCGCGGGCACGATGAACGCCGAGAACAGCAGGAACGTGCCGAGGCTGCGCAGGAACGCGCCGTCGCCCAGCATCGAGGCGTAGTTGTCCAGCCCGACGAACTCCGTGGGCGTGACGGTGTTGTGCGCGTCGAAGAAGCTGAGCCAGACGCTCCACACCAGCGGTACGTACGTGAACAGTGCCAGCCCGACCGCGAACGGGCCGACGAACACCCAGAACCACAGGTTGCGGTTCTGGGGTCCCAGCAGCGTGCGGATCACTTCTTCTTGACCCGGTCCAGCTCGGTACGGGTCTTCCGGACGACCGCCTTCAGCTCGCTCTCCGGGTTCGCGCCGTCCTTGATGATCCGGCTGACCGCGTCCTGGTAGGCGGTCTTCGACGCGGTGGTCCACAGCAGCGGCTCGGCGTGGCCGAGGTCGGTGGCGTAGGCGACGGCGTCGGCCGCGGGGCCGGAGCGCAGCTCCTTCGCCTTCTCGGCGAGCGAGATCCGGGCCGGGATGTGGAAGCCGTAGGACAGCGCGAAGTCCCGCTGGTGGTCCGTGCGGTCGATCCACAGCCACTTCGCGAAGGCCGCCGCCTCCTTCTTGTGCTTGCTGCGCGCGCTGACCGCCGAGCCGTACGCGCCGACCGGTACGGCGTTCTTGCCGCCGGAGCCGTCCTCGGGGAACGGCAGCACCCCGAAGTCGTCCCCCAGCGCCTTCTTCACCTGCGGCAGCGCCCACAGCCCCGACCACTGCATCGCGGTCAGGCCCTGCGTGAAGGCGGCCGGGTCGGACCAGTCGGTGGGCGCGCCGAGGAGCAGCGACCTGTCGGCGTACAGGGCGTGGATCTTCGCGAGCGTGCGGGCCGCGGCCGGGTCGTCGAAGCCGACCTTGCCGTCCTCGGTGACGATCGAGAGGCCGGCGGCGTACAGGGGAGTGCCGCCGAGCGCGCCCGCGCCGCCGTCGTTCCCCAGGAACAGCCCCTTGACCTTGTCCTTCTTGCCCTTGGCGGTCAGTTCGCGCGCCGCGTCGACCAGTTCGTCGAAGGTCCGGGGCGGCTGCACGCCGGCGTCCTTCAGCATGCTCTTCCGGTAGTAGAGCAACTGCATGTCGACGACCTGGGGAATCGCCCAGATCTTGTCCTGCCAGATCTTCGGCGCGAGGACGGCCTGGTTGAAGTCGTCCTTGACGGGCTCGACGGCGGACGTCAGATCGGTGACCTGGCCGCCGCGGATCTGGTCCAGCGTCGGACCGTTGACCTCGAAGACGTCCGGGCCCGAGTCGGTCAGCAGGGCGGCGGAGGTCTGCCGGTCGTAGTCGCCCGGCCGCCACTGAACGGTGACATCGGCCTTGTCGTACGCGTCGGCGTACCGTTTCACCGCCTGTTCGGTCCCGGTCTCGCCGTACTGGTGGTACCACTGGCTCAGCGCGGGTCCCGAACCACCGCCACCGCGCCCGGTGTTGGAGCCGCAGGCCGCCAGGGCGCCGGTGAGCGCGATACCGCCGCCGGCCGCCAACAGCCGCCGTCTGCCGATGTCCGTCATGCCTGCTGTCCCCCAGCGCTCGTCAATGATCGACCGGTGCGGCGACCACTCTGCCGCACCGGTGTGATGCACGCATGGCAACAACGTGAAACGCGCGGGGGATCATTCCGGCCGGGGCGGTGACACCCCGGGGCGCGCACGTCACTCCAGCTCGGCCAGCACATCCTGGGCGATGCCGAAGGCGGTGTTGGCGGCCGGGACGCCGCAGTAGATGCCGCTCTGCAGGATCACCTCGCCGATCTCCTCGGGGGTCAGGCCGTTGCGTACCGCGGCCCTTACGTGCATGGCCAGTTCGGCGTGGTGGCCGTGGGCGATCAGCGCCGTGAGCGTGATGCAGCTGCGGGTACGGCGGTCCAGCGTGGAGCCGGTCCAGATCTCGCCCCAGGCGTAGCGCGTGATGAAGTCCTGGAAGCGCGCGGTGAACTGCGTCTTCTTCGCCTCGGCGCGGTCCACGTGCGGGTCGCCGAGGACGGCTCGGCGGACGGCCATGCCCGCGGCGCGGCGGCCCGCGTCGTCGGCCGGGGCCTCGGCCGCCTCGGCAGCGGCGTCCGGCTCCGGCGCGAAGTGCGCGGCCAGTGCGGCGGTCACCGGTCCCGGCCGGTCCACGCCTGCGAGGTGGTAGGCGCCGCCGACCTCGGTCAGGCTCGCGCCGGGGACGGAGTCGGCGATCTCCCGGGCGTGCGCGGGCGGCGTCGCCGGGTCCTCGCGGCCCGCGACGACGAGCGTGGGCACGGTGATCCCGGCGAGCCGGTCCCGGACGTCGTACGAGGCCAGCGCCTCGCAGCAGGCGGCGTACCCGGCCGGGTCGGTGTCCAGCAGGTCCTTGATGAGCGCCTGCCCGCGCGGCGCGGCGGCGAACTCGGGTGCGAACCAGGTGCCCGGACGGCTCGCCGCCATCGCCTCCGTCCCCTCGGCGCGGACGAGCGCGGCCCGCTCCCGCCAGGTGTCCGCTCCGCCGAAGCGGGCCGAGGAGCACACCACCGCCAGCCGGGTCAGCCGCTCGGGGTGATCGGCGGCCAGCGTCAGGCCGACCGCGCCGCCGATGGAGATCCCGGCGTACGCGAAGGTGTCCCAGCCCTGCGCGTCGGCCAGCCCCAGCACGAGGCGGGCGAGGTCGGTCATGGCCGGCTCGTCGGAGACCAGCCCGGCCGCCGAGCCGCCGTGCCCGGGCAGGTCCCAGCGCAGCACCCGGTGCGTCCGCGTCAGGGCCGCCAGCTGCGGCTCCCAGACGTCGAGCGAGGTGCCGATGGACGGGCCGAGGATCAGCGGCGGGGCGTCCTGCGGTCCGTCGAGTCGGTGGTGGGGGAGCTCGGTCACGGGGTCTCCTCGGGGGAGTGACGGGTACGGGTGGGGAGAGGCTGCCCGGCGGGGCGGCGGTCAGGCGGCCGGGCCGGGGCGGCGTAGGGCCCGGTCGGTGAGGAGGGCGGCCGAGCCGGTGTAGGCGGCCGGGTCGGCCAGCGCGGCCAGCTCCTCCGGGGGCAGCGCGCCGGTCACCTCCGGATCGGCGCCGAGCACCTCGGCCAGCGTGCGGTCCTCCTCGACGGCGGTGCGGGAGGCGCGGGCCAGCGCGGCCTTGGCGGCCTGCCGGCCGAGCGCCGGCGCGAGCGCGGCCGACAGCCGCTCGGCTGCCATCAGGCCCTTGGTGCGCATCAGGTTCGCGCGCATGCGGTCGGGGAAGACCCGCAGGCCCCTGGTCAGCTCCGCGGCCTGTTCGGCGGCGCCGCCGGCCAGCCGCAGGAGTTCGCGCAGCGGCTGCCACTCGGCGTGCCAGGCGCCGGCCGGGCGTTCGTCCTCGGCGGCCAGCGAGCCCAGTACGGTCGCGGCGAGGTGAGGCGCCTGCCGGGCCGCGGCGGCGAGCAGCGTGGCGCGTACCGGGTTGGCCTTGTGCGGCATCGCGGAGGAGCCCCCGCCGCTGCCCTCGGCGGCCTCGCCGCACTCGGTGCGGGAGAGCACCAGCACGTCCGCGGCGATCTTGCCGAGCGCGCCGGTGGTGAACGCGAGCGCGGACGCCAGGTCGGCGACGGGCGTGCGCAGTGTGTGCCAGGGGAGGGCCGGCTCGTCGAGCCCGGCCTCGGCCGCGTACGCGGCCATCAGCCGCGCCCCGTCCTCGGGCGCGAAGGTCTCCGACAGCGCGCCGAACGCGGCCAGAGTGCCGGCCGCGCCGCCCAGCTGTACCGGCAGCCGGACCGCGGCCAGCCGCTCGTGCGCGTCCAGGACCAGCGCCCGCCAGCCCGCCGCCTTCAGCCCGAAGGTGGTCGGCACGGCGTGCTGGGTGAGGGTGCGGCCCGGCATGACCGTCTCGCGGTGCGCGTCCGCCAGCCCGTGCAGCGTCTCCGCCGTACGGGCCAGATCGGCCAGCACCGTCGCCACCGTCCGCCGCGCGACCAGCATCGCGGCGGTGTCCCAGATGTCCTGGCTGGTGGCGCCCCGGTGGACGTACCCGGCGGCGTCCGGCGCCGACTCCTTGACCGCCGCGGTCAGGTCGGCGACCAGCGGGATCACCGGGTTGCCGCCGGAGCGGGCGCGCAGCGCCAGGTCGCGCACGTCGAACCGGTGCACGTCGGCCGCGGCCGTCACGGCGTCGCCCGCGGCGCCCGGGGCTTCGCCGAGCGCGGCCTGTGCGCGGGTGAGCGCGGCCTCCGCGTCCAGCATGGCCTGGAGGAACGCGGTGTCCCCGGTCGCGGCCTCGGCGGCCGTGCCGGCCCGGACGGGGGCGAGCAGCCCCACGTCCTCCGGCGCTGCAGCCGCGGGATCAGTCGAAGGCAAGGAAGACCGTCTCCTTGTCGCCCTGGAGGTGGATGTCGAAGCGGTACGTACGGTGCTTGTCCGCCTCGGACCTGGCGAGAAGAGTCTCCCGCCGCGCGGGCTCCAGACCCGACAGCAGCGTGTCGCCGGCGGGTTCGGCGAGGTAGGCGCGGGTGAAGAGGTGGTGGGTGAGGCCGCGCGCGAAGACGCAGACGGAGAGGTACGGGGCGCCGCCCGGCGGCAGCGTGCGGACCGCGTAGTGGCCGTCGGCGTCGGTGGGCACCCGGCCGAAGCCGGTGAAGTCCACGCCGTTGCGGCCGTAGTGGCCGCCGGTCACCGGGTCGCGGCGGAGCGAGCCCGGCGCCCCGGCGAGCGAGCCCGAGGGGTCCGCCTGCCAGAACTCCAGCAGCGCGTCCGGGACCGGCTCACCGGCGCCGTCGTACACGCAGCCGTGCACGGTGATCGTGTCCGGGTGGCCGGCGGGCGCGATCTCCCCGCCGTCGGGGAAGGGCAGCGCGTAGCCGTAGAAGGGGCCCACGGTGTGCGAGGGCGTGGGGGCGAGCGCGGGGGAGTGCTGCTCGGTCATCAGCGGCCTTCCTCGATCCAGGTGGCGGACGGGCCGTCCAGGACGATGTCCCAGCGGTAGCCCAGCGAGAACTCCGGCTGCGACAGGTCGTGGTCGTAGGCGGCGATCAGCCGCTGCCGGGCGGTCTCGTCGGTCACCGAACGCAGGATCGGGTCGTACGGGAACAGCGGGTCGTTCGGGAAGTACATCTGCGTCACCAGGCGCTGGGTGAACGCGTTGCCGAACAGCGAGAAGTGGATGTGGGCCGGGCGCCAGGCGTTCTCGTGGTTCCGCCAGGGGTAGGCGCCGGGCTTGACGGTGGTGAAGGAGTAGCTGCCGTCGTCCCCGGTCAGCACGCGGCCGACACCGGTGAAGTTGGGGTCCAGCGGCGCCGGGTGCTGGTCGCGCTGGTGGGCGTACCGGCCGGAGGCGTTGGCCTGCCAGATCTCCACCAGCTGGCCGCGCACGGGACGGCCGCCGCTGTCCAGCAGGCGCCCGGAGACGGTGATCCGCTCGCCGAGCGGCTCGCCGTGGTGCTGCTTGGTGAGGTCGTTGTCGAGCGCGGTGACGTCGGTGTTCCCGAACGCCGGACCGGACAGCTCCACGGTCTCCGGGTCGCCGTGCACGGGGACCAGCGGCTGCTTGGGGTGGCGCAGGGTGCTGGAGCGGTAGGGGGCGTAGTCCCGCGGCGGGTGGTGCGCTGCGGGGGCGCCACCGGCTCGCGCCTTGTCATACGCCTCCTGCAGCTCGCTGACTTCGCGGTCGATGTCGGCCTGTGTGAGTGCCATCGTGGTCTCCTAGCTCTTCCCTGCAGCCTTGAGTGCGCGCAACGCGGCCAGCTCCCCGGCGCTGGGCGGCGCGGTGGCGCCGACCTCGTCAGCGACCCGCAGCTCCCAGCCGGTGGCGGCCCGTACCTGCTCGACGGTGACGCCGGGGTGCAGCTCGGTGAGGACCAGTTCGGCGGTCTCCGGGTCGGGCCGCAGCACGCCGAGGTCGGTGATCACGGCGGTGGGTCCGGCGCCCGGCATGCCCAGCGCGGCGCGGTCCTTGGGCCCGGCGCCGTGGCCGAGCGTGGTGACGAAGTCCAGCGCCCGGACGAAATTGCGCGTCGAATGGCGCAGCACCATCAGCACCCGGCCGCAGTTGGACGCGATCTCGGGCGCGCCGCCCGCGCCGGGGAGCCGGCCCTCGGGCCTGTCCTCGCCGCGGCTGACGACGGTGGTGTTGATGTTGGCGTACCGGTCGACCTGGGCCGCGCCGAGGAAGCCGACGTCGATCCGGCCGCCCTGCAGCCAGTAGTTGAACATCTCCGGCACCGGCACCACCGCGTCGGCGGTCTCGGCCAGTTCGCCGTCGCCGATGGAGAGCGGCAGGGCGGTGGGCTTGGAGCCGATCGTGCCGGACTCGTAGATGAGGACGAGGTCCGGGTTGACGGTGGCGCGGGCCAGGTTGGCGGCGGTGCTGGGCAGGCCGATGCCGACGAAGCAGGTCTTCGCGCCGGCCAGCGCGCGGGCCGCGTTGACCTCCATCAGCTCGTCGCGGGTGAACTCCGCCTCGGGGGCGCTCGCTTCGGACATCAGGCGTTCGCTCCTTCGGCCGTACGGGCGGCGGAGCCGGCCCCGCGTACGTGCGATTCGATCCACTGCGTGAAGGCCTCGCGGTCCCGCGCGATCGGGTCCCAGGCCTGATAGAAGGCGTTGTCGCGGACGGAGTAGCCGGTGGCGTACGAGGGGTGGGCGCCGCCGGGCACCTGGGCGACCGCGTCCAGTACCCAGGTGGGCAGGGTGACGCCGCCGGGGCGCGGCTCCAGCTCGTCCACGATCTCCTCGACGGTGACCAGTACCCGGCTCGCGGCGAGCGCGGCCTCCTTCTGTACGCCGGTCAGGCCCCACAGCTGCACGTTGCCGGCGCGGTCGGCCTGCTGGGCGTGGATGACGGTGACATCGGGGTTGAGCGCCGCGACCGCCGCCAGCTTCTCGCCGGTGAACGGGCAGGTCACGGTGGAGACGGTGTCGGTACGGCTCGGGATGTCGCTGCCGCGGTAGCCGCGCAGCACGGCGAACGGCAGCTTGGAGGCGCCCGCGACGTAGCGGTTGGCCATGCCGGCGTGGCTGTGCTCGTCCAGCTCCAGGGGGCGCGGCCAGCCGTTCTCGACGGCGTCGCGGAAGCGGTGCAGCGAGCCGACGCCGGGGTTGCCGCCCCAGGAGAAGACCAGCTTCCTGACCAGGCCTGCGCCGATCAGCTGGTCGTAGATGACGTCGGGCGTCATCCGGGCGAGGGTCAGGTCGGTGATGCCCTGGCGGATGATCTCGTGCGCGGCGGCGAACGGGATCAGGTGGGTGAAGCCCTCCATGGCGACGGTGTCCCCGTCGTGGATGAGGTCCGCCACGGCGTCGTGGAGGCTGCGAATCTCGGCCATCATCACTCCGCGGGTGTGGGTCAAAGAACGGTGCCGACGGTGGCGCACTGCCGAAGAAATGCTCAGTGCACTGATTAATTCGTCGATGGGCCGTAGACTTCCACCCACTTCCTCATTCGTCAATGGGTCAATGGGAGGCCCCATGGCCGCGGTCGATCTGAACACCCACCCCGGACACCTCGCCCGGCGTCTGCAGCAGGCGCACTCGCTGCTGTGGGGCGCGATGGTGTCCGAGGAGACCACCTCCCCGCAGTTCGCGGTCCTCAATGCGCTGGTGGAGAAGCCGGACATCGACCAGCGGACGCTGAGCGAGCATGTGCACCTGGACCGCTCGACCATCGCCGACGTGGTCGCCCGGCTGGTCCGCCGCGGCCTCGTGGAACGGGTGCGCGACCCGCACGACGGCCGCCGCAACGTCCTGAAGCTCTCCGAGGAGGGCGCCCGGCACCACCGCAAGCTCGTCACCCGCACGGCCCGGATGAACCGGGTCTTCCTGGCCCCGCTGGCGGAGGACGAGCAGGAGACGCTGCTCCGCCTGATCGCCCGGGTCGCGGACGCGGCGGAGGAGCTGCGGGGGTAGGAGGAGCTGCGGGGGCAGCGGGGTGCCGCGAGGCCGCTCACCGGGCCCCGGGCCGTACGTCGGACCGCGGCCCGGGCCGTACGCCGAGCCGCGACCCGGTCCCTGCGCCTGGCCGCGGCCCGGTCCGGTACGCCGCCGGGTCGTGGCCCGGCCCGTCAGCCCGTGAGGGGCAGGCCGCCGCTCACCGTGCGGGCGGCCGCCGTCAGTGAGGACACGAAGCGCGGCAGCCGCTCGGCGGTGAAGCGCGCCGACGGGCCCCCGAAGGACAGCGTGGCGACCACCTCGCCGCCGCGCGAGCGCACCGGTACGGCCACCGACGACAGCCCCTCCTCGTGCTCGCCGTGGCTGACCGCGTAGCCGGCACGGGCCGCCTCCGCCGCCCATTCGGTCAGCGTGCGGGCGTGCCGCGTGCCGTGCGGGGAGCGGCGTGCGACCCGCTCGACCAGCGCCGGGTCCGCGCCGATCAGCAGGACCTTGGACGGCCCGCCGGCCCACAGCGGCAGCTCGTCGCCGACGCGGACGACGTGCCGCAGGGCCTGCGGGCCCTCCTCCTGCGCGATGCAGATCCGGTGCACGTCGCGCCGTACGTACAGGTGCACCGTCTCCCGGTGCTCGGCGGCCAGCTCGCGCAGCGCGCGCCGGGCGGTGGCCGGGAGGCGCCAGCCCTGGTCCGCCAGCCGGACCCAGCGCAGGAAGGTCGGGCCCGCGGTGTATCTGCCGTGTTCGTCCAGCCAGAGCAGGCCGTTCAGGCGGAGCGTCTGGAGCAGTCGGAGCGCGGTGGTCTTGGGCAGGCCGCTGCCCTCGACGATCTCGCGGAGGGTCAGTGCGGGGCGCTCCTCACCGAAGAGCCCCAGGATGTCGATGGCCCGCTGAACCGTCCGCATGCCGCCGCGCTCGCTCTCGCTCATGGCGACAGTATGGGATGAGGTCCGCTCCGCGGACCAGGGGCGCCGCGGCGTGCCCGCAACGGCCCGGTTACTCGCCGGCAACCTCTTGTAGATGATCAGCACACGTTCTATTGTCGCCGTCACATGGACCCATCGGTCCACTCAGCGGACCACCCCACCGGGCCACCCCCGACGGCGCCGCCCCTCGCACCCGCACCCCCACCCCTTGCCGCCTCCCGCCCCGCCCCGGGACCTCCCCGCGCGCCCCCTCGCGCTCCCGGCCGGGGACCCGAGACGAAGGAGTCTCCGTATGAGCACGACCGTGCGCCCCGCGCCGCCCGTCGTGGACGATTCCGCCCGCCCCGCGCTCAGCCGTGCCCGCTACGGACTGCTCGCCTGCCTCTTCGTCATCACGGCGATCAACTACCTGGACCGTACGAACCTCTCGGTCGCCCTGCCGCACATCAAGGACGAGCTGCACCTCTCCGGCACCCAGCAGGGCCTGCTGCTCTCCTCCTTCGGCTGGGCGTACCTGCTCCTCCAGGTCCCGGCGGGCCGGCTCATCGACCGGATCGGCGCCAAGCTCGCCTTCGGGTACGCGCTGGTGGGCTGGTCGCTGGCGACGATCGTGGTCGCGGCGGCCCGCAGCTTCGTCCCGCTGGTCGGCATCCGCGTGGCGCTCGGTGCCTTCGAGGCGCCCGCCTTCCCGTCCAACAACCGGCTGGTCGTGAACTGGTTCCCGGGCCGCGAGCGCGGCCGCGCCACCGCCACGTACACCTCCGGCGAGTACATCGGCCTGGCCGTCGCGGCCCCCGTCCTCTCCCTCCTCACCGTGCACTTCGGCTGGCGCTCGGTCTTCGTCGTCACCGGCGTCGTCGGCCTGCTCTTCTCCGTGGTCTGGTTCGCCAAGGTCTACGACCGCCCCGAGCACAGCCCGAAGGTGAGCGCGGCGGAGCTGGCGCACATCCGGCAGGCCGACGAACTGGAGTCCGCCGAGGAGATCGCGGCGGCCAAGGAGGAGGCGGCGGTGCTGGACACCAGCATCCGCGCCGACCTGCGGGTCCTGCTGAGCGACCGGCGGCTGTGGGGCATGTACATCGGCCAGTTCGCCAGCGCCTCCGTGCTGTTCTTCTTCCTCACCTGGTTCCCCAGCTACCTGGTGGAGGAGAAGCAGATGGGCATCATCAAGGCCGGCTTCTGGGCCTCGGCGCCCTACCTCGCCGCGCTGGTGGGCACGCTGGCCGGCGGCGCCTGGTCGGACCGCATGCTGAACTCGGGCAGGTTCTCCCGTACGTTCGCCCGCAAGGCCCCCGTCATGATCGGCTTCGTTCTCGCCTCGGTCATCGTCTGCGCGAACTTCACCGACTCCGTACCGCTCGTCATCACCTTCATGTCCATCGCGTTCTTCGCGCAGGGCCTGATGCAGAACAGCTGGGCGCTCTTCTCCGACGCGGTGCCGCGCCGCCTCACCGGTACCGGCGGCGGCGTCTTCAGCTTCGCCGCGAACGCCGGCGGCGTGCTGACCCCGCTGGTCATCGGCGTCATCGTGGACCGGACCGGGTCCTTCGCCTGGGCGCTCGGCTACATCGCCGCCGTCGTCCTGGTCGGCCTGCTCGCATACGCCCTGCTCATCGACAAGGTCGAGCGGGTCGAGGGCTGACCCGGGACCGGTGCCCCGACCGGTACCCCGTTTCTGTCGGCATTCCGGCTCGTTGGGTGAAGGAGCGGGTCCGGGCCATGGCCGCCCCGGCCGCGCGAGCGACATGGCAACTGACAGGCGACGGAAAGAGCCATAGTGCTGCAGGTACCCATCGGAGATGTGGAGATCGCCCCGGGACATGTCTTCGAGTGGTCGGTGGTGAGCGCGCGGATGCGCGCGGCCGACCCCTCACCGCCGTACGAGACGACGACGTACAACCAGGCGAAACACTTCGCGGTGGCCCACGAGACCTACGGTGACGAGGACGCCGTCTGCGCCTACGTGGCAGGCACGTTCGAGATCCCCGGACCGCTCGACCGGGCCGCGCTGGATGCCGCACTGCTCCACTTCGTGCGCCGCCACGAAGTGCTGCGCTGCACATTCCAGCAGCTCTCCGGCGACCTGTCCTGCGACGCGCTGGCGCCGGAGGACATCGAGCTGAAGTGTGTCGACGCGGGGCCGACCGGCTCCGCCGAAGAGGTCCGGGAGTACGTGCACCGGTTCTTCCAGCGCGTCGACACGCTCTCCTGGCCGCTGATCACCATGGGCGCGGTGGTCAGGGACGACTCCACCACCGTCTACTTCGCCTGCGACCACCTGGTGACCGACGGTCTGTCGACGCCGATCGCGGTGAACGACATCGCCACCGCGTACGAGGCGTACGCCCGGGGCGAGGAGCCCGGCCTGCCCGAGGTGGGCAGCTACCTCGAATTCAGCCGGGCCCAGCGCGACGCCACCGACACCATGGACGCCGACGACGAACGGCTGGACCACTGGAAGGAGTTCGTCGCGCGCGGCGACTGCTTCTTCCCGCCGTTCCCGCTGGACCTCGGCGTCGAACCGGACCGGCTGTACCCCTCGGTCAACGTTACGGAAACGCTTCTGCACGACCGGGAGGCCGACGAACTGGCGGCCCGTTGCGAGGCGGCCGGCGGCAGGCTGTTCATGGGAGTGCTGGCCGCGGTCGGAGTGGCCCTGCGCAAGGAGGGCGGGCCCGACGTCTACCGGGGCCTGATGCCGGTCAACGAACGCGGCCGGGGCGCCTACGCGCACACCATGGGCTGGTTCATCAACACGATGCCCATCGAGTTCTCGGTGGGCGAGGACAAGGACTTCCCGGAGGTCCTGCTCGGCGTGCGGGACGCCTTCGCGGAGATGCAGCGCCACGCGGACGTGCCCTTCGTCAAGGCGTGGCACCTGCTCGCGCCGCAGGAGGACACCGCGCTGCGCTACTGGCCCTACGCGGTCAACTTCTTCTCCTACCTGGACTTCCGCAAGTCCCCCGGCGCTGAGCAGCACGTCGCCCGCGACGCCAAGAAGCACCTCTGGGTGTCCCGCTGCAACGGCATCTGCTTCTGGTTCCACCGCAACGACGCCGGCCTCCACATGAACTCCATCCACGTGGACACCCCACAGGCCCGAAAGACGGCGGCAGCACTCGGCAGCACGCTGGAGTGGACGCTCACGAACATGCGAACGGCCGGCACCTTCTGAGCAGCGGGGCGCCTTCGGGTGCGGTGCGTCTTCGTGTGAGGGGATAGGTCCGCTCAGCGGACCACGAGGCCCGGCGGGCGGTCCGGCGTCGTTACGCTGGTTTCATGACCCTGACACCGGAACTCCCCGCCGCCACCGCCGGCGACTGGTGGGTCACCACCGACCAGTCGCTGGGCCTCGTCCAGCAGCACGGTGCCGCCGCGCACACCGCCCCCGACCTGCTGGCCACCCTCGCCGAGATCGGGCGGGTGCGGGCCGCCGCCGACTCCGCGCTCGGCGCCGCCGTACGTGCCCTGCTGGCCTCCGGGCACGATTGGGAGGAGATCGCCGCCGCGCTCGGGCTGCCCGGCGCGGACGCCGCCCGCCGGGCCACCGCCGACGCGGTCCACCAGGCGGACCGGGCGCTCGGCCGGCGCCTCGGCCGCCACGGCTGACCCGCCCGCCGCACCCCTCCCACCGGAACCGCCCGCTGACTGATGATTCAGTCAGCGGGCTCATTGACATGCCCGGTTCCCGCTCCAAATACTGAATCACGATTCAGTAAGGTGCCGCCGTCGCCGCGTTCGGCGCGGCCGTCGCATCCGGAGAGGGAGAGCCCATGCCAGAGCTGCCCACCGAGCTGGTCCCGCTGAGCGACGAGCAACGGGACATCATCGACCTCACCCGCGCCTTCGCCCGCGACGAGATCCGGCCCCGGGCCCGCGACGTGGACGAGGCGGACACCCGGACCCCCTGGGACCTGTGGCGCAAGGCCGCCGAGGTCGGCATCACCGGCTTCATGCTCCCGGCCGAGTACGGCGGCGGCGGCTTCACCGACGTCTTCACCCAGGCGCTCGTCCAGGAGGAGCTGTGCGCCGGTGATCTCGGCATCGGCAACCTCCTCTGCTCCAACGGCTTCTTCGCCGACCCGGTGCTGGAGCTCGGCACGAAGGAGCAGCAGCGCACCTGGCTCACCCCGCTCACCGGCCCCGACACCCCCATGACCGCGCTCGCCACCACCGAGCCCGGCGCCGGCTCCGACGCCGCGTCGATCACCACCACCGCGGTCCGCACCGCCGGCGGCTATCTGCTCAACGGCCAGAAGGCATGGATCTCCAACGCGGGCGAGGCCGAGAGCTACGTCGTCTTCGCCAAGACCGATCCGGCCCAGCGCTCTCGCGGCGTCACCGCTTTCCTGCTGCGCAAGGACACCGCAGGTGTCGAATTCGGCGCGCCCATGCGGAAGATGGGGCAGCGCGCGATCGTCTGCCGCGAGATCTTCTTCCGCGACGCTTTCGTACCCGAGGAGAACCGGCTCGGTGACGAGGGCCAGGGCTTCCACGGCCTCATGCGCACCTTCGACATCTCGCGGGCGGTCCTCGGCGCGGCCGCGACCGGCATTGCCCGCGCCGCCTATGAGTACGCCCGCGACTACGCCGCCACCCGGCGCCAGTTCGGCAAGCCGGTCATCGAGCACCAGGCCGTCGCCTTCCGGCTCGCGGACATGCGGACCCGCGTCGAGCAGGCCCGGCTGATGACCTGGCGCGCGGCCAAGCGGCTGGACGCCGGGCTGGACGCGACCTCCGAGGCCGCGATGGCCAAGCTCACCGCCTCGGAGACCGCCGCGTACTGCACCTGGGCGGCCGTCCAGACGCTCGGCGGCTGGGGCTACTCGCGGGAGTACCCGGTCGAGCAGTGGATGCGCGACGCCAAGCTGGAGGAGATCGAGGAAGGCACCTCGGACATCATGCGCCTCGTCATCGCGCGGGGCATGTGATGACGACGGACATGACGGGCGGCCGTGCCCTCGTCCGGGCGCTGGCCGCGCACGGCGTCACCCAGACCTTCGGCATCCCGGGCACGCACAACCTGGAGATCTACCGCCACCTCGACGCGTACGGCATCGCCCACCTCAACCCCCGCCACGAGCAGGGCGCGGGCTACGCCGCCGACGCGTACGCCCGGGTCACGGGGCGCCCCGGCGTCGCGATCACCACGACGGGCCCGGCCCTCCTCAACATCGCGGCGGCCGTCGGCCAGGCGTACTCCGACAGCGTCCCGCTGCTCGTCGTCTCGCCCGGCATGCCGCTGCGCCACCCCCGCCTGGCGACCGGCCTGCTGCACGAGATGCGCAGCCAGACCGACGCGCTGCGGGCGGTGGCGGCGTTCAGCCACCGCGTCTCGACGGTCGAGGAGATCGGCGCCGCGGTCGCCCGTGCCTGGACGCTGTTCCGTACGGAGCGGCCCCGGCCGGCGCACATCGAAGTGCCGCTGGACCTGCTCACGGAGACGGCCGCGGCCGGCCCCGTACGGCTCGCGCCGCCCGCCGTACCCGCGACGCCGGGCGCGGGCGCGTCCGCCGCAGCGGTCGAGGCGCTGCGGGGCGCCCGCCGCCCGGCCCTCGTCCTCGGCGGTGGCGCCCGCGCCGCGGCGCCCGAATGCCGGGCGCTGGCAGAGGAGTTGGACGCCTGGGTGGTCACCACCGCCAACGGCAAGGGCATCCTCGCCGAGACGCACCCGCTCTCGCTGGGCGTCTCGCTGCACAGCCCGGTGGTCCGGCGCCGGCTGGCGGAGGAGTGCGACGCGCTGCTCGCGGTCGGCACGGAGCTGGCCGAGGCGGACCTGTGGACCACCGAACCGCTCGCCCTCCGAGGCCCGTTGATCCGCGCCGACCTCGACCCGGCGCAGATGTACGCGGGCCTCCCGGCCGACATCGCGCTGGTGGGGGACGCGCGGGAGACGGTACGGGCGCTGCTCGCCGGGCTGGGCGCCGACCGGGAGGCGGGTGCTGCCGCGCGTACGGCCGCGGCGCTGCGTGCCGAGCGGGACGCGGCGACGGCCGGGCGGGACGCGCGCTGGCTTCCGTACCTGCGGGCGCTCCGCGAAGAACTGGCGGCGGACGCCGTGCTCACTTCCGACAGCGCCCAGTGCTGCTACTACGGCGCGCTCCCGCACCTCCCGGTCGGCCCCGAAGGCCGCTATCTGCACCCCACCGGCTTCGGCACCCTCGGGTACGCGCTGCCCGCCGCGATCGGCGCCAAGGCGGCGGCCCCCGAGCGCCAGGTCGTCGCGCTGAGCGGCGACGGCGGCCTCCAGTTCTCCGTGCAGGAGCTGGCCACCGCCGTACAGCTCCGGCTGCCGCTCCCCGTCGTCGTGTTCGACAACGGGGGGTACGGCGAGATCCGCGACGAGATGGCGGCCCGCGGCGACCGTCCGGTCGCCGTCGACCTGCCGCCGCCCGGCGTACCGCCCGTCGACCTGTCCGCGCTGGCCCGCGCGTACGGCGGGCACGGGGCACGCGCCGGCACCCCCGCCGAACTCGCCGACGCCCTCCACAAGGCGCTCCGTACGCCCGGCCCCACCGTCATCACCGTCCCCGAGGAGCCCGTCGTACGACCCGAGGAGCCCGTCCGATGACCCGAGGAGCCCGCCCGATGAGCAGCACCGCACCCGTGACACCCGACGTCCCGCTCGTCTCCCTCACCTGGACCGACCCCGAGACGGGCCATCAGGGGCACCTGGTCATCGACCGCCTCGTACGCGGCGTGGCCAGCGGCGGCCTGCGGATGCGGGCCGGCTGCACCCTCGACGAGGTCACCGGACTGGCCCGCGGGATGACCATGAAGGAGGCGCTGCACTACAACCCCGAGGGCCGGTACATCCCGCTCGGCGGCGCCAAGGGCGGCATCGACTGCGACCCGCGCGCGCCGGAAGCGTACGGCGTTCTCGTGCGCTATCTGCGTGCCATGCGCCCCTACATCGAGCACTTCTGGACGACCGGCGAGGACCTGGGCCTGACCCAGGACCTGGTGGACAAGGCCGCGGCAGAAGCCGGGCTGGTCTCCTCCATCCAGGCGGTCTACCCGCTGCTGGACGACGAGACGGCCGCCCGGCAGCGGCTCGCCGACGCGTTCCGGATCGACGTGGACGGCATCGGGCTCGACGAGCTGGTGGGCGGCTGCGGCGTCGCGGAGGCCGCGCTCGCCGCGCTGGACCGCGCGGGCGTCCCGTACGCGGGCACCCGGGTGGCCGTGCAGGGCCTGGGCACCATGGGCGGCGCGACGGCGCGCTTCCTCGCCCGTGCCGGGCTGCGCGTCGTCGCCGTCGCCGACATCAAGGGCACGCTCGCCCACCCCGACGGGCTGGACGTCGAGGCGCTGCTCGTGGCGCGCGACGCGCACGGCACCGTGGACCGTGCCGCGCTGCGCCCCGGGGACCGCGAACTGCCGCGCGACGCCTGGCTGTCGGCCGACGCCGACGTGCTGATACCGGCGGCGGTCTCGTACGCGATCGACGCCGGGAACCAGGCGGACATCACCGCGCGTTGGGTGATCGAGGCGGCGAACATGCCGGTACGGGAGGAGGCCGAGGCGCTGCTCACCGCCCGCGGGGTGACCGTTCTGCCCGACGTGGTCGTCAACTCCGGTACGAACGCCTGGTGGTGGTGGACGCTCTTCGGGGACATCGGCGCCGACGCGGACGAGGCGTTCGCGTACACCCGCCGCTCGATGCGCGCCCTGATCGACCAGATGCTGGCCCGCGCCGAGGCCGTCGGCTGCACACCGCGCGCGGCCGCCCACGGCATCGTCGCCAACCGGCTCCCGGTGATCGCGGAGCGGTTCGGGTGGTACCGATGACGCCCGAGCCCGAGCCGTGCCCACCGGCCGCCTCCCTGACCTCGCTCTTCGACCCCCGCTCCGTGGCCGTCGTCGGGGCCTCGGCCAACCCTGAGAAGTGGGGGTACTGGCTCGCCTCCGGGGCGCTCGCCGGACGGGCGCGCCGTACGGTGCACCTGATCAACCACCGGGGCGGCGAGCTCTCCGGCGTGCCGTTCCTGCCGGACCTCGGCGCGCTGCCGGAGCCGCCGGAGCAGGTGGTGGTGGCCGTACCGCCGCCCCAGGTGCGGGCGGTCGTCGCCGAGGGGCTGGCGGCCGGTGCCCGCTGCTTCACCGTCATCACCTCGGGCGGCCCGGCCCCCGAGGCGGAAGAGGAACTGTCGTCCCTGGTCCGGGCACACGGCGCCCGGCTCCTCGGCCCGAACTGCATGGGTGTCGTCGACACCACCAGCGACCTCCGGCTGAGCTGGGGCGACTTCCCGGCCGGACAGGTCGGCCTGGTCTCCCAGAGCGGCAACCTCGCGCTGGAGATCGGCCGTCTGCTGGCCCGCGCCGGCCAGGGCTTCTCCCGCTTCGTCTCCCTCGGCAACCAGCGGGACATCGACGCCGCCGACGCCCTGGAAGCGCTGGTGCGGCACGGCCCGACGCGCGTCATTGCCGCGTACGTGGAGGACTTCCGCGACGGCCGCCGGCTGGCCCGCGCCCTGGCCGCCGCCCACGCGGCCGGCAAGCCGGTCCTCCTCCTCACCGTCGGCCGCAGCGCCGCCTCCGGCCGGGCCGCGGCCTCCCACACGGGCGCCCTGGTCAGCCCCCGGGCCACGGTCGAAGCCGTCTGCCGCGACGCGGGCGCGATGCTGTTGGACACGGCGGGCGAGGCGGTCGACGCGACGGTGGCGCTGCTGGCGGCGCATGCCCGCGCGACAGGTACGTCCCCGGCGCCGCCGCAGGCCGCCTCTCTGCGGCAGGCCGACTCTCTGCGGCAGGCCGACTCTCCACCGCAGGCCGACTCTCCGCGGCAGGCCGCGTCCGCGCCCCCGTCGGCTGCCGCGTGCCCATCGAGGGGCGCGTCTCCGTCGCAGGCCCCGGCCTCGCCGCAGGCGGCCCAGCCGGGGTCGGCCTCCCCGCCGCGGCCGGCCTCCCCGCCGTCGTGGCCGCTCGCGCAGTTCCCCGCGCCCCTGGGGAGCCGTCCCACCGTCGCCGTCCTCGCCGACAGCGGCGGCCAAGGCGCCCTGGCGGCCGACGCGTTCGCCGCCCGGGGCGCGGACGTACCGGCCTTCTCCACCGCCACCGCCGCAGCCGTGGCCGCGCACCTCCCACCCGGCGCCGGCTGCGGCAACCCCGTGGACCTGGCCGGCGCCGGCGAGGCCGACCTCGCCACCTACGCACGCCTCGCCCGCACGCTCCTGACCTGCGGCGAAGCCGACGCCGTCGTCCTCACCGGCTACTTCGGCGACTACGCGACCGACAACCCGGCCCAGGCGGCGCGCGAGACGGAGGTGGCGCGCGAGCTGGCCGAAGCCGCCACGGTCTCCGGCCGCGCCCTCCTCGTCCACACCATGGCCCGCGACACCCCGGCCCTGGCCGTCCTACGGCAGCGCGGCGTCCCGGTCTACGAACGGATCGAGCAGGCCGCGGCGGCCCTGTCCTGCGTGGCACGCCTGCGCGCGGCGCGGCTCAGGCCGCCCTCGCCACTTCCACCGCCGTCCCCGTACCGGGTGGCAGCCGGCGACTACGAGACCACCCGTGACCTGCTCTGCTCCTACGGACTGGCCTTCCCCGCCGCCGAGTTCGTCCGTACGGCCGACGAGGCGGCGGCCGCCGCCCACCGCGTCGGCTACCCGCTCGCCCTGAAGGCGATGGGGCTGGCCCACAAGACGGAGGCGGGCGGGGTGGCGCTCGGCCTGGCCGACGAGACGGCGCTGCGGGCCGCCTTCGCCCGGATGGCCCGGGCGACGGGTGCGCACCGCTACGCCGTCGAAGCCATGGCCACACCCCCGTACGCGGTCGAACTGATCGCCGGCGTACGACGCGACCCGGCCTTTGGCCCGGTCCTCATGGCCGGTATCGGCGGCGTACGGGCCGAACTCCTCGCCGACACCGCCCTGGCACTCGCCCCCCTCACCCCCGACCACGCCCGCGACCTCCTGCTCTCCCTGCGCCACGCCCCCCTTCTCACCGGCTGGCGCGGCACCCCTGCCGTCGACCTCGACGCGACCGCGACCGCCCTCTGCGCCCTGGCCCGCTGCGCCACCGAACACCCCGAACTGGCCGACATGGAAATCAACCCCCTCCTCGCCCACCCTGGGGGAGCGGTGGCACTGGACGCGGCGGCGGTATTGGGCTAACCGCCGTGTTTTGCCTTGGGCAGGACACTCCGCCGCTACGGCACATGCGGTACCGCAAGGCTCGGCGCGCGCCGCGGGCAAAATCAAGCGGGTGGGTTCGGTGGGCTCGTCTCCGGAGCCGTGCGGTCCCTGGCCGACTGCTGATTGTTGGGGTCGAGTCGTGGGAAAGGCACTGATCGCAGGAGTCGTCACCACCCTGGTCCTGTTCGGCCTCGCACACTTCCTGTGGCCGGACATGGGTGAGCCGACGCAGTTGATCGCGGGGCTCGTTGTCGGTGCGATCGTCGGTGGAATATTCCGGCTCTCCGCTATACGCACCAGAAGCAAGTGAGCAAGAAGGCCGCGGGCAAGTAGCCAAGAAGGCCGTGAGGGGTGGGGGCCGATGCGTCGGCCCCCACCCCTCGGTCGTACAGGTGGTCCCTTACCCCTCCTACCCCTTACCCCTTTGCGCGCCGGGTCCGTGTCCCGAGTGCGTAGAAAGCCAAGCCGATGGCGAGGAACAGTGCCAGCGGTACGACCTGGCTGAGGGTGTAGGCGAGGCGTTGGCCGGCGAAGGACGGGGGGAGGGAATCAGCAGCGTTTCCTGTTGTGCCGAACCAGCCGACGCCGAAGCCCGGCCAGATCAATACCACGACCGTGAAGGCCACGAGGCCCGTCGCCAGCGTGGTGACCGTCCACAGTCCGAGCCGCCCGCCCGGCACCGCGTACGGGCGAGGCGTGTCCGGGTACTTCCGGCGCAGTACCGCCAGGCTCGGGAACGTGATGACGTACGAGATGAACGTCGTGGAGATCGTCAGTCCGAGGCCCGCCGCGAAATACTTCTCGCCGTCCCCCTCGGTCAGATTCAGCGCGAGCACGAAAAGCACCGAAGCGATGACGGCGGACAGCATGTTCACCCGTACCGGCGTGCCCCGCCGCTCGTCGATCTTGCCGAGCCAGCCGGGCCCCGCGCCGTCCGCGCAGGCCACCGCCTGTGCCCGGTGCGCCCCCATCGCCCAGGTGACCCCGCTGGTCAGCAGCCCCACGATCAGTCCGGCCGCCGCCACGCCCCCGAAGACGGCCCCCGCGCCGCTGAGTGTCACGGTCCCGTCGCGTGCGATGTGCCCGCCGTAGACGGTGAAAACGGCCTTGCAGGCATCGATGAATCCCCCGAGGCTCCCGATCTCTTTCCCGGGCAGCACGAACAGGATTCCCAGGATCGGCCCGCCGTACAGCACCAGCGACGCCAGCCCGGACCGCAGGATCGACAGCGGAATGTCCCGGCGCGGGTTGGCCATCTCCTCCGCCGCCGAACTCGGCAGCTCGAATCCCACGTAATTGAAGATGAGTACGGGCACGAGCGCGATGAAGCCGGCGTATGTCGGCGTGAATTCCCCGGCAGGTAGTGTGTGCACGCCGTTTTCCATCGCGAATACGGCCACCGACACCAGG
Source organism: Streptomyces sp. NPDC050806 (assembly GCF_055586425.1). NCBI lineage: Bacteria > Bacillati > Actinomycetota > Actinomycetes > Kitasatosporales > Streptomycetaceae > Streptomyces > Streptomyces sp. NPDC050806. The sequence goes on along the minus strand of NZ_JBVJIF010000003.1, from coordinate 761,274 downwards.
AAGAAGCCGAGCAGCACGATGCGTGCGACGGCCCCCGCGATCGGTACCCATTTGCCGAACCGTACGGCCTGCACCACGGCCAGCGCCCCGCCCCAGATGAACACCAGCCCGGCGACGTATTTCCACGCGCCCGGCAGCGGCGTGAAGAATTCCTCCCATGTCGTCAGCGCGATGATGCAGAGGCTGCCGCCGACCCAGACCGGATTGGATATCCAGTACAGGATCTGATTGAGGCCGGCCGTCAGCCGCCCGAACGCGAGCCGCGTCCAGACGTACGGCCCGCCCTGCACGGGGAACGCCGAGCCCAGCTCGGCGACCAGCAGCCCGTACGGCAGGAAGAAGGCGAGCGCGAGGATCGCCATCCAGGTCAGCCCCTGCGGGCCCTGCGCGGCGACCGACCCGATCGTGTCCAGCCCGACCAGCGTGCAGATCAGGAAGAACAGCACGTCCAGCCGCCGCAGGTCCTTCCGCAGCCGGCCCCGCTGCTCGCCCCACCCCTCGGAGAGGTCGGGGGCATCAGGCCCGCTGCGGGCGCCTCGGGACGGTGGCGCGGACTGCGACGGCGTCTCTGTCTGTCTCACGGCTGACTCCCTGCGACGGCCCGGGCGATGACGAACGTGAGCACTCCAACTAACTGAATGCACAGTCAGTAGTGGGTAGGGACTGTGGCCCCGCCGAGGCGTGGTGTCAAGGGTTCTCGCACGCCCCCGCCTGTAGGCTGACCACGTGGCAAGAGTCCGGTTGAACGTGGCGGAGCGGCGCGAAGAGCTGCTGCGCGCCGCCATCGAGCAGATCGAGGCACGCGGCGTCGCGGCGGTCCGCGTCTCCGATGTGGCCTCAGCGCTGGGCGTCTCCAACGCCCTGGTCCTGTACCACTTCGCCACGAAGGAGAATCTTGTCGCGGCGGCCTTCGCGCACGCCGCCGAGGCCGACCTCGCCCACCTGCGCCGCCTCCTCAACCGCCGCACGACCGCGGTGCGCCGGCTGCGCGCGGCGGTGCGCTGGTACGCCCCGACCGGCCAGGCCAAGGGCTGGCGGCTGTGGATCGAGGGCTGGGCGGCGGCCCTCCGCGACCCGGTCCTCCGGGAGACGGCCGGCGGCCTGGACCAGGAGTGGAAGGCCGCCCTCGCCGACGTGATGGCGGAGGGCGCGGCGGCCGGCGAGTTCGACTGCCCCGACCCCACGGCCGCGGCCTGGCGCCTCACCGCCCTCCTGGACGGCCTCGCCGTCCAGATGACCTCCTACCAGGGCCCGCTTCCGCGTACGACCATGCTCCAGTGGGCGGAAGAAGCCCTGGCCCGCGAACTGGGCCTGTCACGGGAATCCCTCGCGGGCACCGGGTGAACCTCCCGCGCCCGTTCCTCGTCTTCACGTGCGCCCACGCCCCACGCCCCACGTCCCACGCACTGGAGAACGCGCCATGACCGACGAGCACGTTGAGCGCCGCTACGACGCCGAGCCGTGGTGGGCCGGGCTCGGGGCGGTGGGCGCGGTCGGTCTGATCGTGCTCGGCGCGGTACTCGCCGTGTGGGTTTTCTTCCGTCTCCCCGGCACGCCGGAGAATCTGGCGGGCGGGTATTACGGCGCCGCCAAGGTCATCGCCATCGGTCTGGTGGTCGCGGGGAGCGCTCTGTTGGGGCGCGGGCGACGCTGAAGACGAGACCGCCGTCGCCGAAGTGCGGCTGCCCCGGCGTGGTGGTGTCTGCGGCGGGGATTGCCCGGGGCCGGGGGTGGCGGGAGGGTGGGGGTAAGGGCCGAGAGCCCCGGAGTTGGGCTTTGGCCAAAGGTGCGATGCCATGGGGGCGGCCATGGAGGCGGGGACTCTGGGAGCGTTGCGGCAAGCGGTGCGGGGACCGGTCGTGGGGCCGGAGGACGGCGGGTACGACGAAGCCCGGAAGGTCTACAACGGGATGCTGGACAAGCGGCCGGGGGCCGTGGTGGCGTGCCGGGACGTGGTGGACGTCCGGGATGTGGTGGCTTTCGCGCGGGAGCGGGGGGTCGATCTCGCCGTGCGGGGCGGGGGTCACAGCGCGCCCGGGCTCGGGGTCGTGGACGGCGGGATCACCGCCGATCTGGCGCCGATGCGGTGGGTGCGGGTCGATCCGGAGGCCAGGACCGCGCAGGCAGGGGGCGGGAGTCTGCTCGGGGACCTGGATCACGCGACGCAAGGGTTCGGGCTCGCCGTGCCCACCGGCATCAACTCGACGACCGGGCTCGGCGGGTTGACGCTGGGTGGCGGGCACGGCTACCTCACCCGCAAGTACGGCCTGACGCTGGACAGTCTGGTGGCGGCCGACGTGGTGCTGGCGGACGGGTCCCTGGTCACCGCGAGCGAGGACGCGCACGAGGACCTGTTCTGGGCGCTGCGCGGCGGGGGCGGCAACTTCGGCGTGGTGACGTCGTTCACGTACCGGCTGCACCCGGTCGACACGGTCGGCTTTGGCGTCACCGTGTGGCCGGTGGAGCGTACGCGCGAAGTGCTGGGCTGGTACCGGGAGTTCACGCCGGCTGCTGCCGAGGACGTGTACGGGTTCTGCACGGTGATGGCCGTGCCGCCCGGGCCGCCGTTCCCCGAGGAGCTGTACGGGCGGAAGATGTGCGGCGTGGTGTGGTGTCACACCGGAGAGGCCGCGCGGACGGAGGCGGTGCTCGGGGACGCGGTCGCGGGGGCCCGCGAGGCGGGCCGGCCGGCCTTCCACTTCTCGACGCCGATGCCGTACGTCGAGATGCAGCGGCTGTTCGACGAGCTGCTGCCCGCTGGGCTCCAGTGGTACTGGCGCGGCGCCTTCTTCGACCGGGTGCCGGACGAGGCGCTCGACGTGCATCTGCGGTTCGGCGAGGCGCTGCCGACCGGACTGTCCACGATGCACCTGTACCCGGTGGACGGCGCGGCCGGACGCGTCGGCCGGGAGGACACGGCGTGGAGCTACCGGGACGCGCTGTGGTCCGGGGTCTTCGCCGGCATCGACCCCGACCCGGCCAACGCACGGGCGGTCCGGGAGTGGTGCGTGGCGTACTGGGAGGCGCTGCACCCGTACTCCATGGGCGGGTCCTACGTGAACTTCCTCGGCGAGGGCGAGGGGGAGGACCGGGTCCGGGCCACGTACCGGGACAACTACGACCGGCTGGCGCGGGTCAAGCGCCGGTACGACCCGGACAACGTCTTCCACGTCACCCAGAACGTCAGGCCGGCGCCGGGGAAGTGAAGTCGTAGGTGACGCCGGTCAGCTGTTCCGAGGCGGCCCACAGGGCCTCCGACGTGGCGTCGTCCGTCGTCCGGCGGGCGCGGAACGAGGGGGCCGGCGCGCCGCGGAGGCCGCCCTGCGGGCCGAGGAACGCGTCGGGGCGCATGCCGGGCGCGGTCGCCGCGCAGAGGCTGGGCAGCGCGCCCGCCTCGGCGGGCTGGGCGACGAGACGGTTGCCGAGGGCGGCGTAGCGCTCGGCGCGGGTGCGGCCCTCCATGCGGACGCCGGCCGTCTGGAGGTTGGTGTCGGCGTAGCCGGGGTGTGCGGCGGCGGCGAGCACGTCGGAGCCGGCGCCGCCGAGCCGGGCGGCCAGCTCGTGCGTGAAGAGGAGGTTGGCCGACTTGGAGCGGGCGTAGGCGATCCAGCGGCGGTAGCGGTTCCGCTCGTAGTTGAGGTCGGTCAGGTCGACGTCGGCGAGGGCGTGGAAGCCGCTGGAGACCGTGACGACGCGGGCGCCGGGGGTGGCGAGCAGCGCGGGCAGGAGCAGGCCGGTCAGCGCGAAGTGGCCGAGGTGGTTGGTGCCGAACTGCATCTCGAAGCCGTCGGCGGTGCGGCGGTGGGGGAGGGCCATCACACCGGCGTTGTTGATCAGCAGGTCGAGGCGGGTGGTGGCCAGCTCGTCGGCGAAGGCGCGTATGGAGGCCAGGTCGGCGAGGTCGAGCGTGCGCAGCTCTATCTCGGAGGCAGGCAGCTCGGAGTGCAGCCGGGCGACGGCCGCTGCGCCGCGGTCCTTGTCGCGGCAGGCCAGGATCACCCGTGCGCCGCGGCGGGCGAGCTCGCGCGCCGTGACGTAGCCGAGACCGCTGTTGGCGCCGGTCACGACGGCCAGCCGGCCGGTCTGGTCGGGAATGTGGGACGTGTTCCAGCGGCGGGCCATTGCCTGAACCTCTCGGTACGTGTGGACTCGGCGGTACGTACGGACTCGGTACGCATGCAGGAGGGTGCCCACGTACGCGGTGCGTATGTACTCATCAGTAGAGCCGGGTCCGGCGTACGCCGCCACATCGGACCGTCCGTACGCGACCGCCCCGCCGCGCGCCGGGCAGGGCAGGGATGGCGCGGGACGGGGCGGCCGGGCAGGTGGGGCGGCGGGCGCGGGGCGCCGGGCCGCCGGGCGGGCGGGTCAGGCGGCGGCCGCGGACGCCGGGGCCAGCCGGGTCTCGTAGACCGGGACCGAGCGGGCCGGGTCGTCCAGGCAGGCGCCCGTCTCCAGGTCGAAGCGCTGCTTCAGGAGGGGGGAGGCGACGTACGGGCGGCCGTCGGCGGAGCCGGTGAGGCCGCGGGAGAGGACGCAGGCGCCGGTGAACGGGTCGCGGTTGCCGATCGCGTACGGGCGGCCGGTGCGGTCCAGGAAGACGGCGGACTGGGTGCCGTCCGGGAGGAGCACGGCCACGCCGCGTCCCGGGACCAGCGCGGAGGAGGCGCAGACGGCCAGCCAGCCGCGGTCCGTGCGCAGTTCGATGGTGCCGGTCGTCAGCGGGCGTTCGAGCGTCTCGGTCATCGGGAAACGGTCCCTTCGAGGGTGCGTACGGGGAGGGTGGGCCCGGCCAGCAGGTCCAGGTCCGGCTTCATCTGGTCCCGCTCGGGGACGAAGCGGACGGACGGGTCGGGCGCTTCGGGCGCGTTGACGAAGGAGACGAAGCGGGAGAGGCGCTCGGGGTCGTTGAGCGTCTCGGCCCACTCGTCGCGGTAGTGGGCGACGTGGTCGGCCATCAGGGCCTCCAGCTCGGCGCAGAGGCCGAGGGTGTCGTGGACGACGACGTCGCGTACGTGGTCCAGGCCGCCCTCTATGCGCTCCAGCCAGGCCGAGGTGCGCTCCAGACGGTCGGCGGTGCGGATGTAGAACATCAGGAAGCGGTCGATCAGGCGGATCAACTCGGCGTCGGAGAGGTCCTGCGCGAGGAGGTCGGCGTGGCGCGGGTCGGCGCCGCCGTTGCCGCCGACGTAGAGGTTCCAGCCGTTGGAGGTGGCGATGACGCCGAAGTCCTTGCCGCGGGCCTCGGCGCACTCGCGGGCGCAGCCGGAGACCGCGGACTTCAGCTTGTGCGGCGAGCGCAGGCCCCGGTAGCGGAGTTCGAGGTCGATGGCCATGCGGACGGAGTCCTGGACGCCGTAGCGGCACCAGGTCTGCCCGACGCAGGACTTCACCGTGCGCAGCGCCTTTCCGTACGCGTGCCCCGACTCGAACCCGGCGTCGACCAGGCGGGCCCAGATGCGGGGGAGCTGGTCGACGCGGGCGCCGAACAGGTCGATCCGCTGGCCGCCGGTGATCTTCGTGTAGAGGCCGTAGTCGCGGGCCACCTCGCCGATGACGATCAGCTTCTCGGGGGTGATCTCGCCGCCGGGGATGCGGGGCACGATCGAGTACGAGCCGTTGCGCTGGAGGTTGGCGAGGAAGTGGTCGTTGGTGTCCTGGAGCGCCGCCTGCTCGCCGTCCAGGACGTAGCCGCTGGCGCCGAGGGTGGGGGCGAGCGAGGCGATGATGGAGCCGACGGTCGGCTTGCAGACCTCACAGCCGTGACCGTCCCTGGCCTCCGGCCTGCCGTGTGAGGCGAGCAGCTGCTCGTACGAGGTCAGGCGCAGGGTGCGGACGATCTCGTACAGCTCGGCGCGGGTGTGCGGGAAGCAGCCGCACAGGCCCTTGTCGACGGTGACGCCGTTGAGCTCCAGCTCGTCGTTGACCAGGGTGGTCAGCGCCTTCACGCAGGAGCCGCAGCCGGTGCCGGCCTTGGTGCACTTCTTGACCTCGGGGACCGTGCCGCAGGAGTGCTCGGTGACGGCCGCGCGGATGGCGCCCTTGGTGACGTTGTGGCAGTTGCAGATGACCGCCTCGTCGGGGAGCGCGGAGGGGCCGAGGGCGACGGGCGCTCCGGCCCCGGCGGGGAGGACCAGCTGCTCGGGGGAGACCGGCGGCACGGTGCCGGTGAGCGGGCGGAGCGTGCCGTACGCCTCGGCGTCGCCGACCAGGACGCCGCCCAGCAGCGTGCCGTCCTCGCCGATGACCAGCTTCTTGTAGACGCCCGAGCGGGAGTCGGCGTAGACCACGTCCAGACAGCCCTCGGCGGTGCCGTGCGCGTCGCCGAAGGACGCCACGTCCACGCCGAGCAGCTTGAGCTTGGTGGAGGTGTCGGCGCCGGTGAAGCCCGCGGTGTCGGCCGAGGCGATCGCGGCGGCCGCCGTCTCCGCCATCTCGTAGCCGGGCGCCACCAGGCCGTACACCCGGCCGTCGACGGCCAGCGCGCACTCGCCGATCGCGTACACGGCCGGGTCGGTCGCCGTGCGGCACGCCGCGTCGACCACGATGCCGCCGCGCTCGCCGACCTCCAGGCCGCAGTCGCGGGCCAGCTGGTCGCGCGGCCGGACGCCGGCCGAGAAGATCACCATGTCGGTGTCGATGCGGGAGCCGTCCGACAGCTCCATGCCGGTCACCGCGCCGTCCGCATCCGCGGTGATCTCCTTGCCGCCGACGCCGGTGTGCACGGTCACGCCCATGTCCTCGATGGTGCGGCGCAGCGCCTCGCCGCCGCCCTCGTCGACCTGTACGGGCATCAGCCGCGGCGCGAACTCCACGACGTGCGTGTCCAGCCCGAGGCCCTTGAGGGCGCCCGCCGCCTCCAGGCCGAGCAGCCCGCCGCCGACGACCGAGCCGCGGGTGACGTCCTTGGCGTATTCCTCGATCTCCAGCAGGTCCTCGATCGTCCGGTAGACGAAGCAGCCCTTGCTGTCCTTGCCGGGGACCGGCGGGACGAAGGGGTAGGAGCCGGTGGCCAGGACGAGCTGGTCGTACTCGACGGTGAAGCCGGAGCGGGCGGTCACCGTACGGGTGGCGCGGTCGACGGTCTCGGCCGGGTCGCCGAGGCGCAGTTCGATGCCGTGCTTCTCCATGAAGCCCGCCTCGGCCAGCGACAGATCCTCGGGGGTGCGGCCGGAGAAGTACGAGGTGAGCTGGACCCGGTCGTACGCGGCGCGTGGCTCCTCGCACAGGACGACGACGCGCGCCGACCCGGTGACACCGCGGTCCGCGAGAGCCTCCAGGAAGCGCTGGCCGACCATCCCATGGCCGATGAGCACGATCGTGGGAGTGGCAGTCATGGTCAGTGGCCTCCATCATTGGTGAGCAGGTGGAGCACGGGAGCGGCGGACAGCGGCTCGTCGCCCTCCCAGGTACGGGCGAGCGCGCCGACGGTGCCGAGATCGCCGAGGAGAATGCCGCCGACCAGCCGGTCCCCGCGGACGACGACCCGGCGGTACGCGCTGCGGGTGGCGTCGCTGAGCCGTATGACGTCGTCGCCGGGGGCCGGGGTGGTCTCGCCGAAGGCGGCGAGGTCGAGGACGGCGGCGGGGCCGGAGCCGGTGCCCGAGCCGCCGAGGGTCAGCCTGGTGAGGGCCCGCGTACCGCGGTAGTCGCGCGCCGCGTCGTCGAGCAGCCGGGCCGCGAGCAGGTCCGCCTGGTCCAGCGCCGGGCCGGCCAGGCCGTACGTCACGCCGTCGTGCTCGGCGCAGTCGCCGATCGCGAAGACGCGGGGGTCGTCGGTGCGCAGCGCGTCGTCGACGACGATGCCGCGGCGCACGGTGAGGCCGGCGGCCGCGGCCAGGCCGGTACGGGGGCGTACGCCGCAGGCCAGCACGGTCAGGTCGGCGTCGAGCGCGTATCCGTCGGCCAGTTCGACCGCGCGGACCGCGCCGTTCTCGGTGCGCAGGCCGCGGACGCGGCATTCGGTGTGCACCTCTACGCCGAGGTCGTGCAGGTGGTCGCGGAGGAGGCCGCCCGCCGCCTCGTCGAGCTGGCGCTCCATCAAGTGCTCGCCCTGGTGCGCGAGGACGACCTGCGCGCCGCGCTCGGCGAGCGCCCGGGCGGCCGAGACGCCGAGCAGACCGCCGCCGATGACGACCGCGCGGCGGCCCTCGGCGGCGGCCAGCGCCCGGCAGTCGTCCAGCGTGCGGAAGGGGTGCACGCCGTGCGGGAGTTCACCGCCGCCGGGTGCGAAGAGGCCGCGCAGCGGCGGCAGCACGGGGTTGGAGCCGGTGGCCAGGACGAGGAGGTCGTACGGGAGGGCGTGGCCGTCGTCGCAGTGCACGAGGCGCTCGTCGCGGTCGACGCGGACCGCCCGTACGCCGCTCAGCCACCGCGCCCCGTCGACCGCGGGCAGCGCGATCACCTCGGGGGCGTAGCGGCCGGCCAGCACCTCGGCGAGCAGGACGCGGTTGTACGGGGTGTGCGGCTCCTCGCCGATCACGGTCACCGCGTACCGGGCCTGCCGCCCGCCGTCGCCGTCGCAGAGGCGGCGCGCGAGCCGGGCGGCGGCCATGCCGCCGCCGATCACCACCACGCGCTGTTTCGAGGTCATGCCAAGAAGCGTGCGGGGCGGCTGTTACCCGGCCGCATCCCGCCCGTTTCCTGAAAGGAACGCTGCTCTCCTCACACGGCCGGGTGCCGTGTGAGGAGTATCCGGCCTTACGCCGCCTTCGCCAGCCGCCGTGCCGCCAGCTCCGCGTAGACCGCGGCGCCGTCCGCGAGGACCGCGTCGTCGAAGACCGCGAGCGGGGAGTGGTTGTTGGGGGAGGTCTCCGGGTCCGCTCCGGCCGGCGGGGAGCCGAGCGTCAGCATCGCGCCCGGCACCTCGGCGATCACCCGGGAGAAGTCCTCCGAGCCGTGCAGCGGCTGCGGCAGCGGCGCGTAGAACTCCTCGCCGAGCGCCTCCCGCACGGTGTGCGCGACGAAGTCCGCCTCGGCGTGGTCGTTGACGGTGACCGGGTACTGCTCGACGAATTCCGCGTCCACCTCGACCCCGTACGCCCGCGCGATGCCGCGGCAGACCTCCGGCGTGCCCTCCCTGACCTTGCGCTGGGCGGTGGGCGAGAAGCTGCGGACGGTCGCGTGGAAGGTGGCGGTGTCGGGGATGACGTTCTGCTGGGTGCCCGCGTGGAAGGTGCCCACCGTCAGCACGACCGGGTCGAAGACGTCGAAGGTACGGGTGATCCACGCCTGCAGCGCGGTGACCATGGCGCAGGCCGCCTGCACCGGGTCCTTGGCGCGGTGCGGCATCGAGCCGTGCCCGCCCTCGCCGTGCACGGTCACCTTCAGCACGTTGGACGCGGCGAGCGCCGGGCCGCCGCGGGTGCCGAAGACGCCGCTCTGCAGGCCCGCCGACATCACGTGGATCGCGTAGGCGGCGTCGGGACGGCTGCCGGAGGCGTCCAGGACGCCCTCGGCGAGCATCTGCCCGGCGCCGTCGAAGCCCTCCTCGCCCGGCTGGAACATGAAGACCACGTCGCCCGCGAGGCGGTCGCGGTGCGCGGAGAGCAGCTTCGCGGCGCCCGCCAGCATCGAGGTGTGCAGGTCGTGGCCGCAGGCGTGCATCCGGCCGCTGTCGGCGGCGAAGTCCAGGCCCGTCTTCTCCGCGACCGGCAGCGCGTCCATGTCACCGCGCAGCAGCACCGTCGGCCCGTCCTGCGCGCCGCGCAGCACCGCCGTCACCGAGCTGAGGCCGCTGCCGGTGCTGACCTCCAGCGGCAGCCCGTCGAGCGCCGCCAGCACCGTCTCCTGGGTGCGCGGCAGGTCCAGGCCGACCTCGGGGATGCGGTGCAGCGCGCGGCGCAGCTGAACGAGGTCGCCGGAGAGGGCGCGGGCGTCGTCCCGCAGATTCATTTGTGCTCCTTCGGAGTGGGGGTGGCAGCAACGAGAGGACCGCAACGCGGGGGCTTCCACAAGAGGGCCTCCGCGGCGGGAGGGCTCAGCCCTCCGCAGTCCGGGCCGGGCGGATCAGGAAGGTGCCGGCCAGCGAGACGGCGGCGGCGCCCGCGGCCCACCAGGGCACCAGCGTCAGATGCCCGGCCTTGGCCAGGCCCTGGGCGAGCAGCGGGAACGTGCCGCCGAACAGCCCGATCGCGAGCGTGTACGGCACGCCCATCGCGACCACCCGCACCGCGACCGGGAAGAGCTGCGCGAACAGCACGTTCGTCAGCCCGATGGGCGCCGCGATCAAGGCGAGGTACACCACCGTGACCAGCCACATCGGGACGGCACCGTGCGCCAGCGCCAGCATCAGCGGCACGGTGGCGACGGCCAGCAGGCACAGGCCGGCGCGCAGGGTGCGCAGCGCGCCCAGCCGGTCGGCGAGCCGCCCGGCCACGACCATCGCCGCGATCAGCAGCACCAGCGGGCCCAGCATCGAGGCGGCCGACTCGGTGCCGGAGACGACGCCGAGCTGCTGCGCGTACTGGGGGAGGTAGGTGGTGCCGTAGTAGTACCCGACGGTCGCGCCGACCGAGATCAGGAAGACGGCCGCCATGTTGCGCAGGTTCGACCGGTACAGCGCGCGCCGCTCGGCGCCCTTCGGGCCCTCCGCGCCGGCCTCGGCGAACTCCGCGCTCTCCTGCACGCCCCGCCGGATCCACAGCGCCACCAGGCCGAGCGCCGCCGCGACCAGGAAGCCGATCCGCCAGCCGCCGCCGCGCACCCCGTCCTCGCCGAGCGTGACGAGCAGCAGCGTCAGCACGCCGAAGGAGAGGATGTTGCCGATCACCACGCCCGAGTACGAGATCGAGCTGTAGAGGAAGCGCAGGTGGCGCGGGGCGGTCTCGGTGACGTACGCGGCGGCGCTGGGGTTCTCGCCGCCCATCGAGAGGCCCTGGACCAGCCGCAGGACGATCAGCAGGACGGGTGCCGCGGTGCCGATCAGCGCGGCGGTCGGCAGTACCGCGATCAGCACGCTGGCGCCGGAGATGATCGTCATGCTGAGGGTGAGCGCGAACCGGCGGCCGCGGGAGTCGGCGAACCGGCCGACCACGTAACTGCCGAAGGGCCGGACGACGAAGCCGACGGCGAAGCCCAGGTAGGCGGCGAGCAGCTTGGTCACCGGGTCGTCGCCGGGGAACATCGCCGCCGCGAAGTACGGGGCCAGTACCGCGTAGATTGCCCAGTCGAAGGACTCCACGACGCCGCCCACGGTGGCGGCGGCCAGCGCCTTGCGTCCGTTGCCGGACCGGTCCCGGGTGGGTCTCACGGCCTGCGCCGCCACTGGTGATGTCATCGCCAACCTCTTCTCATAGGCCCGGACGGTGTCCGGTTTCCGGCGGTGCCGAATGGCTCGAATGGATCGCTATGCTGGCCAGCGGCCGAACAGAGAGAAACGGATTCCCCTCAGGACGCAGGAAAGCGTCGAGGAGGCGTTGATCGTGCAGGAAAGCGCATCCGGCGGGCTCAGCGAGCTCGACGCCGAGCTGATCCACGCCCTGCAGATCTCGCCGCGCGCTTCCTGGCAGACCATCGCGCCGGTGCTCGGCATCGATCCGGTCACCGCGGCCCGCCGCTGGAGCCGCCTGGAGCGGGCCGGGCTCGCCTGGGTCACCGCCTATCCCGGCGCCCGGCGGCTGGACCGGATGTGCGTCGCGTTCGTCGAGATCGACTGCGTGGCGGGCAGCGTCGAGACGGTCACCCGGACGCTCGTGGGGCTGCCGCAGGTGGCGACCGTCGAGCAGATGGCCGGCGGCCGGGACCTGGTCATCACCGTCTTCGTACCGGGCCTCGCGGCCCTCTCCGAGCTGCTCCTGCGGCGCATCGCCGAACTGCCGGGCGTCACCGCCACCCGCGCCGCCATCGGCACCCGGGTCTACGGCGAGGGCAGCCGCTGGCGGCTGCGTGCCCTGGACGCCCGCCAGCGGGAGGCGCTGCGTACCGCGGAGGCGCCGGGGAGCGCGGCCGGGCCGCTGGACGCGCAGGACCGGGCGCTGATCACCGAGATGTCCCGGGACGGGCGGGGCAGCGCCGTGGACATCGGGCGGGCGGTCGGGCTGAGCGCGCCCACGGTGCGGCGCCGCCTCGGACGGCTGCTCGCCGACCGGGACATCGCGCTCCGCTGCGAGGTGGCCCGTGAGCTGACCGAGTGGCCGATCACGGCGACCCTGTGGGCGAGCGTGCCCGCCACCCACCTCGCCGAGACCGCGCGGGTCCTGCTGGGCCTGCCCGAGGTGCGGCTGTGCGCCGCCGTCACCGGGCGGCAGAACCTGCTCTTCACGCTCTGGCTCCAGTCGGTCCAGGACGTGCAGCGGCTGGAGATCCAGCTCGGCGAGCGGCTGCCGCACCTCCAGCTGCACGACCGGGCGATCGTGCTCAAGCAGTCCAAGCTGATGGGGCGCGCGCTGGACGACCAAGGGCGGGCGCGGGACGTCGTACCGGTCGATCCGTGGGCGGGCTGAGGCGGCCGTACCACCGGCGACCCACCGGCCCCGCGACCACCGGCCCGCCGACGGCCGCCCGGCCCTGCGGCTACCGGTCCGCCGGCGAGGCCCGGTCCGCGGCTACCGGTCCGCCGCTTCCTCCAGCAGGTTCATGTCCGCCGGGCCGAGGACGAGGTCCGCGGCGGCCAGGTTCTCCTCCAGGTGCGCGAGCGAGCCGGTACCGGGGGTGGGCAGCAGGACGGGGGAGCGGTGCAGCAGCCAGGCCAGCGCGATCTGCCCGTGGCTCGCGCCGTGCCGCTCGGCGGTGATGTCCAGGGCGCGCGCCGCGCCGCCGGTCAGCCCGCCGTTGCCGAGCGGGAACCACGGCAGGAACGCGATCCCCTGCCGCTCGCACAGCGTCAGCAGCTCCTCCGAGCCCCGGTCCAGCAGGTTGTAGCGGTTCTGCACGGAGGCGACCGGGGCCAGCGCCAGCGCGGCGGTGAGTTCGGCCGGGCCGACCGAGTCCAGCCCGAGGTACCGGATCTTGCCCGCGTCCCGCAGCTCCAGCAGCGTGCCCAGCTGGTCGGCGAGCGGCACCTTCGGGTCCAGCCGGTGCAGCTGGTAGAGGTCGATGGTGTCCCGGCGCAGCCGCCGCAGGCTCGCGTCGCACATCGCGCGCAGCGACTCGGGGCGCCCGTCGATGTGCCAGGCGTCCGCGCTCGTCCGCACCACGCCGCCCTTGGTCGCGATCACCAGGCCCTCGGGATACGGGTGCAGCGCCTCGGCGATCAGCTCCTCGGCCACCGCGGGGCCGTAGTTGTCGGCGGTGTCGAGGAGGTTCACCCCGCGCTCCACCGCACGCCGCAGCACGGCCACCGCCTCCCGCGGGTCGGCGTGCCGTGGACCCCAGTAGCCCGGTCCCGCCAGCTGTGCCGTGCCGTACCCGAGCCGCCGTACCGGCAGCCCGCCGCCCAGGGTGAAGATCTCGGAGTCCATAACTCCCCACCCTAGAGCGGCCGGTGGTCCTTAAGATCACCTGGTGCCTGACATATCCCTGACGACCCTGCTCCTGCTCTGCCTGGCCGCGCTGGCGGCCGGCTGGATCGACGCCGTCGTGGGCGGTGGCGGGCTGATCCTGCTGCCCGCGCTGCTCGTCGGTCTTCCGCACGTGCCGGCCGCGTTCGTGCTCGGCACCAACAAGTCGGCGGCGGTGGTCGGCACGACGGGCGCGGCGATCACCTACGTCCGCAAGACGCCGCTGGACGTCCCGGCGGCCGTCCGCATCGGGCTGGCGGCGGCGGGCGGTTCGCTGGGCGGCGCGTTCCTCGCGGCCGGGCTGGACAGCGCGGTGCTGCGCCCGCTGATCATGATCGTGCTGGCCGGGGTGCTCGCCTTCGTGCTGCTGCGGCCGTCCTTCGGGACCGCGCCCGCGCCCTCCGGTCCGGTGACCCGGCAGCGGGTGCTCGCCGCCGTGCTGATCGCCGGGCTCGGCATCGGCTTCTACGACGGGCTGGTCGGCCCCGGCACCGGCGCGTTCCTGGTCATCGCGCTGGCGGCGATCCTGCACATGGACCTGGTGACCGCGTCGGCGACCGCCAAGGTCGTCAACGTCTGCACCAACCTCGGTGCCCTGGCGATGTTCGCCTACCAGGGCACCGTGCTGTGGGGACTGGGCGCGCTGCTCGCGGCGTTCAACCTCGCGGGCAGCACGGCCGGCGCCCGGATGGCGCTGAAGAAGGGCGCCGGCTTCGTGCGCGGCGTACTGGTCGTGGTCGTCGTGGCGCTGCTGTGCTCCATGGCGTACGACCAGTGGCTGTCCTGAGCCGGGGCCGGACGCGGCCCCGGCGGGCGGCTCAGAGCTTGTTGAGCGCCTGGCGGACGGTGGCCTTGAACGCCGGTACCGGCGCGTGCTCGAAGGTGCCCATCTCGCCCCACTGCACGACCGTGACCGTGCGGCCCGAGCGGCCCACGCCGAAGAGGTGGATGCCCGGCTCGGACTCGGGGATCGAGGTGTGGATGCCGTACACCCGGCCGCCGTTCGCCGCGTCGACCGTGCCGTAGTCCTTCCAGGACGCGGTGCCGCCGGGCTTGTCGTGCAGCCAGTCGCCGGCGCAGCGGGCGACCTTCTCGCGCAGCTGCGCGGCCAGCCGGCGAGCGCTGTCGTCGCTGGAGGTCACCACGCTGACCTGCCCGGCGCCGGTGTCGTACTCGGTCCAGTAGCTGCGGTGGTACGTGCCGTCGCCGCCCGGCACCACGCCGCCGTCGAGGCAGAACGGCTCCGGGTCCGGCAGCCCCGGCGTGACCTTCGAGGCGTACCAGGGCGAGGAGGCGTGCGGCGGAAGCTCGCCGGGCGCGAGGAAGCGGGGCGGCGTGCTCGCGGCAGGGGCCGCGACCGCCGCTGTCGTTCCCACGGCAGTGGCGGCCAGGACGGCGGCGGTGGCGGTGAGCGCGGTACGGCGGCGTGCGGAACGGCGGCGTACGGAACGAATATGCATGGACGAGACCTTTCCCCCGTGGCGGTACGTAACAGAAGCCGCAGTACCTAGCGGAACTGCGGTACGTATCGGAACTCTCGCCTGTCAGACCGCCGGAACGGGACAAAGGTTGTGCCGCCCGCGGTGCTCACATGCCGTCGACGCGGGTCACCGAGGTCAGCAGCAGGGCGGAGTTCTCGACGGCCGTCACGCCGTGCTTCTCGCGGGGGATCTGCGCGACCTGCCCCGCGATCATGTCCTGCTTGGCGTTGCCCGTGGTGATCTGCACATGCCCGTGCAGGATCTGCATGCTGCCCGCGGGCGGCGAGACGTGCTCGTCCAGCGAGGCGCCGCCGATCAGCGCGATCACGGTCTGGCGCAGCGGCCCGTCGTGCAGGAAGAGCCGGGCGCTGCGGCCGTGCGGGTCGGCCTTGGCGTCGTCGAGCTGCTGGCGGGCGAGGGCGGTGAGGTCGTCCATGAGGGGCCCTTCGGTCGCGGAGTGCCGGCGTTCCGGTGGCATGGTCCTGCCCCCATCCTCGCGGGTGCCCGGGGCGCCGCAAGTCATCGGCGCGCCGTGGTACCCGTGGAGGGGAAGGATCAGGTACCCGCCCGCCCCCGACCTAAAAGGACCCGTACTCGTGACCGATCAGCCCGTCGAGACCGCACCGCCCGCGTTCCTGACCGTGATGACGACGACCGACGCCGCGGAGAAGGCCGAGGCGCTGGCCCGCGGCGCGATCGAGGCGCGCCTCGCGGCATGCGCCCAGGTCAGCGCGCCGGTCACCTCGGTGTACCGCTGGGCGAACGCCATCGAGACCAGCCAGGAGTGGCAGGTGCTCCTCAAGACGACCGGCCACCGGTACCAGGAGCTGGAGGAGTACCTCCGCGGGGCGCACGACTACGACACCCCGGAGATCATCGCGACACCGGTCGTCCACGGCGCCGCGGACTACCTGGCCTGGATCCAGGAGGAGACCCGCTAGCGGCACCGGTCTCCGCGCAGGGCCCGCGGGGGCTCAGCGCAGGGCCCGCGCCACCCCGTCCTCCCGCGGGCCGAGGAAGTGCGGGTCGGGGCGCAGCGCCGCGTCGGCGGCCGCCTTGCCGGCCGCGAGGATCTCCCGGGTGGCGCCGTAGTACCAGGTCACGTCGTGCGGGTCGGTGGCACCGACGCCGTACACGTCGATCCCGGCCGCCCCGCAGAGCGCCAGCGCCCGCCGGACGTGGAACCCCTGGCTGACTAGGACCGCCCGGTCGACCCCGAAGACGCGGCGGGCGCGGCTGCACGAGTCCCAGGTGCCGAAACCCGCGTAGTCGCTGACGATCTTGCGTGGCGGCACCCCGCGCGCGGTCAGGTACCGGCGCATGGCGTCCGGCTCGTCGTAGTCGTGGGTGCTGTTGTCGCCGGTCACCAGGATCGCCCGAACCCGGCCCGCGTCGTACAGCGTGGCCGCCGTGTCCAGCCGGTGCGCGAGGTATGGGGACGGCTCGCCGTCCCACAGACCCGCGCCGAAGACGACCGCCACCGGCGCCGCCGGTACGTCGGCCACGGTCCGCACCCGGTCACCGGTCGTCAGCCGCAGCCACGTCGCGGGCAGCAGCGCGAGTACGCAGAGGGCCATGGCAGTTTGCGTTGCGCGCCGCCGTCCACGGGGCGTACGTGGCGGGCGCAGCCACCCCGCCACTCGCCGCACCAGGCCGTTCGCCCGCACTCCCATGACGCCCCCGTTCCGTCGCTCTCCGGACAGTTGTCCGACCTACCGGACAGCGACGCGCCGCGGCCTGGCATGGTTGCAAGCGGGAAGAACGCACAAAGAGGAGAACCGACCCATGAACGACCGGCCCGCCGAGCACGAGCGGCTGCCCTTCTTCGTCTACGGAACGCTGCGACCGGGGGAGGCCAATCACGCCTGGGCCCTGCGCGGCCGTACCGCCGCCGAGCAGCCGGCGACGGTCCACGGGGCGCTGCTGTACGACGGGCCCGGCTATCCGTACGCCGTCCAGGGACCCGACGGGGCGGTGGTGCACGGCCATGTCGTCACGCCCCACGAGGCGGCGTACGAAGAGGTCCTGGCGGTCCTGGACCGGCTGGAGGGCTACACGCCCGGCGCGCCGGACAACGACTACGACCGGGTCGCCTGCGACGCCGTCCTCCCGGACGGCACCACGGTCGGCGCCTGGGTCTACCTAGCCGCCGAACCCCTGGCCGGCCGCCTCCGCGCCGCCGGCACCCCGATCCCCGGTGGCGACTGGCTCGCCACCGGCCGACGTGCCGCCGGCCCCGTGGGCCCCGGCGTCGCCGCCAACGAAGGCCGCGCCTTCGCCGCCGCACAGGAAGGTGCCTGAGCCGACCATGAACACCCCCCACCCCCCGGTCCCCAAGGCCGAGCTGCACCTGCACATCGAGGGCACGCTGGAGCCCGAGCTGGCGTTCGCGCTCGCCGCGCGCAACGGCATCGAGCTGCCGTACGCCTCCGAGGAGGAGCTGCGCCGCGCCTACTCCTTCAGCGACCTGCAGTCCTTCCTGAACCTGTACTACGCGCTGATGGCCGTGCTGCGCACCGAGGAGGACTTCGCCGACCTGGCGCACGCCTACCTCGCGCGGGCGAAGGAGCAGGGCGTGCGGCACGCGGAGATTTTCTTCGACCCGCAGGCCCACACCGCGCGCGGCGTGCCGATCGGCACCGTCATCGAGGGCCTGGGCCGCGCCCTGGACGCCGCTCAGGAGACCTACGGCATCACCACCCGCCTCATCATGTGCTTCCTGCGGGACGAGAGCGCGGAGTCGGCCCTGGAGACGTTCGAGGCGGCCCGCCCGTACCTGGACCGGATCACCGCCGTCGGCCTGGACTCCGCCGAGGTCGGCAACCCGCCGTCGAAGTTCCGCGAGGTGTACGCGCTCGCGCGGGAGGCCGGGCTCAAGTGCGTGGCGCACGCCGGTGAGGAGGGCCCGCCCGCGTACGTGTGGGAGGCGCTGGACGTGCTCGGCGTGGACCGCGTAGACCACGGCGTGCGGTCCCTGGAGGACCCGGAGCTGGTGGCGCGGCTGGCCGCCGAGCAGGTGCCGCTCACGGTCTGCCCGCTCTCCAACGTCCGGCTGCGGGTCATCGACGACCTGGCCGAGCACCCGCTGCCGGCCATGCTGGACGCCGGCCTGCTGGTGACTGTCAACTCCGACGACCCGGCCTACTTCGGCGGCTACGCGCACGACAACTTCACCGCCGTGGGAGAGGCGCTGGGCCTCGACGAGGGCACCCTGCGCCTGCTGGCCCGGAACTCCTTCCAGGCGTCCTTCCTGGACGAGGAGACGCGCACGGCGTACCTGAAGGAGGTCGACGCCCACCGCAGCGCCTGAACCCGCGCCCGCTACGGGCCCAGCGGGGTCAGCCGGACCGCGCAGACCTTGAACTCCGGCATCCGGGAGGTGGGGTCGAGGGCGGGGTTGGTGAGGGTGTTGGCGCGGCCCTCGCCCGGCCAGTGGAACGGCATGAAGACCGTGTCGGTACGGATGCCGGTGCTGAGGCGGGCCGGTGCCACGGCCCGCCCGCGCCGCGACTCCACCGCGACCCGGTCGCCCTCGGCGATGCCGTACCGCTCCGCCAGGCGCGGGTGGAGCTGCACGAAGGGGCCGGGGGCCGCCGCGTTCAGCTCGGCGACCCGCCGGGTCTGCGCGCCCGACTGGTACTGCGCCAGCACCCGGCCGGTCGTCAGCAGCACCGGGTACTCCGCGTCGGCCTCCTCCGCGGCGGCGCGGTGCGAGACCGGCACGAAGCGCGCCCGGCCGTCCGGGGTGGCGAACCGGTCGAGGAAGAGCCGCGGGGTGCCGGGGTGCGCCTCGTCGGGGCACGGCCAGAAGACGCCGTCCTCGGCCGCGATGCGCCGGTAGCTGATCCCGGAGTAGTCCGCCGGGCCGCCGGCCGAGGCCCGGCGGAGTTCGGCGAAGACCTCCTCGGGGTCGGCGGGGAAGCCCTTCTCGTGGCCCAGGCGCGCCGCCAGCCCGCCCAGCACCGCCAGGTCCGTGCGGACGCCGGGCGGCGGGTCCACGGCCCGGCGGCGCAGCAGCACGCGGCCCTCCAGGTTCGTCGTGGTGCCGGTCTCCTCGGCCCACTGCGTCACCGGCAGGACGACGTCGGCGAGCGCGGCCGTCTCGGAGAGGACGACGTCCGCGACGGCCAGGAAGTCCAGCGCACGGATGCGCTCCTCGACGTGCGCGGCGCGCGGCGCGGAGACGACCGGGTTGGACCCCATCAGGAGCAGCGCGCGGACGTCCGTGCCGAGCGCGTCCAGCAGCTCGTACGCGCTGCGCCCCGGACCCGGCAGGCTGTCCGCCGGGACGCCCCAGACGGCCGCGACGTGCTCCCTGGCCGCCGGATCGTCGAGCTTGCGGTAGCCGGGCAGCTGGTCGGCCTTCTGGCCGTGCTCGCGGCCGCCCTGGCCGTTCCCCTGGCCGGTCAGGCAGCCGTACCCGGACAGTTCCCGGCCGGCCCGCCCCGTGGCCAGGCACAGGTTGATCCACGCGCCCACCGTGTCGGTGCCCTTCGCCTGCTGTTCGGGGCCGCGCGCGGTGAGCACCATCGAGGACGCGGCGTCGCAGAACATCGAGACGGCCGTACGGAGTTGCGGCACCGGCACTCCGGTGATCCGCTCCACCAGCTCCGGCCAGTGCGCCATCGCGGCGGCCCGCGCCTCGGGCCAGCCGGTGGTGCGGGCCGCGATGAACTCCTCGTCCGTACGGCCCTGCGCGACGACGAGGTGGAGCAGCCCGAGGGCCAGCGCGAGGTCCGTGCCGGGGCGCGGCGCGAGGTGCAGGTCGGCGGCCTCGGCGGTCTTCGTGCGGCGCGGGTCGACGACGATCAGCTTCCCGCCGTTCTCCCGGAGTTCGGTGAGGTAGCGCAGCGCGGGCGGCATGGTCTCGGCGAGGTTGGAGCCCACCAGGATCACGCACCCGGTGCGCGCCACGTCCGCCAGCGGGAACGGCATGCCGCGGTCCAGCCCGAAAGCGCGTCCGTGCGCGGCGGCGGCCGAGGACATGCAGAACCGGCCGTTGTAGTCGATCTGCGAGGTGCCGAGCGCCACCCGCGCGAACTTGCCCAGCGCGTACGCCTTCTCGTTGGTCAGCCCGCCGCCCCCGAAGACACCGACCGCGTCGTTCCCGTGGGCCTCGCGGGTCCGGCCCAGCCCCGCCGCCACGCGGTCCAGCGCCTCGTCCCAGGTGGCGGGGCGCAGCTCCGCGCCGTCCCTGACCAGCGGCTCGGTCAGCCGCACCCGGTGGTCCAGCACCTCCGCCGCGGTACGGCCCTTGCCGCACAGCGCGCCGCGGTTCACGGGGAACGCCGGGCGCTCGACCACCCGGACCCCGCCCTCCCCGGGGCGCAGCGACATCCCGCACTGCAGGGAGCAGTACGGGCAGTGCGTGTCGACCGTGCCGGTCGTGACGTCGGCTTTCATGCGGTTACCGTGCACCGCGCGCGTTTCCGGAGCCGCGCCACGGTGTTACGCGCCCGGCACGGTGCCCTCCCCGGTGAGCGGCCGGCCGCGTGAGGGCGGAGAAACGACTCGTCACCCCTGCGCAACGCCCCGGCAACTCTCCGCTGCCAGGGTTCCTTCATGACGGCGTCGCAAGCGCACCTTCCCGCTTCGGTTCCCTTCGACAGTACGGCGCAGCTCATGACAGAGATCACCGCACAGCTCAGCACGCAGCTCAGCCGGGTCAGACTCCACAGCCGCCGCACCCTGCCCGGCGGCAGCGGCGCCGCCGGGACGCCGACACTCGTCGCGGTCGCACACGGCAGCCGTGACCCCCGCGCCCTGGAGACCGTCACCGCCCTGCTGGACCGGATACGGGAGCACCGCCCCGGACTGCCGGTGCGTCTCGGCCACATCGAACTGAACGCGCCGTTGCTGCCCGACGTGCTGGCCGGCCTGGACGGCGACGCCGTGCTCGTCCCGCTCCTGCTGGGCCGCGGCTACCACCTCAAGTACGACATACCCGCGACGGCCGCCGCGGCGCCCCACCTCCGGACCCGCGTCGCCGGGGCGCTCGGCCCGCACTCGCTGCTCGCCGAGGCGCTGCACGAGCGGCTCACGGAGGCCGGCACCCGGCCCGAGGCGCCGGGCACGGGGATAGTCCTGGCGGCGGCCGGCTCCCGCGACCCGGACTCCGCCGCGGACACCGCCCACACCGCCCGCCTGCTGTCCGCCCGGCTGGGCGGCGCACCCGTCGTACCCGGTTACGCGGCGGGCGCCGGGGCCACCGTCGAGGAGGCCGCCGCCGGCCTGCGCACCCGTGGACTGCGGCCCGTCCTGGCTTCGTACTTCACCGCGCCCGGCCGCTTCGCCACCGCCTCCGCCGCCGCGCTGGAGGCCGCTGCGGCGCCCCTCGGCGACCACCCGGCCCTCGCCCGTCTCGTCCTGCACCGTTACGACCAGGCGCTCCGCTCGCGTACCGGTTCCGACCGAGAGGGGGCCGGTGCGGCTACCGTCGCGGTATGACGGGTACGCCCTTTCAGCCCACCGGCCGTCCGCCGCACGAGGACGGCGCCGGTCCGGTGCCGCACGCCGCAGCGCGCCCCGACCGGGCGCCGCACCCCGACGCGCGCCCCGGTGCGCCGCGTCCCCCGTACGACGCGCACCCCGACGCGCCGCCGAGTCCCACGGATCCGGCGGCGCCGGTGCTGCCCGCGTACACCGGCTACACGCCCGCCGACGCCGAGCGCTGGGTGCCCGAGCCGGACAAGCGGCCGGGCCGCACGGCCTTCCAGCGGGACCGCGCGCGCGTGCTGCACTCCGCCGCGCTGCGCCGGCTGGCCGGCAAGACCCAGGTCGTCACTCCGGGGGACGCCGCGTCCGGTGCGGACCGGCCGCACGCCTGGGACGCCACGCCACGGACCCGGCTCACGCACTCCCTGGAGTGCGCGCAGGTGGGGCGGGAGCTGGGGGCCGCGCTCGGCTGTGACCCGGACCTGGTGGAGACCGCGTGCCTGGCGCACGACCTGGGCCACCCGCCCTTCGGGCACAACGGTGAGCAGGCCCTGAACGAAGTGGCCGAGGCGTGCGGGGGCTTCGAGGGCAACGCGCAGTCCCTCAGGCTCCTCGCCCGGCTCGAACCGAAACGGTTCGTCACCGCCGACGACGGCCGCGTCGTCAGCGTCGGGCTCAATCTCACCCGCGCCGCCCTGGACGCGGCGACCAAGTACCCCTGGCGGCGCGGCGGCCACCCCGAGGACCCGCGCTCGACGAAGTTCGGGGTGTACGCCGACGACCTGCCCGTCTTCAGGTGGCTGCGGCAGGGCGCCCCCGAAGGCGCGCGCAGTTTCGAGGCGCAGGTCATGGACTGGTCGGACGACGTGGCCTACTCGGTGCACGACGTGGAGGACGGGCTGCACGCCGGGCACCTGGATCCGGCCGTCCTGTACGCGGACCCCGAGCGCGCCGAGATCTTCGCGGTGGCCGCCGACCGGTACGCGCCCGGCGCCGGCGACGCGGAGCTGGGCGCCGCCCTGGACCGGCTGCTGGACCAGGAGTGGTGGCCGCACGGCTACGACGGCTCCGCGGTCGCCCAGGCCCGCCTGAAGGACGCCACCAGCCAGCTGATCGGCCGGTTCTGCCTGGCCGCCGAGACCGCCACCCGTGACGAGTACGGAGACGGGCGGCTCACGCGCTACCGGGCCCAGCTGGTCGTCCCCGAAGAGGCCCGCCTGGAGTGCGCCGTGCTGAAGGCGGTCGCCGACCGCTATGTGATGCAGCGCCCCGACCAGGAGGCGCTGCGCGCCGAACAGCGGGTGATCATCGCCGAGCTGGCCGAGGCGCTTCTCACCCGTGCGCCGGACGGCCTCGACCCGCAGTTCCGGTCGCTGTTCGACGCGGCCGGGGACGACACCGCCCGGATGCGGGCCGTGATCGACCAGATCGCGGCTCTCACGGACGCTTCGGCGCGCACCCTGCACGCCCGCCTCACCCGCCCCAGGGGCCACGCACCGGCGGATCGTCCGCCCGCGCGTGACAACTAAGGGTGACGCATCAAGGGCCTGCCCTCTTCCCCCATCACGCTCTGTGCGGGACGCTCGAAGCCCGGCGGTGCTGAGAGCCCGAACGGGGGTATGGCTTTTTCGAACGGGGTGTCAACGGGGGCCGAACGGGGGGCGTTCAAGGCGCAGACGCACTGCGCCGCAGCGAGGAGGAAGCAAGTGGTCGACGCACACCAGACGTTCGTCATCGTCGGCGGTGGCCTGGCCGGGGCGAAGGCGGCCGAGACCCTCCGGTCGGAGGGGTTCAGCGGCCGGGTGATCCTCATCTGTGACGAGCGCGACCACCCGTACGAACGGCCGCCGCTCTCCAAGGACTTCCTGATCGGCAAGGCCGAGCGGGACAGCGTCTTCGTGCACGAGCCGGCCTGGTACGCGCAGAGCGACATCGAGCTGCACCTCGGCCAGCCCGCCGTGGCCCTGGACCCGGTCGCCCGCACGGTACGCCTCGGTGACGGCACCCTCATCGCGTACGACAAGCTGCTCCTGGCCACCGGCGCCGAGCCGCGCCGCCTGGACATCCCCGGCACCGACCTGGCCGGCGTCCACCACCTGCGCCGCCTCGCGCACGCCGAACGGCTGCGCGGCGTGCTGGCCTCCCTCGGCCGCGACAACGGCCACCTCGTCATCGCGGGTGCCGGCTGGATCGGCCTGGAGGTCGCCGCGGCCGCCCGCTCCTACGGCGCCGAGGTCACCATCGTCGAGCCCTCGCCGACCCCGCTGCACGGCGTGCTCGGCCCCGAGATCGGCGGGCTCTTCACCGAGCTGCACCGCGAGCACGGCGTCCGCTTCCACTTCGGCGCCACGCTCACCGAGATCACCGGCCAGGGCGGCGTCGTGCTGGCAGCGCAGACCGACGACGGCGAGGAGCACCCGGCGCACGACGTGCTCGCCGCCATCGGCGCCGCGCCCCGCACCGCCCTCGCCGAGCAGGCTGGGCTGGCCCTCGTGGACCGTGCCGAGGGCGGCGGCATCGTCGTGGACGCCTCGCTGCGCACCTCCGACCCGCACATCTTCGCGGCGGGTGACGTGGCGGCGGCCGCCCACCCGGTCCTGGACACCCGGCTGCGCGTCGAGCACTGGGCCAACGCGCTCAACGGCGGCCCCGCAGCGGCCCGCGCCATGCTCGGCCAGGAGGTCTCCTACGACCGCATCCCGTACTTCTTCTCCGACCAGTACGACGTCGGCCTGGAGTACTCCGGATACGCGCCGCCCGGCTCCTACGAGCAGGTCGTGCTCCGCGGCGACGTCGGCAAGCGCGAGTTCATCGCCTTCTGGCTGGACGGCGGCGGCCGGCTGCTCGCCGCGATGAACGTCAACGTGTGGGACGTCACCGAGCCGCTCCAGGCCATGATCCGCTCCGGGCGCGCCCTGGACGCGGAGGCGCTGGCCGATCCGACGGTGCCGCTGGAGACGTTCCTGTCGTAGCGTGCGGGCATGCAGATCCGCACCGCGCCCGCCCCGGTGGCGGAGATCTTCGATCTCCGCCGGTCGGTCCTCCGCCCCGGGCTGCCCGCCGACGCCGCCGTGTACCCGGAGGACTCCGACCCCGGCGTCTTCCACATGGCCGCGTACGACGGGGACACCGCGGCGGCCTGCGCGACCTTCTTCCCCGACCCCGTGCCGGGCGAGGAGGACGTCCCCGCGTACCGCTTCCGCGGCATGGCCAGCGCGCCCGAGGTCCGCGGGCGCGGCTTCGGGGCCGCCGTGCTGCGCGCCGGCATCGAGGAGGCGGCGCGGCGCGGAGCGGCGTACCTGTGGTGCAACGGGCGCGTCGTCGCGCGCGGCTTCTACGAGCGGATGGGCTTCACCACGGACGGCGAGACGTTCGAGATCGCTCCGAGTGGCGCGCATCACCGCTTCGTCCTGAAGATCACCGCTGCCGGCTGAGGAGCGAGGGGGCAGGACGGGACCGGCGGGGGAGCGGACCCGGGAGTTGTCGGTGGTCCCCCGTAGAATTCTCGCGTGGCAGGCAGGATCAACGATGACGACGTGCGGGCGGTGCGGGACGCGGTCCCGATCGACGCCGTCGTGTCCGAGTACCTCCAGCTCCGCAATGCCGGCGGCGGCAATCTGAAGGGGCTCTGCCCCTTCCACGACGAAAAGTCCCCCTCGTTCCACGTCAGCCCGGCCAAGGGGCTGTACCACTGCTTCGGCTGCCAGGAGGGCGGCGACACCGTCGACTTCGTCATGAAGGTCGACCACCTCTCCTTCGCAGAGACCATCGAGCGCCTGGCCTCCCAGGCAGGCATCACCCTGCGGTACGAAGAGGGCGGGTACGCCCCGGGACGGCAGCAGGGCGAGCGGACCCGGCTGGTCGAGGCCCACAAGATCGCCGCGCAGTTCTACGTCGACCAGCTGGACGGCCCCGAGGCCGAGATCGGCCGGAAATTCCTCGCCGAGCGCGGCTTCGACCAGGCGGCGGCCCAGCATTTCGGCGTCGGCTACAGCCCGGCCGGCTGGGACCACCTCACCCGCTTCCTGCGCGGCCGCGGCTTCACCGACAAGGAGCTGATCCTCTCCGGCCTCTCCCAGGACGGCCGCCGCGGCCCCATCGACCGCTTCCGCGGCCGACTGATGTGGCCCATCCGCGACATCGCCGGCGAGGTCGTCGGCTTCGGCGCGCGCAAGCTCCGGGACGACGACAACGGCCCGAAGTACCTCAACACCCCCGAGACGCCGATCTACCGCAAGTCCCACGTGCTGTACGGCATCGACCTGGCCAAGAAGGAGATCGCCAAGGGGAACCGCGCGGTCGTGGTCGAGGGCTACACCGACGTCATGGCCTGCCACCTCGCGGGCGTCCGCAGCGCCATCGCCACCTGCGGCACGTCCTTCGGCGAGGGCCACATCAAGATCCTCCGCCGGCTCCTGATGGACAACAGCGGCTCCGAGGTGGTCTTCACCTTCGACGGCGACGCGGCGGGCCAGAAGGCGGCGCTGCGGGCGTTCGAGGACGACCAGAAGTTCGCGGCCGAGACCTCCATCGCGATCACCCCCGGCGGCATGGACCCCTGCGACCTGCGGCTCGCCAGGGGCGACGAGGCCGTCGCCGACCTGGTCGAGTCCCGTACCCCGCTCTTCGAGTTCGCCCTGCGCCAGCTCGTCGCCCGGCACAACCTCGCCACCCCGGTCGGCCGGGCCGCGGCGCTGGACGAGGCCGCGCCCATCGTCGCCAACATCAAGAACAGCTCGATCCAGCACGAGACCGCCGTCCAGCTGGCCGGGCTGCTCGGCATCCTGGACACCCAGTTCGTGGTCCGCCGCGTCTCCCAGCTGGCCCGGTGGGCCCGCGAGCGCGGCCGGGACCCGCGGGAGGCGCGTGACCAGGGCAGGCCGCAGCGGCGCGGCGCCGAGCCGGCGCAGCCCGCGGCGCCCGCGGCCCCCCGCGGCCCCGCGCTGAACCTCCGCAGCCCCGCGCACCGCGTCGAACGGGAGCTGCTCAAGCTTGCCCTGCAGCGCCCCGACCTGGTCGCGCCGACCTTCGACGCGTACGGCGTCGACGAGTTCACCGCCCCGCCGTACGCCGTCGTGCGCCGCTGCATCGAGGACGCCGGCGGCACGGCAGCGGCGGACGCCGGCTTCCTCACCCGCGTCCGGGAGGCCGCGCCCGACGACACGGTGCGCTCGATGGTCACGGAGCTGGCCGTCGAGCCCCTGCACACCCGTAGGGACCCCGACGAGCTGTACGCGGGCGTGCAGCTCGTCGCCGTACGGCTCGCCGCCGTACGGCAGCGCTGCGCCGAGATCCACGGCGCGCTCCAGCGCCACGACCCCCGGTCCGGCGACGACGCCTACACCGCCCTCCAGCACGAGCTGTGGGTCCTGGAGCAGTACGCCCAGTCCCTCCGGGAGCGCGGCGCCGCGGCGCTCTGACGGCCCGCGCCGCCGCCTCCGACGCCCTCCGGCGTCCCGCACGCCCCTGCGGCGGGCCCGGATCGTCCGAGTAACCGCCCGGTCACCCACTGAATGCAAAAAGTCGTCGCACGCCCCTCGTGGCGGGAGTGTGTCGTACTCCACACTGAGAAACGGTGCCTGAGTCCTCGGAGCGCGGCGGATCCGGACGCAACGACCCGGAGTCCGACGCGAACCCGCTCTTGATGTACGGGACGGACGGCGGCTCGGCCGCAGCCGTACCCGACCTTTGTGCCGCCTCAGCAGCGATCACCCTGGAGGTCGCCCCCGTGCAGACCCCGAGCCTCGCCGACGCGCCGGCCGCAGCGGCCGCCACCGTGCCCCAGCAGGCCGAGCCGCCCGCCCCCGAGATGCTGGCCGACGAGCCGGACCCGGCACCCGAGACGCCGGCCGAGCCACCCTCCAGGCCCGACGCGGCCGGCCCCTCCTCCGACCTCTTCCGCCAGTACCTCCGGGAGATCGGCCGGATCCCGCTGCTCACGGCCGCCGAGGAGGTCGAGCTGGCCCGCCGGGTCGAGGCCGGCCTGTTCGCCGAGGCGAAGCTCGGCAACACCCCCGACCTCGACTCCCAGCTCGCCGTCGACCTCGACAAGCTGGTGGTGCTGGGCCGGATGGCCAAGCGCCGCCTGATCGAGGCCAATCTCCGCCTGGTCGTGTCGGTCGCCAAGCGCTACGTCGGCCGCGGCCTGACCATGCTGGACCTCGTGCAGGAGGGGAACCTCGGCCTGATCCGCGCGGTCGAGAAGTTCGACTACGCGCGCGGCTACAAATTCTCCACGTACGCGACGTGGTGGATCCGGCAGGCGATGTCCCGCGCCCTCGCCGACCAGGCCCGCACCATCCGCGTCCCGGTCCACGTCGTCGAACTGATCAACCGGGTCGTACGGGTCCAGCGCCGCATGCTCCAGGAGCGCGGGTACGAACCCACGCCCCAGGAGGTCGCCGCCCACCTGGAACTGCCCGAGGAGCGCGTCAGCGAGGTACTGCGGCTGGCCCAGGAGCCGGTCTCGCTGCACGCCCCGGTCGGCGAGGAGGACGACGTCGCGCTCGGCGACCTCATCGAGGACGGCGACGCCGCTTCCCCCGTGGAGTCCGCCGCCTTCCTCCTGCTGCGCGAGCACCTGGAAGCGGTGCTCTCGACCCTCGGCGAACGCGAGCGCAAGGTCGTCCAGCTCCGCTACGGCCTGGTCGACGGCCGGCCGCGGACCCTTGAGGAGATCGGCCGGATCTTCGGCGTCACCCGCGAACGGATCCGCCAGATCGAGTCCAAGACCCTCAACAAGCTCCGCGACCACGCCTTCGCCGACCAGCTCCGCGGCTACCTGGACTGACGCCGCGCCCCGCGGCGGCTCAGTCCGCCGAGGCCGCCTCGAAGGCCCCCGGGTACGTCTCGTCCCGCACCGTCGCGTACTGCTGCCGCACCGCCTGGCCCACGGCCAGCTCCTCGCCCGGCTCGAACACCTGGCAGGCGGCGGCCGGCCAGGCCGGCGGCTCCTGCGCCGTGTGCGTCCCGTGCGCGAGACCCAGCGCCCACGCCGCCTGCCGGGCCGCGCCCAGCGCCGCGTAGTCCGCCGGCTGCGGCACCACGACCTGCGCGCCCAGCAGCGCGGGGGCCGCGGCCTGGACGACGCCCAGCTCGGCGGCGGCGCCCAGCAGGAACACCCGCCGTACCTGTACGCCTCTGCCGCGCAGCACGTCCAGCGCGTCCGCGAGCCCGCACAGCATGCCTTCGACGGCGGCCCGCGCCATGTGCTCGGGCTTCATGCTCTCCCGGCGCAGCCCGTGCAGCGAGCCCGCGGTGTGCGGCAGGTACGGGGTGCGCTCGCCCTCCAGGTACGGCAGCAGCACCATCCCGTAGGCGCCGGGCGTCGACTTCAGCGCCAGGTCCGACAGCCCCTCCAGGTCCGTGCTGAGCGCGTCCGCCATGCCGCGCAGCACGCGTACGGCGTTGGTGATGTGCACGACCGGCAGATGCATCCCCGTCGCGTCAGCGAAGGACGTGATCGTGCCCGTCGAGTCCGCCAGCGCCTCGTGGTGGATGCCGAAGACCGAGCCGGAGGCGCCCAGCGACACCACCGCGTCACCGATGCCGACGCCCAGCCCGAAGGCCGCCGACATCGTCTCGCCCGTACCGGCGGAGATCAGCAGGCCCTCGGGCGTCACCCCGGCCGCGTCGGCCGGGCCGAGCACCTCGGGGAGCCGCACCTGGTGCCCGAGCGCCAGCTCGACCAGGTCCGGGCGGTACGTACCGCTCGCCGCCGACCAGAAGCCGGTGCCCGAGGCGCCGCTGCGGTCCGTGGTGCGCCGCGCGGGGCGTCCCAGCAGCTGCCAGACCAGCCAGTCGTGCGGCTGCATGATCTCGGCGACGCGGGCGGCGTTCTCGGGCTCGTTCCGCGCCAGCCAGCGCAGCTTCGCCACCGGCTGCGCGGCGTGCGGCACCGAGCCCACGTCCTGCGCCCATGCCGAGCGCCCGCCGAGCGCGTCGATCAGGTCGGCCGCCGCGCTCTGCGCCCGCTTGTCGTTGCCCATGAGGGCGGGGCGCACGAGGGAGCCGTCGCCGTCCAGCGGCAGCAGACCGTGCTGCTGGGCCGAGACGCCGATGGCCTGGACTCCCTCCAGGAGCCCGTCGGCGGCCGCCTCGCCGAGTGACATCAGCCACGTCTGCGGATCGACATCGGGTCCCTTCCCGTCAGGATGCGGGGCGTACCCCTGCCTGACGACGGCACCACTCTCGGTGTCACAGACGACGATGCGTGTGCTTTCGGACGAGCTGTCCAACCCGGCGACTATCCCCATGGGGCCTGATGATGCCGCATCGCGGGGCCGGTACGGAAAGCGGTCTCCCCGGGCCGCGCGGCGGCGGCCCGGGGAGACCGGCGGGTCCGGCCGGGTGTCCTCCGGCGGTGCGGGTCAGGTGTTGCTGGTACCCCAGTCGTCCTCCGCGCCCGGACGCTGCTCGCGCAGCGAACGCACCCGGTCCGTCACGGAGTTCGGCATCTTGTCGCCGACCTTGGCCGACACCGCGTCGTACGCCTTGGTCGCGGCCTCCCGGCCGGTCTGCGCGGCGGACTCGGCGGTGTTGCGGACGGCGGGGTTCTGCGCGACCCTCTGGGCGCTCTTGCGCAGCTGTTCGTACCGCTCCCGCCCGGCCCGCGTGCCGAGCACGTATCCGATGGCCAGTCCCGCGATGAACGTGAGCCGGTAGCGCATCGCTCCACCCTTCTGTCTGGTCGTTCCCGCTCTCCGGTACCCGCCGTCGAAGCGGTGAGTCGCCGGGCTGTGCTCCGTCTACCCGCGGGCCCGCTGATCACCCGTGGCCATACCGATTGGCGAAGCACCCCCCTGCTTGCGCTAATGTATGTGTCGCAGCGAGCGCACGCCGTCCGGGAGCCCGGAGCGGAGTGCATTCGAGGCACAGAGAGCAATCCCGCGTAGCTCAATTGGCAGAGCAGCCGGCTGTTAACCGGCAGGTTACTGGTTCGAGTCCAGTCGCGGGAGCGCAGTCCCCTGTAGCTCAATTGGCAGAGCATTCGGCTGTTAACCGGAGGGTTACTGGTTCGAGTCCAGTCGGGGGAGCAGGTGGAAGAGGACCCCGCGAGGGGTCCTTTTTCGTGTCCGGTTCCGCGTCCGGCGCGGCCGTCGTGGGCCCCGCCAGGAATCGAACACCCGGACCACTCCAAAGAGTGATGCTCTGGGTGGAACCGAACGGTGGGTGATCGCAGTCTTCACGATCGCACGCAGTGATCCGCTCCACGCTCGACACCCACCCGCACGGGCAGCAGATCGTATGAGCGGCTATGCTGCGGCAGACGGCGCGCACAAATGTGCGCGGCGCGCCGTGACGGGGGCGGTAGCTCAGCCGGTTAGAGCAGCGGACTCATAATCCGTCGGCCGTGGGTTCGAGTCCCACCCGCCCCACCACAGCAAAATCGATCTGACCTGTGAGGACGATCGGAGCGCCGGCCGCCGCCCGAGGGCACCCTTCGCCCTCGGCGAGCGGTGTTCGAGGAGCGGTGAGCGAGCGTTCGAGGAAACCGCCCCGCACGGCAGCGCTCAGGCGTGTTCCAGCGAACCGGATGCTCGGTCGCGGAGCCGACAGCCCCCGCGATCCAGTCGGGCCCGGCCCCGGGCGCGGGCAGCGGCCTGGACGGCCGTGCTGACGGCCGTGGGGCTGGTCCTGGCGACCGGGGGCGCGGACGCGGCGTTCGCCCGCGCCACGACCCAGGAGGCCGCCGTCCTCGTACTCACGGCACTGGCCGCTCTCCGGCTGCGGCCTGTTTCGCCGCTCACCGCTGAAGCGATCGGCCGTCGGCCACGTCAGTCGAAATAACCACTGGGCGCCGCGAGAGCGTAGTGGACGTGGACGGGCAGATCGTCGTGCGGGCCGAGTGGCACCTCGCGGCTCGTTTCGCGGGAGGACAGCAGCGCGAGATCTCCCCTCCTGGGGCGGGTTCACCCACCTTGACGTCATCCCACGCGGAAGCAACGTCCGTGGCCTCGGCGATCGGCATGCCGAAGCGCAACGGGCCGGCACCGGTGGGCGGGTTGAGGTTCAGCCGCATCCCGCTCCCTACTCGGTCAAGCGCGCCTGGCTGAACGCAAGGAGTTCGTCGAGGCCGATTTCCTGGGGCTCGCCGGATTGTGTGGTCCAGTCGGCGATGTGCCAGCCGTCGTACCACATCACGCGCCAGGCCCTGCCGTGCCGGTTCTCGAACTCGACGATGCTCTCGTAGCCGCCCTCCATGTCGCGCAGCTCTCGGAACAGCACCTCGGGTTCTGCGAATCCACGGTCGGTGCCCGTGCTCCTGGCGCGCGTCTTCGTG
The DNA here is from genome assembly GCF_055586425.1 of Streptomyces sp. NPDC050806. Taxonomy (NCBI): domain Bacteria; kingdom Bacillati; phylum Actinomycetota; class Actinomycetes; order Kitasatosporales; family Streptomycetaceae; genus Streptomyces; species Streptomyces sp. NPDC050806. The sequence continues at coordinate 729,637 of NZ_JBVJIF010000003.1, read as the reverse complement.
TTGATGAAGCGCATTTTGAGGAACGGCTGCGGCTGCCGGTCGAAGTGGTTCAACCGCACCATGCGGTAACGCGTCTCCGCCTCCGTTAGGTCCTCCTTGCCGGAGAACTCGCACGAATACGCCGGGAAGGCCAGGGTGACGAGCGGGGCGAGGGACGGCTGGTCGATCTTGTAGTGCCGGTGCACCTCGGGCCGCAGGGCCACGACGGTATCGAACGCATAGCCGTCGGGGGGCGTGAATCCGCCCGTGGCGCCGAGGTAGGGGTTGTCGGAGAAAAGCTCTTCTTCGTGCGACCGGGCGAACCGCAGGACCGCGGTGGCCAGCCCCTCGTCGTAGCTGTCGCGGGCGCTCAGCTGGAGCAGCCGCTTGAGGTCGGAGGAGAGGGCTCCGGCGAAGTCGAGGCCGGGAGCGGGAGACCAGTGCCAGGCGTCCTCCAGTCCGGGGAGGGGCGTCGAATTGCGGAAGCTGCCAACTGTCTCTCGAATATCCATAGTGTCTCCGTGTTCGGCAGCCTCAGCTGCACGAATATCCGTTCCCGACTTGCTGGATGTACGTGGTATTCATGCGTGCGCCACCGCTGGAATTTTCGCTCCAGTGCATCGGTTCCATGTGACTCACGTCGTTGTAGAAATTGTTCCGGGTGGCGCGGTCGGTGAACCTGCCGTTCTGGTTCCAGTGGTCCACCACGGGGTCTCGGTGCTCGTAGGTGACGGTCCGGTGGAATGGCCTCGAATTGTTGGCTCGCGGATTCCAGATCACCTCGTCCCGGCCGTTGTACCAAGTCAGCTGATCCCGGGGGATACGGTTCCCACTGGCATCCAGCGGTGCCCTTCCCTGGGCGCGGCCTTCATCGGTGTAGTGCCGGGTCATGTGATCGTGAGTGGACTGACGGTACCCGCCAGGGTACTGGTTCTCGCGCGTGTACTGGCGGGGGCCCGGGGGGAGGCTCGGATCCCGGCCGAAGCGCATGCCGTTGTTCGGATCCTGCCAGGCCAGCCCGAGGGGATCGATCCAGCTGTACGGATTGGCGACATAGGCGGAATCGTTCGCGCCGGGGGCCAGGCCGAGTGGGTCCGGCGAGGTGTACTGCGCGGTCCGGGGGTCGTAATGACGCTGGTAGTTGTAATGCCAGCCCGTTTCCGCATCCGCGTACTGGCCGGGGAATCGAAGCGGGCAGTCGACTCCGTCTGCTGAGACGTTCTCCTGCAATGTCTCCGGCAGCGGGGCGCCCCAGAGTGTTGCGCGATGCTGCCAGGCCACCTCGCCGGTAGCGGAAATGAGTTCCGAGGGTGTTCCCGAAATATCCGCGACGATGGCGTGGAATTCGGCGTCGAGCTCGGGATCGTTGCCACTGGAGTGGTGGTCGAGCTGCGCCAGCGGAAAGTGGGTTCCCGGCGAGTAGTCCCACGAAGTGGTGTGGCCTGCGCGCGTGGTCTGCTCGATGAGACGGTCTCCGTCCCAGACGAAGAGGACTTCGTCGCAGACCCCGCCGTGCTCGTCGAGCCGCTGCTTCGCTATTCGGCGGCCGGCGGGATCGTACGCGTACCGCCACTGAGTGCCGTCCGGCGTGACGGTACCGACGAGTTGGTTCTGGCTGTTCCAGGCGTACGACCGGATCCGCTTCTGCCCGCTGAGCGTCCTGCGGACGGTGCGGACGATGCGGCCCTCACCGTCGCGCTCGTACACGGTCCGGCCACTGCGCCGGACCCGGGTGCCGGAGTGGACGCGTTCCTGGTCGCCGTCGTCCATGCCCGGGGCCTGGGCCCGGGTGATGTTGCCGATGCCGTCGTAGGTGTACCGCTCCGTCCACCTGCCGCCGTCGACGTCCGTCACCCGGCCGAGCGGGTCGAGCGTGAAGCTGCGGGTGCCGGTGGCGAGCTCCGACACCGAGGTGGGGATGCCGTCGGCCCGGTAGGAGTACGTGCGGTGCTGGAGCAGGGTGGCTTCGTCCCCGGCGCCGCGGCCGGCCTGTTGTTCAGTGAGGCGGCCCGCCCCGTCCCAGGTATGGGTCAGGGTGACGTCGCCCGGGAGGCTGCGCGAGATCTCCCGGTGTGCCGCGTCGTAGGAGAAGGCGATGCGGTGGCCGGCCGTCTCCAGCGCCTGGGGCTGACCGGCCGGGTCGTACGACCAGGTGGACTCGATCCCCGTGGGCGTCACGCGGCTGGTGCGGCGGCCGAGGGTGTCATAGCCGTAGCGCGTGACACGCCCGTTGACGCTCTCGGAAAGAAGAAGGCCGAGCGGGCTGTACTCGCGCTCGACGGTGACTCCTTCGTTGTCCTCCCGGACGATGTTGTCGAAGTCGTCGTACGCGAAGTGCGCCGTCTGCCCGTCGTACGCCATCTCGACCGTGCGGCCGAGCCGGTCCCGCCGGAAGCGGATGGACTCACCGGCACCATTGGTACGGGACACCAGCCCGCCCATGGCGTCCACCTCGAAGGTGAGAGCCCGGCCGGAGAAGTCGCGTTCCGAGATCACCCGGTTCGCGGCGTCGTAGGTGTACTCCCAGCTCTGGCCGTGGGGGTCCGCCACCCGCAGCAGATTCAGCTCGGTGTCGTAGGTGGAGGCATACGCGGTGCCGTCCGGCTGGATGCGCTGCGCCACCTGATCGAAGGGGCCTACCAGGTACTGGTGCACGTTCCCGGCCGGATCCGTCTCCGCCGTCAGGTTGCCTTCGGCATCCCAGTCCCAGGACTCCAGGCGGCCGTCCGGATGCCGACGCCACGACAGCTTGCCCTCGACGGTCCAGGACATCTCCGTCGACCGGCCTTGCGCGTCGGTGAACTCGGCCGCGCGGCCGAAGGCGTCGCGGATCAGCCGGCTGCCGGCCCCGTGCACGTCGATGAACTCCGTCGGGAGACCGGCGGCGTCGCACCGTGCCCGGCTGGTCCTGCCGTCCGCGTCGGTCACGGCGACGAGGGCGCCGGTGGAGTCGTACGCGTACTGGACCGCTGTGCCCGACGGGTCGGTGGTGGCGGTGAGGTTGCCGCGGTTGTCGTAGGCGTGCTCCCAGACCTGGCCGCCGGGGGTGACGGCGCGCACGAGCCGGTGGAGTTCGTTGTAGGCGGCCTCTGCGGTGCTGCCGTCGGCGCGGGTGATGCGCGTGATGTTGCCGGCAGCGTCGTACGTGTAGCCGGTCGTGTTGCCGAGGGCATCGGTCTGGGACAGCAGCCGGTCGTTGTCGTCCCACTCATTGGTCAGCGAAGCACCGAGCGCGTTGGTGCTGGAGACGAGCTGCAGCCGCTCGTTGTGGCGATAGGTGGTGGTGTGGCCGAGGGAGTTCGTGTACCGGGTGACGTTGTTGTCGGTGTCGAAGCTGAGCGTGCAGCTCAGGATGTTGTCGATGCCCTCGCCGCTTGTGCAGCGGTCCTCGTCGTCGTAGGTGAAGCGGTACCAGGAGCCGTTGCGGTCGGTCCAGGACGTGATACGCGTGTGCTCGTCGTAGGCGAGCCGGAACGGCCGGCCGGAGGAGTTGTAGATCTCGGCGAGGTTGCGGTCGTCGTCGTACGCGTAGCGCAGGATCCGGGTGCCGTCGGGGTCTTCGTCCGTGCTGAGCAGGCGCAGTCCGGTGACGCGGCCGTCGGCGGTGTCGACGGCGATGTGGTAGCCGCCGGTGTGCCGTACAGCGGTCGGCAGGCCGGCCTCGTCGTACTCGAAGGTGACCTCGTTGCCGTTCCTGTCGGCGACCGACTGCAGGGGCAGAACCAGGTGCTCCGGGGAGTGTCCCGCACTCGCCGCGGGCGGGGCGAAGCGGCGCGTGAGGCCGGTGCGCGGGTCGGAGATGGTGATCGCGCCATTGCCCGTGCCGTCCCACTCCAGCGGCCAGCGCGGGCCTTCCGCGGGCATGACGGGGTGGCCGGGCCGGGGCACGGGGTAGGCCAGGAGCATCCCGTCCTCGGTGGCGAAGACGGCGCCCTCACCGTCGAGTTCCAGGCGCTGGTCGAGCGTGGAGGCCCAGGACTCGCCGAAGCAGCGGCCCCAGCGGTAGGTGGACAGATGCGTGCGCTGCAGGAAGAGCGACAGCACACCCGGCAGTACGACGTCGGTCTGCTCCATGAGCATTTCGCCGGAGACCATGTCGATCGGGTCGCCGTTCTTGCACCGGCCCTTGGCCGGCTTGGCCTTGCCGAGAAGGTTCTTGCCGCCCGCGCGCACGGCATTGCGCAGCTCGCCGGAGCGCAGGGTCTTGGCCGCTCCCTTGAGGCCCTTCGCGGCTCCCGCGACGGTGGTCAGGCCCTTCATGCCGGGGATGCAGTCCAGGGCCGCCATGCCGACGTCGAAGAGGCTGGCTTTCCCCTTTGCGAATTTCGATAGCGTGTCGGCGAGTACGACCACTGCCGCGACGACCACGATGGCGGCGAGGATCGGGCCACCGACGATCATCGCGATGATGCCGACGACGGCGACGATGACCTTGCAGACGGAGACGATCGCGTCCCAGCTGTCGGTGACGAACTTGACGATCTCCTCCCACCAGCTGCGGTTCTGGATGCCGGCGTCGGAGGCTTCCTCCAGCTTGTCCTGACAGACCCGGGCGGCGTCCTCGCGCAGCTCCTTGGCCTCCGCGGCCATCGCCTTGGCGGCGTCCAGGGCCGACTGGGCGGTGTCGACCGATCCCTGAGCGTCGCCGCGGGCGGAGGAGGCCTGCTGGGCGTTGCGGGTGGCGGCACGCACCTTGGACTCGTCCGGGGCCTCGGGGCCCTTGGCCTTGTCGTAGGCGTCGGTCCTGGCGGTGGCGGTCTTGACCCAGTCGGTGGCCGAGTCCAGCCGGCCCTGGGCGGCGGTGAGGTCGGCGCGGGCCTCGCGGCCCTTCTTCAGGGCGCGGTCGGCCAGGGACTGGGCGCGTTCGAGTTTCGGCCAGTAGGCGGCGATGGCATCGCCCGCCATGTCGTAGGAGGTCCGCAGCTTCCGCAGGTTGCCGGGGACGCCGTCGAACTCCTCCTTGAACTTCTTCGCGGAGCGGCCGGACCACTTCAGGACCGCGTCCTCGGACGCCATGTTGGTGATCTGGCGCAGCGCGGTGCCGACGTCCTCGGCGAAGTCGTGGAGTTCGCGGGCGAGTTTGCGCACCCGCTCCGGATCGCCGGGGGTCGGGTCCCCCTCCAGGTCCAGAACGTCCCAGTCCGTCGGCCGGTGGCCCACGTCAACTCCCCCGTAACGCACTCGATTCCAGTCAACGTGATCTTGCAGACGACCCTAAACCCTCATCACTCACATGAGCGAAGTGAGGTTCGGCGGGCCCATGGATCCGAGCGGATACGGGTGGAAACGGGCTGGTCGGCGAGGTGCGGGACGGTTGCGGAGGTGCGGTGGAGGCGTCATGCGAGCGTCATACGAACTCGTCACACGAGCGTCATACGAAGCGGAACGTGGAGGTGATGGCGTCGAACATGTCGAAGAACGAGTCCGCCAGGCCCAGCACCTGGCTGCTGCCGGACACCAGCGCCACCGTGCCCTGCTGTTCGGGGACGGGAATGAAGGTCTGCATCAGCACCGCCCGCACGGTGCGCTCGTCGCCGGGGACGGCGATGTCCTCGATCCCGCGGGTCCGCGCCACGGTGCCCACCTGCGGAATCTCGACGGTGGTGACCTCGCGCCACGCATCGCCCTCGCGCTTCGCCTGCCGGGGGGTGATCTGCTGGGCGATCAGCTGAGGATCGGTGGGCAGGATCTCGCCGTCGTCGGTCTGTGCGCCGATCACCGACACGGTCACCGACGCGGTGACGGGTGCCTCGCCGCCGAAGGACTGCGCCATGCAGCCGCAGTACAGCGCACCGGACTGCCAGGCGTCGCGGGAGGCCTTCCGGAGGAACGTGGTGAAGGCGTCCCGGTGGCCGGCCAACTCCGGGTGCTGCCGGATGCGTTCGTTGACCAGCTGCCGGATGGTGTCGTCGCGCGACGCGGGGCGGATGTCGAACTCCCACCAGGACTTGGGCACCTTGATGTGGAACCCGCTGCGCTCGATGGTCTGTGCTTCGTTCCCACGGCTCATCGTCCGCTCCCCTCCCGTAACCCGATCTTGTACCGGGGGCCGCCGCACACCTTACGGCCGCGCAGGTCAGCGCTGGCGCGCCGGTGGGTGCGTGTGCCTACGCTGGCTGCTCGCACGACCGCGTGAGAGCACTGCTGCAGGGGAGGTTCCGGGTGAGCGGCGACGAGGAGCGGCTGGCGATACCGCTGAGCGAGCTCGAAGGCTTTGGCGACCGGCTGCGGTCCATCAAGGGCCGTATGAACGGCACCAAGAAGATGTTCGATTCCTATGCGGACGACCTCGGCGACGACGGCGTCGTGGGAAGCCTGGAGAGCTTCGAGTCCAACTGGGAGGACGGCCGCGGCGACATCGACAAGCAGCTGACCGGGCTGGGGGACATGGCCGACAACGTGTACCGCGAGGCGACGAAGACCGACCTGGACCTCGCCAAGCAGCTGGAGAAGGGGACCAAGGGCAAGGGGTGATGCGCCCGGGGGCGGCGCCCGGCGACTACGCCTCCCGGGCCGCCCGTACGTCCACTCGGCCCGCCCGTACGTCCACGTCCCGGCGCAGCAGGTCCTCGTAGGTCTCGCGGCGGACGACCTCGTGGGCCGTGCCGTTGTCGCAGAAGACGACCGGGGGGCGGCGGGCGCCGTTGTAGTTGTTGGAGAGGGAGTAGCAGTACGCGCCGGTGACCGGTACGGCGATGACGTCGCCGGGGCGAGGGTCGCGCAGCGGCACGTCGCGGATCAGGGTGTCGCCCGACTCGCAGTGCCGGCCGACCAGGTCGCAGGGGTCGCCGTCGCCGACCCGCGCGGCGACCGTGGCCTCGAAGCGCTGCCCGTAGAGCATCGGCTCCAGGTTGTCGCCCATGCCGCCGTCGACCGCGACCAGCGTGCGCGGCCCCGGCTTCACGGTCACCGTGCGGTAGAGGGTGAGCGCGGCGCCGGCCACGAGGGAGCGGCCGGGTTCGATGATCAGCCGGGCGGTGTCCGGGAGCTGCGCGCGGGCGGCGTCGGTGAGGGCGCGGACGTACTCCTCGACGCTCGGCGGGGCGTCGTCGTAGGTGTAGCGCACGCCGAGACCGCCGCCGAGGTCGTACACCGCGTGCTCGCCCAGTTCGCCGAGGGCGCCCAGCGCCTCGACGGCCCGGGTGAACGGCGCGGTCTCCAGCAGCTGCGAACCCACGTGGGCGTGCAGCCCCTCCAGGCGCAGCCGGTCGCTGTCCCGCAGTCGAGCGGCCGCGCGGACCGCGTCCGGTACCGCCAGGCCGAACTTGGCGCCGCGGTGCCCGGTGGCCATGGCGGCGTGCGTGTCCGCCTCGACCTCCGGTATCACGCGGAGGAGGACGTGCTGTTCCGCGCCCGCGGGCACCAGCCGCTCCAGGCGGTCGATGTCGTCGTGGTTGTCCACCACGATCGTGCCGGCGCCCGCCTCGACGGCCATGGCCAGTTCCTCGTCGGTCTTGGCGTTGCCGTGCACGACGATGCGGGCCGGGTCGGCGCCGGCGGCGAGCGCGGCGGCCAGCTCGCCGCCCCCGGCCACGTCGACGCCCAGGCCCTCCTCGGTCAGCACGCGGATCACCGCCGTGCAGGGGAAGGCCTTGGAGGCGAAGACGGCTTGGCTGTTCGGCCAATGCGCGGCGAGGGCGCGTACGTACTCCCGGGCGCGGGCGCGCAGGGCCGCCTCGTCCACGATCACGGCCGGGGTGCCGAACCGCTCGGCGAGGTCGGTCAGCTGGCAGCCGCCGACCACCAGCTCACCGTCCCGGTCCAGGTGGGAGCCGGTCGGGAAGAGGTCCACGAGGTCGGCGGCGGAGGCCGGAACGGGCCGGTCGGTCACGGTCACGGGTACGGACTCCTGTCACTGCTGCGGCGGGGGGCGGTGGGCTGCGCGGCTATCGTGGCAGCCCGCACGGGCCGGCACCCCGGCCGATCGACGCAGGAAGCGAGGGGTACGTTGTCCGATCCGACAAAGGGTGACGTGAGGGCCGCTGCTCCGGGGGGCGAGGGGGCGTCCGGCAGGGGGTCGGGCACGGCTGCTGCTTCTACGGCTGTTGCGTCGGGAGCCGCGGCGGGCGGGCTGTCGCTCGCGGGGCCGCTGGGGGAGCGGGTCGCCGGTACGTTGCGGCTGCTCGTCGAGGGCGCGCCCGGTGTGCTCGTACGTGTGCGGGCCGCCCCCGCCGGGCTGGACGTCCCCGTACGCGGCACGGTGATCCACGACCCGGGCGACCCGCTGCCACCCTCGCCCGCCGCGGTCCTGCTGCTCGTCGGCACGGACGTGACGGACCCGCGGGCCTGCGCGGTGGTGCGGCGCGCGGCCGAGCGCGGGTTCACCGCCGTGGTGGTCAAGGAGCGCGGCCAGGACCCGGCCCGGCTGACCGAGACCGCCGTGGCCTGCGGGATCGCGGTACTGACGGCCGGGAACGCGATGCCCTGGCGGCAGGTGGACGCGGAGCTGAGCTGCGCGCTCGCGGCGTACGGGATCGGCGGCGCGGCCGGCGCGGCACCGGCCGGCGGTGCCGAACTGTTCGCGCTCGCGGACACCCTCGCGACCGTGGCCGGCGGCTCGGTGGCCATCGAGGACCTCGATCAGAACGTCGTCGCGTACTCCAAGGTCACCGGCCAGCGCATCGACACCCTGAGGGAGCGCGGCATCCTCCAGCGCAGGGTCCCCGACATCCCCGAGCAGCGCCGCCAGTACCGCGAGGTGCTCGCGGCCCCGGGCGTCGTCCGCTTCCCGGCCTGCGGCGACGAGCTGGCGCGCGCCGCCGTCGCGGTACGGGCCGGGGCGCTGCCGCTCGGCACGCTCTGGGCGATCGAGCCGGCCGACGGGCTGACCGACGAGGCCGCCGCCGCGCTCCGGGACGCCGCCCGGCTCGCCGCACCGCACCTGCTGCGGGCGCTGCACTCGCCGGAGACGGAACGCCGGCTGCGCCGGGACGCCTTCCGTGCGGTGCTGCACGGCGCGGGACCGCCGGCGGACGAGGCGGCGGAGCGGCTGGGGCTGCGGCCGGGCGAGGAGTTCTGCCTGACGGCCTTCGGGCCGGAGCCCGGCGCGGGTCCGGCCGGCGCCGCGCTGCTCGGCCATCTCGAATCGGTGCTGGTGCGGCACTGCGCCGCGCATCGGGAGGCGGCGACCGTGGCCGCCACCGTCGACGCCGTGTACGTGCTGCTGCCCGCCACCGGGGCCGCGGCGGCCCGGCGGTTCGCCGACGCGGCGCTGGCCGTCGTCCGCCCGGCGGTCGGCGACGGCGTACGGGCCGCGGTGACCCGCCCGCACACCGACCTGCTGCAGCCCGCCGCGCTGCGCCGGGAGGCGGACGACGTCCTGCGCGCGACGGCCCGCGCCGGACACGCGCGCCCGGCGGCCGCCTCCGACGACGTCCGGCACCGGATCCTGCTGGACCGGCTCGGGGACGAGCTGGTCCGGGACCCCTGGCTGCGGCTGCCGGGTGTCACGGCTCTGCTGGCGCACGACCGCGAGCAGGGCACGGATTACGCGGCGACGGTCCTGGCGTGGCTGGCCGAGGTCGGCGATGTGGCCGCGGCCGCCGCCCGCCTGACGGTGCACCCCAACACCCTGCGGCACCGCCTGCGCCGCGTCCGCGAACTGTTCCCGCTGGACCTGGACGATCCGGACGTACGGTTGACGGTGTGGCTGGAGCTCAGAGGGGTGGCGTCGGTCCCCGGGTCGCGGAGGCCGTGACCCCGTGGGTCCGCCGGGCGAGCAGCTCGGCAGCCCCTTGAACCGTGTGCTCGAAGCCCTCTGAATCGTGTGCGCGGGAGCCTTTTGAGTCGTGTGACTTTCGCCTGCTTTGGGAGGTGACGTTACTTTTCGCCGCGCCGACCCGTTGACGGAGCAATCGATGATCTTGTCTGGAGGAAAGACATGCGTGCTCGGCTCGGGTTCACCACCGTTGCCGTCTCGATCGCCGCTGCGGCGTTCGCGGGAAACGTGGGAGACACCGTGGGAGACATGGCCGCGACGGACGGCGCTGAGGTCGTCGCCCAGCAGCGGGACGGCGCAACGGGAGACACGTGCGCCGCGCAGGACGTCCATGTCCTCGACGTGCCGGTCAGGGCCGTCAACGACGTCTGCCGGATCAAGGGCCATGTGACCGACGGGCTGACCGAGATCGTCGGCTGACGCGGGTGCCCGGCCGCACCGTCGGCGTGCGGCGCGGCCGGGGCTCACTTCACCGGGGGCGGCCGCTCGGTGGTCGCGTGAAGCCACCGGCCGGGCATCAGCTGTCGAAGTCGACCGTCAGGGTGTCGGAGGCCGGGAAGGTCTGGCAGGTGAGGACGTAGCCGGCCTCGACCTCGTTGGTCTCCAGGGCGAAGTTGCGGCGCATGTCCGCCTCGCCGTCGCGGATCAGCGCGCGGCACGTGCCGCAGACGCCGCCCTTGCAGGCGAACGGGACGTCCGGGCGGGCCTGCTGGGCGCCGTCCAGTATGGCGCGGTCGCGGGGGAGCGGGGAGGTGGTCGTCCGGCCGTCGAGGGTGATGGTGACCTCGCTGACCGGGCCGTCGGCCGCCGCCTCTTCGTGCCGCGCCTCTCGCACCGGCTCGTCGTCGGCGTAGAACAGCTCCTGGTGCACGCGGTCCTCGGGCACGCCGAGGCCGGACAGCACCTGCTGGGCGTCGCGGACCATGCCGTGCGGCCCGCACAGCCACCAGTGGTCGGCGTCGGCCACGTCGACCAGCGAGCCGATGAGCGCGGCGAGGCGGTCCGCGTCCAGCCGTCCGGAGAGCAGCTCGGCCTCGCGGGGCTCGCGGGAGAGGACGTGCCCCAGCTGGAAGCGTGTGGGGAAACGGTCCTTCAGGTCGGCCAGCTCGTCGGCGAACATCACCGTGGACGTACGGCGGTTGCCGTAGAAGAGCGTGACCCGCGAGGCGTCGTCGGCGGCCAGCACGGACGCGGCGATGGAGAGCATCGGGGTGATGCCGGAGCCGGCCGCGATCAGGACGTGGTGGCCGGGCACCGTGAGGTCCGGGGTGAAGAAGCCGGTGGGCGCCATCACCTCGACCACGTCCCCGGGGCGCACGTCGTTGACCAGCCAGGACGAGAACAGCCCGCCGGGTACGACGCGTACGCCGATACGCGGGGTGTCGCCCGCCGGGGCGCAGATGCTGTACGAGCGGCGCTCGTCCCGGCCGTCGATCTCCCGGCGCAAAGTCAGCGACTGGCCCGGCGCGAACGCGAACTCCCCGGCCAGCTCGTCCGGTACGTCGAAGGAGACGGCGGCGGAGTCCTCGGTCAGCGGCTCGACGGCGGCGACGCGGAGGGAGTGGAACGCCGGGCGCCGGCGGGCCGGGGCCGCCGCCGGGGCGGAGGAGGCGGGCGCGGTGGGGGCGGTCATCAGATCTCCTTGACGTGCTCGTACGGTTCCCGGCAGCTGCGGCAGCGGCGCAGCGCCCGGCAGGAGGTGGCGCCGAAGCGGGAGAGCTCCTCGGTGTCGGCGGAGCCGCAGTGCGGGCAGGGCACGGCCCGGCGGGTCGGCGCGAGGTCCAGCAGGACCGGGCCCTCCGGGCGGCGCGGGGCCGGCCCCGGCGGGGCGATGCCGTGCTCGGCGAGCTTGCGGCGGCCCTCCTCGGAGATCCAGTCCGTCGTCCACGGCGGGTCCAGCACCGTCTCGATACGGACGTCGGCGTACCCGGCGGCGCGCAGCCGGGCCGCGAGCGTCGCCCGCATCTCGGCCATGGCCGGGCAGCCGGAGTAGGTCGGGGTGAGGGTGGCGGTGACCGAGCCGTCCTCGGCCACCTCGACGCCGCGCAGGACGCCCAGTTCGGCGAGGCTGATCATGGGCAGCTCGGGGTCGACCACCTCGCGCGCGATCCGCTCGGCGCGGGTCACGGGCGTCTCCGGCGCCACGCGCAGGGCTGCGGCGTCGCGCGCCGACCTGCCCCGAGCGGCCGTACCGTGCGGTGTCGTGCGGCGGTGAGCCGTGCTGCCGTGCGGTGCCGTACCCATCGTCACCACGCGGCTTCCGGGTGGGCGCGGGCGAGCTCCTGCAGCTCCGCGAGCAGTGGTGCCAGCTGTTCCGTATGGTCCCCGGCCCGGCCGGAGCCCGGTACCGGCGCGGCCTCGGGGGGCGTCAGCCCGGCCGCCTCCGCGACCTGTGCGAGCACCGCGCGGGTCGCCTCGGCCGCCTCCGCCGCCGGTGCGCCGAAGCCCTCGCAGGTCCGGTCCGTGTACAGCTCGTCCAGCCAGGGGGCCAGCTCCGTCCAGGCCGCCGTCATCCGGCGGTGCGACTCCGCCGTGCCGTCGCCGAGCCGGACGACCCACTCCGCCGCGTACTGCCGGTGGTACGTCAGCTCCTTGACGCCCTTGGCGGCCACCGCCGCCAGCACCGGGTCCGCACAGCCGGCCAGCCGCTCGAAGAGGGCCAGCCGCCACGCGGACTGCACCAGCAGCCGGCCGACGCAGAACGCGAAGTCGCCGCGGGGCAGTTCGGCCAGGCGTACGTTGCGGAAGTCCGCCGCGTCCCGGAAGTAGGCGTACGCGTCCTCGTCCCGGCCGGTGCCGTCGGCCTGCCCGGCGCGGGCGTACAGCAGCCGGGCCTGGCCGAGGAGGTCGAGGCCGATGTTGGCCAGGGCCATCTCCTCCTCCAGCTCGGGGGCGCGGGTGCACCACTCGGCCAGCCGCTGCGCGGTGACCAGCGCGTCGTCCCCGAGGGCCGCACAGACCGCGGCCAGCTCCGCGGCGTCCACGCCCTCGGGCAGCGCCGTCGGCACGCCGTGCAGCGGGTCGGCGAAGCCCGTGCCGAAGGCCCAGCGGGCGTCGCCCTCGTCGCCGTCGGCCAGCGAGAGGTACACGTGTTCGTCGGCCGCTTCGTGGGCTTCACTGATGTCGGCTGCCATGTCTCAGCTGCTCCTGGTCGGGTCCTGATCGCGTGACGGCGGGCTAGATGTGCGGGACGTCCGCCGGGATGTCGTAGAAGGTGGGGTGGCGGTAGACCTTGTCGCCGCTGGGCTCGAAGAACGGGTCCTTCTCGTCCGGTGCGGACGCCGCGATGTCGTCGCTGCGCACCGCCCAGATGGAGACGCCTTCGTTCCGCCGGGTGTAGAGGTCCCGGGCGTGGGTGAGCGCCATGCGGTCGTCGGCGGCGCGCAGCGACCCGACGTGCACGTGGTTCAGCCCGCGCTTGCTCCGTACGAAGATCTCGTACAGCGGCCACTGGCCCTTGGTGCCCTGCTCCCCGCTCATGCGGCGTGCTCCTTCTCGTTCTCGCGGGCCCGCTCGGCCTGCTTCGCGGCGTGTGCCGCCGCTGCTTCGCGCACCCAGGCGCCTTCCTCGTGGGCGCTGCGGCGCCGGGTCATCCGCTCGGCGTTGCACGGCCCGTCGCCCTTGATGACCCGCATCAGCTCGGCGAAGTCCGGCGTACCGAAGTCGTGGTGCCCCCGCTCCTCGTTCCACCGCAGCTCGGGGTCGGGGAGGGTGACGCCGAGCAGCTCGGCCTGCGGCACGGTCATGTCGACGAACTTCTGGCGCAGCTCGTCGTTGGAGTGCCGCTTGATGCGCCAGGCCATCGACTGCTCGGAGTTCGGCGAGTCGTCGTCCGGCGGGCCGAACATCATCAGGGACGGCCACCACCAGCGGTTCACCGCGTCCTGCACCATGTCGCGCTGCGCCTGCGTGCCGCGCATCATCGTGCGCAGCAGCTCGTACCCCTGGCGCTGGTGGAACGACTCCTCCTTGCAGACCCGCACCATGGCCCGCGCGTACGGGCCGTACGAGCTGCGGCACAGCGGGACCTGGTTGCAGATCGCGGCGCCGTCCACGAACCAGCCGATGACGCCCACGTCCGCGAAGGTCGGGGTCGGGTAGTTGAAGATCGAGGAGTACTTCTGCCTCCCCTCCAGCAGGCGCTGGGTGAGGTCGTCGCGGTCCGCGCCGAGGGTCTCGGCGGCGGAGTACAGGTACAGGCCGTGGCCCGCCTCGTCCTGGACCTTCGCGAAGAGGATCGCCTTGCGGCGCAGCGAGGGGGCGCGGGTGATCCACGCGCCTTCCGGCTGCATGCCGATGATCTCGGAGTGGGCGTGCTGGGCGATCTGCCGGACCAGCGTCCTGCGGTACCCCTCCGGCATCCAGTCCCGCGGCTCGACGCGCTGGTCCCGGGCGATGGTGCGGTCGAAGTGCGCCTGGAGGTCCTGCTCCGGGAGCGGCGCCGCGGTGTCGCCCGGCGACGAGGATGCAGAGCTTGGCATGTCCATCCTTCCCAACCGACCGTTCGTTCGGTCAATAGTCTCGTGTATCGCGCCGCCCATGGCAAGAGGCGGCCTTGAATCGTTACGGGGCGGGGCGGTGGGCGGGCGGTGGAGCGCGCGGCGGCGGGCCGCGGGGCGACCCCGAGCCCGCGGCGCCCCGCGGCACTCGGTGGGCGTCCGGCCCCGCGGGCGCACGGCGGGCAGCAGCCGTCCCGCCCCGCGGCACCCGGCGGCCGGCTCCGCCGCCGCTCACTCCCAGGTGTAGAAGCCCTGGCCCGTCTTGCGGCCCAGCTCGCCGCGGGCCACCTTTTCGCGGAGCAGCGCGGGCGGCGCGAAACGCTCGCCCAGCGTCGAGCACAGGTACTCCGCGATGGCGAGGCGGACGTCCAGGCCGACCAGGTCGGTCAGCCTCAGCGGCCCCATGGGGTGCTTGTAGCCCAGGCTCATCGCGGCGTCGATGGCGGCGGGCTCGGCCACGCCCTCCTCGACCATCCGGACCGCCTCCAGGCCGAGCGCCAGGCCCAGCCGGCTGCTGGCGAAGCCGGGGGAGTCCTTGACCACGACATCGGTCTTGCCGAGCGCGCGCGTCCAGGCGAGCGCCGACTCCAGCGTGGCGTCCGCGGTGTCCGGGGCGACGACCAGCTCGATCAGCGCCGAGGCGGGCACGGGGTTGAAGAAGTGCATGCCGAGGAAGCGCGCCGGACGCCGCAGCGCCGTGCTCAGCTCCGTGACCGACAGGGAGCTGGTGTTGGTGGCCAGGACCGTGTCGTCGGACACCGCCCGCTCCGCCGCGGCCAGCACCTTCGCCTTGAGCGCCGCGTCCTCGGGCACCGCCTCCACGACCAGCCCGATCTCGCCCGGCAGCTCCTCGGGGGAGGCGGCCGTGGTCACCCGGGCCAGCACCGTCTCCGCCGGCTCGGCGAGCCTGCCGCGCTCGGCGGCGCGTGCCAGCCCGGTGGCCACCCGGTCCAGCGCGGCGGCCGCGGCTTCGGCGCCGCTCTCGACGACGGTGACCCGCGAGCCGGCCGCCGCGAACGACTGCGCGACCCCCGCTCCCATCCGGCCGCCACCGATCACGCCCACCGCCTGCGGTGCCGCGGTCTCCTTCCCGGTCTCCCCGGTCTTCTGCGCCGCCGCGCTCACGTCCGCTCTCCGTTCTTCGCCGGGCCGCTCCGCTCCGGGCCCTGCTCCTCCGGGCCCCTCTTCTCGGGGCCCCTTTTCGCCAAGACGTGCGTCATCCGGTCTTCTCCAAGAACTGCGTCATCCGGTCCTTCTTGTCCTGGCCCTCGAACAGCACCGCCTGCGCGAGGTCGTCGGCGACCGGATGCGCGCCGGGCGCGTCCACCACGAGCTTGGTCAGCCGCAGCGCCGCCGCCGAGGAGCGGGCCATGCGGTCCAGTACGGCGTGCGCCCGGCCCAGCAGCTCGTCGGCCGGTACCACCTCCATGACCAGGCCCGCTGCGAGCGCCGCCGCCGCGTCCAGATTCCGCCCGGCGAGCAGCACCTGCTTGGCGACCGACTCGCCGACCAGCTCCGGGAGCCGCCAGGAGGCGCCGGCCGCGGCGAGGATGCCGAGCCCGGGCTCCGGATTGCCGAACACCGCGTCCGGCCCGGCCATCCGGATGTCGCAGGCGTAGCTCAGCTCGGCGCCGCCGCCCAGCGCCCAGCCGTCCACCGCGGCCACCGTCGGCATCGGCAGCCGCCGTACCCGCTCGAACAGCCGGCTGTTGATGCCCCGCAGCGCCTCGTCCCTGCCGCGGCGCAGCAGCTCGGCGATGTCGGCGCCGCCCGCGAAGACGCCGCCGTGCCCGGTGAGCAGCAGCAGCTTCGGGTCGCGCTCCAGCAGGTCGCAGACCGCGTGCAGTTCGGTGATCATGCGTCCGCTGATGGCGTTGCGCGCCTCGGGCCGGTACAGGGTCACCACGACCCGGTCCGCCCGCTCCTCGACCCGCAGCGTCTCGTACGGCTCGTCCGTCGCCGCCTCGTGCACGCCGGCTGCCGCGCGCTCCTGTGCCGTGTCGCTCATATCCGCTCCACCAGCATCGCGACGCCCTGGCCGACGCCGACGCACAGGGTGGCCAGGCCCTTGCGGGCGTCCTCGCGCTCCAGCCGGCCGAGCAGCGTCAGCAGGATGCGGGCGCCGGAGCAGCCGAGGGGATGGCCGAGCGCGATGGTGCCGCCGTCGGCGTTGACCCTTGCCTCGTCCAGGCCGAGCCGTCGGATCACGGCCAGGGACTGCGCGGCGAACGCCTCGTTCAGCTCGACCGCGTCCACGTCGGAGAGCTTCCAGTCGGCGCGGGCGAGCGCCTTCTCCGTGGCCGGTACGGGGCCGAGGCCCATGAGGTTCGGCTGGAGGCCCGCCGAGGCGGAGGTGACGACGCGGGCCCGGGGCGTCAGGCCGTACCGCCGGACCGCCTCGCCGCTCGCCACCAGCAGCGCCGCCGCGCCGTCGGACAGCGGCGAGGACGAACCGGCCGTCACGACGCCGTCCTTGCGGAAGATCGTGCGCAGCGAGCCGAGCTTGTCGAGCGTGGTGCCGGGGCGCGGGCCCTCGTCCCGGGTCACCTCGGTGTCCGTACCGCCCCTGCCGCCCTTGACCGGCACCGGAACGATCTCGCGGTCGAAGTGGCCGGCCTCCTGCGCGGCGACCGCCCGCTGGTGGCTGCGGAGCGCGAAGGCGTCGGAATCGGCGCGCGTGATGCCGTCGAGGGCCGCGACCTCCTCGGCCGTCTCGCCCATGGAGAGTGTCAGCTTGGCGGTCTCCGGCCCGGACCCGGCCACCTCGCGGTCGGCCGCCGCGAACCGGGGGTTGGTGAACCGCCAGCCCAGCGAGGTGTCGTGCACCTCGCCCGGCTTCGCCCAGGGCGCACCGGGCTTGGCCATGACCCAGGGGGCACGGGTCATCGACTCCACGCCGCCCGCCACCACCAGGTCCGCTTCGCCCGCCCTGATGGCCTGCGCCGCCGAGGCGACGGCGGTCAGGCCCGACGCGCAGAGGCGGTTGACGGTGTATCCGGGCACGGTGTGCGGCAGGCCGGCCAGCAGTACGGCCATCCGCGCCACGTCGCGGTTGTCCTCGCCGGCCTGGTTGGCCGCGCCGAGTATGACCTCGTCCACCGCCTCGGCCGGGGCACCGGCCCGGCGTACCGCCTCGCCCACCACGAGAGCGGCCAGGTCGTCGGGGCGTACGGAGGCCAGCGCGCCGCCGTACCGGCCCTGCGGCGTACGGGCGCCGTCGACCAGAAAGACCTCGTCCGACACGTCAGTTCCCCTCGGTCGCGGTGGCATCGGGGGCGACGTGGCGACGGGACTGGAGCACGTCGAACCGGCCGGTGATGAAGGCGGAGTCGGTGAGCGTGGCGGAGGCGGCCGGGTTCGCCGCGCTGCCGTGGAAGTCGCTGAACGCGGCGGTCTGGTTGGGGAAGACCGCACCCGTGAGGTTCTCCGAGAGGTGGACGCCGGCCTCGAAGGCGGCGGCCCGGGTGGCCTCCAGGACGTCCTCGCCGGTGGCGTGCACGGTGGCGGTGAGCGCGCCGTGGGCGCGGACCGTCTCGGTGAACAGCCGCAGGCTGTGCTCGGTGGAGTCGGTGGCGATCACGAACGAGACCGGCCCGAACCACTCCCGGGTGTACGTCCCGGCGTCCTCGGCCGCGTCCAGCAGCGCGACGTGCGGCGTGCTCAGCGTGGCGCCGTCGTACTCCGGGTGCGGGACGGTCCGCGAGGGGTGCGCGGCCCGGCCCAGTCCGGCCGCCTCGGCGAGCCGGGCCCGTACGCCGTCGTTGACGAGCGCGCCGAGCGTGCCGGCCGCCCGCTGCGGGTCGCCGAGCAGCTTGTCCAGCGCGCCCGCCAGGTCCTCGGCGAACTCGGCGGCGGTGCGGGTGCCCTGATCCGTCCGGATGCCGTCCCGCGGCACGAGGAGGTTCTGCGGGGTGGTGCACATCTGGCCGCTGTAGAGGGACAGCGAGAAGGCGAGGTTGCGCAGCAGGCCCTCGTAGTCGTCGGTGGAGTCCAGCACGACGGTGTTGAGGCCGGCCTTCTCCGTGTACACGACGGCCTGGCGGGCGTGCTCCTCCAGCCAGTTGCCGAACTCCTTCGAGCCGGTGAAGTCCACCACCCGGACGTCCGGGTGGAGCGCCAGCTCGGCGGCGGTGCGCTGATCGGCGGTCTCGGCGGCGAGCAGCAGCACGTCCGGGTCGAAGCCGGCCTCGGCCAGCACCTCGCGGGCGATCCGGACGGTGATCGCCAGCGGCAGCACCGCGCCCGCGTGCGGCTTGACGATCACCGGATTGCCCGTGACGAGGCCGGCGAAGAGGCCCGGGTAGCCGTTCCACGTGGGGAAGGTGTTGCACGCGATCAGGAGGTTCACCCCGCGGCCCACGGGGGTGAAGGTCTTCTCCATGACCAGCGGCTCGCCCTTGCGCTGCGGCTTGGTCCAGCGGGTCACCGCCGGGAGCCTCCGCTGCTCGGCCCAGGCGTACGCCACCGCCTCCAGGCCGCGGTCCTGCGCGTGCGGCCCGCCCGCCTGGAACGCCATCACGAAGGGCTGGCCCGTCGTGTGGTGCACCGCGTGCGCGATCTCGAAGCCGGCTGCGTTCAACCGGGACAGGATCTCCGCGGCGACGCCCGCGCGGACGTCCGGGCCGGCCGCGCGCCAGCCCGGGGCCGCCGCCTTCGCCGCGGCCACCGCCTCCCCGGGCGTCAGCCGCGGATACTCGACGTCCAGCGGCAGGCCGTACGGAGAGCGCTCGGCGACGGCGACCGTGCCGCTCTGCGGGTGCCCCGGGAGCTTGAAGGCGCTGCTCAGGTGGGCGCGGAACGCGGCCTCGCCGGTGTCCGCCGCCTCCGCGCCGTACACCTTGGGGCTCGGGGACTCCGGATGCGGCGACCAGTGGTCACGGTCACCGGCCGCGGCGACGGCCCGCTCCAGCAGGTCCTTGTGGCGGGCGAAGAAGTCGGGACGGTCAGTGGCGCGACCGGAGGATCGGTCGTCGGCTCGGTCAGTGACGCTCTCGGACAAGGCAGTCCACCTCTTGACAGGCGTTTCAGATGCTGATTGTTTAACCGCGTCGTTACGCTAACCGAATGTTCGGTCGGGCAGCAAGGGTGGTTGATGTCCTGTGGAAAACTCCGGTCCGGCCCAGCGGATGTTCGCCGCTGACCAGGCGTCTCAGCGGCTCGGCATCGAACTGCTGGAAGCCGGTGAGGGGTCGTCGCTGCTCCGCATGGCCGTCGGCGAAACCATGGTCAACGGGCACGGCATCGCCCACGGCGGCTACCTCTTCCTGCTCGCCGACACCGCCTTTGCCTGCGCCTGCAACAGCCACGGCCCGGTGACCGTGGCCGCCGGCGCCGACGTGACCTTCGTGGCGCCGGCGAAGCAGGGCGACGTCCTGCTGGCCCGGGCCGAGGAGCGCGCGCGGTACGGATGGAGCGGCATATACGACGTGACCGTCCGGCGGGGTACGGAAGTCATTGCGGAGTTCCGGGGGCGAAGCCGCGCGATCCGAGGTGTGGAGGAATGAGCAGCATGGGCAGCAACCTGAAAGCCGCGGCGGGCGCACGGAGGACCGGCGCCCCGCTCCCCGCCGAACTGCTGGACGCGGGCGAACGGATGAGCCTCGACGAGCTGCGGGCGCAGCAGCTGGAGAACCTCCGGGCCACGCTGCGCCACGCCTACGAGAACGTGGAGCTGTACCGCAAGAAGTTCGACGCGGCCGGCGTCCGCCCCGAGGACTGCCGCAGCCTCGCCGACCTCGCGCGCTTCCCCTTCACCACCAAGGCCGACCTGCGCGACACCTACCCCTTCGGGATGTTCGCCGTGCCCATGGCGGACGTCCGCCGGGTGCACGCCTCCAGCGGGACGACCGGCCGCCCCACCGTCGTCGGGTACACCGAGGCCGACCTGGACATGTGGGCGGACGTGTTCGCGCGCTCCATCCGCGCGGCCGGCGGCCGGCCGGGCCACAAGGTGCACAACTCCTACGGGTACGGGCTGTTCACCGGGGGCCTCGGCGCGCACTACGGTGCCGAGCGCGCGGGCTGCACGGTGATCCCCGCCTCCGGCGGCATGACCGCCCGCCAGGTGCAGATCATCCAGGACTTCCGGCCGGAGATCATCCTCGTCACCCCCTCGTACATGCTCACCCTCCTCGACGAGTTCGAGCGCCAGGGCATCGATCCGCGCACGTCCTCGCTGCAGATCGGCATCTTCGGCGCCGAGCCGTGGACCGAGGAGATGCGCCGTGAGATCGAGGAGCGGATGGACATCCACGCGGTCGACATCTACGGCCTCTCCGAGGTCATCGGTCCCGGCGTGGCCCAGGAGTGCGTGGACACCAAGGACGGGCTGCACATCTGGGAGGACCACTTCTTCCCGGAGGTCGTCGACCCGGTCACCGGTGAGGTGCTGCCGGCGGGCGAGGAGGGCGAGCTGACGTTCACCTCGCTGACCAAGGAGGCGATGCCGGTGATCCGGTACCGCACCCGCGACCTCACCCGCCTGCTGCCCGGTACGGCGCGGCCGAACTTCCGCCGGATGGCGAAGGTCACCGGGCGCTGCGACGACATGATCATCCTGCGCGGGGTGAACCTCTTCCCGTCGCAGATCGAGGAGATCGTGCTGCGCACCCCCGGGGTCGCCCCGCACTTCCAGCTGGAGCTCTCCCGGCGCGGCCGGATGGACCACCTGACCGTACGGGTCGAGGCGCGCCCCGACGCCGCCACGGACGCCCGTACGGAGGCCGCGGCGACGATCGCCAAGGGCGTCAAGGACGGCGTGGGCGTGACGGTGGGCGTGGACGTGGTCGACCCGGAGACGCTGCAGCGCTCGGTCGGCAAGATCAAGCGCATCGTCGATCTCCGCGACAAGGGCTGAGACCCTGCCCCCGCGTCCGGCGTGTCACAGTGAGGGAATGATCAGACGACCCGACCGGAACCCGGGGGCACGGCAGGGCCGGACCACCTACGACCGCGCCTCCCTCGTGGAGGTCGCGGTCGCGGTGTTCAACGAGCGCGGCTACGACGGCACCGGCATGGAGGAGCTGGCCCGCCGGCTGGGCATCAGCAAGTCCTCGATCTACCACCATGTGTCCGGCAAGGAGGAGCTGCTCGACCTGGCCGTCGGCCGGGCGCTGGACGCGCTCTTCGCCGTGCTCGACGAGCCCTGCGGCGCGCACGCGGACGCCACGGCCCGGCTGGAGCACACCGTACGGCGCAGCGTCGAGACCCTGGCCGCCGAGCTGCCCTACGTGACGCTGCTGCTGCGCGTGCACGGGAACAGCGAGGCCGAGCAGCGGGCCCTGGAGCGGCGGCGTGAGTTCGATCACCGGGTCGCGGAGCTGGTGCGGCGGGCGGCGGACGAGGGCGGGGTGCGCGGTGACATCGAGCCGGGGCTGGCCAGCCGGCTGATCTTCGGCACGGTCAACTCCTTGATCGAGTGGTACCGCCCGGACGGCGGACTCTCCGTCGCGGTGCTCGCCGACGCGCTGACCAGCATGGTCTTCGACGGACTGCGGGTGCATCGCCCCTAGCCGGCGGGCCCGCGCGGCGGGCGGGGAAGACCGGTCGCGGGTCCGCGACACGCCCGGGCGCCGACCGCGTCAGGATTCGGTGGATTGCGGATGTCTAGGACGGCGCAACGTGGGCAGGGGAGCCGGGCGGCCGCGTGGCGCGGGCCGCGGAGCGGGGCATCTGGGACACCCTGGAGGAATACGCCGCTCCGCGTCTCCCGTTGACGCGGCTGAATACCGACGACCGGACCGGAAGCAGGGAAAGTACATGAGCACGGTAGAGCTCACCAAGGACAACTTCGACGAGATCGTCTCCGGGAACGACTTCGTCCTCATCGACTTCTGGGCCGAGTGGTGCGGTCCGTGCAAGCAGTTCTCGCCGGTCTTCCAGAAGTCCTCCGAGAAGCACGAGGACCTTGTCTTCGCCAAGGTCGACACCGAGGCGCAGCCCGAGCTGGCCGCGGCCTTCCAGATCCAGTCGATCCCCACGGTGATGATCGTCCGGGAGAACATCGCGGTCTTCTCGCAGCCCGGCGCGCTTCCCGAGGAGGCCCTGGAGGACGTCATCGGCCAGGCCCGCAACCTGAACATGGACGAGGTCCGTGCCTCCGTCGAGGAGGCTCAGAAGGAGCAGCAGGCCGGCAGTGAGTGAGCTGCTGCTGATCCGGCACGGCGAGACGGAGTGGAGCCGTTCGGGACAGCACACGAGCTGGACCGACCTCCCCCTCACCGCGCGCGGTGAGGAGCAGGCCCGGGAACTGGGCCCGCTGCTCGCCGGCCGGACAGTGGCGCTGACGCTGGTCAGCCCCATGGGACGGTCCCGCAGGACCGCCGAGCTGGCCGGTCTCACCCGTACCGAGGTCGATCCCGACCTGGGCGAGTGGGACTACGGCGGCTACGAAGGCGTGCGCACTGCGGACATCCACCGCACCCGCCCCGACTGGTTCCTCTTCACCGACGGCGTTCCGCCCGGCCCCGAAGGGCACCCGGGGGAGTCGCCCGAGGAGGTGGGGGCGCGCGCCGACCGGGTACTGGCCCGGCTGGCGCCCCGGCTGCGGGCGGACGACGGTGACGTGGCCCTGGTCGGGCACGCGCATTTCCTGCGGGTGCTCACGGCCCGGCGGCTGGGACTGCCCGCGTCCGCCGGCGCGCTGTTCACCTTCGAGACCGGCGCGGTCGGCGTGCTCGGCACGGAACACGACCGCCCGGCGGTGGTGGCCTGGAACACCCGGACGCCGTAGGCGCGGCCGGGCGCCCGCCGCACGTACGAGTGCGTGCGGCGTATTCGTGCGTGTACGTACGCGTGGCACGTAGCGGCAGCGGGTCGTGCCCCCGACACGTACGGGGCGGCACGCCGTACACGTGGCGGCCGAAGCGCGGCACACGGCTGCCGCCGCAGCCCTTCAAGGGGCGTGGTCCCGCTCTACGGGGCGCGGGCCTCTCAGACGTACGGAGCCCGCGAGCCGACCGGCTCGCGGGCTCCGCCGCGTCCACGGGGACGGCGTTTCAGGGGGCCAGCGGGGCCAGCTCCAGTGGGGAGACCTGGCCCTCGATCATCGCGGCCAGTCCCTGTACGGCGCAGGTGTCCGGGCGTTCGGCGACCTGTACGGGCATCAGCGTGCCCTGCCGGATCATCGGCTCCAGGCCCGGGACCAGCGCGCTGCCGCCGGCCAGCATGATGCCGCGCTCGGCGAGGTCGGCGACCAGATCGGGCGGGCAGCGCCGCAGTACGTCGCTGATGGCGTCGAGGATGCCCGTGAGCCGGGCGGAGATGGCGCGGCGCACGCGGTCGGGCTCCACCTCGACGCGGCGGGCCTCACCGCTGACGACGTCCCGGCCGTGCACCTCGGTGGAGCCCGGTTCGGGGATGCCGTCACGGGCCAGCATCAGATGCAGCGGCCGGACGTTCTGGCTGGCCACCATCAGCTCGTGATGCAGGCGCAGATGCTGGACGACGGCGTGGTCGATGGCGTCGCCGCCGACCGGAACCGTCTCGGCGGCCACGATGGAGCCCAGGGACAGGACCGCGACCTGAGTCGTCCCGGCCCCGCAGACCACGATCATCGTGGCCTCGGGCTGCTCGACCGGCAGGCCGCAGCCCACGGCCGCCGCCACCATCGTGTCGACCAGTTCGACCCGCCGGGCACCGAGCCCGGTGAGCGTCTCCACGGCGGCCCGCTGGGTCAGCGGCTCGCTCCCGGAGGGCAGGCAGACCGCTGCCCGCATGGTGGGTTTGCGCCGCCACGCGCGGCGCAGTTTGTCGCCCACGAGCTGCCGCAGCAGCCGTTGGGCCATCTCGATGTCCACGATCGTGCCGTGGGAGACCGGCCGGACCACCCGGATGTGGTCCGGGGTGCGGCCTGCCATGTACTCGGCGCGGGCGCCGACGGCTATGAGCGCGCCGGTACGGATGTTGACGGCTGTGACGGTCGGTTCGTCGACGATCAGGCCGTGGTTCTTCACGTACACCCGGGTGCGCGCCGCGCCGAGGTCGACGGCGACCGAGCAACGACGCAGCTGCGCAACGCTGGTGGTCATGGGGTTCCTCCGCGGGTGGGCCGGTTGGGGCAGGAGCGGCAGCACACCTCTCGACCGTCATCCTTCTGCCGTACGCGCCCGGCTGCCCGCTGAACGGGGCCGTGCGAGGGACCCCGGAGCCGTCCCGCCCGCCTACTCGACGAGGCGTTGCAGCAGGCCCCAGGTGAACTCCGCGATCCGCTGCTCCGGGCGCCCGGCAGGCCCCGGAGCTGCGAATCCGAGCCGCCAGCGGGTGGGTGCCGAGCCCTCCATCGGACGGGCCGGTGGGAACGCGCGTGCGACCTCGTCAACGGTGCAGCACCACGGTTCCAGGTCCTCGGCCGTTCGGAGTACGGGGCCCGGCGCACCCGGGGCGCGCACCAGCCACTCGTTCCACACGGCGCCCCCGGGTGCGGTCAGCACCTCGAAGCGCAGATCGGGCCAGAGCGGCACCGGCCAGGTCAGCGCCCGGCAGGTCAGGTCGCCGATCCGGCGGGCGGTGTCGGTCTCCGGGGGCCCGAGGACCGAGCGGTACCGCTGGAGCGCGCCGCGGGACCGGGAGGAGTGGCTCATCGCCTGCCAGCGGCGGTTCGCCTCGCGCATCTCCGGGCGGGTCGTGCCCAGGGTGTGCAGCGCGTCCTCCACCAGTCCCGGCTGGTGATCGGCCATCCGGCGCAGCAGCACGAGCTGGAAGCCGAGCCGGCCCGGCACTCCGAGCGGCCCCTGAGAGCCTCCCTCGGGCTCGTGCAGCCGGCTCCGCGGGGTACGTGGCCCCCCGCGCCCGCCGGGGCCGGGAACGTCCGTGCCGGGCCCGTCGGCGGGTTCTCCGGGGCCGGGCTCATGGGTAGGGCTCATGGCGCACATCGTCGCGCAGTACGGGGCGGGTCGCGGCCGGGTTCGTGCGGTACGCCGCGTCTCCGGGGCCGTGGCCGCGCGGCAGGAAGAGCACGGAGTTGACGTAGCGGCGGTGCGGCACGAGCGTACGGCGCACCAGCCCGTGCTCCGCCACGTAGGACGTGCGGGCCTGATGCCCCGGGAGGTCGAAGGCGGCCAGCGGCAGCCAGCGGTCACCGGGCAGCACCCAGCCCCGGTAGTCGCGCGCCGCGAACCACTCCAGGACCGGCCCGAGCGGCTGGATGCGCGTCTCCAGCTCCACGAAGAGCGCCGGCTGCTCCCGTTCGACGGTGCGCTCGGCGCCGCGCAGCACGGCCGGTTCGCCGCCGTCCACATCGATCTTGATGAGCGTGACGTCGGACAGCTCCAGCTCGTCCAGGGTGAGGCAGCGGACCTCCAGATGGCCGCGGTGCAGCCGACGGCGGACCAGGGAGGCCACGCCGCGGTCCCCGCGCCCCCCGGGGGGCAGCCACAGCGTCGCGGTCCCCGTGCGGTCACCGGCCGCGGCCGCCACCACCTCGACGTTGTCGGGCGTCACGGCCCTCAGCAGCCGCGCCAGATGCGGCACCGGCTCCAGGGTGACGACCCGGTCCGCGCGACGCGCCAGATGCCGCGCCCAGGGGCCGTACCAACCGCCCACGTCCACCGCCGTGCCGCCGGGCCGGCAGAAGTCGCCGAGCCGGCGCAACTCGGGCTCGAAGCGCGGGTAGAGCAGCGTCGTGGCGGCGGAGAGCAGCCGCGGCGGCAGGTGCGGGGCGAACCGGGCGGCAAGGGTCACGGCCGGCCCTCGCCCTCGGGGAGGCCCGCCGCACCGGGCACGCCGCCGGCCGTCTCCATACGGGCCAGCAGCCGCTCGTGCTCTTCGGCGGAGACCTGCTCCCCCGAAGCGGGCAGTAACTGCGGGACGCCGTCCACGATGGGATAGCGGCGGCGCAGCCGGGGGTTGTAGAGCGCGTCGTCCGCGGTGATGAGGACCAGTGGCCCCTTGTCGAGCGGGCAGGCGAGGATCCGCAGCAGCGGGTCGTCCGGCTTCATGTGTCAGCTCCCTGTTACGCGTCCGGTGGCGGGAAGGTGTCGGCCGTCGTGCGCCGGCGGGTGACGGAGACGGTACGCCCGGACACCACGACCGGCGCCCGTGCGGACGGTTCGGGCGCGGGCGGGTGCGCTGGCGGACGCCGGTCCAGGGCGAGCAGCGCGGCAAGCGCCAGGGCCGTACCGCCCAGCCGCAGGGCCAGCCGTACCGGATCGGCGGGCAGCGGCTCCCCGAAGGCGACCGTGCCGCACACGACGGCGACGACACCGCTCACGGCCGAGCACACGGGGACGAGCAGCGACGCCCGGCAGCGCTGCAGCGCCGCCTGCGACAGCACCAGCCCGGCCGTTCCCGTGCACACCAGCAGGTACGGGTACGGCGTGGCCCCCACGGCGGTGAGGGCGACGAGCGCCGTAGGGACGTCCGAGGGCCAGGCCACCCCGGGCCCGGCTCCGTCCGCGGCCTCCGGCAGCCCGGCCAGCCCCTTGATGGCCAGCGAACTCACCCCGTACAGCAGCCCGATGGCCACCCCGTAGGGCACGCCCGCACCCGCCGCCCGGTGGCGCCGCCGGGCCCTGCGCCCGGCGGCCGCGTACAGCCACAGCCCGGCGGCGAGCGCGGGCAGCGCGCACCACAGCAGCGTGCCGGCCGGCGCCGTACGGCTCACCTCCGCCGCGTCCGCGCCGCGCAGCGAGCCGGCCACCATCACCAGCGCGGCCACCACCGCCACCGTCGCCAGCCGCTCGCGGCCGGTCGTCCGCTCCCCGAGCACCACCGAGGCCAGCAGCAGGACCAGCACCAGACCGGCCGCGAACAGGCCCTGGGCGGCCGCCACGGGCAGCGTGCGGTAGACCACCAGCTGCGCCGCGAAGCCGGCCGCCAGCGCCAGCGAGCCGGCCAGCCACAGCGGACTGCCCAGCAGTCGCCGCACGACACGGAACGGCCGCCGGACGCTCAACGGGGGCAGCCGGCCCAGCGCCCGCTTCTCCAGCACGAAGCCGCAGCTGTACAGGACGTTCGCCAGCAGCGCCGCCGCGACGCCCCACCCCGGCACGGTCACCGCGCCGCCCGGCGGGCGTGCACCAGCAGGATCGACGCCAGTGACGGGACGTGGCAGGCCAGCCGGTCCAGGGGGCGCAGCGGGCGCGGCACATCGTGGTACGGCGCGCCCGCCATCCGTACGACCTCGAACCCCGCGGCCGTCAGGAAGCCGCGCAGCGCACGGGCGGTGTAGAGCCGGAGGTGGCCGACGACCTGGCTGCCGGGGCGGCCGTGAATGCCGCGCAGGCTCACCTCCGAGAACACCGGCTGCACGCCCGCCAGCAGCAGACCGCGGTTGTACCAGGCGGCGAGGTTGGGTGTGGAGAGCAACAGATGGCCGCCGGGGCGCAGTACACGCCGCAGCTCGTCCAGGGCCGCGTCGGGGTCCACCAGGTGCTCGACGACCTCACTGAAGAGCACCGCGTCGGCCGCCCCGTCGGCGAACGGCAGCCCGGCACCGGACAGTTCGCCGCGCACCACGAGCGGTATCCGGCCCGTCGCGCGGCGCAGCGCGTCCTGGGACCAGTCGACGCCGACGAGCTGGTGGCCGGAGAGGTACGGCAGCGCCGTGGCCGCCGCGGTGCCGTCCCCGCAGCCGACGTCCAGGACGGTGGCCGGGGCCCGCCCGCCGCCGGCCGGGCCGAGCGCACGGGCCAGCATCAGCGCCTGCCGCCGCCCGCGTTCGGCCCCTGAGGAGACGGGCACCAACGGGTTCTCGTAGAAGTCGCGCAGGCCCCCGGGGCCGTGCCGTGCGCCGGTCGTGGTCATGTGCCGCTCCAGGAGGTCGCCGCGAGAGCTTCTTCGAACAGGGCGCACAGCGCCGCCGCCGCAGTGTCGTCCAGCAGCGCCCGGGACCAGCGCAGCGTGAGCTGGATCCGGCCGCCGGTGGCGAGTACCCCGAAGGACAGCCCGCGCGGCACACGGGCCGGCGCGGAGAACCACACTCCGGTGGCCCGGCCGCCCGCGGCGCCGAAGTCCAGGGGGTAGGGCAGCCGGCCGATGTTGGACAGCAGGGCGGTGGACGTCCAGGGCGCGGCGGCGGCACGCGCCCCACGGGTCACCGCGGCCCGCACGCCGACCGGCAGCACGGGTGCGGTCAGGAGGGCGCCGGACAGGCCCAGTTGAGGCCCGCGGGACGCTTTCAGGGCGCGGGTGCGGACCGCGGTGCCGCGCAGCAGCCGGGCCACCGCCGCCGGTTCCGGTGGCCAGGAACCGGCGGACGGCGGCGCACCCCGCGGGGCCGCCCCGAAGCCCACGGAGACCAGCCGCGTCCCGTTGCCGAGCGGCATCTCCGTACCGCGGGGCCGGTCGTCGACGGGCATGGTGAGGACCACGGGGGCGGAGCGGGCCCCGTGCAACTGGTTCCAGCGCGTCACCGATAAGCAAGCGGCCACGAGGAGCTGGTCATTGACGGTGTACGGGGCCTGCGCTCCGGGAGCGCGGGGTGGGCGGCCCGGTACGGGCAGCTCGGTGAGGAGCAGGCCGTTCCCGTGGCCCTGGGCCTGGGCCGCAGGGCAGCGGTCGGCGGCCACGCGGGCCGGGCGGCGCGGGCCGAGGCGCACCGCTGCGTCGGGGGCCCGGGAACGCCGTACGGGGCTCTCAGTGCCGCGTGCGGGCGGTGGCGCGGGGGAGTTGTCCGCGCCGCCGTACAGCTCCGCCGTGGTCGCCAGCAGGCGCAGGCAGGACGGGGCGTCCAGCGCGGTGTGGTGGGCGGTGAGGAGCAGCGCGGTGCCGGGGCCGCTGTCCGGGGCGGTGCCCGGTCCGGTCGTCGTCCGCTGTGCGATCACCTCCAGTCGTAAGGGCGGGGCGGCGTCCAGGGAGGGGCACTCGGCGAGCGCCCGTTCCCGGGCACGGCGCAGCGCTTCGGGGCCCGGCTCGGGGAAGGAGACGGGCTCCCTGTCGGGCGCACCGGCCGGCTGCCATGTGTACCGCCGGTGCCACCAGCGCACGGGGGCCTGCCGCAGCAGTGCCTTCGAGTGCCGCGCCAGCGCCCGGCCGAACGCGTCCCGAAGGCGGGCGCCGTCCACCTGCCCCGGCAGGTGTGCCTCCACGTGCACGGTCTCCGGCTCCGCCTCCTGTGCGCAGTGCCGGGCGACCTCGTCCACGAGGGGGAAGGGCACCGGCCGGAGAGCGCGCGGGGCGGGCCCCGGTGCGCGGACCGGATGGAGGGCGGTCATGCGCTGGGCCCCTTTCCCCCGGTGGGTCCCTCTCCCTCGACGGGCCGCTCCCCGTCGGTGGGTTCCCTTCCTCCGGTGGATGCGTCTCCTTCCGTGGATTCGTCTCCTTCGGGCGATGCGTCGGCCCCTTCGGGCGGTGTGCCGGCGCGCTTCCTCCGGCGGGGGAGCGGGGGCCGACGGCGGGTATCGGTGGTGGGCGGCTTCCCGGCGGCGGGCGGCCTGTCGGTTGTGGGCTGCCCGGCGGCTTCACCGGCTGCGGGTCCGCCGACCGGGGGGCCACCGGGCTCGGGCTCCCCGGCGGCGGGCGGTCCCTCAGTGGTGGGCTTCCCGGCGGCTTTCCCGGCCGAGGGGCCGCCGGGTTCGGGTTCGCCGGTGGAGGGTGGCTGCCCGGTGGTGGTTTCCCGGGCGGGTTCACCGGCCTTCGGCTCCCCGGCCACGGGTCCTCCGGTGGCCGGCTCCTCCGGCGTCACGGGCGGCAGGACGGCCGTGTCGTCCTCGGAGCCGGGCGGAGGCGTGGCGCACGGCGGAGGCGGCTGCTCGTCGCCCGCTCCGGCCGGGAGCGGCTTCGTGGTGCCTTCCTCGGCCGCGCCTCCCTCGCCCGCGTCCTCCTCGGGTGGCCGGGGCTTGCGGCGGTGGGGGCGGAGCGCCGCGGGCCACAGGCGGCCCGGTGGCACCGTGACCACTGCCGCGGTCAGCGCGAGCAGTGCGAGGCCCTGGGCCGGGGCGCTGAACGGGCCGCGGCCGAGCGAGGCCGGGAGACCGGCTCCGAAGGACGCGGCGACGCCGGCCGCCGCCATCGCGAGGAAGGCCAGCGGCGCGAGCAGTGCAGGGCGGGCCCGGGCGAGCAGTGCGAGCACCGGCACGGCCACCGCGAACGGCCCGGCGACGAGCCCCAGTACGGCGGCGAGCACGATCGTGCCGAGTACCCAGGAAGGCGCGGGCGGCGCCACCGGTACCGGTGCTTCCCCTGCCTCCCGGCGCCGCCCCACCAGGGCGCACGCCGCGACCAGCAGGACGCCGACGACCCCGGTGATCAGCGCCAGCCGGTACTGCGCTGCCGGCGCGTAGTACAGATGCACCGTTCCGCCCCCGCCGGCCGGGACAAGGAACGCCTGCTGCCAGCCGTCCACCCGTACCGGGGTGAGCTCACGGCCGTTCAGGGTCGCGTGCCAGCCGGCGTTGGCGTTCTCGTACGTCTGGAGGTACACCGCGCGCCCCGGGCCGATGTACGCGTCGCGGCTGTCGCCCGACCAGCCTGCCCCGGCGATGACCCGGCGCGGCGCGACGGTGGTCCGTTCCGCCGTGCCGCGGCGGAGGGTGACGTCGGTCAGAGCGAGGGGCCCGCGGTCGCCCGCCTCCACCCGGTGGCGCCCGGCGGGCAGGGCGATCCGGCCGCCCTGCGCGCGGCACAGCTCGACCTTGATCGGGCGGCGCTGCACCAGATCACGGACCGGTCCTGCGGCCTTCGTGGCGTACCGGACGCCGTCCACGGTGAGTTCGGGCCCTTTGCCACAGGGGACCGAGAAGCGCGCGCTCTTCTTGGGCGGCGGGGTGCGGTAGTTCTTGAGCGCCGGGAGGTAGACCTCACTGAGGCCGACCGGGAGCTGGAGCGGCTGCCCTGCCACGGGGTTGTGGATGGTCAGCGGCTTGACCCGGGAGACGGTGATGTCGAGGCGGTCGGTGGTGATCGGGTCGAAGCGGGCCATGCCGTTCTCGTCGACGCCGGCGGTCGCCGCTCCGTAGGGCGAGTTGATCAGGATCTGTTCGGGACGCGTGGAGATGCCGCCGGCGGCGGGCAGCACGATCGTGTCGATCTTCTTCTTGCCCGGCCAGCGCAGATGCACCGTGGGCTTGTCCCCGGCGACCCAGGCGGTGGTCAGATCGCCGTCCACGAGGTTGCGCGGGCTGAGGGACTGCCCGGTACGGCTGGTGGAGTCGGCGGTGGCGGTGATCCGGTCACGCTGATCGGGCGCCGCCTTCGTGAGCAGCGCGTCCAGGGCGCGCCCCGGCACGGCCAGCGCCTCGGCGGAGACCCGGTACACCGCGTCGGCGCCCGTGCGGAACTGGCGGTGCAGGCCGGTCTCGGCGGACACCGGGGAGAGGCCGCCGGGGTCGCTGCCGCGGTGCAGTGCGTACGTGGTGGCGGGCGCCTCCGTGTACTCGGAGTCCTTGGGCACCTGGAGGAGCCGGGTGACCCGTACGCCGGGGATGGTGATCTCCGAGATGCCGGCCCCGGAGACGCCGGCGCGCGGCAGCTGGGAGCCCAGGATGGTGACCTTCAGCCACTTCGCCCGTCCCGGCGGTGACTTGACCGGCTGGCGGCTGCCGTCGGTGCGCAGCTGGCTGACGGCGCTGCCGCGGTCGGTGGACACGCGGACGGCCGTCGGAGCGGCGCGCAGCCCGTCGCCGGGCAGCGGGGTCAGTGCGAGCGTCGCGGGGACGTCCACGGGCCGGTGGAAGGCGACCTTCAGCCACTGGCCGACCGGGTCGCCCGCGCTGCCCTCCGCCCAGGCGGTGTCAGGGTCGCCGTCGAAGGCGTGCACCGGGTCGTACTGGGGCAGGTGGAAGAGCCAGCTGCCGCTGGAGGACGCCGTGACGGAGCGGGCGCCGCGCAGCACGGCGGTCGTCTGGTGCTCGATGCCGCGGACGGGCAGGATCTGGCGCGGCGGGCGGCCGGGGTCCTGCACGCTGTCCGGGCCGTTCCGCTCGTCCGCGGTGTACGTGTACGACGTGTTGGTGTTGACCAGCCCGAAGCGGGTGTCGGTGCGGCGCAGGCCGTCACCGGTGAGCTGGAGGGCCGGGGACTGGACACCCGGGAGCGCGTCGCCGGTGAGCACCGTGGGCCGGTCGCGCAGCGCGGGGTCGGCGGCGAACTGCAGCAGCGCTTCGGGGCCGCCGCTGAGCCGCGCCGTATCGGCGGCGGCCCGGGCGGTGACCCTGCCGGGGCGCGGCGTGTCCACCGGTTCGTAGATCTCCACCGCGCGCTGCCTCGGGTACAGCCCCTGCACCTGTACCGGGGTGTCCGCGGCGATCCGGCCTGCGGTGGTCAGCGGCCCGAAGGAGGCCACCTTGCGGTAGCCGGACGCCACGAGGGTGCGCCGCACGGTCTGCGGGGGAACGTAGCCGATCTGATCGGGGTCCAGGTCGTTGCGTACCACCACGTTGTACAGCCCGGCCCGGCTCAGGAAGCCGCGCAGCCCCGGCACTTCGGAGCCGGTCATCAGGGCCTGCTCCACGGCGTCCATCGTGCGCCGGGAGCCCTTCGTACCGAAGGGGACGAAGTCGCGCTGCGCCCAAGGGGACTCGGCGAGCACGTCGAGCGGCTGGTCGATGGGGGAGCCCCAGGTGTACAGGCCGTGCGCGGTGGCCGGGACGACCAGCGCCCGGTCGTCGGGGCTGCGGTCCGCGAGCCAGTCGGCGGTCTGCTGCCAGTGGGCGGGCAGCTTCTTGAAGGCGCCGGGCTGCAGGACCGTGCCGTTCAGGTACGGCAGGGCGAGGGCCGGCAGCAGGAGGAGCGCGGCCACCAGGGGGACGTACCGGCCGCCGGGCAGCGGGCGGCCGGCGCGCGGCCGGGAGGCCAGGCCCGTGAGGTGCGCCAGCCCGAAGGCCAGCGCGAGCGCGAGGCCGGGCGCGAACTTGTAGACGTTGCGGAACGGCTGCAGTGGGCCGTCCAGCCAGTCCCGCACCATCTCGTGCAGCGGGCCGCCGAGGGCGCCCCCGTACCCGGCCAGCGCGACCGCGGCGACGATCAGCACGGTCAGCAGCAGCCAGCGCCGCTCGGGCAGGTCCCGGCGGGCCAGCCCGGCCAGGCCCAGCGCGGCGGTGAGCGCGGTGCCGATCACGGTGAAGACGCCCGCCACCAGCGTCCATCCGGCCGGCAGCCAGGGCTCCCCGAAGTTCAGGTACCCGACCCAGTTGCCGGCGCCCCGCAGCAGTTCGGTGGCCGACATGGTGCTCGTGGTGGCGTCGGCCTGCTCCACGTACGGCATGAAGTTCTCGCCGTGTACGCCCAGGAGGAGCAGGGGGAGTGACCACCATGCGGTGACCAGCAGGACGCCCGGCAGCCACCAGCCGAGTAACCTCCACCGCCGCGAGCCGGTACGGGTGAGCACGTACAGCAGGGCGGGCAGCAGCGCCGCAATCGTGCAGGCCGCGTTGACGCCGCCCATGAAGGGGATCAGCACCGCCGAACGGCACGCCGCCAGCCGCGCGTTGCGCCGCGGGTCGGCCAGCGGCAGCAGCACCCAGGGCAGGACGGCGCCGGGCAGCGCGGCGGCCGAGGTGGAGCCGATGACGATGGTGAAGGCGGGCCACAGCGCATACGTGGCGGCCCCCAGCAACCGGGAGGCGGGACTGCCGACCTGCAGGCGCTCGGCCAGCCGCAGCGCGCCCCAGAAGGCGGCGGTCACCACGAGGGACAGCCAGAGGCGTTCGGCGATCCAGACCGGCAGGTGTGCCAGGTCGGCCAGCGCGTAGTACGGGAGCATCGGGAACGCGTAACCGATGTACTGGTCGGCGAGGCCCCCGAAGCCGGCCCGGTCGTGCCAGAGGGACCCGAGGTCGCCGAGGAACTTCCACGGGGCCAGCGCCACGCCCAGTTTGGTCTCGAACGTCATCCTGCCCGGGGACGGCGCCAGGAAGGCGACGAAGGACACCGCCCAGAAGGCGAGCAGCCGGCTCCGCCTCCGTGGCCGTCCCGGTGGTGGCCCCCCGGGTGCGGACAGCGGGGTGCTCCCGGGGACGGGCGAGCCCGGAGAGCGCGAGGTGGCGAGCGTCTGGGTCATGGCAACCGCCGGAGTATGAGAAGGAGGTTCCAGGTGGCGACCTCGCGCACGCCGGGCAGGCGGGCGACGGCGCCGGCCAGGAACGGCGCGTAGCGGGACCGGGCGGCGAGCACCTCGACGTCCCCGCGGGCGCGTACCTGGCGCAGCGTGGGCCCGACGTGGAGCGCGAAGAGGTTCTCGCCGAGGGTGTGCTTGGGGCTGCGTCCGGTGCGCCGCCGGTAGCGGTCGCGGGCCCGCCGCGCCCCCAGGTAGTGCCAGGGCGCCGTCTCGTGGCCGCCCCAGGGGGACAGCCAGTTGGTGAAGGCGACGTAGATCAGGCCCCCGGGGCGGGTGACGCGCACCATCTCGCTGAGGAAGGTGTGCGGGTCGGCGACGTGTTCCAGGACGTTGGAGGAGAAGCAGACGTCGGCCGCGCCGTCCGCGAGCGGCAGCAGGTAACCGTCGGCGAGCACCGCGCCCTCGGGGGGAGCGCCGCGCGCGTACAGCTCGGCCGGGTCCGGTTCCAGGAGCACGGCGAGCGCGCCGCGGCGGCGGAACTCCGCCGTGAAGTGCCCGGCCCCGCCGCCCACGTCGGCCACCACGGCCCCGGACAGCGGACCGTAGCGCTCCAGCTGGTCGGCGGCGTCCCGGGCGAGCAGCCCGTAACAGCCTTCGGGGTCGGTCTGCTCGCGCAGGAACGCGCGGAAGAGCGCGACGGACCTGCGCAGGGAGGGATCACGCACCGCGCGCGTCACCTCCCCGGCGCCGTGCGGGCGGCCTCTGCGGCCACCGCGCGGAAGCTGCGGACCGTGGCACTCCAGCGGAAGCGGGCGGCGCGCAGCTCGGCCGCTCGGCCCATCGCGTGGCGCCGCTGCCCGCTGAGGGCGAGCGCGCACCAGTGGGCGGCGAAGGCGCTCTCCCCTCGTGCGAGCAGGCCCGTCACCCCGTCATGCACGGAGTCCCGCAGGCCCGGTATGTCGAAGCCGACGGCCGGGGTGCGCCGGGCGGCGGCCTCCATGACCACCAGGCCCCAGCCCTCGATCAGGGAGGGGTGCAGCAGCAGCCAGGAGCGGCAGAGCAGTTCGTGCTTCTCGCGCTCGCTCACATGGCCCGTGAAGCGGACGCCGGGGCCCGCCAGGTCCTCCAGGCGGCGGCGCTCCGGCCCGTCCCCGACGATGACCAGGCGGCCGCCGGTGACCGGCCGTACGCGCTCCCACAGACGCAGGAGCAGGCCGATCCGCTTGTACTCGACGAGTCTGCCCATGGCCAGGAACAGCGGTTCGGGGGACTTCGGGAGCAGCGGGCCCGGCTCCTCGACGCCGTTGTGGACCAGCCGGATGCGGTCCCCCGGTACGCCGAGGTCCCGCAGCGCCTCTGCGGTGGAGTCGGAGACCGCGACCATCAGGTTGCCGCGATGGGTGCCGGCCAGCGCCCAGCGCTCCAGGCTGCGGCCCAGGCGCGCGGCGGGGGCCGGATAGCGCAGCCCCCACAGGTCGGTGTGGACGTGGTTGACCAGACAGAGCGTCGGCCCGCTGTGCCACAGGGGCGCCAGGTAGGGCATGCCGTTGCACACCTCGACCAGCAGGTCGCAGTCGCCGACCTGGCGGGCGAACTGCCTGCGGACGCGCAGGAAGTGACCGGCGTCGCCGCCCGCGGAGACGACCCGGTAGTCGCGGTGTGCGGCGGGCCCGCCGCACAACAGCGTGACCTGGTGGTCCAGGGCGGTGAGCCCTTCGGCGAGCCGGTCGACGAGCAGTTCGGAACCGCCCGCCGCGGGGTTCCCGAGGTCGCGGCGGGCGAGGAAGACGATGCGGCGTGGAACGGGCGGCGCGGCGGTACGGGACGGTCTGCGGGCGTGCGGACGCACCGGCTCGCGCCAGGGGCGTACGGGCTCCAGGGCAGGGGCGTGCGGCAGCGGCGGCACGTGCTGGGGCATCAGCGCTCCAACTCGTCTCAGGGTGCGGTACCTAGGGTGGGGGACGTACTGCGTACTGAGCCGTGCGGAACGAGCCGACCGGAAAGTGCCGGTGGCCCGTGGGGTCGTCAGTGTTCGCCGCGCGCCCCGCTCTGGCCACTCACCGGAGTGACAAATTCCGGCCCCGCTGCGTCCGGTTGTTCGTCACCGCGCGCAGTATCGGGGCGCGGCCGCCGCCCGATCGCCACCAGGACGGCGCCCGCCAGGGCCAGTACGCCGCCCGCCCCGGCCGTCCACGGCGGGACCGTCTCACCGGCCAGCCGCAGCTTCGTGGCGTCCGCGTCCGCCAGCGCCACCTGGGCGCGGCGGGTGGCGGGCGTGAAGCGCAGCCGGCGGCCGTCCAGCAGGGTGACCACGTCCCGCTGCCCACCGGGCACCCGCAGCGTCCTGCGCGGCGAGATCACCGCGTCGATGATCCGGCCGGTGCGCCGGTCCACGACCAGCTCGATCCCGGCGTTGGCGTACCACTCCTCGGCCTGGATCTGCGGCTGCTTCGGCCGGCCCACGAGCTTGCCCGGCACCTGCCTGCTGCCGGTCCTGGCGGGCGGCACGGACCCGGTGAACGCATAGCCCTCGTAGCCCGCGACGCGCCGCTTCCCGGCGTACTCCAGCGGGACCGCCGCCTGCAGTGTGTCGTCCCACCAGCGGTAGGTCCGCCGCTGCACATCGAAGGGGAACTTCAGGTACGCCTCGCCCTCGTAGTGCGCGGGGGACTCGCCACAGCAGTGCACCGGCTCGTTCGTCCGCCGGTCGGAGACCCAGCGCGCCGTGGTCCACAGCAGCGACTTACGGGGGTCCTTCAGCCGCAGCGTCCGAGGGGTGTCGACGGTGGTGGACACGTCCCACACGGCTTGGCCGCTGCGCTCACTGGCCGCCACGTCGCCGAGCACGTGACGGGTGACGGTGATCCGGCCCTTTCTGGTCTCCAGGTCCGCCGTCTCGAAGTAGCGCCCGGTGCCGGTGAAGACCGTGGTGACATCGACGTCCACGGGGGTGCGTGCGGCGCGCGGCGCCACGTACCAGGCGAGCATCGCCGCCAGTACCAGCAGGAACACACCGCTGCCCAGCAGGGCCAGGGAAAGGGGTGAGGCAGTCTTCCGCATACGGGCACTCCTGTGGTGAGGCAGGGGCGGGGGGCAGTGCACGTGGAGCGACTTCGGTGGCCCGGGACCCGGGCAGGCCGGCCGGGCTGCGGCGCTGTACGAGGACGGGCGCACGGGCCCGGGCGGGACACGGTAGCGGCGGCCCCGCGGGGGCGCGTGGCGGTGTACGGAGGCGGGCCGAAGGAAAGCCGGAAGCGGGCCGAAAGCGTCCCGGAGGCGGTTCCCGGCCATCGGCCCGGGAACCGTAGGGGAGTACTTGACAGCCCGTCAACTCCCTTTCAGACTCGGCACATCGCGCCAGCCGTCAGACCGTGCCGGGCGCCGCGCCCGCCGCCACGACGAAGGGTCAGCCGCGCCATGCCGAGACTGCTCGCCGCCACCCTGACCTGTATCGCCGCCGCCGCGCTCGCCGTCGGCGCGGGCCTGGGCGCCGCCGCGCTGAACGCCACACCGGAGCAGCCGAACGTCCCGCTGGTCACCTTCGACCGGACCGGTGAGTAGGCGGGCGGCGACCGCCGTGGGCCCGGCCTGGCGGGACGTGCCGCGCCTCCAGGTGCACCGCTTCGCCACCCTGGCCATGGACCGGGTTCCCACCCTCGCCGAGGAGATCCTGTGCGAGATCCGGCGCGAGTTCCCGCAACTGCCGGTCGTCCTGGACGAACTGGGCGAGCCCAAGGCGCTGGTCGGCATCCGCCGGGCGCTGGAGCACTTCGTCACGCACGTCACCACGGGCGGTGAGCGGCCCCAGGTGCCGCCGCAGGACTTCCAGGACTTCGGCCGGGGCGAGGGGCTGCACGGCCGCAGCCTGGACGCTCTGCAGGCCATCTACCGGCTCGGCGTACGGCTGGCCTGGCGGCGGCTCGCGGAGATCGGCCAGCAGGCGGAGATCCCGGCCCCCGCGATGTACGAACTGGCCGAATCCGGCTTCGCGTACCTGGACGGGCTGGTCGCCCAGTCCGTACGCGGCCACGCCGAGGCCGCCGCCCGGCAGGCCGGCGAGCGGCTGCGGCTGCAGCGGCAGCTGATGGCGGAGCTCCTGGACGGCGGCCCGGCCGTCGCGGAGCGCGCCGCCCGGATCGGCTGGCCGCTGCCCGAACGCGTCGCCGTCGCCGTGCTCACCCGGCCCGCCCGGGAGGCCGTGGCGCCGGCCGTCGGGCCCGGCGTCCTGCTGGACATGGAGCGGGAGCGGCCGTGCGTGATCCTGCCCGAACCGGACGCGGCGGGCCGCCACGAACTGCTGGCGCGGGCCACGTACGGCTGGTCGGGCGCGGTCGGGCCGCCCGTACCGCTCGCCGCTGCCGCCGCTTCACTGCGCTGGGCGGAGGCCGCGCTCGCCCTCGTGGAGCGCGGCCTGCTGCCCCCGGGGGAGCTGCTGCGCTGTACCGAGCACACCGAAGCGCTCGTCCTGCTGCCCCCCGAAGAGCTGATCGCCGACCTCACCCGGCGCAGCCTCGCGCCCCTGGAGAGCTGCGGCCCGGGTCACGCCCGGCGGCTCGCCG
Source organism: Streptomyces sp. NPDC050806 (assembly GCF_055586425.1). Lineage (NCBI taxonomy): Bacteria > Bacillati > Actinomycetota > Actinomycetes > Kitasatosporales > Streptomycetaceae > Streptomyces > Streptomyces sp. NPDC050806. The sequence continues at coordinate 690,949 of NZ_JBVJIF010000003.1, read as the reverse complement.
ACACCCTGCTCGCCTGGCTGGAGACGCGCGGCGGCGCCCCCGAGGTGGCCGCCCGGCTCGGCGTGCACCCGCAGACCGTCCGCTACCGGCTGCGCCAGCTCCGCGACCTGTGGGGCGCGGACCTGGACGACCCGGACCGCCGCTTCGCGCTGGAACTGGTGCTGCGCGCGCGGCGCTTACAGGAGGGCGCGGCGGCGGGCGGGACGGCCACCGAAGGGCGCCGGGTCAGCTGAAGTCGAGATCGCCGGTGCGGGTCCGCTTGAGCTCGAAGAACTTGTCGTAACCGGCGAGCAGCCGGGCGCCGTCGAAGACGCGTACCGCCTCCTCGCCGCGCGGGATCGCGGACAGCACGGGCCCGAAGAAGGCCACCCCGTCGATGTGGATCGTGGGCGTGCCGACCTCGGAACCGACCGGATCCATGCCCTCGTGGTGGCTCTTGCGCAGCGCCTTGTCGTAGGCGGTGCTCTGCGCCGCCTCGGCCAGCTCGGCCGGGAGCCCGGTCTCGGCCAGCGCCTCCGCGATCACCGCGGCCATCTCCTCGCCGCGGCCCTCGTTGTGGATACGGGTGCCGAGCGCGGTGTACAGGTCGCGCAGCACCTCCTCGCCCCGCTGCTGGGCGGCGGCGATGCAGACGCGGACCGGGCCCCAGCCCCGCTCCAGCAGTTCCTTGTACTGGTCCGGGAGGTCCTCGCGGTCCTCGTTGAGGACGGAGAGGCTCATGACCCGGAAGCGCAGGTCGAGGTCGCGGTGGCGCTCCACCTCCAGGATCCAGCGGGAGGAGATCCAGGCGAAGGGGCAGAGCGGATCGAAGTAGAAGTCGACGGCAGGCCGGCTGTTCTCGGTGGTCATGGCCTCAGATTAGAGCGCGGTGGTTCATCCCGCGTCGGTACGGGCGCCGCCGCCCGTGTCCGGTGCACCGCCCGTGTCCCGTGCGCCGTCCGCGTGCTGCGTGCCGTCCGTGTCCGGTGTGCCGACCGCGGCGTCGGCGTCGGCGTCGTCCAGGCCCAGCATCCGGCGCAGCAGCTCCTTGAGCACCGTGCGCTCGGTGACCGTCAGGCCGCCCAGGGGCTCGCGGGCGAAGCCGAGCGCGGCCCGCAGCTCCCGCGCGGTGGCCCGGCCCTCGTCGGTCGGCGCAGCGAGCTTGACGCGGCGGTCGGCCGGGTCGGGGCGGCGCTCGACCAGGCCACGGGACTCCAGGCGGTCCACGATCCCGGTGATGTTCGACGGCTCGCACTTCAGGCGCTGCGCGATGCGGCGCATGGGCAGCGGCTCGCGCGCGAGCAGACCCAGGACGCGGGCCTGGGCGCCGGTCAGCGCGTACTCGGCGGCCGCGTGCTCGTACTCCTCGTGATAGCGGGCGACGACGGTGCCGATCAGTTCCACGACCTCAAGGGTCAACGGGTCGGTGCGAGGCGTCATGCACACGAGGATAGCGCGTTGCTTGACAACGTGAAATATTCAGGAGCATGGTTGTTTCAGTAACTGAAACATCTTCCGTATCTGGAGGCTCCGGGCATGTCCGCACTCCCCACGACCGGCCGTGAATGGCACCTCGTCGCCCGCCCGCAGGGCTGGCCGACCCCGGCCGACTTCGCTCTGCGCGAGGCTCAGGTCCGTGAGCCCGGCGAGGGCCAGATCCTGGTCCGCAACCGCTACTTCTCCGTCGACCCGTACATGCGCGGCCGGATGAGCACCGCGAAGTCCTACGTCGAGCCGTTCGAGCTGGACAAGCCGATGCAGGGCGGTGCGGTCGGCGAGGTCATCGCCTCCAACGCCGAGGGTTTCGCCGTCGGCGACCAGGCGCTGCACTTCGCCGGCTGGCGCGAGTACGCCACGGTCAACGCCAAGACCGCGGTGAAGGTGGACCCCGACGCGGCCCCCCTGAGCACCTACCTCGGCGTGCTGGGCATGCCGGGCCTGACCGCCTACGCCGGTCTGCTGCGCGTCGCGGACTTCAAGGAGGGCGACGCGGTCTTCGTCTCCGGCGCCGCGGGTGCGGTCGGCGGCCAGGTCGGCCAGATCGCCAGGCTCAAGGGCGCCTCCCGGGTGATCGGCTCGGCCGGCTCGGACGAGAAGGTCAAGGTCCTGCTGGAGGAGTACGGCTTCGACGCGGCGTTCAACTACAAGAACGGCCCGGTGAAGGACCAGCTCAAGGAGGCCGCGCCCGACGGCATCGACGTCTACTTCGACAACGTCGGCGGGGACCACCTGGAGGCGGCCATCGGGCGGCTGAACCTGCACGGCCGGATCGCCGTCTGCGGCATGATCTCGCAGTACAACGCGACCGAGCCGACCCCGGCCCCGCGCAACCTCGCCCAGATCATCGCCAAGCGCTTCCGCATGGAGGGCCTGCTCGTCGGTGACCACTACGACCTCCAGCCGCAGTTCGTCGAGGAGGTCTCGGCGTGGGTGCGGTCCGGCGAGCTGAAGTACCGCGAGACGTTCGTGGAGGGCGTGGAGAACGGCGTCGAGGCGTTCCTCGGCCTGCTCCGCGGCGAGAACACCGGCAAGATGGTCGTCAGCCTGCCCGCCTGACCGGGACGGCGAGGCGCGCCCGGCGCGGTCCGGGGCGCCGGTCAAGCCCCCTGGCCGGCGGGACCCTTGCGGAGGACCGCTAGGCTCGGGGCAAGCCGTCGCGATCGTGGGCGCGAGTCGCGGCGTACGTACGAGAGGAATCCGTATGTCCATCCAGCCCGTCGACGTCGTCTACACCGCTGTCGCCACGGCGGAGAACGGCCGTGACGGCCGTGTCGCCTCCGACGACGGCAAGCTCGACGTCGTCGTCAACCCGCCCAAGGAGCAGGGCGGCAGCGGCGCCGGCACCAACCCCGAGCAGCTCTTCGCCGCCGGGTACAGCGCCTGCTTCCAGGGCGCGCTCAGCGTGGTGGCGCGCCAGGAGAGCGCGGACGTCTCCGGCTCGACGGTGACCGCCAAGGTCGGCATCGGCAAGACCCCGGCCGGCGGCTTCGGTCTCAAGGTCGAGATCTCGGCCTCGATCCCGAACGTCGACGCGGACACCGCCAAGGCGCTGGTGGAGAAGGCGCACCAGGTCTGCCCGTACTCCAGCGCCACCCGCGGCAACATCGAGGTCACCCTGACCGTCGGCTGACGCCGCGCGTCTCCCGGAGCCGCCGTACGCCGCGAGGTGTGCGGCGCCTCCGCCCAGGAGCTCGGCCTTGAGGGCCGCATCCTATGAAGGGCCGCACCCCACGCAGGGGTGCGGCCCTTCGGCGTACGCGCACGAAGTGCCGCAGCGCCCCAGACTCGGACCGCCCCGCGCCGGCCTGCCCCGCGCCGGAGGGGCACGCGGCCTTCGCGTGCCCGCGAGTTCGTACGCCGCGGCGGGCCCGTACGCCGGGGCCCGTACGCCGCAGCGAGTCCGTGTCCGCTGTCCGGCGCGAGCCCGGCCCGTACCCTCGCGTGCCCGTCCGCCCCGATGCGGGGTGTCGGGGCCGTCGCCGCAGGGGTGAGGCGGTCTTCCCGTTGTGCGCAGGGACGGGCACCATGTGTCCGGTGTGACGCAGGCTACTCGTGCGATGCCTTGACGGGAGGGTCATGAAATCGATTACGTAGGCGCCGCAGTCACGCACGTAATCGATTTCATCGCGGCGGCCGGGCGGAGTCCCGCCGTCCGTGCTCCACGGCAGAACGGGATGGCAAAGGCGCCATGGCGAACATCAAGGACGTGGCCGAACGGGCCGGCGTGTCCGTCGCCACCGTCTCGCGCGTCCTCAACGGCAACTCGCCGGTCGCGGCCACCCGGGACCGCGTGCTCGCCGCCGTGGCCGAGCTCGGCTACCGGCCCAACAACGTCGCCCGCGCCCTGCGCACCGCCCGTACCGGCGCGCTCGGCCTGATCATCAGCGACCTCACCAACCCGTTCTTCACCGAGCTGGCCGACGCGGTGGAGGACGAGGCCCGCAGCCTTGGCTACAGCCTGGTGATCGGCAACGCCGGCGAGAGCCCGCAGCAGCAGGACGATCACATCCGTACGCTCGTCGACCGGCGGATCGACGGCCTGCTGGTCTCCTCGGCCGGTACCGGCTCGCCCGTGCTGCGCGAGGTCGCCGCGGCCGGCACGCCGCTGGTGCTGCTGGACCGTGCCGTGGACGGGCTCGACGTGCCCTGTGTACGGGCCGACGGCCGGGACGCGCTCGTCGACCTCGCCGCCCACCTCGCCGCGCTCGGCCGCCGCCGCCCCGCGATCATCGTCGCGCCGGCCGGTACCCGCACCGGCACCGACCGGCTGCGTTCCTTCCGGGAGGCGCTGTGGGCGTACGGCATCGAGCTGCCCGACGAGCGGGTCGGCTCGACGCCCGACCTCCAGCACACCGGGGGCCGCCGGGTGATGCGCGGCTTCCTGGACCTGCCGGAGCCGCCGGACGCGGTGCTGGCCACCGACAACCTGATGGCGCTCGGCGCGATGGACGAGCTCCGGGCGCGGGGGCTGCGGGTGCCGGACGACGTGGCGCTGGTGGTGTACGACGACGTGCCGTGGTTCGCGCACACCGATCCGCCGCTGACCGCCATCGCGCAGCCGACACGCGAGCTGGGCCGGGCGGCCGTCCACACCCTGCTGGCCCGCATCGAGGGCAGACCCGCCGAGTCCGTCCTGCTCCCCGCCCGCCTCGTACCGCGCCGCTCCTGCGGCGAACCGGACGAAACACCGCGCCCCGGAGCCACGGAGCCCCCCACCCTCGGCGCCGAAGGCGGCCCCGCTTCCACCCATGGCGCCGCCTCCACCGGCCGCCCGGACCCCACCGCCAGCCAAGGCCCCGCCTCCCCCCACGGCCCCGGCTGCGCCGAAGACCCCGGCCGCGCCGGAGGCCCTGCCTCTACCGACGGCCCCGCCGCCACTTCCCCGGAGGGCGTCGAGTCCTCCCACAGTTGCGAGACCTCAGACGACAGCCACAACGAGAGGGGCAGCGCATGACCGGCGTCAACGATGACGTACCGGGCGGCCGCGAACTGCTGCGCGTGGAGGGGGTGACGAAGTCGTTCCCCGGAGTGCGGGCGCTGGACGGCGTGGACATGAGTCTGCGCGCCGGCGAGGTGCACGTACTGCTCGGTGAGAACGGCGCGGGCAAGAGCACCCTGATCAAGATGCTCTCCGGCGCCCACCGGCCCGACGGCGGCCGCATTCTGGCCGACGGCGGTCACGTCAAGGACGGTCACCGGGCCGCGGCCGACGACGGCGGCGCGGGCCTGCGCGAGGTGCACATCCGCTCCGCGCAGGACGCCGAACGGCTCGGCATCGCCACCATCCACCAGGAGTTCAACCTCGTCCCCGGCCTGACCGTCGCCGAGAACGTCTTCCTCGCCCGGCAGCCGCGCACCGCGCTCGGCCTGGTCGACAAGAAGACGATGCGGGCCCGCGCCGCCGAGCTGCTGGCACGCGTACGGCTGGACGTCTCCCCGAACACGCCCGTCGCCGAACTGGGCATCGCCCGGCTCCAGATGGTCGAGATCGCCAAGGCGCTGAGCCTGAAAGCGCGAATACTGATCATGGATGAGCCGACCGCCGTGCTCACCTCCGAGGAAGTGGAAACGCTCTTCGGGCTCGTCCGCGAGCTGCGCGAGGCCGGCGTCGGCATCATCTTCATCACCCACCACCTGGAGGAGATCGGCGCGCTCGGCGACCGGGTCACCGTGCTGCGCGACGGCCGCTCGGTGGCCGAGGTGCCCGCCGGCACCGACGAGGACGAGCTGATCCGCCTCATGGTGGGCCGGGACATCGCCGAGCAGTACCCGCGCGAGCGCCCCGAGGAGCCGGGCGCGCCGCTGCTGCGGGTGCGTGGGCTGAGCCGTAACGGGTCCAAGGGCGGGCCGGTGTTCCAGGACATCGGCTTCGAGGTGCGGGCCGGGGAGGTCGTCGGTGTCGCCGGGCTGGTGGGCGCGGGCCGTACCGAGGTCGCCCGCGCGATCTTCGGGGTGGACGCGTACGACGCCGGCACCGTCGAGATCGACGGCAGGGAGCTGGCCCGCGGCGACGTGCGCGCGGCGATGCGCGCCGGGCTGGGCCTCGTACCGGAGGACCGCAAGGGCCAGGGGCTGCTCCTGGACGCGTCGCTCCAGGACAACCTCACCCTCGCCCGGCTGCACCGCGACACCCGCGGCGGCCTGGTGGACCGGGGTGCGCAGCGGCGCGAAGCCGCGCGGGTGGCGGGGCAGTTGAAGGTACGGATGAGCGGGCTGGGCCAGAGCGTCCGCACCCTCTCCGGCGGCAACCAGCAGAAGATCGTCATCGGCAAGTGGCTGCTGACCGACACCCGGCTGCTGATCCTCGACGAACCGACGCGCGGCGTCGACGTCGGCGCGAAGGTCGAGATCTACCGGCTCATCAACGAACTGACCGCGTCCGGCCGGGCCGTGCTGATGATCTCCAGCGATCTGCCGGAGGTGCTCGGGATGAGCGACCGGGTGCTGGTGATGTCCCAGGGCCGGCTGGCCGGTGAGCTGCCGGCCGCCGAGGCCACCCAGGACGCGGTGATGGAGCTGGCGCTCCAGGCCGCGCCCGGGACCACGAACAACGACGAGAGCGCGATGGAGGGCTCCGATGTCCACTGAGGTGAAGACGGGAGCCGCCGCGGAGGCGGTGGGGGAGGCGCCGGCCCGGGACGGCTTCGGACCGTGGTTCTCCCGCGCGGTGCTGCGGAACGGGCCGCTGGGCGGCCTGATCGCGCTGGTCGTGGTGATGGCGGTGCTGTCCGGGGACTTCCTGAACGGGCAGAACCTCCTCAACGTCGGCGTACAGGCCTCCGTCACCGCGATCCTGGCGTTCGGCGTCACCTTCGTGATCGTCTCGGCCGGCATCGACCTGTCCGTCGGCTCGGTCGCCGCGCTCTCCGCGACGGTCGTCGCCTGGGCGGCCACCACCGAGGGCCTGCCGATCGTCGTGGCCGTGCTCCTCGGGCTGCTGGTCGGCGCGGTGGCCGGCCTGCTCTCCGGCGCGCTCGTGGCGTACGGCAAGCTGCCCGCCTTTATCGCCACGCTCGCGATGCTCTCCGTGGGCCGCGGCCTCGCGCTGGTGATATCCGGCGGTTCGCCGATCGCGTTCCCCGCCTCGGTCAGCAAGCTCGGCGACACCCTCGGCGGCTGGCTGCCCGTACCGGTCCTCGTCATGATCGTGATGGGGCTGATCGCGGCGCTGGTGCTGGCCCGTACGTACACCGGGCGCGCGATGTTCGCCATCGGCGGCAACGAGGAGGCGGCCCGGCTCTCCGGCATTCACGTCAAGCGCCGCAAGCTGGTCATCTACGCGATGTCCGGGCTGTTCGCCGCGGTCGCCGGCATCGTGCTGGCGGCCCGGCTGACCTCCGCCCAGCCGCAGGCCGCCACCGGTTACGAACTGGACGCCATCGCGGCCGTCGTGATCGGCGGCGCCAGCCTCTCCGGCGGCGCCGGCAAGGCGTCCGGCACGCTCATCGGCGCGCTGATCCTCGCGGTGCTGCGCAACGGCCTGAACCTGCTGAGCGTCTCGGCGTTCTGGCAGCAGGTCGCGACCGGCCTGGTCATCGCCCTCGCGGTGCTGCTGGACACGTTGCGGCGACGGAGCGCGCGGTGAGGGGGAACGCGATGAAGCGGCGTACGACGCGCGGGCGCACCGGAGCGCTCGGGGTGGTGGGCGCCGTACTGGCCGCCGTCGCCCTCAGCGGCTGCGACCGGGGCGGGGACACGGACCTGGGCCTCGCCCTGTCCACCATGAACAATCCGTTCTTCGTGGGCATCAAGGCGGGCGCGCAGGCCGAGGCCGACCGGCGCGGGGTGAAGATCAACATCACCGACGCGCAGAACGACCCCACCCAGCAGATCAACCAGATGGAGACGTTCACCAGCCAGGACGTCAAGGCCGCGATCATCAACCCGGTCGACTCCGACGCCGCCGTACCGGCCGTGGGCGTCGCCAACCGCGCCAACGTCCCCGTCATCGCCTTCGACCGCGGCGTCAACGGCGGCAAGGTCGGCTCGACCATCGCCTCCGACAACGTCGCGGGCGGCCGGCTCGCCGCGAAGACCCTCGCCGAATCGCTCGGCGGCAAGGGCAAGGTGGCGTTCCTCGAAGGGCAGGCGGGCACCTCGGCGGCGCGCGAACGCGGCCAGGGCTTCGAGGAGGGCATCAAGAAGTACCCCGGCATCGAGGTCGTCGCCCGGCAGCCCGCCGACTTCGACCGCGCCAAGGCGATGGACGTGACGACCAACATGCTCCAGGCCCACCGCGACCTCGGCGGGATCTTCGCCGCCAACGACGAGATGGCGCTCGGTGCCTCGAAGGCGCTCGGCGCGAAGTCGGGCAAGTCCGTGCGGGTCGTGGGCTTCGACGGCACGCCGGAAGGCATCGAAGCGGTACGGAATGGGACCCTGACGGCGGTCGTCGCGCAACAGCCCGAGCTGCTCGGCAAGCAGGCCGTGGACTGGGCGCTCAAGGCCGCCAGGCACCAGCCGCTGCCCAAGGCGGTCAAGGTGCCGGTGGTGCTGGTGACGGAGAAGAACGCGGCGCGGTTCGACGGATGACCGCGGCGCGGCAGCAGGACACCGGGCGGCGGCACACCGCCGCCCGGCAGTGAACGAAGAATGGAAACGGCGGACGTGGACGCACACAACTACGACTACGACGTGCTGGTGGTGGGCTCGGCCAACGCCGACCTGACGGTCCGGGTGGACCGGCGGCCGGACGCGGGCGAGACCGTGCTCGGTACCGACCTCGTCGAGTCGGCGGGCGGCAAGGGCGCCAACCAGGCCGCAGCCGCTGCCCGGCTCGGCGGCCGGACCGCCCTGCTGGCACGGGTCGGCGAGGACTCCTACGGCGAGCTGCTGCTGAACGCGCAGCGCGCGGCCGGCACGGACGTCAGGCACGTCATCGCCGACCCGCAGGCCCGTACCGGCACCGCGATGATCATCGTCGGGGACGACGGGGACAACAGCATCGTGGTCTCGCTCGGGGCCAACGCGGCGCTCAGCCCGGAGGACATCGCCGCGGCGCACAAGGTGATCGCGGCCGCCGCCGTGGTCTCCCTCCAGCTGGAGATCCCGATGGAGACCGTGGAGGCCACGGTCACCGCGGCCCGCGAGGCCGGCACCCGCGTCGTGCTCAACCCCTCCCCGGCGCCCGAGAGCCTGGCCCCCCAACTGCTCGCCGCCGCCGACCCGCTGGTGGTCAACGAGCACGAGGCACGCCGGATCTCCGGCGCCGCGGACGGCGGCCCGGCCGACTGGGCCCGTGCGCTGCGCGCGCTCGGCGCCCGCTCGGTCGTCGTCACCCTCGGCGGCGACGGCGCGTACGTCCTGGACGCGGACGGGGCAGCGACCGTACCGGGCGTGCGGGTGACGGCCGTGGACACGACGGGGGCGGGCGACGCCTTCACCGGTGCCCTCGCCACCCGGCTCGCCCGCGGCGAGTCCCTGGCGACGGCCGCGCGCTACGCCGTACGCGTCGGCGCCGCCGCCGTCACCAAGCCCGGAGCGCAGCCCTCCTACCCGACGCCGGACGAACTCCCCGGCGCCTGAGGCGGGCCGCCGGCGCCCCGAGGGGCCAGCTCCGCCGCCACCGCGACCTCCGTACCGGCCAGTCCCACCGACGAGAACAGGGTGATCTGACCGGCGGAGGCGCGGCCCGGCGCCTCGCCCGCCAGCACGGCCCCCAGCTCGGCCGCGGCGGCCGGGTCGATGAGATGGTCCGGGCCGTACGCGACGGTCTGCGCCCGGGAGTCCGTGACGAGCACGTCCGCGCGCGCGATCAGCTCCGGCGGGATCTCCGAGCCCGTACGGGTCTTGGTGCCCAGCGTCGATATGTGCGTGCCGGGCGCGACCCAGTCGGCCTCCAGGACGGGGGAGCGGCTGGAGGTCGCGGTGATCACGACGTCCTGGCCGCGCACCGCCGCCTCGGCCGCCGGGGCCGCCACCGCCGCGAGGCCCAGCTCCGCGCGGACCCGGGCCACGAACGCCCGCAGCCGCTCCGGGCGGCGGGCGAAGACGGTCACCTCGGCCGGCCTCCGTATCTGCGCGAGCGCCCACAGCTGCGCGTACGCCTGGGTGCCCGCGCCGATCACCCCCAGCCGGGCCGCGTCGGGCCGGGCCAGCGCGTCCACCGCCACCGCGCCGATCGCGCCCGTGCGCCGCGGGCCCAGCTCCTGACCGTGCACGACGGCGAGCAGCGCGCCCCCGGCGCTGTCCCAGACGGCGACCAGCTGTGCTCCGCCTCGGGTGTCGTACGCCCGGAAGCCGTGCCGGGCGCCGGCGGTGTCGGCGCCCGCGGTGAACACCAGGTCGCGGTCGCCCACGGGCGCTGCAAGCCGGGCCGGCGCCGCCAGCTCCTTGCGGTGGTGGGCGAGGAGCGCCCGGCGCACCGCCGCCACCGCCGTCCCCGCGTCCAGCCGCGCCCGCACCTCCTCGTCACCGATCAGCAGCGGCGTCGTGTCCCGCGTCATGTGCTCAGCTCCTTCGGGCCGTACAGGCAGTGCTCCGCACCGGTCATCAATGCCCAGTAGCGGTCGCCGTACGACCAGTGCCACCACTCCGTGGGGTAGTTGACCAGGCCAGCGCCGGAGAGCGCGGCGCCCAGTATCCGGCGGTGGGCACGGGCCTCCGGGCTCAGGCCGGGTGCGTTCGTGTAGCACGCGCCGCCGCTCTCCTCGGGGTCGGCGTTGAGGCGTGTCCCCATGTCCGGCTCCGTGCCGTCGGCCGCGACCAGCAGCAGGTCCACCGCGCCGCCCGCGCTGTGCGGGGCGATCTCCGGCGGGGAGACGTACCGGCCGGCGGCGTCCCGCAGGCGTGCGGGCGGCCACTCCGGATACGCGGCCCGCAGCTCGTCGGTGTACTCCTCGAAATAGCGGCGCTGCAGGGCAGGCGGGCGGTACCCCTCCGCCAGCCGCAGCCGCAGGCCGTCGGGGAGCGACTCCTGGGCGCGCAGCAGCCGCTCCAGCACGCCCGCGCGCAGGAACGCGAAGGCGCCCGCCGGGTCCTCGCGGATCTCCGAGACCAGCAGCTCCGGCGCCGCCGTCCGCACGTCGACCAGCGGCTCGCCGCACTCCACGACCGGCACGGCCGCCACCGCCGGGTCCGTCATCAGTGTGATCCGCTCCCGCAGGTCGGCGAGCGCGAGGCCGGTCCCGGCACCCGCGTCGGCGATCCGCCCGCCGGCCGGGGACCACGCGCCGCTCAGCCCGCAGGCGGGGCCGGGGCTGCCGGGGCCGAGGCCATTGGCCAGGACCACGTGCAGGCCGTACCTCCGGGCGTCGGCCGCGTACTCCTCGGTCCGCTCCGCCGCACCGTGGAACGCGCTCGCCAGCAGCACCCCGCAGCCGTCCGCCGCGGCCCGCTCCCACACCTCGGCGTGCGCGGTGTCGTAGCACGTCGCCAGGGCGATGCGGAGGCCGCCGAGCGTGCACCGGCCGTCCGCGCGGCCCGGCGTGAAGACCGCCTTCTCCGGGCCGTACAGATGCTGCTTGTCGTAGCGGGTCAGCAGCGCGCCGTCCGGGCCGAAGACGTACGACGCCAGGGCCGGGCCGCCGTCCGCCGCGGGCGCCGGGCAGCCGACCACCGCCGCGGTGCCCGTCGCCCGGCAGGCGGCCGTCACCGGCGCGAGGACCGGGTCGTCCGCCGCGTACGCGAACCGGCCCGGCGCCGCCGCGATGCCGTCCAGCTCATAACCCGTCAGGGCCAGTTCGGCGAAGACGACGAGCCCGGCGCCGCGCCCGGCGGCCTCGGTGATCAACCCGGCCATCCGCGCGGCGTTGGCGGCGGCGTCCAGCGGGACGGGGGCGAACTGCGCTGCTGCGACGATCATTTGTCCATCATGCATCCGCCCACTGACAACCGGCACGACACGGCCTTCCGCACCAGCTCACGCACCTGGCCGACGATCGCGACGCGGTTGCGGACGAAGACCGGGTCGGTGACCGTGCCGGTCGCCGGATCGGTGTTCCCGGGCCCGAACTCCAGGACCGGGGTGTGCAGATGGCCGCCGGAGAGCGACGGATCCACCGCGTCCCGCAGCAGCGTCGCCCGGTAGGCGATCTCGTTGGAGAGGTAGTCGCCACCGCCGCCCGCGCGGGCCGTGGACCCCGGCGTCGGGCCGTCGGGGCGCTTCACCGGCTCGCTGCCGCCCGCCGGGATCTCGGTGACCTCGGTGTTGTCGTGCACCGGGTACGGGCCGGTCGCGCTGCCCGCGAGCGCCGCGTACGGCAGCGTCGTGCCCGTCCACTGGGGCTGCGGGCGGACCGTGGGCACGCCGCGCGGGACGGGCACCGTCTCCGTGCGCGACTCGCGCGCGTTGTCCGGGTAGCCGCCCCGCCAGGCCCCGTTGGTGCGCTCCACGTCGAAGCGGCCGGGCCTGCCCTGGCTGATCGTGGTGAAGAGATCGACCTGGCGCGGTCCGGGCCGGAAGCGCGGCAGCAGCGTGTGCTCCACGGTCCCCGCGGCGAAGTCCGACCAGCGGACCGGGAAGACCGCCGTCTCGATCCGCACCGTCCTCCCCGAAGCCGTACGCACCGTCGTCCCGTCCAGCGCCAGCGCCGCGGCGCCCGAGGGGTTGCTGCGCCGCGGATCGGCGTCCAGCTGGAACGGGTCGAAGCCGGTCACCACGACGCGCGTGACCCGCCGGCCCGCCGGAAGGCCGATCGAGTCCTCGCCCCGGGAGGCGCGCTCCAGCGCACCGGACAGCGCCGCACGCCGCGCGTCGGAGAGCCCGAAGGACGGCTGCCACTCCCGCAGCGCACGCGTCATCTCCAGCCGCGCCCAGTACAGCGGCCGGTCGTCGTCCCGGCTGAGATTCCCGCCCGCCGGGCCACGCCCCTGGACCCGGTCCACGGCCCGCTCCCACAGCGCCTGTCCGGCCCGCGCGACGTACCGCTTCGCCGCCCCGTAGGACCGCGTCGCAGCCAGCCCCCGGGCGAACTCCGGCCCGGCGTCGCCGAACCCGCTGCGCCGCAGGATCTCCCGCGGCGCCTCCAGGGCGAGCCGCTGCTCCTCCACGGCGACCGGCGACGGGCCCGTGTCCGGAGCCCGGTCCAGGGCGGTGGCCGGTGCGGTCAGGACCAGGGGGAGCGCGGTGGTCAGCGCGGCCCCGAGGGCGAGGAGCCTGGTACGTATGCGTCTCATGGGGCGAGTAAAGCGGGAGGGGTCCATGTGCCGGTAGAGGGCAACCGGACGCCGCTGCCTCACTCCGCCGTGAACGCGTACACCGTCCGCGACCGGAACACCTGTCCCGGGTGCAGCACCGTGCCCGGGAAGTCCGGACGGTTGGGCGAGTCGGGGAAGTGCTGCGTCTCCAGGGCGAGGCCGGCGCCCGCCTCATAGGGACGGCCGGTGGTGCCCGCGTACGTACCGTCCAGGTGCTCGGCGGTGTAGAGCTGTACGCCCGGCTCCGTCGTGGCCAGCCGTACGACGCGCCCCGAGGAGGGGTCGCTCAGCTCGGCCACCGGGCGCGGCGCGGGTGCCTCCTCGGAGGGCGTGCCGATCGTCCCGGAGCCGTCGCCGACCATGAACGTGTGGTCGTAGCCGCGGCCGACCGTACGGCGGGCCCGGAAGTCGAAGCGGGTGCCCGCCACCGGGGCCGGCGGCCCGGCGGGGATGCCCGTCGGGTCCACGGGGAGGTAGTGATCCGCTGCCATTCGGAGGCAGTGGGTCTCCGCGCCGCCGCTGCCGTCCCCGCTGAGGTCGAAGTACGTGTGGTTGGTGAGGTTGAGGACGGTCGGCGCGTCCGTGGTGGCGCGGTAGGCGCAGGTCAGCTCGCCGGCCGCGGAGAGGGTGTACCGGACGCGGACGTCCAGCGCCCCCGGGAAGCCCTCCTCGCCGTCCGGACTGGTCCGCCGCAGTTCCACCCCGTCCGGGCACGGCGCGGCGTCCCACACGGCCGTGGAGAAGTTCGCGACCCCGCCGTGCAGGCAGTTCGGGCCGTCGTTGGCGGGGAGGACGTACCGCTTCCCGCCGAGGGGGAAGGCGGCGCCTCCGATGCGGCCCGCGTACCGCCCCACCAGCGCCCCGAAGTACGACTCGCCGTGCGCCTCGTACCCGGCGGCGTCCGGGAAGCCGAGGGCGATCTCGCCCCGCTCGCCGTGCCGGTCCGGTGTCTCGATGCTCTGCACGACCCCGCCGTACGTCAGGATCCGTACCCGGACTGCGCCTGCTTCGAGTGTCCAGCGGTGGACGATACTGCCGTTTTCCAGGGTGCCGAAGGGCTCTTCGGCGGCGTGCGTCGCGCTCATGCGGTGACCTTATGCCCGCGCGCGCCCGCCCGTGCGCCGGGTCAGCTCCGGCCCTCGGCACGGGTGACGGTGCGGTAGGCCATCTCGGCCAGTTGCCGCTGGCCCCGCTTGCTGGGGTGGAACCAGTCCCATTCGCTCAACTCCCGACCGGTGAAGCGGTAGTCGAAAACCGCCTGGTCGAACCGGCAGCGGCGGTCGGACTCGCAGACCTCGCGCAGCGCCTCGTTGTACGCCACCACCTGGTCCCGCACCTCGGCTCTGCGGCTGTTCGCCGCGGACGAGACGTCGTCGGCGTCGCGCAGCATCGACTGGCAGATCCCGAGCTTCCACACCTGCTTGCCCACCGGGTTCTGCCTGCCCTGCGACCACAGACGCAGCAGATCGGGCACCGCGGCGACGTAGACCTGCGTCTTGGGCAGCGCCTTGCGCAGCTTCTGGAGGGCCGTCCGGAAACCGGCGCGGAAATCGGCCGTCGGCGTCATGGCGGAGGCGTTGTTGCGGCAGGCGTCGTTGGCCCCGACCAGGATCGTGACAAGTTCGGGTTTGTGCGGAATCGCGCGGTCGATCTGGCGTGGCAGATCGACCATGAGCGCTCCGGTGCGCGCGAAGTTCCAGGCGTGCCCGGACTGTTTCGCGACCAGGCGGCTCGCCAGGCTGCGGACCGCGGGGTCGGTGCCCGTGGCCCAGGAGGCGGCCGAGCAGTCGGCGAGCAGCCCGCAGGCGTCGAAGCCTGCCGTTATCGAGTCACCGAGCGCGGCCACCGAGTCCGGACGGGTGTCCCAAACCGGTGTGGGGGACGGGTGCGGACGGGCCGGTTCCGTGCGCCCGTGCGCGCCTGGGGAGTTGTCGTCGCCGGCCCCGGAACCGCAGGCCGGGACGGTGAGGAGCAGTGCCGTCACGAGTGCCGCCGGCAGCGTTACCGGCCGCCGGCGGGGGCGTGCGGCGGCCCGTTCGATCTTTGCCATCCCCTGTCCCCCTCCGACGTGCGAGTGATATCTCTTCCGTGAGCGACGGTACGTCACTCCTCGGCGGTCACAGCGCGGTAGCTTTGCCCCGTGGCCGTCGGGCGGCGACACGAAGGAGTAGCGCACTCCGTACGAACAAATTACAACACGTCATTTCCTGTCCCTTTTGTGGCGAATTGAGCCCCATGGTGTTTACTGTAGGTAACCTTGCGTGCTGGTGCCGAAGTGATCATTGGGGCAGAATGTCAGCAGCTGTCCCGGCCGCGACCGGAACGGGCACGAGGCCGCTGGGGAAGGCGAACCTCGAACCGTACTGGAGGTCCCGGTGACGACACGTGGAGTTCTGTACGTCCACTCCGCTCCGCGCGCGCTGTGCCCGCACGTCGAATGGGCCGTCGCGGGCGTCCTCGGCGTGCGCGTCAATCTCGACTGGATCCGCCAGCCCGCCTCGCCCGGCACCTGGCGCGCCGAGTTCTCCTGGCAGGGCGAGTCCGGCACGGCCTCCAAACTGGCCTCCGCGCTCCGCGGCTGGCACCTCCTGCGCTTCGAGGTGACCGCAGAGCCGTGCGCCGCCGCCGAGGGTGAGCGCTACAGCTCCACCCCCGACCTGGGCATCTTCCACGCCGTCACGGGAATCCACGGCGACATCCTGATCCCCGAGGACCGGCTGCGGGCCGCGCTGGCCCGCTCGGCGCGCGGCGAGACCGACCTGGAGGCCGAGGTGGCCAAGCTCCTCGGCAAGCCCTGGGACGACGAGTTGGAGCCCTTCCGGTACGCCGGCGAGGGAGCCCCGGTCCGCTGGCTGCATCAGGTCGTCTGAGGGGCGGCGGGACGCGCCGCGCGCCGTTGCCTTCGAGCGCACTCCAGCGCCTACGGTGCCCGCATGGCTGACAACACCTCAGTGGCAGTGCTCGGCACCGGGATCATGGGCGCGGCGATGGCCCGCAACCTCGCCAGGGCGGGCCTGGACGTCCGAGTGTGGAACCGCACCCGCGCCAAGGCCGAACCCCTCGCCGAGGACGGCGCACGCGTCACCGGCACCCCCGCCGAGGCCGTGGACGGCGCCGACGTCGTCCTGACGATGCTGCACGACGGCCCGGCAGCGCTGGAGACCCTGCGCGCCGCCGGTACGGCGCTCAGCCCCGGCACGGTCTGGGCCCAGTGCACCACCGCCGGCATCGAATCCCTCGGCGAGCTCGCACGCTTCGCCCAGGAACACGGCCTGGTCTTCGTCGACGCGCCCGTCCTGGGCACCAAGGCGCCCGCCGAGGCGGGACAGCTCGTCGTGCTCGCGGCCGGGCCGGGTGCCGCACGCGAACTGCTCGCGCCCGTCTTCGAAGCGATCGGCAGCCGTACGAACTGGATCGGCGAGAACGGCGACGAGGGCGCCGCCACCCGCCTCAAGCTCGTCATCAACAGCTGGGTGCTGACCGTCACCCACGGCGCTGCGGAGGCGATGGCCCTCGCCAAGGGCCTCGGCGTCGCCCCGCAGGAGTTCCTGGACGCCGTCGCGGGCGGCCCGCTCGACATGGGCTACCTGCGCGCCAAGACCCAGGCGCTGGTCGCGGGGGACCTCGACCCCAGCTTCGCCACCCGCACCGCCGAGAAGGACGCCCGGCTCATCGTCGAGGCCGGCGAGGCGGCCGGCGTCCGCCTGGACGTCCAGGCCGCCGGCGCGGAACGCTTCCGCCGCGCCACGGAACGGGGCCATGGCGACGAGGACATGGCGGCGTCCTACTTCGCGAGCTTCGACGAGAAGTAGGGACGCGCGCCGGCCAGTACGCGAGGAGGCCCGCCCCGGAGAGCCGGGGCGGGCCTCGTCACGTACGACTCACGTACGACGCGTGCGTCAGACCGTACGGAAGGCGAGGACCACGTTGTGGCCGCCGAAGCCGAACGAGTTGTTGATCGCCGCGATGGTGCCCTCCGGCAGCTGCCGGGGCTCGTCGCGCACGATGTCCGCGTCGATCTCCTCGTCGAGGTTGTCGACGTTGATGGTCGGCGGGGCCTGACGGTTGTACAGCGACAGGACCGTCGTGACGGTCTCGATGCCGCCCGCACCGCCCAGCAGGTGGCCGGTCATCGACTTCGTCGCGGAGATCGCGATGTGGTCGACCTCGTCGCCCAGCACCCGGCGCAGCGCCTTGATCTCGGCGATGTCGCCCAGCGGTGTGGACGTGGCGTGCGCGTTGAGGTGCACCAGCTCGGCCGGCTTGAGGTCGGTGTCGTCCAGCAGGTTCTGGACGGCGGCCGCGATGCCGCGGCCGGTCGGCTCCGGCTGCGCGATGTGGTGGCTGTCGGCGGACAGGCCCTGGCCCAGCGCCTCGCAGTACACACGGGCGCCACGCTTGGCGGCGTGCTCGGCCGACTCCAGGATCACCACGCCGGCACCCTCACCGAGGACGAAGCCGTCCCGGGCGGTGTCGTACGGGCGCGACGCCTTGGTCGGCTCGTCGTTGTTCTTCGACATCGCCATCATGTTGGCGAAGGCGACGAGGGGCAGCGGGTGGATCGCCGCCTCAGTGCCGCCCGCGACGACCACGTCGGCACGGCCGGTGCGGATCATCTCGATGGCGTACCCGATGGCCTCGGCGCCCGAGGCGCAGGCGCTCACCGGGGTGTGCACGCCCGCCTGCGCGCCGACCTCCAGGCCGACGTTGGCGGACGGGCTGTTGGGCATGAGCATGGGCACGGTGTGCGGGGAGACGCGGCGTACGCCCTTGTCCTTCAGCACGTCGTACTGGTCGAGCAGGGTGGTCACGCCGCCGATGCCGGAGGCGATCACGGCGCCCAGGCGCTCGGGGGTGACGACGGCCGAGCCGTCCTCGGTGGTGTCCTCGCCGGCCGGGCCGGTGAAACCGGCGTCGGCCCACGCCTCGCGCGCGGCGATCAGCGCGAACTGCGCCGAACGGTCCAGCTTGCGGGAGACGGGACGGGGCAGGACCTCACCCGGGTCGACGGCCGCGGTGGCGGCCATCCGGACGGGGAGGTCGGCGAAGCGTTCGTCTTCCAGGGGCCGCACGCCGGAGCGGCCCGCCAGCAGACCTTCCCAGGTCGAAGCGGTGTCGCCACCCAGCGGTGTGGTTGCGCCGATACCGGTGACGACCACGGTGCGATTGGTCGCGTTCACGGGAATTCTTGTCTCCACAGGTAGAGGGGTCGAGAATCGACGGCGCCACCGCGGGGTGGCGACATGCGGAGCTGGGTCAGCTCTGGTGCTCGAGGATGTACTTGGTGGCGTCGCCGACCGTCTTCAGGTTCTTGACGTCGTCGTCGGGGATCTTGACGTCGAAGCGCTCCTCGGCGGCGACGACGACCTCGACCATGGACAGCGAGTCGACGTCCAGGTCATCGGTGAAGGACTTGTCCAGCTTGACGTCCTCGGTGGGGATCCCGGCGATCTCGTTGACGATCTCGGCGAGACCTTCGACGATCTGCTCCTGAGTGGCGGCCATGATGGCGCTCCTTCGGTGTTTTTCGAGTGAAACTGTGCTTTGTGGTGAAGTTCCGCACAGCGGCCGGAGCGTACGGGACGCCCGTGCTGTGTAGATCTTGCCTAGGGGAGAGTAACGACCGTGGCGGCGTACACGAGACCCGCCCCGAACCCGATGACGAGTGCGGTGTCGCCGCTCTTGGCCTGACCGGTCGCCAGGAGCCGCTCCATCGCGAGCGGAATCGAGGCGGCCGAGGTGTTTCCGGTGGTCTCCACGTCACGGGCGACCGTGACCGACTCGGGCAGCTTGAGCGTCTTCACCATCGAGTCGATGATCCGCATGTTGGCCTGATGCGGGATGAAGACGTCCAGATCCGCCGGGCTGACGCCGGCCACGTCCAGCGCCTCCTGGGCGACCTTGGCCATCTCGAAGACCGCCCAGCGGAAGACCGCCTGGCCCTCCTGGGTGATCGCCGGGTAGCGGATCTCGTCCAGGGCCAGCTGGTCGCCGGGGCCGTCGCCGCCGGGCACCGGGGTGCGGCGGTAGGCGTCCCAGCCCACGGTCTGCTTGATCGTCTCGGACTTGTCGCCCTCCGAGCCCCAGACCGTCGGGCCGATGGCCGGCTCCTGCGCGGGACCGACCACCACGGCACCGGCACCGTCACCGAAGAGGAAGGCCGTCGCGCGGTCCTCCAGATCGGTCAGGTCCGACAGCCGCTCCACGCCGATGACCAGCACGTATTCGGCCGAGCCCTCGGTGACCATGCCCTTGGCGAGGGTCAGGCCGTACCCGAAGCCCGCGCAGCCGGCGGAGATGTCGAACGCGGCCGGCTTGCCGGCACCGATGCGGTGCGCGATCTCCGTGGCCACCGCCGGGGTCTGCTTGAAGTGCGAGACCGTCGAGACGATCACGCCGCCGACCTGCTCCGGCGTGATGCCGGCGTCGGCGATCGCCTTGCCCGCGGCCTCCACCGACATCGCCGCGACGGTCTCCTCCGGGCCCGCCCAGTGCCGCGTGGAGATGCCCGAGCGCGACCGGATCCATTCGTCGGAGGAGTCGATGTACTTGAGGATCTCCTCGTTCGGCACGACATTGACGGGGCGGTAGCCGCCCACGCCCATGATGCGCGCGTACGGGGCGCCCTGCGAGGGCTTGATCTTCGAGGTCATGCTCGTGGTCTCCTTATCCGGCCGAGTTCTCGGCAGCGGGAGAAGCGTGCTCGGCGATCAGCTCGCGGGCCGCGTCGAGGTCCTCCGGCGTCTTCAGCGCGAGGGTCTTCACACCCGGCAGCGCGCGCTTGGCCAGGCCGACGAGGGTCCCGCCGGGAGCCGCCTCGATCATCGCGGTGACGCCCAGCTCCTTGAAGGTCTCCATGCACAGGTCCCAGCGCACCGGGTTGGCCACCTGGCCCACCAGGCGGTCCACGACCTCCTGGCCGGAGGCGACGGCCGCGCCGTCCTTGTTCGAGACGTACCGGGTGTGCGGAGCGGTGGCGGACAGCTCCGCCACCGCGGTCTCCAGCACCGAGACGGCCGGGGCCATGTGGACCGTGTGGAACGCGCCGGCCACCTTCAGCGGGACGACCCGCCGGGTGCCCTCCGGCTTGTCCTCGGCCAGCGCGGCCAGCTGCGCGGCGGTGCCGGCGGCCACGATCTGGCCCGCGCCGTTCACGTTCGCGGGGGTCAGGCCCAGCTTCTCCAGGTGCGGCAGCACGACGTCCGGCTCGCCGCCCAGCAGGGCGGACATGCCGGTCTCGGTGACGGCCGCGGCCTCGGCCATGGCCAGGCCGCGCTTGCGCACGAGCGCCATCGCGGCCTCGTCCGGCAGCACGCCGGTGAGCGCGGCGGCGGCCAGCTCACCGACGCTGTGGCCGGCGGCGGCGCCGACGCGGGCCGCGAAGTCCTCCGGCGTCGCGAACAGCTGCCGCGAGGAGATCAGCGCGGACGCGACCAGCAGCGGCTGGGCGACGGCGGTGTCGCGGATCTCTTCCGCGTCCGCCTTCGTGCCGTAGTGGACCAGGTCCAGGCCGATGGCGTCGGACCAGGCACGGAGCCGGTCCTCGACACCGGGAAGGTCGAGCCAGGGAGTCAGGAAGCCGGGCGTCTGAGCGCCTTGGCCGGGAGCGACGAGTACGAGCACCCTCACACTCTCTCTTGTGGGAGGTCCCGCCCGCCCGTGGGGACAGGGACGAAGAACCATCTGGGTAATTGTTGGTGTCCGACAAAAGCTTAGGGCTGCGCCTCACCGTCTGCCAGGCGCCCCAGGATGAGGGCGATACGCAAGGTGAACGCCGAGCGGACGTCGGACGGCGACCATCCGGTGACGTCCGTCACACGTCGCAGCCGGTAGCGCACGGTGTTGGGGTGCACGAAGAGCATCCGCGCCGCCCCTTCCAGGCTGCTCGCCTGCTCCAGATAGACGCTCAGCGTCTCCAGGAGGGCGCTGCCCGCCTCCTCCAGTGGTCTGTAGATCTCCTCCACCAGCTGGTCGCGGGCCGCCGGGTCACCGGCCATCGCGCGCTCCGGCAGCAGGTCGTCGGCCAGCACCGGACGCGGCGCGTCCGGCCACGCGGCACACGCCTTCAGCCCCGCCGCCGCGGCCTGCGCCGACCGCGTCGCCGCCAGCAGGTCGGAGACCACCGGGCCCGCCACCACCGGACCCGCGGCGAACGGCCCGATCAGCGCCTTCGCCGCCTTCAGCGGCTCGTCCGAACCGCCCGCGATCACCACCAGGCGCGTCCCGAGCACCCCCGTCAGCACCTGCAGCTTCGCGTGCCGCGCCGCCCGCCGGATCGCCTCCACCGTCAGCTCGCTGTCCCCGTCCGGGGCCGTACCGAGGACCACCGCCACGTGCTCGGGGGAGTTCCAGCCCAGCGCCGCGGCGCGGGACACCGCGCCCTCGTCCGCCTCACCGGACAGCACGGCGTTGACCACCAGCGACTCCAGCCGCGCGTCCCACGCGCCGCGCGCCTCGGCGGCCTGCGCGTAGACCTGCGCGGTCGCGAAGGCGATCTCCCGCGCGTACACCAGCAGCGCCTCACGCAGCACCGACTCGTCACCCGGAGCGGCGACATCGTCGATCGCCGTCTCCATGACCTCGATCGTGGTGCGCACCATCTCCACGGTCTGCCGCAGCGTGATCGCCCTGGTCAGCTCGCGCGGCGCCGTACCGAAGACGTCCGTGGAGATCGCCTGTGGAGTCTCCGGATGCCGGAACCACTCCGTGAAGGCCGCGATGCCCGCCTGGGCCACCAGACCGATCCAGGACCGGTTCTCCGGAGGCATCGCCCGGTACCACGGCAGTGTCTCGTCCATGCGGGCGATGGCATGGGCCGCGAGCTTGCCGGAGGACTTCTCCAGCCGGCGGAGGGTCGCGGAGTGCGGGTGGGCGTCGTGCGATGCGGGTTCAGACACGGGCACAAGCCTGCCTTATCGGGGCGGGGTGATGGCGCGGTGGGGCTACGGTGGCCGAATGATTCAGGTGCGCAGAGCCCAGGAGCGCTACCCCGGCGGGGACCCGCAGGCCGGCATCGAGACCCGCCACGCCTTCTCCTTCGGCCACCACTACGACCCGGACAACATCAGGTTCGGCGCGCTGATCGCGTGCAACGAGGAGCGGCTGGCGCCCGGCGCCGGTTTCGACGAACACCCGCACAGCCACACCGAGATCGTCACCTGGGTCGTCGAGGGCGAACTCACCCACCGCGACAGCACAGGACACGAAACCCTCGTACGGCCCGGCGACGTCCAGCGGCTCGGCTCGGCCCGCGGCGTACGTCACGTGGAGCGCAACGACGGCCCGGAACCGCTGCGCTTTGTCCAGATGTGGCTGGCACCCACGGAGCCCGGCGGCGAACCGGACTACGAGGTGGTGCGCGGGATCGCCGACGGCACCCCGTACGCCGTGCCGCGCGCCGACTCGATGCTGCACGTACGGCGGCTCGCGGCGGGCGACCGCACGGCCGTACCGGACGGCGCCCGGGTCTGCCTGCACGTCGTACGGGGTGCCGTACGTCTCGGCGACGCGCTCACCGACGGCGGCCAGAAGCTGCTGGAGGCGGGCGACGCGGCACGCGTCACCGACGCCAAGGAACTGGAGCTGACCGCCGAATCGGCGGCGGAGGTCCTGATGTGGGAGATGCCGGCGGAGCCCACGTACGGCTGAGTGCCGGGGCGGGGCCGGGCTCAGGCGGCGCGCAGGTCCGCGAGCACCGCGTCCGTGAAGGGCGGCCACGCCTCGATGGCCCAGGGACCGAAGGCCCGGTCCGCGAGTGCGGCGCAGGCGGCGCCCGCGTCCGGGTCGACCCACAGGAACGTGCCGGCCTGCCCGAAGTGCCCGAACGTACGCGGCGAGGACCCCGCACCCGTCCAGTGCGGCGTCTTGCCGTCCCGGATCTCGAAACCCAGCCCCCAGTCGTTGGGCTTCTGGTTGCCGTACCCCGGCAGCACACCCGACAGCCCCGGGAAGGCCACCGACGTCGCCGCCGCCAGCGTCTCGGGCGCGACCAGCCGCGGCGCGAGCAGCTCGGCCCCAAAACGGGCCAGGTCGGCGGCGGTCGACACGCCGTCCTTGGCCGGCGACCCACCCGCAGGCAGCTCGGTCGCCGCCATGCCCAGCGGATCGAGCACGGCCTCCTTCAGATACTGCGGGAAGGGGATGTCGGTGACCTTCGCCAGGTGCGCGCCGAGCGCCTCGAAACCGGCGTTGGAGTAGATCCGGCGGGCCCCCGGCTGCGCCATGATCCGGTCCTCGTCGAACGCCAGGCCCGACGTGTGCGCCAGCAGGTGCCGGACCGTCGCCCCCTCAGGACCGGCCGGCTCGTCCAGCTCGACCGCGCCCTCCTCCACCGCGAGCAGCACTGCGTACGCGGCCAGCGGCTTGGTCACGGAGGCCAGCGCGAAACGGTGCTCCTGCGGCCCGTGCGTACCGGCCACCGTGCCGTCGGCTCGTACGACGGCCGCCGCAGCGGTGGGCACCGGCCAGTTCTCGATCATCCGCAGGCTCTCCATGGCCCCGAGCCTAAGGGACGCCCCGCGGGCCCCCGCCGCGTGCCCCCGGCGCCCGCCGACCGGTCACGCACGGCCAAAGATTGCGCCAAGTCTCCGCTTGCTTGGAGTGCACTCCAGCTCTCTAGCGTTGGAGACGTCGTGAGGGAAACGGCGAACGGGAGTAACGGCATGTCGGTGATGGAGAGCGCTCCGGTCACGTCCCGGGCGAGGCCGCGCAACTGCGCCGGCCTGCGGGTGGGCCCGCGACGGCCGGACGGCCAGGACCGGTACACGATCAGTGAGGTCGTCGACTTCACCGGCCTCAGCGCCCACACGCTGCGCTGGTACGAACGCATCGGACTGATGCCGCACGTCGACCGGACGCACACCGGCCAGCGCCGCTTCACCAACCGCGACCTGGACTGGCTGGACCTGGTCAGCAAGCTGCGGCTGACCGGCATGCCGGTCGCCGACATGGTCCGGTACGCCGAACTGGTCCGCGAGGGTCCGCAGACCTTCCCCGAGCGGGAGGAACTGCTGACGGCCCACCGCGAGGACGTCCGGCACCGGATCGACGAACTGCGCAGCACGCTGGAAGTACTCGACTACAAGATCGACCTGTACGCCGACGCACGCCGGGCGGCGGAACGGGAGCACGAACGTGGCTGACCGCCCGTGTACGAGCCCGGCGACGAGGGAGCGGGAACAATGACAGAGAAGATCGCATCCGTCGAGCTGGGCACGGGCGGACCGCGCGTCGGCGTCCAGGGCCTCGGCTGCATGGGCATGAGCTGGGCGTACGGCCCCGGCTCCGATGCGGGGCAGGCCCGCGCGACGCTGGAGCACGCGCTCGGCCTGGGCGTCACGCTGTACGACACCGCCGATGTCTACGGCAGCGGCGAGAACGAGAAGCTCATCGCGCCGTTCATCCGGGCGCACCGCGACGAGGTCGTCCTGGCGACCAAGTTCGCGATCGTCAGGGACCCGTCCGACCCGTACAGCCGCGGCGTACGCAACGACCGGCCCTACATCCGGCAGGCGGTCGAGGGCAGCCTCACGCGCCTCGGCGTCGACACCATCGACCTGTACTACATGCACCGCCGCGACGTGACCGTCCCCATCGAGGAGACGGTCGGCGCGATGGCCGAGCTGGTCGCCGAGGGCAAGGTCAAGCACCTCGGCCTGAGCGAGGTCACGGGCGAGGAACTGCGGGCCGCGCACGGCGTGCACCCGATCGCCGCCGTCCAGTCGGAGTGGTCGCTGTTCAGTCGCGACGTGGAGCGCGGCGCGGTACCGGCAGCGGCGGAGCTGGGCGTCGCCTTCGTGCCGTACTCGCCGCTCGGCCGCGGCTTCCTGACCGGCTCGTTCGTCAGCGCCGACAAGGAGCTGACCGAGGACGACTTCCGCCGTACGCAGCCCCGCTTCACGGGGGACAACGCGACCGCCAACGCCGGACTGCTCGCGCCCGTACGGGAGATCGCGGAGACGCGCGGCGTGACGCCCGGCCAGGTCGCGCTGGCGTGGGTGCAGCAGCGGGCCGAGGTCCACGGCCTGGCCGTCGTCCCGATCCCGGGCACCCGCCGCGCCGAACGCGTCACGGAGAACGCGGCGGCGAGTGGCCTCCGGCTTTCTTCCGACGAACTGTCGCGGCTGGACCCGATCGCCGCGCGGGTCGCGGGCGACCGTTACGCGGACATGGCGTTCACGTCGGCGGGTCGGGAGTAGCCCCCGACCGACCAGCCACTTGAGCAGCGAGCTCAGCTCCCACGCACCTGTCTTTTCCACCCGCCCCCTCCCGTCGGTGGTGGGTGAAAAGACGGGGCGGGGCCGAGGTTTGAGGGTGGGGGTGGGGGCCTACTGGGGCTGAGGGGGAGGGCCCCACTCAGCCCATACCCAGGGCGAAGAGCGCGAATCCGGCGGCAAGGGCCGCCACCGTGGCGCGGAGGGCGCGGCCCGCGCCCCAGGGGGCCTCGAAGCGGCGGGTGAAGGCGCCGATGGCCACCAGGAGCAGGGCGAAGAGGGGGAGCCAGGCCAGGCGGGTCAGCAGCCAGGCCGCGGAGTCGGGCGGCGTGGTCAGGCCGGGTACCGGACCGGCGTACGCGGACGGGACAGCGGCCATGAGCATCGCGGTCTGGTGCCAGCAGAAGATCGTCATCGCGCAGAGGTTGATCACTACCACCGGCGCCCAGAGCGCCGGGCGGCGCAGCAGGGCGGCGATCCGGTCCCGGAGCAGGACCGCGGCGCCGCACTGGGCCGCCGCCAGCGCCAGGACCAGCAGCGACGGCGGGTGCGAGTTGGTCCGGTCCGCGCCGGGGACGCCGACCATGCTGGCGGGGTACTGGAAGACCAGCAGGAGGACGGCGAACAGGGCGGTGCCGCCGGCCAGCAGAACCCATGCGGCACGCCGCCCGAGCCGGCGCTCGCCCCAGCACACGCCGAGCTGGTACGCGAAGAGCCAGCCGGGGAGCAGGTTGAGGAGCGCGAGCCAGGACGGTACGGCCGCCGCGTACGGGCCGTAGCGCAGGAAGTCGACCACCGCGACGGATGCCAGGAGAGGCGCGGCCGCCCACGGCCCGAGACGGGCCGCGGCCCGCACGCAGTACGGCGTGAGCGCGGTGACCCCCGCGTACACCCCCACGAACCACAGGGGTTGAACGACCAGCGTCGCGCCCGTACGGAGCGTCGCCTCGGGGACGCCCGCCGCGGACAGCACCCCGATGAGCAGCGCCCATACGGCCGTCACGGCGAGCACCGGGCGGCCCAGGCGGGCCAGTCGGCCACCCAGCCAGTGTGCGGTGGACTGCCCGCGCTCGGTCGCGCGCCGGTAGGAGAGGACGGAGGAGCAGCCGCCCACCAGGAAGAAGATCCCCAGCAGTTGGAGCCCCCAGCTGACCGGTGCGAAGAAGCCGAGCGTGGAGAGTGGGCTGGCGTTGTGCAGTGCGCCCTCGGCGTCCAGGGTGAAGCCGCCCACCAGCCAGTGGCCGGTCGGCACGGCGAGCAGGGCGAGTGCGCGCAGGCCGTCGATCGCGCGGTCGCGGTGGGCCGGGGTGCGGTCGTCGATGGAGCGGACCGCGCGGCCCGCCTTGCGGAGGAGCGTGCGCGGCGCGCCGCGCGGGGACGGCGGCGTGAGGTCCGGTGCGCCGCGCGGAGGTGCGGGACGGTCGGCACCGCCGGTGCCGCCGGGGTGCAGGAACGCGAGGGTCATGGCGGGTCCTTGGATGAGAGGCGCGCGCCCCGCGCGCGACGTTTCGGCGTGCTCGGCGCACGCCCGTGGTGACGGCCCGGCGGGCGCTCAGCGCACGTCGGCGTAGCGGCCGAGCACGATGTCGGCGAAGCCGGCCAGGGAGTCGGTGCCGGGGACGAGATAGCCGGTGTGGCCCTCGGCGCGGTCCGCGGCGACGCGGCGCGCGCCGAACGCGGGATCGGTGGGGTCGGTGCCGTGCCCGAGGCCCAGCACCTCGACGTTCGGGATGCGCCCGATCCAGTCCGAGGCGTCCCGGGCGGCCCATACCCGGCCGCCGGCGTGCAGGTCGGCGGCCCGTTCCGTACGGGCGCCGGGCGAGCCGAAGAGGATCACGTCACCGACCGCGGCACGCCCGGCCCGGGGCGCGGCCAGGCCGCAGACGACCGAGCCGTAGCTGTGGCAGAGCAGCGCGGGCGCGGGGGCGCCGGTCGCGGCCAGCCCCGCCAGCAGCCGGGCCAGCCGGCCGGCGCCGGCCTCGGCGAGCCGCCCGGTCGCCGCGTCCGGGCCGAGGCCGACCGGGGTGGTGTAACCGGCCCACGCGATCACCGCGGTGGGCACGGCCGGCGCCTCGGCGGTCAGCCGGGCCCGCAGCGAGGCGGCCATGCCGGTCGGCGTGCCGTACCGGTCCCGCTCGCGGTCGAAGGTGCCGGCGTCGATGTCCGAGCCGGGCACCACCACCGCCGTGTGCCGGGCCGCGCCGAGGTCCCCGTACACCTCGGCGACCTGCCCCCGGCCGCGCGGGTCGAAGAAGAGGATCTGCCGCCCGGGGGCGAGGAGTTCGGTGTAGCGGCCGGCCAGGGCGCGGGCTTGCGCGCGGTCCTCGGCGGTGCGTGCCGGGTCGTCGGCGCGGGAGTGCTGGCGAGTGCGTTCGGCGCGCAGGGCGTGGGCGTTCGCGCGGTAGCGCAGTTCAACGGGCGCGCCGTCCAGGGTGCCCACGGTCATGGGGTGCCGGTCGGCGAGCCGGTTCCGTTCCGCGTCGGTCAGCCCCGCGAAGAAGCGGGCAACGGCGGCGGGTGAGGCGGTCGCCGGGTCGGGCAGCGGCCGGCCCAGCGTGTGGTCGGCGCGCCAGGCGGCGGCGCCCGGCGCGGGCCCGGTGACGGCGGTCTGTTCCGAGCCGGCCGCCCAGCCCCCGGTACCGGCGACGAGCGTGGCGGCCACGGCGAGCGCTGCCCACCCCCGGCGCCGCCGACGGGCGCCGGACCGCGCGCCGGTGCGCGGTGTGCTGCTGCGCGGCGTGGCGGTGGTGTCGGCGGTACGCGGCGGAGTGCGCAGCGGCATCGTCGGTCTCCCTCTCCCAGTGGCGTGGCGGAGGGAAACGTAGGAAGGGGGTGCCGGGCGCGGCGTCACACCGCGGGGCCAAGTGGCAGGTGATACCGGGGTATTGGGCCCTCGTCCGTACGGAGGAGAAAGGGCGGTGCCGCGCCTCGCAGCTCCCCATGGCGGTCATCCACCTCTGAGCGGCGCGGCACCTGTGCCCGGTCCGGTCACCGGGCCATCAATGAAACGGTTCTTCAGCCGGTGGGCACGGTCCGGATGGCGGCGATGTCGAACTGGAGGCGCACCTTCTCGCTCACCATGGCGCCGCCCTCGGCCAGCTTGGCGCTGTACGTCAGGCCCCAGTCGGAACGGTTGATGGTCGTGGTGCCGTCGAAGCCGGCCCGCTGGTAGCCGAACGGATCGGTGACCTGCCCGATGTAGGTCAGCTCCAGCACGACCGGGCGGGTGACGTCCCGGATGGTGAGGTCACCCGCCATCCGGTAGACGTCCTTGCCCACGATCTGTACGTCGGTGCTCTTGAAGGTCATGCGGGGGAAGTTCGCGGCGTCGAGGAAGTCGCGGCCCATCAGGTGGTCGTCGCGCTGCTCCACGCCGGTGTCGACGCTGGCGGTGGCCAGCGCGATCTGGGCGTTGGAGCGGGAGGGGTCCACACCGTCGAAGTACAGCCGGCTCTCGAACTCCGTGAAGGCGCCGCGCACCGTGGTCACCATGGCGTGCCGTACGGAGAAACCGATCCTGCTGTGCGCGGGGTCGATCATCCACTCGCCGGTGAGGTGGGCGAGAGCGGGGTCCAGCGGGCCGTCGGGCGCGTGCGCTGCCGGAGCGGCGGGCGACTCCGGAGAGTATGTCTCCGGGCGCCGGGGGGAGGAGCTGCGGCTGAACAATTTCATGAGAAACGTTGTTACTAAGAACGCGCGCGATGCCGCAAGTGCTGCTCAGGGGCCGGAACAACCCCTGCTCAAGGGCTACGCAGGTGCTTCACCGGTCCGCCGCGAGACTGTCTTTCGGTCCGTCAGCGGTCACCGGGAGTGACCAGTCCGGACTCGTACGCGAAGATCACTGCCTGTGCGCGGTCGCGCAGGTCCAGCTTGGCCAGTACCCGCCCGATGTGCGTCTTCACCGTCTGCTCGGCCAGCACCAGATCCGCCGCGATCTCCTGGTTGGACAGGCCGCGCGCGATCAGCTCCAGCACCTCGGTCTCGCGCGGCGTGAGCCCGTTCAGGCGCAGCGCCGTACGGTCCTTGCGGGGCGCTGGCCGCTGCCGCGCGAAGTCGGCGATCAGCCGGCGGGTGACCGACGGGGCGAGCAGCGCCTCACCCGCCGCCACGACCCGCACCGCGGAGATCAGGTCGGCCGGCGGCGCGTCCTTCAGCAGGAAGCCGGACGCGCCGGCGCGCAGCGCTTCGTACACGTAGTCGTCGACGTCGAAGGTGGTGAGCATCAGCACCTTCGGACGGTGCGTCACGCCCGGGGGCGGGGACAGCAGCTGCCGGGCCGCCTCCAAGCCGTCCATCTCCGGCATCCGCACGTCCATCAGCACCACGTCGGGGTGGGTGCGGCGGCTCAGTTCGACGCCCCGCAGGCCGTCCGCCGCGTCGCCGACGACGTCGATGTCGCTCTGCGCGGCGAGCAGCGCGGCGAAGCCCGCCCGCACCATGGCCTGGTCGTCGACGATGATCACGCGAGTGGTCATGCGGGCGTGGGGTCCTTTTCCGTCAGGGGCTCCGTGAGCGGGAGCCGCGCGGCGACACGGTAACCCCCGTCCGCCAGCGGGCCGGTGTCGAGGGTGCCGCCCAGCAGCCGTACGCGCTCGCGCATGCCGACCAGACCGTGGCCGGTCCCGGTGGTCTCCAGGGGCGCGGCGGGGCGCGGCGGCGGGCCGTTGACGACCAGGACGGTCAGGCCGGTGCGGTCCGGCGTGACCGAGACCCGGGTGGGCGCGCCGGGCGCGTGCCGTACGACGTTGGCCAGCGCCTCCTGCACGATCCGGTACGCCGACAGGTCGACGGCGGGCGGGAGTTCGCCGAGCGCCCGCGACAGCGTCAGCTCCACCGGCACACCGGCCCGCACGGTCCCCTCGACCAGCCGCGTCAGCTGGTCCAGGCCCGGCTGCGGCGCCTTCTCGGGGCCGCCCTGCCGTTCGCTCTCCTCGCTGCGCAACACGCCCAGCAGCCGCCGCATTTCGGCCAGCGACTCGCGCGCGGTCGCGGCGATCGTCCCGAACTCCTCGGCGGCCTCGGCGGGGAGCCCCTGGAGGCGGTACGGCGCGCTGTCCGCCTGCACCGTGATCACCGACATGTGGTGCGCGACGACGTCGTGCAGTTCACGGGCGATGCGGGTGCGCTCCTCCAGCAGCGTGCGCCGGGCCCGCTCCGCCTCGCTGATGGTCGCCTGGGCCGCCAGTTCCCGGCGGGCTTCGCCGCGTTCCCGCAGTGCGCCAGCGAGCAGCAGCACCGCGCCGGACAGGACGAACATCAGCAGCCAGGTGCCGTCGCTGCTGCCCGGCCTCAGGGCCGTGAAGAGGAGGCACGCGGCGCCGGTCGCCAGCCAGACGGCGACGAGCGTGCGACGCCGCTCACGGAGCCCGAGCGCGGCCATCAGGAGGAGGTAGCCGATGATCGTCTGCGGCGGCCAGGGGTACGGCGGGCCGGGCAGCGTCGCGGTCACGGACAGCACCAGCGCGCCGGCCACATCGGCAGCGAAGATCACCCACCAGGCCTGCAACGGGCGGGTGACGGCGAGCAGCAGCGGCACGGTCTGGGCCACGCCGAGCGCACCGGAGATCCCCCCGTTCACGCCGTAGTTGTTGCTCAGTACGACGACGGTGACGGGCAGCAGCGCCGCGGTGAACACGCAGGCGACGAGGTACGGCAGCCGGCGCACCCACGGGCGCGCCGCGGTGCCGAGGAGGGGTTCGCCGGGCCGGGTCGGGGTGCCGAGATCGACGGTGAGGGTGCGCAGCGCCTGCCGGGCGGCGCGCTCCGCGCGGGCGCGCCGGTCCGCACGCGCGGAGCGGGGGCCGGCGGACTCGGGCCCGGGAGCGTCGGGGGAGGGGGAGGAGGGTGACGTGGACATCGCCCGTTCAGCGTAGGCGGCGGGGGCCCGGCGGGGCGTCATACCGGAGTCGCGGGCCGCGGGTCATACTCCGGTATCACGCGCCACGCGCCGCACCTCGGTATCCGGCGCGGGCGGTCCGGGCGCCGTGCCCGCAGCCGCCCCCGCGGGGGTCCCGTGCCCGCAGCCGTCACCCGCGGGCCCCGTGCCCGCAAGCGCCGTGCCCGCAGTCGCCCGCCGTCTACAGCTCCGCCAGCAGTTCCGCCTTCTTCGTGCTGAACTCGTCGTCCGTCAGCAGCCCCGCGTCGTGCAGCTCGCCCAGCTGCCGTATCCGGTCGGCGATGTCGGCGGGGCCGCGGTGCGGCTCCAGCTGGCGGCGTGCGGGGGCCGGCGCGGGGGCCGGTCCCGTGCTGCGTACGGCCTGCAGGACGGCCGCGGCGAACGGCAGCGACTCGTGGACCGGGCCGTAGCCGAGCCCGAAGATCACCGAGGCGGGGTCCTGGTCGGCCCCGCGCCCGTCCTCCTCCTCGTCGCCGTGCGCCAGCAGCCGCAGATAGCCGCTGTGCCAGGCGCCGGGCGCGGTGGGGGCCGAGGAGCCGTTCTCCGGGGAGCGCCAGACCACGCCGGCCAGCCCGTCGACGGCGAAGCTCTGGTCGCCGGACTTCCACTTCGCGGTCGAGGCGCCGGTCCAGAACCAGCGGAACGCCACCGAACTGCCGTCGAAGGTCGCCTTGCCGTCGTACGCCTTGAAGGTCAGCGGCGCCTCGGGGGCCGCGACGAGATACCGGTCGGCGGGGCCGTCCGCGTCCCGGCCGAGCAGGCCGTCGAGCTGGTCGCGGTAGTACCCGGCGCGGTCGGCGCGGTCGGCCGGGAGCACCAGGCGGTAGGGATCGGCATCGTCCTTGAGCTGCCCGTCGGCGGCGTCCATCAGCGGATCGGCGCCCGGCCTCGGCCGGGCGTGCAGCACCACCGTCCCTCGCCTGCCCCGCGAGACCTCCACCGACCTCAGCGCTTCGTAGGGGATACGGCGCTCACCGAGCGCCTGGAACAGCTTGGGCTTGCGGATCCCCCGTTCGAAGCGGATGAGTACGGAGTCCGTGTCGAACTCCCAGACGGCATGAAAACCGGCCAGCACATCACCCATGCGGTTCATCGTAAGCGGCGGGCGGCCCGCCCGTCCCCCTTCCGTGCAGCACGCGCTACGCGCGTCAATCCCTTACCCGCCCACGGGCGCCCGCACTCCGGCCGGCCGCCGCGCGGGGCGTCCGGCCCGGCCCTCACGCCAGATCGGCCGAGCAGTCGCCGTCGTCGGAGGCGCAGCTCACGCCCGCCACCGCGCCGACGCCGACGAGGGCGAAATTGGCCAGACTCTGCGTGCCGCGGGCGAAGTACCCCGCGTGTCCGTCGGCACCCGCCGCGGACAGCACCCGGGAGCCGAACGCCGGGTCCACCGGGTCGGCGCCGTGCCCCAGCCCGCCCAGCTCCAGGTA
The DNA here is from genome assembly GCF_055586425.1 of Streptomyces sp. NPDC050806. NCBI lineage: Bacteria > Bacillati > Actinomycetota > Actinomycetes > Kitasatosporales > Streptomycetaceae > Streptomyces > Streptomyces sp. NPDC050806. Next base: position 658,295 of record NZ_JBVJIF010000003.1, on the reverse strand, counting down.
CGGCACGTCCTGGATCCAGTCGTCGGCGTCCCGCATCGCCCAGACCCGCGCGTCGGTGTGCAGCGCAGCGGCGTCCCGGGCGCGCATGCCGGGGCTGCCGGCCACCACGATGTCGCCGACCCGGGAGGGCAGCTCGCGGGCGGCGACGCCGCACACCACGGAGCCGTAGCTGTGGCAGAACAGGGAGACGTCGGCGGCGGCCGGCAGCGCGCCGACCATCGAGGTGAGGCGCTGGGCGCCCGCCTGCGCCATCTGCCCGGCGGCCGCGTCCACGCCGATGCCGGCGGGCGCGGTGTAGTCGGCCCAGGCGATCACGGCCGTACGGGCGTCGGGGCGCACCGCGCGCTCCGCGTCGTACAGCGCGGAGGCCATGCCCACCGGGGCGCTGTCGGCCCGCTTGGTGCGCTCGAAGTTCACCAGATTGGTGTCGACGCCGGGCACCACCACCGAGACGCGGCGGGCGTGCGTCAGGTCGCCGAAGACCTCGGCGGCGCGGCCGCCGGCGGCCGGATCGAAGGAGAGGACCTGGCGCCCGGGCCGCATCAGGGATTCCAGCCGGTGCATCAGCCGGCCGGCGTCCTGGCGGCCCTCCGGGGTGAGCCGGCCGTCGTGCGAGCGGCGCTCGGCCTCGGCCCTGGCCCGGTCCAGCGCGCGGTGATTGGCGTGGTAGCGCAGCGTGGCGGGGGCGCCCGCCATGTTGCCGACGGCCAGCGGATAGCGGTCGGCGAGCCGCAGCCGGTCGGCCTGGCGGAGCTTGGCGAAGAATGCCGCTATGCGGTGCGCGCCGGCGTCCGGGGACGGCAGCCGGTGGCCGTGGAAGGTGCCGCCCGCCCAGGCGGCGCGGGAGGTGCCCAGCGGGTCGGTGTCGCCCTTCGTGCCTCTGATCCCCGTCCAGCCGGTCACCGCAAGCATCACGAACACCACCACCAGGGCGAGTGCCATGCGCCAGGCGGAGGACTGCAGAAAACCGGGAGGAGCGCCGAGCTCGGAGAAAGAAGTCACCGCGGGCCAGCCTAGGAGACGGCGCGCGGCGCTCGTGGATTGGGTGAGGCAACTCACGTTTCACTGTGGGTCATTAGGGTCACAACGGACACTTCGCACCCATTTGTCCCGCTCTGACGTGCAGCGAAACGCTCATACGGTCGACTTAAGGGGCCTTTTTGCGCCACTCGCCCGCGACCGCCGGAACGATGCCGTCCAGATGATTCTCCGTGATGGCGCGGATGGACTCCACGCTGCACTCGCCGGCCTCGCCCCACAGCCGTCCGGCCAGCCGCATCACGCCGCTGAAGGCCGCGACCACGATCCGCGGCCGGGGGTCCGTGTCCAGGTCCAGGCCCTCGCGCCGGGCGATCACGCCCGCGATCAGCTCCTCCAGCTCGGAGCTGCGCCGCAGGTGCGCGGCGACCAGTCCGGGGGTCGACTCGATCATCTGGTACGTCCGCATGTGCAGCTCGACCGGGATGATCGACTCGATCATCCGGCCGAGATCGTCCCAGGCGAGCAGGACGGCGTTGCGCAACGCCTCCAGCGGGGTCTCGGCGGCCGGGCGGGCCTGCAGCGCCTCCACGAAGCGCGCCTCGACGATCTCCTGGACGGCGAAGACCACGTCCTCCTTGGTGGTGAAGTACCGGAAGAAGGTCCGCTGGGAGACGTCGACGGCCTCGGCGATCTCGTCGATCGTGGTGCGGTCGTACCCCTGCTCGGTGCAGAGCTCCAGCGCCGCGCGGATCAGGGCGTCGTGCGTACGCCGCTTCTTCCGCTCGCGCAGTCCGCACCGCACACCGCCACGCGGCGTCACCTCGGCCGCCATGCGCCGCCCTCCCTCGTCGTATCGGTGCTGCTCACGATACCTGTGAGTTAACTGACAGTTACCGACTCATGAAACGCTTTGTCAACTGTCAGTCGCTGACATTATTGTCGGAAGCATGAGCTCACAGACCCCGGTCGCCGACCCGATACCGGACATCACCGAACCGGAGCCGCGCAGGGGACTGCGTGGCCACCCCTGGCTGACCCTCTTCTCCGTGGCGATCGGCGTGATGATGGTGGCGCTCGACGGCACCATCGTCGCCATCGCCAACCCGGCCATCCAGAAGGACCTCGGCGCCTCGCTCGCCGACGTCCAATGGATCACCAACGGGTACCTCCTCGCGCTGGCCGTCGCGCTGATCACGGCCGGCAAGCTCGGTGACCGTTTCGGCCACCGGCAGACGTTCCTCATCGGTGTGGTCGGCTTCGCCCTCGCCTCCGGGGCCATCGGCCTGTCCGGCGAGGTCTCGCTGGTCATCGTCTTCCGCGTACTGCAGGGCCTCTTCGGCGCCCTGCTGATGCCGGCCGCGCTCGGCCTGCTGCGCGCCACCTTCCCGGCCGAGAAGCTCAACATGGCCATCGGCATCTGGGGCATGGTCATCGGCGCCTCCACCGCCGGCGGCCCGATCGTCGGCGGCCTGCTCGTCGAGCACGTCAACTGGCAGTCCGTCTTCTTCATCAACGTCCCCGTCGGCATCCTCGCCCTCGTCCTGGGACTGGTGATCCTGAAGGACCACCGGGCGAAGAACGCCCCGCGCTCCTTCGACGTCCCGGGCATCGTGCTGCTGTCCGGCGCGATGTTCTGCCTGATCTGGGCGCTGATCAAGGCCGGCGAGTGGGGCTGGGGCGACGGGAAGACCTGGGCCTTCCTGATCGGCTCGATCGCGCTGTTCGCGGCCTTCGGCGTGCTGGAGACCAAGGTCCGTGAGCCGCTGATCCCGCTGCGCATGTTCCGCTCCGTGCCGCTCACCGCCGGCACGGTCCTGATGGTGCTGATGGCCTTCGCCTTCATGGGCGGGCTGTTCTTCGTCACCTTCTACCTGCAGAACGTGCACGGGATGAGCCCCGTCGACAGCGGCCTGCACCTCCTGCCGCTCACCGGCATGATGATCGTCGCCTCGCCGGTCGCGGGCGCCATGATCACCAAGTTCGGCCCGCGCGTCCCGCTGGTCGGCGGCATGGTCTTCACCGCCGTCGCGATGTTCGGCATGGCCACCCTGGACACCGGTACCGGCACCGGCGCCATGTCCCTCTGGTTCGCCCTCCTCGGCCTGGGCCTCGCGCCCGTCATGGTCGGCGCCACCGAGGTCATCGTCGGCAACGCGCCGATGGAGCTCTCCGGTGTCGCCGGCGGTCTCCAGCAGGCCGCGATGCAGGTCGGCGGCAGCCTCGGCACGGCCGTCCTGGGCGCCGTCATGGCCTCCCGGGTCAACCACGAGCTGCCCGACAACTGGAACGCGGCGCACCTGCAGCCCATCCCGGCCGCCCAGCTGGACAAGGCCGCCGACGCGGTCGCCGTCGGCATGGCACCGGTGCCCAAGGGCACCCCTGCCCCCTTCGCCGAGAAGATCACCGCGGTCGCCCACGACACGTTCATCTCCGGCATGGGCCTGGCCTTCACGGTCGCCTGCGGCGTCGCTGCTGTCGCGGCGGTGGTCGCGTTCCTGACCAAGCGCGGCGAGAACGAGGTCGAGGGCGGCGTCGGCCACATCTGACCCGTCTTACGCGGTGCCCACGTGCGGCGCCGTCGTGGTCGCTCGCGCAGTTCCCCGCGCCCCTCTTACGGGGCGCGGCCCTGCGGCGCTGCGCCGTGACGTGCCGCGGAGCGCTGTTCCACGCCACCACCGGGCCCCGTTTTCCCCTATCAGGGGGACGGGGCCCGGTTGCGTTCGCCACGCGGCGGCGGGGGCGGGAGCGTGTCCTCGGACCGGTCATCGGACGATCACCGACACGGGGGTACCCATGCGTACGACACTTCTCGCGGCCACGGCAGGCGCGGCCGTTCTGCTGACCTCGGCGGCAGCGGCCCACCCGGCCCCTGCCGCCTGCGCCGCCGGCCGGCTCTGCCTCTGGCCGAAGCCCGGGTACGAAGGCCCGCGCACGACCCATGAGCTGGCCGACACCGACATCGAGAGCTGTGTGCCGCTGCCCACGGGCCGCGCCGCGCACTCCTTCGTGAACCGCACCGGGCGGCCCGTCACCACGTACCAGAGCGCCGAGTGCGCCGAGACCGGCGAGTACGACACGTATCCCGGTGGCGGCACCTACGTGCCGGACTCGCCGTACGAGGTGCGGGCGGTCAAGATCTGGGAGCGCTGAGCCGGGCGCAGGAAAGGGCGAGGGCCCGGGCAGCGTGCTGCTGCCCGGGCCCTCGCCCGGAAGAACCACCGCGAGCGGTTACGCGTCGCCGCCCGCCTCGCCGGCCTCCGCCGCCGTGACGTCCAGCAGCTGGTACCGGTCGATGGCCTGCTTCAGCGCCGAGCGGTCGACCTTCCCCTCCTTGGCGAGCTCGGTGAGCACGCCGAGGACGATCGACTGCGCGTCGATGTGGAAGAAGCGGCGCGCCGCGCCACGGGTGTCGGCGAAGCCGAAGCCGTCCGCACCCAGCGACTGGTACGTGCCCGGCACCCAGCGCGCGATCTGGTCCGGAACCGAACGCATCCAGTCGGAGACGGCCACGAACGGCCCCTCGGAGTCGGAGAGCTTCCGCGTCACGTACGGGACGCGCTGCTCCTCCTCCGGGTGCAGGAGGTTGTGCTCCTCCACGTCCACGGCCTCGCGGCGCAGCTCGTTCCAGGAGGTCGCCGACCAGACGTCCGCCTTGACGTTCCACTCCTCGGCGAGGATCTTCTGCGCCTCGATCGCCCACGGCACGGCCACGCCGGACGCCATGATCTGCGCCGGGATGGAGCCCGCCGTGGCCGGCCGGACCTTGTGGATGCCCTTGAGGATGCCCTCGACGTCCACGTCCTCCGGCTCGGCCGGGTGCTGGATCGGCTCGTTGTAGACGGTGAGGTAGTAGAAGACGTCCTCGCCCGGCTGCCCGTCGGCGGTCTCGCCGTACATCCGGCGCAGGCCGTCCCGGACGATGTGCGCGATCTCGAAGCCGAACGCCGGGTCGTACGCGACGCACGCCGGGTTGGTCGAGGCCAGCAGCTGGGAGTGGCCGTCGGCGTGCTGCAGGCCCTCACCGGTCAGCGTCGTACGGCCCGCGGTCGCACCCAGGACGAAACCGCGCGCCAGCTGGTCGGCCATCTGCCAGAACTGGTCGCCGGTCCGCTGGAAACCGAACATCGAGTAGAAGACGTAGACCGGGATCAGCGGCTCGCCGTGCGTGGCGTAGGCCGAGCCCGCCGCGATCAGCGAGGCCGTGCAGCCGGCCTCCGTGATGCCGTCGTGCAGCATCTGGCCGGTCGGCGACTCCTTGTACGCCAGCAGCAGCTCGCGGTCGACCGACTCGTAGATCTGGCCCAGCGGGTTGTAGATCTTCGAGGTCGGGAAGAACGCGTCCATGCCGAAGGTGCGGTACTCGTCCGGGGCGATCGGCACGAAGCGCTTGCCGATCTCCTTGTCCCGCATCAGGTCCTTCAGGACGCGGACGAACGCCATGGTCGTGGCGATCTTCTGCTGGCCCGACCCCTTCTTGGCGGTCGCGTACGCCTTGTCGCCCGGCAGCTCCAGCGGCTTGGCGCGCACGACACGGGTGGGCACGTAGCCGCCGCACTCCTTGCGGCGGTCGTGCATGTACTGGATCTCTTCGGAGTCCCGGCCCGGGTGGTAGTACGGCGGGTTGCCGTTCTCCAGGTCCTTGTCCGGGATCGGCAGGCGCAGCCGGTCTCGGAACATCTTCAGGTCGTCGACCGTCAGCTTCTTCATCTGGTGGGTCGCGTTGCGGCCCTCGAAGTTCGGGCCGAGCGTCCAGCCCTTGACGGTCTGCGCGAGGATCACCGTCGGCTGGCCCTTGTGGGCCTTGGCCGCCGCGTACGCCGCGTAGATCTTCTTGTGGTCGTGACCGCCGCGGCCCAGGTGCAGCACCTGGTCGTCGGTCATGTTCTCGACCATGGCGCGCAGCCGGTGGTCGCTGCCGAAGAAGTGGTCGCGGATGTACGCGCCGGTCTCGGTGGCGTACGTCTGGAACTGGCCGTCCGGCGTGGTGTTCAGCTTGTTGACCAGCACACCGTCGCGGTCCTGGGCCAGCAGCGGGTCCCAGGAGCGGTCCCAGACCAGCTTGATCACGTTCCAGCCGGCGCCGCGGAACTGCGACTCCAGCTCCTGCATGATCTTGCCGTTGCCGCGGACCGGGCCGTCCAGGCGCTGCAGGTTGCAGTTGACGACGAAGGTGAGGTTGTCCAGGCCCTCGCGCGCGGCGATGGACAGCTGGCCGAGCGACTCCGGCTCGTCCATCTCGCCGTCGCCGAGGAACGCCCACACGTGGCTGTCGGAGGTGTCGGCGATGCCGCGTGCCTCCATGTAGCGGTTCATCCGGGCCTGGTAGATCGCGCCGAGCGGGCCGAGGCCCATCGAGACGGTCGGGAACTCCCAGAAGTCCGGCATCAGCCGCGGGTGCGGGTAGCTGGACAGGCCGTGCGGGGCCTTGGACTTCTCCTGGCGGAAGGCGTCCAGCTGGTCCGAGGAGAGCCGGTCCAGGAGGTAGGCGCGGGCGTAGACGCCGGGGGAGGCGTGGCCCTGGAAGAAGATCTGGTCGCCGCCGCGGCCGTCGTCCTTGCCCCGGAAGAAGTGGTTGAAGCCCACGTCGTACAGGGAGGCCGAGGAGGCGAAGGTGGCGATGTGGCCGCCGACGCCGATACCGGGGCGCTGGGCGCGCGAGACCATGACGGCCGCGTTCCACCGGGTCGCGTTCAGGACCTTGCGCTCGATCTCCTCGTTGCCGGGGAAGAACGGCTCGTCCTTGGTGGCGATGGTGTTGACGTAGTCCGTGCTGCGCATCTCGGGCACGGCCACGCGCTTCTCGCGGGCCCGCTCGATGAGGCGGAGCATGAGGTAGCGGGCACGTTCCCGGCCTCGCTCATCGACGGCTGCGTCGAGCGAGTCGAGCCATTCCTGGGTCTCTTCAGGATCGAAGTCCGGGACCTGGCTGGGAAGGCCGCCAATGATGATCGGGTTGCGATCGGATCCGGAAGCCACGCTGTTCCTTCGCTGTTCTGGTCGTGTCGTGCTCTGACCATTCGTGATGCGTACATGAGGCACACGGATGTCGAGCCCGAGGTCAGATTTCTGTCTCTGCTGGTGTCGCGCCGTCTTCCATCGTGTACCGAGGCACGCGGATACGTCATCTCTACCTGCTGGTAACCGCCCCCTGGGAGACGCGGCCGGCGGGTGCGCTCCGGGGAGACCAAATCGCAACCATACGCCCATGTCACACACCTGCGGCGGTCGGCCGTACGGATATCGAACATCGGCCCGTCGTCGCCGCGGCCCCGCAGCCCGGGCCGGTCGCGCGCGAGTACCCCACGGAGCCGGTGCGACGCTGTGGCGTGAATCACCGCAGCACGGGGTAGAAGGGGTCGCAGTTGCGGCGAGACGGCCGTATCCGTCACCGTTTCGGCGGTCCGGAGGGCCGGGTACTTGCGCGATTCGCCCCGCCCGTGTGGACTACGCCCAATGCCCCGCGCACGCGCGAGGGGATATGGCATATCCACAAGACATGACAGGAGGCAACCCGTGAGCGCGACCGCGGACCACGCGGAGGAGCGGACCAACCCGGCGGCCAAGCTGGGGTTCGAGCCCGATCAGGTGGTCCAGGAGATCGGCTACGACGATGACGTCGAGCAGGAGCTCCGTGAAGGCATCGAGGCCGTGACCGGCCAGGAGATCGTCGACGAGGACTACGACGACGTCGCCGACGTCGTCCTTCTGTGGTTCCGGGAAGACGACGGCGACCTCACGGACGCGCTGGTCGACGCCATTGGTCTGATCGAGGACGGCGGCGCCGTATGGCTGCTGACGCCGAAGACCGGGCGCGACGGCTACGTCGAGCCGAGCGACATCAATGAGGCCGCGCAGACTGCGGGTCTGTCTCAGACGAAGAGCATCAACGCGGGCAAGGACTGGAGCGGCAGCCGGCTGGTGACGCCGAAGGCCGCCAAGTCCGGCAAGCGCTGAGCCGTCACGCCGGCACGTCCCGAGCCCCCTTCCGGCCCCTTCCCCCGCCTCTTGTGCCCGGGGAAGGGCTGCCGGGAGGGGGCTCGACCCGTAGCGGCCCGAGGGGCGCGTCGTAGGGTTGACGGGTATCTGTTCAGCATCTGCGAAGGGAAACAGAACCCATGGCGATCGAGGTCGGCGCGAAGGCTCCGGAGATCGAGCTGAAGAACCAGCACGGGGAGACCGTCAAGCTCTCCGACTTCCGCGGCGAGAAGAACGTCGTGCTGCTCTTCTACCCCTTCGCTTTCACCGGCGTGTGCACCGGCGAGCTGTGCGCCCTGCGTGACGAGCTGCCCCAGTTTGTCAACGACGACGTGCAGCTGCTCGCCGTTTCGAATGACTCGCCCTTCTCGCTGCGCGTCTTCGCCGAGCAGGAGGGCCTGGAGTACCCGCTGCTCTCGGACTTCTGGCCGCACGGCGAGGCCTCCCGCGCCTACGGCGTCTTCGACGAGGAGAAGGGCTGCGCGGTGCGCGGCACCTTCATCATCGACAAGGAGGGCGTGGTCCGCTGGACGGTCGTCAACGGGCTGCCGGACGCCCGTGACCTGGAGGAGTACGTCAAGGCGCTCAAGGCCCTCTGAGCAACACCCGGCGCCCGCCGCCGCAACATCGGGTAATCGGTGGGAACCGGTCACTAGGATCAAATCGTTGTTCTGATGCCATGCACGACGGGGGCGATTGTGTACCCCTCGAATCTATGGGAGGACTCGTGGGAGTCAGCCTCAGCAAGGGCGGCAACGTCTCGCTGACGAAGGAAGCCCCCAATCTGACCGCGGTGATCGTCGGTCTGGGCTGGGACGCGCGTACCACCACCGGTACCGACTTCGACCTGGACGCCAGCGCCCTGCTGACCAATGACCAGGGCAAGGTCGGCAACGACCAGAACTTCGTGTTCTTCAACAACCTGAAGAGCCCGGAGGGGTCGGTCGAGCACACCGGCGACAACATCACCGGTGAGGGCGAAGGCGACGACGAGCAGATCAAGGTGAATCTGGCCGCCGTGCCGGCCGACGTCGCCAAGATCGTGTTCCCGGTGTCGATCTACGACGCCGAGACCCGCCAGCAGAGCTTCGGCCAGGTCCGCAACGCCTTCATCCGCGTGGTGAACCAGGCCGACGGCAACGAGCTGGCGCGCTACGACCTCAGCGAGGACGCCTCGACGGAGACCGCCATGGTCTTCGGCGAGCTGTACCGCAACGGCGCGGAGTGGAAGTTCCGCGCCATCGGCCAGGGCTACGCCTCGGGCCTGCGCGGCATCGCGCAGGACTTCGGCGTGAACGTCTGACCGAGGACGTACCTCCGCCCGGCGCCGTACGCCCCCCAGGGGAGTGCGGCGCCGGGCGCGCTTGGGACCACTGAACCGACACCGGGGAGGAAGCGAAGAACATGGGCGTCACACTCGCCAAGGGGGGCAACGTCTCCCTCTCGAAGGCCGCACCCGATCTCACGCAGGTCATGGTCGGCCTCGGCTGGGACGCGCGCTCCACGACGGGCGCGCCGTTCGACCTGGACGCCAGCGCCCTGCTGTGCAGCAGCGGCCGGGTGCTCGGGGACGAGTACTTCGTCTTCTACAACAACCTCAAGAGCCCGGAGGGTTCCGTCGAGCACACGGGCGACAACCTCACCGGTGAGGGCGACGGCGACGACGAATCGATTCTCGTGGATCTCAGCACGGTCCCGGCGCAGGTCGACAAGATCGTCTTTCCGGTCTCGATCCACGACGCCGATGCCCGCAGTCAGAGCTTCGGGCAGGTCAGCAACGCCTTCATCCGCGTGGTGAACCAGGCCGACGGCAGCGAACTGGCCCGCTACGACCTCAGCGAGGACGCCTCGACGGAGACCGCGATGATCTTCGGCGAGGTTTACCGGTACGGCGGTGAGTGGAAGTTCAGGGCCGTCGGACAGGGGTACGCGTCGGGCTTGCGGGGCATCGCTCTAGACTTCGGGGTCAACGTTTCGTAAAGCGCCGTCCACCCGTGCGCGGGGGACCCCACACAACGAGGGAATGGGTAGGAAGTGCTCCTGAAAACCTTTGGCTGGTCATTCGCCGTAACGGCGGCGGGCCTGGCGTTGGCCGGTGTCCTCTGGGGGTGGCAGGGGCTCGCGGTCGTCGGGATCCTCTCGATCCTGGAGATCTCGCTCTCGTTCGACAACGCGGTCATCAACGCCGGCATCCTGCGGAAGATGAATGCCTTCTGGCAGAAGATCTTCCTGACCATCGGCATCCTGATCGCCGTCTTCGGCATGCGCCTCGTCTTCCCGGTCGTCATCGTGGCCATCACGGCCAAGCTCGGTCCCATCGAGGCCGTCGACCTGGCGATCAACGACAAGGCGCAGTACGAACACCTCGTCACCGCCGCCCACCCGGCCATCGCGGCCTTCGGCGGCATGTTCCTGCTCATGATCTTCCTCGACTTCATCTTCGAGGAGCGCGAGTACAAGTGGCTGGCCTGGCTGGAGAAGCCGCTGGCCAAGCTGGGCAAGCTCGACACGCTGTCGATCATCATCGCGCTGGTCGTCCTGCTCGTCTCGGCCATGACCGTGGCCACCGACGTGGCGCACGGCGGTGGTGACAAGAGCGCCACCGTCCTGCTCTCCGGTGTCGCGGGTCTGCTCACGTACCTCCTCGTCGGCGGCATCTCCGGCTACTTCGAGGACAAGCTGGAGGAGGCCGACGAGGACGCGGAAGCCGAGGAGGAGCGCGCGCCGGCGAAGAAGAACGGCAACGGCTCGGCCGTCGGCCTGGCGGGCAAGGCCGCGTTCTTCATGTTCCTCTACCTGGAGGTCATCGACGCGTCCTTCTCCTTCGACGGGGTCATCGGCGCGTTCGCCATCACCAACGACATCTTCGAGATGGCGCTGGGTCTGGGCATCGGCGCCATGTACATCCGGTCGCTGACCGTCTTCCTCGTCCGCAGGGGCACCCTGGACGACTACGTGTACCTGGAGCACGGCGCGCACTACGCGATCGGCGCCCTGGCCGTGATCCTGCTCGCCACCATCAAGTTCGAGATCAACGAGGTCATCACGGGCGGGATCGGCGTAGCCCTGATCGCGCTGTCCTTCTGGTCCTCGGTGCGCAAGAATCGCCAAGAGGGCAAGCCGGGCGCGGGATCGGCGTCAAAATCCGAGGTCAGCTCGGGAGTGTGACACGCGACCGCGTGTGACCGGCGTCCGAATGAGGAACGCTTCTCTGCGGGGCGGCCACGAGAGCCGGGACCGGGGGCATCGCCTCCGGCCCCACTGGCTCCTCGGGGCCGCCCCGCGGCAGTTGGCGGTGAGTGACCCGTAAGCGAGGGGTGGGGCGAAGTGTCGTTCTTGGGGAACTGGCGACGCGGCGGTACGCCGCAGTTCGACAACGGCGGAGCGTCGTACGTCGTCAAACTGACCAAACGCGACCCCGTGGTCTCCCTGACCAAACAGGGCGCGGCCAGCGGCAATCTCCGGGTCAACCTCTCCTGGCAGATGCGCACCACCGACTTCGCGGAGTTCGGCGGCCGCAAGAAGAGTCTCTGGCGGCACCCGGGCCAGATCTTCAAGCCCGAGGTGGTGCAGGCGCAGGGCCCCGCGGTCGTCAAGATCGACCTCGACCTGGCGTGCATGTACGAGCTCAAGGACGGCACCAAGGGCGTCGTGCAGCCGCTGGGGAACTTCCTCGGCGACCTCAACGCCCCGCCGTACATCCAGCTCAGCGGCGACGACCGGTTCGGCTCGGGGTCCGGCGAGACGCTCTACATCAACCTCGACCACCAGGACGAGTTCAAGCGCCTGCTGATCTTCGTCTACATCTACGACGGCACCCCCGCCTTCGACCGCACCCATGCCATCCTCACGCTCTACCCGAGCAGCGGGCCGCGCGTGGAGATCGGCCTCGACGAGCGGGCGCCACAGGCCCGCTCCTGCGCGGTCTTCATGCTGGAGAACGTCAAGGGCGAGCTGACCGTGCGCCGCGAGGTGCGGTACGTCTACGGCTTCCAGGCCGAGCTGGACCGGCTGTACGGCTGGGGCCTGCAGTGGGGCCGCGGGTACAAGAGCAAGGTGTGAGGGACGGGCGCCCGCGGTGCGTGCGCCCGTCCCCGGGAACGGCTCAGCGGCGCTTGCTCAGCGGCGCTGGAACTGCGGTCCCTGCGGCGGCAGCACCAGCGGCGCGCTCTCCGGCACCGGCCCGGTGGGCTGCGGGCCGGGCGCGGGCGGCGGGTAGCCGTAGCCGTCGGCCGCGGTCTGCGGCTGCGGATAGCCGTACGCGGGCCGGGCCCCGCCCTGCACCGGGCCCGGGTAGCCGTACGCGGGACCCGGGGGCGCCTCGGGCGGCGGTCCCGGATAGCCGTACGCGGGCGGGCCGGGCGGGCCGGGCGGCATCGGAGGCGGCGGGGGCACGTTCTCCGGATAGCCGTAGCCGCCCGCCGGAGCGCCGGTGGACTGCGGCGGCGCGAAGGCCGCCGCGGCGGCCCCGGTGGGCCCGGCGGTCCCGGCGGCCGGTTCGGGGAACGGCACCGGCTCCGGCACGGCCTGTGTGACGTCCTCGGAGCCGGCGGAGGGCGGCCCGGGCACCGCGCGGGTCGCGTCCTCCGACCCCGGCGCGGCCGTCGCCCCCTCGCGCGGCCGTACGGCCCCGTCCCCGGCGTCCTCGCCGTCGTCCACCGAGATGCCGAACTCCGTCGCCAGCCCGATCAGTCCGCTGTCGTAGCCCTGGCCCAGCGCCCGGAACTTCCAGGCGTCCGCGCGCCGGTACAGCTCGCCGCAGATCAGCGCGGTCTCCTCGCCGGTCTCCGGCTCCACCTCGAACACCGCCAGTGGCCCGCCGTCTCCCCGTGCCGCGTCGTAGAGCTCCAGCCGCAGGTCCGTCACCCGCCCGAAGGGGGCGCCGTCCGAGGACGCGCCCAGCACCACCCGGTCCACCGACGGGTCCAGCGCGGCGAGGTCCGCCTCGATGGTGTCGGTCAGCGCGTCGGCCAGCTGCTTCTTGGGGAGGTGACGCACCAGGCCGCTGGGGTGCCGGGGCTGGTTGTAGAACACGAAGTCCGCGTCCGCGCGCACGCGCCCCTCGGGGCCCAGCAACAGCGCCGAGGCGTCCACATCGGGCACTCCCGTGCCCGGTGTCCAGCGGAGGACGGCCCGTACGGCAGTGGCGTCGAGGGGTACGTTCGACCCCTTCTGCATGGCGTGCGTCATGGCGTCATCCTGCCTGCTGAGCGGGGTGACGGACAACGCGGGGGCACGCCGGCGCGGGGAACGGCGGCGTCGCGCACCCGTTTGCCGGGCACATGACACGTGATTTTCACCCGCGCGGGAACTTTCCGCAGGGGCCCACACGTACGATTACCGGCCGGATCCGGACACCGGACACCGAGGAAAGAACCACAGGGGTGGCCGAATCCCGCCCGCACCCGGGGAGTTGTATGCGTCATTTCGGACACCTGCCACCCGACGTACGCGCCACGCTGTTCCACCAGGAACCGGCGGAGTTCACCGCCGACTCCCCGCAGCGGCTGCTCGCCGTCGCCCTCGGCGCCACCCTCTACTCGCCCGCGACCAGGCAGCGGCTGGCAGCCGACGTGATCAAGCAGGCGAAGCGCGGCGTGGTGTCGATGGTGCTGTGCCTGGAGGACTCCATCGGCGACGGCGACGTGGCGGCCGGCGAGGACAACCTCGTACGGCAGTTCGCCGAGCTGGCCGAAACCGGATCTTGTCACCCCGGCACCCCGCTGCCCCTGCTCTTCATCCGCGTCCGCACCCCCGACCAGATACCCGACCTGGTGCGGCGGCTCGGCCCTGCCGTCCGGCTGCTCACCGGATTCGTGCTGCCGAAGTTCACCGCGCTGCGCGGCGTCCCCTTCCTGGAGGCCCTCACCGCCGCCGAAGCGTCCTGCGGACGGCGGCTGTTCGCGATGCCGGTCCTGGAGTCCCCCGAGCTGCTCCACCTGGAGAGCCGGACGGAGACCCTGCAGGGCATCGCCCGCACCGTGGACGCCTACCGGGACCGCGTCCTCGCGCTGCGGCTCGGCGTCACGGACTTCTGCTCCGCCTACGGCCTGCGCCGCGCGCCGGACATGACCGCGTACGACGTACGGATCGTCGCCTCCGTCATCGCCGACGTCGTCAACGTCCTCGGCCGCGCCGACGGCACCGGCTTCACCGTCACCGGACCGGTCTGGGAGTACTTCCGGCTGCACGAGCGGATGTTCAAGCCCCAGCTGCGGCAGAGCCCCTTCCTCGGGCGCGCCGAGGAGCTGCGCACCTCCCTCATCGAGCACGCCATGGACGGCCTGCTCCGCGAGATCGAGCTGGACCGGGCCAACGGCCTCCAGGGCAAGACCTGCATCCACCCCTCGCACGTGGCCCCGGTGCACGCGCTGTCGGTGGTGAGCCACGAGGAGTTCAGCGACGCGGCCGACATCCTGCGCCCCGAGCGCGACGGCGGCGGCGTCCTGCGCTCCTCGTACACGAACAAGATGAACGAGGTGAAGCCGCACCGCGCCTGGGCGGAGCGCACGCTGCTGCGCGCCGAGGTCTTCGGGGTCGCGCGCGAGGGCGTCAGCTTCGTGGAACTGCTGGCGGCGGGGCTGTCCAGGACGGACGCATGACACAGAAGAAGGCGAAGGAGAACAACACGGTGGTGTGGACCGGCGAGTGGGTCGCGCGGCGGCTCGGGGTCGAACTGAACGGTGCGGCCGAGCTGCCCGGCCTGGTGGGGCTCGCGCTGCGGCGCAACCCCAAGCGGGCCCACCTGCTGGTGTCGCAGGTGCTCGGCAAGCACGTGCCGCAGCGCCCGTCGGTGGTGCACGACGCCGGGCACGGCCTGGGCCGCCGGGTACGGGCCCTGCTCGGTGACGAGGCGGCGGCCCGGGCGGTGGTCCTGGGCTACGCCGAGACCGCCACCGGCCTCGGGCACAGCGTCGCCGACGGCCTGGCGCTCGCCCCCTACGTGCACTCCACCCGGCGCCCCGTGCCCGGTGTCGCGCAGGCCGGCGGCTTCGAGGAGGAGCACAGCCACGCCACCTCGCACCTCCTGCTGCCCGAGGACACCGGCCTGCTCACCGGCGACGGCCCGCTGGTCCTGGTCGACGACGAGTTCTCCACCGGACGCACGGTCCTCAACACCATCGAGGCCCTGCACGCCCGCTTCCCCCGCCCGCGGTACGTGATCGTCGCGCTGACCGACATGCGGTCGGCGGCGGACCGCGCCCGTCTGGAGAAGTTCGCCGCCGACCTGGGGACGCGGGTCGACCTCGTCGCCCTGACGGCGGGCACGGTGGCGCTGCCGGACGGGGTACTGGAGCGCGGACAGGAGCTCGTGGCGCGTTACGAGCCGGCCGGCGCACCCGAACCGGCCGCCCCCGCACCGGCCGACCTCACCCGCGTCGAACTGGCCTGGCCCGCGGGACTCCCCGACGGCGGACGGCACGGCTTCACCCCTGCTCACCGCGCCCGCCTGGAGGCCGCACTGCCGGACATGGCGGCCCGGATCGCCGCGGCGCTGGGGGAGACCGGGCGCAGGACGGACGCCCGTGTTCTGGTCCTCGGCAACGAGGAGCTGATGTACGCGCCGCTGCGGCTGGCCGGCGCACTGGACGAGGTGCTGCCCGCCGAGGTCCGCTTCTCCACCACCACCCGCTCCCCGGTGCTCGCCGTGGACGACCCCGGCTACGCCATCCGCACCCGGCTCGCCTTCCCGGCCCACGACCGCCCGGTGGACGGCCCCGGCGAGCGCTACGCCTACAACGTCGCGCCCGGCGCCGACCCGGCCCGCCGCTTCGACGCCGTTCTCGTCCTCGTCGACTCGGCCGGTGACACCCCCGAACTCCACGCCCCCGGTGGTCTCTTGGCCGCCCTCGCCGCGCACACCGACCGCGTGCTGCTCGGCGTCGTCCCCTCGTACGTACCGCCGTCGCCCGCGGCGCCGGACGTGCCCCGTCCCCGTACGGAGGTCCGTACCGACATGCAGGCGCCCCTGCGCGGCCCCGCCTTCTCCTCCTACGCCCCCGACGACGTCGGCTGGCTGCTCCAGGACTTCTCCGACGTCACCCTCGAAGCACCGACCGAGGAGCGCGAGGAGGCCATCCAGCGCGGCGGCGCGCACTACGCCGAGTCGCTGCCCGTGGAGTACCAGCCCAGCGAGGAGTACCAGGCCCTCTTCCACGCGGCGCTGGAGACCTCGGCGGCCCGGATCGCCCGCGCCGTCGGCGCGGTCACCGAGACCGTCCTCGCCGAGCGGTCTCCCCGCCCGGTGCTGGTCTCCCTGGCCCGCGCCGGCACCCCCGTCGGCGTCCTGATGCGCCGCTGGGCCCGGCACGCGCACGGCCTGGACCTGCCGCACTACGCCATATCGATCGTGCGCGGCCGCGGCATCGACACCGCCGCGCTGCGCTGGCTCGCCGCCCACCACGACCCGGCCGACGTGGTCTTCGTCGACGGCTGGACCGGCAAGGGCGCGATCACCCGCGAACTGGCGCAGGCGCTCCGCGACTTCCCCGGCGGCGCCGGATTCGACCCGCGGATCGCGGTCCTCGCCGACCCCGGCGGCTGCGTGGACACCTACGGCACCCGCGACGACTTCCTGATCCCCTCCGCCTGCCTGAACTCCACCGTCTCCGGCCTGGTCTCCCGCACCGTCCTCCGCGCCGACCTGGTGGGCCCGGACGACTTCCACGGCGCGAAGTTCTACCGCGAGCTGGCGGACACGGACGTCTCCCAGCACTTCCTCGACACCGTCGCGGCCCGCTTCGACGAGGTCGCAGCGGACGCCCGCGCCGACGCCGCGGCGCTGCTCGCCGCCGACCGCGCGCCCACCTGGGCGGGCTGGGCCGCCGTGGAGCGGATCAGCGAGACGTACGGCATCCACGACGTGAACCTCGTCAAGCCCGGCGTCGGCGAGACCACCCGCGTGCTGCTGCGCCGCGTCCCCTGGAAGATCCTCGCGCGCCGGGGCGCGGGCGCGGACCTGGAACACATCCGGCTGCTGGCCGCGCAGCGCGGCGTGCCCGTGGAGGAGACCGACGACCTGCCGTACAGCTGCGTCGGGCTGATCCACCCGCGCTACACCCGCGGCGCGACCGGCGCCGACGGCCGGGCGGTGGCGGCCAAGTGAGCGGCTCTCCCGTGCTGGTCGCCAGCGACCTCGACCGCACCCTCATCTACTCGGCCGCGGCGCTCGGCCTGACCGGGCCCGACGCGCGGGCGCCCCGCCTGCTCTGCGTCGAGGTGTACGACCACAAGCCGCTGTCGTACCTCACCGAGACCGCCGCCGCGCTGCTCGCCACCCTGGCGGCCGCCCGCGGCGCCTGTTTCGTACCGGCCACCACCCGCACCCGCGAGCAGTACGGGCGCATCCATCTCCCGGGGCCCGCGCCCCGGTTCGCGGTGTGCGCGAACGGCGGCCACCTCCTGGTCGACGGCGAGTCCGACCCGGACTGGCAGCGCACGGTCGCGGCCCGGCTGGCCGCCGAGTGCGCCCCGCTCGACGAGGTCCGGGCACACCTGCTGCGCACCGCCGACGCGTCCTGGCTGCTGAAGGAGCGCACCGCCGAGGACCTCTTCGCGTACCTGGTCGTGGACCGGGAACGGCTGCCGGAGACCTGGGTGAAGGACCTCGCCGGCTGGGCCGAGGGGCGCGGCTGGACCGTCTCCCTCCAGGGCCGGAAGGTCTACGCCGTGCCGAAGCCGCTCACCAAGAGCGCGGCGGTCCGCGAGGCCGCCCGCCGCGCGGGAGCCGACCGCGTCGTCGCGGCCGGCGACTCCCTCCTGGACGCCGACCTGCTGCTCGCGGCCGACCGCGGCTGGCGCCCCGGCCACGGCGAACTGGCCGATGCGGGCTGGTCCGCGCCGCACGTCACCGCGCTGGAAGAGCGCGGCGCGGTGGCGGGGGAGGAGATCGTCAGGGCGTTCCTGGGCGAGGTGGCGGACGCCCGGGGCCGCTGAGAACGCAGCTGTGGCGGGCGGCTCAGCCGCAGCAGCCGCCCCCGCAGCAGCCGCCGCCCCCGCCACCGCCGCTCGGGGCCGGCGCCGCGGCGGTACCGCCCACCGCCACGGCCGACAGCAGCTTCACCGTGTCCGCGTGCCCCTCGGGGCAGGGCGCGGGCGCGGCGGACTCGGCCATCGGCCGGCTGACCTCGAAGGTCGACTCACAGGAGCGGCAGCGGTACTCGTATCGGGGCATGGCCCAAGAATACGGCGGCCCGCCGCGGCACAGGGCGGCCTCAGCGCACGACCGTGCTCCCGGCCAGCGCTGTCCGCACCGCTCAGGCCAGTCCCTCCGCGCCCTCCATGCCGCTCAGGCCAGCCCCTCCGCGCCCTCCGCGCACACCGTCAGGAAGTCCGCGGCGCGGCGGCGCAGCCCCGCCAGGTCGCCGCCGTCCGCCGCGTCCCCGGTCAGCGGCGAGCCGACGCCCACCGCCACCGCGCCCGCCGCCAGGTACGCGCGGGCCGCCGCCGCGTCCACCCCGCCCACCGGGACGAACGGCAGCTCGGGGAAGGGCGCCCGCAGCGCCTTCAGGTACGCGGGCCCGCCGAGGTAGGCGGGGAAGAGCTTCAGCGCCGTCGCGCCCGCTGCCTTCGCAGCGATCACCTCGCTCGGCGTCAGCACCCCGGCCACCACCGGCAGCTCACGGCGTACGCACTCGTCGACGCCCGCGCCCAGCCCCGGCGTGACCGCAAGATTCGCGCCGGCCTCGGCGGCCCGTACGACGTCCTCGGCGGTGGTGACGGTGCCCGCGCCCAGCCATGCGTCCGGCCCCAGCTCCTGCCGCGCCCGCCGGATGACGCCGAGCGCGTCCGCGCCGCTGAGCGAGACCTCCACCAGCCGCACCCCCTCCTCGGCCAGGGTCATGACCGTGCGGAAGGACGCCTCGGGGTCCTTGCCGCGGATGATGGCGATGAGTCGCCCGGCCCGGAGCGCTGTGCTGAAGTCCATGATTCTCCCGGTGGGTGCGGCGTGCGGCCTTGCTGCCGACCGTTCTCGAACACCGGCCCGGAGCGGTCACCGGCCCGCCGTGGGCCCCGGAGGGTGCGCCCCGTCGTCCCGCCGCGCGCGCCCGACCTTCTGCCGGAGCCCCGCCTCCCGGCTGTACCGCCGGGCCGTCCGGCCGCGGTGCTCACGGTTCAGCAGCTCCCGCTGCGCCGCCTCCCGCTCGGCCTTCCGCAGCAGGGCCGCCTGCTGGGGCGTCGGGCGGGCGGCGAGCGGCACCGCCTCCGGGTGCCGGGCGCGCCAGTACGGGTTGTTGTGCGGCAGGCCGCCGCTGACCCGGCCGTACATGCCGAAGACCAGCAGCAGCAGTCCGACGGCGAAGCTGAAGAGGACGTTCTGGAGTCGGAAGGCGAGATAGTTGAAGCCGGTCTCCAGGATCGCCAGGTTGACGAAGCCGCTCAGCAGGAAGGCGACGCCGAGCACGGCGTTCAGGGTGGAAGCGAAGTTCCCGCCGATCACCGTCCCGGCGAAGAGCAGCAGGCCGATGAGGACGGACAGCACGCTCAGCGCGCCGTTGGTGTTCAGCCCCGCGACCGTGTCGCCCCCGGTGTCGAAGAACCCGATCCGGTCGATCAGGCCGAGGATGCCGAAGGCGACGAGCACCAGCCCCATCAGCCCGGCGCCGAACCGGTAGAACCTGCTCAGCCGGTGGTCGACGGGCAGATGCTCATCGAGCGTGATGCGCCGCCGGTGGCGCGGGAAAGGCCCGCGAAGGGCGTGGCCGACAGCCATGACCGGCCTCCTTTGCACAGACGTACGCGGCAGGACCGCCGGAAAGCCGTACGCCCTCCAGCTTCCGCCAGGGGGCGCGCGGGCGCCATCGCACGGGCGCCATCGCATGGGCCGGATGCCGGTCGTCGGAGCCGTCCCCGTAGACGGCCGCGGGATCAGCCGCTCGTGCCGCCCCGCTCCTCGCGGATCGCCTGGACCACGCCCGCGGCCGTCTCCCGTACCGCGTCCGTCTCCGTCAGGAAGTGCCACCAGTCCGGGTGCCGGCTGCCCTCCAGGCCGGCCTCGGCGCGCTCCAGCCGCGCCACCGCCTCGTCCAGCGGACGCGCGTGCCGCGGATCCGGCGTACTGCGGCCCGCCATCGCCAGCCGCTGCGCGTCCCGGATCGCGAACCGCGTCCGCTCGACCTCCTTGCGCCGGTCGAAGGAGACCTCGTCCAGCCGCCGCAGCCGGTCCCCGGCGGCCGTCACCGCCTCGTCGGTCGTATTCAGCAGGGCCCGTACGGTCGCCAGCAGGCTCGTCGCGTCCGCCCACCGCTGGTCGTCCCGCGCGCCCTGCGCCTCCCGCAGCTTGGCCTCCGCCCGGCGCACCGAGTCCGCCGCCTGGTCCGGCACCTGCTGCAGGTCCTGCCAGCAGGCCGCGCTGTACCGCCGACGCAGCTCGCTCAGCACCGGCTCCACGCCGCCGGCCCGCGTCGTGATCGCCTGCGCCCGCGTCCGCAGCGACACCAGCCGCTTGTCGATCTCCGCGGCCTTCTCCGGGAGCCGCTCCGCCTCCGTACGGATCGCCTCGGCCCGCCGCAGCACGTCGTCGGCCCGGTGGATCGTCTCCGGCACGCCGTGCTGCCCGGCCCCCTGGTTCAGCTTCGTCAGCTCCGGCGACAGCGCCGCCAGCCGCGCCGCCAGATCGTCGGCTCTCAGCCCGCGCGCTCTGACCGCGTCCAGCGCCTGCGTCGCGGCCAGTAGCGCCTGCCGCGCCCGCTCCACCGCCGGCGCCAGCCGCGCGAGCTGCGTCTCCGCGGTCCGCAGCAGCGGCCCGAGCCCCTCGGCGAACCGCTCCAGCTCCTTGCCGACCGCCGTCAGCTCGTCCTTCGCGCGCGTCAGATCGGCGCGCGCCCGCGAGGCGGCTCCGCCGTCGAGGTCATCGCGATCCAGATCGTGCGCGTCCACGGCGGCGATGTACGTCCGGCTGACCTCGTCGATCCGCCGCCCCAGGCCCGCGTACCCCTCGGCGGCCCGCCGGGCCCCGGCGGAATCGTCCACCGCCGTGATCGTCTCGATCGAGATCCGCAGGTCCCGCTGCGCGGTGTCCAGCTCGTAGAACGCGGCCGCCGCGGCGTCCTTCGCCGCCTGCGCCTCGGCCCGCTGGCTCTCTCCGCGCCCGAACCAGCGTCGTGTACCGCCCCCGGCGAACGCCATCATCCCCCCACCGGCCACCGCCACGGCCAGTACCGGCACCGGCAGCAGCACCAGCGCCACCACGTCCCGCACCGCCGCGGCCGCCCGGGCACTCCGGCCCACCCGGAAGCCCCCACCGGCCTGACGACGTGCTCGCTGCGCGTACGGCCGCGTGTATGTCGCCGTCACAACCCTCTCCCGATCGCGTCGCCCCAGGCCCGAAGCCATTCTCCCACCCTGTACGGACGAACACACCGGCCGGTCGGTTCACCATCCGGACGCATCCCGTAAGGCATTTGCGAACCATCCCCGCAGGCAAGGTAGTCTGTCGGTTCATCCGGGCGCATAGCTCAGCGGTAGAGCGCTGCTCTTACAAAGCAGATGTCACAGGTTCAAATCCTGTTGTGCCCACCAGCGAAAACGCCCCCGCAGTGATCTTCTGCGGGGGCGTTGACGGTAGATTTTGACGGCAGTGGGTCAATTCGACCGGCGGCGCCGCTTCAAGAGCCGGTCCATATGCCCCATCGCTTCGCGTCGGCTGTCGTCCGACACATGGGTGTAAATGTTCATCGTCACGGCGATCTGGGAGTGCCCCAGGATCTCCATCACGGTGCGCGGCGCGACGCCGGCCGCGAAGAGCAGCGTGGCGCATCCGTGCCGAGTGTCGTGCAGCCGGATGCGCGGAAGGCCAGCCCCCTCCGTGATCCGCTCGAAAGAGCGGCTGATGTTCCGCGGCTCGATCGGGCGACCCGTCCGGGTCGTGAAGACGTAGTCGCTCTCCTCCCACTTTTTCCCGGCGGCGAGACGCTGCGCGCCTTGCCGCAGACGTTGCCAGCGGAGCGGAGCGACACACATCAGGGGAACAGGGACCGTGCGCGCCCGTCGGTTCTTGGTGGTGTCCGCGTACAGCTCCTTCTGTACGCGCTGAAGCTGATTCCGCACCGTGAGGGTCCGGCGTTCCAGGTCGATGTCGGACCAGCGCAAGCCGAGGATTTCTCCGCGGCGCAGTCCGAGAGCCACCGCCAGGACGAACGCCGCGTAGAGCGAGTCCGACCGGGCAGCTTCGAGGAAGGCCGCGGTCTCGTCCAAGGTCCACGGCTTGAGCTCTCGCGGCTGTACACGAGGCGCGGGGACCAGCTGGGCTACGTTCCTGCTGATCAGCTCTTCGCGGCAGGCGGCAGATATGGCGCTGCGAAGGACCCGATGCGATTCCTTAGCCGTCGCTGCCGACGCCTGAGCGGTCACCGCCTTCAGCATGCGGCGGACGTCGGAGACGCCCAGGGATTCCAGCCGCTTCGAGCCAAGGAGCGGGACGAGGTAGCGCCGCACGTGCGTCTCGTACTTCGCGTACGTAGTCTTCTTGCGCTCGCCCTTGACGAACTCCTCCAGCCAGTACGGCAGCCATTCGGAGAGCTTGTCGGACCGGGTAGGTGTTGGGATGCCCTGACGGTCGCGCCGAACGAGTTCCTGGCGCTTCTCGTCACAGTCTTCCCAGGTGACGCCGTAGATGGTCTTGCGCTTGCGGGTGCCGTCGGGCTGCGGGACGTAGACGCGTCCTTCCCAGCGGCCATCTTTGCGCTGCCAGATGCTGCCGGCGCCGTTGGGGTTCCTCTTTCGGGCTGCCATCAGGCGGCGTTCTCCTCGATTCGTTCCTGCATGTAGTGGCGTACGGCATCGACCGGGATGCGGCGGGCACGGCCGGACGTGTAGCTCGGGAGCTGCTTGGACCGGATCAGGTCGTAGACCTTGCTGCGGCTGAGCCTCAGAGCGGTCATGACTTCCGGGACGGTGAGAGCTTGGGGGTCGCTTGTGACGACGGTCAGCACGATGAGACCTCCGGGAGAGGGCGGGGCCTGCGAGTGGAGTGGGACCGGGGCCCAGGGCCCGCGTCTGTCCGAGGTGCGGATTTCTGCGTCATTGCGTCATCAGCGTCATTCGGGCTTCTGACCTGCTGCTTTGCGTGGCGCAGTGGTTCGGCGTGCGTCATGGGTGCGTCATGGGCTGCGTCACCGCATGACGCAGATGACGCAGAATGACGCAGAGGCGGCCGTCTGCGTCATGGCCTTCGTCGCAGGTCAGGTGCTGTTTTTTCGCCTGCATGACGCAGATGACGCAGCGTTTTCCCTCTTAGGACAAAAGAGGGAGCGTCTGTTGTAGAGCGGCGGTCTCTCAAAGCGAGAAGAAGGAGCCGCTGCGCGGCGCGACCTTCGGGCGGCGTTCCGCCGAACAGCAAGAGGAGCACGCCTCGCCCGGGTGGTGCTCTTCTTGCTTGTTCGAGCCCATGGGGCCGCGGGGCGCGGTCAGAACATCGGCTTGTGCTCGTGCGGAGTCGGGGCCTCTGTGCGGGTCATTTCGAGGTAGCGGCCTTCGCTGGTGCGGCCGGAGTCGATGAGGACACCGCGGGCGGCCAGGGTCGGCTGGAGTCGTTTGAGCCGGTCGGAGAGGACCTTGCCCGTGGTCGGCCACCCTCTGGGCAGGGGACGGAAGTCCTCGCCGCTGTAGAGCCCGCTGAGGAGGTGCAGCCACTCGGTGGAGGTCATCCGCCGTTGGGTGCCTGGTGTGAGGCTCTCGGCGTGCTTGAGGACGGTCTGCGCGAGCAGGTCGCCTTCGATCACGTCGTCGTTGAGGTCGTCCAGGCTGGCCCGGTAGGCGTCCAGCGTCCGGAGGCCGGTTGCCGCGTCCAGCTGCGCGCACAGGTGCGCGAAGTCGGCCATGCGCAGGTCGGTCGGGGTCTCCGCGTCGGCCGCGCGGACCTTGACCGTGAGGTCCAGGAGTGAGCCGAGCACGATGGGCAGAATTTCTGCGTACTCCGCCCACAGCTCGGCCTCGGTGCGCCGGACCTTGGGCCGCTCCAGACGCAGCGGCAGGAGCCGTTCCGCCAGGTCGCCCCGGATGAGTCCCACGTCGATGCCGGTCAGCAGCAGGGGGCGGCGGTAGCCGACGCGGAAGACGTCCCCGTCCGTGAAGAGGGCGCGCTTGACGTTCTCGGCGCCGGTGACGACGCAGCACACGGCGTCGGACAGGTCCGGCGTCAGGTGGGACAGGTTGTCCAGGGCGGTGACCCACCCGGCGGCCACGGCCGCGATCAGGTTCTCCTCGTCCTTCGGGGCGCGGCGCAGGTCGCCGCTCATGCCCTCGATGATCCGCACGAGCATGCGCCCCGCGGTGGACTTGCCCGCGCCCTGCGGGCCGGTGAGGAACGGGGCGGGGACGGGCACGGACGGTCCCAGGCAGCCGATGAGCCAGGCGATGGCCAGGCATTCGGTCTCGGCGCTGGCGAAGTTGCACAGGCTGAGCAGCAGGTCGATGCCCTTGCCGTCGGTGTCCTTGGCCGGCAGAGGCAGTTCGCCGGTGAGCTGGGTGCGGCGCCAGCACACCTCGCGCGGGTCGGGGACGCGGATGTCCCAGCCGGTGGGGTGGATACGGACCGACTGCCCGTCGTCGCGGCCCAGGTCCAGCCAGGTCGCCCCGTCGAAGCCGGGGGCGACGCGGATGTGCACGGGCTGGATGTCCTCGCTGAGCGCGAGTGCTTCGATCAAGTCCAGCGCCTCCTTGAGGGCGGTGCCGTTGAACACGCCGACGCCGTCCTTGTACAGGCCGACCATGAGTTCTTGGCGGTGGCTGCCGGTGGTGCCTTGGGAGCGGATGGGGCGGGCGACGGGGTGGCCGTTCTTCTGCGCGTAGACGGTCCCGTCGGCGGTGCGGAAGTACCGGAAGTGGGCCTGCGCGTAGTCGGCGATGATCTCGCGGGCCGGGGTCTTGTCGTCCTCGGACATGTCACAGTCCCAACGTGGTGCGGGCGTTGGTCCACGCGTCGGTGCAGTGGCGGGCCTTCTCGCCCTTGGCCTGCGCGGCGGTGAACAGCCGCTCGACATGGGCTTCGGTCAGGCAGCCGCACCGGCCGTGGGCGGACAGCACGGCAAGGAAGGTGCGGTAGACGGTGGTGTGGATCGCTTCGCGGGCTTCGGTGATGCGCTGCTCGGCCATGGCGATGCCCCGCTCCAGGTAGACGGGCGTGCGGTGGCGGCACTCCCCACCCCCGGCCGGCACGCCGACGGGCTGCGGCGCGGGCCGGGCGGGGGAGGGTTCCTTCACGATCAGCGCGCGTACCTGGTCCGGCAGCGCCGTCATGGCGCCGGTGCCGGTGCCGAGCCAGCGGGCGTAGGACATGGACGACTTGATGTCCACGCCCGGCCGGACACCGTTGGAGGACTGCATCGTCCCGCGGTAAATCCAGTGCTCCCCACGGGTCGTCGGCACCGAGCGGGTTAGCGGCAGGGTCTGCCGTGCCCAGGTGACGGCAGCCGGGTTGTCGAGGTCGACGACGGTCAGCCCGGTGCCGGCCGGGTGGTAGGCGACGGCCGCGGCCTGCCGCCACGCCGCAGCCCAGGCGGGCGAGGTGAGTACGCGCGGGTCGGTGGTGGCGGCGGCCCAGGCGTGGCAGGGAGCCGGGCACTGGCAGGGCCCGGCGGCCAGCATGTTCGGCCGGTCGCCACAGGCGCTGCCGGCGCAGGCGCGGCAGTTGCCGAACGGGAGCTTGCCCGCCCGTAGCGGCAGCACCGGTACCCCGGCCTGCGCCAGTTCCAGGGCGGTGTGCAGGTGCTGGCTCATGCCGCCGCCTCCAAGCCGTGGGTGAGGAACTGCTGGCCGACCCACTGGCTGTAGGCCGGGGGGACGGCCTTGCGGGCCTCCAGGTTGGTCATCCAGGTGCAGCCCATGGCGTCGGCGTAGGCGCGCTCGCCCTTGTGCTCGAAGGAGAGCAGGCCCTTGCGATGCCAGCAGGGCGGCACCAGTTCGCCCCCGCCGCCCCAGGAAGTCTCAAAGACCCGGTGGCGGCGGATGGGGAGGCCGAACTGGGTGCCGCACAGCAGGTAGTCCGGCCGCAGCAGCCCCGCCCAGGCAGTCTCGGGGACGTTCTCCAGGACGTACGGGCGGCCGGTGGCCTGCATGGCTTCCCGGCCCGGGGCGAGCAGGTCGGGGTGGTCCTCGCGGCGGCCGCGCCAGCGGGTGACACGGGCGTAGTGCTCGCAGGGCCAGGAGCCGTGGATGAGATCGTACTCGCGGCCGTGGGCGCGGACGAAGTCCAGCGCGTCGGCCTGGTGGAAGGTGAAGGGGAAGTTGGGCTGGGGGCGGATGTCGACGCCGGTGACGTCGAACCCGGCCCGATGGTAGCCGACGGCCAGGCCGCCGGCGCCGCAACACAGGTCCAGTAAGCGCGGCCGGGGCCCGTCGAAGGCTCGCCGGATGTCAGTGGGTTGGGTCATGCTGGAGATCTCCAGTTCTGTGAGTGGGCTGGATGGCGGGGTGGCCGCGGCTTTGGTGAGCGAGGCGGCCACCCCGCCGCTGCATGTGGCGAAGGGGGAGAGATGACAACGGCGTGGCTGGTGCTGGCGGTCGGGAACGAGCGGCAGCACGGGGGCAACGACGGCTACGACGACGACCCGGCCCGGCACTACAGCTGGGACAGCACCGTCCCGAACCACGCACGGCTGGCCGTGGGGGACGTGATCGCCCTGTGGGACAAGAAGGAGCTGATCGGCCTCTCGGTCATCGAGCGCATCGACACCGACCGGGTGAAGAAGAAGCTGTACTTCTGCCCCGAGTGCGGGAAGGCGGACTTCAAGCGACGCAAGCGCCTGCAGCCGGTCTGCCGCTGCAACAAGTGCGACGCGCTCTTCGACGACCCGGACCACAAGATCGAGCCGGTGACGACCTACACGTCACACCACGGCTCGGCCTGGATGGACGGGCGGGGCCTGCTGCCCGGCTCGGTGTTGCGGGGCCTGTGCGATTCGCCGAAGTCCCAGCTCAGCATGCGCCCGGCCCGCTGGGAGAAGCTCCGCGACGCCCTGCTGGAGACCGGACGAGTGGGCTCCTTGGAAGTGATGGAGGGGGCCCGGGCGGTGCTTCCCGGCGGCCACCGGGAGGCCAAGGTTCGAGTGCGGGTGGGTCAGGACGCCTTCCGCAAACGCCTGCTGCAGGAGCAGGGCGAGCAGTGCGCCGTCACCGGTCCCGCCCCCATGGTCGTCCTGGAGGCGGCCCACCTGTACAGCTACGCCGACAGCGGCGAACACCACGACTACGGTGGGCTGCTGCTGCGCCGCGACATCCACCGGCTCTTCGACCAGGGCCACATCGCCGTGGACCCGGAAACCGGCCTGGTCGATGTCGACCAGGCCACCCGCACCTACCCCCTCTACAACCAGCTGCACGGGCAGCCGCTGACCCTCACCCTGCGGCCTGAGCATCGGGTCTGGCTCACCGCGCATTGGCAGGCCCACCGAGCCGAGGGGTAAGCCGCGCTGCTCCCTGGTGGTCAGCGGTGGTTGTCGATGTGGACGGTGCCGTTGGCGCGGGCGAGGAAGCCGCTGGAGTGGACGTGCTGGGTGATCTGCGGGCGTTCCAGTCGGGCGCGGAAGGCGCCGATGAGCTTGCGCAGTACGGAGGCGGCGGCCATGGCGCAGGTGGCGCCGCCGATGACGACGGCGGCCAGGGCGTAGAGGGCCTCTTCGAGGTAGGGGCCCCAGGCGGCGGTCTGGCCGATGCCCCACCCGGCGAGACCGATGGCGCCGCCGGTGCTCAGCGCGAGGGCGCTGTAGCGCCACACCCACACCGGGACCGCCGGGACGGCGGGCGGCCCCGGCCGCGCCCAGTCCGGGGCCTGCGGGCCGGCGACGACTGGCCCGGGGTGCTCTTCTTGCTCGCGCTCGCGGATGTGCTGCCACAGGGCCGCCATGTAGGCCGAGTCGTCCACCGTCTGCTCCGGCACGGGGCCCGTCTCGGCGGGCGGGACCGCTGGGGTGGGCTGGTTGGAGGCGCTGAGCAGCCGGGTGGTGGTGTCGTCATCCAGCAGGCGGCAGATGTCGGTGTGGTC
Source organism: Streptomyces sp. NPDC050806 (assembly GCF_055586425.1). Taxonomy (NCBI): domain Bacteria; kingdom Bacillati; phylum Actinomycetota; class Actinomycetes; order Kitasatosporales; family Streptomycetaceae; genus Streptomyces; species Streptomyces sp. NPDC050806. Next base: position 630,358 of record NZ_JBVJIF010000003.1, on the reverse strand, counting down.
GAGCAGGTCGGAGATCTCGGTGTAGCTGTAGGGCGTCAGCGTCATGACGGGTCCTATCCGAAGGAGTGGCCGACCGCAGAGAGGCCGGAGGCGACGGCGGAGAAGAGGCCGTTGATGGCGGGGGCGGCGCCGCTGGCGGCGAGGAAGTAGCCCAGGCACGCCGCGGTCAGCGCGCCGCCGACCGGCAGGTACCGAGAGCGCAGCATCACCGCGGTGAGGAACAGGGCGAGGACGAGTCCGCTGATGGAGAGAACCACGGGCGTCACTTTCTGTAGAGCGACAGACGGGCTTGGCGTGGGACTCCCACGCCGGAAAAGAGAAGGGCCCCGGGAGGCCGCCAGAGGGCCTCTGAGGGGCTTTGAGGGGACATTTTTTGTGGGAGTCCCACACCCACACATGCAGGTCAGCGCCCACTACAGGCGTGTGGGAGTCCCACAGGCTGTGGTGGGGTCTGTGGTGGGTGGCGTGTGGGAGTCCCACACGCCACCCACCACTTACGCAGCGTGATGGTTGGCGTAGGCCCGGAGGGCGGCGGCCAGGGTCTCCTCCTGGTAGCCGGGCTTGGATTCGTTGTCGGCTCCGGCGCGGACGGTGCCCTTGCCGGGCCGCTCGATCCCCACCGCACGAAGCAGCTTGCCCAGCTCGGTGCCGAGCACGAGCGGGTCCATGTCCAGCCGGGCGGCGAGGTCGGCGGTGTGCATCCGTCCGCCAGCGGCCACAACATGCTGGTGGGCGTCGGCCAGCAGCCGCGGGACCGGGTTCGGACGCTCGGTGAGGTTGCCGGCCTGCTCCAGGACGCGACCGAACTCCGCCCGGATCACCTCCGGCCCCTCTGCGGCTTCCGGCGCCGGAGCTCCCTCGGTGGCGGTAACGGCTGGAGCCCTCAGCAGCGAGGCCAGCGCGTCCGAGCCGAACCGCGCCGGCCGCTCTGCCGGGGCAGCCCCGGTGCTGGTGCCGGATGACTGCGGAGTGCTGGAGGAGGTGGGGCGCCCCTTGTCGGTGACGGGGATGCCCTTGGCCTCGTCCAGCGGGGGCCGCAGGATCTCCAGCTCGGTGTACGGCAGCGTGGCCGCGGAGAGCTTCTTGTCCTTGTACAGCCGCGGCAGGATCCGCCCCCAGCGCGACGCGTAGTACCGCCCCGGCGCTGTATCCAGCGAGATCGCGTCCACCGCTGGCCGCCGGTCGGCGAGCTTGGGGGCGATGGTGTTGATGACCTTGGGCTTGATGCGGAAGCACTTGAACGGCGTCGGCTCGGAGTCCACATCGTCCTCATCCGGCGCGGAGAGGAAACCGGAGCCCTTGTGGGCGGCGGCCTTGGGGTTCAGCCTCGTGCCGCCGGTGGGGAAGAGGTGGTTCAGCTCCTCCGGGTCCGAGACCCGCATGCCGATCCGCACCCGGGACTGCTTCTTCATCGCGGCGGTGATGACGTCCTGCGTCGCACGCAGGCCGGAGATCACCGTACGGACCCGGGCGGCGCGGCCGGTGTCGACCACCGTGTCCAGCTTGTTCAGCAGCTCGTAGGGCAGTTCGGCGATCTCGTCGACCACGATGATGACGGCCGGTACCTGCGGGCTGACGGGGATCTTGTCGTCGTCCGCGTCGTGCATCAGGTCCTGGTAGGCGGCCTTGCGGGTGTTGATCGCCGCAATGGCCACATCCAGCATGATGTGCGCCTCTTCAATGGTGTCGGCGGTCCAGTCGATCAGCGGCCGATCCACCGTGCCGTCCACAGCCCAGGAGCGCAGCCAGGGCAGGCTGATGCCCGCGCCGGTGACGTCCAGGTGCCAGACCACGGCGTCGACGGTGCGCAGGAGCTGGTAGTTGGTGACGTTGATGGTGTTGGACTTGCCCGAGCCGGTCTGCCCGATCTCCAGCGCACACACATCCGCCAGCGGGAAGTCGGCGGGCTCGGCATCGGGCAATAGCCCGAGCTGGACGCGCTGGTAGATGCTGGTCTCGGTGACGTCCTCAGGGACATCGATGGTCTCGGCTAGGACGTCCTTGGCGGTGACGCGGATGAGGATCTGACCGTAGACCTCGCCATCGAGGATCTGGATGCTGCCGCCCTTGGGCAGCTTCAAATCCACCGCCAACTTGCGGATCGCATCCGCCGGCAGCTCCGGGGCCTCGGAGGGCATCAGGACGCGGACGGTGTAGCCGACGTCCCCGGCCCAGGGCTTGACACCCTCGATCTCATGGCCGTCGAGGCGGAAGAGGCGGTGCAGGCGCTCGTGCCAGTCCTTGGCCTGCCCGTTGGCCCACTTCTGCAGACGCCGGGAGGCGCGTTCGGTGCGGGCGGTCTCCTCGGCGCGGACCAGGCCGCGGGCGAGCGTCATGCCGGCGGCGGTGCCGGCCGCCCACCAGCCGGTGGCTGCCCAGGTCAGCACCGTGTGCTCGGCCAGGGCGATGGCGGTCCAGCCGCCGGTGGCCAGCCACCCGGCGCAGCGGGCGGCGATGTGGCCGGTGGGGCGGCGCTGGTAGAGGTCGGCTCCGGCCTGGGCTGCGGCCCCGGCCGCGCCGACCAGGAGGGCATAAGAGGCGGGCAGGCCGGTCGCGGCGCCGACCGCGGCGGTGCTGTAGGCGCCGCCTGCGACCAGGGCTGCAGCGGTGGCGGGAGTGGTGCCCCAGGACCAGTCCAGGGCAGGGGCGTTGCTGGAAGCCATGCGGAAAACTCCTTCGGCAGGGATGCCGGAGACAAGCGGAGGGGGAATGCGGCGGGCTCCCTCCGGCCGCATGTTCGTGCGGCCGGAGAGAGCCCATTTGGCTGTCGCCGGGGCGATACTGCGGTATGACAACTGGGCCAGCGGCAGATCGGCCAGACGAGATGCCGACGAGCGGAAGTGGCCCCCGCGGGGGGGCGAGACGGCCCTTGGCCGACGCGAACGCCTGCTGACGGAGCGAAAGCAGGCCGCAGACGAACGCCAACGGCGCATCGATGACTTGGAGCGCTCCCTGATTCACCGGGCCTTGCACAACCGCCCTGGCGGGCCGCAAAGCGAAGGAGCACTGGCGCGATCACGCGTCTTGCTCGAAGCCAGCGCCATGCTGCTCGAAGCAAGCCGGGAGATGGTGCGCCGCGGCGAAGAAAGGAGGGCCGCCAGGCAATCATCCGCCGCTTGGTGATACCCGCCCGTCACCGACGGGAGACACCGCCTTCGTGCAGGTCAGACGTCCCACATGCCTTCGGCCTCGGCGCCGTTGCGCGGGGCCTCGTGCCGGGCGATGTCCGGGGCGTGCAGCCTGCGGAAGTTCGGCATCAGGTCCTGCGCTGCGGAGGCGGCCTTGAGCAGCAGGGTGTGCACGTCCGCAAGGGCGTCCACGATGGCCTTGTCGACCGGGTACTTCTCGTTGCTGCGGACCTGCAGCAGCTGGACGGCGGCGGCGACGTTGTCGATGCCGGCGGGGATGCCCTCGAACTCCGCGGCGACCTGGTTCATGTGGCCGGGCTCGTAGCGGGCGTAGACGTGGGCGATGTCCTGGGTGACGGCCACGAAGTGGGAGGGCTGGCGCTGGTCGAAGCTGCCGTCCTGGCGCCGCTCCAGGATGTTCCACATGTGCTCGCCCGGCCGCGGCTCCTCATAGCGCCGCAGGTCGTGCTCGTGGACCTTGGCGAACAGCGGGCCGACCTCGGCGGCCTTCTGGCTGGCCTGGTGCAGCAGGGCGTAGACCTCGGCGACCAGATCGGCCATGCGGGCATCGGCCGGGTACCGGTCCGCGGTGTTGATGGCCAGCTGCCGGATCGCCTCACCGGTGGAGGTCAGGCCCTCCGGGAGGCCCCAGTACTCGGCGGCCACCGCCAGCATCATCGGCGGCTCGTAGCGGGCGTACGCCTCGCGCATGCCCTCGGTCTCCAGCTGGAAGACGGACACCAGATTCCCTCCGAAGTGATCAGTCGGCCAGATGCTCTTGGTGCGGCGGCCGGGCTCGGGAAAGTCGGTCAGGACATCCGCGCGGACCGCGTCGGCGTACTTCGCCTTCGCCCGCCGCATCAGCTTGACGAACACCCACTTGGCGACCGTCACCGACCAGTGGGTGAAGCGGACGCCCCACTTCTTGCCGTTGCGCGGGGCCAGGCGCAGCCAGCGGAACAGCCCGCCGAAGGTGGCGGCGATGCCGCGGAGCAGCAGGCCGGGGATGTAGACCAGGGCACCGAGCGTGCCGGCGGCCAGCGTGGCGCCGGCGGTGCGCAGCAGGAACGGAACGGCCGCCTTCCCCCTCTTCGCCAACTCCCGACGCGCCGACCGGATCCGCTCCCGCAGCCGCTGACCGGCAGGGGAAGAGGCCAGCCCGGCGGTCTTCCGCCCGGCCGCCGACAGCCCGCGAGCCGCAGCGCGAGCGGCGCGGCCGGTGGCGGCGGCCACCGTGGACCGCACCCCACGCCGCGACCCGCCACCAGCGGAGGGCTTCCCCGCGCTGCCCGGCAGACCGCTACCGGCGGTCCCGTCGGCGGAGGTGCCATTGCTCCCAGAGGCTCCGCCCTTGCGACCAGCGAGGCGGTCCAGCAGGCCTCGCCTGCTGCCCGAACCGCCCGCCGCCCTGGTGGTGGGGCTGGTGTTGCCGCGCTGAGGGCTGCTTGCTCCCGTCGAGGCCGGGCCCGCACCGCCGGAGGCGGCGCGCTGGGCACGGTTCTTGGCTAGCGACAGCCCGCTCGCACTCCCCGCACCCATGCTGCCGTGACCGCGCTGCCGGTCGATCCCGGACGTGCCGTGACCAGTACCGCCGCGCGACCCGCGGGTGCCTCCGGAGAGCGAGCCGCCGCCGGAGGCACCGGAGCGGTGCGAACGTGCGCCGCCGGAACCGAGCGCCCCGTGCGAGCGGCCTGCGCCACGGGCACCGTGGCGGCGAGAGCCAGGGGTGTTCCGGCGGGTGCGGCGGGCCTTGCGGACCGCGACCCCGGCCCCGGCAAGAGCTGTGGCGCCGACGACGACGCCGGCCGCGGTCATCGTGCCCACCAGGCCGGTCGCGGAGTACAGGGCGGCCGCCCCGGTGGACAGCGCCTCCGCGCCGAACGCCGCAGCCGGCAGCGCCCGCAGCCCCGGCCCGGAGCGCGCTCGGGTGGTCTTTTCCTGCTCGGCGGTGGGCTGGGTGAGGGTGAATTCGATCGGCACCGAAGTGCCATCGGCCGCCGTGACGGCGGCGGTTTCGGGGGAAGAGGTCGTGGCCTCGGTGGTGGTGTCGGACACTGGTACAGCTCCTTCGGAGTGCACGAGAGAGCGCCCCGGCCGGGCCCTGGAAAGCGGGCCGGGGCGCTCTGCGTATGGAGGGGTGAGTCAGGCGGCCAGGGCGGGAGTGTCCGCGCAGGGCACACACATGCCGAGTGAGGAGGGGACGACGTAGCCCGCGTCCTGATGGCAGCGCGGGCAGGTGCGGCGGGCGGTGTTCGCCTTCTCCAGCGCCACCAGCTTGGCCAGGGTCATCGGCCGGACGGGTAGCGCCAGGTCGAGGCGGTAGAGATAGGCGACGCGGACGCCGCCGCGATGATGGCGGGTGCGCCACAGGATTTGCGCGGCCACTTCCTGGCCGCCCGGCCGCAGCCCCTTGGTGCGGAGCTGGCGCCGGGTGGCCAGCCCTTCGGGAGCGAGGCGGAAGGGGTAGGTGGGGATGCCGTACCGCAGGCCCTTGGGGTCGTAGAACCGCATCAGGGCCTACCGGCCAGCGCGGTGCCGTTGACCGGGCGGGGCGCCTCGCGCAGCTCCTTGTAGTGGTTGGTGACCCAGCCGGTGGACCATCCGGTCAGCTCGGCCGCGGCCCGCACCGACAGCTCGGCCGCGAACGCGGCCCGCACGGTGGACAGGGCCTGAGCCTCGGGGAGCTTCTCGGTGGCCGGCCCGGCGGCCAGGAGAGCCTCGCGTTCACGCGCGGCCTGCTCCTCGCGCTGCTGGCGTTCACGGCGTTCACGCTCGACGCGCTCCTGCCGCTCGCGTTCACGGCGCTGTACGGTCTCGCGTTCACGGCGTTCACGCTCGCGCTCGGCCTGTTCACGCTCCCGTTCACGGCGTTCACGAGCCTCCCGTTCCTCCCGCTCCCGGGCGGCGGCCTGCTCGCGCTCCTCACGCCGGTGACGCTCTTCGCGCTCAGCCTGTTCACGGGCGAGCTGAGCTTCGTGCTCGCGCTGTTCACGGGCCAGCGCGGCAGCGTGCTCCCGCTCCTCCGCCCGCTCCCGGCGTACGGCCTCCGCCCGCTCCCGGGCCACCTGTTCCCGGCGCTCGCGCTCGGCCTGCTTCTTGTCCTCCAGCGCGGTCACCGCCCGAGTGATGGCACGCCGGTAGGCAAGGCCGGTCTCGGCGGTGACGATCAGCAGGAGCGGCGCCACGGAGTGGACGGCCACGCCGACCAGGTCTTTCTTCAGGGCGGAGTCGGCGATGTTCAGTGCCAGGGTCATGGCGCCGGTCATCCACCGCAGGGCGATGGGCCACCGGCCGCCGTGCCCGCCCAGGCGGGCCAGCACCGAGTCCAAACGGACCACGATGACCACCGCGGCGTCGACCACCAGCGGCAGGATGGGCGCCGTCCAGGCCCACGCCTTGGGGGTGTGGGCGGACATCAGCGGGGTGACGGTCAGGATCGAGTAGAGCATCGCGCCGCCCACGATCAGCCACGTGCCAGCCGACAGAGCGCGCTCGGCTGAACGCACATGAACATCGTTCATCCCGCACCTCCCGACGGCTCGATGGCGGGCGCGGTGACGCTGCGGAAGTGGTCGCCGTCGGCGTCGTAGATGAACGGCAGGCACCGCCACTGAACATCCGCCGCAGGGCGTTCATCCGGCGGGCCCCAACCGCTCAGCGGGACCCCCAGGGTGGCCGCGTAGGCGTAGGCGGACTCCCGGTCGGGGTGGACGCTGTGGGGCTCTCCGTAGTGAATCAGCAGCATCATGGACGCATCCGCCGGCGTCTGGCTCAGCTCCTCCAGACGCTTCTTCATGTCGGCCAGCTCGGCGCGAGCCTCATCCAGCTTGGCGACCGTCTCATCCAGCGTGCGCTGGGTCATCCGAGCGCACATCCTGGCGATATTGGCGTCCTTCTCGGCGTCCTCGGCGCGGGCGGTGAGCTCGAACGTCTCCCGGATGTGGGAGCCGTACGCGGCGTTGGCCTGCTGCTCCACCTCGCGAGTCCGATCGCGGGCAGCGTCCAGCAGGGCGGCCAGCTGCGTGAGCCGGGCTCGGGTGACGATGCGGATCATGCCGCGTCCCCCATCCCGGCCTGGTTGGCCAGCTCGCGGCGGGCGGCCAGCACCTTGTTGGCGGCCCGGCGCAGACGGCGGGCGTCCAGCTCGGTGGCCGGCCGGTCCAGCAGGCTGATCTGCACGTCCAACAGCTCGACGTCCGCGTCGATGACGGGCATCTCCTGCTCGATGGCGTCCAGCTCGGCGTCAGTCGGCTCCAGCCAGGGCGCAAACGCGGTAACAGCCTGCTGAACAGTGACGATGGATTCCATGGGTCGTGCTCCTCTTTGATCGGTGGAACGGCCCGACAGCGGCCCCGGGGTGCCACCCGGGGCCGCGCCGTTTCGGGGAAAGAGCCACCCGCAGAAGGCGGGCGGCGGGGCTGTCAGCGCTGGACGACGGGCTTGTCCAGGTCGCGGTGGCAGACGGTGACGCTGTGCCCAGCCGAACTCAGCACCTCGGCCAGGACGCGGGCGAAGACCGGGGCGCGGTGCCGGCCGCCGGCGCACCCGTCGGCGACTGTGATGACCCCGGCGCTGGGGCCGGAGGCGAACGCGGCCACCGCCGTGACGGTGGCCGCGATCAGGTCGAGGATGCCGGGGGTGCTCAGCACCAAGGCGCGGACCGGCGCGTCCTCCGCGGTCATGTACCGCAGCTCCGGACGGACGTGCGGGTCGCGGAAGTGGTGCCGCAGGTCGATGGTCAGGTGGGCGGCCGGCGGCTCGTCGTGCAGGTAGCCGAACGACACGATCTCCACAACAGCAGGCATGAAGGCTCCTCAGAAGCGAAGGAATGTTCCGGCTCCCCTCGGCCCCGCCCGTACGGAGACGCACGAATGCGGGCCGGACGGGCGGAGGAGGCAACCGGCCGCAGCGCTAGCCGCTGCGATGGCAGGAAGAAGGGCGACCGGCTTGTCCGTCGGCGGCAATCTCGGCTCGCGAACTGGGGTGATGCACAGGCGTCGCCGGCCGGTCGATCACGGCGGCGCCCAGAGATGTCTTTGATTCACCTGCCCTCTCCTTCCGGTGTTGCGGACACGGAACTTGCACTGCAAGGGGGACCTCGTCCCCACTCTCCGGCCGTTGCTCGCGGTCACCGGGCCACCTCGCCAGTCGGGCCGAAGCCCTGTCCCCTGGCCTTCAGCGGGATCGCAGCGTCCCCGCCTTCTGCTCCGGCGCCCAGACAGGCGCCTTCACGTCCAACATGGAATACATGTTGAACATGTCTCTCATCGTGCCGACGAAGATACGGGCCGTCAAGTCATTCGCTGATTTCGCCCCGGGCCCTCGTGCCGCCTGATGTCCTCAAGAGTGGCCTGAGCTGGGCTGACGACCCACACACGACTGGGACGACTCCGTTCCGGCTTCAGTCGTCCTAAGCCGTCCCGGGACGTTCCGTTGATCGACGCGAGGTGGTGGACCTGGCGAGCCTGTCTCGCTACGGTCGAAGTCGTCCCAAGTCGTCCCGGGGTAAGAGGGGGAAAACAACGTGGCGAACGAACGGCTCCGCGGCGCGATCGTCGACCTGGGCCTCACACATGAGCAGGTTGGCGAGCGCGTGGGGGTCGCGGCCAAGACCGTGGATCGCTGGATCAACGAGCCGAACCGTAAGCCCTATCGGAAGTTTCAGTACGCGCTGGCGAACCTGCTGCGGTGCGAGGTGTCGTACCTCTGGCCCGACGAACGGACATCGGAGGAGGTGACCTCCTCCGGTAACGCCGAACTCGTCAAGCTCTACCCGCACCGCTCGGTGGTGCTCCAGAGCCTGTGGCCGAAGCTGTACGCGCAGGCCACGCACCACTTCGACCTCGTCGCCTACTCATGCTTCTGGCTCACGGAAGACCCTGCGTTCCTGCGCGTGGTCAAGGAGAAGTCCGCCGACGGCGTGCCCATGCGCTTCATGCTCGGAGAGCCGGACTGCGCGGCCGTGGCCCAGCGTGGCGAGGATGAGGGAATCGGCGCTGCCATGGGCTCCAAGGTCCGCAATGCGCTCGCGAACTACGGCCGACTGTTCGGCCTGCCCGGCGTGGAGTTCCGGCTGCACAGCACGGTGCTCTACAACTCTCTGTACCGGGCGGACGAGGAGATGCTGGTGAACGGTCACGTCTACGGTGTCGGCGCCTACCTGGCCCCGGTTCTGCATCTCCAGCGCGTTCCGGGCGGCGAGCTTTTCGACACCTACGCCGAGAGCATCGAGCGGATCTGGGAAACCGCCCGCCCGATCTCCTCCCCTGACGAAGCCTGAGGACCCACATGCCCCGCGTGGACTACTTCCGTGACCCGGCCGCCCCGCCGGCCAACTCCGTCGTGCCCTCGGTGACCGCCGTCGTGCGCGACCACGACGGCCGCGTCCTGGTCATCCACAAGACCGACAACGACCTGTGGGCCCTTCCCGGCGGCGGCCACGACATCGGCGAGCGTATCGGCGACACCGTGGTCCGCGAGGTTCAGGAAGAGACCGGCATCGACGTCGAGATCGATGCCGTCAGCGGGCTCTACACCGATCCTGAGCACGTCATGGCGTACGACGACGGTGAAGTCCGCCAGCAGTTCTCCATCTGCTTCCGGGCCCGGCCTGTCGGGGGCGAACTCCGTACCAGCTCGGAATCCAAAGAGGTCCGCTGGGTCGCCCCGGCAGAACTAGATGCCCTGAACATTCACCCGTCCATGCGCCTGCGCATCGACCATGCGCTGGACGAGTCGCGCACGGCTCCCTACATCGGCTGAGGAGCCGACTCCAGCCGCTCCAACACTCGCTCTGCTGCCGCTCGGATCTCAGGGCCGGCCTGTTGGATGAATGCGGTCACCAGGTGCTCAGGCCCGTAGCGGCTGGCGATCTCGGTGAGGCGCTGGTCGACGTCGGTTGGGTCGCCGTACGGAGTGGTGGTCATGTCGCAGTAGATCATCGCGTCGACCAGGTCCGGGGACTCCAGAGCGAACTCAGTCTCCAGCTCGTGCCGCAGTCCGCGCAGGTCCGCCTCCAGCAGGGCGCACGAGTGGTGAGCGACGATGCGGACCAACCGCTCGTCGGCGCGCTCCTGGTGCCGCAGGAAGCGAGCCCCGTCCAGTGGATGGAAGCCGGTGGAGGCGATGGACGGCGAATACCCCACATCGTGCAGGACTGCGGCGGCCTCCATCAGCTCTGCATTGTCGCCGAGGATCGGCGCGAGCGTACGTGCCTTGCTGGCAACCCCTAGGGAGTGCGCCCACCGCCGGGGCAGGGGCTCAGCCAGCATCCGCTCTGAGGTCTTGTAAGCCCAGTCCTTCAACTGCACAGAGCACCTCTCCAGTGTCATCGGCTGGGGAGCGCAATGACGGTGCGCCCCTTGCCGTGGGTGGACTTCAGATACCCCTGGCTCTCCAACTGGGCCAGGGCGCGCCGTACGGGGGAGCGTTCGCAGTCGGTCCGCTCCATCAGCTTCGACTCAGAAGGAAACGGGTCACCTACCGTGAGGCCGTCCTCGGCAAAGACTCGCGTGACCTTCTCCAACGGCCGCTCGTGGCCGACCAGCCACCAACCAACACCGGGCTCTGGCTCCACCAGTTTCTCTTCCGCGAGCGCCTTCAACGCCCGCTGCACCGTCGTACGCGCCACGCCGAACCGCTTGCGGAGTCCAGCCTCGGTGAACATCCCGCCCGGCACATCTCCGGCGGCGATGTCGTTCCGCAGCGCGTCAGCGACGGCCAGATAGGTGTTCCTCGGGTTCGCCTGCGGCACGTCCACTCCTCCACGCTCAGGGCCATCCCTTCCCAGGTTCCCATGCCATCGTTGGTGGTGGACCGAAGGAGTCTCGGCCTGCACTCTGGGGTACTGCCGACTTCATGGAGCGCCGTGCATCTGACGGCAGCTGTTGACGGCAACGCCGGTGCACTTCGCTGGACCTCGACGATCTCCGGCGTACTTCACGGGCGGGGCATAGCTCCCGAGCGCCTGGCCCCAGGGGCCTCAGGCGGAACTTACAAAGCAGATGTCACAGGTTCAAATCCTGTTGTGCCCACCAGTGCGAAGACCCCTCGTCGATCTTGACGGGGGGTCTTTCCCGTTCGGGGTGGGCGGGGAGGGGGAGGGAGTGACTGTGTCCGGTCGCGGGCATTAGGCTGGATGTGTGTTCGGTACCGTACAGAGGATGGACGGCGGGGCCGCCTTTGACGTGGTGTGTCTGGCCGCTTCGCTCGGGGGCGTGAACGCCTACCGCGAGATCCTGGCGGCGTTGCCCGAGGGTTTTCCCGCGGCTGTGGTGCTGGTGCAGCACCGGCCCGTGCGGGAGTACGACTCGCTCCTGAAGGTGCTCGCGTACCGCTCCGCGCTGCCGGTGCGGATGCTGGCCGAGGGGGACCGGCTGACGGCCGGTGTCGTCCATGTGGTGCCGGCGGGCCATGCGGCTTCTTTCACGGCCGAGGGGAAGGTGGCGCTGAACATCGTGGACGGCAAGAACCCGGCGGACCTGGTGTTCGCCTCGGCCGCCGCGGCGTTCGGGCCCCGGCTGCTGACCGCGGTGCTGACCGGCCGGATGGACGACGGGGCGCTCGGTGTGCGGCACGTACGGGGAGCCGGCGGGCGGGTGCTCGCCCAGGACATCACCACCTCGGAGGCGTTCGGCATGCCCCGCGCCGCGATCGCCACCGGCTGCGTAGACTTCGTACTGCCCCTGCCGGTGCTGGCTCACGCGCTGGTCGGCCTGGTGATGGTGCCGGGCGCGGCGGGCCTGATGCGGGTGTCGTTGCCCCCGTGGGCGGCGACCCTTCCGCCGGCAGCGGCCGGCTGATCACTGACGAAGGCGAGCGGGTCATGGCGGGCGGCGCGGTCAGTCGGCAGGACCTGCGGGCCAACCGGCTCCTGGCCACCCTGCCGGAGGCGGAGCAGGAGCGGCTGCTCCCCCAGCTCAAGCCGGTCGAACTGGCACTCTCCGAGGTGCTGTACCGGCCCGGCGAGCGGATCGACGCCCTGTGGTTCCCCGCGCGCGGCGTCTGCTCGATCATCGCCGAGCTGGAGGCGGGCCCGGACGTGGAGGTCGCCACCGTCGGCGACGAAGGCGTGGTCGGGCTCCCGGTCTTCCTGGGTATCGGCATCCCGACCGAGCGGGCGATCGTCCAGGTCTCCGGGTGGGCGCTGCGGATGGACGCGGACCTCTTCCGGCACGAACTGGCCGTCGTGGACGGCGCGCTCCAGCAGGTCATGCAGCACTACACCCAGACGATGTTCACCCAGCTCGCGCGGAACGCCGCCTGCAACCGCAGCCACCGCGTCCGGGAGCGGTGCGCCCGCTGGCTGCTGATGACGGCCGACCGGATGCACAGCGACGAGTTCGAGCTGACGCAGAAGTTCCTCGCGCAGATGCTCGCGGTACGCAGGTCCTCGGTGAGCGAGGTCGCCGGTGAGCTGGCCGACGAGGGATGCATCAGCTACCGCCGCGGCATCATCACCGTGCTGGACCGGGAGCGGCTGGAAGCGCGGGCGTGCGGTTGCTACCGGGCGCTCCGCGAGGTCATCGACACCGCGTTCCCGCCTGCCGGGACCCCGCCGGAGCTCCGCCGGGCGCCCTGGGGAGGGGGCTGAGCGGCACCCGGCGACGCCAGAGCCGTACGCGCTTGTGCGGGAGGGCTGGCGGGGGTGGCGCGCGGCGCTACGCTCCGGGCACGGGGGATTCGGCCGGATGCGTACCAGGGGGTATCCGATGGCATCCCGTGAGGTGAGCGGTGCGGCGGTGACGGGTCTGCGGGCCGGGTTCGCGGGGGAAGTGACCGTGCCGGGGGATCCGGCGTACGACGTGCGGCGCGGTGTGTTCAACGCGATGATCGACCGCCGTCCCGCGGTCATCGCCGGGTGCGCGCACGCCGGGGACGTCGCCCGGGCGGTGCGGTTCGCGCGGGAGCACGGGCTGGAGATCGCGGTGCGCGGCGGCGGGCACGGCGTGGCCGGGCGGGCGGTGAACGACGGCGGGCTCGTCGTCGACCTGCGGCGGATGAACGCCGCGACGGTCGACGCCGGGAGCCGCACGGTACGCGTCGGCGGCGGCGCGACGATGGGAGACCTGGACCGGGCGGCCGCCGCGCACGGGCTGGCGACGACCGGCGGCCGGGTCTCGACCACGGGCGTGGGCGGCTACACGCTGGGCGGCGGCTCCGGCTGGCTGGAGCGCAAGTACGGGCTGACCTGCGACAACCTGGAGGAGGTCGAGCTGGTCACGGCGGCCGGGGAGGCCGTACGGGCGAGCGCGACGGAGCATCCCGAGCTGTTCTGGGCGCTGCACGGAGGCGGTGGCAACTTCGGCGTCGCGACCTCCTTCACGCTCCGGCTGTACGAGCTGCCGGAGTTCAGTTTCGCCCTGCTGGTGTGGCGGCCGGAGGCCGGCCCCGATGTCATGCGCGCGTACCGCGACTTCATGGCGGCGGCGCCGGACGAGGTCGGCGGCGGGCTGCTGTATCTCACCGGGCCCGCCGAGCAGTTCGTGCCCGCGCACCTGGTGGGACGGCTGACCTGTGCGTGCCTCTTCACCTACGCGGGGCCGCTGTCGGCGGCGCGGGAGGTGGTCGCGCCGATGCTGCGCCTCGGGCACGAGGGCGAGCTGCTCGCGGACATGCCGTACGCGGAGTTCCAGTGCCTGCTCGACGACCCGCCCGGCTACCGGAACTACTGGTCGGCCGAGTACCTGGCCGAGCTGCCCGACCCCGCCGTCGAGACGTTCTGCACGCGCGCCGGTGACATGGTCGTGCCGTCGCCGTCCCAGCATCTGCTGCTGCCGCAGGGCGGCGCGGTCGCGCGGGGCGCGGCGGACCACCCGGTGCCCTGGCGGACCGCGCCGTGGGCGGTGCACCCGCTGGGCCTGTGGGAGGACCCCGCCGACGACGAGCGGGCCCGGAGCTGGGCGCGCGGCCTGCGGGACGACATGCGGCCGTGGTCGAGCGGGGCCGTGTACCTGAACTTCATCGGGGACGAGGGCGGCGAACGGGTCGTCGCCGGGGTCGGCGCCGACAACCACCGGCGGCTCGCCGCGGTGAAGGCCGCGTACGACCCGGACAACGTCTTCCGGCTGAATCACAACATCGCTCCGGCGCCGGCCGCCGCGTAGCCGTACCGCGCGGTCCGGTACCGGACTGTCCCTTCTGCCGGTTATGCAGGCGTGGTGACTTACCGCGCCGGACGTGGGCGGGGAGGGGCGGATGTGGTGTGCCGACGGCGCACGGGGCGGATGTGGTCGGCATGGGGGCACGTGGCCGGAAATGGCAGGTTCCGCGTCGATCGTGAGTTCTAGGGTGAGGCCCAGTGGCCCCGGACCCCGGTCATGGGCTGTTCAGCGCGTTCACCGTGGACAGCAGCCCCGCAGAGAAGTCCGCTTCCGAAGGAGAGCAGGGTCCGGCCATGGAGCAGAGTACGGCCGTCTCCCGTATGTCCCCGGCCGCCGGCCGAGTTCCCGCGTTCCGCTGGGCACTCAGCGCGCGACGACGCCCCGGTGGTGACAAGGAGGCCACCGTCCTCGCCTGTGCGGTGCTGGACGCGCTCGGTGTCGTGGGGGAGGGGGCCGCGTCCGTGGCCTCGGACCTCGCCAGGGCGACGGCCTACGTGATGTCCCACGGCAGCGCCGACGCGTACCGCCTCACGATCGAAGTCGACGGCGGGCAGTGCGCGGTACGGATCGATGACCGGGACGAGGGTGACCGGGGCGAGGGTGACGGGGAGGGGAGCCGGGCCGTGGGCGGGCCCGCCCCGGACGGGCCGGCGGCGCGGGAGCCGGCCGACGAGGCCACCGGGCAGGTCGCCGCCGATCTGTACGGCGGGCGGCTGCGGGTGCAGCACCGTACGGACGGCTCCCTCGCGGTGTCCTTCCGCCGCCCGTTCCCCCTGGTCGCGGCGCTGGCGGCGGCCGGGGACCGGACGGGCGCCGCAGACGTCGTCCAGCTGCCCGTCGTGGCCTGCGGCATGGCGGCGGAGGCCGTCGCGACGGACCTGGTCGCGGAGGGCTGAGCCGCCCGCGGCGGGGCGGCGCGCACACCCGACGGGCGTACCGCCGGGGGCCGCGGTGGATGCGGCCCCGCAGGGTGAAACACGGTGGCCGCGGCCTCGAAAGGGTTGACCGGCCGCCGTGGGCCCTTATGCTTTCCCCCGTCGGGGATTTCTTGCATAAATGCAGAGTTCCAGTGCTTCCCGTGGCTTTTTCCGATGTCATTCGGCCGCCGCGGGAACTTGGCCTGCCGTCAAGCGATGTGGCGAAAATTCACCCGACAGAGGCGTTCTGTCCTGGCTGATCGATTCTGCGTCACAAAGCCCGGTTACGGTGCCTGTGCATCCCAGACCCTGGTGCGCATCGGCCCATCGCCGTGTTCGATACGGCCTTAAGCACAACTGGGGGTGACGTGGGGGGAAGCGACGCCGACGTGCAGGTAACCGTTCGCCAGGGAGGCGACACGGTGGTCCTGGCACTTCATGGCGAACTCGACCTGGCCATGGCACTACGCATCGAAGCCGACGTCCTGCTGGCGTTCAACGCGCTCTTCGCGCTGCGCCGGTCGGTGATATTTCCCGCTCCCCGGTCCCGTACGGTACCGAGCGGACCGAAGGGTATGCCGAGACTTCTTCCGAAGGTGCCCGCGCTGCCCGAAGCACGTCCCGAAGCCCGCCCCGAAGTCCTTCCCGAGGCGCCGGCCGACGTGATCCCGTTGCCGGACGCCTTTCCCGTGACGCTTTCCGGATTTCCGACCTCGCCGCCGGGCGTGCTGCCCGACGGGTTCCCGGACACCGGAAGCGGCGGCAGGGTCGGCGCGGTGCCCGAGAAGACCATGATGATCGACCTGCGGCACGTCACGTTCATGGACTGCAGCGGTCTCGACCTGCTGTGCCGGGTACGGGACCGGCTGGCGGAGCGCGGCGGCCGGCTGGTGCTCATGAACCTCCGGCCCGTCGTCATCCGGCTGCTCAAACTGGCCGCGCTGCGCGAGCCGTTCGAGCTGGTCGGACAGGTGGACGGCGACTCTTCCGGCGTCTGACGCGGTCCCCCGTGGCGCGTGCGTGGCCACGGGGGACGGGAGAGGCGGACAGGGCCCCGCCGGGACCGGCGGCGGCACGGCCCGGGCAGGGGCGCAGGCGCCGGTGGTCAGTACGCGGCGCCCCGCAGGAATCCGGCCAGTTCGCGGTCGAACTCCTCGGCGTTCTCCAGGTTCACCATGTGCCCGGCGGCGGGGATGCGGGCGCGCCGGGCACCCGGCACGGTGAGCGCCACCGCGTGCGCGTTGGCCGAGATGTCGGTGCTGTCGAGGTCGCCGTCCATGACCAGGGTCGGTACCCGGATCTCCGCCAGCCGGTGCGCCGCGCCGACCTCGAACGCCGCGCCGCGGCCCATCCCTTCGGCGTGCGCGGTCACCGTGGCCTTCGCCGTCGCCCGGACGCGTTCCCGCAGGGCCGGGTCGACCTGGGCCGGCTCGCGGTGCGGCCCGTCCACCCACATCCGCAGGAAGTGCTCGATGAAGCGCGTCACGCCGCCCGGCGCGCTCACCGCGGCCACCTGCTCCCGGATGTGCTGGAGCAGGAACGGGTCGGAGAACGTCCGGCCGCTGATGCCGGGCGCGGCCAGGACGAGGGCCGCCACGGTGTCCGGGTGGGCCAGTGCGCTGTCCAGCGCGACGCGCGCGCCGTGCGAGTGACCGATCAACGTCGCGCGGCCGACGCCGAGATGGGCGAGCAGCGCCCTGAGGTCCTCGTGGTGGGCGTAGTCCCCCTCGACCGGGGAGGAGCGGCCGTGGCCCCGGGCGTCGTACCGGATCACCCGGTGGCCGGCGCGCGCGAGCCACTCGAACTGCTCGTCCCACATGGTCAGGTCGAGCATGCCCTCGTGCAGCAGCACCAGCGCCGGGCCCGAGCCCGCCGCCTCGTAGTACAGCTCGCCGCCCGCGACGGGCGCGGTGCCGGTCTCGACGGCCGGTCCCGTGCCGGCCGGGTCCGGCGCACCGGACCCGAAGTCCGCGGACATCCTCATATCGCTGCTCATGGTGCCATGATCACATTTTTGCCGTGGACAGGGGAAGGGTGGGGTGGATCGGGCGGAGTCGGTCACTTCGGTGCGTCTCGCCGGTGGCGCCGCGCCACAGCCGTACCGCCGACAGGCCGGCCGCCGTGAGCAGCAGGAGGTTGCGGGCCCAGAGGTTGGCGATGGCCAACCAGTCGGCGTCGTCCCGCAGTTCGCGGTAGAGCAGCGGGAAGTCCAGCGTCGTGCACAGGCAGGCGGCCAGCAGCAGCCGGGCGACGGGCCGTTGGGTGGTGCCGGGGCGCAGCAGGCAGACGGCCGCCAGGCCGACCAGCCAGATCAGGTACTGCGGACTGATCACCCGGCTGGTGACCACGAAGAGGAGCGTCGCGGTGAGCGCCGCGTCCGGCAGCACCCAGGGCGCGTCGGCCGCCGTCCGCCGGCGCCGCCACCACAGCAGCCACGCCAGGCTCAGCACGGTCAGCGCCTGCATCGCGACGGTGACCTGCGGGACGTACGGGCCGACGAACTCGTGCGAGCCGTCCCTGGCGGCCCAGGTGCCGCGCCACCCGAAGTGCCGGGCCAGGTGGAACGGCAGCGATCCGACCGACTCGATCTGCATGCCGCGTTCGCTCTGCGCCGTGAGGAACGAGAAGGCGTGCGGCATGGCGAGCGCGAAGCCGGCGGTGAGCACGGCCGTGCCGACGGCCGCCGCGGTCCGGGCGGTACGCGTACGGCGTCCCCGCTCCGTACCGAGGAGCAGCAGCACCGACCACACCTTGATCAGCGCGGCGAGCGCGGTCAGTGCCCCGAACGCGCGGTACTTCCGGGCGCCCCCGGCCGGCCGGGAGGCCATGGCCGCCACGGCGAGCGCGGCCATGGCGGCCGCGGTGACGTGCAGGTCGAAGCGGTTCCACGGGACCGTGCTGAGCAGCGCGAGGCCGACGGTCCACATCCAGGGCCCGGCGAGGGGGCCGGTGAACGCCCGGCCGCGGCTGCCGGTGGGCGCCGGGCCGCCCCGCTCGCGCCGGACGGCGGTACGCAGCAGCAGCGCGAACACCGTCGCGTCGCACAGGGCCGCGCCGATGACGAGGCGTGCCCGTAGTCGAGGCGCGGCGCGAGAGCGGGCGAGAGCAGGGGGAGGGCCGCGTCCGGCGGGTACTGCCAGCTGACGTCGTGCTCGGGGAAGGCGCCGGAGGACAGGACCGCGAACCAGGAGCGGTAGACCCGGCCCACGGACGGGTCGAGGCCGCCGTCCCCGTGGAACCGGCCGAGCTTCAGCGCGGCGGGCACGAGCCACAGACGGGTGAGCACCCAGGCGCGGAGCACGGTGACCAGCGGGGCCCGGCCTTTCCTCACGGGGCGTTTTCCTTTCCTCGGCAGCGTGGAGACGGACTCGTATAAACTGTGTGTATACGTGGAGTGTAGAGTGCCGTCCGTGTCCGCAGATCTCGCCTCTATACCGACTCGTGCGGTCCGAGCCCCTGCGCGGGCGGACCGCACGACGGCCCGGCCCGTCCTCCGTCGTACGGCGCCCACGGGCGAACGGACCGCACCCCGTTCCGCGCTGGTCCCCGTCCTCCCCGCGCTGCTCGCGCTGGCGCTCGGCTGCTGGGGCCTGACCCGTCAGCACAGCCTGTGGCGGGACGAGGCGGCGACCTGGCAGGCGGCCCGGCGCTCGGTGCCGGAAATCTGGGCGATGCTGGGGCAGGTCGACGTCGTGCACGGCCTGTACTACCTGTGCATGCACGCCGTCTTCGCGCTCGGCGGGCCGGGGCTGGTGGCGCTGCGGCTGCCGTCGGTCCTGGCGATGGCGGTGGCCGCCGCGGCGACGGCGGCCACCGGGCGGCGGCTGGCGGGGCCGTGGGCCGGACTGGCCGCCGGCCTCGTCCTCGCGCTGATTCCCAACATCCAGCACTACGCGCAGGAGGGCCGGGCCTACGCGCTGGTGACCGCGTCGGTCGCCGTCGCCACCTGGCTCCTGGTCCGGAGCGCGGGCACGCACCGGGACGGGCCGGAGCCGGGCGCGCGCCTCCGGCGCCCGGGGCGGTGGGCGGGGTACGCCGCCGCCGTGCTGTGCGCCGCCCTGCTGAACTGGTTCTCGCTGCTGGTGCTGCCCGCGCACGCGGTGACGGTGCTGCTGGCCCGCCGCCGTGGACAGCGTGGGATCCTCGGCCGCTGGCTCGTCTCCGCCGCGGTCGCCGTGGCCGGGGCGCTGCCCCTGGTGCTCGCCAGCCGCGCGCAGGCCGACCAGGTGTCATGGATCAAGCCGGTCGCCCGGACCACACTGCTCGGCGTCGCGGCGCTGGCCGTGATCGGCCTCTGCTGCGCGCGGGTGCCGTACCGGCGTGGCCGTCGCGCCGGAACCGGGCAGCGGCCGCCCGCGCTCTCCCTCGGGTCCGTCGCGCTGCCGCTGCTCGTCGTCCCGCAGGCCGGTCTGCTGCTCGCCTCCCTCGTACGGCCGCTCTACATCGACCGCTACGTCCTGTTCACCAACATCGGCTTCGCGCTGCCGGCCGGGGTGGCCCTCGCGGCGGCCGTAGGGGCCGTCGCCGCGCGCCGGCACCGCCTCCGTACCGGTGTGCTGCTGGCCGGCGTGACCGCCGTCGGGTTCGTGGCGCTGCTGCCCGTGGAGACGGGGCTGCGGACGGCGGCGAGCCGGGTGGACGACGTGCTCAGGCCGGCCGAGGTGGTGGCCGCGCAGGCACGCGCCGGGGACGGGGTGCTCTTCCTCCCGGCGGCCCGGCGCGACACGGCGCTGGTGAGTCCGGCCGCGTTCCGGGGGCTCGACGATCTCGCGCTGCGCGAGGGGCCGGTGGCCGGCGGCACGCTCAAGGGCACCGAGCACACGCCCGCCCGGATCCGGGCCGGGATGCGCACCCACCGCCGGATCGTGCTGGTCACGGACGCGGCATCGGTCTCCGCCCGGCCGGTACCGGCGCGCGAGGCCATGAAGAAGCGGGTGCTGGCGGAGGAGTTCGCACGTGTCACATCGACCGAGACCCGCGGCCGCCGCGTCGATGTCTACGTACGCAAGGACTCCTGAGCCGCACGAAGGCGGGCCGTACGGGGCCGGGGGAGGGCCCGGGCCGTCGTCAGCTGCCGGCGGGTCCCAGGCGCCACAGCGACGTCACCTCCGCCGCGCGGGCGGCGTGCAGCGGGTCGGCGGCGTCGCGGGCCTTCGGGTGCCGGGGGGCGATGTCCAGCCGGTCGCGCACGGTCAGGCCGGCCGCCTCGAAGAGGGCGAGGAGATCGGCGCGGGTGCGCAGCCCGAGGCGCTCGGCGAGGTCGGACAGGATCAGCCAGCCCTCGCCGCCGGGCGTCAGGTGGTCCGTGAGGCCGGCGAGGAAGCCGCGCAGCATCCGGCTGTTCGGGTCGTAGACGGCGTACTCCACCGAGGAGGTGGGCTTGGCCGGCAGCCACGGCGGGTTGCAGACCACCAGCGGGGCGCGCCCGGCGGGGAAGAGGTCGGCGGCCACGGCCTCGACCCGGTCGGCGATGCCCAGCCGCTCGGCGTTCCGGCGCGCGCAGGCCAGCGCGCGCGGGTCCTGGTCGGTGCCGAGGACGCGCCGTACGCCGCGCCGGGCCAGCACCGCGGCCAGTACGCCGCTGCCGGTACCGATGTCGAAGGCCAGCTCGGTCGGGTCGGCGGGCAGCGGGGCCCGGGCCACCAGGTCGACGTACTCGCCGCGCTGGGGCGAGAAGACGCCGTAGTCGGGGTGGATCCGGTCGCCCCCGAGGGCCGGGATCTCGACGCCCTTGCGGTGCCATTCGTACGCGCCGACGAGCCCGAGCAGTTCGCGCAGGGCGACGACCGAGTGGGTGTCGCCCGCCGCGCCGCTCGCCGCGGGCGCGGGGCCGTACGCCTGGGCGCAGGCCGCGCGGACGTCGGGGGCGCGGTGCAGCGGGACGCCGTACTCGGCATCGAGGGGCACCAGCAGCATGCCGAGGATGCGGGCGCGCTGGCTTTGCGCGGCGCGGTGCAGGTGGAAGGCGCGGGCCGGGTCGTCGGCGGGCGCGGGCTTGCGGGGGCGGCGGTCGATCCGCCGGGCCAGCGCGGTCAGCAGCTGGCGGGCGTTGTGGAAGTCGCCGCGCCACAGCAGCGCGGTGCCCTCGCAGGCCAGCTTGTACGCGGCGTCGGCCTTCATGCGGTCGTCGGCGATGGTCACGCGGCGCGGCGGCAGCGCGCCGTTCTCCGAGCGCCAGTGGGCGGAGCGCGGCCCCCCGGCCTCTTCCCAGGTGAGGACGGGGGCCGGCGAAGCGTCCTGCGGGACGGCGGCGGAGGAGGCGGCGGTGATGCGCGGAGCGGGCGGCCGGTGAGCGTTCATGGCGTCCTGGATCAGGCGGCACGGCCGGCGGAGGCGCGTCCCGGAGGAGGGCAACGCCCAGGAGCCGGGCGGTGCGGGGAAGTTCGATTTTACCGGCTTCGGGGCACCCGCTCAGTTGCTGATCATGCCGTCGCCGTTCCGGGCGCCTGCCCGGAAAACTCGCCCAAATCGCCTGTAATGCGTACTGGCCGGATCGCTCGCCCGGGTGGTACCGATCGCAGTGGCCGCGACGGCCGCGGAAATCGGCGGGCCGTGGCAGCCGTGCGGCCCACCGGCTGATCGTAGGGAGGCACAGATGGACAGGATGCCGGTCATCGTCGGGGTGGACGGGTCCCCGGACAGTGAGCGGGCGCTGCACTGGGCGGCCGAGGCGGCGCGGCTCCGGTCGGCGCCCCTCCAGGTCGTGCACGTGTGGCCGTACGTCACCTCGGCGCGCGCCGCCGACGCCGAAGTGGGCACCGGCGACCCCGTGCTGGAGGAGCTGCGGGCGCAACTGGCCGCGGGGCCCGAGCTGCCGGAGGTCGAGTTCCGCAGCCTGAGCGGGCTCACGGACGTGATCCTGCCCGGGCTCGGCGACCAGGCGGAGCTGCTGGTGCTCGGCTCGCGCGGGCGGGGCGGCTTCGCGAGCCTGCTGCTCGGCTCCAACAGCATGGCGTGCGCCGCGCACTCCACTTCCCCCGTCGTGGTCGTCCCGCGCCCGGACCGGGCCGGCGTGCGGCCGGAGGAGGCGGACGAGGCGCGGCCCGGAGGGGCGCACGGGCGCGTGGTCCTGGGGCTCGACCCGACCTCGGAGGAGGTGGGGGAGAGCAGCGCGATCGACTTCGCCTTCCAGGAGGCGGCCCGGCGCGGAGCCGTCCTCCAGGTGATCGCCGCGTACATGTGGCCGATGGCCGTACCGGTCGCCTTCGACTACATCGTCGCCTACGACACGACCCAGCAGGAGTACGAGGGCGCGCTGGTCAAGCAGGTGTCGCAGGTGCTCGCGCGGTACCGGGAGCGGTATCCGGACGTCGCGGTCGAGGCCGAGCTGCGGCCCGCGGACGCGGCGGGGCAGCTGGTCGAGGAGTCCGCGCGGAGCGACCTGGTGGTGGTCGGGCGGCATCGCCGGAAGCTGCCGATCGGCCGCCGGCTGGGCTCGGTGGCGCACGCGGTGCTGCTGCACGCCCTGTGCCCCATCGCGGTGGTGCCGGAGGCGGCGCGCGAGGAGTCGGAGGCGGCGGCGGAGTGACGGCCCTTCGGGGGTTATCCGGAGTGCGCCGCGCCGCGCTCCGGCCGGCGCATCACGTACAGCGCGGCGGAGCCGGCGGCGAAGAGGGCGAAGACCGAGACGGCCGTGCTGAACCAGGTCGCGCCGAGCAGGTGGCCCCCGAAGTAGCCCAGGGTCACGCTGTACGCGGCCCAGGCCACGCCGGCCAGCATCGACCAGGGCAGGAACTCGCGGACGGTGCGGTGGGCGACGCCCGCGCCGAGGCTGACCACCGAGCGCCCGGCGGGTGCGAACCGGGCGAGGACGACCACGATCCCGCCGCCCCGGGTGAGCGCGGTGCCGAGACGTTCCTGCGCCGCGGTCAGGCGGCGGGAGCGGGCGATGGCGCGGTCGAAGCGGTCGCCGCCGCGCCAGGCCAGCCGGTACGCGGCCAGGTCGCCGAGCACGGAGGCGGTCGCGGCGCACAGCGCCAGCGCGAACAGGTCGGCCACGGCCGAGCCCCCGCTCATCGACGGGACGCCGACGGTGGCGGTGCGGGTGCCGGCGGCGGTCGCCGCGGCGATGAGCAGCACCCCGCTGGGGAGGAACGGCACGAAGACGTCGAGGAGGACACACAGCCCGACGATCAGATGAATCCACGGAGGGTCGGCCAGCGCCCCCAGACTTTCCAGCACCTCGTCACTCCAAGTCGTCCCCGGCCGCGACGTCGCATGGCAGCGGCAGGGGCGGCTTGTCGCTCGTACAGCCATACAGCGTACGCCTGACATGTCCTGAGATTGGGCCGCTGGGCCTCAGGTGTTGTCCGAATCACGCGTTTCCTGCCAGGCAGATCGCCTGCTGGGCTACATGGTGGGCCGCCCGGGGGCCCGCGTTCGGCGCCCGCCCGGCGTCCGGCACGGCTCGCGCGACGGCCGGCCGGCGGCGACGGTGAGGTCATGGCGCGCGTCGCGCGCTTCGGTTACGGGGAGTGACGAGGAGACGAGAATGGCGGCAGGAATCCTGACGGGAGCGGCGACGGCGCTGCTCATGGCGGTGCCCGTCGTGGCGGCACCCGCGTACGGCGGCACGCCCGGCGGCGGAGACCTCGCGGTGGGGAAGGAGAGCCGGTTCGCCCCGGTGTCGAAGTTCGATCCTTCCGAAGCGGTCACGTACGACACGAAGAAGGTGCCGGCCAAGGCGCGGATCGTGGTCGCGCAGTGGAAGAACGATCACGGGATGACCATCCGGCTGAAGGTGAAGGGGCTGCAGCCCCACCGCACGTACGGCTCGCACGTCCACACCAAGCCGTGCGGCCAGAAGCCGGACGACTCCGGGCCGCACTACCAGAACCGGAAGGACCCGCGTCAGCCGTCCACCGACCCCAAGTACGCCAACCCGGAGAACGAGGTCTGGCTGGACTTCACCACGGATTCCGACGGCGACGCCTCGGTGTCGTCGAAGCACTCGTGGTGGTTCCGGCAGGGCGAGGCGCGGTCCGTGGTGATCCACGACCACAAGACCCACACCGGGCACGGCCATGCGGGCATGGCGGGCGACCGGCTGGGCTGCCTGACGGTGCCGTTCAAGCACGCGGCGAAGTAGCGGGGCCGGGAACGACCTGAGGGCCGCCGGGACGGGCGGCCCTCAGGGCTGAGCGGAGAGCGGGTGGGGTCCGCGCGGCGGGTCAGGCCGCGCTGGGCTCCCGGGCGGGTGCCGCCGGGGTGCCGGCGTCCTCGCCGCGGCTGCCGGAGCCGAAGAGGACCCGGTCCAGGGCCCACGTGCCGGGGCCGGTGAAGACCAGCAGGAGGAAGGCCCAGGAGAACATCGCGGAGGGCTCTCCGCCGTTCTGGATCGGCCACAGCGCCTCGCCCTGGTGGACCGAGAAGTACGCGTACGCCATGGAGCCGGAGCTGATCAGGGCGGCGGTGCGGGTGCCCAGGCCGAGCAGGACCAGCAGACCGCCGACGAGCTGGATGACGGCCGCGTACCAGCCGGGCCAGGTGCCGGTGGGGACGGTACCGCCGCCGGCCGCGCCGCCGAGCACGCCGAAGAGCGACGCGGCGCCGTGGCAGGCGAAGAGGAGGCCGGTGACGACGCGGAAGAGTGCTGTGGCGTGCGGTCGGCTGCGTTCGGTGAACGCCGAGAGGGAAGCGGACATGACAAGACTCCTGCGGTCGGGGACGGAACCGAGAGGCCTGAAGGTTAGGCGTGCCTTATTCGTGCTTGCAAGTTCAAGTGTTTTTCGGGCCGCTTGGTCTGAACCAATGGCGTGTCGTCACCATGGTCCAGACCAATGCGGCCGTCAAGGGGGTACGCAGCCCCCGGTTTTCCTTCGTGCCGCTCCCGGTTTCCCCGGGGATCACGTCAGCGAGCGCTCCAGGACCCGCTCCAGACGCGCCATCCGGCCCGGCGTCCGGCGCCTCCGCCCGGCGCGCCGGCCGTCCGCGCGGGCCTGGTCCAGGCTCAGCCGGGCGTCCCGGCCGCGCAGGGTCAGCGTCATCAGCTGATTGCCGAACCACGGCCCCCCGGTGCGCCGCCAGGACACCGGCGGACGGCCGGCCGCCACGTGCCGGGCGAGCGCGCGGCCCAGCCACCGGCCCACCCGGCTCCAGCCGAAGCGGAAGCCCACCCGCATGGCTGCCGGAATGCTGTTGTGCACCGGCGAGCAGGTCAGCTGGAGGACCCGGCCCGCCGGCTCCTCGCCCGCCGGCCAGTGCGGCTCGGCGATGTACGCGTGGTGCACGTCCCCGGACAGCACGCACACCGTCGCGGGCGCCCCCGGGCCGGAAGCCGCCTCCGAGAGCAGCTCGGCCAGCGCCGCGAACGACTCGGGGAACGCGGACCAGTGCTCCAGGTCGGCCCGCTGCCGCAGGGTCTCGCCGCGCCGCGCCCAGCGCGGGCCGCGGGCCCCGCCGCACAGCGCCGCGTTCCACACCTCCGCGTCGTGCACCAGGTGGGGCAGCAGCCAGGGCAGCGAGCTGCCGATCAGCAGGTGGTCGTAGCCGCCGGGCGCGTCCAGCACCTCCTGCCGCACCCACTTCGCCTCCGCCGCGTCGAGCATCGCGCGGCGGCCCTCGTCCAGGACGCGGGTGGCGCGGGTATCGATCATGACCAGGCGTACCCGCCCGAAGTCCCGCCGGTAGCTCCAGCGCGCGCAGGTGGGATCGGCGTCCGCGGCCGCCGCGAAGGCGCGTACCGGTTCGGTGCCGTCGGCCGCCGTCCGCACCCGCGCGTACAGCTCGTCGCGCGCCAGGTCGGCGGGGGAGAGGTTCCCGAGGTGCTGGTGGACCCAGTACGACATCAGGCCGCCGAGGATCCGGTCGCGCCACCACGGGGTCGCGCGCATCCGGGCCTGCCAGGCGGCCGAGGTGTTCCAGTCGTCGATCACGTCGTGGTCGTCGAAGATCATGCAGCTGGGGACCGTGGAGAGCAGCCAGCGCACCTCCGGGTCCAGCCAGGACTCGTCGTAGAGGTGGGTGTACTCCTCGTAGTCCGCGACCTGCGTCCACGGCGGCTCCGCGGTGTCCCGGCGGCGGGCCAGCAGCGCCGCGGTCGCCTCGGAGGTCTGGTCGGCGTAGACCTGGTCGCCGAGCAGCAGCAGGACGTCGGGGCGGGGGCGGTCCGGATCGCGGGCGAGGGTGGCGGCGAGGGTGTCCAGCGCGTCCGGCCCCACCGGGTCGTGGCTGTCGCCCGGAATGCCCGGCACGGCCGCCAGGTGGCTCCTGCTCCCGGAGGGCGGGGCCGCCCAGCGGCAGGAGCCGAAGGCCACCGCGAGCGGGCCCCGCCCCTCGGGCGGCAGCGTGCGGATGACGGAGGGCGGGTACGGACTGTCCGGCAGCGGCCAGACCTGCTCGCCGTCCAGCAGCACCCGGTAGGGCGTCTCGCCGCCCGGCGTCAGACCCTCGACGGGAACCAGCGCGTAGTGGTGCCCGGCGACCTGCCAGGTCCGGTCGGTGCCGGTGGCGCCGCTGTCGCAGGCCACGGTCACCTCGCACGGCGCTTCGGTCTCCATCCACACCGTCGCGCTGTCCTCGTCCACGTAGCGCAGCAGCGGTCCGAGCCGCAGTCCGGTCATCGCGGTCCTCCCTCGCGCGGGCCGGTGCCCGCACCTCAGTACGGGCAGCCGCCCGCGCCTCGGGTCCGAGGATAGGAGGAGCGCACCGGCTTCCCCGAGGGGCCCGGGCCGCGGCCGGAAGGCGGGGCGGGCGGCTCCGCGGGCATGGGGTGGAGAGCGGAACCGCCCGGGTGGGTGGGGCGCCGGGTCAGCAGCCGTCCAGGATCTTCTTCAGCGCGGCCTTCTCGGCGGAGTCGGCGGTCATTCCGTACTCGTGCTTGACCCACACCCACATCCGCGCGTACTCGCAGTGGAAGGAGGTCTTCGGCGGCAGCCACTCGGCCGGGTCCTGGTCGCCCTTGGACTGGTTCACGTTGTCGGTGACCGCGAGCAGCTGGGCGTGCGTGAGGTCGTTGGCGAGCTGCTCACGGCGGTCCGTGGTCCAGTCGGCGGCGCCGGACTTCCACGCCTCGGAGAGCGGCACCATGTGGTCGATGTCCACGTCGGAGGTCTGCGTCCAGGTCTCGCCGTCGTACGGGGAGGTCCAGGAGCCGCTGGTCGCGGCGCAGCTGCCGTCGGTCTGGACGTCCTTGCCGTCGCGCTTGAGGACGACCTCGCGGGTGTTGCAGCTGTCGCCCTGGTCGCTCCAGTGCGGGAACTTGTCGCGGCTGTAGCCGTCCTGCGACCCCTCGGCCTGCTCCTTGATCTCGCCGAGATAGGTACGGGCGGTGGCGGCGCTGGGCGGGGAGGGCGGCGCGGCCTGGGCGGACTGGCCGCTGAACAGCAGTGTGCAGACGAGCGCGGCGGCCGAGCCGGCGGCGAGGGACACGCGACGCGCGTAGACCTTGGACATCGGAACTCCCGTTGGTGTGGGGGGGTGAGGAAGTCGTGATCGGTCGGGCCGGCCGGTCGGGGCGACCGGCCGGGCCACACGATGGCGCGTGGGGGTTGCCGCCGTGTGGGCTCCAGGTAACAGAGTGACGACATGCTCACGTCAGATCAAGAGGTGACGCGCCGCCAGAACTCCTCGAACGCGCGTCCGTTGGGTCCTCTCCCGGCTCCGCCGTCCTAAGGTGATCGTGTGCTGTTGCCGGTGAACGTCACCCTCGGGGCCGTGCTCGCGGTGCTGCTCGCCGCCGCCGTGACGGTCGCCGCGCTGTGCCGGCTGGGCCATGCGCGGGGCATCGCCGTCGCCGGGCTCCGGGCCGCCGTCCAGCTCGCCGCCGTCTCCTTCCTCATCGGCTGGGTGATCCGCGCCGTCCCCCTGCTGGTCTGCTTCCTGCTGCTGATGTTCCTGGTGGCGGTGCGCACGGCGGGCCGCCGGATCACCCCCAACCGCACCTGGTGGTGGGCCGCGGCACCGATCGCCGCCGGGGTGCTGCCGGTGGTGGCCGCGCTGCTGCTGACCGGCCTGGTGCCGCCGCGCGGGGTCACCCTCATCCCCGTGACCGGCATCCTCATGGGCGGCGCGCTCACCGCCACCGTGCTCGGCGGGCGGCGCGCGCTGGACGAGCTGGAGACCCGGCACGGGGAGCTGGAGGCGGGGCTCGCGCTGGGGCTCCCGAACCGGGAGGCGCGGCTGGAGGTGGCCCGGCCGGTCGTCTCCGAGGCGCTGCTGCCGGGGCTGGACCAGACCCGGACGGTGGGGTTGGTCACGCTGCCGGGGGCGTTCGTCGGCATGCTGCTGGGTGGCGCGTCACCCGTTCAGGCGGGTGCGGTGCAGCTCTTCGTCCTGGTGGCCCTGCTCGCCGTGCAGGCGGTCGCGGTGGCGGTGGTGCTGGAGCTGGTCGCGTGCGGACTGCTGCACCGCGTACCCTTGATCCCAGCAGAAGGGGAGTAGCTCTTCGCCGGACCGTCGACATACTGCGCACTCCTGTAGTGCGCCGGCGCCCGGAGCGTACGGATTCCGTCCGTACGCCAGCGAGACCTTCGGCCGCAGTGTCCGACGCTGCCGTGCCGAAGCGACCCCTTTTCCCCGGGCCCCTTTCGGTGCGGCCCTATCGAACGAGGTATTCCACCCCGTGTTCAGCTTCTCCGTCGCAGCCGTCGTCTTCGGCGTCGTCTTCCTCGCCGAGCTGCCCGACAAGACCGCACTGGCCGGGCTGATGCTCGGTACGCGCTACAAAGCGTCCTACGTCTTCGCGGGCGTCGCCGCGGCCTTCGTCGTGCACGTCGCGCTCGCCATCGCCGCGGGCAGTGTGCTCACGCTGCTGCCGCACCGTCTGGTCCAGGCGATCGTCGGCGTGCTCTTCCTCGCCGGCGCCGCCGTCCTGCTGTTCAGGAAGGACGACGACGAGGAAGAGGTGAAGAAGCCCGCCGACCAGAGCTTCTGGAAGGTCTCCGGGGCCGGCTTCATGATGATCCTGGTCGCGGAGTTCGGCGACCTGACCCAGATCATGACCGCGAACCTCGCGGCCCGCTACGGCGACCCGGTCTCCGTCGGCATCGGCGCCGTGCTCGCCCTGTGGGCGGTGGCCGCGCTGGGCATCCTGGGCGGCCGCACGCTGATGCGGTTCGTGCCGCTGAAGCTCATCACGAAGGTCGCGGCCTGCGTGATGATCGTGCTCGCCGGGTTCAGCCTGTACGAGGCGATCGCGGGCTGAGTGCCCGGACAGCGGCGAGGGGCCCCACCCGTACGGGTGGGGCCCCTCGTGGTTCCCGGCGTGGTGTGTGCTCCGTGTGCGCTCAGGCGGCGATGTGCAGCCGTACGCCGCCCTCGGGGAGCGGCTCGACGCGCAGCTGCGTCAGGTCGTCCACCTGCACGGTCGGCCCGAAGGCCGCGGCCCGCTCACCGACGCCCACGACCCGCATCCCGGCCGCCTGTCCGGCCCGGATGCCCGCCTCGGAGTCCTCGAAGACGAGGCAGTCCTCGGGCGCGAAGCCCAGCTCGGCGGCGCCCTTGAGGAAGCCCTCCGGGTCCGGCTTGCTGGCGCTCACCGACTCGGCGGTGATCCGTACGCCGGGCATCGGCAGCTCGGCGGCGCCCATCCGGGCCTCGGCCAGCGGCACGCTCGCGGAGGTCACCAGGGCGTGCGGCACGGCGGCGATCGCGGTCATGAAGACGGGCGCGCCGGGCACCGGCACGACACCGTCGGTGTCCGCGGTCTCCTGCTCCAGCATGCGCCGGTTGTCCGCGAGGTTCTGCTCCATCGGGCGGTCGGGGAGCAGCGCGGCCATGGTGGCCCAGCCCTGGCGGCCGTGCACGACCTTCAGCACCTCGTCCGCGTCCATGCCCTGCTCGGCGGCCCAGCGGCGCCAGCAGCGCTCGACGACCGCCTCGGAGTTGACGAGGGTGCTGTCCATGTCGAGGAGCAGGGCGCGGGCGGTGAGGGTGCGGGTTGCCGTCATCGGCGGACTCCTGTGCTGGAGTGGTGGGACAAGAGCGGCCCCGCCCGCCGGTCAGGGGAAGCGGGCGGAACCACTTTGTTCATCCACGATACAAAGCGGTCCGGCCACACGCCAAGCCCCCCTGGTCAGCAGGCCAGGGGGGCATGGTGATAAAGGGGGCGAACGGGGCCGGTCAGGGCTCGTCCGTGAGGAACTCCAGGGAGGTGCGGGTCGCGGATCCGTAGACGCCGTACGGGTCGCCGGTCTCGCCGTACGTCCGCTGGTACCTCGCCACGGAGGCCGCCACCCCGGCGTCGTACCGGCCGTCCGCGGGCCCGGCGTACAGCTTCAGCTGCGCGAGCCGCCGCTGCAGCTCCGTCACCTCGGGGCCGCTCGCCCCCTCGGACAGCACCGCCGGGCCGGTGTCCGAGCCCGTGAGGAAGCGCCGGACCTCCTCGCGCGTGCGCTCGGCGGAGCGCGTCGTCGGCGCGTCCGGCGGGCGGGTGAACGGCGTCTCGGCGGCGCTGGCGGCGGCCCGTGCGCCGGGCAGTCGCGTGGCCGAGCGGGACGCCGCGCCCGGGTCGGTCGGCCGGGCCTCGGCGGCCCCGTCGGGCAGATCGGCGACGTGCTCGCCGCGGTCGGCGAGCACGTCGCCGGCTCCGCCCCCCGCGTGCAGCTCGCCGCCGAAGAGCGCGGCGCAGACCGAACCGGCCGCCGCGGTGACCATCAGCCCGGCCAGCAGCACCGGGCGCCTGCGCCGCTCCGGCTCGGACCGGTCACCCGCCTGCCCGACCTCCCCGCCCGGCGGGTCCATGAACGCCACGGGGCCCGCGACCGGCAGCCCGTCGGGCCGCCGGCCCGGCGACCGGCGGTGGCCCGGCCCGGTCCCCGCCCCGCCGCTCTGCGGGGCGTACGGCGGGAGGTGCGGCGCCGCGGCGGGCGGCTCATGGGCCGTGGGTGACTCCCCGGGAGGCGCGGCGGGCGGCTGCGCGGTGCGGGGCGGGGCGTACGGGGGCCGGGGCACCCGGACGTACGAAGGCGGGGGGAACGCCGGCGGACCGTAGGCGCGCACCGTGAAGGCGCGCGGTCTGCGGGGCGGCTGCGGCGGATCGTCGGGATCGGGCGCGTCCGGCAAGGAGACGTACGGCCGGATGTGCAGCGGGTCGAAGTCCTGGGCGGCCGCCTGCTCGCACCGGCAGCCGGGGTGGCCGCCGGTGCGAGCGGGGGCTAAGCAGGTCGGGCAGTTCCTGGCCGTCACGCGCGTCCCCTCCCTAGTTGTCGGCTGCGATTATGCATATGCCGTCGCCTCCTGCACAGGGCCCCAGGACGTGAAGAAGCGGAGTACGACACATCGCTCAACGTGTCATAGCGGGGCAAAATGAGCGGGACGGGAGTGCGGCTCCGCTCCCGGACGCGGTGCCGGAGCCCGCCCCGCTCCTCGCCGCGGTACCGACGTAAGGAGACGTCCATGGCGCAGGACACCGGCGCTCCCGCCGTCCCCGCCGAGGCCCGGCCGCAGCGGACCGTGCTGGTGGCGATCGGCGCGCTGCTGCTCGGCATGCTGATCGCGGCGCTCGACCAGACCATCGTCTCGACCGCGCTGCCCACGATCGTCAGCGAGCTGGGCGGCCTGGACCACCTCTCCTGGGTGGTCACCGCCTACCTCCTGGCGTCCACGGCGGCCACCCCGCTGTGGGGCAAGCTCGGCGACCAGTACGGGCGCAAGAAACTCTTCCAGGCCGCCATCGGGATCTTCCTGATCGGCTCCGTGCTGTGCGGCATCGCGCAGAACATGCCGCAGCTCATCGCCTTCCGCGCGGTCCAGGGCCTGGGCGGCGGCGGACTGATGGTGCTGTCGATGGCGATCGTCGGCGACATCGTGCCGCCCCGCGACCGCGGCCGGTACCAGGGCCTCTTCGGCGCGGTCTTCGGCGCGACGAGCGTGCTGGGGCCGCTGCTCGGCGGGGTATTCGTGGACCACCTCAGCTGGCGCTGGGTCTTCTACATCAACCTGCCCATCGGCGCGGTCGCGCTGATCGTCATCGCCGCCGTGCTGCACATCCCGTCGAGCCGCACCCCGCACCGCATCGACTACCCCGGCACCGCCCTGATCGCCGCGGTCGCCGCCTGCTTCGTGCTGATGACCTCGCTCGGCGGCGTCAGCTACCCGTGGGGCTCCTGGCAGATCATCGGCCTCGGCGTCCTCGGCGTCCTGCTGCTCGTCGCCTTCGTACTGGTCGAACGGCGGGCCGCGGAGCCCGTCCTGCCGCTGCGCCTCTTCGCCGGCCGTACGTTCGCGCTCTGCTCGGCGATCGGCTTCGTCATCGGCTTCGCGATGTTCGGCGCGATGACGTACCTGCCGACGTTCCTCCAGGTCGTGCACGGTGTCTCGCCGACCATGTCCGGCGTGCACATGCTGCCGATGGTCATCGGCATGCTGCTCTCCTCCACGGTCTCCGGCCAGCTGGTCAGCCGGACCGGACGCTACAAGATCTTCCCGATCGCCGGCACCGGCGTCACCGCCGTGGGCCTGCTGCTCCTGCACAACCTCGACCGGTCCAGCGGCGTCGCCGAGATGAGCGGCTACTTCTTCGTCTTCGGCCTCGGGCTCGGCCTGGTCATGCAGGTACTGGTGCTCATCGTGCAGAACGCCGTGCCCTACGCCGACCTGGGCGTCGCCACCTCGGGGGCCACGTTCTTCCGCTCGATCGGCGCGTCCTTCGGCGTCTCGATCTTCGGCACGATCTTCGCGAACATGCTCGGCCCGCGGATCGCCGAAGCCCTCTCCGGCCGCCGGCTCCCGCCGGGCGTCGACCCGGGCAAGCTGGCCGAGGACCCGCGCGCGGTGTCGCAGCTGCCGCCCGGCGAGGCCTCCGGCGTACTGGACGCCTACGCGACGTCGATCACCAACGTCTTCCTCTACGCGGTGCCCGTCGTCCTGCTGGCCTTCGTGCTGGCCTGGCTGCTCAAGGAGGAGCCGCTGCGGGGCTCGGTGACGGCCCCGGACACCACCGAGGTGCTGTCCTCGAACCCCGTCGAACGGTCCTCGCACGACGAGTGCGCCCGCGCCCTGTCCAAGCTGGGCTCGCTGGAGGGCCGCAAGAAGCTCTACGAGACGATCACCGCGCGGGCCGGGTGCGACCTGAGACCGGCGGCGAGCTGGATGGTGCTGCGGATGTACCGGTACGGCTCCGTGGAGCCCGCGCTGCTCGCCGAGCGGAGCGCCGTACCCCTCGGCGTGATCTCCGAGGCCACCCGGCAGCTGGAGGCACGGGGGCTCGCCGAGCGGCAGGGCATGCCGATGGTGCTCACCGAGGCCGGGCGGCGGGTCGCGCACCGGCTCGCGGCCGCCCGCCAGGAGACCCTCGCCGAGCTGCTCGGCGACTGGTGGACCAAGGACCGCCCCACCGACCTCACCGAACTGGTCCAGCAGCTGACCGCGGAGCTGGGCGGCTCGGACGGCGAATGCCCGCGCAACGGGGACGCCCGGCCCGTACAGCGCCGCCCGGCGGGCCCGCGCCCGGTATGACAACGCGGGCCGCGGCCGCTCACCCGGAGCGCCGCGACCCGCGCGGGCACCCGGCGGCGGCCCGTGGCCGGGCCGGTGGCCGGGCGGCCGTACCGGCTCAGGCGGTCTTCGGGGCGGCCTGCTGGACGACGTCGAAGGACCAGACGGTGGAGCCGGAGGCGGCCGGCTTCGGGCGCTCGGCGTTCTCGCCGCCGCCCTGGTGCGCGGCCTTCATCGGGCCCTCCATCCACGCCTGGAAGGCCGCCTCGTCCCGCCAGCGGGTGTAGACGAGGTACTGGTCGGTGCCCTCGACCGGGCGCAGCAGCTCGAACCACTCGAAGCCGTCCGAGGACTCCACCGCGCCGGCGCGGGAGGCGAAGCGCTTCTCCAGCACCTCGCGCTGTTCCTCGGGGACGGTCAGCACATTGATCTTCACGATGCTCATGCCGCCATCCTGCCGCATCGCGCGGGGCGGTCCCCGGGCGCCCCGGGGACGGATCCGGACACGACGGGGCCCCCTGCCGCGGAGCAGGGGGCCTCGTCGTGCAGTCGCGCGTGAGCGGCGGGGTCAGGCCGCCTTGCTCAGCTCGCGGGCCTCGGCCTCGCTGGCCACCGCGGGCTTGGAGCCCGGCAGCGGCCGGCCGGCGCTCTCGGACATCTTCCACACCGCGATACCGCCGATGACGCCGGCCGCCATCATGTAGTACGCGGGCATCATCTTGTCGCCGGTGGCGCCGATGAGGGCCGTCACGACCAGCGGGGTGGTACCGCCGAAGAGCGAGACGGAGACGTTGAAGCCGATGGACAGCGAGCCGTAGCGCACCTTGGTCGGGAAGAGCGCGGGCAGCGTGGACGGCATCGTCGAGGTGAAGCAGACCAGCAGCAGGCCGAGCGCGGCCATGCCCAGGCCGATCGCGGCCAGCGAGCCCTGGCGGATCAGCAGCAGCGCCGGGACGGACAGGACGAAGAAGCCGATGCAGCCGGCGGCGATGACCGGGCGGCGGCCGAAGCGGTCGGAGGCGCGGCCCGCGAACGGCTGGACGCACATCATCACGGCCATCACGGCCAGCACGACCAGCAGGCCGTGCGTCTCGTCGTACTTCAGCTCCGAGGTCAGGTAGCTGGGCATGTACGACAGCAGCATGTAGTCGGTGACGTTGAAGACCAGGACCAGGCCGATGCAGAGCAGCATCGCGCGCCACTGGCCCACGACCATCTCGCGCAGGCCGGTCTTCTTCTCGGCGGTGCGGCGCTGCTTCTCCTGCTCCGCCGCCTCCTTCTCCATCGCGGCGAAGGCCGGGGTCTCCTCCAGGCGCATCCGCAGGTAGAGGCCGATGATGCCCATCGGACCCGCGATCAGGAACGGGATCCGCCAGCCCCAGGAGATCAGGTCGTCGTGGCTGAGCAGCGCGGTCATCAGGGTGACCAGGCCGGCGCCGCCGATGTAGCCGGCGAGCGTGCCGAACTCCAGCCAGCTGCCGAAGAAGCCGCGCTTCTTGTCGGGCGAGTACTCGGCGATGAAGGTGGAGGCGCCGCCGTACTCACCGCCGGTGGAGAAGCCCTGCACCAGGCGGGCGATCAGCAGCAGGACGGGGGCCCAGACGCCGATGGCGGCGTACGAGGGGATCAGGCCGATCGCGAAGGTGCCGATCGCCATCATGATCATGGTGATGGCGAGGACCTTCTGGCGTCCGATACGGTCGCCGAGCGGACCGAAGACCATGCCGCCGATGGGGCGCACGAGGAACGCCGCGGCGAACGCTCCGAACGTCGACAGCAACTGCGCGGTCGGGTTCCCGGACGGGAAGAACACCTGTCCGAGGGTGACCGCGATGTAGCTGTAGACGCCGAAGTCGAACCACTCCATCGCGTTGCCGAGCGCGGCCGCCGAGACCGCTCGCTTGGCCATGGCCGGGTCGACGACCGTGGCACCGTGCCGCTCCTCGCTGGAAGGAGCCCGGTCTTTCGCACGGGCACCGGGGCCCGGGGCGACGGAGGTGTGCGTCGGCACGTGTTCGCTCGCCTGCGCTCTCTGGGACGACTGCATTGCAAAGCCCGCCGGGCCACCGACGGGCGAATGTCGACCTTAGGGGCAGAACGGATCGTCACGGAGGGTGATCTTCCGCGTACGGGAAGGGGGTGAAACCCCCTCGTTGCAGGGGCGATGCGGCGGACAGAACGGACACGGAAAAAGTATTCCTGTGATCCTTATCGCTGCGATCACCTGCAACTGAGGGCCCTGATGTGACCCATCCCACGTGACGGCGCGGCATTCCGGGGAACGCCGCGCCGTCGGATCGTCGCCCGTCCAGCATCCGTCCGGCGGCTCCGCGGCGCCACTCGGACGGATGTGGACCGTCACGTCAGGACGGCCGGTGCGGGCGGCCTCCCGGTCAGCCGGTGACGGTGATCTGCGACGCCGGGTCCGTCGTGTCGGACACCGCGTACGTGGCGCCGAACGTCGAGGCCGTCGCGCTCGTCGGGCAGCCGAAGCCGCCGGTGACGGTCACCGGCACCGAGGCGCCGGAGAAGGTGAGCGTGGACGGCGCGCCGTTGGTCCAGCTGCCGTTGACGGTGGCCGGGCCGCTGGGCGCCGCGGTGACCGTGCAGGTGGCGAGGCCGCTGGTCTTCACGACGACACCGCCCTGCGGAATGTTCATCACGGCGGTGCTGGGCGAGCCGTTCTGCATGGACACGCCCCACGCGCCGCTGGTGGTGACGGTGGCGCTGACGCCCGGCATGCTCGTCGTGCAGGAGCCGTACGTCGGCGCGCTGATCGAGCTGGACACCGGTCCGGCGTCGTTGTGGTTGCCGGGCGCGGCCGGCACCTGGCCGGTGGAGTTGGACGCCGAGCAGGTCACGGTCACCGAACCGGCCTTGAAGGTGGCCTTGCCGGTGAGCTTCGCGGCGAAGGCGTGGCCCGCGGGGGTGACGGTGGTGGAGCCGGCGGCCGCGCCCTGGGCGGGGGCTGCCGCGGTGGCCGGTGCGGTGACGGCCAGGCAGAGCGCGCCCGCCGCCGCGACGCCGGTGCCGGCGGCGAGCAGCGTACGGGCATGCGTACGGGGTCTGAGCTGCATCATCGAGGGTCTCCTTGCGGTTGCCGTTGCGGGTGATCGAGTGATCGTGCGGTACCGGTACGGAGTGCTGGTGGTGCAGAAGTGCTGGTGATTCAGGCAGTGCTGGTGGTGCGGTGGTGCGGTGGTGTGCAGTGATGTGCGGTGGTGCAGGGCGTCCTCGGCCACGGCCGAGGCGGCCGAGGACGCCGTTCTTGGGAGGGGCGGCGGAGCCGCCGCGCTAGACGGCCGGGTCTGCGGCCGTGGGCGCGCCGTCGGCGGCCGGGTCCGCCGGCGAGGGGTCCGCGGCGGCCGGTTCCGGCTCCGGGACGGGCTGCCACGCGAACATCAGGGCGCCGCCGAGGATGCCGAGCACGGTGCCGATGAAGAAGCCGCCGAGGTTGGACATGACCAGCGCGGCGGCCGCCATCAGGACGGTCAGTACGCCGGCCAGCCCGCGGTAGTGCGGCGCGAACCAGGCGGTCAGGCCCATCACGATCATCACCAGCCCCATCAGCACGGACGGGATGCCGGCGATGCCCTGCTGGAGCATGATCTTCAGCGGGGCCAGCGGGATCACGCAGATCTCCAGGCCCGCCAGGACCGTGGCCAGCCCGCCCCAGAAGGGCCGCGCCTTGCGCCAGCGCCACCAGGCGGAGCGGGGCCGTGATGCATCGCCCCGCGCTGCCCGGCGGCCGCCCGCGCGCCGGGTCAGAAGCATTCCTTCTTGCCCTTGCTGATCTTCATGCTCAGGCCGGAGAGCTTGAAGGTACCGGCGTTGGTCGCCCACGCGGTCTGCTTCAGGTCGGTGATGTTCACGTCGTCGGCCTGCTGCGCGAAGGCGTCCTGCATGCCCTGCGCCTCGGCCGGACCCTTGTCCAGTGTGGAGGCGTCCCGGCCGATCTCGATGTTGTTGAACGAGGCGTTGCCCGAGAGCTGGGTGGCGTCGACGTAGAGGTTCTTGGCCTCGACGGGCTTGCCGCCCTTGCCCGCGGTCAGGTTCAGCGAGATGTTGCCCAGTACGGGCAGCTTGGTGACCACCGACTGGCAGAGGTTGTTCAGTTCCGCCTGTTTGATGGCGGTCACCGCGACCGGCAGCAGCTCGCCGCGTGCGTTGGCGTCCACCCCGCCGTACTGCGCGAAGCCGTCCCCCTTGAGGCTGCTCGCCGAGACCTTGAACTGCTGGCCCGAGACGGCGAACGAGGCCGCCAGCGCGCCGTTGGCCAGGGCGATGGCCAGGGCCGCCGTGCCCGCGAAGGCCGGGACGGCCAGCACGGCGAACTTCCGTGCGCTGACCCGTCCCGTGACCGGTCTGCCGTGTGCGTCTTTCATGGCTGCTGTCCCCTTCGATGCGTGGATCGATAGCTGGCTCACCGACCGGCGACGCGTCGGCCCGGGAGCGGCCGGCGCAGGGCTGATCGATGCGTGGGGGGCGAACGAGGCGCGTGGGGGGCGGACGCGGCGGGTCGTGGCCGCGTGCCGAGTGTTACCGCCGGTGTTACCGGCGAGTTGAGTTGAATGTAAGTGCGCCAGTGGGGGTTGGCAAGGTTCCGGGTCGGGCGGTTTTCCGCCAAAAGGAAAGACGGTGGCCACCGGGGGTCCGGCGGCCACCGTCCGTGCAGGGCACGGGAGTTACCCGTAGCTGACCCGCAGCTCCTTCACGCCGTTCAGCCACGCCGAACGCAGCCGCCGGGGGTCGCCGCTCAGCGCGATGTCCGGTACGGCGTCGGCGATGGCGTTGAAGATCAGGTCGATCTCCAGCACGGCCAGCGACTTGCCCAGGCAGAAGTGCGGGCCGCCACCCCCGAAGCCCAGGTGCGGATTGGGGTCACGGGTGATGTCGAAGTCCTCAGGCCGGTCGAACACCTCGGGGTCGTTGTTGGCCGACGCGTAGAAGATGCCGACCCGCTGGCCCTCCTCGATGTGCGCGCCGCCCAGCTCCGTGTCCTGAGTGGCGGTGCGCTGGAAGGAGACCACCGGGGTCGCCCAGCGCACGATCTCCTCGGCGGCGGTCGAGGGGCGCTCCCTCTTGTACAGCTCCCACTGTTCGGGGTGGGTGAGGAAGGCGTGCATGCCGTGCGTGATGGCGTTACGGGTGGTCTCGTTGCCCGCCACGGCCAGCAGCAGCACGAAGAAGCCGAACTCGTCGCTGCCGAGATTGCCCTCGTCCTCCGCCGCCACCAGCCGGCTGACGATATCCTTCGCCGGGCACTCCTTGCGCGCCGCAGCGAGGTTCATGGCGTACGAGATCAGCTCCATCGCCGCGTTGACGCCGACCTCTTCGGTGATCGCCAGCTCGGGATCGTCGTACGCGACCATCTTGTTCGACCAGTCGAAGATCCGGGACCGGTCCTCCTGCGGGATGCCGATCAGCTCCGCGATGGCCTGGAGCGGCAGCTCGCAGGCGATGTCGGTGACGAAGTCGCCGCGGCCGTTCTTCTTCGCCTCCGCGACGATCCGGCCGGCCCGCTCGCGCAGCGCGTCCTCCAGGGCGCGGATCGAGCGGGGGGTGAAGCCGCGCTGGACGATCTGCCGGACCCGGGTGTGCTCGGGCGGGTCCATGTTCAGCATGATCAGCTTCTGGACGTCGATCTGGTCGCGCGACATGGACTCGTTGAAGCGGATGATCGAGGTGTTGCGGTTCGCCGAGAACACGTCGGGCCGGGTGGAGACCTCCTTGACGTCCGCGTGCCGGGTCACCACCCAGTAGCCGTCGTCCCCGAAGCCCGCGATGTTGTGCGGCTGGGCGTTCCACCACACGGGCGCGGTCCGTCGCAGCTGGGCGAATTCGGGGAGGGGCACGCGGTCTCGGTAGACGTCGGGGTCGGTGAAGTCGAACCCGTCGGGCAGCGCTG
Source organism: Streptomyces sp. NPDC050806 (assembly GCF_055586425.1). Lineage (NCBI taxonomy): Bacteria > Bacillati > Actinomycetota > Actinomycetes > Kitasatosporales > Streptomycetaceae > Streptomyces > Streptomyces sp. NPDC050806. The sequence goes on along the minus strand of NZ_JBVJIF010000003.1, from coordinate 590,928 downwards.
GACAGGGCATCGGCGTCTCCAGGTCCGTCTCTCCGGCTTCGGCGGCCGGCTCTCCGGTACTCCTGACGGGCCATCAGAAGGTGCCGCGAAGGTAGTAACGAGTTCTACAAGTGGCAAGGCTCACGCGGGAAATACTTGCGAATACGGCCGACGCAGCACTCTTGCGCGGGCGCGTGAGGCTCGTGAGACTGGGCGCGGAACTAGAACGCGTACTAGTTCTGCCCGGGTGCCGGGCCGCCCGGACAGCCAGGAGAGGACGAGTCATGGCCGCTGAACCCGTCATCGTCGAAGCCGTCCGCACCCCGATCGGCAAGCGTGGAGGCGCGCTCGCCAACCTCCACCCCGCCTACCTACTGGGCGAGACGTACCGCGAACTCCTGGAGAGAACGGGCATCCAGCCGGACTGCGTCGAGCAGATCGTCGGCGGCACGGTCACCCACGCCGGCGAACAGTCCATGAACCCCGCCCGCAACGCCTGGCTCGCGGTCGGCCTGCCGTACGAGACCGCCGCCACCACCGTCGACTGCCAGTGCGGTTCCTCGCAGCAGGCCAACCACATGGTCGCCAACATGATCGCGGCCGGCGTCATCGACGTGGGCATCGGCTGCGGCGTCGAGGCGATGTCCCGCGTCCCCCTGGGCAGCGGCTCCAAGCACGGCCCCGGCAAGCCCTTCCCCGACGAATGGCACGTCGACCTGCCCAACCAGTTCGAGGCCGCCGAACGCATCGCCCGCAGACGCGGCCTGACCCGCGAGAACGTCGACGCGCTGGGCCTGATCTCCCAGGAACGGGCGGCGCAGGCCTGGGCAGAGGAACGCTTCAAACGCGAGACCTACGCGGTCCAGGTGCCCACCACCGAGGAGGAACAGGCCGCCGGGCAGGGCATGTGGCGGCTGGTCGACCACGACGAAGGGCTGCGCGACACGAACATGGCGGCGCTCGCCGGGCTCAAGCCGGTCATGCCCACCGCCGTCCACACCGCGGGCAACTCCTCCCAGATCTCCGACGGCGCCGCCGCCGTCATGTGGGCGTCCAAGCGGATGGCCCGGGCCCTCAGACTGAAGCCGCGGGCCCGCGTCGTCGCCCAGGCCCTGGTCGGCGCCGACCCGCACTTCCACCTGGACGGCCCGGTCGACGCGACCCGCGCGGTGCTCGGCAAGGCCGGCATGTCCCTCAAGGACATCGACCTCGTCGAGATCAACGAGGCCTTCGCGTCCGTCGTCCTGTCCTGGGCCCAGGTCTTCGAACAGGACCTGGAGAAGGTCAACGTGAACGGCGGCGCCATCGCCCTCGGCCACCCGGTGGGCGCCACCGGTGCCCGGCTCATCACCACGGCCCTGCACGAACTGGAACGCAGGGACAAGGAATTCGCCCTGATCACGATGTGCGCGGGCGGAGCACTGGCGACCGGGACGATCATCCAGCGGCTGTGACGGTCATCCAGCGGTTGTGACGACCGGCCGGCTCCCGTGACGCCCCGGCGGCGCCGCGGCCGGCGGCCATTGTCAGTGGTCCCTGTCACACTTTTGCCATGACGACAGAACCGACGGGACCGGCAGAGCCGGCTGACTCCACGGCTCCCGCAGCACCGCCCGCCATCCCCCCGGAGAACTTCCCGCCGGAATGGGCGGGGCCCGAAGAGCGCCCCGCCCCGCCGCTGGTCGGGGACGAGCGGGAGATCCTCACCTCGTTCCTCGACTGGCACCGCAGGACCTTCGAGCTCAAGTGCGCCGGGATAGACGCCGAGCGTCTCTCGGAGAAGAGCGTCCCGCCGTCCGGCCTCAGCCTGCACGGACTGATCCGCCACCTCGCCGGCGTCGAACACTGGTGGTTCCGCGTCCAGTTCGCCGGTGAGCGGGACGACTTCCCGTACTACTCCGACGACCACCCCGACCAGGACTTCGAGATGCTGGACGGGGACGCGGCGGAAGAGCTGGCGTTCTGGCGCGCCGAGTGCGCGCACTCCCGCAAGCTCGTCGCCGCCACGCCCTCGCTGGACGCCACCGGCACCCACGCGGCGAGCGGTCAGCCGGTCTCGCTCCGCCGCATCCTGGTCCACGTCATAGCCGAGTACGCCCGGCACAACGGCCACGCCGACCTGCTCCGCGAACGCCTCGACGGCGCGACCGGGGTCTAGGACCCGGTCACGCCGCCGGAGGAAAGCGGGGAGCGGAGCCGGAGCGCCGCTCGTGCTCAGTACCAGTTGTGGGACTGCCAGAAGGACCAGGCGCCGCAGGGGCTGCCGTAGCGCTCGTTCATGTAGTTCAGGCCCCACTTGACCTGGGTGGACGGGTTGGTCTTCCAGTCCGCGCCGGCCGAGGCCATCTTCGAGCCGGGCAGCGCCTGGACCAGTCCGTAGGCGCCGGAGGAGGCGTTGGAGGCCTGCGGGTTCCAGCCGCTCTCGCGCTCCACGATGTTGCTGAAGCACTGGTACTGGCGCTGGTCCGGGATCTGCTGGTGCGCCGCGGCCTGCGCCTCGCTCGCACCGGCCCGCTCGGCGGCGTGCGCCGGGGTCGCGGCGACGGCGGCGGTGGCGGCGGCGCCGAGCGCCACGGCACCGGCGGCGGCAGCGCCAGCGGCGCGGCGACGGGTGACGAGACGGGGGGCGGTACGGCCGGCGGCAGAGGACACGGTGGACAGCACGGAGGGAGGACCTTCCGACGGGGGCACGGGGCGGGGTGCGTCGCCGGGCAGCGGTGAGGTTTGCGGACCCGGCGACCACTTCACCGTGCGAGGCGGCTCGGGGGCCTGGCAAGCACGGCCGTTACGTACGGGCTTCGTACAGGGGCGCGCGACGGGACCGACGACAGGGGTTCCGCCACTGGGCAGAGGCCGGGCAGGGAGCCGGTACCGCTCCCTGCTACCGGGCTTCGTATGTGACCAAGGTCCCTGTGCGTGGCTTCACAGAGCGGCACGGAAAAACGGGGGTGGAGGGGTGGGGCGGGGGAGGGGGGAGGGGCCCCGGAGGGAGTTAGGGAGGTTCGGCAGCCCCCTGGAGGATGAGTTCCCCGGGGCCTCCTCAGCTCGCGCCTGCCGAGCCCGAGCCCGAGTCCGTGCCCGCCGAGTCCGCGCCCGCCGAGCCCGTGCCCGCTGAGCCTGCGCCCGCCGAGTCCGTGCCCGGTGAGCCCGTTCCCGCGCTCGCCGCGCCCGCTGTGTCCGCGCCCGCCGTATCCACGCTCGCCGAGCCCGCGCCCGCCGAGTCCGCGCCCGGCTTCTTCGTGCTCGGTTCCTTCGTGGCCGGTTTTCTCGTGGGTGTGAAGGACACCGGGGCCTCGAAGGCCGCGCGGCGGGTGGCGCGGCGGAGGGCCTTCAGGAGGACGGGGCCGACGGTGAGGGTCAGCACGATCGTGACCAGCGCCCGGGGGAGGTCCCAGCCGAGGGACGTGGCCAGGCAGTACGCGACGAAGCGGGCGAGGTTGTCCGGGAGCGGGTCGCCGGGGACGAACGAGACGCCGGAGGCGAGGCCCGCGATGTACGGCCAGCCCTGGAGGTTCATGACCAGGCCGTACAGGAGGGACGCGACCGTGCCGTACGCGGCCAGCAGCAGCATCTCGCGCCGGCCGCGGAGCCGGTCGGCCCCGGGGAGCAGGCCCGCGCCCATCGACACCCACCCCATCGACAGCATCTGGAACGGCATCCAGGGGCCGACACCCCCGGTGAGCAGCGCTGACGCGAACATCGACACCGCGCCGAGCACAAAGCCGAAGCCCGGCCCGAGCACCCGCCCCGACAGCACCATCAGGAAGAACATCGGCTCGATGCCCGCCGTGCCCGCGCCGAGCGGCCGCAGCGCGGCGCCCGCCGCCGCGAGCACGCCGAGCATGGCGATGGCCTTGGCGTCCAGGCCGACGTCCGCGATGGTCGCCACGACGACCGCGAGCAGCAGCGGGAGCAGCGCGGCGAACAGCCAGGGCGCGTCCTTGGAGTGCGCGAGGCCGGACGCGGAGTCCGCCAGCAGCGGCCAGCCGAAGGCCATGACGCCGACGGCGGAGACGAGGACGAGGGCGGCCACCGACCGGGGGCCGAGCCGGATCGCCCGGACCTGCCGCTGCGCCGCACCGGCCGCCCGCGCGGTGCGGGACGGCCGGGCCGTACCGGAGGCCCGCGCCGTGCCGGACGAGCCGGAGTTCCGCGTCGTGCCCGGGCCCCGCCTCATGCCGTGCGCTCCAGTGCGGCCAGGGCGTGGGTGACCTGGGGGACGGTGAGCCAGGGCAGCGGGGCGAGGACCTTGGTGACCTGCGGCGCGAAGGACGGAGAGGAGACCACGACCTCGGCGGTCGGGCCGTCCGCGACGACCTCGCCGTCGGCGAGGATGACGACGCGGTGGGCGAGTTCCGCGGCGAGTTCCACGTCGTGGGTGGCGAGGACGATGGCGTGGCCCTCGGCGGCGAGGCCGCGCAACACCGTCACCAGCCGGGCCTTGGCCGCGTAGTCCAGGCCGCGGGTCGGCTCGTCCAGCAGGAGCAGCGATGGCCGGGCGGTGAGGATCACCGCGAGCGCCAGGGCCAGGCGCTGGCCTTCGGAGAGGTCGCGGGGGTGGGTGTCGTCGGGGACGTCGGGGAGCAGCCGGGTGACCAGGGCGCGGCAACTGCCGGGGGCCGCGCCCGCGTCGGCGTCGGCCGCCGCGCACTCGGCGGCGACGGTGTCCGCGTACAGCAGGTCGCGCGGCTCCTGCGGCACCAGGCCGACCTGGCGGAGCAGCTCGCGCGGGCCGGTGCGGTGCGGTACGGAGCCGCCCACCCGGACCGAGCCGGCGGCCGGTTCGTGCAGGCCGACCAGCGTGTTCAGCAGCGTCGACTTGCCCGCGCCGTTGCGGCCCATCAGGGCGACGGTCTCGCCGGGGCGTACGGCCAGGTCGACGCGGTGCAGCGCGTCGATGCGGCCGCGGCGTACGGACAGCCCGGTGGCCTCGGCGACCGGGGTTTCGGCGGACGGCACGGGCGGGGCGCCGGCCGCCGCGGCGGGGGACGCCGGGGACTGCCCGGCCAGCCGCTCGCGCAGCGCGCCGGCCTTGCGGCGGGCGTCCCGTACGGTCAGCGGCAGCGGTGACCAGCCGGCGGCCCGGCCGAGGGCGACGACCGGGGGGTGGACGGGGGAGACCGCCATGATGTCGGCGGGTTCGCCGATGACCGGCGCGGCCCCGGGGGCGGGCAGCAGGATGACCTGGTCGGCGTACTGGACGACGCGTTCCAGGCGGTGTTCGGCGAGCAGGACGGTCGTGCCGAGGTCGTGGACCAGCCGCTGGAGCACGGCCAGCACCTCTTCGGCGGCGGCCGGGTCCAGGGCCGAGGTCGGCTCGTCCAGCACCAGCACCTTCGGGTGGGTGGTGAGGACGGAGCCGATGGCGACGCGCTGCTGCTGGCCGCCGGAGAGGGTGGTGATGGCGCGGTCACGGAGGTCGGCGAGGCCGAGGAGGTCGAGGGTCTCCTCGACGCGGCGGCGCATCACGTCGGGGGCGAGCCCGAGCGACTCCATGCCGTACGCCAGCTCGTCCTCGACGGTGTCGGTGACGAAGTGGGACAGCGGGTCCTGGCCCACCGTGCCGACCACGTCGGCCAGTTCGCGGGGCCGGTGGGTGCGGGTGTCGCGGCCGTCGACGGTGACCCGGCCGTGCAGCGTGCCGCCGGTGAAGTGCGGTACGAGACCGGAGACGGCGTTCAGCACGGTCGACTTGCCGACGCCGGACGGGCCGACCAGCAGGCAGAGCTCGCCCTCGGGGACGGTCAGGTCGATCCCCTGGACGGCGGGCGTGCCGGCGTCCCCGTAGGTGACCGACACCTGCTCGAACCGGATCACGGCGTCCTCTCCTTCGCGTTCTTCACGTTCTCCGCCGCGCTGTCCGGGCGCGGCTCCACGCTCTCCGGGCGCGGCCCCGCCTTCTTCGTGGGCCGCTCGGCGGGCGGGCCGGGGGAGCCGGCCGGTACCGGCGCTGCGAACGCCGGTACCAGCCCCACCAGGACCGACAGCGCGGGCCAGAGCGGGAGTGCCGGCGCGGTCAGGGGCACGGCGGGCGGGTGCAGGGCCGTGGGCGCGTAGGAGTTCGCCCAGATCATCAGCGCGGCCACCGCCACGCCGGAGCCCGCGACCAGCCAGGCGCGCGGGCCCCAGCGGTCGGGCCGGTAACGGGTGCGGACCGAGCGGCGGCCGCCGAGCCACAGCCCGGCGAGCGCGGCGGCGAGCCCCGCGGCCAGCACCGGCAGTCCGTATCCGGCGCCCTGGGCGGCGAGCAGCCCGTACGTACCGGCGCAGATGCCGAGGAGGCCGCCGAGGGTGAGCGCCGTGGTGGTGTGCCGGACGGCGCGCGGTACCTGCGCGGTACGGCCGTATCCGCGGGCGTCCATCGCCGCCGCGAGCGCGACCGAACGCTCCAGTGCGCCTTCCAGCACCGGCAGGCCGACCTGGAGCAGCGCCTTGAAGCCGCGGTCGGCCCGGCCGCGGAGCCGGCGCGCGGCACGCAGCCGCTGGACGTCGGCGACCAGGTTCGGGGCGAAGGTCATCGCCACGACGACGGCCACGCCCGCTTCGTAGAGCGCGCCGGGCAGGGACTTGAGCAGCCGGGCCGGGTTGGCGAGCGCGTTGGCGGCGCCCACGCAGATCAGCAGCGTGGCCAGCTTCAGCCCGTCGTACAGCGCGAAGACCATGCCCTCGGCGGTGACCCGGCCGCCGATCCGCACGCCGCGCGCCCAGTCGGGCAGCGGCACTTCGGGGAGCGTGACCAGGGTGTGCGTACCGGGGACGGGCGAGCCGAGCACGAAGGCGAAGACCAGCCGGATGCCGATGACGACGAGGCCGAGCTTGACGAAGGCTCCGTAGGAGCGGGCCCAGGGCGCGTCGGTGCGGCGGGCCGCGACCACGTACCCGGCGACGCCGACGAGCAGCCCGAGGAGGAGCGGGTTGGTGGTGCGGGACGCGGCCGTCGCCAGGCCCAGCGCCCACAGCCACCACGCGCCGGCGTGCAGCGTGCGCCCCCGGGTGGCGAGGGGAGCGCGCAGCCGGCCGGGGGCGGTCATCCGCGCCGGCGCCGGGCCTGCCACACCGCGGCGGCGCCGAGCACGGCGACCGCGGCGATGCCGCCGATCAGACCGGCGGAGGGCCCGCCGGCGCCGGAGTCCCCGTCGGACGCGCCGTCGTCGGCCGCACCGGCGCCCGGCGAGGCCGCGTCCGAGGACTCCTTGCCCGTCCCGCCGGCCTGCTCGGCGCAGCCCTTCGCCGGGAAGCCGGAGATGGCGCAGAGCAGCGCACTGGAGTCGTACCGCAGCGGTGCGGCGACCGCGGCGAGGGCCTCGCCGGCGCTCGCGTCCTCGGGGACCCGCGCGCACTTCTCGCGGGCGGCGGGCGGCGACTGGCCCTTCGGGGCGTCGGCCGCGGTGCCGAAGTCGACGACGACGGCGACGCGCTTGCGGCCGTCGGCCGCCTTCGTGCCGCCGCAGACCGCGTCGAAGTCGGCGGTCGCGCGCGGTGTCGCGGCGCGCGCGGAGTCGGCGCTGACGGTGAAGCGGAAGCCGACCGCGCCGCCGTCCTCGGGGCGGGCGGTCGAGGGCCCTTCAGTGGCGTACGACCAGGCGCTCTTGCCGTGCGCCGGCGCGTCCGCCGTCCAGAAGGACCAGTAGCGGTACTCGTCGGCGTGCGCGGGGACGGCGGCCAGGCCCGTGGCCGTACCGGCCAGGACCAGGGCGCCGGCGCCGCGTGCGATCCGGGCGGCGTGCCTCACAGCTGGTTCTGCTTCCTGCGGCCGCTCAGCAGGAAGCCGATGCCCGCGCCCACCGCGAGGCCGACGAGCACGACCCACCACACGGAGATGCCGCCCTCGTCCTTCTGCTCGGCCTCCTGGCCCTGCGCGTTCTGCTGCGCCGCCGGCTTCGGGCCGGTCGCGTTCAGCTTCGCCACGAGGTCCGTGCTCCCAAATTCGCGCGGGTCGGCACCGGTGGCGTGCGCGGCGAGGATCAGCTGTGCGTAGGCGGCCGGGCCGCTCTGCTTCGCCCAGGCGGCGGAGTGGCCGCGGAGCCACTCCAGCGGCCGCTTCGCGTCGTCCGGCCGGCCGGCGGCGGCCAGCGCGACCACGGCGTCGGCGGTGTTGCCGACGTCCGGCTGGTCCTCGGCGCCGGGCATGGCGGACATCAGGTGGTGGCCGTGCGCGGCCATGGCGGAGACGAGGTGATCGGCGCCGCCGCTCGCGGCGCCGTGCGCGTCCTCGGCCGCTTCCTCGCAGGACGTCTTCTTCGCGGCGGGCCCGTCCGGCGCGACGACGAAGCCCTTGCCCATGGCGCCCGTCACCGCGGCCGCCGTCGCGTCGTCGTTGGCCGCGAGCTTCCCGTCCTTGGCCTGGAACGCGAACGCGCCGCGGTCCGCCTTCCGCACGTCGCAGCCGAGCCGGAGGGCGAGCAGCCCGTCGTACGGCGACCTGCCGTCCTTCTTCGGCAGCGCCGCCTCCTTCGTGCCGGTGGCGGTCAGCGCGCCGATCACGACCGAGGTGGAGTTGGCGTCGCTGTCGGCGCCGGCCGCCGAGCCCCAGCCGCCGTCGTCGTTCTGCGCGGACTTCAGCCAGGAGACGCCCTTGCGGACCGCGTCGGAGTGCCCGCCGACGGCGGCCAGCGCCTGGACGGCGGCGGACGTCTGGTTGGTGTCCCGCAGGGTCTTCGCGTCGCAGTCCTGCTTCGGGTCGGCGCGGTACGCGGTGAACGCGCCGTCGGCGCACTGCTGCCCCACGAGCCAGTCCACCGCCTCGTCCGCCGGGCGCACGCCCGTGGCGTCCTGGGCCAGCAGTGCCAGCGACTGCCGCCAGACGCCGTCGTACTTGGGGTCCGTGCTGCCGTACAGGCCCTTCGGGAGCTTCGGGGAAGCGCCGGGCGCGGGGGTGTCGGCGAACGCGGCGGGGGCAGCGGCCGCGCACAGCACGGCGGCGGCCAGGGCCGCGGCGCAGCGGCGCGCCGGGGCGGCGAGGGAGCGGGCCGTGATGGCCATGGGGTCGGTGCCTCTCGGTCGGTTCGCGGGGTGCGCGAGGTGGGAGGTCACGCAGCCGCACTCCGCCGCACCACGTCCGCGACTCGCGCGCGGCGCGGTGGCACCGGGCTCAGCTCCGTATACCTCGACGGTGCCGCGTGCCGGGCGGCCGCCGAAGGGCGGCCGGCGGTACGCGGGAGCCTTGGGTGTGCCCCGCCGGGCGTTCCGGCTCGCTCCGGCGCGCGGATGCGCACCAGGGCTCACGGCTGCGGGTCAGCGCCGGTTTTCCACCGGCTTCCCCCGGTCGGGCACGAATGAACTTGTCGCAACACTTTAACCGGCGGGTAGCGGCCGGCTCCCGGCACGTACGGGATGCGTACGGCCGCCCGTACGCCCTCGCGTCCGGACGGCCGGTGCCGCACCCCGCCCCCGCCGGCGGGTCACACCGCCACGTACGCCACCGGGTCCGAGCCCGGCACCGGCTCCGCCAGCCCCCGCTTCACCAGGCGCCGCAGATGGGCCTCGGCCTCGGAGAGGGCGATGGTGCGCGAGGCGTACGGGATCCGTTCCCAGGGGCGGTTCCACTCCATGGCCTCGGCGAGCTGCCAGGGGGTACGCGGGGTGGCGAGCAGTGCCCGCAGGCCGCCGAGCCGCTCCTCGTGGTGGGTGAGCAGCTCCGCCACCCGCTCCGCCGCGCCCGTGAAGGCGTGCTGGTGCGCGGGCAGCACCTCGGCCGCGCCGAGCCGCCCGATCCGCTCCAGGGAGTCGAGGTAGTCGCCGAGGGGGTCGGTGACGGTGGCGTCGTCCGGGTCCTCGTACAGGCCGACGTGCGGGGTGATGCCGGGCAGCAGGTGGTCGCCGGAGAAGAGGCGCCCGTTCCCCGGGTGCGCCGCCGGGTGTGCCTCCTCCAGGTGCAGACAGACGTGGCCCGGGGTGTGTCCCGGCGTCCAGACGGCCCGCAGCCGCCGCCCCGCGAGGTCCAGCAGCTCGCCGGGGACGATCTCGCGGTCCGGGAGCGCGGGGCGGTTCTCGGGGAGTGCGCGGGTGCGCCCCTTGGAGCGGGCCGCGTACAGGGGCGCGAGGTGTTCCTCGGGCGCGCCCGCCGCGGCCAGCTTGTCGATGAGGTACGCCAGCCAGCTGCCAGGCTCGGCCTCGCGGGTGCGCCGGACTACCGCGGCGTCGGCGGCGTGCATCGCGATCCAGGCGCCGGACGCCTCCCTGACCCGCGCCGACAGGCCGTGGTGGTCGGGGTGGTGGTGGGTGACGAGCACGCCGTGCAGGTCGGTGACGGTGGTGCCGCAGGCGGCGAGCCCGGCGGCGAGCGCGTCCCAGGAGTCCGGGTCGTCCCAGCCGGTGTCGATCAGCACCGGGCCGCGGTCCGTCTCCAGCAGGTGCACGAGGGTGTGCCCCAGCGGGTTGTCCGGTATGGGCACGGCGATGCTCCACACCCCGCCCCGGTGGTCGATCACGTGCGGCATGCCATCGCCCCTCTCGGCCCGCACGCCGTCGCGTGCATTGCCCACCATAACTGGAACTGGTATCAGTTCTGATGCAGCGTCAGATATTGCTTCGGGGAACGCGTCAGGTAACGGCGACCGCAGGAGGCGGAATCGATGACTGGCCCGATCGAGCACGGACAGCTCTACATAGGTGGTGAGCTGGTCGATCCGGCCGGCCGGGACACCATCGAGGTCGTCTCCCCGCACACCGAGCAGGTCATCGGCCGGGTGCCGCACGCCTCCCGGGAGGACGTGGACCGTGCCGTCACGGCGGCGCGCGCGTCCTTCGACTCCGGGGTGTGGGCCAACGCCCCGCTCGAAGAGCGGATCGCGGTCGTCACGCGGATCAAGGACGCGTTCGCCGTGCGAAGCGAGGAGTTCGCGCGGCTCATCAGCGCGCAGAACGGCACTCCGTACACCTCCGGGATCATGGTGCAGTCGCTGGCCGCGATGATGGTCTGGGACGCGGCGATCACGGTCGCCCGCGACTTCACCCACGAGGAGCGGCGGCAGGGCGTGCTCGGGCCGCTGCTGGTCCGCCGTGAACCGGTCGGCGTGGTCGCGGCCGTGGTGCCGTGGAACGTCCCGCAGTTCACCGCCGCCGCCAAGCTCGCCCCCGCGCTGCTGGCCGGATGTTCGGCGGTGCTGAAGGTGTCGCCGGAGACGCCGCTGGACGCGTATCTGCTCGCGGAGATCGCCACCGAAGCCGGGCTGCCCGAAGGGGTGTTGTCCATCCTCCCGGCCGACCGGGAGGTCAGCGAGTACCTGGTCGGTCACCCGGGCGTGGACAAGGTCTCCTTCACCGGCTCGGTCGCGGCCGGCAGGCGCGTGATGGAGGTGGCGGCCCGCAACCTCAGCCGGGTCACGCTGGAACTGGGCGGCAAGTCGGCCGCGGTGATCCTGCCGGACGCCGACCTGGACGCGGCGGTCGCCGGGATCACGCCCTTCGCGTGGATGATCAACGGTCAGGCCTGCGTGGCCCAGACCCGCATCCTCGCGCCGCGCTCGCGCTACGACGAGATCGCCGAGCGGTTCGCCGCCGCGGCCTCCGCGCTGAAGGTCGGCGACCCGCTGGACGCGGCCACCGAGGTCGGCCCGCTGGTCGCCGAGCGGCAGCGGCGCCGCTCGCTGGAGTACATCGCCGCAGGGCAGCAGGAGGGCGCCAAGGTGCTCGCGGGCGGCGGCAGGCCGGCGGACCAGGAAACCGGCTGGTACGTGGAGCCCACCCTCTTCGGTGACGTCACCCCCGGCATGCGCATCGCCCGCGAGGAGATCTTCGGCCCGGTGATCTGCCTGCTCCCGTACGAGGACGAGGCGGAGGCGGTGCGGATCGCCGACGACTCCGACTACGGCCTGTCGGGCTCGGTGTGGACGGCGGACGTCGAGCGCGGCATCGAGGTGGCGCGCCGGGTGCGCACCGGTACGTACTCCGTGAACACCTTCAGCCTCGACATGCTCGGGCCGTTCGGCGGCTACAAGAACAGCGGTATCGGGCGGGAGTTCGGCCCCGAGGGATACGGCGAGTACCTGGAGCACAAGATGATCCACCTTCCGGCGGGGGCGTGAGCCATGGGTTCCCGGTGGCAGGTGGAGGTGGACCGCGGCGTCTGCATCGGCTCGGGGCTGTGCGTGAGCACCGCGCCGGACGGGTTCCGGCTGGACTCCGCGCGTCAGTCCCACCCCGTGACGGACGAAGTGGACTCCCAGGAAGCGGTGTTGGCGGCCGCCGAGGGGTGTCCCGTCGAAGCGATCGTGATTACGGAAGCCGACTCCGGGGAAGCTGTCTTCCCGCCGGAGGAGTAACGCCGAACGAACAGCCGTGCGACCAGCTGGTTCGTACTTAGGGTTACTCGTGCGTTCCTCACGGTGACCTCATGACGTCTGTGACTGTCCGCCCCTCCCCGTACGTGGAAATCTCTGTTCCACGCCGCCGAGGGGGGAGACGATGGACAAGCGGTACGAGGTGTACTGCCTAGCCGGCAGGTATTTCTACGAAACCCCGGACCGTTTGTCCGTCGGGGAGGACGCCGCAGCCGACGACAGCGCGGTGTACGAAGCGGCGCAGCGCGCAGTCCCCGAAGGGTGGCGCTGTTTCCTCTCCGGGGACTGGCTCCACGTGAATCCCGTGGACAGCGAGGGGAACCCGCGTCCGGGCAGGCCCGCACAGGGGTGGAAGGTACATGTGTCGGCCTGCCCGGACAATGCGGAGAAGGTTGCCTCCAAGGTCTGGGACTACTGCGTCTCCCATTCCCTGCCGTTCAAGTTCGTGCCGGGTCCGCGCCCGCTGCGGCTGCGGAATTCCAAATACGCGGACCGGACGGCCGGCGGTAAATTCGCCACCATTTACCCGGCGGACGTCGAGGAATGCCACCGCATTCTGGAGGAGCTGGGCTCGCTGCTGGACGGCGAGCCGGGCCCGTACATCCTCAGCGATCTGCGGTGGCACGACGGCCCGCTGTACGTGCGGTACGGCGGGTTCACCCGGCGGCACTGCGTCGACGGCAGCGGGGCGCTGGTGCCCGCCATCGAGAACGCCGAGGGCCGGCTGGTCCCCGACCGCTGCGAACCGGCCTTCCGGCCGCCGGAGTGGGCCGAGCTGCCGGGCTTCCTCGCCCCGCACCTCAAGGCGCGCAACGCCACCACCGTCGCGGACCTGCCGTACGCCGTCGAATCGGCGCTGCGCTTCGCCAACGGGGGCGGCGTCTACCTCGGCCGCGACCGGGACACCGGGGAGCGGGTGGTCCTCAAGGAGGCCAGGCCGCACGCCGGGCTCGCCGCCGACGGGGCCGACGCGGTCACCCGGCTGGAGCGCGAACGCGCCGCGCTGCGGCGGCTCTCGGGCCTCGGCGTGGCCCCGGAGGTGCGTGACTGGGTCACCGTCGGCGACCACCGTTTCCTGGTCGTGGACCACGTCCCGGGCAAGACGCTGCACGCCTGCCTCACCGAGCGCCACCCGCTGCTCACCGCCGACCCCGAGCCGGCGGCGCTGACCTCCTACACGGAGTGGGCGGTGGGCATGCACGCCGCCGTCGAACAGGCCGTCACCGCGGTGCACCGCCGCGGCCTGGTCCTCAACGACCTGCACCTGTTCAACGTCATGGTCGCGCCCGACGAACTGAGCGTCACCCTGCTGGACCTGGAGGCCGCCACCGACGCCGCCGGCCCGGCCCGGCAGTCCCTCGCCCACCCGGCCTTCGCCGTCCCCCGCGACCGCACCGGCTACGACATCGACCGGTACGCGCTGGCCTGCCTGCGCCTCGCGCTCTTCCTGCCGATGACGGAGCTGCTGGCGATCGAGCGGGACAAGGCGACCGACCTGGCCGAGACGATCGCCCGCGAATTCCCCGGCGTACCGCCCGGGTTCCTGGAGGAAGCCGTGCGCACCATCTGCGCGCCCCAGCCCGTCAAGGCACGGATCCGGCGCCCCGCGCAGGCCCGCCACCTCGTCGCGGTCGACACCCGCGAACCGTACGTCTGCGACCCGGCCGACTGGCCGCGCAGCCGCGAGTCCATGGCCCGGGGCATCCTCGCCTCGGCCACGCCCGAGCGCACGGACCGCCTGTTCCCCGGCGACGTCGCCCAGTTCGCCGACGGCGGCGGACTCGGCATCGCCCACGGGGCGGCCGGTGTCCTGTACGCGCTCTCCGAGACGGGTGCCGAGGGGTTCGAGGAGGGTGAGGAGTGGTTGTTGCGGCAGACCGCTCCGCCTCCCCTCGGCACCCCCCTCGGGTGCTACGACGGACTCGCCGGCGTCGCCTACGTACTGGACCGGCTCGGCCACCGTGAACGGGCCGACGAACTGATCGAGCGGGTGCTCGCCGAGAAGTGGTACCGGCTCGGTCCCGACCTGTACGGCGGACTGGCCGGCATCGGCCTCACCCTGGACCACCTGGCGCGCGAACGCGGCGCACGCGAACTGCGCGACCGGGCGCTGGAGGCGGCCGGGCACGCCGCCGACCGGCTGGAGAGCTGCGCCAACCGGGCCGGGCTGCTGCGCGGCGCGAGCGGCCCCGCCCTTCTCTTCCTGCGCCTGTACGAAGGCACCGGGGACCCGGGGCTGCTCGACCTCGCGGCGCAGGCGCTCCGCAGCGACCTCGCCCGGTGCGTGCGCAACGCACGCGGCACGCTGCTGGTCGACGAGGGCTGGCGCACCATGCCGTACCTCGGCGCCGGGTCGGTGGGCATCGCGATGGTCCTCGACGACTACCTCACGCACCGCGCCGACGCGGAGTTCGAGGAGGCGCGGATGGCGATGCTGCCGGCGGCGCAGGCCCGCTTCTACGCGCAGCCCGGCCTCTTCAGGGGGCGCGCCGGCATGGTGCTGCACCTGGCCCGCACCACGACGCCCGACCCGGAGGTCGAGGCCGCGCTGGCGTCGCAGATCGCCGACCTGAGCTGGTACACGATGCCCTACCGGGGTGAACTGGCCTTCCCCGGCGATCAGTTGATGCGGCTGTCGATGGACCTGTCCACCGGCACGGCCGGCTGCCTGCTCGCCCTCGGCTCGGCGCTGCACGAGGAACCGGTGCAACTGCCGTTCCTGCCACCGCTGCCCGAACCGGACGCGTTGCGCCTCTGACCGGCGCACCGCCCCTGATCAGGTTCGTTCCGGAACCTGTCGGCCGAGACCGTGAGGTGATACAGGCCGGCGACAGCACGGGAGGCGGCCGTACCCGTACCGGACCGTGAGGTCCGGCCCGGTGCGGCACGGCCCACCGCCCGTGTCCGCCGGTCTGCTTCGGCAAGGCCGACCCGGTACGGACCGGTGTGCGTGCGGCTCGCACGAGCCGCACGCACACCATTTCCCCGCACACCACGCCTGCGTACCGCCCGCGCGGCGGCCACGTCTGCGTACCGCCCTGTCAGGTACAGCTCAGCCTTTTCGCTCCAACTGATCGTCAGCTCGTCCGGGAGGAAGAACCGTGACCGCCAAACCCGCCGACCGGCTGCTGCTCGGCGCGCTGCGCCACAGCGCCCCCCGGGCCTCGGCAGTCCTGCTGCTCACCACCGGCGGCGCCGCGGTCGGTCTCGCCCTCCCCGCCACCCTCGGCCACACCCTCGACCTGCTGCTCGACGGCCGCCCCGCACAGTCCTGGCTGCTCGCCTGCGCCGGACTCACGGCGCTGCTCGTGCTGCTCGGCGCGCTCGACGGGCTGCTCACCGGTACGACGGACGCGCGCGCCACCGCCTGGCTGCGCCGCCGGGCGCTCCGCGGCGTACTGGCCGCCGGGCCCACCGCCACCGAGCGCCACGAGACCGGCGACCTGGTCGCACGGGTCGTGGGCAACGCCGCCACGGCCGGCACCGCGCCCACCGCGCTCGCCGCCACCGCGGCCATGGCGCTCACCCCGGTCGGCGCGCTGGTGGCCCTGGCCCTGGTCGACCCGTGGACCGCGGCCACCTTCGTCCTCGGACTGCCGCTGCTGGCGCTGCTGATGCGCGCGTTCGTCCGCGACACGGGGGACTGCGTGGCCCAGTACCAGCGGATCCAGGGCGACATCGCCGGGCGGCTGCTGGAGGCGATCGGCGGCGCCCGCACCATCGCCGCCGCCGGCAGCCACGAACGCGAGGCCGGCCGCATCCTGTCGCCCCTGCCGGCCCTCTCCCGGCAGGGCCACCGCATGTGGCGGGTGCAGGGCCGCTCCACGGCCCAGGCCGCCGCCCTGGTCCCGCTGCTCCAGATCGCCGTGCTCGCGGTCGGCGGGCTGCGGCTGCTGGCCGGCGCCCTCACCATCGGCGACCTGCTCGCCGCCTCCCGGTACGCGGTCCTCGCGGCCGGCGTCGGCACGCTCGTCGGCCACCTCAACGGCCTGGTCCACAGCCGCGCCGCGGCCCGCCGCCTCACGGAACTCCAGGACCTCCCGGCCATCGAGTACGGGGAGTCGGAGGCCACGGGGGCGAGTGCTGCGCCTGCGGGGACCGCCGAGGGGGCCGGTGCTTCCGGTACGGGAGCGGGCGAGCCGGGCGCGGGTGCGGCCGCCGGCGGGGAAGAGGGCGCAGGGGCGTGCACGGGCGCGCTCGAACTGCGCGGCATCACCGTACGGAAGGCCGGCCACCTCGTCCTGGACAGCCTCGACCTGACCGTCCCCGGCGGCTGCACGATGGCCGTCGTCGGCCGCTCCGGCACCGGCAAGTCCGTCCTCGCCGCCGTCGCCGGGCGGCTGATCGAACCGGACACCGGCGAAGTCCTGCTGGACGGCGAGCCGTTGCGCGGGCTCAGCCACTACGCGCTGCGGCGCTCCGTCGGCTACGCCTTCGAACGGCCCGCGCTGCTGGGCGGGACGGTGCACGACACCATCGCGTACGGGGTGTACGAGCCGGGGCCGGGCGACGTGGAGGCGGCGGCCCACGCGGCGGGCGCGGCCTCCTTCATCCGGCGGCTGCCCGAGGGGTACGCCACGCCCTGCGCCGACGTACCGCTGTCCGGCGGGGAGATCCAGCGGCTGGGGCTGGCCCGCGCGTTCGCGCACGCCGAGCGGCTGCTGATCCTCGACGACGCGACCTCCAGCCTCGACACGGTCACCGAACTGCGCGTCGGCCGTGCGCTGCTGCGGGACGTGCGGGCCGGGACCCGCCTGATCATCGCGCACCGGGCCGCCACCGCCGCCCGCGCGGACCTGGTCGCCTGGCTCGACGCGGGCTTCATCCGCGCGCTGGCGCCGCACGACACGCTCTGGGAGGACCCGCGCTACCGGGCCCTGTTCGGGCAGGACGAGCCGGCGCCGCTCGCGGAGGAAGGCGGGCCGGCGCCCCGCCGCTGGCAGATACCGGTCGCGGGCGACGGGACGGCGGAGCAGGACCGGACGACGGCCAGGCTCCCGGTGCGGAAGCGCCCGGCGGACGGCCCCGCGGTGGGGAGGCCGACGGCCGGCGGGCCCGGCTCCCGGCCGCGCCGGGCCATCGGCCATGGCGCGGCCGCAGCCCAGGACGAGGAGCCCGGCCCCGGTACGCCGGGCGGCAGGCCCTCGGGCGTCAGCACGCCGGGCGGTGGCGCGTCGGGCGACGGGGCGCTGCGCGGCGGCGGCCGTCCGGGCGACCGGGGTGCGCGCGGCGGCTCGTCGGGCGGTGACTTCCCGGGGCGGGGGGCCCGGCGTATCGGAGGGCCCGCCGGTGCACGGCCGGCCGACGCGCGGTCGGAGGGACCGACACCCGTGGACGCGCAGTGGCCGCCGTCGGCGCCCGGCGCCGCGAACGTCCCGAGCTGGGCCCACGGCCAGGGCCCTGCGGACGGCCCCGCGCAGGCCCCCGAGGGGAGGCCGGGGCCGGCGGGGAGGCCGGTCCCGGGCGGGTGGCCGGTGCCCGAGGGCATACCGATACCGGAGGGCATGCCCGTCACCCAGCGCCGCCGCCGTGCCCTGGCGGACCTGCTCGCCCAGACCGAGCCGCAGACACGTCCGCAGTCGCAGTCGCAGCAGCAGCCGTCGGTACCGGATCCCCGGTCCTCGGCGGCCGGCCCCCGGCCCTCGGATACCGGCCCCCGGCCCTCGGGCGACGGACCGGCCCCGGCCCCACGCCGGGCGCTGCGCTCCGGGCCCGGCGTGACGGCTCCGGGCCGCGACGCGACGGCTTCCGGCGCGGCGGCCCCGTCCGGCCCGGTGTCCCCCTTCGGCCCGGCGGCCCCGCGTCCGGCCACTCCGGCTTTCTCGGCCAGTCCGGCCAGTCCGGCCAGTCCGGCCACTCCGGCTACCTCGGCCACTCCGGCCTCGGCGGCGCCCGACCCGCGGGTGGGCCGTCCCACGGCGCCCGGCCGAGAGCCGACCGGCCCGGCGACGCCGGGGCCGGAGGGTGCGGCCCCGGCGCCTCCCGCGGCTGAGGCCCCAGGCTCAGTGGCCCCCGGCTCAGTGCCTCCCGATCCGCAGGCGAGCGGCCCGCAGGTCAACGGACCGCAGGCGAGCGGTCCGACGCCTCCAGGCCCGACCCCGCCCGGCCCGACATCTCCCGGCCCGACGGCTCCCGGCCCGGCCCCGTCCGGTCCGCAGCAGGTCGGCCCGGCGGTGCCCGGCCGGCAGGTGGCCGGGCCGCAGCGGGGCGGGCCCGGGGCCCGGGCCGAGATGACCGCGGCGCGGGTTGTGGCGCTCGGGGAGCGGTGGGCCGTGGAGCGGCGGGGGGACCAGTGAGCGCGGACGGTGTGCGGGGTGCTCGGGAGGGGCGGTCCGCGGCGGGAGAGGTACGGACGGCAGTGACCGGCAGGAACGGGAGCGACAGCGGCGTGCGCGGCGAGGGACGACGAACGGACGGCGGGATGCGGCTGCGGGACGGGGCCCGGCGGTTCCTGGGCCGGCGGCGGGCCGTCGTGGCGCGGCTGGCCGCCTGGTCCGTGGCCGAGGCGGCCCAGACGTTCCTGCTCGGCTTCGCGCTGGCCAGGGCCATCGACGACGGCTTCCTCGCCGGCCGGCTCACCGTCGGGCTCGGCTGGCTGGCCGCCGCGGCGCTGGCCGTCGCCGTCGGCTCGTACGGTACGGGCCGGGTCTACCGCTCCGTCGCCGACCTGGTCGAACCGCTCCGCGACGAGCTGCTCCGACGGGTCGTCACCCGTGCGCTGCGGGAGGCCGACCACGGTGCGGTGTCCCGCGCCGCGCACCAGGTGGAGATCGCCCGCGACACCTTCGGCGGGCTGGTCATGGTGGTCCGCGGCTTCGTCTTCACCGCCGCCGGCGCGCTGATCGGCCTGGTGTCGCTCGCGCCGGTACTGCTGCTCGTCGTCCTGCCGCCCCTCGTGCTCGGCCTCGGCCTCTTCGTGGTGACGCTGCGTCCGATGACGCGCGGCCAGGAGACGTACCTGGCGGCCGACGAGGCCATCGTCCACGCGATGGGCGTGGCGGCCGGCGGCCTGCGCGACGTGACGGCGGCCGGCGCGGAGGAGCGGGTGGCGCGCGAGGTGGGGGAGCGCTTCGACGCCGAGTGGCGGAGCTCGCGCACCCTCGCCCGCTGGAACGTCTGCCGCACCCTCGCGCTCGGCGTGGGCGGCCGGCTGCCGGTGGTCCTGCTGCTGGTCACCGCGCCCTGGCTGCTGGACAACGGTGTGACCACGGGCGCGCTGGTCGGCGCGCTGGCCTACCTCACGCAGTCGATGCTGCCCGCGCTGCACGCGCTGCTGCTGGGGCTGGGTACGTCCGGTACGCGGCTGACCGTCGTGCTGCGCCGGCTGACCGGGGCCGGACGGGACGCGACGGCGCCCGACTCCGCTGACCCGGCCGCGTCGGGGCGGTCGGCGACGGCCGGGGCGGAGCGGGCGATGGAGATGACGGAACCGACGGAGGCCGCGGAGGCGAACGGCGCCCTGCCGGCTCCGCGCCCGCCCGGCCCCGCCGGCCCCGGCCTCCCCGTCGTCGCGCGCCCCGCGCTCCCCAGCGGTACCGGTACGCAGCGCTGGTTCGCCCTCCCGCCCGCCCCGGAACCCCCGGCCCTGCCCCCGGCCGTGGGCGCGCCGACCCCGGCCACCCCGGCCCTGAGCGCTCAGCTCCCCGGGGCGTCGGCCCCGGGTATCCCGGCCCGGCCGACCGTGCCACCGGCCCCCCGGCCATCGACCCCCGAGCCATGGACCGACCCCTCGTCGACCGGCCGGCTGCCGGCCGGACTGTCGCCCGTCCCCCGCCCGTTGGCCGCCCCCTCGTCGGCAGGCCGACCGCCGGCCGCTCAACGGCCTGCTGCTCAGCCGGCCGAGCAGCAGGCGGGCCCCGCGGTCCGCGGCGGGGCGCGGCACGCCAAGCGGCCGCGGCACGCGCTGCCCGCCAAGCGGCGGACACTGCCCGGTGGGATCCCGGTACGGGGCCTCACGGCCGGCAACCGCACCGCGCGAGCGGCGGCGCAACCGTCCGGTGAGGCGATGCAGCCGTCCGGTGAGGCGATGCAACCGTCCGGCGAGGAGACGGCCGGGCTCTCCGGGTACGACGCGGCCGCCCCCTTCGAGGCCGGGGCGACCGAACTCGCCCAGGGCGTCGCGCACGCCACGGACCCCGGACACGGTCCGGACGACGCGGCCGACGCCCCCGTCCCGCTGCCCGCCTGGGCGACGCCGCCTGCCGGCAGTGGGCTGGCGGTGGCGGCGCGCGGGGTCTCCTTCGCGTACGGCGAGCACGCGACGCCCGTCGTGCAGGGGCTGGAGCTGACCCTGCCGGTCGGCGGGCACCTGGCCGTCGTCGGGCCGAGCGGTATCGGTAAGTCGACTCTCGCGGCGCTGCTCGCGGGGGTGCTGGTCCCCGACCGGGGAGAGATCCGGCTGGGCGGGAACGGCGCGGGGTCCAGGCGCGTTCTCGTGCCGCAGCAGGCCTATGTGTTCTCCGGGACGCTCCGGGAGAACATGCTGTACCTCTGCCCGCGTCCCGAGGCCGTGCCGGACGCCGCGCTGCGGGCGTCGGCCGTGGCGGTGGGCGCCGCCGAACTGGTACAGCGGCTGGGCGGGTTCGGCGCGCGGGTCACGCCGGGCACGCTCTCAGCGGGCGAGCGGCAGCTGATCGCGCTCGCCCGTGCCCATCTCGCGCCCGCCCCGCTCGCCATCCTCGACGAGGCCGGCTGCCATCTGGACGCCGCGACGGAGGCCCGGGCGGAACGGGCCTTCGCCGCCCGGCCGGGCGGCTCGCTGATCGTCGTGGCACACCGCATCAGCTCGGCGCTCCGCGCGGACCGCGTGCTGGTGATGGACGGTACGTACGCGCTGTGCGGGCGCCACCGCGATCTGCTGCGGCGCTCCGGGCTCTACCGCGACCTCGTGGGGGAGTGGGCGGACGGCGGCGCGCGGCCCGCGCTCGCGCGCTGAGCCGGACGGGCCCGGGCCGCCCCCTGTGCGGGGCGCGGCCCGGGCCGTTGTCCGGTGGTCCGGTCACAGCCAGCCCTCCCCCTGGGAAATGCGGATGGCGTCGACCCTGTTGCGGGCGCCGGTCTTCCGCGTGATCGCGGACATGTAGTTGCGCACCGTGCCGTTGGACAGGTGCAGCGTGCCGGCGATCTCGGCGACCGAGGCGCCCTCCGCCGCGAGCGAGAGCACGCTCAGCTCCCGCTGGGTGAGCGGCATTTCGGCGGCCTGGAGGAAGCCGAAGCCGAGCGAGCCGTCGATGAAGCGCCGGCCCGCCGCTACCTGCCGGATCCCCGCGGTCAGCTGCCGGGGCGAGCCCTCCTTGTCGACAAAGCCGAGCGCGTCCGCCTCGAACGCCCGGCGCAGCGGCCCCGGCCGGCCGGCGGAGCCCAGTACCAGCAGCGCGGGCCCCCGGCGCGGTGTGTCAGCGCCCTCCCGCGCGCCGCCCGCCGCGCACTCCGCACCGCAGGGCGGGGTGCCGGCCGTGCCGTGCGCGGGGTGCTCGCGGCATCTGGTGGCCTGCTGCGGGATGTGCGCGATGGGGCCGCGGCCCGTCGCGCCGTGCCCCGGGAGGGTGCGGCCGCCGTGCGCGTCCGGCACCACCTGCGTGGTGCCCGCCGGGGCTCCCCATCCGTTCGTCCCTCTGCCGGGCACCACGGCGCCGTGTGTCCCGGCCGTGGTTCTCGCCCCCCGGCCCGCCCGGTGCGTGTCGGCGCTCCGATACGCACCGTCACCCCAGCCGGAGTCCTCTCTCGGAGTTTTACCTTCGGCATGTGCCGTTGGCGCGCCCCCACTGTCCGATAGCTTTCGCAACGCATTCAGTCCGATCGGCACGGCGGAGTCCACATCGACCACGCAGACGTCCGGCTGCAACGCGCGCACCCGGCTCACCGCGCCGTCCGGCGTGGACACCGCCACCTCTATGTCGTTTTCCCTGCTGAGCACCTCGGCCAACGCCCATCGAAACAGGCAGACGTCGTGCACCAGCAGCACCCGGATCACTGCAGTCCCCCTCCAGACCCCCGTGTACCGGCATATTTGTCAACCACCCCGAATTCATACCTGTAATGGGCTCGCCGTGGGGCCGCAGATCAGGCCAAGAGGGGGCAAGGGGGCGCACGGGTGCACGGCGTGATGCATGTATGCACGCCGTGAGGGGTTGTGACCGGGGGAGCGAAAGGGGAACTACCGGAAGAGAAGGGGCTATTCCGGGCGCTGGGGAGACGTCAGCTCGATGAGCCGGCACACCGTCTCGATATCGATCTTCACTTGCGCAATCGAAGCCCGCCCCGACAGCCAGGTGATCAGTGCCGAGTGCCAGGTGTGTTCGATCACTCGTACGGCCGAGAGCTGCTCGGGGGTGGCGGCCGAATCCAGCCCCATGGCGTCCAGGATGATCGCCGTCGTCAGCCGGGAGACGGTGTCGACCTCGGGGCTCACCGACCGGTCGGCGAAGGTGAGCGCGCGCACCATGGCGTCCGCGAGGTGCGGCTCGCGCTGCATCGCGCGGAAGGCCCGCATCAGCGTCTGGGCCACCCGCGCTCCGGGATCACTCTCCGTCGGCGGGCGTTTGCGCAACGTCGCGTGCATGTGCTGCAGCTGGTCCTGCATGGTCGCCACCAGCAGGTGGATCTTGGAGGGGAAGTAGCGGTACAGCGTCCCCAGCGCGACGTTCGACATCTCGGCGACCTCGCGCATCTGCACGGCGTCGAAGCCGCCCCGCCCGGCCAGCTGCGCGCTGGCGTGCAGGATGCGGCGGCGGCGCGCTTCCTGGCGCTCGGTGAGGGCGGGACTGGCGGGAAGCGCCGACTGGGGTTCGGAAGTCATGTGTCCCATTCCGTGGCGGTCCGTCCGTGCTCCGGGGTACGTCGAGCTGCTGATCGGGTCAGCATGGCAGGGGGTGGGTCGTGGCGCGAATCACCTGGTGCGGCCCTTTCCGTCGGTTCCCCGCCCGGTAGATTCGAGCTGGGTGAACTCGTCGGTAACCGATCCGTTCTGTAACTTGTTCTAGATTAGCGCCAGCGGTTACGCTCCGGCGAAAGTCCAGTGAGAGAGGGGCCGAGAGTGTCCGCTGAGGCCGTCCAGGCAGCCGCCGCTCGCCCCGCCGAGGCCACCGGCGACCGCCCCCTTCGGATCGCCCTGCTCACGTACAAGGGAAATCCGTTCTGCGGCGGCCAGGGCGTCTACGTACGCCACCTCTCCCGCGAACTCGCCGGGCTCGGCCACTCCGTCGAGGTCATCGGCGCCCAGCCCTACCCCGTCCTCGACGCCGGGGTACCGCTGACCGAGCTGCCCAGCCTGGACCTCTACCGGCAGCCGGACCCCTTCCGCACGCCGAGACGCGACGAGTACCGGGACTGGGTCGACGCCCTCGAAGTGGGCACGATGTGGACCGGCGGCTTCCCCGAGCCGCTCACCTTCTCCCTGCGGGCGCGCCGCCATCTCGCCGCGCGCCGCGGTGACTTCGACGTCGTCCACGACAACCAGACGCTCGGCTACGGCCTGCTCGGCGACCTCGGCGCGCCGCTGGTCACCACGATCCACCACCCCATCACCGTCGACCGGCAGCTGGACCTGGACGCCGCCGACGGCTGGCGGCGGCGCGCCTCGGTCCGCCGCTGGTACGGCTTCACCCGCATGCAGAAGCGGGTCGCGCGCCGGCTGCCCTCGGTCCTCACCGTCTCCGGCTCCTCCCGTCAGGAGATCACCGACCACCTGGGCGTCCGTCAGGACCGCATCCACGTCGTCCACATCGGCGCGGACACCGATCTCTTCTCGCCCGACCCGTCGGTCCCCGAGGTGCCGGGCCGCATCGTCACCACCTCCAGCGCCGACGTACCGCTCAAGGGTCTGATCCATCTGGTCGAGGCGCTCGCCAAGGTCCGCACCGAGAACCCGGAGGCGCACCTGGTGGTGGTCGGCAAGCGCGCCGACGACGGCCCGGTCGCGGCCGCGATAGAGCGGTACGGGCTCGGCGACGCCATCGAGTTCGTGAAGGGCATCAGCGACGCCGAGCTGGTGGACCTGGTGCGCGGCGCCCAGGTCGCCTGCGTGCCCTCGCTCTACGAAGGCTTCTCGCTGCCGGCCGCCGAGGCCATGGCCACCGGCACGCCGCTGCTGGCCACCACCGGCGGCGCCATCCCCGAGGTCGCCGGACCCGACGGTGAGACGTGTCTCGCCGTGCCGCCGGGCGACGCGGGCGCGCTCGCCGCGGGCCTGAACCGGCTGCTGGGCGACGCGGACCTGCGCCGCCGGCTCGGTGCAGCGGGCCGCGAGCGGGTGCTCGCCCGGTTCACCTGGCGGCAGGCGGCCATCGGCACCGCCGAGCGCTACCGCGAGGCCATCGCCCGGCAGGCGGCACACCGGCCGCAGGCCGCCCGTCCCGCCACCGTGCCGGCCGCCGAGCCCGCCGCGCGCGCCTGAAACGGCCCCCGCACCTCTGTCCGCCGAGACCGCCGTGACCGCCATACCGTCCCCGCCGTCCCCGTGCGGCCGGGGCCTCCCCAGGACGAAAGCTGAGAGGCCGTGCTGACCGTCGACTTTTCCCGATTCCCGCTCGCACCGGGCGACCGCGTGCTCGATCTGGGCTGCGGCGCGGGCCGGCACGCCTTCGAGTGCTACCGGCGCGGCGCGCAGGTCGTCGCGCTGGACCAGAACGCCGAGGAGATCCGCGAGGTCGCCAAGTGGTTCGCGGCGATGGAGGAGGCCGGCGAGGCCCCGGCCGGCGCCACCGCGACCGCCATGGAGGGCGACGCGCTCGCGCTGCCCTTCCCCGACGACTCCTTCGACGTCGTGATCATCTCCGAGGTCATGGAGCACATCCCGGACGACAAGGGCGTGCTCGCCGAGATGGTCCGGGTCCTCAAGCCCGGCGGCCGGATCGCCGTCACCGTGCCCCGCTACGGCCCCGAGAAGGTCTGCTGGGCGCTGAGCGACGCGTACCACGAGGTCGAGGGCGGCCACATCCGCATCTACAAGGCCGACGAACTGCTCGGCAAGATGCGCGAGGCGGGCCTGCGTCCGTACGGCAGCCACCACGCGCACGCGCTGCACAGCCCCTACTGGTGGCTCAAGTGCGCGTTCGGCGTGGACAACGACAAGGCGCTGCCGGTCAAGGCGTACCACAAGCTCCTGGTCTGGGACATCATGAAGAAGCCGCTGGCCACGCGGCTCGCCGAGAACGCGCTGAACCCGCTCATCGGCAAGAGCTTCGTCGCGTACGCCACCAAGCCGCACGAGCCCGCGCGAGCCGCCCTGTGACGAGCCCCGGGCGCACCGAACGACTCGTCCTGCCCGGAGTGCTCACCGCGGAGCAGGCCGCCCGCACCGTCGCCGGCATCCTCGCGGTCCAGCGCGCGGACGGCGCCATCCCGTGGTTCCGGGGCCACCACCTCGACCCCTGGGACCACACCGAGGCCGCGATGGCGCTGGACGCGGCCGGCGAGCACGCCCGCGCCGAGGCCGCCTACCAGTGGCTGGCCGACCATCAGCTGCCCGACGGCTCCTGGTACGCCGCGTACGCCGACGGGGACGCGGAGCGGCCCACCGACCGCGGCCGGGAGACCAACTTCTGCGCGTACCTCGCCGTCGGCGTCTGGCACCACTACCTCTCCACGGGCGACGACACCTTCCTGGACCGCATGTGGCCGGCGGTGTACGCGGCCGTGGAGTTCGTCCTCGCGCTCCAGCAGCCGGGCGGCGAGATCGGCTGGAAGCGCGAGGACGACGGCACGCCCGTCAACGACGCGCTGCTGACCGGCTCCTCCTCCGTCTACCAGGCGCTGCGCTGCGCCCTGGCCATGGCCGACCAGCGCGGCGAACCGCAGCCGGACTGGGAGCTGGCGGCCGGCCGGCTGGGCCACACGATCCGGCACCACCCGGAGCGTTTTCTGGACAAGTCCCGCTACTCGATGGACTGGTACTACCCGGTGCTCGGCGGGGCGCTGCGCGGCCAGGCGGCCAAGGAGCGCATCGAGGCCCGGTGGGACGACTTCGTCGTGCCGGGCCTGGGCGTCCGCTGCGTCCTGCCCAACCCCTGGGTCACCGGCGGCGAGAGCGCCGAACTGGCCCTGGCGCTGTGGGCGATGGGCGAGTCCGACCGGGCCGTGGAGATCCTCCGCTCGATCCGGCACCTGCGTGCCGAGGACGGCATGTACTGGACCGGCTATGTCTTCGACGACGACGCGATCTGGCCGCGCGAGCTGACGTCGTGGACGGCGGGCTCCCTGCTGCTGGCGGTGGCGGCGCTCGGCGGCGACGAGGCCACCACGGCCGTCTTCGGCGGCGAGCGCCTCCCGGCGGGGCTGGAGCCGGACTGCTGCCGTTGATCGCCCCGCCCCGGAAAATCGGGGCGGGGGCCCGGGAAGCGCACTAGCGTGCGGGTATGACACGCCTTGGGCACGAGAGGTACTGCGAAGAGATTCTGGTGCAGACCGGACTGTTCCGGGAAGCACTGCGGGGGGCGGACCTGAAGGCGACGGTTCCCACCTGCCCGGAATGGACGATCGGCGAGCTGACCCGGCACCTCGGCGGAGCGCTCCGCTGGATGGGGACGACCGTGCGGACCCGGGCGCGGGACGTCGTCCCCGATGAGGACGTACCGGATTTCCGGGGACCGGGGGACGGGGACCCGGCGGCGCTGGACGCCTGGCTGGGCGAGGGCGCGGAGCTGGCGGTCGCGGCGCTGCGGGACGCCGGGCCGGACGCCCGGGTGTGGACCTGGGTGGACGAGCAGACCGCGGGGTTCTGGGCGCGGCGCGCCACGCACGAGATCGTGATCCACCGGGCGGACGCGGCGATCGCGGCGGGCGCCGCGTACCGGCTCGCTCCGGACGTCGCCGTGGACACGCTGGAGGAGTGGCTGGAGATCGGCACCTCCCCGCAGGTGCTGGCGCGGCGGCCGGACCTCGTGCGGCTGCTGGGCCCGGGACGCACGGTCCGCCTGCACGCCACGGACGCCGGGCCGGCCGGCGCCCGCTGGATCATCGACCTGACCGGCGACCGGCTCGACTGGCGGCGGGCCGGCGCGGACGAGCAGGCCGCGGTCACGCTCAGCGGCCCGCTGACGGACGTCCTGCTGGTCTTCTACCGGCGGCTGCCGCACGACATCCCGACGGTCACCGTCGAGGGGGACCGCGGCCTGTTCGACGAGTGGCTGGGCCTGGTGAGCTTCGGCTAGCGACCGAGTGTCCGGGGACCGCGCGCCTAGGAGTTGAGCTCGGCGAGTACGCGCAGGGTGTGCGGGTCCGGGGCCATGACCAGGAGGTCGGTGACCGGGCCCGCGCGCCACAGTTCCAGCCGCTCGGCGATGCGTTCACGCGGGCCGACGAGGGAGATCTCGTCGGCGAAGGCGTCGGGGACGGCGCGCACCGCGTCCTCCCGCCGCCCCTCCCTGAAGAGGTCCTGGATCCGCCGGGCCTCCTCCTCGTACCCCATGCGCGCCATCAGGTCCGCGTGGAAGTTCTTGCCGGCGTGCCCCATTCCGCCGATGTAGAAGCCCAGCATCGCCTTGACCGGCAGCAGTCCCTCGCCGACGTCGTCACAGACCACTGCCCGCGCCATGGGTGCGATGCGGAAGGACTCCGGTGCGTCGGCGAGGGAAGCCGCGTACACCTCCGTGCGCTGCGGTGACCAGTACAGCGGCAGCCAGCCGTCCGCGATGCGGCAGGTCTGGGCGATGTTCTTCGGGCCCTCGGCGGCGAGGAGGACCGGCAGGCCGGCGCGGAGCGGATGGGTGATCGGCTTGAGCGGCTTGCCGAGGCCGGTGCCGTCCGGGCCGCGGTACGGGTGGCTGTGGAACCGCCCGTCCAGCGTCACCGGCCCCTCGCGGCGCAGCACTTGGCGTACCACGTCGACGTACTCCCGGGTCGCGGTCAGCGGACTCTTGGGGAACGGCCTGCCGTACCAGCCCTCGACCACCTGCGGCCCGGACAGCCCCAGCCCCAGCAGCACCCGGCCGCCGCTGAGGTGGTCCAGGGTGAGCGCGTGCATCGCGGTGGCGGTGGGCGTGCGCGCCGCCATCTGCGCGATGCCGGTGCCCAGTTCGATGCGTGTGGTGTGGGCGGCGATCCAGGTCAGCGCGGTGAACGCGTCCGATCCCCAGGACTCCGCCGTCCATACGGAGGTGTAGCCGAGCCGTTCCGCCTCGCGGGCGAGGTCGAGATGGCGGGGGTCCGGGCCCCGTCCCCAGTAGCCGAGCGCCAGGCCGAGCCGCATGCCGATCCTTCCTGACGTACCGTCAGAATGTCGTGCGGCGACTGTACGAGGCGGGTGCGGCCATGGCAACGGCCCCGCACCCACGAACGGTGGGTACGGGGCCGTGCGATGCCGTCGGCGCGCGGACTCAGCCGCGCTGGATGCCGGTGGTGTCCTGCAGGAGGCCGCGGCGGCCGTCCTGGGTCTGCGCGATCAGCGCCTGGCCGCGCTGCTCGACCGCGAGGTACCAGGTGCCGGGGGCCAGTTCGGCGATCGGCGTCGGGCTGCCGTCCTCGCCGTACAGCGGGCGGGCGACCGGAACCGCGAACCAGAACGGCGCGAAGTCGGCGGCCGGCGCACCGGTCTGCTGGTCGGTCGCGGCGGGCGCGGGCTGACCGGCCTGGCCGCCCTGCGTCGGCTGGGGCTGGCCGCCGTACGAGGGCTGGCCGCCCTGCTGCGGGCCGCCCGGGTAGCCGTAGCCCTGACCCGGCACCTGCTGCTGCGCGCCCGGGTAGCCGTACCCGGCGTTGGCGCCGGTGTGGTACGGGGACGGCGAGGCGGCGGGGGCGGTGATGAGCTTGGCCTGCAGCGCGGGGACGAGCGGCGAGGCGATGGCGGCGGCGGCCAGGATCAGCGCGGCGATGAGGCCGATGATGATGCCGGGGCCCGCGCTGCCGACGCTGATGATCGTCCAGAACGCCGTCCAGGCCGCGAAGATGCCGAGCGCGACACCGAACTGTCCGAGGTCCAGACCGGCGACCTTGCGCGGCTGCGGCAGCGCGCGGCTCACGACGATGAGCACGGCAGCGATGACACCGGCCAGGTAGATGCTCATGACGGTGGCGAGCGAGTCCCAGGCGTTCGAGCTCTCGGCGGCGGCGCAGTACTTGGCCATCTCGCCGGAGCAGTCGGGGCTGCCGGTGAAATCGAGGAACGAGGCGATGAACAGCAACACCGCTGCTCCGATCACCACGCCGTCGCCTCGTGTGAGGGATCGGATGTTCACGTAAGGAGTCCTTTGCCGTTTTTCGTCATGGGTCGTGCTGTCGCCGATTGCGCACGGCGCGAGGCGCGGGGGTGGCCCCCCATCGTAAGGGGGAACCTACCGCCCCATCCGCTGGGCCGTCTCGTCCCCTTATGAGGGGCCTCCGGGCGCCGGACGGGCCGGTTCGCGCGGGTGCCGCCCGGCGCCGGCCGGCCGTCAGCGGCGCAGGAAACCGGTGATGCCCTCGGCGATGCCGGCGGCCGCCTTCTGGCGCCACGCGGGGTCGGTGAGGCGCGCCGCGTCCTGCGCGTCGCGCATGTTGCCGCACTCCAGGAAGACCTTCGGCACCCGGGAGAGGTTGAGCCCGCCGAGGTCGGTACGGGTGTCCAGGCCCTTGCCGTCACCGATGTAGTTGGCCGGTGCGCTGCCGGTCGCCG
Source organism: Streptomyces sp. NPDC050806 (assembly GCF_055586425.1). NCBI lineage: Bacteria > Bacillati > Actinomycetota > Actinomycetes > Kitasatosporales > Streptomycetaceae > Streptomyces > Streptomyces sp. NPDC050806. The sequence goes on along the minus strand of NZ_JBVJIF010000003.1, from coordinate 561,081 downwards.
CGACGAAGCGGCCCACGACGTGGTCGGCGAGGTCGCGCGACGGGCCGGTGATCTTCCGGGTGTCCGCGCCGCCGGCGTGCACCGCACCGGGCCGGATCACGTGGAAGCCGCGGTTCCCGGTCCCGGCGCCGTCCGCGTGGATCGAGAGCGCGGCGTCCGCGTGGGCCTTGTTGCCGATCTCGGCGCGCTCGTCCACGCACGGCCCGTACGGGCGGTCGCCGTCCTGGGTGAAGACGACGCGCACACCTTCCTTCCGCAGCAGCGTGCGGGCGCGGCGTGCCACGTCGAGGGTGAAGGAGGCCTCCGCGTACCCGGCCCGGGTGGAGGTGCCGGTCGTGTCGCACTCCTTGCGGGCGTTACCGACATCGACCTGGCGCGCGATCTCCGCCGTGTGGTCGCGGTTGGTGGGGTTGTGGCCGGGGTCGATCACCACGACCTTGCCCTTGAGCGGGCCGCCGCCGGCCGCGGGCCCGCGCTCCCGGCCCGTGTCCTTGCCGTCCTTCCGCGCCTCGCCGTCCTTGTGTGCCGTATCGCCGTCGTCGGCCCCGGAGCCGGGAGTGTGCTGCCCGGCAGCGGCGGGCCGGTCCGGGCCCGGCCTGCCCTCGGACGCCGTACCGCCGCCGGTGGCGCCGCAGCCGGCGCAGCCCAGGGCGGCCAGTACGGCCGGCACGAGGAAGAAGGCGCGGGCGTAGCGGCGGGACGTGGGGGGAGTACTGCCGTTCGACACAGCGCGATCGTAACGTCACCCGGCCGGAAGCCGGTGCTCCTGCCCGTGGCGCGTCCGGCACCGGGCCCGATCGGGCCCCTCAGATCCCGTCGCCGGTCCGCCGCAGGACGCGCAGCGACCGGTGCGCCGAGACCTCCGTGAAGGCGCCGGACTTCAGCGCGCGCAGGTAGATGCGGTACGGGGCCTGGCCCGTCCACTCGTCCACCGGGTCGGGGAACACATCGTGGATCACCAGCAGGCCGCCCGGCGCCACGTGCGGCGCCCAGCCCTCGTAGTCCGCCGTGGCGTGCTCGTCGGTGTGGCCGCCGTCGATGAAGACCAGGCCCGCCGGGGCCCGCCACAGCGCCGCGGCCTGCGGGGAGCGCCCGACCAGCGCGAGCACGTGCTCCTCCAGCCCTGCCGCGTGCAGCGTCCGGCGGAAGGCGGGCAGCGTGTCCATCCGCCCGACCTCCGGGTCGACGACCTCCGGGTCGTGGTAGTCCCAGCCGGGCTGCTGCTCCTCGCTGCCGCGGTGGTGGTCCACGGTGACCGCGGCGACCCCGGCCGCCCGCGCCGCGTCGGCGAGCAGCAGCGTGGAGCGCCCGCAGTACGTGCCGATCTCGATCAGCGGCAGCCCGAGCGCACCGGCCTCGGCGGCCGCCGCGTACAGCGCCAGCCCCTCGTCCACGGGCATGAAGCCCTTCGCCGCCTCGAACGCGGCGAGCGTCTCCGGCTGGGGAGCGGCGGTCATCGGTTACCTCCTGGTGGCGGGCGCCGGAGACCCGTTACCGGCGCGTACATCCCGCTCATCGTGGCGCACGCCGCCCTCCCCGGCGCGCGCGGGGGGCGCCGACGAAAACTGACTGGCCGTCAGTTCTGGTCTTCCGTCCGACTGGAACCTGTTCTACTGTGCCCGGCATGGGCATCGGAATCACGCGGGACCACCGAGAGCTGGCCGCTGCGGTGCGCGGGTGGGCGACCCGCGCCGTGCCGCCCGAGGACCGGCGGAAACTGCTCGACGCGGCGCCGGGACGGGCCGGCCGGCCCGGCTGGTGGGAGGAGGCGGCCGCGCAGGGACTGCTCGGTCCGCAACTGCCGGCGGAGTACGGCGGAGGCGGCGGGGAACTGCTGGACCTCGCGGTCGTCCTGGAGGAGACCGGCCGCGCCGCGCTCCCCGGCCCGTACCTTCCCGGCGTGCTCGCCGCCGAACTGCTGCGGCGCGGCGCCCGCGCCGAACCGGTACGCGCCCTCGTACGGGAACTCGCCGCGGGGGAGCGCGTCGGGGCCGTGGCACTGACGCCCGGCGGACTGACCGCGATCGAGTCCGGGGACGGCTACGTCCTGGACGGCACGGCCCCGCCGGTCCTCGGCGGCGGGGAAGCGGACGTGCTGGTGCTGGGGGCCGCCGCGGCGAACGGGACGGTCTGGCTCGCGGTGGACGCCGAAGCGCTGGACATCCGGGTGCCGGCCGGGGCCGATCCGACCCGGCCGGCCGCCGAGGTCACCGCCGCCGGGGCCCGCGTCCCCGCCGACCGGCTGCTCGCGCTCGACACCGGGCTGGTCCGGGACCTGGCCGGGACCCTCTTCGCGGCCGAGGCGTGCGGCACCGCCGCCTGGGCGCTGCACACCGCCACCGAGCACGCCGGGGTCCGCGAGCAGTTCGGCCGGCCCATCGGGCAGTTCCAGGCGGTCAAGCACCTGTGCGCCGAGATGCTCGTACGGCTCGAACAGGCCCGGGCGCTCGCCTGGGACGCCGCGCGGGCCATGGACGAACCCGCCGAGGTGCGCGGCCTGGTGAGCGCGCTGGCCACCGCGACCGCCCTGGAGACCGCCGTCGGCTGCGCCAAGGACTGCATCCAGATACTCGGCGGCACCGGCTTCACCTGGGAACACGACGCGCACCTGTACCTGCGCCGGGCGATCGTGGCGCGGCAGTTGCTGGGCGGCCCGGCGGGGCACCGGCAGCGCGCGGCCCGGTACGGCGCCGCGGGCGCCCGGCGCGAGCTGCGCATGGAGCTGCCGGCCGCGGCGGACGCCCACCGCGCCGAGGCCCGGGAGGCGATCGCACCGGCCGTGGGGCTCGACCCGGCCGCGGCGCGCAGGGCCCTGGCGCCCACCGGCTACGCGGCGCCGCACCTGCCCGAGCCGTACGGCCTCGGCGCCGGTCCGCTGCGACAGCTCGCCGTGCAGGAGGAGCTGCGGGCCGCCGGGGTGAAGGTGAGCGACCTGGGTATCGCGACGTGGGTGGTGCCGTCCCTGATCAGCCACGGCACGCCGGAGCAGCGGGAGCGCCACCTGCTGCCCACCCTCCGGGGCGAACAGCTGTGGTGCCAGCTGTTCTCCGAGCCGGAGGCCGGGTCGGACCTGGCGTCGCTGCGGACCCGGGCCGAGCGGACCGCGGACGGCGGCTGGCGGGTCAACGGGCAGAAGGTGTGGACGTCGGCGGCGCAGTGGGCGCGGTACGGCATCCTGCTCGCCCGTACCGATCCGGACGCGCCCAAGCACAAGGGCCTCACCTACTTCCTCGTCGACATGAGGACACCGGGCATCGAGGTCAGGCCGCTGACGGAGATCACCGGAGACGCGCTCTTCAACGAGGTGTACTTCGACGACGTGCTGCTGCCCGCGGACGCGGTGGTGGGGGAGGCCGGGGACGGCTGGCGGGTCGCCCGGCACACCCTCGGCAACGAACGCGTGCACATGGCCGACCAGATGACCTTTGACACCGGCCTCGAAGTGCTGCTCGCGCGGGCCGGCGCGGACGATGCGGACGGCGCACTGCGTGCCCGCGTCGGCGAGCTGGCCGCCGAGGCGCACGCGCTCGGCTGCATCGGGCTGCGCACCACCCTCCAGCAGGTCGACGGGCTGGAGCCGGGCGCCGGGGCCAGCGTCCGCAAGCTCGTCCAGACCCGCCACCAGCAGGCCGTCGCCGAGCTGGCGCTCGAACTCCTCGGCCCGGCGGGCGCGGTGCGCGAGGGCGCGGGGGAGCGGGCGCTGCACGGCTTCCTGATGTCCCGCTGCCTGACCATCGCGGGCGGCACCACGCAGGTACAGCTCAACGTCGTCGCGGAGCGGCTGCTCGGGCTGCCCAGGGACCCGGAGCCCCGCCCGATCATCTGAGCCCCCGGAGGACACGTATGACTGGCAAGGCGTACATCGTCGGCGTCGGCATGACGAAGTTCGAGAAGCCCGAGACGCGGGAGTGGCAGTACTGGGACATGGCGAAGGAGGCGGGCGGCGCGGCGCTCGCGGACGCCGGTGTCGCGTACGAGCAGGTCGAGCAGGTGCCGGTGGGCTACTGCTACCAGGCGTCCACCGCCGGACAGCGGGCCGCTTACGAGCTGGGCCTGACCGGCGTCCCCGTCTACAACGTCAACAACAACTGCGCGACCGGCTCGACGGCCTTGATGATGGCGCGGCAGTTCGTCGCCTCGGGGCTCAACGACTGCGTGCTGGCGCTGGGCTTCGAGAAGATGAAGCGCGGCGCGCTCGGCGGCGGCGCGGATGCCGGAGACTTCAGTACCTCGCCGGTGGCCCGGCACTACGGCGTGATGGCGGCCCGGCACGGTTTCGAGATGACCCCGCCCACCGCCCAGATCTTCGGCAACGCGGCCCGCGAGCACATGGAGCGGTACGGCACCACGGCCCGCCAGCTCGCGGCCGTCGGCGCGAAGAACCACCGGCACTCGGCGGACAACCCGTACGCCCAGTTCCAGGACGCGTACACCGTCGAGGAGATCCTCGCCGCCAGGACCGTCCACCGGCCCCTCACCAAGCTCCAGTGCTCGCCGACCTCCGACGGTGCCGCAGCGGCCGTCGTCGTCTCCGGGCGTTTCGTCCGCGAGCACGGCCTCGGGGACCGGGCCGTGGAGATCGCCGCGCAGGCCATGACCACCGACACCGAGGAGTCCTTCGCGTCCGGCTCCTGCATCGACGTCGTCGGCAGGCCGATGTCGCGCGCCGCGGCCCGGCAGGCGTACGAGGCGAGCGGGCTCGGCATCGAGGACGTCGACGTCGTCGAGCTGCACGACTGCTTCTCCGTCAACGAACTGCTCACCTACGAAGCGCTGGGCATGTGCGCGGACGGCGAGTCCGGCAAGCTCGTCGAGGAGGGGGCGACCACGCACGGCGGGCGGTGGGTGGTGAACCCCTCCGGCGGCCTGATCTCCAAGGGTCACCCGCTCGGCGCCACCGGGCTGGCCCAGTGCGCCGAGCTGACCTGGCAGCTGCGCGGCGAGGCGGGTGCCCGGCAGGTGCCGGGGGCCGGTGTGGGGCTGGCGCACAACATCGGGCTGGGCGGCGCCGCCGTGGTGACGCTGCTGCGCCGGGCGTAGCGCGCACGCCTGCCGGTCCTCGTACGGTTCGACGGCCTGCCCCGTACGGCCCGACGGCCGGCCCCGGGACGTGCGGCCCCGGTCCCGGTGCCCGTGGACCTAGGACCTCCGGTCCGGGACCATTGGGCAGATAATCCGATGCCCCGGGCATCCATCGGATGACACGATGACCAGCATGCCCCCGCTCATGACCACCGACCCGCAGTCGTCCAGAATCACGGCCCGCAAGGCCCCGCCCGCCTGGGCGGTGATGCTCGCGGTCTGCGCGGGGCAGTTCCTCGTGGTGCTCGACGTCTCCGTGGTGAACGTCGCGATGCCCTCGATGCGGTCCTCGCTCGGCCTGAGCGAGCTGGGCCTGCAGTGGGTGGTCAACGCGTACGTGATCACCTTCGCCGGGTTCCTGATGCTGGGCGGCCGGGCCGCCGACCTCTTCGGGCGCAAGCGGGTCTTCCTCATCGGTCTCGCGCTGTTCACCGCGGCCAGCCTGGGCGGCGGGCTCGCCCAGGAGCCCTGGCAGCTGATCGCCGCCCGGACGGTCCAGGGCATCGGCGCCGCCGTGCTCGCCCCGGCCACCCTCACCATCCTCACCACCTCCTTCCCGCAGGGCCCGGCCCGCACCCGGGCCGTGGCCACCTGGACCGCGGTCGGCGCGGGCGGCGGCGCGGCGGGCGGCCTGGTCGGCGGGCTGCTCACGCAGTTCCTGTCCTGGCGCTGGGTGCTGCTGATCAATGTGCCGATCGGCGCGCTGGTACTGGCCGGCGCCGCTTACTGCCTGACCGAGAGCCGGCAGGAGGGGCGCCGCCGGCTGGACGTGCCCGGCGCGCTGCTGGTCACCGGCGGCCTCGCGCTCGTCGCCTACGGCATCGTGCAGACCGGCGAGCGTGGCTGGACGGCCGCGGGCGCGCTGCTGCCGCTGCTCGCCGGGCTGGCCGTGCTCGGTGCCTTCGTGGCGGTCGAGGCCCGCTCGGCGGCGCCGCTGATGCCGCTGAGCGTCTTCCGGCCGCGCTCGGTCTGGGCGACGACCTCGGCGATGGTCGTGGTCGGCGCGGGAATGTTCTCCATGTGGTACTTCCTCTCGCTGTACACGCAGAACGTGCTCGGCTACAGCGCGCTCCAGGCGGGTCTGTCCTTCCTTCCGCACTCCTTCTCGATCGTCATCGGCTCCAAGGTCGCGCCCCGGCTGATGGCGCTGCCCCGGATCGGTGCCAAGACCGTGGCCGTGGCGGGCGTGCTGCTCGCCACCGTCGGCATGGCCTGGCAGTCGATGATGGACGCGCACGGGACGTACCTCGGCACGATCCTCGGCCCCGGCATCACGATGGCGCTCGGCGCGGGCCTCTCGGCCACCCCGATCGCCGCGATCTGCACGGCGGGCGCTGCGGCCGGCGACGCCGGGCTGGTCTCCGGGCTGATCAACACCTCGCGGCAGATGGGCGGCGCGCTCGGCCTTTCGATCCTCTCGACGGCGGCGGCCGGGGTCGCGGGCAGCGGCCGGGTGGCCCTGGCCGACGGGTACGCGCTCGCCTTCCGCGTCGCCGCGGTGGTCCTCCTGGCCGGCGTCCTGCTGATGCTCTTCTCCCTCCCGGGCCGCACGAAGCGGGACGGCGCTCGGGCCTGATGCTTGCTTGGACTTGATGCCTGCTTGCGCCTGACGAGTGCTTGCGCCTGACGTCCTTTCGCGGCTGACGCCTGCTTGCGTCTGACGCGTGCTCGCGCCTGACGCCCCTTCGCGGCTGACGCCTGCGCGCGGTGGGGCGGTGGAGCGGCGCGCGGCGGGGCGGCGGGCGGCCGTCGGTCCCGCGCCCGGTCCGCTGCCGTCCGGGGCCGTGCGAGAGGATGCGATCATGGCTGACACCGCATCGACCTCGACCGCCTCTCCCGCCACGGGGTTCCCCGCCACCGGCCGTCGCGTCCTGGTCAGCGGGGCCTCCCGTGGCCTGGGCCGGGCCGTCGCCCTCGCCTTCGCGGAGAACGGTGACCGGGTCGCCGTGCACTACGGCTCGCGCCGGGCCGATGCCGAGGCGACGCTGGCCGCGCTGCCCGGCGACGGCCATGCCCTGCTGCATGCCGACATCGCCGGCCCCGAGGGCGCCGCGGGGCTGGTGGACGCGGCGGACGCCGCACTCGGCGGCATCGACGTGCTGGTGAACAACGCCGCGGTCAACACCCCGCACCCGCCCGCCACCACCTCCTACGCCGACTGGACCGCCGCCTGGCAGCAGCACGTCGCGGTCAACCTGCTCGGCACCGCGCACCTGAGCCACGGCGCGGCACAGCGCATGATCGAGCAGGGCACGGGCGGGCGCATCGTCAACGTCGGCTCGCGCGGCGCCTTCCGCGGCGAGCCGGACCACCCCGCGTACGGCGCGACCAAGGCCGCGGTGCACGCTCTCGGCCAGTCCCTCGCGGTCGCCCTCGCGCCGCACGGCATCGCGGTGGCATCCGTGGCGCCCGGCTTCATCGACACCGAACGGGTCGGCGGCCGGCTGGCCGGCGAGCAGGGCGCCGCGATCCGCGCCCAGAGCCCGTTCGGCCGGGTCGCAGAGCCGGCCGAGGTCGCGGCCGCGGTCCGCTGGCTCGCCTCTCCGGAGGCGCAGTGGAGCTCGGGCACCGTGCTCGACCTCAACGGCGCCTCCCACCTGCGCACCTGAGCACCGGAGCGCGGCCCCTCCGCCGCGGGCACCGGCAGCCCGGTTTCCGCCTTGTCGGCCCGGCGGCGGCAGTGCCACCGTCATCGGCATGGTGAAAATCCCCGCGGACCTGTCGTACAGCAAGGACCACGAGTGGCTCCGCCTGGAGGGCGACCGGGCCACGATCGGCATCACCGACCACGCGCAGCGGCAGCTCGGCGACATCGTCTACGTCGAACTGCCCAAGACGGGTGAACGCTTCGACGCCGGTGACCCCTTCGGCTCGCTGGAGTCGGTCAAGGCCGTGAGTGAGGTCTATCTGCCGCTGGCGGGGACGGTGCTGGCGGCCAACGACTCGCTCGCCGACTCTCCCGAGCAGATCAACGACGATCCCTACGGCGACGGCTGGCTGCTCGTCTGCCGGTTCAGCGGCAGCACCGCAGAGCTGCTCAGCGCGGAGGAGTACGAGGCCTACCTGCGGGAGGAGGCGTAGGGCCGCTCGTCCGGATCCTGCCGGGCCCGCGGGCTACAGCCAGCCGTTGCGCCGGGCCGCCCGTACCGCCTCCATGCGGTTGCGGGTACCGGTCTTGCCGATGGCCGCCGAGAGGTAGTTGCGCACGGTCGCCTGGGAGAGATGCAGCCTGCCCGCGATGTCGGCCACCGTCGCGCCGTCCACCGCGGCGGTCAGCACCTCCTGCTCGCGCGGCGTCAGCGGGTTCGGCCCGGCGCTCAGCGCGGCGGCGGCCAGCCCGGGGTCGATGACCCGCTCCCCGGCCAGCACCCGCCGGATCGCCGCGGCCAGCTCCTCCACCGGCCCGTCCTTCACCAGGAATCCGCAGGCCCCGGCCTCCATCGCGCGGCGCAGGTACCCCGGCCGCCCGAAGGTGGTCACGATCAGCACCTTGCACTCCGGCAGCGCCTCCCGCAGGTCCGCCGCCGCGTCCAGGCCGCTGCGCCCGGGCAGCTCGATGTCCAGCAGCGCGATGTCCGGGGAGGTCTCCAGCGCGGCGTCGACGATCCGGTCCCCGGCCGGTACCTGGGCCACCACCTCCATGTCCGTTTCCAGGTTCAGCAGCAGCGCCAGCGCGCCGCGCATCATCCCCTGGTCCTCGGCCAGCAGGACCTTGATCACTCGGGTCTCTCCTCCGCGTCCGCCAGTACGCCCGCGTCCTCGGGCAGCTCGGCCACCAGCCGGAAGCCGCGCCGCCCGTCGGGCCCCGCGTCCAGCGTGCCGCCCGCCGCGGCCAGCCGCTCGGCGAGCCCGGTCAGGCCCGTGCCGCCGCTGTCCCCGGCGAGCGCCTCGGAGCCTACGGGACCGCGGCCGTCGTCGGTGATCGTCAGCCGGGCCCGGTCGCTGTCGACGCGCACCTCGATCTCGCAGCGGGTCGCGCCGCTGTGCCGTACGGCGTTGGTGACCCCCTCCCGCACCACCCAGCCCAGCAACGCCCCGGCCTGCGGCGACAGCGGCGGCCCCGACTGGCGTACGACCGGCTCGATGCCGCCCGCCTCCAGCGCCGAGCGGGCCCGGTCCAGCTCGGTGGCCAGGCTGCCCTGGCGGTACCCGGTCACCGCCTCGCGGATCTCGGTGAGCGCCTGCCGGCCCACCGCCTCGATGTCGGCGGCCTGGGCCAGCGCCGCGTCCACGTCCCGCGGCGCCAGCCGGCGCACCGCCTCCGCCTTCACCACGACCACGGAAAGGGTGTGCCCCAGCAGGTCGTGCAGGTCGCGGGAGAACCGCAGCCGCTCCTTCTCCACCGCCGAACGCGCCAGTTCGCCCTCGGTGGCCCGCAGCCGCTGGTTGGCCTCGAAGAGGCCGAGGACGGCCGAGGTGACCATGCCGGAGATGAAGGTGCCGTAGCCGATGGTCGAGGCGTCCCAGGGATCGCCGCTGCCGTGGCCGGCGAGCGAGCCGGCCGAGGCGCTGGCGATGAAGAGCGCCACGAACAGCGCCCGCCCCCGCAGCAGGGTGCCGGCGGCCAGCGTCATCAGCGGGAAGAACAGCGTCCAGGCCCCGCCGTAGACGATCGCCAGTGCGTACGTCACGGCGGCCAGCGCGGCCAGCAGGCCGTACGGCACCCAGGTCTCGCGGGCCCGGGGATTGAAGGCGGTGCGCACCACCCCGACGTAGAGCGAGTTGAAGACCAGCAGGCCGGCTCCGGCCACCCAGGGATTGCCGGCCTTCCCGTTGATCGTGTTGGAGATCGCGCCCACGCCCATGACCAGCCAGGGCATGAACGTGGCGGCCGTGGGGCCCTTCCGGAAGACCATGCGCGCGTCGTTCCGCGTCCCCCAGGTCATCCAGGAGGGCCCCGTGCCGCAGCCCTTCTTCCGGGTCCTGCCGTCCCGTTCCGCCATCTCGTCCTCGAACTCCGGGACGCGCACCGCCGGGGCGCCGCCTCGTCCCACCTCAGGCGGTCCGGGCCGCGCGCCGGTACGCGTACACCGCGTAGCCGCCGAAGGCCGCCAGCCACGCCACCAGCACCAGGACCGTACCCGCCGACGGGCCGTGTCCCGCGGTGACGCTCCAGCCGAGGTCCGCGAAGCGGTTCGACGGGGTCCAGCGGGATATTTCCGCCAGCCAGCCGGGGAACGCCCCGACCGGGAACCACAGCCCGCCGATGATCGCCAGCACCATCATCATCCCGGCGTTCACCATGCCGGCGGCCTGCGACGAGAGGCGGTAGCCGTTGCCCAGGCCGAGCAGGGTGAACGGGGTGGTGCCCAGCCACAGCAGCAGCACCAGTCCGGCCCACTGCGCGGCCGACAGCCGTACGCCGTTGACCAGCGCGCCCAGCAGCAGCACCACGACGATCGCGGGCAGCACCGTCACCGAGGCGCTCAGCCCGCGGCCCACCACCACCCGGGCCGGGGACAGCGGCGTGATCCGCAGCTGCCGCAGCCAGCCGAGCTTCTTGTCCTCCGCGACGCCGTTGCCGGTGCCGAGCGCCGCGCCCAGCGCGCCGTACGACGCCATGCCGACCATGGCGGTGACCTTCCAGGCGTCGGCGTCCTTGCCCGTGCCCACGCCGATGTTGGTCAGCAGGAGGTACATCACCACCGGCATCCCGATGCCGAAGATGACGAAGCCCTTGTCGCGGAGGGTCCGGCGGATCTCCAGCCGAATGTAGTCGATCATCGCAGGGCTCCTTCGCCTACCGCGGCGGCGCCTTCCGGGGCACCGGTGCCACTGTCCGCCGGACCGCCGTCCCGGGCGTCCGTGCGGGAGGAAGTGAGGGAGAGGAACGCGTCCTCCAGACTGGCCGGGGCCACCTGGAGGCCCCGTACGAGGTCCAGCCGGGCCAGCGCGAGCACCGTCGCGTCGGAGTCGCCGGACCGCAGCAGCGCCCGGTCGCCCCGTATCTCCAGGGACGTCACCCCCGGCAGCTCGGTCAGCCCGTCGGTGGGCGCGCCCGCGAGGTCGAAGGAGACCAGCGCGCCGCCGACGGTGCGCTTGATCGCCTCGCCGCTGCCGTCGGCCACCACCCGGCCGTGGTCCACGACCACGATCCGGTCGGCGTTCTCGTCGGCCTCGGTGAGGTAGTGCGTGGAGAACACCACGGTGTTGCCGCGGCGCGCGTACGCCCGCATCGCCCGCCAGAAGTCCCGGCGGCCCTCGACGTCCAGCGCGGTGGTCGGCTCGTCGAGCACCACCAGGTCCGGATCGCCCGCCAGCGCCACCGCGAAGCGCACCCGCTGCGCCTGGCCCCCGGAGAGCTTGTCCACCCGCTGCCCGGCCAGCTCCTCCAGGCCGGCCAGCGCCAGCGCCTCGGGCACCGCCATCGGCTTCGGATACGTGGCCGCCACAAAGGCGACCAGCTCCCGCACCGTCACGCGCGGTATCGGCCGGCCGTCCTGCAGCATCGCGCCGATCCGCCCCTGGCGCACCGCCCGCTCCGGAGCCCCGCCGAACAGGCGTACCTCGCCCGACGTGGGCGGCAGCAGCCCGAGCAGCATGCTGATCGTGGTCGACTTGCCGGCGCCGTTCCGCCCCAGCAGCGCGACGGTCTCGCCGCGGTGGACCGTGAGGTCCAGCCCGTCGACGGCCCGCACCTCGCCGTAGGTCTTCACCACGCCCGAGAACGCCACCGCCGTGGCGTCCCGGGCGCTCCCCGTTGTCCCCGTTGTCCCCGTCGTCCTCATGTCCATGAATCTATGGAGACGAGGGTGATCCCGGTAGAAGGGAATGTCGTCGGCCGGGAAGGACAAATGTCACGGGTGCGGCGGCCGGGGCGCGCGAGGGATGCATCTGACGATGCGTCAGGGGGTTCCGGGCTGAGCCCGGATGGGCTATACATGGCCCATCGGTAGAACGCGTTCTAGTGCGCTGTGCGGCGTCGCGACGTGCCGCGCGTCCCGCCTCGCCGGCGCGTCACCGACCGCTGACGACCCCGGCCGGCCGACGGTGCGGACGCCCGGCCGGGGTCCTGCCGTCCGCCGTCCCCGCCCTCCGCACGCCACCCCGTACACCCGCACCACGGCGAAGGAGCCCCGCACCATGCCCATCGACGCCGACAAGGCCGTTGCCGCCGAGCCGCGTACCTCCGAGATCGCCTGGGACCACAAGGACGTCCAGCTCTACCACCTCGGCATCGGCGCGGGCGCCGCCACGGAGGAGCGGCCCGCCGCCGCCACCGACCCCGACGAGCTGCGCTACACCCTGGAGAGCCGGCTGCACGTCCTGCCCAGCTTCGCCACCGTCGCGGGCGCCGGCATGGCCGTCGTCGGCGGGCTCTCGTCCCCCGGCATCGACGTGGACCTCGCGGCCGTCCTGCACGGCGCCCAGAAGATCACCCTGCACCGGCCGATCCCCCTCAAGGGCGCGGCCCGCCAGACCGCGACCGTCCCGGCCGTCTACGACAAGGGCAAGGCCGCGGTGATCGTGCTGCGTTCGGAGACCGCCGACGAGGACGGCCCGCTCTGGACCAGCGACACCCAGATCTTCGTCCGGGGCGAGGGCGGCTGGGGCGGCGAACGCGGCCCGTCCAGCCGCCTGGAGCTGCCCGAGCGCGCGCCGGACCGCACGGTGACCCGGCTGATCCGGCCCGACCAGGCCCTGCTGTACCGGCTCTCCGGCGACTGGAACCCGCTCCACGCCGACCCGGAGTTCGCCGCGCTCGCCGGCTTCGACAAGCCGATCCTGCACGGCCTCTGCTCGTACGGCGTGACGCTGAAGGCGGTGGTCGACACGGTGCTGGACGGGGACGTCGGCCGGGTCCGCAGCTACGCCACCCGGTTCGCCGGCGTGGTCTTCCCCGGCGAGCCGCTGCGCATCCGCATGTGGCGCGACACCCCCGGGCCCGGGAGCGTCCAGGTCTCGGTCACCGCGCCGGACCGCGACGACGCGCCGGTACTGGGCGACACCGTGGTCGAGCACGCCTGACCCGGGCCGCCGGCTGCCGCCGCCGGCTGTCCGGCCGTCCGTGACCCCGCACCCACGAGCCACCCGCACCACCGCACCTTCCGTACCGACCGTACGCAGAGGAGCCGCAGATGCGCGCAGCCGTACAGCACGAGACAGGGCAGGACAAGCTCGAAGTCCTCGACGACGTGGAGGCCGTCGGATTCGGGCCGGGGAAGGTGCGGATCCGGATCAGGGCCACCGGGCTGTGCCACTCCGACCTCTCCGCGATGAACGGCGTGCTGCCGCAGCCCGCCCCCTTCGTCCCCGGGCACGAGGGCGCGGGCGAGATCGTGGACGTCGGGGACGGCGTCACCGGGCTCTCGCAGGGCGACCGGGTGCTGATGTGCTGGCTGCCCGCCTGCGGCGGCTGTCCGTCCTGCCGGCGCGGCCAGACCCATCTGTGCCTGGCCGGCTTCATGAACGCCGGCACCCCCAACTTCAAGCGCCCCGGCGGGGACGTCTTCGGCTTCGCCGGCACCGGTACGTTCGCCGAGGAGGTCGTGGTCGCGGCGAACTGCGCGGTGCCGGTCCCCGACGACGTGCCGTACGACATCGCCGCGCTCATCGGGTGCGGCGTGACCACCGGGCTCGGCGCGGCCCTGAACACCGCCGAGGTCGAGGCCGGTTCGTCGGTCGCCGTCATCGGGTGCGGCGGCGTCGGCATCTCCACCATCCAGGGCGCGCGGGCGAGCGGCGCCGCGCAGATCGTCGCGGTGGACCCGGTGGAGGCGCGCCGCGAGGCCGCGCTGCGCTTCGGGGCGACCGAGGCGGTGGCCCCCGATGAGCTGGCCGACGCCAAGCAGCGGATCACCGGCGGCGAGGGCTTCGACTACGTCTTCGAGGTCGTCGGCAAGTCCGCCACCGCCCGCACCGCGTACGAGACGACCCGGCGCGGCGGCACGCTCTGCATCGTCGGCGCGGGCGCGATGGACGACTTCTTCCAGGTCAACATGTTCGAGCTGTTCTTCGACGAGAAGCGCGTCCTGCCCTCGCTGTACGGGGGCGGCGACGTGGTCCGGTCCTACGAGCGCGCCATCGCCCTCTGGCGGGCCGGCCGCATAGACCTGGAGAACCTCATCACCCACCGGGTGCCGCTCGCCGGTATCAACGACGCGCTGGAGCAGATGCGTACCGGTACCGCGCTGCGCACCTGCATCGAACTGTGAGGCGCCCGCCCGGCCGGGGACAGGGCCGGCGGGCGGCACGGACAACGGGAGGCACGGATGGTGCTGCACGGCAGGACGGCCGTCGTCACCGGCGCGGGCCGCGGCCTGGGCCGGGCCGAGGCGCTCGAACTCGCCCGGCTGGGCGCGCATGTGATCGTCAACGACTACGGGCAGCCGGGGCGGGACGGCTCGGGCGAGGCCTCGGCGGCGCCCGCCGAGGAAGTGGCCGCCGAGATCCGGGCCGCGGGCGGGCAGGCCACCGCGCACCTCGGGGACGTCGCCGACTTCGAGACGGCGCGCGCCCTCGTGGAACTGGCCGTGGACACCTACGGATCGTTGGACATCCTGGTCAACAACGCGGGCATCCTGCGGGACCGGATGGTCTTCTCGATGACCGAGGACGAGTGGGACTCGGTCATCCGTGTGCACCTGAAGGGGCACTTCAATACGACGCGCTTCGCCGCCGCCCATTGGCGCGCGCGGTCCAAGGCGGCCGGCGCCCCGGTGTACGGCCGGATCGTCAACACCTCGTCCGAGGCGTTCCTCGCCGGTTCCGCCGGGCAGCCCAACTACGCGGCGGCCAAGGGCGGCATCGTGGGCCTGACCACCTCGACGGCGGCGGCGCTGGCCAAGTACGGGGTGACCGCCAACGCCATCTGCCCGCGGGCCCGCACCCGGATGACCGAGGACGTCTTCGCGGGCTTCGGGGAGTCGGGCGAGGGCGGCCTGGACGCGCTGGCACCCGAGCATGTGTCCCCGCTCGTCGGCTATCTCGCCGGGCCCTCGGCGGGCGGCGTCAACGGCCAGGTCTTCGTCGTGCACGGCGGCATGGTCGCGCTCGTCGAGCGGCCACGGGTGGCGGCGCAGTTCGACACCGCCAAGGACGTCTTCACGTACGAGGAGCTGGACGCGGCGCTGTCGCCGTACTTCGCCGGCCGGGCGCCGGGGGAGAACTTCGCGGCGGCGGAGGTGCTGGGCCTCAAGAAGGGCTGAGCCGCCCGCCCTTCGGGGCTGCGGTCCGTGCCGCACGACGGCCGTGGCCGCCACGGGAGACCTCTCTCGTGGCGGCCACGGCCGTCTCGGTACTGCCCGGGCTTTCCGCTCAGGCGTTCCAGGAGTTCGAAGGCCGGCGGTGCCGCCCGGCGCTGGACGCCGCCGCGTCCTCGCTCGCCGCCGGGCCGCGGTGCTTGCCGGAGCCTGCGGCCGGGGCGGCCTGGGCGGAACCCTGCTGCGGGCGCGCCTCGGTCGTTTCGGTTCGGGCTTCGGACATGGAAAGTGTCACTCCGTCAGATCGCTTACAGGTGTACGCGTCGGGACCTCCCCCAGCTCCGCCGGGGATGCCCCCGGGCATCACCGTCGGTGGCCGGGTCAACCGGCTGCGTAGCCCCTTGCAAATTCTAACGGGGCGCTCATTCTCGCTCTACCGGGCCTCCCGGGCCGCCAGTGGCGCTTGTTGCAGCGGCACTGGCCTGCAGGGTTGAGGATGCGCCGCGCTTTCGTACGGTTCCCGCTCCGCCGGGCTCGAATGTGTGGATGTTGTGCAGCCGTTCGGATGCGCCAAGGGGGAGGTGCGGATTCCGGCGGTGGGCGGCAGCGCGGCCGAGGTGTTCCAGGAGAACCGTCTCAGTCGTTGCGAGTGCGATTCGGGGGCCCGCGCCCCGGCCGGTACCGCGAGGGCGGCCGACGACGTCACCGGCGCGTCCGCGGGGCCCGCCGACGGGGCGCCGGCTGTCGCGTCCCACGGCACCCCGGCCCGCGCCACACCGCACGGGACGCCCGGCGTCGCGTACGGCAGGCGGAGCTCGCCCGCCGGCGTCCAGTGGCCCGTGCCGGGCAGCCAGCCCACCGGCGCGGCCGGCTGCCGCAGCCGCCTCTCCGCAGGCCGCCACGCGGCGAGCCAGGTGCCGGCCGCCGAGTCCACCCGGAAGGCGACCGCGCAGCTCTCCGGGGCCAGCAGTTGACCCGGCTGCACGGCGAAGGGGGTCAGCGCGGCGTCCGCGGCGTGCAGCGCCTCGGGGAACCGCACCGGGAGCGTGCTGCCCAGCACGCCCCAGCCCATCCGGTCGTACCCCGGCGCGTCCGACCGCAGCAGCACCAGGCCGCTGTCGGGGTCGGCCAGCAGCAGCCGGTCGTTGCTGCGCTCGGTGATCTCCAGCAGCGGGCTGACCCCGCCGCCCCGGCCGAGGTCGACCGCGACGGTCTTGGTCAGCCCGTCCAGTTCGCGGTCCAGGGCGAGCAGCCGGCCCTCGCGGTCCAGCCAGGCGCCGCCGGTGCAGCGCCCGGGGACCAGGGCGATCCGCTGCGGCCCGTCGCCGCCGTGCAGCAGCCAGACCGCGGTTGCCCGGCGTGCTCCGTCGCCGCCCACGGGGGCGAGGGCGTGTGCCAGCGTGCCGCAGGGGGCGGGCGGCAGCAGCGTCAGCTCCTCGGTCTCCACGCCGCCCAGCGGGAGCTCACCGGTGCCCGGGCCGGTGGGGTAGAGGAGGGCGACCGTGCTGTGGCCTTCCGCGCGGCGCACGATCAGCACCCGGCCGTCCTTGAGCGGCAGCAGCGCGCTGTCCGGGCGCTCGGGCCGGCGGCCGGGGAGCGGTACGGCGTACGGTTCGCAGCCGTCCAGCGTCCAGCGCTCGGGGAACCAGCCGCCGCCCGGGGCGGGAACGAGCCGTGCGGCGTACGAACCGTCGGCGGCGAGGGTCAGCGGGGCGGGGCGGTGGGGCGGTCCGGTGAGGCTCCTGAGGCCGGGGTGTCCCGGCGCACCGGGAGCGGCACTCTCCGTGACAGTGAAGTCCTCGGTGTGGCCGCCGGTTCCGGCGGCGTTCCCGCTGGTCCGGACGCTTTTCCCGTCGGTCCTGACCTGCTCGGTGGCACAGGCTGTCATCGAATGGTCACCTCCAGTCACGAAAGAAGCTAGTTTTCGCACTTCCTGCCGATCAACGAGTGATGGACCACTTCACGCGTATGAGTGGCGGGTGTCCGATTCGCCTGCGAACAGTGCGACGTATGTGCCGACGGGTGCCGCCGGGCCGGGACCGCGCGCGCCCCTCCGCGGTCCGGCCGCGGGTGCGGCCGGTGTCCCGCGGCCACCGCGGCTGGGCGTTCGGCGGCGGGTGGGAGGTAACCTTCCCCCGTGCCCGCACTGTCTGAAGTCCTCTCCGCCCTCGACGCCCTGTGGCCCGCCGAGCGGGCAGAGGCGTGGGACGCCGTCGGCACCGTCTGCGGCGACCCCGAAGCCCCCGTCCAGCGCGTGCTCTTCGCCGTCGACCCGGTGCAGGAGATCGCCGACGAGGCCGTGAAGCTCGGCGCCGACCTGCTCGTCACCCACCACCCGCTGTACCTGCGGGGGACCACGACGGTCGCGGCGTCCACCTTCAAGGGCAAGGTCGTGCACACACTGATCAAGAACGACATCGCCCTGCACGTCGCGCACACCAATGCCGACACCGCCGACCCCGGCGTCTCCGACGCCCTCGCCGGCGCCCTCGACCTGCGCGTGCTGCGCCCCCTCGTGCCGGACGCGAGCGACCACGCGGGCCGCCGCGGCCTCGGCCGGATCTGCGAACTCGGTCATCCGATGCCGCTGGGCGACTTCGCCCGGTACGCCGCCGAGCGGCTGCCGGCCACCGCGCAGGGCATCCGCGTCGCGGGCGACCCGGACCGCACCGTCCGTACGGTCGCGGTCTCCGGCGGCTCCGGCGACAGCCTCTTCGACGACGTGCGCGCGGCGGGCGTGGACGCCTTCCTCACCGCCGACCTGCGCCACCACCCGGCCTCCGAGGCCACCCAGAAGAGCCCGCTCGGGCTGCTGGACGCCGCGCACTGGGCCACCGAGTGGCCGTGGTGCGAGCAGGCGGCCGCGCAGCTCGACGAGATCTCCGACCGGCACGGCTGGGACCTGCGCACGCACGTCTCCCGTACGGTCACCGACCCCTGGACCGCCCACGCGGCCTCCCGCACCTCAGACGAATCCCTTGGAGCCCCCAACTGAACGCCGCGCCCGCAGACCAGATCCGCCTCCTGGACGTCCAGTCCCTGGACCTCCGTCTCACCCAGCTCGCGCACAAGCGCAACAACCTCCCCGAGCTGGCCGAACTCCAGACCCTGGAGGGCGACCTCACGCAGCAGCGCGACCTGCTCGTCGCCGCGCAGACCGAGGAGAGCGACACCGCCCGCGAGCAGACCAAGGCCGAGCAGGACGTGGACCAGGTGCGCCAGCGCGCCGCCCGCGACCAGCAGCGGCTCGACTCGGGCGCGATCACCTCGCCGAAGGACCTGGAGAACCTCCAGCGCGAGATCGCCTCGCTGGCCAAGCGCCAGGGCGACCTGGAAGAGGTCGTCCTGGAGGTCATGGAGCGCCGCGAGTCCGCGCAGGAGCGCGTCGCCGAGCTGTCCGAGCGGGTCGAGGCCATCCAGGCCAAGGTCACCGACGCCGTCGCGCGCCGGGACGCCGCGTACGCCGAGATCGACGGCGAGGCCGCCACGGTCACCAAGGAGCGGGAGCTGACCGTCGCCGACGTCCCGGCCGACCTGCTCAAGCTCTACGACCGGCTGCGCGAGAAGCAGGGTGGCGTCGGTGCCGCCCGTCTCTACCAGCGCCGCTGCGAGGGCTGCCGCCTGGAGCTGGACATCACCGAGCTGAACGACGTGCGGGCCGCCGCTGCCGACAAGGTCGTGCGCTGCGAGAACTGCAGCCGCATCCTGGTCCGTACGCCCGACTCGGGCCTGTAAGCCGCGATGCGGCGTACGTTCATCGTCGAGGCGGACGGCGGGTCGCGGGGCAATCCCGGGCCCGCCGGGTACGGCGCCGTCGTCATCGACCCCGAGACCGGCGAGACGCTGGCCGAGGCCGCCGAGTTCCTCGGTACGGCCACGAACAACGTCGCCGAGTACAAGGGGCTGGTGGCCGGTCTGCGCGCCGCCCACGCCCTCGACCCGGAGGCGGAGATCCGGGTCCGGATGGACTCCAAGCTGGTCGTCGAGCAGATGTCCGGCCGCTGGCAGATCAAGCACCCGGACATGCAGCCGCTCGCGGCCACCGCCAAGGCGGTCTTCCCGCCGGACCGGGTCACGTACGAGTGGATCCCGCGCAAGGAGAACAAGCACGCCGACCGCCTCGCCAACGAGGCGATGGACGCGGGCGCCGCGGGCCGCCAGTGGGAGCCGGGCATGTCGAAGGCGGCGCTCGCCTCCGGACCGCGGCGGCCGGCGGGCGCGACGGCCGCGGACACCGCGGTCGCGGAGGCCGACGAGGCCGCGGGTGCCGCCCCCGCCTCGGGGGCGACCGCCGAGCCGCGGGACGCCGGCACCGCCACGGCCACCCCGCCGTCCGGCTGGGCCGTGCCCGCCGACCTGGGCGCGCCGACCACCTTCGTACTGCTGCGGCACGGCGAGACCCCGCTGACCCCGGAGAAGCGGTTCTCCGGCAGCGGCGGCTCGGACCCCGAACTCTCCGCCGCCGGCCGCCTGCAGGCCCGCGAGGCGGCCGCCGCGCTCGCCGTACGCGGCACGGTCCAGGCGATCGTCAGCTCCCCGCTGCGCCGCTGCCGGGAGACCGCCGAGGCGATCGCGGCCCGGCTGGGTCTGGACGTGCGGATCGAGGACGGGCTGCGCGAGACGGACTTCGGCGCGTGGGAGGGCCTGACCTTCTCCGAGGTGCGCGAGCGCCACCCGGCCGACCTGAACGCCTGGCTGGCCTCCGACAAGGCGGAACCGACCGGCGGCGGCGAGTCGTTCGCGGCCGTGGCCCGCCGGGTCGGGCTCACCCGGGACAAGCTCCGGGCCCGGTACGCCGGGAAGACGGTCCTGCTGGTCACCCACGTGACGCCGGTCAAGACCCTGGTACGGCTGGCGCTGGGCGCCCCGCCGGAGTCGCTGTTCCGGATGGAGCTCTCCGCGGCGTCGCTGTCGGCGATCGCGTACTACGCGGACGGGAACGCGTCGCTGCGGCTGCTGAACGACACGTCTCACCTGCGGTAGGCGGCGCAGCCGCCAGGGGCGCGGGGAACTGCGCGACCAGCCACGACGCGGCCGCAGTCGGCCACTGCAATGCCCACCGTGGCGGGGCATGTCTCGCCACGCGGCCGCGCCGCCGCGGTGGTTGCGCGCGCAGTTCCCCGCGCCCCTGAGAGTGCGCCCCTCCGGGCGCCCCTTCAGGCGCCGAGCGCCGCCGCCTCGGTCGCCAGCCGTGCGACCCGGTCCCAGTCCTTGGTGCGTACGGCGTCCGCCGGGAGCATCCACGTGCCGCCCACGCAGGCGACGTTCGGCAGGGCGAGGTACTCCGGCGCGTTGGCGGCCTTGATTCCGCCGGTGGGGCAGAACCGGGCCTGGGGGAGCGGCGAGGCCAGCGACTTCAGGTACGGCGTGCCGCCCGCGGCCTCCGCCGGGAAGAACTTCATCTCCGTGATGCCCTCCTCCAGCAGCGTCACGACCTCGGACGTCGTGGAGACGCCGGGCAGGAACGGCACGCCGGAGTCCTGCATCGCGCCGAGCAGCCGCGGCGACCAGCCCGGGCTCACCAGGAAGCGGGCGCCGGCCGCGACCGTTTCGGTGACCTGCGCGGGCGTGATCACCGTGCCCGCGCCGACCACCGCGTCCGGGACCTCGGCCGCGATCGCCCGGATGGAGTCCAGCGCCGCCGGGGTACGCAGCGTCACCTCGATCGCGGGCAGGCCGCCCGCGACGAGCGCGCGGGCGAGCGGTACGGCGTCGGTGGCGTCCTCCAGGACGACGACGGGGACGACGGGGGCGAGCCCGAGGACGGAACGCTCGGGAACGGCGGAAGCAGAGGCAGCACTAGTCACGGGTTCATAGTGCGCCTCGGCCGCACTCTTCGCAACGCGCGTTGCGCATGCTGCAACGTGCGGAGCTGCTTCCGTTGGGCTCCGGTCAGAGCTCGGTGACGATGACGTCCAGCGACCACGGCCTGCCGGCCTTCGCCGGGGCCTGTGCCTCGACCGCGTAGTCCAGCCCGCGCAGCGCCTCCACCAGCTCCTCGGGGGTGGCCGGCTCCAGCCCGGCGGAGAGCAGGTCGCGGACCATCCGGCCCTTGGTCGCCTTGTTGAAGTGGCTGACCACGGAGCGCTTCTCCACCCCGTTCACGATCTTCGACTGGAGCACCCGCACCGTCGCCGTCCGCTCGGCGACCTCGCCCTTCGGCTTCCAGGCCGACGCGTACGCCGACGAGCGCAGGTCCAGCACCAGGCCGTCCCCGGCCGCCGCGGGCATGACCTCGGCCATCGGCCCGCGCCAGTACGCCCCGAGCGCGCCCGCTCCGGGCAGCTTGATGCCCATGGAGCACCGGTAGGACGGGATGCGGTCGGCGATGCCCACCGCGCCCCACAGTCCGGAGAAGACCAGCAGCGACCGCTCCGCCAGCCGCCGCGCCTTCTCGTCGAGCGTCGCCAGGCCGAGCGCGTCGTACAGCACGCCGGTGTAGATCTCGCCCGCCGGGCGGGCGCCGGCGGTGCGCAGCCCGGCGTTCTTCGCCACCTCGCCCTTCAGGCCCTCGCTCAGGCCCAGCACCTCCTGCGCCTTGCCCGCGTCCGCCGCGCACAGCTCGACCAGCTCGGTCAGCACGGCCTCCCGGGCGGGCGCGAGGCCCGGCAGCGACAGCGCGGCCACGTCCAGCGGGGCCGCGCCGTCCTGTCCTTCGGCCTTGCCCTCGGACGGCGGCAGCAGCGTGAGCACGGTCGGTCTCCTTACGGCGGTACGGGCACGAGAGCGGGCCGCGCCTCACGGGCGGCCCCCGTGAACCCTATGCCGTCGCCATGCCGGCGCTTGACGGTGCCCGGAGGGGATTTGTCCTAGTCTCGTGCCATGCCCCGTCGCCCGATGCGTGTGACCGACGAATCGCTGGAGGACACCGCCCCGCTCTGCGACGCGCTGCGGGAACTGCGGACGCGCCTGGAGATCCCGGCGGACTTCCCGCCCGAGGCCGTGGCGGAGGCCGACCGCGCCGCACGGAGCCCCCGGATGCCGGCCGAGGACGCCACCGGCCTCCCGCTCTTCACCATCGACCCGCCCGGCGCCACCGACCTCGACCAGGCGATGTACCTCGCCCGGCGGGAACCGGGCGGCTTCCGCGTGCACTACGCCATCGCCGACGTCGCCGCGTTCGTCGCCCCCGGGAGCGCACTGGACGCCGAGGCGCACCGCCGCGTGACGACCCTGTACTTCCCCGACGGGCGCGTGCCCCTGCACCCGCCCGTCCTCGGCGAGGGCGCCGCGAGCCTGCTGCCCGACCAAGATCGGCCCGCGGTCCTCTGGCGGCTCGACCTGGACGAGTACGGTGCGCTGGTCGGCACCGACGTACGCCGGGCCGTGGTCCGCTCCCGCGCCCGGCTCGACTACGAGGGCGTGCAGCGCGCCATCGAGTCCGGCACGGCCGCCGAACCGCTCTCCCTCCTCCGCGACATCGGTCAGCTCCGCGAGGAGCGCGAACGGGACCGCGGCGGCGTCTCGCTCAACGTGCCCGAGCAGGAGATCGTGGCCCGGGACGGCGGCTACCGCCTCGACTACCGGGCCCCGCTGCCCGCCGACGGCTGGAACGCCCAGCTCTCGCTGCTCACCGGCATGGCGGCGGCCAGCCTCATGCTCGAAGCGGGCACCGGCATCCTCCGCACCCTGCCGTCCCCGAACCTCGCCACCCCGTTCGCGCCGGAGGAGTCCCCGCCCCCGGACGGCGCGGTCGGCCGGCTGCGCCGCACCGCCCGGGCCCTGGGCATCGACTGGCCGCACCACACCTCGTACGCGGAGCTGATCAGGGGCCTCGACCCGCACCTCCCCACGCACGCCGCGTTCCTCCAGGAGTGCACCTCCCTGCTGCGCGGCGCGGGCTACACGGCCTTCGACGGCACGCCGCCCGCACCCGGCGACGTCCTGCACTCCGCCATCGCCGCGCCGTACGCCCACGCCACCGCGCCGCTGCGCCGTCTCGTCGACCGGTACGTCGCCGAGCTGTGTGTGTCGGCGGCCGCGGGGGAGGACCCGCCGGAGTGGGTGCGGGCGGCGCTGCCCGCACTGCCGGAGGAGATGGCGGCGGGCGGGCGGCGCGCCCACCGCGTCGAGCGGGAGTGCGTGGACCTGGTCGAGGCGGCCGTCCTGCGGGACCGGGTCGGCGACCTCTTCGACGGTTACGTCGTCGACGTCCACCCGGACCGGCCCCGCCGGGGCACCGTCCACCTCTGTGCCCCGGCGGTCGTCGGCCGGGTGGACGCCGCCCCCGATGCCCCGCCGCTGCCCCTCGGCCGCCCCCTGCGCGTCCGCCTCACCGCGGCCGATCCGGGCCGCGAGCCGGTCCGCTTCGTACCGGCCTGAGGCCGCGCCTTCAGGGGCCGGCCGGCTCCGGCTCGGCGGTACGCGACTCCCGTACGGCGTCGGCCGCTTCCCGTGCCGCCTCGGCCGCCTCGCGCAGGGCCGTCACCGCCGCCCGTGAGTCGTCCGCGTGGAACCGGACCGTACGGACCTCCTCGGGCGGCGCGAGGAACCGTCGTACGACCGTGACCGGCTCGGACAGCTCCACCGTCACCGTCGTCTGCCCGGCGATGGCGGCCTCCAGGACGCCGGCGGGCGGCTTCCCGTTGGGGAAGCGGAGGTCGCGCCGGACGGTGGCGATCAGCGCCACGGGAATCGCGGCGTCGAGCCGCGCGCCGTTCCGTACGCGCAGCACCTCGGGGCCCAGCAGATGCGGCCGGGTGACCGCGGCGGTGTGCATCCCGAGCGCCATCAGGACCGTGTAGACGTCCAGGACGAGCAGGATCCAGTGGAGGGTGGGGCAGTCGGCGAGCAGGAAGGACACCCCGACCGTCTCGACCAGGCACACGAAGGCGAAGCCCAGCACCAGTGGGGCCTGCGGCCGCGAGTATCCGAAGGCGCGCACCCCCGGCCCGGCTCCGTCCTGCCGCCGTGCTGCCCAGAGCACGAGGCTCGCCAGCCAGCGGCCCTCGTGCGCGAGCAGCAGGCGCAGCACGTGCCCCCGGTTCATCGCGCACGCTCCGTGAAGAGCCGGATGGCCTGCCGGACGGCAGCGGCCTGGGCCGGGGCGAAGTGCGCGTAGAAGACCTCCATCAGGGCCTGGGCCCCGGCCGCGTCCCCCGGCCGGGCCTCCTCGGCGGCCAGCGCCTCCTGCGCCCCGGCGGCCAGCTCGGCGGCCACGTGGTCCGGCAGGGAGTCGCAGATCGCCTGTGCGGCCCGTGCCACTCGGGGGTCGTCCACGTCTGCCTCCGCCAGCTCGTCCAGCAGCGCGTACACCTCGTACGCGCGGTCCATCGCTTCGGGGTCGTCCAGTGCCGTGCCGAGCAGCGTCGACACCTCCGCCGTCGCCGTGCCCATCGACTCGAACATGGCCATCAGCTCCCGTTCCTGCGCGGCCATCGCGGGCTCCGGGCCCGGCCGGGCGGCCGAGGCGCGGGCCATCCGCCCGAAGACGTCCGCCAGTTCCTCCGACACCGGCCCCTCGGCGGGCAGGCCGCCGTGTTCCTCGGCCCGGCGCAGCAGCGTGCGCAGCCGCTCCCGCCGCTCGCGGATGTCCGCCTCCTGCCGGGCCAGGTCCGCGTCCAGCTCGGTCAGTACCTCGTGCAGCTCGCGTCCGGCGTCCTCGGCCAGTACGTCGCGCACCTCGTCCAGGCCCAGCCCCAGCTCCGTGAGGCGCCGTACCCGGGACAGCAGGACGGCGTCGCGCAGCCCGTACTCCCGGTAGCCGTTGGCCCGGCGCTCGGGCTCGGGCAGCAGCCCCAGGTGGTGGTAGTGGCGCACGGTGCGGGTGCTGACGCCGGCCAGCGCCGCCAGCTCGCCGATCCTCATGCCGGACGCCCGGTGAGTGTGCTTCTTCCCGTCTCCATGGCGACAAGTAGAAACGTTGACGCTGCGGCAAGGTCAAGGAACCGGTGGGGGCCGTGGCCGGGGACGGAGCGCCGTGCCGGACGGGTAGCATGGTCGGCACGGCGGACGAGCCGGCCGGGCGGTCGCGTGGGGGTCTTCGGACCTCCCCGAGGAACGTCCGGGCTCCACAGGGCAGGGTGGTGGGTAACGCCCACCCGGGGTGACCCGCGGGACAGTGCCACAGAAAGCAGACCGCCGGTGCCGCAAGGCGCCGGTAAGGGTGAAACGGTGGTGTAAGAGACCACCAGCCTCCGAGGTGACTCGGAGGGCTAGGTAAACCCCACCTGGAGCAAGGTCAAGAGGGGCCGTCCTCGGACGGCCCTGCGCGGATGATCGAGGGCTGCCCGCCCGAGTCCGCGGGTGGACCGCACGAGGCTGCCGGCAACGGCAGCCCTAGATGGATGGCCGCCTCCCCGCGGCCCGCAAGGGCCCCGGGAGACAGAACCCGGCGTACAGGCCGACTCGTCCGCCGCCCTCTCGCCGCGTGGCTCAAGCCCGGCGAAGAATTCTTTCTGCGACGTAATTCGGCATGTCTGTGACCGAGCTCACGAGCGCCGGAAAACGGCAATGCCGACGCCCCGTCACCAGGGTGCTGACGACTTCGGTCACAAGGGGCAGAAGTGTCATCAATCAGGACAGGGGCCGATATCCGGGGTCTTCTCTTCCCCTATGGTGATGCGTTTTCGATTCCGCTTACTGCCGCCGGTCCACCGGAGCTTGGCGCATGTGAATACTCTGTGTATGTGCCGTAAGAGATGTGACGATAGTGGAGAGCTTTTCGGTGCCGCCGAAAACAAGAAAGGGGTGAGGGTGACGCCGGCCCGTACGGGCCGACACCCCCCTCACCCCCAGCGCTGTGCGCAGCAGGCTCGAACGCGGCAGTCGCCGACTTACTTGCCCAGCTCCATGTCGAGGTTCTCGAAGGAGTCCGCAGCCTTCTCCAGGTACTGCGCCAGGCCGTCGAGACCCTCGTTGGTCTTCGACATACCCGTCTTGAACTCCTCGAAGTCGTGACCGAACTTCTTCGAGGCCTGCCGGGTGACGAAGCCCTTCTCCAGCAGTCCGTCGATGTAGCTCTTGAGGTCGTGGAGCTTCTCCTCGATGCGCTCCTTCTCGCGGTTCATCTTCTTCGCCGCGGCCCGCATGTCCTCATATGTGACATCAAGGTCTTTAGCCATGACGTTCCCCTTCCCTCCGTTGACCGCGAGGTCCCCCTCCCGGCATGCGCTCGGCGCGCACCGCTTCGGTACGCGCCGTTGGGCACCCTAGTCGCTGACCTTCGTAGGCGCACATAAGCGCAGTCGCAACGGCCAATGAATCCCGGTAAATCGGGACGTTATTGAGACATGCTGCAGGTACGCGGCCGAGTTGCCGGGACGATATTCTCTTCCCCGTAGAGAGGCATTTCGAGGAGGAGCGTAAGTGCGTTTGAAGCTGACCGTTGTCGACCCCTATGCGCAGGCCAGCACAGACCTCGTCCTCGACGCCGACCCGGAGACCCGAATCGACGCCGTCGCCTGGGAGTTGGCGCGTCGCGTACGGGGCGGGGCCGGCGCAGGGCAGCCCGTCCCCGTGCTCTACGTCGACCACTACCCACTGGACCCGGCGCACACCGTCACCACCTCCCCGCTGCGCGACGGCGCGGTGGTGAGCCTGGACGACCCCTCCGGCTCCTTGCCCGGCGAGCAGTCCGGTGTCATCGAGATCCGGGTGGCCGGCGGGCCCGACTCCGGCGCCGTGCACCGGCTCGGCATCGGCCGGTACGACATCGGCTCTCACCCGAACTGCCAACTGGTCGTCAACGACCCGGAACTGCCGCAGCGCGCGATGACGCTCTACGTGGTCTCCGCCGACGACCTCCGCCTGGTCGTGCACGGCGGCGGCCAGCCGGAAGGGCAGCCCGGCGCGGCGACGGCGGCGCCCGAGAACGCGGAGCCCAAGCTGGAGGTGCGCGTCGACGGCAAGCCGTTCGACGGGCAGCAGCTGCCCGTCGGCTCCCAGCTCGCCCTCGGCAACACCCTGCTGGACGTGGCTCATTACCTGCCGCCGGACGCGGCCCTGAAGTGGTCCGACGACGGCTCCGCGCTCGACTACAACCGCCCGCCGCGGCTGCGCCCACCGGAGCGCACCACCAAGTTCCGGCTGCCCTCGCCCCCGAAGGAGTACGAGGCCCGGCCGCTGCCCTGGCTGATGGCGGCGTCCCCGCTCGTCATGGCCATCACCATGGCGATGGTGATGGGGCGCGCGACGTACCTGGTGATGGCGGTCTTCAGCCCGCTGATCATGATCGGCAACTACTTCTGGGACAAGAAGCACGGCCGCAAGTCCCACGCCAAGCAGGTCGAGGAGTACGAGGAGCACAAGGCCCGGATCGAGCGCGACGCGCAGGAGGCGCTGGTCCTGGAGCGCGGCGACCGCCACCTCGACCACCCGGACCCCGGCACGATCTGGGCCGGCGCCACCGGCCCCCGCACCCGGCTGTGGGAGCGCCGCCGCAGTGACGCCGACCACCTGCTGCTGCGGGTGGGCACCGGCCGGCTGCCCTCCGCCGTCGTCCTCGACGACCCCGAGCAGGACGACCACCGCCGCCAGGTCACCTGGGACATCGCCGACACCCCCGTCGCCCTGCACCTGGGCAAGCTCGGCGTGATCGGCTTCGCGGGCCCCGACGAGACCGCGCGCAGCCTGGCGCGGTGGACGGTGGCGCAGGCGGCTGTCCTGCACAGCCCGCTGGACGTGCAGTTCTACGTGCTCACCGACGCGCACGCGCAGGCCGGCTGGGACTGGGTCCGCTGGCTGCCGCACGCCCGTCCGACGGCGCAGGACGCCAACGTCCTCATCGGCAACGACGCCGAGACCGTCGGCGCCCGGATCGGTGAACTCACCCAGATCCTCGACGCCCGGCAGAAGGCCGCCCAGGAGAACCGCGGCCAGGCGGGCTTCTCCGACCCCGACATCGTCGTGGTCTGGGACGGCTCGCGCCGGCTGCGTTCGATGCCCGGCGTCGTACGGCTGCTCCAGGAGGGCCCGGCCGTATCGATGTACGCGATCTGCCTGGACGCCGAGGAGCGCTTCCTGCCCGGCGAGTGCAAGGGCGTCGTGATCGCGGAGCCGCGCAACGCCCGGCACGCCCGGCACGAGCGGCAGGTCGGCGGCGGCGCGAGCGACGCTTACGAAGCGCTGCGGCGGGCCGCCGAGGACGAGCAGCGGAAGAAGGCGGCCGAGGCCGGCAGGTCGCGCCGCAAGGGGAAGGGCAAGCGGAAGAAGAAGTCGGCCGCTGCCACCTCGCCGGCGCTGACCAACACCGCCGCCGTGATGCTCTCCCTGGACAACCAGAGCGGCGCCCCCATGGCCGCGGTGCCGACGGCCGGGGAGCAGATCGACCCCTCCGTGCTGCGGCTGCGCGTGCAACAGGAGGGCGCGGCCAAGATCCTCGGCGTACGGCCCGACTTCGTGTCGCCGGCCTGGTGCGCCCGGGTGGCCCGGTCCCTCGCCCCGCTGCGCGACATCAGCGGCGAGACCACGGACAGCGCGCTGCCGGACGCCAGCCGGCTCCTCGACGTCATCGGGATGGAGCCGCCGACGGCCAACGCGGTGGCCGCCCGCTGGCAGACCGGCGGACAGTCCACGCTGGCGATGGTCGGTGAGTCGTACGACGGACCGTTCGGCATCGACATCCGCAAGGACGGGCCGCACGGCCTCATCGCCGGTACGACGGGCTCCGGCAAGTCCGAGCTGCTCCAGACGATCGTCGCCGCGCTGGCGGTGGCGAACACGCCGGAGAACATGACCTTCGTGCTCGTCGACTACAAGGGCGGCAGCGCGTTCAAGGACTGTGTCCACCTGCCGCACACCGTCGGCATGGTCACCGACCTCGACGCCCACCTCGTCGAGCGCGCCCTGGAGTCCCTCGGCGCCGAACTGCACCGCCGTGAACACATCCTGGCCCAGGTCGGCGCGAAGGACATCGAGGACTACCAGGACCTGGTGCGCCGCAACCCGGGCATGGCACCGCTGCCCCGACTGCTGCTCGTCATCGACGAGTTCGCGTCCATGGTCCGCGACCTGCCGGACTTCGTCACCGGTCTGGTCAACATCGCCCAGCGCGGCCGTTCCCTCGGCATCCACCTGATGCTGGCCACCCAGCGGCCGTCCGGCGTGGTCTCGCCGGAGATCCGGGCCAACACCAACCTCCGTATCGCCCTGCGGGTCACCGACGGCGGCGAGTCCTCGGACGTCATCGACTCGCCCGAGGCCGGCAACATCTCCAAGAACACCCCGGGCCGCGCCTACGTGCGCACCGGCGCGGCCTCGCTCATCCCCTTCCAGTCCGGCCGCGTCGGCGGCCGTCGTCCCGGCACCGTGGACCCGATGGCCATCGCCCCGTGGACCGGGGAGCTGGACTGGGCCGGCCTGGGCCGCGCCGCGCTGGCGAAGCCCGCGGCCGCCAAGAGCGAGGAAGAGGAGATCACCGACCTGAAGGTGCTGGTCGACGCCGTCCGGGAGGCCAACGCGCACCTGCGCATCCCGCAGCAGCACAGCCCGTGGCTGCCGGCCCTGACGGAGAAGCTGCTGCCGGAGGACCTGCCGCCGGTGCGCGGCCAGGGCGCACTGCCCCCGGCGCCGTACGGCATCGAGGACCTGCCGTCGAGCCAGGCCCGCCGCGCCGCCGCGGTCGACTTCGCGACCTTCGGCCACCTGCTCATCGCGGGCGCGCCGCGCAGCGGCCGCTCCCAGGTGCTGCGGACGATCGCGGGCTCGCTGGCCCGCACCCTCTCCTGCGCCGACGTCCACCTGTACGGCATCGACTGCGGCAACGGCGCGCTCAACGCGCTGACCAAGCTGCCGCACTGCGGCGCCGTGGTGGGCCGCAACCAGAGCGAGCGGGCCGTCCGCCTGGTCCGCCGGCTGTCGGCGGAGGCGGGCAAGCGGCAGGAGCTGCTCGCGGAGTACGGCTTCGCGGACATCGGCGAGCAGCGCGCCGGGACGGCGGAGGACCAGCGGCTGCCGCACATCGTGGTGCTGCTCGACCGCTGGGAGGGCTGGGCCACCTCGCTGGGCGAGCTGGAACACGGCGAGCTGACCGACGAGTTGCTGACCCTGATGCGTGAGGGCGCGAGCGTCGGCATCCACCTGGTGATCACGGGCGACAGGACGCTGCTGACCGGCCGGATCTCCTCGCTGACGGAGGACAAGTACGGCCTGCGCCTCGCGGACCGTACCGATTTCTCGATGCTGGGCATCAACAGCCGCAAGGTGCCGGACGAGATTCCGCCGGGCCGCGCCTTCCGCAACGAGACGGGTACCGAGGTCCAGTTCGCGCTGCTGAGCGAGGACGCCACCGGCCAGGGCCAGAACGCGGCCCTCGCGGCGATCGGGGAGGGGGCGACCCGCCGGGACGCGGCGGTGCCGCGCGGCCTGCGCCCGTTCCGGGTGGACTCGCTGCCCAGCCGCATGACCTTCGACCAGGCGTGGCAGCACATCGACCCGGTGGCGTTCGCCTCGCCGCTGTGGGGCCTGGTGGGCGTCGGCGGCGACGACCTGACGGCCTTCGGCCCGGACCTGGCGACGGGTTCGTTCGTGATCGCGGGCCCGGCGAAGTCGGGCCGCTCCACGGTGCTGATGAACCTGGCACGTACGTACGTGGGCCGCGGCATCCGCCTGGTCGTCGCCGCCCCGCGAACCTCCCCGCTGCGCGAACTGAAGGGCCTTGAGGGCGTCCTCGCGGTCTTCACGGGCAGCGACATCGAGGAGGACGAGCTGCAGCAGGCCGTGGCGACGGCATCCGTGGATCACCCGATCGTCATCCTCATCGACGACGGCGAACTCCTGGAGGACTGCGACGCCGAGGACGAGTTCAAGCGACTGATCTCCAGGGGCTCCGAACGCGGCATCGGCATCGTCATCGCCGGCGACGAGGACGACGTCTGCTCGGGCTTCAGCGGCTGGCAGGTCGACCTGAAGAAGTCCAAGCGCGGCCTGCTGCTCTCCCCCCAGGACACCTCCAGCGGCGAACTCATCGGCGTCCGCCTGAGCCGCAGCTCGGTAGGCGGCCCGGTAAC
Source organism: Streptomyces sp. NPDC050806 (assembly GCF_055586425.1). Lineage (NCBI taxonomy): Bacteria > Bacillati > Actinomycetota > Actinomycetes > Kitasatosporales > Streptomycetaceae > Streptomyces > Streptomyces sp. NPDC050806. The sequence goes on along the minus strand of NZ_JBVJIF010000003.1, from coordinate 529,910 downwards.
CCCGGGCAAGGGCCTCCTGCACCTGGGAAGCGGGGAGGCGTTCTCGGTGGCTGTGCCGGTGGGTTAAGAACTCTCGATCCAGCACGACGCCTGCCGCCCCGCGGGGCGGCAGGCGGTCTCATACAAGATCAAACAACGGGGAGGGTGAGCGAATTGAGCGACGTAATTGTCGACTACGACGAGCTCAACACAATGAAGAGCCACTTCGGCAGGCTCAGTAAAGAGTTCAACAACTGCGGGGCGAATCAGGGGGCGATGTCGGACGCCTACGGCCATACCCGCATCATCAGCGCCATGGAGGAGTTCGCGGACAACTGGGACGACCACCGCAAAGAACTCATGGAGCAGATGAAGGGCACGGAGGACCACGTGAAGAAGGTCATCCGGGGCTTCGAGAAGATCGACAGCGAGTAGGGGCGAAGACACATGGGCAACCGACCTGTCGATTGGTCTCCTATCTCCGACGGCGATCCGACGCCGGGCGACCCGCACGACATCCGTGAGGAGGCGCGCCGCCTCGAAAACATCGCCACCACCATCAAGGACCAGGCGCGACTGCTCCGCCAAGCCGGGAACAACCAGAACCTCAAGGGTAAGTACGCGGACAAGCTCAAGGAGGGCTCCGGCGACCTCGCCGACAAGCTCAGCAAGGTCGAGGGCCGGTACACCAAGGTGAGCGGCCTGCTGCGCGAGTGGGCCAAGGAGCTGGAGTACGCGCAGGAGGAGACGCGCAAGGCGCTCAGCCAGGCCAAGGTCGACGAGAAGGACGAGGACAAGGTCGACGATGCCAAGGGCCGCATGTCCGATGCGGTGAGCCACTACCTCCGGCTCGGCAACAAAATCGCCGGCGACATCGAGGACGCACTCGACGACGACATCGAGGACAGCCTCTGGGACGATGCCGTCGGCTGGGTGGCGGAGCACGCCGAGGGCTTCAAGCTGTTCCTCGACATCCTCGGCTGGATCGGGACGGCACTCGCCATCGTGGGGATGTTCATCCCCGGAGTGAACCTCCTGATCTGGGCCGGCTTCGCCATCGGCCTTGCGGTGGTCGCCGGCAGATCAATGTTGGTGGCCGCTGGCAAGGCCTCCTGGATGGAGGTGGCGTTCGACTGCATTGGTCTGGTGACGTTCGCCGCTGGTGGGCTCGCCGCGAAGGGGCTGAAGATAGCGAGTTCGAGCGCGCGTGCCGCGGCCACCACGAGTCGCGTCGCGCGTCTGAAGGAAGGTCTTGCGGCCACCAAGTTCATGCGCAACCAGCTCTCCCGAGGGCTCGCCAACGCCGGTGACGATGCCACGAAGGCAGCCTTCAGGTCGGAAATGAACACCCTGCGGAAGCTGATTTCCGAAGATGCCGGAAAGGTCGCGAAGGGCGAGGCCGACATCGGGAAGCTGGGCAAGGCCCTCAACCAGGGGGACAAGGGGCCCATCAGCGACCTCATGAACCTCCGAGCGAACGCCGCCGCGCACGGGGATTCCGTGTCATCAGCGAGTGTCATCGGTGGACATTTGGCATACGGTGGATCGACCGCCATGGCATGGGGTGGATTCGGCGCGGACGTCTTCGACAAGGCTGCTGGCGACAATGACACTCTCAACGCGGGCACTAAGCTGGCCAACGAATGGTTCGATACGGACTTTGACCCCAAGCCCAGTTGGGGCGCCTACAACGGTCTCAAGTCCGAAACCTGGAAGGTGCCTGCTGCGTCGGCCTGGTAATCGTCTCCCGCAAAAAACGAGAAATGAGTACCGTGGAAACCCCTAAGATGGCGGTCGGCGGCTACACGCTCCTGATGCCCCCGGGGTGGGACCGCATCCCACTGAGGTCGAAGTCCGAGACGCAGGACGCGATCAAGGGGATCGTGGATCACTCCGTCAAATTCGTGGATCCGGCGACCCCCAAGGACAAGGTGACGCAAGCCCGACTTGAGCTGCACGGTCGGCTCAACCGGGCCGTCGCCGACGCCAGGCGTCGGAACGGCGTCGACATCTACCTCCCCGTGGAGCCGATGCACGGAATGGTGGTGCCCGCCTCCTTCCTGGTCTCCAAGGCCTCCCCAGGTCTTGGCGCGCAGACCTCGCCGAGCGAGACGATGCGCCACCTGACCAAGGACTTCGGGCCGTCGGAGGACATAACGCTGGACGAAGTGCCTGGCGTTCGTTGCCAGCGAGCTGTCCCCGCCAACCCGAAGAAGGAAGACTCGGTTCCCAGCCGGCAAGTCAACTACGTGGTGCCGGTGCCGGACCCCGGGGAGGTGAGTGAATGGCTCATCGTCTCGTTCACCACACTCACGCCCGAAGGCATTCCGCAGGAGTTTCTCGAGATCCTTACCGAACTCTTCGACGCCGTCATGACCACCTTCCGCTGGAGCGCAGAATGACCCTCCGATACTCACTCGACTTCACCGAAGATCCGGCCCCGGAGGCGTGGATTGCCGTCCCCGTCCTCGAGGGGAGAGGCGCTGACCGGCAGCGGCGGAAGTGGGCGAAGAAGACCGCCGAGTTGCGCTGGGCTCTTGAAGACGAGGGCCCTCGTGACAAGTCGCAGGTGAAGGAGCTGGCGCGCTGGCTCGAAGGTTTCTCCGAGCGGCTTCCGCAGAGCACCCCTCTGCAGCATCTGTTCGCGTACGCTCCGGATCTCAGCCAGGAGCTCTTGCCGTTCTTCTTCTACGCGGTCGAGTCGGAAGGACCGGTGGAGCCGGTCCTGGACACGCTGGTGCAACGCGATGCGCCCGGAGCCGTGCAGGATCCACAGATCGTGGATTTCACCACCGACAATCTCGGCAAGGGATTGCGCTCCATCCGCCACTACGTGCACGAGGAGGGGGGAGCTCTCTGCATCTCGGTCAACTACGGATGGCGCGTCGAATCCTGTGGAATCGATCTGTCCATGCGTACCGTCAGCGACAACATCGGCTGGGTGTCCGCGAATATCGACGCTTTCGATGAATTCGCCCGACTCCTGAAAGTCGTCGGGCACTCGAACGGCGTCACAGTCGATTGATAAGGATCGGGTGAGCCCGTAAGGAGTGGGGCGATTCCGGTTTCGGCTCGCGTGTTGACAGCTTCGGAGTTTCGAAGGTTGTGTACGCGGCTTGCATCTGAACCATGAGTGGGCGCACAGGGAGAAGGCGAGAAAATGGCGCGCGGGGAAAGCGAGTTCACCGCAGGGGCGGGGCTTGCTTCCGAGAAGCAAGCCCGGGTAGGTCGATCAGTTTTTCTGCGATGGCTGTCGTTCTACCTCGTATGTTTGGTCGCGATCATCGGGATCATGTGGTCGGCGCCTGCGGTCCCGCTGGCTCCGTGGATCAGCGGGGCCGCAGCTCCCGTACTGGGATGGTTCCTCATCCCGTTTGCCTCGTTTATGGTACCGGTCTTCGCGATCCGGCGTGTTCCCTACAGTCAGCGGAAGTTGGCGTGGCAGGTATTGCTGCCACTTGTCATCGGCTCGGTGCTGGGTTTTGTGGCACAGGGAGCAGGCGAGGATTCGGCGTTGAAGGAGCGCGGCCGTTGGGTCAACGCCAAGGTTGTGGCGGTAAAGAATGACAACTCCAACAAGACCCGTAAGTGCACCCTGCAGAAGCTGAATGGGCAGGGGATAAGGCCGGAACTCACGGAGGGTGCCGGCTGTGAGGACGGGGATGAGCGAGGCCAAGTTGTGCGGGTTCGGTATGACCCCGAGGGAGTAGTCAGCCCGGAAGATGAGTCCTGGGAGCCGGGGTCTTCGGTCGGCGCGATCGCCGTCCTGGCGACGCTGTTTGTGGGCTTTGGTATGTGGGGCTGTATGCGGATGTCCCGGCAGGATCGCGCGTAACCGTCGCAGGATATTTCCGCGCAACTTGCGTCAATGTATTACCGCAGAGTGAAGCGCTTGGCGTTCAAGGGTGCTGGCCGACGCGGTCCGGACGTACGGTCCCCGATGTCATACGGCGTCGGGGACCTGCCGTTGAGCCAGGCCCGCAGCCGCGCTGACGTCCACCTGTACGGCAACGGCAAGATAAGGGGCCGCTTTCGCCACCGGAAACTCGCCCATAACGCCAGAGAAGCAGTGTGGAACAGTCCACGACTCGTCCCCTGCCCCAGCAATCCAACGCTTCGCCATCTCGCGTCACCGAGGACACTGCCTGGCGGCGCCCGGCAACTCGTCGTAGCTGGTTGGTCGGCTTCGCGCGACATTTTCTGAGCGTCCCTCTGGGGCTTGCGGCGAGCGTCGTCGTGTTCTTCGTGCTCCTGCCTACCCCGGTGTGGTTGATCTGGTTGCTGATGATGGTGCATCTCATCGCCGGAATATGCGAAGTATTTTTCCCGCAAGTCCCCCGAGTTCGCCGGTTGTTCCGGACGCGCCGTGTCCTGTGCGTCTATTCGTGACAGGTTCACGAGAAGAGTCTTCCGCGCTCGGTCGGGCAGCGCTATTCCGCTCATGGGGGCAGGCCCTGGTTCGAGATCCCAGATCCGGACAAGCCGACGTCCTCGGTCGTGGTCTACGTGGACGAAAACCGGCGCACCCGGTGGTGGAAGGAGCGGATTTCTCCCCAGGCTGATCCTGCAGACAAGGCGGAGATTCGTACGCTGTGGTTCCTCGGGGGCCCGCGGTTCCTGGGCATTCTCGCGGTGCCGGGTAAGCGCGGTCCCCACCGCATGCTTGAGCTCCCGGAAAGACGCTTCGGGCATCTTGCCGATGCCGCTCCCGGAGCGCTGACGCGGGCCGTCGAGGCTGGTGTTCGGCTGCCCGAACTCGCCATCCCGGCCATGGCATCGGGTCGTGTCCCGGTAGTGCCGGCCCCCGCGCCGCTGGCGGGCCCGGCCTGCTCATTTCCGGCCACGCGTCGTTCGGTGCGGCTACGGCTGCTCCGAGGGGTGGTCTTCTGGCAATCTCGCAGGCCCCCTTCCTCTTGCTCCTCCCGGGCGGGCATCAGGGATTTCACGCCGGAAAGGAGCCCGGATTCGTGCCGGCCATCACGATGATCCCGACCTTTCTGCGGGTGCGGATCAGCGTCACCCTGTGGCGGAAGTTGCGCAGCAGAGCCACGCCAAGGCGGACGATGGATGTGGAGATACGGCACCGTGGGCGGGGCCTCGTGCTGGTCACCGGCAACGAGGCACTGCGTACGCGGCTCGCTCTTCGCCGGCCACCGGCCGGGCGGGCGCAGGTCTGGTACGTGGGCGATATCTACGGGGACGGCATGGTGTCGCTGCGTGCCGACGGTGCCGTCATGCCCGTGCGCTGCATTGAGCACGGACGTCCCGCTACGAAGGCGAAGGCCGCGGCGAGTGGCGAGCGGCCGCGTACTCGTCGGTGGGGGCCCGTGGGCTGAGCGCAGGGGCCCCACGCCCGTCGCCCCGCGCCCTGCTGCCAGGTGTTGGACGGGCCGGCACGGTCTCCCGCCGTTCGCCTGTGGCGGGCGGGCGTCCGAGCGACGGGGAATCCGCACACCCCCGCCCGATCTCCCTCACAAACCCGTCTCCACAACTGCACGAAAAAACGTGGGGTGGCGGGGGTGCTGGGGGTGGTGTGTCAGAGGAGGAACGGGGTGGTGAGGCCGAGGGCGATCATGCCTGTGCACAGGAGCCAGAAGCTGATGCGGGTGCGGCCGCGGCGGCTGAGTTCGGCGGAGACGACGCACAGGGTGATCAGGGTGAGATAGGCCGCGATGGTACGGGCCGAGGTGTGCGTGTCCACGTGTTCGACGAGGGCGCCGATGCCGCCGGCCAGGAAGAGCAGGGAGACCACGAGCTGGGTGATGCGGGCCTCGCGCGGGGTCGACGGCCGGTGGCGACGGCGGCGCAGTACCGCGCGCCGCTCCCGGGGCGTCGTGGCGGACTCCAGGAGGAGCGCGGTCCCTTGGTCATCCAGGTCGTTGTGGGGAGGCATGCGCGGGATCGTACCGAGCGGTCGGCCGATGTGGGGCCCGGCGCGGAAAGGGCGGTGGAGGTTGTCGGAGCGGGTTGTGGGGGACGTGTGACGGGGGTGTGGTCACCCGAGTTCACGCCTCCGGCGCCGACCCGTCTCCTGCCCCTGTGCGCCCGTTCCGCGCCGTTCCCCGCCCGTCCCGACAGCCCCCAGCGGCCTCCCCGTCCTCGGTGGTGCCCGGCCCCCTCACCCCCTCCCGATTCGGTGGCGCCCGGCCCCCTCACCCCCTCCCGATGTACGGCATGGCCGTCGCCATGACCGTGGCGAACTGGATGTTGGCCTCCAGGGGGAGTGCGGCCATGTGCAGGACCGTGCGGGCCACGTCCGCCGCGTCCATGACCGGTTCGACGGCGAGTTCGCCGTTGGCCTGGCGGATGCCGGTCTGCATGCGGCCCGTCATCTCGGTCGCCGCGTTGCCGATGTCGAGCTGGCCGCAGGCGATGTTGTACGGCCGGCCGTCCAGGGAGAGGGACTTGGTGAGGCCCGTCATGGCGTGCTTGGTCGCGGTGTACGCGATGGAGTTCGGGCGCGGCACGTGTGCGGAGATGGAGCCGTTGTTGATGATGCGGCCGCCCTGCGGTGATTGGTTCTTCATGGCGCGGAAAGCCGCTTGGGCGCACAGGAACGCGCCGTTGAGGTTGACGTCGACGACCGACCGCCAGTCCTCGTAGGAGAGGTCCTCCAGCGCTACGGGCGGGCCGAACGTGCCGGCGTTGTTGAAGAGCAGGTCGACCCGGCCGAAGCGGTCGCGTACGGCGGAGAAGAGCGCGGCGACCTCGTCGGGGTCGGAGACGTCGGTGGCGACGGCGAGGGTCTCCGCGCCGTCGCCGGCCAGGGCGGCCGTCTCGTCCAGGGCCTGCGCGCGCCGTCCCGCCAGCGCCACCGACCAGCCGGCGGCCGCCAGCGTCAGTGCCACCGCGCGCCCGATGCCGGAGCCCGCGCCGGTCACCACTGCCGTCCTCGTCGTACCGGCCGCCGTACCGGTCGTCGTACCGGCTGTCGCATTGGTCGTCGTATCGCTCATGGCGGCAGCGTAGGACGCGGGCTCCGCCGCACCCGCGGCGACCTGCCACTTCGGGGAGCGGGCGGCCCGTACGGTCGCCGCTCGTCCCGCCACCTCGCCGCCGCACCCCCCCACACACCCCACCCCCCCCACACCCGCCGCCCGTCCGCTACATCCGGGCGTACGGGAATTGTCCGTTGCGGGTGCAGTCCTCATCCCGCCGTCATCGTTGCGTCGTACATCGGATGCCACGGCGCCGTCCCCTGCCTCTGCAATCACTGCTGACAACGAGAAGTCCGGGAACACTTCAGGCAGGGCAGGGGCAGATGACTCAGCACTCCCAGCACGACCAGCAGTTGCGGGCCGCGGCCGAGCACCTCGGCCGCCGTCGCTTTCTCACCGCCGCCGGGGCCGCCGCGACGCTCGCCTTCGCGACCAACCTGCCGTTCGGCGGCGCGGCGCACGCCGCCGAGGCGGACGCCAAGCGGCTCTCCGAGGACCCCTTCACGCTCGGCGTCGCCTCCGGCGACCCGCTCCCCGGCTCGGTCGTCCTGTGGACGCGGCTGGCGCCCCGCCCGTACGAGCCGGGCAACGGCATGCCGGACGCGCGGGTCGCGGTCCGCTGGGAGATCGCGCACGACGAGAAGTTCCAGCGGATCGCGGGCCGCGGCAAGGCCGACGCGCACCCGGAGTTCAACCACTCCGTACACATCGAGGCGACCGGCCTCGGCCCGGACCGGGTCTACTACTACCGCTTCCGCGCCGGCGACTGGATCAGCCCGGTCGGCCGCACCCGGACGGCCCCGGCGCGCGGCGCGCAGCCGCAGAGCCTGCGTCTGGCGGCCGTCTCCTGCCAGGCGTACCACGACGGTTACTTCACCGCGTACCGGCACCTCTCCGAAGAGGACCTGGACGTCGTCTTCCATCTCGGCGACTACCTCTACGAGTACCCGGTGAACGCCGTCGGCGGCGCCCGCAACTACACCGACCGCACGCTGCCCGCGCTCTTCAACAAGGAGACGGCCACGCTGGAGGACTACCGGCTGCGGTACGCGCTCTACAAGTCCGACCCGGACCTCCAGGCGGCCCACGCGGCGCACCCGTTCATCGTCACCTGGGACGACCACGAGGTGGAGAACAACTACGCGTCCGACGTCAGCGAGGACGAGCTGCCGCCGGCCGAGTTCCTGGCCCGCCGTGCCGCCGGCTACCGCGCGTACTGGGAGAACCAGCCGCTGCGCCGCCCGCAGCAGCCCAGCGGCTCCGACATGCAGCTCTACCGCCGGGTGCAGTACGGCCGGCTCGCGCAGTTCGACATCCTCGACACCCGGCAGTACCGCTCCGACCAGGCGTACGGCGACGGCTGGCACGCGCCGGGCCCGGAGTCCACGGACAAGAGCCGGACGCTGACCGGCGCCACCCAGGAGCGCTGGCTGATCGACGGCTGGCGCGGCTCCAGCGCGCTGTGGAACGTCGTGCCGCAGCAGGTCACGTTCTCGGAGCGGCGCTCCGTTCCCGGCGACGCCTACAAGGTCAGCATGGACTCCTGGGACGGCTACTCCGCCTCCCGGGACCGGGTGCTGGCCGGTGCCGAAGCCGCGGGTGTGGACAACCTCGTGGTCCTCACGGGCGATGTGCACGTGCACTACGCGCTCGACATCAAGAAGGACTTCGCCGACCAGGACTCGCGGACGCAGGGCGTGGAGTTCGTGACCACCTCCATAGCCAGCGGCAAGGACGGCGCCGACAAGCCCGCCAACTGGGACGCCTATATGTCGGCCAACCCGCACATGAAGTTCTACAACGGCCGCCGCGGCTATGTGACGGTCGAGCTGGACCAGGAGAAGGCGCGCGCGGACTACCGGACCGTGTCCGCCGTGACCACCCAGGGCGCGCCCGTCACCACCTCGGCGTCCTTCGTCTCCGAGGCGGGCGACCCGGGGCTGAAGCCCGCCTGACCCGGGCCCGTACGAACCGCCCGACCGGGGCCGTACGAAGGCCCGCACGAAAGGGACCGGCGTACAAAAAGGGGCCGGAGTCCGCGCGGACATGACACCATGGTGCGTACATCTACAAACCATGGAGACACTCATGTCGGACCCCGGCCCCGCCACGGCCGAGAGCCATCAGAGCCGCCCCAGTCCCCGAATACCCGTCGCGAGCGACGGACCGGCGCCTGCTCCCGCCGCCGTCGCCGCCCGCCGCACCGGCCTCCTCGTCACTCTCATCCTGGGCGGCCTCACCGCGGTGCCGCCGCTCTCCATGGACATGTACCTGCCGGCCCTGCCGGCGGTCACCCAGTCCCTGCACAGCCCCGCCGCCACCGTCCAGCTGACCCTCACCACCTGCCTCGCCGGCATGGCCCTCGGGCAGATGGTCGTCGGCCCGATGAGCGACAAGTGGGGACGCCGCCGCCCGCTGCTCATCGGCATGGTCGTCTACATACTGGCCACGGCCGTGTGCGCGGTCGCCCCCAACGCCGAGTTCCTGATCGCGGCCCGGCTCGTCCAGGGCCTGGCCGGCGCCGCCGGCATCGTCATCGCCCGCGCCGTGGTCCGCGACATGTACGACGGCGTGGCGATGGCCCGCTTCTTCTCCACCCTGATGCTGATATCCGGCGTCGCGCCGGTCGTCGCCCCGCTCCTCGGCGGGCAGATCCTGCGGGTCACCGACTGGCGCGGCGTCTTCGTCGTGCTCACCGTCATCGGGGTGCTGCTCACCCTCGTCGTCTGGCGCAAGCTGCACGAGACCCTGCCGCCGGAGCGCCGGCACGCGGGCGGCCTGGGCGCCGCGCTGCACACGATGCGCGGGCTCATCACCGACCGGGTCTTCGCCGGGTACCTGCTGGTCTCCGCTTTCGCCTTCGCCGCGCTCTTCGCGTACATCAGCGCCTCCCCGTTCGTGATCCAGGAGATCTACGGCGCCTCGGCGCAGACCTACAGCATGCTCTTCGGCATCAACTCCATCGGTCTGGTCCTGCTCGGCCAGATCAACGGAAAGGTGCTGGTCGGACGGGTCTCGCTGGACAAGGTGCTGGCGGTCGGACTGGGCCTGATCACCCTCGCCGCCGTCGCGCTGCTGCTGATGTCCGCCGGCGTCTTCGGGCACGTCGGCCTGGTGCCGATGGCCGCCGGGCTGTTCGTGCTGATGGCCTCGATGGGCCTGGTCATGCCGAGCACCAACACCCAGGCGCTGCTGCGCACCTCGCACGCGGCCGGCTCCGCCTCGGCCCTGCTCGGCACCTCCACCTTCCTCATGGGCGCGGTGGCCTCCCCGCTGGTCGGCATCGCGGGTGAGGGGACGGCCGTGCCGATGGCCGTCGTCCAGTGTTGCTGTGCACTTCTGGCGGTCGCGTGCTTCCTGGGACTGTGCCGTCCGTGGCAGCGTAGGGAGGAGTCCACGGAGGACGGCACGAACCGCGAAGGGAACCGGCTCTGAACGCACCCGCACCACTGCGCCACGGCACCCCCGCTCAGGCGGGGCTCGATCCGGCCTGGACCCGGCGGCTCGTCGCGGAGATCCGCGCGCTTCCCGAAGGGCCCGCTCCCTGCTGCGCGGGCGTCGTGGCGGTGGCCGGGCGCGGCCCCGTCGTCGCGGTCGAGGAGGCCGCCGGGTGGGCGCTGCGGTACGGGTCGTACGACGTGGACCGGGGGCGCGGGGTGCCGCTGGCCCGCGAGCGGTGGGAGCCGGTGCGGGCCGGCACGGTCTTCGACCTCGCGTCGCTGTCGAAGCTGTTCACGGCCATCGCGGTGCTCCAGCGGGTGGAGCGCGGGGCGCTCGGCCTGGACGATCCGGTGGCCCGGCACCTGCCGTCCTTCGCCCCTGCCGTAACGATCCGCCACCTGCTCACCCACACCTCCGGGCTGGCGGCCGAGCTGCCGCTGTACGACGGGCCCCTCACCGGGGACGACCGGCTCGGGCCGCTGTGGGCCGAGGCCGCCGGCGCCGTACCGGGCCCGTTCCGCTACTCCGACCTCGGCTTCATCACGCTCCAGCTGCTGCTGGAAGCGGTCGAGGGGGAGCCGCTGGACACCCTCGTCCGGGACGGGATCACCGGCCCGCTCGGCATGATCAGCACCTCGTACGGGCCGCTGGCGCCGGCCGGGGTGGCCGCCACCGAGGCCGAAGCACTGCTCAAGGCCCGGCGGCCCTCCTGCGCGGGCGGTGTGGTGCGCGGCGAGGTGCACGACGAGAACGCCTACGCGCTGGGCGGCGTCGCCGGGCAGGCCGGGCTCTTCGCCACGGCCCAGGACCTCGCGGTGCTCTGCCGGGCGCTGCTCACCGGGGGCGGACCGGTCCTGCGCCCGGAGACCGTGGACCTGATGCTCGCCCCGCCCGGCCTGGGCTTCCGCGTCGCGCAGCCCGGCTTCATGGGCGAGCTGGCGGAGCGCGGCGCGGCGGGGCACACCGGCTTCACCGGCACGAGCCTGGTGCTGGACCGGGCCTCGGACACGTTCTTCGTGCTGCTGACGAACGCGGTGCACCCGCGCCGCGGCGGCGAGCCGGTGCCCCGGGCCCGGCTCGCGACGTATCTGGCGCGCGCTTCGGCGGGCTGACCGCCGGGACGCTCAGGATCCGCCGTCCCCGGCCTTCTTGTCGGTCCAGCGGGAGTCGTTCTCCCACTCGGCGTTCCGCTCCCGGGCCGTCTCCATCGCGTGCGAAGCCTCCTCGCGGCTCGCGTACGGGCCCATGCGGTCGGCCGCCCGGCATTCCGGGCCCTCCTCGACGGTGCCGTGCTTGAGGCAGTAGTACCACTCACCGGGCTTTCCTGCCGTACCCCGCTTGAACAGTGCCATCCCGGCCTCCTCCGCCAGTGGGCGCCTTGCCTGACGCCATCCTGCCCGATGGCTCGCGGATACACTCGCTGGCATGTCTGGCCAGTCTCTTCTTGTCCCGGGGACCATCTCCCCGCAGCGCCCCGTCCCCGCCTCCATCCCGCGCCCCGAGTACGTCGGCAAGCCCGGGCCCACCCCGTACACGGGCCCCGAGGTGCAGGACGCCGACACCATCGAGCGGATGCGCGTCGCGGGCCGGATCGCGGCCCAGGCGATGGAGGAGGCGGCCAAGCTCATCGAGCCGGGTGTGACCACCGACGAACTGGACCGCGTCGCGCACGAGTACATGTGCGACCACGGTGCCTACCCCTCCACGCTCGGCTACCGCGGATTCCCCAAGTCGCTGTGCTCCTCCGTCAACGAGGTCATCTGCCACGGGATCCCGGACTCCACCGTCCTGCAGGACGGCGACATCGTGAACCTCGACGTCACCGCGTTCATCCACGGCGTGCACGGTGACAACAACGCCACCTACCTCTGCGGCAACGTCGACGAGGAGTCCAAGCTCCTGGTCGAGCGGACCCGCGAGTCGCTGAACCGCGCCATCAAGGCCGTGAAGCCGGGCCGGCAGATCAACATCATCGGCCGGGTCATCGAGTCCTACGCCAAGCGCTTCGGCTACGGCGTCGTCCGCGACTTCACGGGCCACGGCGTGAACACGTCCTTCCACTCCGGCCTGATCGTGCCGCACTACGACAGCCCGCACCACACCACCGAGATCAAGACCGGCATGACCTTCACGATCGAGCCGATGCTGACCCTGGGCAGCTACGACTACGACATGTGGGAGGACGGCTGGACGGTCGTCACGAAGGACCGCAAGCGCACCGCGCAGTTCGAGCACACCCTCGTCGTCACGGACAGCGGCGCGGAGATCCTCACGCTGCCCTGAGCGGAGATCCACGGGCTGCCCCGAACCAGGGGACTTCGGGCGCGGTCACGGGTAGGCTCTTACCGACAGGCTGTCGGGAACTGGTTGACTTAGGTAAGCCTAAGTTGCCACAATCGGTTCCCGGCCGCTACCCATCGGTCCTTGGAGGCCCGCCATGGACGCGCACAGCTCCGCCCTGCCCACGCCCTTCTCGACGCTGATCCGCACGGCGTCGCACGAGGCCCACACCGAGGCGGAGAACTCCTCGTTCATGGGCGACATGCTCGGCGGGCGCCTCGGTGTCACGGCGTACCGCCGCTACACGGAGCAGCTGTGGTTCGTCTACCGCGCCCTGGAGCGGAGCGCCGACGCCCTCGCCGCCGACCCGGTCGCGGGCCCCTTCATCCGCCCGGAGCTGACCCGCACCCCCGAGCTGGAGCGCGACCTCGCGCATCTGGCCGGGCCCGGCTGGCGCGAGGCCGCCCGGCCGCTGCCGGCCACCGAGGCGTACGCGGCCCGGGTCGCCGAGTGCGCCCGCGACTGGCCGGCCGGCTATGTCGCGCACCACTACACCCGCTACCTCGGCGACCTCTCCGGCGGCCAGATCATCCGCGGTACGGCCGAGAAGACCTGGGGCTTCGCGCGCAAGGGCGACGGCGTCCGGTTCTACGTCTTCGAGGGCATCGGCAACCCGGCCGCCTTCAAGCGCGAGTACCGCGAGCTGCTCGACGCGCTGCCCGTCGACGACCTGGAGAAGCACCGGGTGGTCGACGAGTGCAAGAGAGCGTTCGCGCTGAACACCGCGGTCTTCCGCGAGCTCGGCGAGGAGTTCGGCGGCGACGGCCGCAGCCCGCTGAGCGCCTGAGGCGGGTACGGCGCCGCTAGCCGAGCTGCCGTACCTCGCGGAGCGCCACCCGCCCGCCGAGGTCGATCCACCCGCCGGCCGCCGGCCGCGTGATGATCTGTGAGCCGCGGCCCTGGCGTACGTCCAGGGCGCGGCCCAGCTGGTGCGTGAGCTGAAGCGCCGCGGCGCCCGTCGCCTCGTCCTCCACGATCGTCCCGGTGCGGGCGCCGGCTCCACGGGAGCGGCCGGCGCCGCGCTCCTCGGCACGGCGCGGAAATCCCCGCGCCCGTACCCGTCCCGCCGCCTCGTCGGCCCAGGCCCACGCGTACAGCCACCCCTCGCCCGGCGGTGGCGCGGGCAGCGCTTCCACCTCGGCGGCCGAGGCGTACTCCCGTGGCGTCCGCCCCGTGGCCCACTCCGCGTGGCCGCGCACCCAGGTGATCTCGCCGTCGTACCGCACCGCCACGTCCCCGGCCGGCGGCCGTAGCACGTCCACGGGCTCCCCGAGGTGCCGCAGCAGCCAGGCCGTGCCGACCAGCGGATGGCCCGCGAACGGCAGCCGCAGCGCGGGTGTGTAGATGTCGACGGCGCCGCGCCCGGCGTCGTCGACGAACACCGTCTCGCTGAACCCCAGCTCCCCGGCGAGCGCCTGCCGCGCCTCCCGGCCGGGCACCGCGCCACCGTCCCGCACCACCCCCAGCGGATTCCCGCCCCCGCCGCCCGGCCCGCAGAACACCCGCACCACATGAAGATCGGTCATGGGTCCATTCAAAAGGGGTCCGAGATCATCGGGCCCATCGACCCTTACCTTGACCAGCGCATTACCAGGCCATTGCCCCTTGCTGGGAGGCCCGTTATGCCCCCGTTCTCCGTGAGAGAGGGATCACTGGACAGTCGGGTTGCGTTCAGGTAAGCCTCAGATAAGTTAGGCGCGCCTTAGTAAGAGACAGACGCGCGCCGGACCCGTCCCCCCTCGTCCGAGCGCCGCCCGAGCCTGCCTGGAGCCCGCATGCGAGCACTCCGCTCCGCCACCATTGCCGCGATCACCGCGGCCGCCGCCCTCACCGCCGCCGGCTGCGCCGCGAAGAGCGACGTCGCGGGATCGGGGAAAGCCGGCGCCGTGCAGGTGACGGCGTCCGACGACGCGTGCAAGGTGTCCCGTACGAAGCTCCCGGCCGGGCATGTCCGGCTCGCGGTCGAGAACAAGGGCAGCAAGGTCACCGAGGTGTACGTCTACGCGCCCGGCGACCGCATCGTCACCGAGCGGGAGAACATCGGCCCCGGCACCAAGGCGGCCATCACCGCCGAGGTGAAGGCCGGTTCGTACGAGATCGCCTGCAAGCCCGGCATGAAGGGCGACGGCATCCGGCAGAAGATCACCGTCACCGGCAAGGGCGCCGCCGCGCAGCGGAACCCGAAGCTGGACGCGGCGGTGGCCGACTACCGCAAGTACGCGCAGCAGCAGGCCGACGAGACGCTGCCCAAGGCGGAGGAGTTCGCCGAGGCGGTCAAGAGCGGTGACCTGGCGGCCGCGAAGAAGGCGTACGCGCCGTCCCGCGTCGGCTGGGAGCGCACCGAGCCGGTCGCCGAGTCCTTCGGCGACATCGACCCCAAGGTCGACGTCCGCGAGGACGGCCTGGAGGACGGCCAGAAGTGGACCGGCTGGCACAAGCTGGAGCAGTCCCTGTGGGAGAAGAAGAAGATCTCCGCGGCCGACAAGAAGCTCGCCGACCGGCTGATCAAGGACCTGAAGGACTGGCAGCAGCGGGTCGGCAAGGCCGAGATCACCCCCACCAGCATGGCCAACGGCGCCAAGGAGCTGCTGGACGAGGTCTACACCGGCAAGGTCACCGGTGAGGAGGAGCGCTACAGCCACACCGACCTGGTCGACTTCCAGGCCAACGTCGAGGGCGCGCAGAAGGCGTACGAGCTGCTGAAGCCGGTCGCGGGGAAGAACGACCCGGCCCTGGTCAAGGAGCTGGACAAGCAGTTCGAGGCGATCGGGAAGCAGCTGGACGAGTACCGCGAGGGCGACGGCTTCGTCGCCTACGACACCGTCTCCAAGGGCGACCGCAAGGACCTGTCCGACGGCGTGAGCGCGCTGGCCGAGCCGCTGTCGAAGCTCGCCGCCGCCGTGGCCGAGTAGGAGGACCCCATGGCAGCACCGGAATCCGAGGAGATCACCCGGAGCACGGAGGAGGCCCGGGACACCGCCCCGCGCACCCCGTCCCGCCGCGCGCTGCTCGGCTGGGGCGGCGCCGGGCTGGCGCTCGGCGCGGTCGCGGCCGGCGGTACGGCCGCGGCGCTGAACACCGGCGACGACCCCGCGCCGGCCGCCGGGAACGCCGTACCCTTCCACGGCACCCACCAGGCCGGCATCGCCACCGCCGTCCAGGACCGCCTGCACTTCGCCGCGTTCGACGTCACCACCGACGACCGGGAAGCGCTGACCGACCTGTTGAAGGAGTGGACGGCCGCCGCCGCACGGATGACCGCGGGGCGGCCGGTCGGCGAGGGCGCGGTCGGCGGCCTCGCCGAGGCACCGCCGGACGACACCGGCGAGGCGCTGGACCTCAAGCCGTCCCGCCTCACCCTGACCTTCGGCGTCGGCCCGTCGCTCTTCGAGAAGAAGGGCGAGGACCGCTTCGGCCTCAAGGACCGGCGGCCGGCGGCCCTGATCGACCTGCCGGGGTTCCCCGGCGACAACCTCGAAGCCGCCCGCAGCGGCGGCGACCTGTGCGTCCAGGCCTGCGCCGACGACCCGCAGGTCGCGGTGCACGCGATCCGCAACCTCGCGCGCATCGGCTTCGGCAAGGTCGCGGTGCGCTGGTCGCAGCTCGGCTTCGGCAAGACCTCCTCCACGACGCCGGACGCGCACACGCCGCGCAACATGTTCGGCTTCAAGGACGGCACCCGGAACATCGCGGGCACCGACACCGCCGCGCTCGCCGCGCACGTGTGGGTGGGGGAGCGGGACGACAAGGGCGCCGGGGCGTGGATGACCGGCGGCTCGTACCTCGTCGCGCGCCGCATCCGCATGCACATCGAGACCTGGGACCGCACCTCGCTCAAGGAGCAGGAGGACGTCTTCGGCCGCAGCAAGGGCGAGGGCGCCCCCGTCGGCAGGCAGCGGGAGTTCGACGCGCCGCACCTGAAGTCGATGCTGCCGACCGCACACGTACGGCTCGCGCACCCCGACTCCAACAGCGGCACCCGCATCCTGCGCCGCGGCTACTCCTTCACCGACGGCACGGACGGCCTGGGGCGGCTGGACGCGGGGCTGTTCTTCCTCGCGTACCAGCGGGACGTACGGGACGGCTTCGTGCCGCTGCAGACGAACCTGGCGCGCCACGACGCGCTCAACGAATACATCCAGCACGTGGGTTCGGCCGTGTTCGCCGTCCCGCCGGGCGTCCGCGACAAGGACGACTGGTGGGGCCGGACGCTCTTCGCCTGACTTCCGTCGCACACGAGAGGGAACCGACGTGTTCGGCAACTATCTGATCGGCCTGCGCGAGGGGCTGGAAGCCGGCCTTGTCGTCTGCATCCTCATCGCCTACCTGGTCAAGACCGACCGCCGCGACGCGCTGAAGCCCATCTGGCTCGGCATCGCCACCGCCGTCGTCCTGGCACTCGGCTTCGGCTGCGCGCTCCAATTCGGCTCGCAGACCCTGACGTTCGAGGCGCAGGAGGCGCTCGGCGGCTCCCTGTCGATCATCGCGGTCGGCCTGGTGACGTGGATGGTCTTCTGGATGCGGCGCACCGCGCGGCACCTGAAGGCCGAGCTGCACGGCAAGCTCGACGCCGCGCTTGCGATGGGCACGGCGGCGCTCGTCCTCACCGCCTTCCTCGCGGTGGGCCGCGAGGGCCTGGAGACCGCGCTGTTCGTCTGGGCGGCGGTGCAGGCGAGTTCGGACGGTACGCCCAAGCCGCTCGTCGGCGTCGTGCTCGGCCTGCTCACCGCCGTACTGCTGGGCTGGCTGTTCTACCGCGGCGCGCTGCGGATCAACCTGGCGAAGTTCTTCACCTGGACCGGCGGCATGCTCGTCGTGGTCGCCGCCGGCGTCCTCGCGTACGGCTTCCACGACCTCCAGGAGGCCCGCTTCGTCCCGGGCCTGGGCAGCAAGGCGTTCGACATCAGCGCGCAGATCCCCGCCGACAGCTGGTACGGGACCCTGCTCAAGGGCGTCTTCAACTTCCAGCCCGACCCCACGGTCGTCCAGGTCGTCGTCTGGTGCCTCTACCTGATCCCCACGCTCGTCCTCTTCCTCGCCCCCGGCAGGGCCGCGCCCCGTGCCGCGGAGGCCGCCGTCCCGGGTGCCCGTGGCGAGGACGACCGCGAGCGCGGCGCCGTCGAAGGCTGAGGCCGGCCGGGGTCAGCGGCCGATGGGCCAGGCCGCCGACTCGTGCTCGTGCTCGTGCTCGCCCGCGTACGTGGCGCAGGCGTCGGTCAGCGCCTCCAGGAGGGACAGCGGGTCCGGCAGCGGGCGCTCCGGGCCGCGCAGCCAGGACACCGGCGGCTGGTCCCCGCCGAGCCGGGAGGGCGGCAGCAGGACGTAGCTGCCGCGGCAGTGCCAGCGCAGGCCCGGATGCTCGTCCATCGTCTCCGGATGGCAGTCCAGCTCGCACGGCCACCACTCGTCCTCGTCGTCCGGGGTGCCGCGGGTGGCGGTGAAGAACAGCATCCGGCCCTGGCCGTACCCGGCGCCGCTCAGCGCGACCGGGCCGACCTCGACGCCCTCGCCCTCCAGCCGCTCCAGGGCCGCCCGGCCGGCGTCCAGCGGCACGTCCAGCACGTCGTGGGCGATGCCGGTGGCGGTGACGAAATTGGCCTGCGGGTGCTTTCGCAGCCACTGCTGGACCTTCTCGCGGTCGGTCGTGGCGACCGTCTGCCAGCCGAAGGAGACGGGGTGCCGGCCCGGAGTGGGACAGCCGATGCGTTCACAGGAACAGCCGTAGCCGGAGGGGTGCGCCGCCGGGGCCAGCGGGAATCCCGCGTCGGCCGCTGCCAGCAGCAGGTCCTCGCGGCCGCCGCCGGCCGCGGATCCCGTGTCCGTATCGACGCCGTCCGTACCGCTCCTCGGCCGGCGCAGCCACTGGGAGAACCTGCTCTTGCGTTCCATCTATCCCCTCACTTCGAGCGGTGGTCTGGGATCAATGCTGCCACCATCCTCCTCCTGGGGTGACCGGAGCGGAGATTCGGGGTGTACGGGACGCGTTGTAAAGGGGGCGCACCCGGCGCTCAAGAGGGGCGCGGACGGAAGCCCGCGAGCGCCGTATCGACAAGGCTGTCGGTGAACGCGTACGTCAGTTCGCCGGTCCGCATGAGCCAGCGCTGTGAGAAAGGACTCAGCAGCATCTCCGCCGCGATCCGCAGATCGACCCCGGCCGCGATCTCCCCGGCCTCCTGCGCCACCCGCAGCCGCTCGACGTAGACCCGCACGCCGGGCTCCAGCAGCCGCTCGACGAAGCGCGCCGAGAGCTGCTCGTCGGCCGCGCCGGCGACCGCCAGCGCGCGGTACGGCGCCTGGAAGGCCGGGTCCCGGAACTCGTCCACCGTGGCCCGCAGCACGGCCTTCAGATCCGCCGCGAGGTCCCCGGTGTCCGGCAGCCCGGCCGCGTGCCCCTCGGCCTCCCCCTCCGCGGTGAAGGCGTCCAGCAGCACATCGGCCTTGGAGGGCCACCACCGGTAGATCGTCTGCTTGCCGACGCCGGCCCGGGCGGCGATGCCCTCGATCGTGAGCCGCTGGTAGCCGACCTCACCGACCAGCGAAAGAGCGGCATCGAAGATCGCCCGCCGCGAGCGCTCACTACGGCGCGCGGCGTCCGGGGCCTTCCTGTCCACGCCTACTCCTCACCCGGCACGGTGCCACCCCACGAGGCGTCCCGCGCCGCGCGGTAGACGGCCCCCTGCCGCTTGGTGACCGTACGCCGCCCCAGCCCCTCGGCCGTGCACACGTCCAGCAGCACCTGCCCCTTGCGCAACTGCGGCTTCCGCACGATCCGGGCCGCGGCCGGCTCCGCCGCCACACGGGTCGCCGCGACGTACGCGTACTTCTCGTCCTCGTACGGCAGCGATCCGCCCTTCACCTGCCGGTGCAGCGAGGACCGGTTCACCCGGGCCGAGAAGTGGCACCAGTCCTCACCGGGCGTGATCGGACACTCCGCGCTGTGCGGGCACGGCGCCACGACCCGCAGCCCCGCCGCCACCAGCTGCTCGCGGGCGGCACGGATGCGCGCGTACCCGTCCGGGGTGCCCGGCTCGATCAGTACGGCCGTACCCGCCTGCCCCGCGGCCGCCACGACCGCCTCCCGGTCCCCGGCCGTCAGCTCGCCGAGCACGTACGAGACGGTCACCAGGTCGGTGTCCTCCGGAACGACCAGCCCCGCGCCGATCACCCGACGCTCCCAGCGCGTCTCCGACAGCTGCCCCTCGGCCAGCTCCCGGCCGAGCGCGAGGGCCGGCTCGGCCCAGTCCCACACGGTCGTCCGCAGCCCCGGCCAGACATCGGCCGCCGCCCAGGCCGCCGCGCCCGTACCGCCGCCGATGTCCAGGTGCGAGCCGGGCGCCCAGCCGGGCACCCGCGCCCCGAACTCCACCAGCGCGGCCCGTACGGCCTCGAACGTCGCGGGCATCCGGTACGCGGCATACGCGGCGACGTCCGCCCGGTCCCGCAGCACCGGCGCGTCGGTCGGCGTACGCCCCCGGTAATTGGCGATCAGCCGCTCCACGGCCGCCGAGGCCTGCTTCGCAGGCAGCCCGTCGAGAAGCCCGCCCAGGGCCCCGCGCAGTTCTTCGTGCATTTGAGGAATTCTACGGTGAGCGAACAGCTCACCGTGTGGCGCAGACCCCAGTGGACGGGGAGCCGGCATACGACGGGAGGGGGCGGGCCGGAGCGGGTGGGGTACCGGACGTAAAGCGAAGCAGTCCGGTACCCCACCCGCGGAGGACCGTCACCGCCACCACCGACGACAGAGGCGCCCCGCACCACCGACGACAGAGGCGCCCCGCAGCACCGACGACAGGGGCGCCCCGCACCACCGCAAGCCGGGCAAGCCGGTCACTCGCCCCCCCGCCAAAGGCGGGCCCGTCACCACCGAGCCGGCGGCGGCGCGGTCAACTGATCCGCAAGCCGGGACAGCCGGTCACGGAACCGCCGATGCCGCCGCGGAGCCGGCAGGCTGTTCTCCCCGGCAGCCGCGCTCACCAGATGCTGCACGGTGTCCAGGTCCAGATCGGCGGGCACCGCCGCCAGCGGCACGGACAGCGCGTCGTGCGCCAACGCCCCCAGCTCCCGGTCGCCCGAGTCCAGCGCCAGCACCGTCGCACCGTTGCGCCGCGCGTCGTGCACCCGCTCCAGCAGCCCGCCCCCCGGCGCTTCCGGTGCCACGACCAGCAGCGTCTCGCCCCGCCGCGCCGTCTCCAGCCGCCCGAGCCCCACCGACAGATGCGCCGGGACGCCCAGCGGCACCCGGTGCCGCACCAGCGTGGGGGAGAGCTCCGGCAGCCCGGACCAGGCGGCCTCGTCGTCCAGGTGCGCCGCCAGGTGCCACGGCTCGTACTCCGCGCTGCCGACCAGCAGCAGCCCGCCGCCGTGCGGCGCGACGGACGCCCGCAGCGATCCGGCGAAGCGGCGGGTGGCCTGGATCCACTCGGTCCCGGCGAGCACTTCACGCAGCAGCGCGACACGTACGGCATCCATGCCGGCATCCTGCCGCCGCACGCGCAGCGCCGCCGCACCGTTCGAACACCGTCACCCGTACGAGGCGTGCCCGCGCGGGACGGGGCAGCGGGCCCCAGCCCGTGCGGGACGGGGCAGCAGGCCCCTACGCCTGCTGCCGGACGTCGTCGGCAGCACCCGCCCCGGGCCCCTCCACCGCCGACTCCTCCGCCGCCAGGTGGTCGCGGGGGGCTTCGGGGTCGAGGAGGCGGTTCAGGCGGGCCGGTACGTCGAAGCCGACCAGCAGGACGACCAGGACCGTGCCCGCGAAGGTGAGCAGCGCCAGCGAGCTGCCCAGCGAGCGGCCCTCGGCCAGGCTCGCGCCCAGTACCGGTGCCACCGCGCCGCCCAGCGCCCCCACGTTGTACGTGAAGCCCAGGCTCGCGGCGCGGCTCTCGGTCGGGAAGTGGCCGCCGATGTAGCGGGGGAGCAGGCCGGAGATGCCGAAGCTGAGCGCCTGCAGGACGAAGAGCAGGGCGCCGAGGACCAGCAGGCTGTCGCGCGCGGCGAAGACCGGGAAGACGAAGACCAGCGAGGCGAGCAGGGTGAACGCGTACGCCTTCTGCGCCCCGATCCAGTCGCCGACGAACCCCGCCAGCCAGCAGCCCGCCATGGTGCCGAAGCCGGCGAAGAACAGCACGTTGGTGACCTCGCCGGGCGAGTAGTGCAGCTCGGTCTTCAGGTACGTCGGCAGCAGCGCCTGGATGGGCCAGGTGTAGAGGAAGGCGACGAAGACGGTGACGATCAGGGAGAGGTACAGCAGCCACCCGCGGCGCCCGCCGAGCTGGACCGCGAGCCCGCCGAGGGCGAGCGTCGCGACCACGGCGAGCACCGGTATCGCGCCCGCGCCCACCGGCGTGAAGACGCCGAAGAGGGCGAGCGTCGCGACGACCGTGAGCACGGTGTTGGCCGTGGCGCGGAGCGGAGAGGCGAACAGCGGCCGGAAGGGGTTCGGCCGTGTCTCCCGCTCGGCGACCGTCGCGCTCCACTCCTCG
The DNA here is from genome assembly GCF_055586425.1 of Streptomyces sp. NPDC050806. Taxonomy (NCBI): domain Bacteria; kingdom Bacillati; phylum Actinomycetota; class Actinomycetes; order Kitasatosporales; family Streptomycetaceae; genus Streptomyces; species Streptomyces sp. NPDC050806. Next base: position 507,730 of record NZ_JBVJIF010000003.1, on the reverse strand, counting down.
GCCTCCGGCAGGGCCCGCCGTACCCACAGCGCGATCAGGATCGGTGCCAGGCCGATGTAGAACATCCAGCGCCAGCCGAGCGCCGGCACGACCCACTTGTAGCACTCGGCGGCCAGCACCGAGCCCATGGAGAAGCCGGAGATCAGGAAGCCGCTGGCCCGCCCGCGTACCCGGGACGGCCAGCTCTCCAGCACGTACGTCGCGCTGGCGCTGTACTCGCCGGCCATGCCCATGCCGATCAGCAGCCGGGCCACGAAGAGGCTGGTGTAGTCCCAGGCGAAGCCGCACGCGAAGGTGCCGAGGGAGTAGAGCAGGATGCTCGCGACCATCGACGCCTTGCGGCCGAAGCGGTCGCCGAGCGCGCCGAGGGCCGCGCCGCCGAGCCAGCGGGTGATGAAGGCACCGGAGATCAGGCTCGCGCCCTGCACGGTGCTCAGCTCGAACTCGGCGCTGATCTCCGTCAGGACCAGGGTGATCAGTACGAAGTCGAAGCCGTCGAGGACGTACCCGATCCAGGCGGCGAAGAAGGCCTTCCAGCGGGCCGGGGTGACCTCCCGGTACCAGGGCAGGGCCGCGCCCTTGGACGCCGGGCCCGCCGGCCGCGCCGGGCCGGTCATCGGACCGGCTCCAGGCCGGCGGCGGTCAGGTGACGGGCGACCTCGGCGACGGCCTCGGGGCCGAGGGGGAGCTGCGGCGCCGCGGTGGCGGGGTGGCCGATGACGCCGAGCAGGTGCAGGGCCGCCTTGAAGGAGCCCAGCGCGGAGGAGCTGCGGCCCATCTCGGCCTCGGGCCCGGCGTCGACCATGCCGAAGAGCGCGACCAGCCGCTCCTGCTCGGCCGCTGCCGCCGCCCAGTCGCCCGCGCGGCAGGCGTCGTAGAGGCGGACGTACGCGGCGGGGTCGACGTTGCCGATGCCCGGGACCACTCCGTCGGCGCCGGCGAGCAGCGCCGCGTCCACGGTCAGCTCGGAGCCCGTGAGGACGGCGAAGCCGGGCGCCGGGCCGGTGCGCCGGCCGTCCCGGCCGCCCAGTTCGACGAGGAGCCTGCGCAGCCCGCCCTCGTCGCCGCTGCTGTCCTTGAGCCCGGCCAGTGTGCCGTCCTCGGCCAGCTCCCGGACGAGCGCGGGGGAGAGCTTGCTGTGCACCGCCACCGGGATGTCGTACGCGAAGAGCGGCAGGTCCACGGCGGCCCGGAGCGCGCGGAAGTGCCCGGCGATCTCCTTCGGGTGCGTACGGGTGTAGAAGGGCGCGGTGGCCACCAGCGCGTCGGCGCCCAGGCCCGCCGCGGTGCGGGCGTGCTCGACGACCCGGGCGGTGGTGGTGTCGATGACGCCGGCCAGTACCGGCACCCGGCCGTCCGCCGCCTTGAGCACGGCTTCCAGCGCCGTGGCCCGCTGCGCGTCGGTGAGGTAGGCGACCTCGCTGGTGGAGCCGAGGGCGAAGAGACCGTGCACGCCGCCGTCGACCAGGTGCTCCACCAGCCGCCCGAGGGAGCCGGTGTCGACCTCGCCGCGCGGGTCCAGGGGGGTGCAGACCGGCGGTACGACACCGGTCAGCGGGGTGGGCAGTGCCATGACGGGCTCCAGGCGGTGTGGTGCGGGACCGCCGGCCGAGATCCGGTGACGAAGGGAAGAACGGCCGGCGAACAACGGGAACGGCAGGTGATCGGACGTTGGACATGGGATGTCCTATGTCTGGGTCACAATAGACCCGCAGCGAAGGGATCGGTCAAGAGGTCGCGGGGCAGGTCACCCGCCCCGCCGCCGGTCCGGGAGCGGGGTCCGGTCGTGGCCCCCGCGGGGAGACGGAGAGGCAGACACATGGCGCGCGGCACGATGTCCGAGGGGGTCCAGGCACAGATCAAGCGGCTCATCCTGCGGCGGAAGCTGGTGCCCGGCGACCCTCTGCCCACCGAGGCCGAGCTGGTCGAACTGCTCGACGTCAGTCGCAACTCCGTCCGCGAGGCGCTCAAGGCGCTCCAGGCCATGCGCATCGTCGAGATCCGGCACGGCTTCGGCACGTACGTCGGGTCGCTCACCCTCGACCCGCTCGTGGAGGGCATCGCCTTCCGGGCCGCGGTCCGCCACCACCAGGGCGAGGCCGGCCTGTACGAGCTGATGGAGGTCCGGGAGGCGCTGGAGGCGGGGCTGGTCGCGTCGGTCGCGCGCAGCCTGCCCGCCGAGGACCTGGCCGTCCTGCGCGGCCTGGTCGACCGGATGGAGAAGGAGGCGGCGGCCGGCCGGGTGGAGAGCGCCACCGACCGGGCCTTCCACCTCGCGCTGTACCGCTCGCTCGGCAACCACCTGCTCAGCGAGGTGCTGGACGCCTTCTGGGACGCGCTGCGCCGGGTCCGCAAGGATCTGGACGACAGCAGCCAGGATCCCGACGTGACCTGGCGTCAGCATCGGGAGATCGTCACCGCACTGGAGACGGGTGACGGCGACCGCGCGGTCGAGGCGATGCACCGGCACTTCGACGGCATCCGGGAGCGCCTGAAGAGCATCGCGTAACGGGCCGGAGGGCGGTGCGCTCCGCAAAGCCCGCCATGGCCCGCCCCCTTGCGTACAGCCGCGGTTCACCCGCAGTTCCCCTCGATGTGGCATCCGCGCGAGGCGGGCGACACGGGCCATGTCGGGTGCCTTGACGCCCCGTTGGGCGCTCCCTATGGTCGCCGCAAGACAAGGGACGTCCTACGTCTGGTCGTTGCATCCGGCCGTTAGGGGCTGTCGTGGCGTACGAGACTTCGCAACCCTTCCAGGCCGGTTCCGGTGGTTACGCCAGTTACCGCATCCCGGCCGTGGTCGTGACCGGGCCCGGCACCCTGCTGGCCTTCGCCGAGGGGCGTGTCGCCTCGGCGTCCGACACCGGCGACATCGACCTCGTCCTCAGACGCTCCACCGACGGCGGCCGCACCTGGGGCCCGCTCCTCGTCGTCGACCACAACGGCACCGGCACCGCGGGCAACCCGGCCCCCGTCGTGCTGCACAGCGGCCCGCACACCGGCCGCACCGTCCTGGTCCACGTACGCAACGCGGGCACCGCCACCGAGGGCGCCATCCGGCGGGGCGAGGTGTCCGCCGCCGACGGCCGCCGGGTCTGGATCCAGCACAGCGACGACGACGGCACCACCTGGAGCACCCCGCGCGAGATCACCGCACAGACCAAGCGCGCGGACTGGCGGTGGTACGCCACGACACCCGGGCATGCGCTCCAGCTGCGCCACGGCCCGTACGCCGGCCGGCTGGTCGTCCCCGGCAACCACTCCCTCGCCCCCACCGTGCCCGGCGACACCGGGGCCGAGGGCCGCTACGACGGCGGCCACGCCCTGCTCAGCGACGACTCCGGCGAGAACTGGCGGATCGGCTACACCGACTCCAACCCCAACGGCTACATCAACACCAACGAGACCACCGCGGCGGAACTCCCCGACGGCCGCCTCTACTTCAACGCCCGCAACGACTCCGACGCGCCCGGCACCCGCGTCGACGCCTACTCCGCCGACGGCGGCGCACGCCTGGAGAGGCCCTTCCGGTCCCAGGCCGGCCTCGCGGCCCCCGTTGTCGAGGGCAGCGTGCTCCACCTCGGCACCCCGGACGTGCTGCTCTTCTCGTCCCCCGCCGACCGCGAGTCGCGCGCCCTGATGACCGTGCGCGCCAGCCGGGACCGGGGCCTGACCTGGTACGACGCACACACCGTCAGCGGCCTGCCGGCCGCCTACTCCGACCTCGTGCGGATCGATCCCGACACCGTCGGACTGCTCTACGAAACCGGCGACTTCAGCGCCTACTCGACGATCACCTTCCGCCGCATCCCCGTGGAGGAGCTGGCATGAGGACGAACGACACGACCCCTTCGGGCGGCACCCGCCGCAGATCCGTGCTCGGCGGCGCGGCGGCCGTGGCCGCCGGCTTCGCGCTGGCCGGGTGCGGAGACGGCACCGACGACGAGAAGGCCGCGCCCAAGGAGCGCAAGAAGGGCCAGAAGATCACCCTCACCTTCTGGTCCTGGGTCCCCGGCATCGACAAGCCCGTCGACCTGTGGAACAGCAAGAACCCCGAGGTCCAGGTCCAGGTCGAGAAGGTCTCGGCGGTCAACGGCGCCCAGTACGCCAAGATGCACGCCGCCATCAAGGCGGGCAACCCGCCCGACCTCGGCCAGATCGAGTTCCCCGTCGTCCCCAGCTTCCTGCTGGACAACGGGCTGCTGGACCTGACGACCGTGGGCGGCGAGCGGTACAAGAAGCAGTTCGTCGGCTGGCAGTGGCAGCAGTCCGTCTTCGGCAAGGGCGTCTACGCCGTACCCCAGGCCTCCGGCCCCATGGGCCTCTTCCTCCGCCAGGACCTCTTCGACAAGTGGGACATCGAGCCGCCCGCCACCTGGGACGACTACGAGGCCGCCGCCAAGAAGATCCGCAAGAAGGGCGCCTGGATCGAGACGTTCGCGCCCACCAACGGCAACCGCTTCGCCGGATACGCCTGGCAGGCCGGCGCCAAGTGGTACGCCGCCGACGGCGACACCTGGACCGTCGCCCTCGACGACGAACCCACCCGCAAGGTCGCCGACTACTGGGAGGGACTGGTCAAGCAGAAGCTGATCAAGACCATCCCGGACCGCCAGAACGCCTGGTACAAGGACATCCAGACCGGCGCGATCCCGGCCTGGCTCGGCGCCAGCTGGGGCGACGCGCTGCTCGTCGGCAACGCGCCGGACACCAAGGGCAAGTGGCGCGCCGTACCGCTGCCGCAGTGGACGAAGGGCGCGGACGCGCAGGCCAACTGGGGCGGCTCGACCACCGCGGTGTTCGCCGGTGCCACCTACCCCGAGGACGCGCTGGACTTCGCCGTCTGGCTCAACACCGACCCCGAGGCCATCGCGCTGCTCATCGAGGGCGGCTACGGCTTCCCCAGCGCGAAGACCGGCTACCGGACCACCGACCTGGACGTGCACAAGGAGTTCTTCGGCGGCCAGGCGTACAGCAAGGTCTTCAAGGAGGCCGGCGACCACGTCGACACCAGCTGGCAGTGGGGCCCCGGCGTCGACACCCTCTACCAGCGGCTGGGCGACGCCTTCACCGAGGCGCTGAGCAGCGGCGACTCCTTCCGCTCGGTGCTGAAGAAGGTCCAGGCGCAGACCGTGAGCGACCTCAAGGGCAAGGGCCTGAAGGTGGAGAGCGGCGGGTGAGACGGCCGACCCGTACGGAAGCCCGCAACGCCCGCGCGGCCGCCGGCTTCCTCGTGCCCTTCCTCGTGCTCTTCCTCCTCTGCTTCATCGCGCCCATCCTGTACGCGGTCCGGCAGAGCCTGCACAAGACCGAGCGCACCGGGCCGCTGGGCCTCGGCGGCGCGGAGCGCGAGGTCTTCACCGGGCTGTCCAACTACGCGCAGGCGCTCGCCGACGACCGCTTCCTCTCCGGCTTCGGCCGGGTGCTCCTCTTCGGTGCCGTGCAGATCCCGCTGATGATCGTGCTGGCGACGGTCCTCGCGCTGCTCCTGGAGAGCGCGAGCGCCCGCTGGGTGACGTTCTTCCGCAGCGCGTTCTTCCTGCCGTACGGCGTGCCCGGCGTGATCGCCTCGATCCTCTGGGGCTTTCTGTACGTCCCCGGCATCAGCCCGCTCGTGAAGATGGGCGAAGCGGTCGGCTGGGACGTGGACTTCCTCTCCCGCGGCACCGTCCTGTGGTCCATCGCCAACATCGTCACCTGGCAGTTCACCGGCTACAACATGCTCGTCCTGATCGCCCAGCTCAAGGCCGTCCCCCAGGAGCTGTACGAGGCGGCCCGCATCGACGGCGCCAACGCCCGCCAGGTCGCCCTCCACATCAAGATCCCGCTCATCCGCCCCGCACTCGTCCTGACCTGTGTCTTCTCCATCATCGGCACGCTCCAGCTGTTCGCCGAGCCGATGGTGCTGCGGCCGCTTGCCTCGTCGATCGACTCCGGCTACACGCCCAACCTGCACGCCTACAGCGAGGCGTTCGTCGGCAACAACCAGCACCTCGCCGCCGCCGAGGCGGTCCTGCTCGCGCTGGTCGCCTGCGTCCTGTCGTTCGGCTTCCTGCGGCTGGTCGGACAGCGGGGGAAGGGGGACGGCCGATGACCCCCTCGGCGCTCCGCTACCGCATCATCACCTTCGCCCTGCTGACGATCGCCGCCGTCTACTTCCTCGTACCGGTCTACTGGCTGGTGGTCTCCGCCACGAAGAGCAGCGGCGACCTCTTCGGCAGCTTCGGCTTCTGGTTCGCGAACCCGCGTCCGCTCCAGTACCTCGGGGATGTGCTGACGTACGACAACGGCATCTACGTCCGCTGGTTCGCCAACTCCCTGCTCTACGCGGGCATCGGCGCGCTCGCCGCTACGCTGCTGTCCGCCGCGGCCGGCTACGCGCTCGCGAAGTTCCCCTTCCCGGGCCGGGAAGTCCTCTTCAACGTCATCCTGGCCGGCGTGCTGATCCCCGGCACGGCGCTCGCCCTGCCGCTGTACTTCCTGTTCAGCGGCTTCGGCATGTCCAACACCTACTGGTCCGTGCTGATCCCCAGCGTGGTCAGCCCGTTCGGCGTCTACCTCTGCCGGATCTACGCGGCCGCCGCGGTGCCCGACTCGCTGCTGGAGGCGGCCCGGATCGACGGCGCGGGGGAGGGGCGGATCTTCGCGGGGCTGGGCCTGCGGCTGATGACCCCGGCCCTCGTCACCGTCTTCCTGTTCCAGTTCGTGCACATCTGGAACAACTACTTCCTGCCGCTGGTGATGCTCTCCGACTCCGACCTCTACCCGATCCAGCTGGGCCTGACGTCCTGGACCGGCTACGCCGACCGGCAGCCCGAGCTGTACCAGTACACCGTCGGCGGCGCGTTCCTCTCCGTCCTGCCGCTGATGATCCTGATGACGGTGCTCCAGCGGTACTGGCGCACCGGGCTCACCGAGGGCAGCGTCAAGGCGTGATCAGGCGGGGGACCGTGATCATCGGCACGCCGCGCCCCGCTGCCCGGTGCGGACGGGGCGTGCCAGTATCGCTGTCATGACTACTCCTGACGACGCACGGCCCGTGAATGTCGCGACCGAAGCCAAGAAGGCGCTCCAGCGGGACCCCTGGGACCTGCCGGACGTGTCCGGGCTGGTGATCGGTGTACTCGGCGGCACCGGGGACCAGGGCCGGGGGCTGGCGTACCGGTTCGCCCGCGCCGGGCAGAAGGTGATCATCGGCTCGCGTGCGGAGGAGCGGGCCCGGACCGCCGCCGAGGAGCTCGGCCACGGTGTGGAGGGCGCGGACAACGCCGAGTGCGCCCGCCGCTCGGACGTGGTGATCGTGGCGGTGCCCTGGGACGGTCACGCCAAGACGCTGGAGTCGCTGCGTACGGAGCTGGCCGGCAAGCTCGTCGTGGACTGCGTGAACCCGCTCGGCTTCGACAAGAAGGGCGCCTACGCGCTGAAGCCGGAGGAGGGCAGCGCCGCCGAGCAGGCCGCAGCGCTGCTGCCGGAATCCCGGGTGACCGCGGCCTTCCACCACCTCTCGGCCGTGCTGCTGCAGGACCCGGAGATCGCCGAGATCGACACGGACGTGATGGTGCTCGGTGAGAAGCGGGCCGACACCGATGTCGTGCAGGCGCTGGCCGGCCGCATCCCCGGCATGCGCGGCGTCTTCGCCGGCCGGCTCCGCAACGCCCACCAGGTCGAGTCCCTGGTCGCCAACCTCATCTCCGCCAACCGCCGCTACAAGGCACACGCGGGACTGCGGCTCACGGACGTGTGAGGGCAGGGGCGGGCCGGGCCTCCGGTCCGTACGACGGGGCGGCGGGCCCGGTCTCCGGGCCGGGTGGCGGGCCGGAGACGGACGGAGCGGGGCATGGGGGACACTGGAGGGGACCGCAGTACCGCAGTACCCCGACAGGAGCCCCGTCTCATGCCCGCCCTGCCTCCGTCCGGCCCGGCCCGGCGTCTCGCCGTCTTCGCCCTCGTCGTCTGCGTGCTGGCGGTCGTCGCTGCCGTCGTGTCCTTCGTGTCGGGCAACCTCATCGGCATCGCGTGGGTGCTGATGGCGGGCGTCTCCAGCAACATGGCGTGGTTCTACGTGCGCCGGGCCAAGATGGAGCGCGCGGCGGCGGAGGAGCAGGCCGCGGCCCAGGCGGAGACCCGGGCACAGGGCTAGGACTCGGGACGGGCGACCCGGGCCCCGGCACGGGCGACCCTGGCCCCGGGACAGGAGCCGGGCCAGGCCCCTGAGCGGGGGCTCGCCGGGCCGTCGGCGTCAGAAGACCTGCGGCTCGCCCTGCCAGAAGCGGAAGAACTCCTGCCCGAGGTAGGAGTCGAGGTCCGAGACGCCCAGCGCTCCCAGGATCGCGTGCACCGCTTCAAAGAACACCTGGTTCACCCCCGGCACCCACAGCAGTCCGAACACCGCGATCAGCCCGAAGGGCGCGAACGGCTCGACCTGCCGCCGCACGCCGTACGGCAGCCACGGCTCGATCACGCCGTACCCGTCCAGCCCCGGCACCGGCACGAAGTTCAGGATCGCGGCCGTCACCTGGAGCAGCGCCAGGAACGCGAGCGCGTACCGGAACGGCTTCGGCACGCCGTCCATCGCGCCCAGCCAGAAGGGCGCGGTCACGACGGCCGCGAACAGGATGTTCGTCAGCGGGCCCGCCGCCGAGATCAGGCTGTGCCGCCAGCGGCCCCGGATCCGCCCGCGCTCGATGAAGACGGCGCCGCCCGGCAGCCCGATACCGCCCATGATCACGAAGATCACCGGCAGCACGATGCTGAGCAGCGCGTGCGTGTACTTGAGCGGGTTGAGCGTCAGATAGCCCTTGGCGCCGATCGAGATGTCGCCGCTGTGCAGCGCCGTACGGGCGTGCGCGTACTCGTGCAGGCAGAGCGAGACGATCCACCCCGAGACCACGAACAGGAACACGGCGAAGCCGGTGTTCGCGGCCAGCCTCCCCGTCCACACGGCCCAGCCCGAGACCGCCATGACGGCGACGAGCGCGAGGAAGACGGGACTGACGCGCTGCTCCGCGCGCCGGACTGCGGTGGTCATCGTGCGGTGCTCCTGAGGGGGAAGGGAGTGGGGCGGGTCGTACTCGGAAAACGACGAGCGTGATGCGGGTAGTTCCAGGCAGTCTGGTCGCATGCCCGGTCCCGAGTCCGCATCCGCCATGGACGTCCCTCCCCCGCACACCGCCGACGATGCACGGCCCGCCGCTTCCCGTCCCCGCGAGGCCGGTGGCGACATCCGGCGGGTGTGTTACGAGGACTGGGAGATGGAGTGCTGCGGCACCCCCTTCGCCGTGGGCGACCGGGTCACCTGGACGCTGGGCCCCGTGACGGACCCCCTGTGGGACTGGCGGGTGAACAACCACTGTGACGCGCACGGTGGCCCGGCCTCGGTCACCGGCCGGGTCCGCTCGATCCAGCTCGTCACCCAGGGCTACCGCCGGCCGCCGGGCACCCGTACGTACGAGCCGGTGCCCGGCGGGCGAAGCCTGCGCCCGGTCCTCAGCTGCCCGAAGTGGTTCGCCCGCGGCCGGTCCGGGGCGGACGACCGGCCCGGCCACCGCACGGACGAGATCGGCGCCCTGGTGGAACTGGAGGTGGCTCCGCCGGGCGACGGAGGATGACGGGACGACGGGGACGACGGGGACGACGGGGACGACGGGGACGACGGGGACGACGGGGACGACGGGGACGACAGGGCTGACGGGGCTGGCAGGGCTCACGGGGAAACGGACACGGGTGGGGACAGTGGTGGGGGTTGGGCGAGGCGGCCGGGCCGTGGACGACAATGGGCCGGTGCGCTACGGAATCCTCGGGACGACCCAGGCACGCCGGGACGACGGCACCGACGTCGCCCTCGGCGGCGCCCGCCTGCGCGCACTCCTCGCCGCCCTCGCGCTGACGCCGGGGCGCCCCCGTACGCCCGACACGCTGATCGCGGACGTCTGGGGGCCGGGGCCGGACGAGTACGCGACGCCGGGCGTGGCGGCCGGTGGCGGCCTGCCGAGGGACGCGGGCGCGGCGCTGCAGGCGCTCGTCGGGCGGCTGCGGCGGGCCCTCGGCCACGCGGCCATCGTCTCCGTGACCGGCGGCTACTACCTCGCCGCCGACCCCGACGACGTCGACCTGCACCGTTTCGAGCTGCTGGCGGGCGAGGGCGAGCGCGCGCTCGCGGACGGCGACCCCCGGAAGGCCGCCGCCCTGCTGGACGACGCGCTGACGCTGTGGCGCGGGCCGGCCCTCGCCGATCTCCCGGACGCGGTCGCGGAGGCGGCCGGGGCCGAGCGGCTGCACCTGGACGCGCGGCGGGCCCGGCTCGCCGCCGACCTCGCGCTCGGCCGCGCGGACGAGGCGCTGCCCGCCCTCACCGCGCTCTGCCGCCGGCATCCGCTGGACGAGCCGCTGCACGAGCTGCGGCTGCGCGCCCTGCGCGACACCGGCCGCACGGCCGAGGCACTGGACGCGTACGCCCACCTCAGCGCCGACCTCGCCGACCGCCTCGGCACCGACCCGTCCCCGTCCCTCCGCGCCCTGCACGCGGAACTCCTGAGGGCCCACGATTCGGCGGACGCGCCGGACGCGGCGGGCGCGGCGGATGTGGCGGACACGGTGGGTGTGGCTACACATGCCCGGATGCCCGGTCCGGGGTCCAGCGAGTCGGCTCCCGGCCGGGGGCCGGCCGCCGGTCCGGCTCCCATGCCAGGCCCGTTCGCCGGTCCGTTCGCCGGTCCGGCTGCCGGGGTGGCGTCGGGTCCCCGCTCGGGGGCCGGTCCGGCGGACGTGGATGCGCGGCCGGGAGCCGGCCCGGGGCCGCTCGGCGAGCCGTGGTCGGCCGGGGCACCCGGGGATCAGCGGTCCGGACAGGATCAGGGCCGGCAGCCCGGACAGGTGCGGGAGCAGCGGTCCGGGCAGGCGCAGGCGCGGCGGGCCGGGAATCTGCGGGCGCGGCTGACGTCGTTCGTCGGGCGGCAGCGGGAGCTGCGGGCCCTGCGCGACGACCTGACGGCGCATCGCCTCGTGACGCTGCTCGGCCCCGGCGGCGCCGGGAAGACGCGGCTCTCGCAGGAAGGCGCGGAGGCCGCGGCGGCCGGTGCGCCCGAGGCGTGGCCGGACGGCGTGTGGTTCGCGGAACTGGCCCCCGTCCAGGACCCCGGTACCGTGCCGGAAGCCGTGCTCACCGCGCTCGGCGCCCGCGAGACCGTCGTACGCGGCAGCGCCGCCGAGGGGCTGCGGGCCGCCGCCGACCCGCTCGCCTTTGACCCGCTCGCGCAGCTCGCCGAGCACTGCGCGGGCCGCCGCATGCTGCTCGTGCTGGACAACTGCGAGCACGTCATCGACGCGGCGGCCCTGCTGGCGGAACGGCTGCTGGCCGAGTGCCCTGAGGTAAGCGTGCTGGCCACCAGCCGGGAGCCGCTGGCGGTCCCCGGCGAGCTGGTCCGGCCGGTGGAACCGCTGCCCGACCCCGTCGCGCTGCGCCTGCTCGCCGACCGGGGCGCCGCGGCGCGGCCCGGTTTCCGTATCGAGGACGATCCGGAGGCGTGCGCGGAGATCTGCCGCCGGCTGGACGGTCTGCCGCTGGCCGTCGAGCTGGCCGCGGCGCGGCTGCGGTCGCTCTCGCCGCGGCAGCTCGCCGACCGTCTGGACGACCGCTTCCGGCTGCTGACCAGCGGCAGCCGTACGGTACTGCCGCGCCAGCAGACGCTCCGGGCGGTCGTCGACTGGTCCTGGGACCTGCTCGACGACCGGGAACGCGCCGTCCTCCGCCGCCTCTCCGTCTTCTCCGGCGGCGCGGACCTCACCGCGGCGGAGACCGTCTGCGCGGACACGCGGGCAGCCCACTCGGCGCCCCCCACCGCCTCGGCCACGCCGGCCGGGGCGGGTGTGCCGGCCGATCCGGCCACGCCGACCGGGGCGGCACGCGCCCGCGGCACCGTGGTGCCGCTCGTCGTGCCCGGGGACGTGGCGCCGCTGCTCGGGTCGCTTGTCGACAAGTCGCTTGTGGTGGCGGGCCCTTCGGCGAACGGGGAGATGCGGTACCGGCTGCTGGAGACCGTCGGGGAGTACGCCGGGGAGCGGCTGGACGAGGCGGGGGAGCGGGCCGCGGCCGAGCGGCGGCACCTCGTGGCCTACCGGGAGCTGGCCCGTACGGCCGACCCGCTGTTGCGCGGCCCCCAGCAGCGCCACTGGCTGGACCGGCTGGAGCAGGAACACGACAACCTGCGTACCGCCCTGCGCCGTGCCGTCGCCGCCCGCGACGAGCACGAGGCGCTCTGCCTCGTCCTCGCCCTGCAGTGGTTCTGGACGCTGCGCGACCACCGCGCCGACGCCCGCACCTGGTCCCTGGCCGCTGCCGAGCTCGGCCCCAACCCCTTCCTGCCGCCGGCCGTGCCCGCCCCGCCGCTGTCGGCGCGCCCCATCGACGCCCCACCGCCGCTGCCGCCCGAACAGCTCCTGGAGGCGCGCCGGGAGGTCCGGCTCGTCGCGCTGGCCGGCCGGGACAGCGACATGGACACGCTGCTGGAGCCCGAGCAGCAGGAGGAGCTGCGGGGGGTCGCCGCCGTCTACCGTGGCGGGCTGCCGCAGACCTGCCGGGTGCCGGGCGTGATGTGGTTCTACGCCGTCATGCTGACGGGCCGGTTCGAGGAACTGGTCGAGCTGATCGACGAGACCGTGCGCGGCTGCCGGGAGTTCGGTTACGACTGGGAGCTGGCGTTCGTCCTCCAGCTGCGGGCGAAGATCCAGAACGACCGGCCCGGCGGCCTGCCGCAGGCGGCCCGCGACGTCGACGAAGCGCTGGAGATCTTCCTCAGGATCGGCGACGCCTGGGGCGTGGCCGAGGCGTTGGCCGGCCGCGGCGAGTCCCGCGAGAACCACGGGGAGTACGGCCCGGCCGCCGACGACTACCGCGCCGCGATGCGCTACGCCGCGGACCTCGGCGCGCACGGCCAGCTCCCGCTGCTCAAGGTCCGGCTGGGCGGCGTGCTCATCGAGGCGGACGAGGAGGAAACGGGGCAAGGGCTGCTGCGCGAGGTACTGGAAGAGGGACAGCACAGCAACCGCGACGCCGTGCCGTTCGCCCGGATCCAGCTCGCCACCTGGCTGGCGACGGCCGGCCGGACCGCCGAGTCCCGGGAGCATCTGCGGAAGGTGCGGGAGGAGTTCGCCGAGCGGTCGACGCCGCAGCTGTTCCTCGGCGTGGTCGAGGGATCGCTGGCGGCGCTGGACGCGGACGAGGGGCGGTACGACGGCGTGCTGGAGGCCGTGCGCGGGGCCGTCGCCAGGATGGACGACCGGCTCACCCGGGCCATCGCGCCCGACGCCCTGCTGTCCCAGCTGCTCGTCGCCGCGCGGGTGCTGGCCGTCACCGGCGGGCCGGCCGGGGCGGCGGACGGGGCGCGGCTGATCGGCTCGTTCGACGCGCTGCGCGCACCCCGGCCGCACGCGCCGCGCATCACCTGGCACTCCCGCACGGCGGCGGAGGAGGCCGTATGTGCCGTGCTCGGCGAGGCGGAGTACGCGTCGGCCCACGCCGAGGGTGCCGCCCTCACCCTCGACGAGGCCCTCTCGCTCATCTGACCCCGGGCCCCGCATCCCCGGTCGGTCTCCGACGGGGAATCGAGGCCCTGTCCCTCCTCAGGCCTTCTCCTGTCAGGTCTTCTTCCGTCAGGTCTTGGAGCGGAACTTCCGCACCGCCAGGGGCATCGTGACGGCCGTGATGGCTATGGCCCAGGCCAGGGTGACCAGCGCCGGGTGGGCGATGGGGCCCTGGCCGCCCAGCAGGTTGCGGGCGGCGTCGGCGAGGTTCGAGAGGGGGTTGACCTTCGTGAACCCCTCCAGCCAGCCGGGCATCGACGCGGTGGGCGCGAAGATCGACGAACCGAACTGGAGCGGCATCAGCACCAGCATCGCCATGCCCTGCACGGCCTGCGGCGTCTTCACCGTCAGCCCCAGCAGAACGAAGATCCACATCAGCGCCGCACCGAAGACGGTCGACAGCACGATCGCCGCGACGAACTCCAGCGCCGAGCCCCTGATCTCCAGGCCGAGCAGGAAGCCCATGCCCAACAGGATCGCGGTGGCGATCAGCATCCGGCCGATCTCGACGACGATCTTGGCTATGAGGACCGAGGACCGCGCGATGGGCATCGTGCGGAAGCGGTCCATCACGCCCTTGCGGAAGTCCTCGTTGACGCCCGTGCCGACCGCCATGGCGATGTTCATGCCCATCATCGCCATCATGCCGGGGACCAGGTACTGGACGTACTCCTGCTGATTGCCCTTGCCGGCGATCGCGCCGCCGAAGACGTACACGAACAGCAGGATGAAGATGATCGGCATCAGCAGGACGTCGAACATCGACTCCGGGTCCTGCTTGATCTGCAGGGCGTTGCGGCGCACCAGCGCGCCGATGTGGCGGAGATTGGCCCGCAGGCCGATCCGGCCCTCGTCGGCTCCGGGCTTCGCGGCCGGCGCCGTGATCACTGCGGCGCTCATGCCGCGACCTCCTCGTAACGGGCGTCCGCCGGCTCGGCGGGCGCGTCGGCCTCGGACGTCTTCTGGCCGGTGATGGCCAGGAAGACCTCGTCCAGGCTGGGCAGATGGGTGTTGATGCCGGCGAGTGCGAAGCCGCGCTCGCCGAGGACGGTGACCACCGCGGTCAGCTGCTCGTCGCTGACGATCGGGACGTTCACCACGCCGTCCTCGTGGTCCGCCGTGGCCCCCGCTATGCCGTCCAGACCGGCCTGCGCGATCGCGCCGACCATGCGGTCCAGCTCGTCGCGGAGCGCCGGGCGGATCTGCAGCGTGCGCCCGCCGACCTTGGCCTTCAGCTCGTCCACCCGGCCCTCGGCGATCACCCGGCCGCGGTCGACGACGGTCAGCTCGTCGGCCAGCTGCTCGGCCTCTTCCATGTACTGCGTGGTCAGCAGCACCGTGGCGCCGTCGCGGACCATGCGGTTGACCTCGTCCCAGACCTCGTTGCGGGTGCGCGGGTCGAGGCCGGTCGTCGGCTCGTCCAGATACAGCACGGAGGGCTTGCCGATCATCGAAGCGGCCAGGTCGAGCCGGCGCCGCATACCGCCGGAGTACTTGCCGGCGGCGCGCTTGGCGGCCTCGGTGAGCGAGAACCGCTCCAGCAGCTCGTCGGTGCGCGCCCGGGCGTCCTTGCGGGAGAGGTCGAGCAGCCGCCCGATCATGTAGAGGTTCTCCCAGCCGGAGAGCTTCTCGTCCACGGAGGCGTACTGGCCCGTCAGGCCGATCGTGCGCCGCAGGGCGCGGGGCTGGCGCACGACGTCGTACCCGGCCACGACGGCCGTGCCGCCGTCCGGCACCAGGAGCGTGGAGAGGCAGCGGACGAGGGTGGTCTTGCCCGCGCCGTTCGGCCCGAGCACGCCCATGACCGTGCCTTCCCGCACGTCCAGGTCCACCCCGTCGACGGCCTTCACCTCGCCGAAGTGCTTTACCAGGCCACGTACTTGGACGGCCGGGCGGCCGCCGGCGGAGTGTGTCTTCTGCGTCATGGGTCCACAGTGACAGGCACCACTGACAACGCTCCGACAGAGCGCCGACAGCCCTGCTCGGCCGGTGTCGGTACGCCTGCAGATCACCGACAGGGGCGGGGCGCCGGAAGCCCGGCCCGCCCGCCCGACGGCCCGCCCGCCCGCCCGACGGCCGGACCGCCGGGCGGCAGGGCGCCGGCACGGACTGCCGGCGCCCCGGAGACCGCGAGGGCAGCACCGCGGCGGTGAGTTCCTACAGGCCCCCAGCGGCAAGCCCTCAGCGACAGGGCTCTCACAGGCCTCAGCGGCGGGCCCTCGCAGCCCCAGTGGCAAGCCCTCAGTGGAAGGTGTGCTCCTCCGCCGGGAACGTGCCGCCCACGACCTCCTCGGCGAACTCCTTCGCCGCGCCGCCCAGCGCCGACCGCAGCTCCGCGTACTGCTTCACGAAGCGCGGCACCCGGCCCTTGGTCATCCCGGCCATGTCCGTCCAGACCAGGACCTGCGCGTCGCACTCCAGGCCGGCGCCGATGCCGACGGTGGGGATGTGCAGGGAGCGGGTGACCTCGGCGGCCAGCTCGGCCGGTACGGCCTCCAGGACCACCGAGAAGGCGCCCGCGTCCTGCACGGCCTTGGCGTCCCGGAGCAGCTGCTGGGCCGCCTCCTCGCCGCGGCCCTGCACCGGGTAGCCGCCGAAGGCGTTGACCGACTGCGGGGTGAGCCCGATGTGGGCCATCACCGGGATGCCGGCGTCGACCAGCAGCTTGATCTGGTCGGCCGAGCGCTCGCCGCCCTCCAGCTTCACCGCGCCCACACCGGCCTCCTTGACCAGCCGGGTGGCGTTGCGCAGCGCCTGGACGGGGCCTTCCTGGTACGCGCCGAAGGGCAGGTCGGCGACGACGAGGGCGCGCTCCGTGCCGCGTACGACGGCGGCGGACAGCAGCGTCATCTCGTCCATCGTGACCGGGACGGTCGACTCGTACCCGAGGTGGCAGTTGCCCATGGAGTCGCCGACGAGCAGGACGGGGATGCCCGCCTCGTCGAAGACGGACGCGGTCATCGCGTCGTACGCCGTGAGCATGGGCCACTTGTCGCCGCGGGGCTTGGCGGCGGCGATGTCGCGGACGGTGACGCGGCGGGACCGGGTGCCGCCGTACAGCGACTTGTCCGATGCGGGCTTCGTGGCGGGCTGCGCCGCGGTGCCGGACGTCCGGCCCTGCGCGCCCTGCTGCTTGTCCTGCGCCCGGGCAGGCGAAATCTGCGTCATGACGACGGCTCCTTCAGGTCATCTCGAGGCGCCCTGACGGCGTCCCCGGACTCACTGCCCATGCTGACACGCCGGTGCGGAGTGGTGGAAGAGGACCCGAAGCGGGTGCGTGCCCGATACAAGCAACGATACGGAACGGTGCCGTATCGAAAATGGCGTACGCTGGTTCTTATGGCACGTTCATCCGAATCTCCGCCCGGCGGCGGGGCCGCCGGCGCTCCGTCCGGCGCGGGCATACCCGCGACCGCCACCGCCCGCCAGGTCCCCGAGCACATCCACCGCCGCCGCTGGGCGATCCTCGCGGTGCTGATGCTCAGCCTGCTCATCGTGGTGCTGGACAACTCGATCCTGAACGTGGCGATGAAGACGATCGCCACCCCGGCCCCCACCGGCCTCGGCGCGAGCCAGAGCCAGCTGGAATGGGCGATCAATTCCTACACACTGGTCTTCGCGGGCCTGCTGTTCACCGCGGGGCTCCTCGGTGACCGGCTGGGCCGCAAGAAGGTCCTGCTGACCGGCCTGGTCATCTTCGGCCTCGGCTCCGTGCTGGCCGCCGTGTCCGGCTCGCCCGGCGAGCTGATCACCTTCCGTGCGGTGATGGGGCTCGGCGGCGCGCTGGTCATGCCGGCCACCCTCGCCGTCCTCATGAACGTCTTCGAGCGGGACGAGCAGCCCAAGGCCATCGGCATCTGGGCCGGTGGCGTCGGCCTCGCCATCGCGATCGGCCCGATCGCCGGCGGCCTGCTCCTCTCGCACTTCTGGTGGGGCTCGGTCTTCCTGGTCAACGTGCCGATCGTGCTGATCGCGCTGGCCGCGATGGTGCTTCTGGTCCCGGACAGCAAGGACCCGCGGCCCGGCCGGCTCGACCCGGTGGGCGTGGTGCTGTCCGTCGTGGGCCTCGTGCTGCTGGTGTACGGCATCATCAAGGGCGGCCAGCTCGCGGACTTCACCGACCCGCAGGTGGTCGGTACGGTCCTCGGCGGCCTGCTCGTCCTGGCCGGTTTCGTGCTCTACGAGAAGCGCATCGATCACCCGTCGATCGACATCGGCTACTTCCGCAAGCCCGCCTTCTCCGCGGCCGTCGCCGCCATCGCGCTGGTCTTCTTCGCGCTGATGGGCGTCACGTTCTTCATGGTCTTCTACATCCAGAGCGTGCGCGGCTTCACCCCGCTCCAGGCCGGCCTGCTGCTCCTGCCGCTGGCCGCCGCCCAGATGATCTTCGCGCCGCGGGCCCGGCACGTCGTCGACCGCTTCGGTGCCAAGGCCGTCTGCACGGTCGGCATGCTGCTGGTCGCCGTCACGATGTCGGGCTTCGTGCTGATGGGCACCGACACCCCGATCGTCGTGCTGGAGGTGCTCTTCTTCATCCAGGGCACCGGCATGGCGCACATCATGCCGCCGGTCACCGTCTCGATCATGCAGTCCCTGCCGCGCGAGAAGGCCGGTTCCGGGTCGGCGCTGAACAACACGTTCCGGCAGGTCGGCGGCACGCTCGGGGTCGCCGTACTGGGCTCCGTGCTGTCCGCTACGTACCGCAACGACATCGAGGGCACGCTGAACGCCGTACCGGGTCTGCCGGACGCGGCGCGGCACGCGGCGGGTGAGTCCATCGAGGCCACGCTCGGCGTCGCCGACCGGCTGGGGCCCGCTGGACGGCAGCTGGCCGCCGCGGCGAACGACGCGTTCGTGCACGCCATGCACGTCACGGCGCTCGGCTCCGCCGCCGTCGCGGTCCTCGGCGCGCTCGTCGTCGGGCTGTTCCTGCCCGGCAGAGCGGCCGCCCGGCCTGCCGGACCGGACCGGGAGACGCCGCGAGAGACTTCTCCCGCGGGGCGGCGGCCGTAACGGCCGGCAGTGCTCGGGGCAGGGCGGTACGAACGAGAGGCGGACCAGGCGTGACGCGCGGGAAACGGGACGGGGCACCGGCCGAGGGGGCACGGCGGCCACGAGAGGCCGCGGCGGAGCCGCCCACGGACGCCGCCGGGCCTTCCGCGGGGAAACCGTCCGCGCCCGCCGCCGAGGCCGGGCCCTCGGGGACCGGGCGGCGGCCCGGGCGGCCGCGGAACGAGGCGCTGGAGTCCACGATCATCGAGAGCGTGCTGGACCTCCTGGAGCGCGACGTCCCGCTCGCCGACCTGTCGATGGAGCGCATCGCCCGGGAGGCGGGCGTGGGCAAGGCCACGGTGTACCGGCGCTGGTCCGGCAAGTCCGGCCTGATGCTCGACGTCATGCGCTCCCTGGAGGAGGAGAGCCCCGAGCTGCCGGGGGAGTCGGTACGGGACGACCTGGTCTCGCTGCTGGAGTTCCTGCGCCGCCGCAGCCTGGCCAAGCGCAACTCCGCGCTGATGCGGACGGTGATCACCCAGTTCAAGGCGCAGCCCGAGCTGTGGCGGGAGTATCACGAGACGGTCGTCCAGGCCCGCCGGGACGCGCTGCTGGCGGTCCTGCGGCGGGGCATCGCGAGCGGCGAGCTGCGCGGGGACTGCGACATCGACGTACTCGCCGACCTCTTCGCGGCGCCGATGCTCTCCCGGGCGCTGCTGCACGAGTGGAAGGAACTGCCCGAGGGGCTCGCCGAGCAGATCGTCGACACGGTCCTGGACGGCGTCCGGCCGCGCGCCTGAGCCCGCGGCGTGCGCGGTCGGGCGACGTTGCGGCCCGTCCGGGGCGGCGTGCAGAATGATCTTTCCGTCGCCCGAATCCGACCGCTCGATGAGCGGTTCATGCCCGTTCTGTCACAGCACCTGTCGGCGCGGGTGCCCGCGGAACTCACGGCCATCCGTGCGTCGTCCCCTGAGGGGACAGCACAGGCTGAGCATCGCCTATGGTCAAGGGCACGGAAGCCAGGGGCCAGGCGGGGCGCACGAGCACGGCAGTGAGGGCATCGGGATGACGCAGGCGTACATGTCGGAGGCGGGGCGGGGCGCGGGCCCCGGCGGGACCGGCCGCCGGGCGGGCCGTGCGACCGGCTGGTGGCGTCGCGAGGGCATGTGGCGGCGCGGCATCGTGCTGGCCGTGCTCGCCGTGCTGCTGGGCCTGCTGATGGTGCTCCACGCCGATGTGCCCAATTCGGTGGGCAACCTCGGCAGCCTGCTGGAGACGTTCCTGCCGTGGGTGGGGCTGGGCATCCCGGTGCTGCTCGTCGCGGCCCTGCTGCGGCGCTCGGCGACCGCGCTGGTCGTGCTGGTGCTGCCGGCGGTCGTCTGGGCGAACCTCTTCGCCGGGCAGCTCACCGACAAGTCCGGCGGCGAGGGCAATCTGACGGTCGCCACGCACAACGTCGACGCCGAGAACCCCGACCCGGCCGGCACCGCCCGCAAGGTCGCGGACTCCGGGGCCGACGTGATCGCGCTGGAGGAGCTGACCGGCGAGGCGCTGCCCGACTACCGGACGGCGCTGGCCAAGAAGTACCCGTACCACTCGGTCCAGGGCACGGTCGGCGTGTGGAGCAAGTACCCGCTCTCCGACGCGCGCCCGGTGGACATCAAGATGGGCTGGACGCGGGCCCTGCGCGCCACGGTCACCACGCCCGACGGGGAGCGGGTCGCGGTCTACACCGCGCATCTGCCGTCGGTCCGGGTGAAGGTCAAGGCCGGGTTCACCGCGAACCAGCGGGACCGGAGCGCCGCGGCGCTGGGTGAGGCCATCGCGCACGAGCCGCTGTCCAAGGTCGTACTGCTCGGCGACCTGAACGGCACGATGAACGACCGCTCGCTCGCCCCGGTCACCGCGCAGATGCGGTCGGCGCAGGGTGCGGCGGGCGACGGCTTCGGCTTCAGCTGGCCGGCCGCGTTCCCGATGGCCCGGATCGACCAGATCATGGTCAAGGGCGTGGACCCGGCCTCGGCGTGGACGCTGGCGTCGACCGGCAGTGATCATCTGCCGCTGGCGGCGTCCTTCAAGATCTGAGCCGCCGGGGCCGCGGGAGCGTACGGCCGGGCACGGCACCTGTGCGGTGGGGCGGGGTCACGGAGGTGGCCCCGCCCCACCGTGCGTGCTGGGGGTTCCCTCATTTTCCCCTCTTCCGGGGTCAGGACTTGTCCCTGTAACGCCCTGTTCGCGTGCGGGAATGAAAAGCCTGCGACACTTTGTTCCGGGAGAGAACTTAAGGCTGTCCCTGTCTCGTGCGCGCCACTGCGGGCGCGCCCCCCTTGATCCTGAAAGGTCACTCATGCCCTTGGCTCTGCTCGCGCTCGCGATCTCGGCCTTCGGTATCGGCACCACCGAGTTCGTGATGATGGGCCTGCTGCCCAACGTCGCGAACGACCTGGGCACCTCCGTGCCCACCGCCGGCTACCTCGTCTCCGCCTACGCTCTCGGCGTCGTCATCGGCGCCCCGCTGCTGACCGCACTCGGCTCGCGCATCCCACGCAAGCGGATGCTGCTGCTCATGATGGCGGTCTTCACGGCCGGCAACCTCGCGTCCGCACTCGCCCCGAACTTCGGCCTGCTCATCGTCGGCCGGCTGCTGGCCGGCCTGCCGCACGGCGCGTTCTTCGGCGTCGGCGCCGTCGTCGCGGCCCGGCTGGTGCGGGAGGGCCGCCAGGCCCGCGCGGTCGCCACGATGTTCCTCGGCCTGACCGTCGCCAACATCGTCGGCGTACCCGCCGCGACCCTGCTCGGCCAGCACCTCGGCTGGCGCGCGACCTTCCTGGTCGTCGCCGCCATCGGCCTGATCGCCATGGCCTCGCTGGCCAAGCTCGTCCCGCACGTACCGCGTGACGAACAGAGCGGTGTGAAGCACGAGCTGCGCGCCCTCGGCAACCGCCAGGTGCTGCTCGGCCTGCTCACCGCCGTCTTCGGCTTCGCCGGCGTGTTCGCCGTCTACAGCTACCTCGCGTCGATGATGACCAAGGTCACCGGCTTCAGCGAGGGGACCGTGCCCGTCGTGCTGGCCCTCTTCGGCATCGGCATGACCCTCGGCGCACTGGCCGCGGGCCCGCTGACCGACCGGGCGCTGCGCCCGACCCTGTACGGCTCGCTCGCGGCCCTCGCCGTCGCGCTCGTCGCCTTCCACTTCACCGTTCACGTGCAGTGGGCGGCCCTGGTCACCGTCGTGGTGCTGGGCGCGGTCGGCTTCATGACCACCACGCCCCTCCAGATGCTGGTGATGAACAAGGCCGAGCACGCCCCGACGCTCGCCTCCGCCTCCAACCACTCCGCGTTCAACCTCGCGAACGCGGGCGGTGCCTGGCTCGGCGGCGTCGCCATCGCCGCGCACTGGGGCTGGACCTCCCCGACCCTGGTCGGCGCGGTCCTGGCGGTCGTCGGCCTCGCCATCGCGGTGACGGCGGGGCTGCTGGACCGCACCCCGACCCGCTCCCGCATCGTCGCCGCCAGCGACGACAAGGTCCGGCACGAGCCCGCCCGGCTCGGCTGAACCGCCCGGTCCCGACGGCCGGCCCGGCGCCCGCGCGGCGCCCGGCCGGCCGTTGCCGTTTCCGGCGGCCGGACCGCGGCACCGGTCCCGGCGCGTACGCCCTCGGGCAGGTCCGGGGGCTGCCCCGTGGTCCAGATCGCCTCGACGGCCATCCGGGAGATCCGCCAGCCGCCGTCCGTGCGGCGCAGCCGCGCCTCGTAGTGGCCGCCCACGGTGAACAGGGGGTCGGCGCCGGGGCCGCGCCGTTCCAGGGTGGCCGGGTGGTGCACGTGGGTCATCAGCGCGTTCCAGGACGCGGTGACCTCTCCCGTGGCGGGGTCGGTGGCGAGCAGGAGATCGCTGGAGACGTGCTGGGTGCGCGCGAACCGCCCGATCGCCTCCTCGGTGTGGCGCACCGCGGCCGCGCCCTCGGCCGGGCCGATGGGCGTCACCACGCCGATGTCGTCCGTGAGGTACGCGTCGGCCCAGCCCGTGTCGAACTCGCGTGCGTCCAGTGCGCGGAAGAAGCCGCTGACGAGCAGGGAGATCTCGGTGTGATCCGGTGTCGTGGTCATGATCCGAGCCTGCTCCCTCAAGCATGGTTGAGGTCAAGCCCGGCCGGCCGTCAGCGGGAGAGGGGCTCCCCGCCCTCCCGCCACCGGCTGGTCACCGGCAGGCGGCGGTCCTTGCCGAACCCCTTGGCGGAGATCTTCGTGCCCGGCGGGTACTGGCGGCGCTTGTACTCGGCGGCGTCGACCAGCCGCAGGACGCGGGTGACCAGCTCCGGGTCGTAGCCGCGGGCGAGGATCTCGGCATGGCCGAGGTCGCGGTCGACGTACAGGTCCAGGATCGCGTCGAGGGTGGGGTAGTCGGGCAGCGAGTCGGTGTCGACCTGGCCGGGCCGCAGCTCCGCGCTGGGCGGCTTGGCGATCGAGTGCTCCGGGATGGGCGGTGTCTCGCCCCGTTCCGCCGCTGACCGGTTGCGCCACTCAGCGAGCTGGAAGACGACCGTCTTGTAGACGTCCTTGATCGGTCCGTACGCCCCCACGGAGTCGCCGTACAGGGTCGAATAGCCGCAGGCCAGCTCGGACTTGTTGCCGGGGGCCAGCACGAGGTGGCCCTCCTGGTTGGAGATCGCCATCAGCGTCGTGCCGCGGATGCGGGACTGGAGGTTCTCCTCGGCCAGGCCGGTGAGCGACAGGGACTCCATGTACGCGTCGAACATGGGGCCGATGGGGACCGTGCGGTAGCGCAGTCCGGTACGGCGGGCCAGTTCGGCGGCGTCGTCCCTGGAGTGCCCTGAGGAGTAGCGGGACGGCATGGAGACGCCGTACACGTTCTCCGCGCCCAGGGCGTCGACGGCGACGGCCGCGACCAGCGCCGAGTCGATGCCGCCGGAGAGGCCGATCACCACGCTGCGGAAGCCGTTCTTGGTGATGTAGGCGCGCAGGCCCATGACCAGCGCGCCGTAGATCTCCTCGGCCGCGTCCAGCCGCGGTGCCGGCGCCGGCAGCGGCAGCGGCTCGTACGGCGGCAGCGGATCGGCGGAGAGCGTGACGTGCTCGATGCGGAGCCCGTCGTCGACGACGCCGGACGGCGGCCGGTCCGCCGCGGCCGGCAGGTCGAGGTCGAGGAGCAGGCACTCCTCGCCGAACTGCCGGGCCCGGGTCAGCACCTCGCCGTGCGCGTCGACCACGATCGAGTCGCCGTCGAAGACCAGGTCGTCCTGGCCGCCGGTCATCGCCAGGTACGCCGTCGTGCAGCCGGCCTCCTGGGCGCGCTTGCGCACCAGCTCCAGCCGGGTGTCGTCCTTGTCCCGCTCGTAGGGGGAGGCGTTGACGGAGAGCAGCAGGCCCGCGCCGGCCGTACGGGCCGCCGGGACCCGGCCGCCGTCCTGCCACAGGTCCTCGCAGATGGCGAGGGCGATGTCGACGCCGTCCACCCGGACGAGGGGGAGCGTGTCGCCCGGGACGAAGTACCGGTACTCGTCGAAGACGCCGTAGTTCGGCAGGTGGTGCTTGGCGAAGTTGAGCGCCACCCGGCCGCGGTGCAGCACCGCGGCGGCGTTCTGCGGGGCGCCGGCCGGGCGTCCGTACCGCGGCTCGGCGTGCTCGCGGCGGTCCAGGTAGCCGGTGACGACGACGGTCCCGCCGAGGCCCTCGTCGGCGAGGCGCGCGGCGAGGGCGCGCAGCGCGTCGCGGCTCGCGGCCACGAAGGAGGGGCGCAGCGCGAGGTCCTCCACGGGGTAGCCGGTCAGCGCCATCTCGGGGAACGCGGCCAGCCGCGCTCCCCGTCCGGCCGCCTCCCGGGTCCGGCGCACGATCGCTTCGGCGTTCCGGGCGAGGTCGCCCACCCAGAAGTCGGCCTGGTGCAGAGCGAGGCGGAGTCGAGGCACGGGGCCGAGTGTAGGCGCCGGGGTGACGTGCGGTGCGGCGTGCGTGTTTCGGGGACGTTGCCGTTCCGGGACGGGCCTCCGGCGGGTGCCGGAGGCCCGTTTCCCCTGCGGGAGGCGCTACTTGCGGTAGCCGAGGACGGTCATCATCCCGGACTCCGAGTGGTAGACGTTGTGGCAGTGGATCATCCACAGGCCGGGGTTGTCGGCGTCGAAGTCGGCGTGCACGGTCTTTCCGGGCAGCACGATCGCGGTGTCCTTGCGCGGGCCGCTGCCGCCGCCCAGCGCGAAGGTGTGGCCGTGCAGGTGCATCGGGTGCCACATCGTCGTCGTGTTGCGGAAGGAGAGCCGTACGCGTTCCCCCGAGCGGACCGGGTAGCGCTGGTCGGGGTCGTACGGCCGGCCGTTGAGCGCCCAGTCGTACTTCGCCATCGAGCCGGTGAGGTCGAACGTCACGGTGCGGTCCGGCCTGCGCGGCCGCAGCCGCACGGCGGGATCCGCCGTCAGCCGGTCAGCGGTGAGCAGCTTGCCGGACAGCTCGGCCGGGCGTACGGACGCGTCGGGCGCCGCGCCGCCGCCGGTGCGCAGCACGGCGAGACCGGCACGCTTCTTGCCCTCGGCGACCGCGGTGAGCGGGAAGGCGCCGTCCTTGACCGTGACCAGCACGTCGTAGCGCTCGCCCATGCCCAGCAGCAGTGCGTCGGCGTCCCGGTGGCGCACGGGGAAGCCGTCGGTGTGGGTGACGGTCATCGCGTGGCCGCCGAGCGCGACGCGGAAGGCGGTGTCGCCGCCCGCGTTGATCAGGCGGATCCGGATCCGGTCGCCCGGCCGGGCCCGGAACGTCTCGGGGTCCGTCGGCGTACGGCCGTTGACCAGGTAGTACGGGTACGCGACATCGCCCGCGTCGCCGCCGAGCAGCTTGCTGGCGGCGCCCATCATCATCCGGGAGGGGCCGTCGCCCGAAGCCGGCTTCGCCGCGGCCGTCATCGACATGTTCGACATGTCGTGGCCCATGTCGCCGTGCTCCATGTCGCCGTGCTTCATGTCCTTGTGGTCCATGGAGCCGTCGCCGTGGTCCATGCCGCCCATGCCCTTGCGGAGTTCGGCCAGCACGGCGTCCGGGGTGGAGCCGTCCACCCCGTCGACCCAGTCGTCCAGGACGACCACCCACTCCTTGTCGTACTTCAGCGGCTCCTTGGGGTCCTCGACGATCAGCGGGGCGTACAGGCCCCGGTCCTGCTGGGTGCCGGAGTGCGGGTGGAACCAGTACGTGCCGGGGTGGGCCGCGGTGAAGCGGTACGTGAACGACGCGCCCGGCCCGACGGCGCGCTGGGTGAGGTCCGGCACCCCGTCCATGTCGTTGCGGAGGGCGAGGCCGTGCCAGTGCATCGACGTGGCCTGCGGAAGGTGGTTGGCCAGGGTGAGGGCGAGGGTGTCGCCCGCGGTGACCCGGACCTCCTTGCCGGGCAGCGCGTCGCCGTATGCCCAGCTGCGGACCGTTCGGCCGCCGAGGTCGAGGCGGGTGGCGGCGGCGGTGAGGGCGACCTCCCGGACGGTGCCGCCCTTGCTGGCGCGGGCCTTCTCGGCCGCGGTGACCTCCGCGCCGTCGGGGGAGACGAAGCCGCCGGGCCCATCGGGGCGGCTCACGGTCCGGCCGGCGTGATCCTTTCCGGAAGTGCCGGCGGAGCCGGACGAGCAGGCGGCGAGAAGGCTGCCGCCGGCGGCGGCGATGCCCGCGCCGAGGACGGCGCGGCGGGTGTGCGTACGCATGGAACACCTCGTGATGTGGTGCGGGTGAAGGAGCAGGGCACGCGGACCGCTGACGGGTACGGCGAGGTGCCGGTACGCGACGGCGGCCGGGCGCTGCTACACGCGCAGCACGGCGAGACGGGCGAGGCGTTTCTGCCGGGGGAGGGGCGGCGGGATCGGCCACAGGGCACGCAGCAGGCGGGCCAGGGCGGCGGCGGAGAGTCCGGCGGGACGCCGCCGGACGAGCAGCCCGGCGGCGGCCAGCAGCGCGAGCGACCAGACCGAGAGCACGGCCAGGCAGACCGAGCCGGGGTCCATGCCGTGCGGACCGGGTGCGGCGGCGTACCGGTGGCCGTCGTGCGGCGGGGCCTGCGCCGCCGGGGCGCCGGCCGCTGGAGTGTGCGCCGCGGGGGCGTGCCTGGCCGTGGCGTGGGCCGGCCGGGCGTGGCCCGAGGGGGCGTGCGCCGCAGCGGTGTGGTCCGCCGGGACCGGGCCCGCCGGGGCGGCGGCCGTCGTCCGCGCGGCGGTACCGTGCCCCTCGCCCGGCATGGGGTGACCGAAGGTGTGCATGGTGACGATGCCGGCCACCAGCGCCGCGAACAGCAGCAGCCGGCCGCACCACGCGGCGGCCTTCCACTGTGCGCGCATCGGGTCTCCCACGGGGGCAGGCGTACGGTCGGAGGTTACCGCAGCACCTTACCCCCGCGGGGTATCAGGGGCGTGCCCTGGGTTCAGCTCCCCTGCGCCTGGTCGTACAGCTTCTTGGCGTCGTCGCCGAAGTAGGGCCCGAACATCGTGTTGGGCAGGAAGGTGTAGCCGAAGCTGTTCACGGAGGCCTGGAGCCCGGTGCCGGTCTTCTCGTCGAACGTCCGGAACCACGGGCCGCCGCTGGAGCCGCCGGTCATGTTGCAGGGCAGCGCGTGGTCATTGCTGAACAGCGGGTCCTTGGTGGTGTTGCCGCTGCAGTAGATGAGCTTGCTGCCGTCGTACGGGTCGGCCGCCGGGTAGCCGAACGCGTACATCTTCTGGTTGTAGCCGGAGTTGAAGGACACGCCCTGGCCGCCGACGGTGTCCGTGAGCCGCTTGCCGCTCAGCGGGGCGACGACCGCGGCGCCGACGTCGTAGTTGATGTCCTCGCTCGCCGTCCACTGCGGGGTGGAGAGGGTCTTGGTCGCCGCCCACTTGCCGTACGGGGCCGCGCCGTCCTTGTAGCCGGGCACGAAGACCCAGTTGGTGTGCCAGGCGCCGTCCAGCTTCACGCAGTGCCCGGCGGTGAGGACCGTACTGCCGTTCTGGCTGGTCACCGCGTCACCGGAGCAGGAGGCCTGGCGGCCCTGGTAGGTGAAGAAGACCCGGCCGGTCGTCTTCACGACCTGGCCGCCGCCGGTCCACGGGGCGCCGGCCTGCGGGAACGCCTTCAGCGCCGGCAGCGGCAGGGACGGCAGGGTGGGCGCGACGGCCGCCGCCCTGCCGCGCGGCACCGCGTACGTGGTGGCGCGGGACGCCGCTTCGGAGAGCTGCTGCCGCGCCCGCGACAGCAGGCCGAGTGGCTTCGCGGCGCGCATACGGGCGGCGGTCCAGTAGGCGGCCGCCTTCTTCGCGTCGTGCTTCTTCGCCGCTGGCGGCTTCGCGTCCTGCGCGTACCCGGCCGGTGCGCTGCCGGGCCGGTCGGCGGCCACGGCCGGTGCCGCGAGCGCCGTGGCGCCGAGCGTGCCGGCGGCGAGCAGTGCTGTAACGGTTCTGCGGGCCGTTCGGGCGGACGTGCGGGAGCGGTGGCGCCGGGCGGTGCCGGTGCGCAGGTCGGTGTGTCTCACGCGTACCCCCTGGTGCGATGGCCGCGCGGGTGCCGCGGGCCACGACGTACGGGCCGCCGGCCGGCGACCCGGAGCGGAGCGGGCGGTGCGGATGTACGACGCCGTGCAGAGGCCGTGCAGAGGCAGGGTCCCACCGCCCCGGCTTCGCTGTCAGGAGCGCGTCAAGGGTTTGGCCGGAACGGCGGGGGAACCACGAAACCCCGTGCGTCCCCCGGGCCTGCCCGAAGGGGCCGCGACAACGTAATGTGACGGTAACCCCCGCACGCGATACTGGCGTGCCGCGCCCCGCTCCGGGGCAAGGGCGTGGACAGGCCGTTCGACCTGCAAGGATTGGTGAACATGGACAAGCAGCAGGAGTTCGTGCTCCGCACGCTGGAGGAGCGCGACATCCGCTTCGTACGGCTGTGGTTCACCGATGTGCTCGGTTTCCTGAAGTCGGTCGCGGTGGCCCCCGCAGAGCTGGAACAGGCCTTCGACGAGGGCATCGGTTTCGACGGCTCGGCCATCGAGGGCTTCGCCCGGGTCTACGAGTCCGACATGATCGCCAAGCCGGACCCCGGCACCTTCCAGATCCTGCCGTGGCGCGCCGAGGCCCCCGGCACCGCCCGGATGTTCTGCGACATCCTGATGCCGGACGGCTCCCCGTCGTACGCCGACCCGCGGTACGTCCTCAAGCGGATCCTGGCCAAGACCTCCGACCTCGGGTTCACCTTCTACACCCACCCCGAGATCGAGTTCTTCCTGCTGAAGGACAAGCCGGTGGACGGCGGCCGGCCGACCCCCGCCGACTCCTCGGGCTACTTCGACCACACCCCGCAGAACGTCGGGATGGACTTCCGGCGCCAGGCGATCACGATGCTGGAGTCGATGGGCATCTCGGTGGAGTTCAGTCACCACGAGGGCGCCCCGGGCCAGCAGGAGATCGACCTCCGCTACGCCGACGCGCTCTCGACCGCCGACAACATCATGACCTTCCGGCTCGTCATGAAGCAGGTCGCGCTGGAGCAGGGCGTGCAGGCGACCTTCATGCCGAAGCCGTTCTCGGAGTTCCCCGGCTCCGGCATGCACACCCACCTCTCGCTCTTCGAGGGCGACCGCAACGCCTTCCACGAGTCGGGCGCCGAGTACCAGCTCTCCAAGGTCGGCCGGTCCTTCATCGCGGGCCTGCTGCGGCACGCAGCGGAGACCTCCGCGATCACCAACCAGTGGGTGAATTCCTACAAGCGGATCTGGGGCGGCGCCAACCGCCCGGCGGGTGCGGGTGGCGAGGCCCCCTCGTACATCTGCTGGGGTCACAACAACCGCTCGGCACTGATCCGGGTCCCCATGTACAAGCCCGGCAAGATGGGCTCGACGCGGGTCGAGGTGCGCTCCATCGACTCCGGCGCCAACCCGTACCTGACGTACGCGGTGCTGCTGGCCGCCGGGCTCAAGGGTATCGAAGAGGGGTACGAACTCCCCGCGGGCGCCGACGACGACGTGTGGGCCCTGTCGGATGCCGAGCGGCGCGCGATGGGCATCGAGCCGCTGCCGCAGAACCTCGGCGAGGCCATCTCCCTCATGGAGCGCAGCGAACTGCTCGCGGAGACCCTCGGCGAGCACGTCTTCGACTTCTTCCTCCGCAACAAGAAGCAGGAGTGGGAGGAGTACCGCTCGGAGGTCACGGCCTTCGAGCTGCGCAAGATGCTGCCGGTGCTCTAGCGGCGCGGGCACGGCACGTTCATCTGAAAAACCGATCCGGCAGGTTCTCCGAGAGGCAACCGCCCGATGGCACTTCCCGCTCCGCAGGGACGGCGGAGCAGCACGTTCACCCGGCTGCTGCGGCACGGTTTCACCGATCCGCAGGCAGCCGGGAAGCTGCTGGACGCCCCCGAACTGTCTTCCGTCCGGTCCGACTCGGTGCTGCTCGAAGCGCTCGGGACCACCGCCGATCCGGACCAGGCGCTCAGAGGACTGGTCCGGCTGGCCGAGGCGCAGCCGGAGGAGGACCAGCAGCGGCTGCTGTCCACCCTGGTCACCGCCAAGCCGCTGCGGGACCGGCTGCTCGGCGTGCTGGGCGCCTCCGAGGCGCTCGCCGACCACCTCGTCCGGCACCCGGGGGACTGGGAGACGCTGGCCACGTACGAGTCGGTGGACCTGCACCCCACCACGCCGGAGTTCGAGCAGGCGCTCGCCGAGGGCATCTGGGGCGAGCGGGGCGCCGAGCTTTCCCGCGAGGACGCGCTGCGGGCCGCGTACCGCCGGGCGCTGGTGGGCATCGCGGCGCGTGACGTGTGCGGCACGACGGATGTGGCGCAGGCCGCGGCGGAGCTGGCGGACCTGGCCACCGCCACGCTCCGGGCGGCGCTGGAGATCGCCTCCGAGGAGCAGCCCGGGGACGCGGCCGTCAGCCGGCTCGCCGTCATCGGCATGGGCAAGTGCGGCGGCCACGAGCTGAACTACGTCTCCGACGTGGACGTCATCTTCGTCGCCGAGCCCAAGGAGGGCGTCGAGGAGGCCGACGCGCTGCAGGCCGCCACCCGGCTCGCCGCCCGCATGATGCGGGTCTGCTCCGACGTCACCCCCGAGGGCACGATCTGGCCCGTCGACGCCAACCTCCGCCCCGAGGGCCGCAACGGCCCCCTCGTCCGCACCCTCAGCAGCCACCTCGCGTACTACCAGCGCTGGGCCAAGACCTGGGAGTTCCAGGCGCTGCTGAAGGCCCGGCCGGTGGCCGGCGACCCGCAGCTGGGGCAGGAGTACGTCGACGCCGTCACCCCGCTGGTCTGGCAGGCCGCCGAGCGCGAGAACTTCATCACCGACGTCCGCCACATGCGCCGCCGGGTCGTCGCCAACATCCCCGCCGGCCAGGTCGACCGCGAGCTCAAGCTCGGCCCCGGCGGCCTGCGGGACGTGGAATTCGCCGTGCAGCTGCTGCAGTTGGTGCACGGCCGCAGCGACGCCACGCTCCGCAGCGCCACCACGCTCGACGCGCTGAAGGCGCTCGCCGCCGGCGGGTACGTCGGCCGCCAGGACGCCACCGCGCTGGACGCCGCCTACCGGTTCCTGCGCACCCTGGAGCACCGCATCCAGCTGCACAAGATGCGCCGTACGCACCTGATGCCGGAGGAGGAGGCCGACCTGCGCCGGCTCGCCCGCTCGCTCGGCATGCGCACCGAGCCGGTCGACACCCTCCGCAAGGAGTGGCGGTGGCACGCCCGCGAGGTGCGCCGGCTGCACGAGAAGCTGTTCTACCGCCCGCTGCTGGACGCCGTCGCCGTGCTGGAGCCGGGCGAGATCCGGCTCTCCGCGAAGGCCGCCGGGCAGCGCCTGGAGGCACTGGGCTACGAGGACCCGGTCGCCGCGCTGCGCCATCTGGAGGCGCTGGCCTCCGGCGTCACCCGCAAGGCCGCCATCCAGCGGACCCTGCTGCCGGTGCTGCTGGGCTGGTTCGCCGACTCCGCCGACCCGGACGCCGGGCTGCTGGGCTTCCGCAAGGTCTCCGACGCGCTCGGCAAGACCCCCTGGTACCTCCGGCTGCTGCGCGACGAGGGCGCGGCGGCCGAGAACCTCGCCCGGGTGCTGTCCGCCGGCCGCCTCGCCCCCGACCTGCTGCTGCGCGCCCCCGAAGCGGTCGCGCTGCTCGGCGCGGCCGACGGGCTCCAGCCGCGCGGCCGGGCCGCGCTGGAACAGGAGATCCTGGCCGCCGTCGGCCGCGCGGACGGCGCGGAGCAGGCGGTGGCGGCGGCCCGCGGGGTGCGCCGGCGCGAGCTGTTCCGCACCGCGGCCGCCGACCTGATCGGGGCGTACGGCACCGAGGCCAGCCCGGCCGAGGAGGACCACGGGCAGGCGGTGGACGCCGTGGGCTCGGCGCTGTCCGACCTGAACGCCGCGACGATCGCGGGCGCCCTGCGGGCCGCGGTGCGGGAACAGTGGGGCGACACCCTGCCGACCCGCTTCGCGGTGATCGGCATGGGCCGCTTCGGCGGGCACGAGCTGAACTACGGCTCGGACGCGGACGTGCTGTTCGTGCACGAGCCGCGCGAGGGCGCCGACGAGCAGGAGGCCGCCAAGGCCGCGTTCGCGGTGGCCAACGAGGTGCGACGGCTGCTCCAGCTGCCCTCCTCCGACCCGCCGCTGATGATCGACGCGGACCTGCGCCCGGAGGGCAAGACCGGCCCGCTGGTCCGCACGCTCGCCTCGTACGCCGCGTACTACCGGCGCTGGTCGCTGGTCTGGGAGTCGCAGGCGCTGCTGCGGGCCGAGCCGGTCGCGGGCGACGCCGGGGTCGGGCAGCGCTTCATCGAGCTGGCGGACCCGCTCCGCTACCCGCGCGAGGGGCTGGGCGAGGACGCGGTGCGCGAGATCCGCCGGCTCAAGGCCCGGATGGAGTCCGAGCGGCTGCCGCGCGGCGCCGACCCGACGATGCACACCAAGCTGGGGCGCGGCGGCCTGAGCGACGTGGAGTGGACCGTCCAGCTGCTCCAGATGCGGCACGGCCACGAGCTGCCGGAGCTGCGCACGACCCGGACCCGGGTGGCGCTGGCCGCGGCGCGCGCCGCCGGGCTGATCGGCGAGGAGGACGCGCGGACGCTGGACGAGGCATGGGTGCTGGCCACCCGCGTACGGAACGCGGTGATGCTGGTACGCGGCCGGCCCGGCGACACCTTCCCGGGCGATGCCCGGGAGCTGGCCGCGGTCGGGCGCTACCTCGGGTACGAGGAGGGGCACGTCGGCGAGATGCTGGACGACTACCGGCGGACCACGCGGCGAGCGCGGTCCGTGGTGGAGGAGCTCTTCTACGGCGGCTGAGCCCCCGGGCCGGTCAGCCGGCGTCGAGCAGGCCCCGGCAGTGCGCGAGGAAGCCGGCCAGGGTCAGGTCGAACGCCTGGTCCGCTCTGGCCGTGCCCGTGGCGGCCTGCGCCGCCGCCAGGCGGGGCGCCTCGGTGCCCTCGCTGACCTCCCACATCGTGTCCGGCGCCGACATGTCCAGGGCCGAGCCCAGCACGATGTTGTCCAGACCTGTGATCATCGGCAGGACGAGGGGCGGGGCGAAGCCCGCCGCCAGCAGCAGCCCGGCCACGGACTCGTACTGCGCGAGCACCCGCGGCGCGCGCACCGGTGAGGTCATGAGCATCGGGATGGCACGCGGATGGGCGGCGAACGCCGCGCGGTAGGAGCGTGCCCAGCTCTCCAGGGCCGTGTCCCAGGGCACGCCGTCCAGCGTGCCGGCGTCGATCGCGTCGGTGACCCGCTCCCGCAGCAGTTCGATCACGCCGGCCCGGCCGTCCACATGGTGATACACCGAGGCGGTCTGCACACCGAGCCTGCGGGCCATCTCCGGCACGCTGAAGTCGCCCTTCTCGTCGACGAGTTCGAGCGCCGTCGCGCCGATGCGTTCCCGGTCCAGCAGGGCCTTCCGCGGCCGCCCCATCTTCTGATCTCCCGCCCGTGAGGTCTTCCGGAATCGTACGGCGGCGACTACATTGCCGAAACCGAAAGGCTTTAGGTTTTTTTCGCCCGCGGTCGAGCTGCCGTCCCACCCGTGTTCGTGCCGGACCGCTTCACCCCTCTCCCGCAGCAGAAGGGCAAGAGAGCGCATGGCCGTAGAGTCCGGAGCCCGTGACGGGGCGCCGCAGCACACCGCACCACCACCCGGCGAGGGCGCCCACGCGCTGCGCACGGGCACCCTCGGCGTCGCCGACATCGCCTTCTTCGTGGTCTCCGCCGCGGCCCCGCTCACCGTCATGGCCGGCGTCGCGCCGCTCGCCATCGGCATCGGCGGCATCGGAGCCCCGGTCGGCTACCTCCTCGCCGGCGCCACCCTCGCCCTCTTCGCGGTCGGCTTCACCGCGATGACCCGGCACGTCCGGCACGGGGGCGGCTTCTACGCGTTCATCACCCGCGGCCTGGGCCGCCCCGCCGGCTTCGGCGCCGCGACGCTGGCCCTGCTCGCCTACAACGGCATGCAGATCGGCGTGTACGGTCTGCTCGCCACCGGCACCCAGGACGCGCTGGAGGCCCTGTGGGGCATCCACGTGCCCTGGCCGCCGATCGCGCTCGGCGGCGTCTTCGTCATCTGGTACCTGGGCCACCGCTCCATCGACTTCGGCGCGAAGGTCCTCGGCGTCCTGCTGGTCGCCGAGACCGGCATCCTCGTGCTGCTGGCCGGCGGGGTGCTGCTGGACGGCGGCGCCGACGGCCTGGCCCTGGACTCCTTCACGCCCGGCCACGTTCTCGTGCCCGGCACCGGCGCCGTCCTGGCCTTCGCCTTCGCCGCCTTCACCGGCTTCGAGTCCACGGCCATCTACCGGCGGGAGGCCCGCAACCCCGGCCGCACCATCCCGCGCGCCACCTACATCGCCGTCGGCTTCCTCGGCCTCTTCTACGCGTTCAGCGTCTGGATCGTCATCCAGGCGTTCGGCAGCACGAAGGTGCTGAAGGCGGTCGCCGCCGACCCGGCGGGACTCTTCTTCACCGCCACCACGCACTACGTCGGTGGCTGGGCCGCCGACCTGATGCACGTCTTCATCGTCACCAGCATCCTCGCCTCCCAGCTGGCCTTCCACAACGCGATCAACCGCTACGGGCTCTCGCTCTCCCAGGAAGGCGTGCTGCCGCCGTTCCTGGGCCGGGTGCACGCCAAGCACCGCTCCCCGTACGTCGCCGGAGCGCTGCAGAGCGTCCTCGCGCTGCTGGTCGTCGCGGGCTTCGCGCTCGCCGGCGCGGACCCGTACCAGCAGCTCCTGCTGTGGATGAACACCCCCGGCATGCTGGGCCTGTTGACGCTCCAGGCACTCACCGCCGTGGCGGTGCCGTTCTTCTTCCGCCGCATCCGGCACACCGAGGGCCGCTGGCGCACCCGGGTCGCGCCGACCGCCGCAACCGTGCTGATGGCGGGCGCGCTCTGGCTGGTCGTCGCGAAGATCGGGCTGATGACCGCGGCGCCCCTCGCCACCAACACCGCGCTGGTCCTCACCGTCCCCGCCGCCTTCGCGGCCGGCGTGCTGCTCGCCCTGCGGATCCGCCGCAGCCGCCCCCGGGTGTACGAGGCGTTCGCCGCCGAACCGCCCGAACCGCCCGAGCCGCCGGAGCAGTCCGAGCCGCCCGGGCAGCCCGAGGCGTCCGAGCAGTCCGAGGCGTCCGAGCAGTCCGAGCCGTCCGAGGCGGAGGCTCCGGTCCGGCCCCCGGCCGGCTGACGGCCGCCGCCCGTACCGCCCCCGCACCACCCCCTCCCGTAAGGAGAAACCGTCGTGTCCCAGCCCCTCCCTGCCGCCGCCGACACCGTCCTGACCGGCGCCCGCGTCCGTACGCTCGATCCGGAACGGCCCTGGGCCTCCGCCGTCGCGGTCAAGGACGGCCTGATCACGGCCCTCGGCGAGGAGCGCGACGTACGGGACTGGCGCGGCGCGCACACCGAGGTGATCGACCTGGCCGGGGCCACCCTCACCCCCGGCCTCGTCGACGGGCACAGCCACCCCGTCTGGGGCGTGGAGATGTCCGCCGGGCTCGACCTCTCCGGCTGCCGCGACCTGGACGGGCTGCGGGACGCGCTGTCCGCCGCGGCGCGCGCGGCCGGCCGCGGCGCATGGGTCGTGGCCTGGGGCCTGGACCACAACGTCTTCGGCGGCCGGCCCGTGCACCGCGAGCTGATCGAGCCCGCGCTCGGCGGGGTGCCTGCCTTCATCCGCCTGTACGACGGGCACTCCGCGCTGGCCAGCGGGCCCGCGCTGGCCGCCGCGGGGATCGACGGACCGCGCGTGTTCGACCAGCGGGCCGAGGTCGTCTGCGACCCGGACGGGCGGCCCACCGGACACCTCGTCGAGCATGCCGCCATGGACCTGATGGGCCCCGTGCTGCCCCGCCCGACGGCGGCCGAGCGGCGCGCCCGGCTGCTCACCCTGCTGCGCGGGATGGCCGCGACCGGCCTGACCGGCGCGCACGTCATGGACCTGGAGGGCACGGACGTACTGGACCTGCTCACCGGCATCGAGGCCGACGGCGACCTCCCCGTACGGCTGCGGATCGCCCCCTGGTGCATGCCGGGCGCGGACACCGAGGCCCTGGACGAGCTGATCGCCCTTCAGACGCGGGCCGGGCGGCACTGGCGGGTGGGCGGCGTGAAGTTCTTCATGGACGGCACCGTCGAGGGCGGCACCGCCTGGCTGGAACACGCCGACTGCCACGGCCAGGGCACCGAGGCCTTCTGGCCGGACCCCGCCACGTACACCCGCGCCGTCCACCACCTCGCCCGGGCCGGCGTACGCACCGCCACGCACGCCATCGGGGACGCCGCGGTCCGGCACGTGCTGGACACCGTCGAGGCGCTGGCCGACCCGGGACAGCGCGGGCGACACCGCATCGAGCACATCGAGACCGTGCCGGACGCGCAGCTGCCGCGGTTCGCCGCGCTCGGGGTGGCCGCCTCCATGCAGCCCACCCACACCGCGTACACCCGTGCCGACCACACCGACGAGTGGTCCAAGCGGGTGGGCGAGGAGCGGGCCGGCCGGGCGTGGCGGTGCCGGGACCTGCGGGACGCGGGCGCCGTGCTGGTGCTCGGCTCCGACTGGCCGATCGCGCACTACGACCCGCGGGGCGTGCTCGCCACCGCCCGGCTGCGCCGCCCCGCCGGCTCGCCGGACACCGCGCCGGTCACCGTCGAGCAGGCGCTCACCGGGGAGATGGCGCTGGAGGGCTGCACCTCGCACGCCGCGCTGGCGGTGGGAGAGGAGACCTGCGCGGGGCGGATCGCGCCCGGCTTCCGGGCCGACCTCACCGCGCTCGGGGTGGACCCGGTGACGGCCCCGGCCGACGAGCTGGGGGAGGCGCCCGTGGCGCTCACCATGACCGGCGGTGTCGTGGTGCACCGCGCCTGACGTGGACCCCCGGCCGCCCGCCGGGGTGCTCTCACGCGCCGGACGGGCTCGGTTCCGACGGACGGGTCGGGGCCGGGCCCGGACGGGGCAGCCGGGCGAGGGACGTGCCGTACCAGAGGCGGGCGACCGTGAAGGCGAAGGCCAGGCAGAGCACGCCGCCCACCGCGTCCAGCCAGAAGTGGTTGGCGGTGGAGATGATCACCACCAGGGTCAGTACCGGGTACAGGACGCCCAGCGCCCGCACCCAGGTGGCCCGCGCCAGCAACGCGATGGTGACACCGCACCACAGGGACCAGCCGATGTGCATCGAGGGCATCGCCGCGTACTGGTTGGACATGCTCGCCAGGTTGCCCGAGGCCATCGAGCCCCATGTGTCGTGCACCAGCACGGTGTCGATGAAACCGCCGCCCGGCATCAGGCGGGGCGGCGCGAGGGGGAAGAAGTAGTAGCCGAGCAGGGCCACCGCGGTGGTGAGGAAGAGGACCAGCCGGGAGGCGGCGTAGCGGCCGGGGTGCCGGCGGTAGAGCCAGACCAGGACGCCGACGGTCACGATGAAGTGGAGCGTGGCGTAGTAGTAGTTCATCGCCACGATCAGCCACGTCACGGCGTTCATCGCGTGGTTGACGGTCTGTTCGACCGCGATGCCGATGCTGTGCTCGGTGCGCCACACCCAGTCGGCGTTCCTCAGCGCCTCGGCCTTCTGCTCGGGCACGGCGTTGCGGATCAGGGAGTACGTCCAGTAGCTGACCGCGATCAGCAGGATCTCGAACCACAGCCGAGGTCTGGCCACGCCGCGCACCCGGGCCGCGGCCACCCGTCCGCGCGCCGGTACGGTGCGCTGCGACGGTGGCGGCGGTGCGCCTCTCCGGCCCTCCAGAATCCTCGCCTTGGCATCACCCATAGTGCGACAGTTTGCCAGAAAGCGGGATAGACCGGATCATCCCGGAGTCGGGTCCTGGACAGCCCGTCTCGCCCTGGAGGGGGAGGGTATACCCCCGCTCGCGTCGGGGCCGGTACGCCGCGCCGAGGCCGTCGAACCCCGCACCACCAACTCCGGATGGAAGACGAACTCGCTCCGCAGCGGCGCCCGCGAGGACTCCTGCGGCCCCTCCGGCAGGTCGGCGCCGACCTCCTCCAGCAGGGCCCGCACCGCCGCCTGCCCCATGGCCTGCACCGGCTGCCGGATCGTGGTCAGCGGCGGGTCGGTGAACGCGATCAGCGGGGAGTCGTCGTACCCCACCACCGAGACGTCGTCGGGCACCTCCAGGCCGCGCTGCCGGGCCGCCCGGATCGCGCCGAGCGCCATCATGTCGCTCGCGCAGACCACCGCCGTGCAGCCGCGCTCCAGCAGCGCGCCGGCCGCCGCCTGCCCGCCTTCGAGGGTGTAGAGGGAGTGCTGCACCAGCTCACCGGCCTCGCCCGGAGCCATGCCGAGCTGCTCGCGCATGCTGCGCACGAACCCCTCGATCTTCCGCTGTACCGGCACGAAACGGCGCGGGCCGACCGCGAGGCCGATGCGCGTGTGGCCGAGCGCCGCGAGGTGGGTGACCGCGAGGGAGATCGCCACCCCGTCGTCCGGCGAGATGAACGGCGCCTGCACCTTGTCGGAGAAGCCGTTGATCAGAACGAACGGCACGCCCTGGCCGCGCAGCGCCTCGTACCGGCCCGTGTCGGCCGTGGTGTCGGCGTGCAGGCCGGAGACGAAGATGATGCCGGCCACCCCGCGGTCCACCAGCATCTCGGTCAGCTCGTCCTCGGTCGAGCCGCCGGGCGTCTGCGTGGCGAGCACCGGGGTGTACCCCTGGCGGGTCAGGGCCTGACCGATGACCTGCGCGAACGCCGGGAAGATCGGGTTCTCCAGCTCGGGCGTGATCAGCCCGACCAGCCCGGCGCTGCGCTGCCGCAGGCGTACCGGGCGCTCGTAGCCCAGGACGTCCAGTGCGGCGAGTACGGACTGGCGGGTGGTGGCGGAGACGCCGGGTTTGCCGTTGAGCACCCGGCTGACGGTGGCCTCGCTGACACCCGCCTGTACTGCGATGTCAGCCAGGCGCGCGGTCATGGAACGCGACCTTACCGGTCGGGATCCGGCTTGCCCACCACACGCAGGATTCGCCGGGCAGGCGTACCCGGCCGTCCTCGGCGTGGAGCGGCGCGCTGGCGAGCAGCAGTTCGCCCTCGGCCGACACCTCCACCGGCCGGGTAAGGGTGTTGAGTACGCAGAGGAACCCGTGCCGGCGCAGCGCGAGCACCCCGTCCGGCGCGTCCAGCCATGTCATCGGGCCGTCCCCGAGGCCGGGCAGGGCGCGGCGCCAGGCGAGCGCGGCGCGGTACAGCTCCAGGGTGGAGGCCGGGTCGCCGGTCTGCGCCTCGACGCTCAGTTCCGCCCAGGCCGCCGGCTGCGGCAGCCAGCTCCCGCCGGGCCCGAAGCCGTACGGGGCCTCCGTGCCGGACCAGGGGAGCGGCACCCGGCAGCCGTCGCGGAAGCCGTCCTGGCCGTCGCCGCGGAAGAACGCCGGGTCCTGGCGCACCGCGTCGGGGAGTTCGGTGACCTCGGGCAGCCCCAGCTCCTCGCCCTGGTAGACGTAGGCCGAGCCGGGCAGCGCCAGCATGAGCAGGGCGGCGGCGCGGGCCCGGTCCCGGCCGCC
Organism: Streptomyces sp. NPDC050806; assembly: GCF_055586425.1. Lineage (NCBI taxonomy): Bacteria > Bacillati > Actinomycetota > Actinomycetes > Kitasatosporales > Streptomycetaceae > Streptomyces > Streptomyces sp. NPDC050806. The sequence continues at coordinate 468,167 of NZ_JBVJIF010000003.1, read as the reverse complement.
GAGCCGGGTGGCGTGGCGGACGACGTCGTGGTTGGAGAGCACCCAGGTGGTGGGCGCGCCGACCAGGGCGGTGGCGGCGAGCGAGTCGTCGATGACGGTGCGGAGCGCGTCGGCGTCCCATTCCGCTTGCAGGAAGTGGAAGTTGAACGCCTGGTGGAGCTCGTCGGGGCGTACGTACCGGGCCAGCCGGCGGGCGTCGGGGGCCCAGGCCTCGGCGACGCCGATCCGCTCGGCCGGGAGCGTCCCGGGCCGCACCTCCCGGGAGTAGTCGTCCAGCAGCCGGCGCCAGCGGCGGTGGATGGTGTGCACGCCGTCCTGGTCGAAGAAGGGCAGCACGTCGGTGCCGATGAGGCGGGCCTGCTGCCGGCGGCCGACGTCGGGCAGCCCCGGCGCCTTGACCATGCCGTGCGCGACGTCGATGCGGAAGCCGTCGACGCCGCGGTCCAGCCAGAACCGCAGGATCGCGTCGAACTCCGCGTGCACTTCGGGGCGGTCCCAGTCCAGGTCGGGCTGTTCGGGCGCGAAGAGGTGGAGGTACCAGTCGCCGCGGTCGGTGCGGGTCCAGGCGGGGCCGCCGAAGACCGACTCCCAGTCGTTGGGCGGCAGCTCGCCGTAGGCGCCGCGGCCGGCCCGGAAGACGTACCGCTCGCGGGCGAGGTCCGGGTCGCGGAACCACGGGTGCTGGTCGGAGGTGTGGTTCGGGACGATGTCGACGATGACGCGCAGGCCCAGTTCGTGGGCGGTGTCCAGGAACGCCTGGGCGTCGTCGAGGGTGCCGAACAGCGGGTCGACGGCGCGGTGGTCGGCGACGTCGTACCCGCCGTCGGCCTGCGGTGACGCGTAGAAGGGCGTCAGCCAGACCGCGTCGGCGCCCAGTTCCTTCACGTAGGGCAGGCGCGCGCGGGCGCCGGGCAGGTCCCCGACGCCGTCCCCGTCGCCGTCCCCGAAGGAGCGAACGTAGATCTGGTAGATGACGGCGTCGCGCCACCAGCCCGTGCCGGGCCGGTCGGGCGCCGGCGGCGCGGTGGGTGTGGGAAAGGTCAGCTCATCGGTCATCGGCCGTCCTTCGGTCGATCGGGCTACAGGAAGATCAACGCCCGGACAGGCCCGGGGGTGACGGGCCGAGGTAACCGGGCTGCAACATCTTCCGGTGTCCTTGCAGAAATTTGCCGCAAGCTCTTTCGGTTTCTTTTCGCCGCTGTTACGTTCCTGACGCCCTCTCGGGCTTTTCCCTGCGGATCTCGTGCGTATCTCGGCCCTTTTCAGAAGGAGTTCACATGCGACGACGTGGCATAGCGGCCACCGCCCTGGTCGCTGGTCTGGCACTGACGGCGACCGCGTGCGGCGGCGACGACGGCGGCGACCAGCAGAGCGGGGGTGAGCTGTCGGGCACCGTCACCTTCTGGGACACCTCCAACGACGCGGAGAAGGCCACGTACAAGCAGCTCGCCGAGGGCTTCGAGAAGGAGCACCCCAAGGTCGACGTCAAGTACGTGAACGTGCCCTTCGGCGAGGCCAACGCCAAGTTCAAGAACGCGGCGGGCGGCAACTCCGGCGCCCCCGACGTGATGCGCACCGAGGTCGCCTGGGTCGCGGACTTCGCCAACCTCGGCTACCTCGCGCCGCTGGACAACACCCCCGCGCTGGACAAGAACGAGGACTTCGTCGAGCAGGCGGCCGGCTCCACCCGTTTCAAGGGCAAGACCTACGCCGCCCCCCAGGTGATGGACACCCTGGGCCTCTTCTACAACAAGAAGCTTTTGAAGGAGGCGGGCGTCGAGGTCCCGAAGACCTTCGACGACCTCAAGGCCGCCGCCAAGAAGATCAAGTCGAAGACCGGCGCCACCGCGCTCTACCTGCGCGGCGACGACCCGTACTGGTTCCTGCCCTACCTCTACGGCGAGGGCGGCGACATGGTCGACGCCAAGACCAGGAAGGTCGTCATCGACGACCCGGCCGGCGTCAAGGCCTTCGCGACGATCAAGGACCTGGTGGACTCCAAGGCGGCCGTCACCGACGCCACCGACGGCCAGGAGAACCAGCTCAAGGCCCTCAAGGACGGCGACGTCGCGATGGCGGTCGACGGCCCCTGGGACATCGAGGGCGCGCTGGCCGGCAAGGAGTTCAAGGACAAGGCCAACCTCGGCGTCGCCCCCGTGCCCGGCGGCAGCAAGGCACAGGGCTCCCCGCAGGGCGGCTGGAACCTCTCCGTCTACGCCGGGTCCGGAAACCTCGACGCCTCCTACGAGTTCGTGAAGTACATGAGTTCCGCCAAGGTCCAGCAGCAGACCACCGAGAAGCTGAGCCTGCTGCCGACCCGTACGTCGGTCTACGACGTGCCCTCCGTCAAGAGCAACGAGATGGTGAAGTTCTTCCGGCCCGCCGTCGAGAAGGCGGTCGAGCGCCCCTGGATCGCCGAGGGCAACTCCCTCTTCGAGCCGATCAAGGTCCAGATGAACAAGGTCCTGACCGGCAGCGCCACCCCCGACCAGGCCGCCAAGGCCACCGGCGACGCCTACCGGAAGCTGCTCAAGGACTACAAGTGACCACGCTCGCTCCCACCAAGCCCCAGGGCAAGGCGGCGCCTCCCGCGCCGCCCGGCCGGGTGCGCCGGGCCCTGAGCACCCACTGGTACGCCTGGACCATGGTCGCCCCGGTCGTGCTCGTCATCGCGGTCATCATCGGCTACCCGCTGGTCCGCGGCCTGTACCTCTCGCTCACCGACGCCACCGAGGCCAATGTCGCCCGCGACATCGGCATGAACCACATCCCGGCGACCTACCAGTTCGTCGGCCTGGACAACTACACGTCCGTGCTGAGCGACGGCGTCTTCTGGAGCCGGCTCGGCTGGACCGTGACGTGGACCGTCGCCTGCGTCGGCATCACCTTCACGCTCGGCCTGACCCTCGCCAACCTGCTCAACCGGAAGCTGCGGGGCCGTACCTTCTACCGGCTCGCGCTGATCCTGCCCTGGGCGATCCCGGCGTTCATCTCCGTCTTCACCTGGCGGCTGCTCTACAACGAGAAGCACGGCCTGCTCAACAAGCTGCTCCAGGGCGGCGGTATCGACGCGATCCCGTGGCTCAACGACCCCACCTGGGCGAAGCTCTCCGTCATCGCCGTCAACGTCTGGCTCGGCGTGCCGTTCATGCTCGTCGCGCTCCTCGGCGGGCTCCAGTCCATCCCCGGCGAGCTGTACGAGGCCGCCGAGATGGACGGCGCCACCGCCTGGCAGCGGTTCCGGCACATCACCGTGCCCTCCCTGCGCTCCGTGTCCAGCACGGTGATCCTGCTCAGCACGATCTGGACCTTCAACATGTTCCCGGTGATCTTCCTGCTGACGCGCGGCGGGCCCGGCGACGCCACCGAGATCCTCGTGACGTACGCCTACCGGCTCTCCTTCGTCGACAGTCCGCGCAACTTCTCCTCCTCCGCCGCCTGGGGCGTACTGATCCTGCTGCTGCTCTCGGCCGTCGCGGTGGTCTACCGACGGGCGCTGCGCAAGCAGGGAGAGGTGTGGTGACGATGCGCGACAAGAAGCGGAGCCCACTGGCCTCCACCGGACTGCACGCCACGCTGATCGTGGCCGCCGCGATCGCGGTCTTCCCGCCGCTGTGGCTGCTGGTGACCTCCTTCAAGCCGAAGAACGACGCCTTCACCACCGCGCCGGTCACCCACTTCACCTTCGGCAACTACACCCACGTACTGGCCGAGACCTCGTTCCTGACCTGGTTCGGGAACTCCGTGGTGGTGGTCGGCGTGACCACCGTGCTCGGGGTCTTCCTCGCCGCGACCACCGGCTACGCCGTCAGCCGCTTCCGCTTCCCGGGCATGCGCCCGCTGATGTGGCTGCTGCTGATCACCCAGATGTTCCCGGTGGCCGTGCTGATCGTGCCGCTGTACAACCTGCTGGCGGGCCTGGGCCTGCTCAACCAGCCGGCCGGCCTGGTCGTCACCTACCTCACCATCGCCGTGCCGTTCTGCGCCTGGATGATGAAGGGCTTCTTCGACACCATCCCGGTGGAGATCGACGAATCGGGCCGGGTCGACGGGCTCAACCCCTTCGGCACCTTCTGGCGGCTCGTGCTGCCGCTGGCCCGGCCGGGGCTCGCGGTCACCGGCTTCTACACCTTCGTCACGGCCTGGGCCGAGGTCGCCTACGCGTCGGCCTTCATGACCGGCGAGGAGAACCTCACCCTCGCCGGCGGTCTGCAGACCTTCGTCAGTCAGTACAACAACGACTGGGGGTCGATGACCGCCGCCGCCGTGATCGTCGCGGTGCCCGCCGCGCTCGTCTTCGCCTTCGCCCAACGCCACCTCGTCGCCGGACTGACCGCCGGCACGACCAAGGGCTGACCCTTCAGGCCCGGGCTCTCGACCACACCAAGGGATGACATGACCCAGCAGCACAAGGCCACCGCCACCCCTGCCGCAGCGCCCGCCACCGGCTGGTGGCGCGACGCGGTGATCTACCAGGTGTACCCGCGCAGCTTCGCCGACGGCAACGGCGACGGCATGGGCGACCTGGCCGGCATCCGCGCGCGCCTGCCCCACCTGAAGGAACTGGGCGTCGACGCCGTCTGGCTCAGCCCCTTCTACGCCTCGCCGCAGGCCGACGCCGGCTACGACGTCGCCGACTACCGCGCCATCGACCCGATGTTCGGCACCCTCGCCGACGCCGAGGCCGTGATCCGCGAGGCCCACCGCCTCGACCTGCGCATCATCGTCGACATCGTCCCCAACCACTGCTCCGACCAGCACGAATGGTTCCGCCGCGCGGTGGCCGAGGGCCCCGGCTCGACGCTCCGCGACCGTTTCCACTTCCGCAAGGGACGCGGCGAGAACGGTGAGGAGCCGCCCAACGACTGGGAGTCGATCTTCGGCGGCCCGGCCTGGACCCGGCTCCCGGACGGCGAGTGGTACCTCCACCTCTTCGCCCCCGAGCAGCCGGACTTCAACTGGGACCACCCCGCCGTACATGACGAGTTCCGCTCCATCCTGCGCTTCTGGCTGGACCTCGGCGTCGACGGCTTCCGCGTCGACGTGGCGCACGGCCTGGTCAAGGCCGAGGGCCTGCCCGACATGGGCCACGGCGAACAGCTCAAGCTGCTCGGCAGCCAGGTGCTGCCCTTCTTCGACCAGGACGGCGTGCACGAGATCTACCGCTCCTGGCGGCAGGTCCTCGAAGAGTATGCGGGGGACCGGATCGCGGTCGCCGAGGCCTGGACGCCCACCGCCGACCGCACCGCGCTGTATCTGCGCCCCGACGAGCTGCACCAGGCGTTCAACTTCCACTACCTCAACACCGGGTGGAGCGCCGCGGAGCTGCGTACCGCCATCGACGAGTCGCTGGACGCCATGCGGCCGGTCGGCGCGCCCACCACGTGGGTGCTCTCCAACCACGACGTGGTCCGGCACCGCACCCGGCTGGGCGGGGGCCTGCCGCGCGCCCGCGCCGCCGCCCTGCTGATGCTCGCGCTGCCCGGCTCGGCCTACGTCTACCAGGGCGAGGAGCTTGGCCTGCCGGAGGTCACGGAGCTGCCCGACGAGGTCCGCCAGGACCCCTCCTTCTTCAAGGAGAACGGGCAGGAGGGCCTGCGGGACGGCTGCCGGGTGCCGCTGCCGTGGTCCGGCACGGAAGCCCCGTACGGCTTCGGAACCGGTGGCAGCTGGCTGCCGCAGCCCGAGGAGTGGGCGGAGCTGAGCGTGGCGGCGCAGACCGGCGACCCGGACTCCACGCTGGAGCTGTACCGCACCGCGCTCACGGTCCGCCGCGAGCACCCGGCGCTGGGCGCGGGCGACGCGGTGGAGTGGCGGCCCGCGCCCGAGGGCGTGCTCCACTTCCGCCGCGCGGGCGGCTTCACCTGCGCGGTGAACACCACGGCGGAGCCCGTACGGCTCACCGTGCCCGGCCGTCCTGTGCTGTCCAGCGGCGTGCTCCCGGAGGAGATCCCGGGGAGCGCGGACACGTATGAGCTGGCGGCCGATACGGCCGTGTGGTGGGCGGAGTGACGCTGCCCCCGAGGCTCTCCGACATCGCGGCGCAGGCCGCCGTCAGCGAGGCCACCGTGAGCCGGGTGCTCAACGGGAGGACCGGGGTGGCGGTCGCCACCCGGCAGCGGGTGCTGGCCGCACTGGACGTGCTCGGGTACGAGCGTCCGGTGCGGCTGCGGCGGCGCAGCGCGGGCCTGGTCGGGCTGGTCATCCCGGAGCTGACCAACCCGATCTTCCCGGCGTTCGCGCAGATCATCGAGCAGGCGCTGGCCGGGCACGGCTACACGCCCGTGCTCTGCACGCAGATGCCGGGCGGCGCCACGGAGGACGAGCTGGTCGAGCAGCTGGAGGCGCGCGGCGTCACCGGCATCGTCTTCCTCTCCGGCCTGCACGCGGACACCGGTGCCGACCCGTCCCGCTACACCCGGCTCACCGCGCGCGGTGTGCCGTACGTCCTGATCAACGGCTACAACGCGCACGTCCAGGCGCCGTTCGTCTCGCCCGACGACCGGGCCGCGGCGCGGATGGCCGTCACCCACCTCGCCGCACTGGGACACACACGTATCGGGCTGGCCGTCGGCCCGTCCCGGTACGTGCCGTCCCGGCGCAAGGCGGAGGGGTTCGCCGCGGCCATGGAGGAGCTGTTCGGCCTGTCCGGGGGAGAGGCCGAACAGCTCGTCCAGCACACGCTGTTCAGCGTCGAGGGCGGGCACGCGGCGGCCGCCGCGCTGCTGGACGCCGGCTGCACGGGGGTGGTGTGCGGCAGCGACCTGATGGCGCTGGGCGTCGTACGGGCCGCCCGGCAGCGCGGGATCGCCGTGCCGGGGCAGCTGTCGGTCGTCGGCTTCGACGACTCCCAGCTGATAGCTTTCGCCGATCCGCCGCTGACCACCGTGCGCCAGCCCGTACAGGCGATGGCGACGGCCGCGGTCGGCGCACTGATCGAGGAGATCCAGGGGAACCCCGTGCAGCACACGGAGTTCGTCTTCCAGCCGGAGCTGGTGGTGCGGGGCTCCACGGGGCCGGTCCCGAGGGAACCGGCCCGGCCGGCCGGGCGCGTGGGGCCCGCGTGACAGCGGGCCCCCGGCCGGCCGGACCGGAGCTTGCGGGATTGACGGTAACACCGTTGCAATGTCTTGCGTAAGGTCTTGCAACAGTGGGGTGTCCGGGCTACAACTGCAACGGCCTTACGGGCATGGCGCGTTGCCGGGCAAGGCCTTCCACCCCCTCAGGAGGAACCATGCCCCACCGCAGACCCCTCGCCCGCTGGTGCGCGGCGGCCGCCGTCACCCTCACCACGGCCGCCCTCGCCACGCCCGCGAACGCCGCACCGCCCGGCACCAAGGACGTCACCGCCGAACTCTTCGAGTGGCGCTACGACTCGGTCGCCCGGGAGTGCAAGGACACCCTCGGCCCGGCCGGCTACGGCTACGTCGAGGTCTCCCCGGCCACCGAGCACATCCAGGGCGGCCAGTGGTGGACCTCGTACCAGCCGGTCAGCTACCGGATCGCCGGCCGGCTCGGCGACCGCACCGCCTTCAAGAACATGGTCGACACCTGCCACGCGGCGGGCGTGAAGGTCGTCGCCGACGCCGTCATCAACCACATGTCCGCCGGTTCCGGCACCGGCACCGGCGGCTCGTCGTACAGCAAGTACACCTACCCCGGCATCTACCAGCCGCAGGACATGGACGACTGCACGGCCCAGATCACCAACTACCAGGACCGCGGAAACGTCCAGAACTGCGAACTGGTGGGCCTGGCCGACCTGGACACCGGTGAGCCGTACGTCCGCTCCCGCATCGCGCAGTACCTGAACGACCTGCTCTCCCTCGGCGTCGACGGTTTCCGCATCGACGCCGCCAAGCACATGCCCGCAGCGGACCTCGCCGCGATCAAGGGACAGCTCAGCAACCCGGGCGTGTACTGGAAGCAGGAGGCGATCCACGGCGCGGGCGAGGCGGTCTCGCCGACCGAGTACCTCAACACCGGCGACGTCCAGGAGTTCCGCTACGGCCGCGACCTCAAGCGGGTCTTCCAGAACGAGAAGCTGGCCTACCTCACGAACTTCGGTGAGGGCTGGGGCTACATGGCGAGCGGCAAGTCCGGGGTCTTCGTCGACAACTGGGACACCGAGCGCAACGGCTCCACGCTGAACTACAAGAACGGCGCCGACTACACCCTCGCCAACGTCTTCATGCTGGCCTGGCCGTACGGCTCCCCGGACGTGCACTCCGGCTACGAGTTCTCCGACAGCGACGCGGGTCCGCCCAACGGGGGCACGGTGAACGCCTGCTGGCAGGAGGGCTGGAAGTGCCAGCACAAGTGGCCCGAGATCAAGGCCATGGTGGCGCTGCGCAACACCGCCGCCGGCACCGCCGTCACCCACTGGTGGGACAACGGCAACGACGCGATCGCCTTCGGACGCGGCGACAAGGCGTACGTCGCGATCAACCACGAGGGCTCCGACCTGAACCGTACGTTCCAGAGTGCGCTGCCCGCCGGGAACTACTGCGACATCCAGAGGGGCCGGACCGTCACGGTCGACGGGTCGGGACGGTTCACCGCCACCCTCGCCCCGAACACCGCCCTCGCCCTGCACACCGGCGCCCGCAGCTGCGGCTGACCCCCTGAAGGAGAACCACGACGTGACCGGCACCCTCCGCCGAACCGTCACCGCGATCGCCGCGGCGCTCTGCGCCGCGGCGGCCGCCGCCCTGCCCGGCGCCGCCCCCGCGCAAGCGGCGCCGCCGCCCTACCCGGCCAGGGCCGAAGCCCAGTGGATCGACCGGGACACCGTCGTCTGGAAGGGCGCCCCCGACCCGGCCGGCGGCACCCTCCAGCTCGAATCCGGGGCCGACGGCGACCGGCGGCTGCGCCTCGCCCCCGGCACCCTCACCCCCGCCGAACACGCCAAGTACCCGCACCTGAAGGACTTCCCCGCCTTCACCGTCGACCCGCGCGACCGGGCGGAGGCCGCCCCCGCGCTCCGCGACCGGCTCGTCGCCACCCGCCGGGCCGCCGACGGCAGCCTCCGCGAGACCACCGGCGTGCAGATCCCCGGCGTCCTGGACGACCTCTACGCCGCCGCCTCCCGCGCCCGGCTCGGCCCGGTCTTCGACCACGGCCGCCCCACCCTCGCCGTCTGGGCGCCCACCGCGCGCACCGTCGCCCTCGAACTCGACGGCCGCACCGTGCCGATGACGCGCGACGACCGGACCGGGGTGTGGAGCGCGCGCGGCGAACGCGGCTGGACCGGCAGGCCGTACCGCTACGCCGTCACCGTCTTCGCGCCCGCTGCCGGGAAGACCGTCACCAACAAGGTCACCGACCCCTACGCCACCGGCCTCACCGCCGACTCCGAGTACAGCCTGGTCACCGATCTCGCCGACCCGCGCCTGGCGCCCAAGGGCTGGGACCGGCTGAAGAAGCCCGCGGCCGTCCCGCTCCGCGACGCCCGCATCCAGGAGCTGCACATCCGCGACTTCTCGATCGCGGACCGCACCTCGAAGCACCCCGGCACGTACCTCGCCTTCACCGACCGGTCCTCCGACGGCATGAAGCACCTGCGGAAGCTGGCCCGGACCGGCACCAGCCACGTCCATCTGCTGCCCGCCTTCGACATCGGCACCATCCCCGAGAAGCGTGAAGACCAGGCCGGACCGGACTGCGACCTCGCCGCCTACCCGCCGGACTCCGACAAGCAGCAGGAGTGCGTCGCGAAGACCGCCGGGAAGGACGCCTACAACTGGGGCTACGACCCGCTGCACTACACCGTCCCCGAGGGCTCGTACGCCTCCGGTCCGGAGGGCACCGCCCGTACCCGGGAGTTCCGCGGCATGGTGCAGGGGCTGAACGGCGCCGGCCTGCGCACCGTCATGGACGTCGTCTACAACCACACCGTCGCGAGCGGTCAGGACCCGAAGTCCGTACTGGACCGGATCGTTCCCGGCTACTACCACCGGCTGCTGGACGACGGCACCGTCGCCACCTCCACCTGCTGCGCCAACACCGCGCCCGAACACACCATGATGGGCAGGCTCGTCGTCGACTCGATCGTCACCTGGGCGAAGCAGTACAAGGTCGACGGCTTCCGCTTCGACCTGATGGGCCACCACCCCAAGGCCAACATCCTCGCCGTGCGCAAGGCCCTGGACGCCCTGACCGTGCGCAAGGACGGGGTGGACGGCAAGGCGGTCGTCCTCTACGGCGAGGGCTGGAACTTCGGCGAGGTCGCGAACGACGCCCGCTTCGTGCAGGCCACGCAGCAGAACATGGCGGGCACCGGCATCGCCACCTTCGACGACCGGGCCCGCGACGCCGTCCGCGGCGGCGGCCCCTTCGATGCCGACCCGCGCGTCCAGGGCTTCGCCTCCGGCCTGTTCACCGACCCCAACTCCTCGCCGGCCAACGGGACCCGCGACGAGCAGAAGGCCCGGCTGCTGCACTACCAGGACCTGATCAAGGTGGGACTGACCGGCGGCCTCGCCGACTACACCTTCACCGACAGCGCGGGCCGCACCGTCAAGGGCTCCCAGGTCGACTACAACGGCGCACCCGCCGGCTACGCGGCAGCCCCCGGCGACGCGCTCGCCTACGCCGACGCCCACGACAACGAGACCCTCTACGACGCCCTCGCCTACAAGCTCCCGCAGGGCACGAAGACCGCCGACCGGGCCCGTATGCAGGTGCTCGCGATGGCCACCGCCACCCTCTCCCAGGGCCCGGCGCTCTCCCAGGCCGGCAGCGACCTGCTCCGCTCCAAGTCGCTGGACCGCAACTCCTTCGACAGCGGCGACTGGTTCAACGCGCTGCACTGGAACTGCGCCGACGGCAACGGCTTCGGCCGCGGCCTGCCGCCCGCCGCCGACAACAAGGACAAGTGGCCCTACGCCCGGCCGCTGCTGGCCGACCCGGCGCTGCGCCCCGGCTGCGACGCGATCACCGCCGCCTCCGCCGCGTACCGGGACCTCACCCGCATCCGCGCCACCGAACCGGACTTCGGCCTGGCCACCACCGGCGAGGTGCAGCGGGCGCTGTCCTTCCCGCTGTCCGGGGCCGGCGAGACACCCGGGGTGATCACCATGCGGCTCGGCCGGCTGGTCGTGGTCCTCAACGCCACCCCCGAGCGGCAGCGGCAGACCGTACCGGCCGCGGCCGGAGCGCCGTACGCGCTGCATCCCGTCCAGGCCCGCGGTGCCGACCCGGTGGTGCGGACCGCCGCGTACGACAGCGGTACCGACACCTTCACCGTGCCGGCGCGTACCGTCGCGGTCTTCACCCGCGGCTGACGCCCTGCCCGGCCCCGCGGCCGCCGACCAGGCTCAGGCCCACTCGCCCGTCCGTTCCCCCGGTCCGTGTATCGCGGGAACGGACGGCAGCACGGCCCGGACACCCGGCTGGCACAGCATCATCGCCAGGTCGTCCCGGAGCGGTGCCGCCGTGTGCGTCATCAGCAGGGCGTGCAGCGCCTCCAGCGCGTCGTCGAGCGTGGGCCGGGCCAGCGCCTCGCGGACCCGCTCGTCGAGCGGAAAGGGCTCACCCCGCGCGTCGAGCGCCTCGATGAGCCCGTCGGTGTAGAAGAGCAGCCGCTCGTTGGAGGCCAGCCGCACCCGCTGCTGGAACGGGGCGGGCCGCAGGCCGAGCGGCAGGCCGGGCTCGTCGGGGTCCAGCGACTCCAGCCGGTCGCCGATCCGCAGCGGCGCCGGATGACCGCAGTTGACCAGCCGCACCTCGCCCGGCGCGAACTCGGCGAGCACGGCCGTGACGAACCCCTCGGCGTCCAGCTCGGCGGCGAGCCGGGTGTCCAGGAGCCCGGCCAGCCGGATCAGGTCGGGCGCGGTGAAGGCGTGGTCGCGGAAGCAGCCGATGGTGATCGCGGCGAGCCGCGCCGCCTCCAGGTCGTGGCCGCGCACGTCACCGATCAGCACCCGCAGGCCGTACGGGGTGTGGGCGGTGTTCAGCAGGTCGCCGCCGACCAGGACGTTCTCCGCGGCGGGGAGATAGCGGGCGGCGATGCTGATGCCGCCGAGGTCACCGGAGAGCGGCCGCAGCAGCGCCTGCTGCGTGCTCTGCGCGACCGCGACCAGCGCGGCTTCGTGCGCGCCGCGGGTGTCCGGCAGCGCGGGAGGCGGAGGCGGGGCCGGGAGCGGGGCCGGGGTGATGGCCCGGCGGGAGTTCCATGAACGCCGTGCGGTGCACAGACCGCAGACCAGGCCGGAGGCGAAGCCGCAGCCGTATACGAGCAGCGTGCCCATGAACTCCATGCCGGTCACTTCACGTCCTTCCCACGCACCGCCGTGGGAAGGCCACTCTGGCATCGCCGCAGACGGCGACGAAAGCGAATGCAAGAAGCTGGTGAGAGTCGATCGCGCAGCGGTCGGATGTGTCGACGAGTGACGCCCAGTCGGTCGTTTTCGAAGGCCAGGGCGGTCGCAGCGGTGTTCAGGCGTCGGTCGGGACCAGGGACAGGAGCCGCGCAGCGAGTTCCGCGAAGGGGCCGTCGATCGGCTCGGCGGCGAGGATCGCCCGCAGCGTCTCCGCCATCCCCTCGTCGTACGCGGCGCTCACCGCGGCCAGCGCGGCGAAGTCGTGCACCAGCTGCCGCTCCAGCTCGGCGCGCGGGATGCGCTTGCCGTCCAGCCACTGGAGGGCGGTGGACTCCGCGAGCGAGATCCAGGAGCGGATCACCAGCTCCATGCGCGGCGCCGGGACCGCCAGGCCCAGGTGGTCGACGATCTGCTCGTAGGCGGACTGCCGGACACCGTTGATCATCGCGCTGGTGCGGCTGGAGCCGACCGCGGGACCGCCGCGCATCAGCGCCGAGAAGCCGGGCCCGTGCTCGTCGACGAAGTCGAAGAAGCGGCCCATCACCCGCAGCAGCCGCTCGCCCAGCGGCCCCTCGCGCGGCTCGACGAAACGCGCGGCGAGCTCGTCGGCGGCCCGGCCCAGCGCCGCTTCGTACAGGCTCTGCTTGCCGGGGAAGTAGTGGTAGACCAGCGGCCGCGAGATGCCCGCGGCCTCGGCTATCTCGTCGATGGAGACGTCCTCCGGGGCGCGGTGGCTGAAGAGGCCCAGAGCCACGGAGATCAGCTGTTCACGGCGTTCCTCGACACCCATCCTGCGGCGCACCCCGGTCGTCATGCGAACACCCTAACGACCGGGGTGCGGCAGCGGTATGCCACCGTCGGTGACCGGCCGGACCCGCGCCGGTTCCGGCTACAGGTCGAGCACCAGGCGTGTGCCGTGGCACCGCGAGACGCAGATGAGCATCCGGTCCTCGCGCTCGGCGTCGGTCAGCAGCTCGTCGCGGTGGTCGATGTCGCCCTCGACCACGCTCTGCAGACAGGTCCCGCAGAAGCCCTGCTCGCAGCTGTACGGCAGGTCGGGCACGGCCTGTTCGCGGAGGGCGCGCAGGATGCTCCGGTCCGCGGCGACCGCGACCGTACGGCCGGTGCGCCGCAGCTCCACCTCGAAGGCGCCGCCCGCCGTGCCGGCACCCTCGGCCACCGGCGCGAACGCCTCGGTGCGCAGCTCCAGCCCGGCCGGCAGCAGTGCGGCGACCGCGTCCATCAGGGGCTGCGGGCCGCAGCAGTAGACGGCGGAGCGCGGCGGTGCGCCGGCGAGGGCCGCGGCCAGGTCCGGCCGCCCGTCCTCGTCCTCGGCGACGACCGTCACCCGGTCCCCGCCCGCCCCCGCCAGCTTCTCGATCTCGGCGAGGAACGGCATCGAGGCGCGCGACCTGCCGCCGTACACCAGTTGCCAGGGCACGCCCTCGCGCTCGGCCCGGCGGAGCATCGGCAGGATCGGCGTGATACCGATGCCGCCCGCGACGAAGAGGTAGGCGTGGGACTCGTCCAGCCGGAAGCGGTTGCGCGGCCCGCGCACCTCCACGGCCGTGCCTTCCTGGAGCTGCTCGTGCACCTCGCGGGAGCCGCCCCGGCCGTCCTCGATCAGCCGGGTGGCGATGGTGTACGCCCCGGTGTCGGCGGGGTCGCCGCAGAGCGAGTACTGGCGCACCGTGCCCGAGGGCAGCACCAGGTCGATATGGGCGCCCGGCTCCCAGCCCGGCAGCGACTCGCCCTCCAGGCGCAGCCGTACGACGCCCTCGGCCTCCTCGGCGCGTTCGACGACGAGGAGTTCGCGGCGCCCGCTGCCGCGCCGCCCGGTACCGGATATCGGCTCCTCCAGGGCCGGCATCGGCCACAGCGGGGATTCCTCGACCCGGCGGCGCAGGGCCCGGCCGACGAGCAGGGCGGCGCCGGCGGTGACCACGGCGGCGCGGACGCGGCGGGAGCGGAGGATGGCGGTCATGTCAGGCGGCTCCACGGGTGCGGGCGTCGGCCGCGGTCGCGGCGGGGGAGTCGGCCAGGTAGGCGGCGGCCTGCGCCGTGCTGCCGTACTGCGAGGGGTGGTACGTCCGGTGCAGGTACTGCGGGATCGTGCGGACCACGGCCCCGGTGGTCGGCAGGACGCCCTGCCGCCCGGCGCGGAAGAACTCCTTGAAGGAGGCCTTGCCGTCGAGCAGCGTGGGGTCGTTCGTCATGAAGAAGCGCACGCCGCGCTGCCACAGGAAGACCAGCGCCGCGAAGGCGGTGGCCCAGGTGCGGGTGCGGCGCCGGTATCCGCCGTCGAGGTGCACGAAGAGGTCGAAGGCGACCGAGCGGTGCTCGACCTCCTCGGCGCCGTGCCAGCGCAGCAGGTCCAGCATGGTCGGGTCGGCGCCCTTGGCGTCCAGCGCCTCGGCGTTGAGCACCCAGTCGCCGAGGAACGCGGTGTAGTGCTCGATCGCCGCTATCAGCGCGACCCGCTCCAGCAGCCACCAGTGCCGGGCCCGGCCCGGCGGCAGGGTGCGGTCGCCGAGCAGCTTCTCGAAGAGCCAGTCGACCTGTGCCGTGTACGGAGTGGGGTCCAGGCCCTGCGCCTTGAGGTGCGGCAGTACGTCGTCGTGCGCCTGGGAGTGCATCGCCTCCTGGCCGATGAACCCGATGACGTCGGCGCGCAGCCGCTCGTCCCGTATGTACGGCAGCACCTGCTTGTAGACGTGCACGAACCAGCGCTCACCGGCCGGCAGCAGGAGGTGCAGCACGTTGATGGTGTGGGTGGTGGACGGGTCACCGGGGACCCAGTGCAGGGGCGTCCCGCTCCAGTCGAAAGCGACGTTGCGGGCCTTCAGCGGAGTGTGTTCCGAGGCGACCGGCGCGGGCCGCAACGGGGCCTTGTTAGACATGGCGTCAATGTACTGGGCGGTAAGAAGGAGCGACAGCCCCTTGCAGAGGATTTCCCGCCGGCAGGCGAAAGGGGCCACGGGACCCACCCGCGACCCCCGCACCCGCCCGTCCTCAGTGCAGTGCCGTGAACCTGCCGCCGTCCGGCAGCCGCGCGGACAGCCGCGCGTGCGCGCCCGCCTTCGCCCGCACCGCCAGCAGCCGGCCCTTCGTACGGCCGGACACCCCGCCGCCCGCGGTCACCCCGCGCACCTCCGCACTGCCCGCCGCCACCAGCCACCAGTGCCCGGCCGCCGACTTCCACAGCACCCCGGCCAGCGCGTGCGGCGACCGCGGCCCGCAGGCCCGCCCGCCCTCCGTACGGGCCGCCACCGCACCCGGCGGATACCGGCGGGCGCCCGGCCCGTCGCCGTCGCCCGCCACCGGCGCCTGGAACTGCGCCATCGCCCGGCTCCCCGAGCCGCGCCAGGTCTCGGCGCGCGTGCACAGCCAGGTCGCCGTCCCGCCGCGCTCCGGCAGCCGCTGGCGCGCGTACTCCCAGGCGTTCACCTCCCGCACGCCCAGCGCCCGGACGGCCGGCAGTTGGCAGGCCGTCCGCGCCCACGCGGTCCGCGCGTCCCGCCCCGTCGGCTCGGCGGCGCGGCCCGGCTCGCCGTACGTCAGCCGGGCCGGGGTCAGTTCGCCCAGGTCGGTGTAGAGCCGCCCGGCCATCGTCAGCGCGGGCCAGCGGGTGCAGGACGGGCCGCGTCCGGGCGCCGGGGCCGGATCGGTCACGCCGTCCGCCGCGCGGTGCAGCACCGCCGCCCGCTCCTCCGGGCCGCCGGTCAGGTCCGCGAGCGTCACCTCACGCACCCAAGGGGCCGTCAGATAGCGGACGTTGCCGTCCGTACGGCTGACCACCAGCGCCGCAGCGCCGGCCGCCTCCGCGCCGTCCGTGCGCGCGAAGTCCAGCACGGCGCCGCCGCCCGGCCCGTCCACCGACTCCGCGTACCGCACCACGCGCAGCCCGTCGTACAGCAGCACCACCGCCGCCCGGTCCACCTCGCCCGCGTACAGCAGCTGCGCCGGCCCGGCGGCGGGCCCGGACGGCGTGCCGGGCGTCGTGGAGACCTGGACCCGATCGCCGGGGCGGGCCCAGGCCGCCAGCGCGCGGCGCAGCAGGGCCGTGTCGTGCGTCCGGCCGCCGCGCGCCGGCCAGGCCGAGAAGTCCTCCCGCGCCGCGGTCCGCCAGGCGTCGGCCGGGACGCGGGTCAAGTCGCCCGGCTTCAGCGCCGCTTCGGCCGCGGCGTTGCGCGCGTACGGAGGCGCCGCCGCGCCGTCCCGCCCCCAGCCGTCGCCCGGCAGGGCCAGCAGCGCCCCGCACACCACCGCGGCGACGCCCGCCGCCAGCGCGACGCGTACGTGCTGGCGCCGCCGGATGAGGTCCGTCGGCCGCGCCTGGAGCGAACAGGGGTCGAACTCGGCGGAGTCCAGCAGCGAGCCGTCCCGGCTGCCCGCCGGGGCCGGGGCGCCGTCCGCCTCGGCCAGCGCCTCGCGCGGCTCCGCGATGCCCACCGCCGCCAGCACCCGCCGCACCTCGCGGTCGCCCATGCCCTCCAGGCCACGCAGTGCGTAGGCCGCGCGGGCCGGTGCCGACAGCGCGGAGAGCGCCTGGTCCAGGGCGAGTTCGTCGGCGCCGCCCGAGCGCGGGAAGAGCCGCAGCCCCCACACCTGGGGGAGCGGCGGCGGGAGCTGGGGGAGCGGCAGCCGCAGGCGCCCGAACCGCAGCGCCGGGCGGTCGGCGGCGAGTGCCGCGCGCAGCACCCGCTGCCGTACGAAGGCGTATCCCGGGTCCGGCGCCGGCCGGCCGCCGGCGCGCTGCGCGGGCAGCACGGTCTCCTCGGCGGCGGTGCGGTGCCGGGGGAGGGCCCGCTGGGCGACGGCGTGCGCGGTGAGCACGCGGCGATTGCGGCCGAGGCGGGGCGGCAGGACCAGATAGGCCAGCCGGACCAGCCGGGGATAGTGCTCCACGAGCGCGGCTTCCGCCTGCTCGACGTCGATGACGCCGAGCGGGGAGGTGCGGTCCGGTGGTGGGGTTATTGCCTGCTGCTGCTCCACGTTCCGTAGAACGAGTGATTCATGGGATGGTCACTTTGACCATCCGGCGGGTCAGCGCTGCCGGTCGAGGTCGAACTCGCCGTCCCGGGCGCCCAGGACGAAGGCGCGCCACTCGCCCTCGGTGTACCGCAGCACCACGTCGGGGTCGGTGGAGTTGCGCATGGCCACGGCACCGCGCTCCAGGAACGCGATCTCCACGGCCTCCTCGGAGTCGCCGGGGGCGCGCTGCCAGACGGCATCGGAGATGTCGAGGGCGTAGAGCCACTCCTTCTCAGCTGCGGCGCTCATGCGGTGCACTCCTCGCGATAGCCGGGACGGTACGGAGGTCAGCGTACGCCGAGCGCGGCGGCTACGGGGAGCGAACGAACGACCCCGGACGGTGCCGCACCGTCCGGGGTCGCCGTCTCGCCACCGCGTCGCGTCAGTCCGTCCGCCAGCCGCTGAACTCCACCCGGCCGCGGGCGCCCGAGCCGCCGTTGGCCGCCGACATGTGCAGGCCGGCGTCCTGTGCGGCGGCCGCGCCGGGCACGGTGGCGGTGGCCACGGTGCGCCAGGTGGCGCCGTCGTCCGTGGAGTACTCGCCCTTGAACGCGCCGCCCGCCTCCCGGGAGAGCCGGAGCGTCACCGGTGCCTTGACGCCCGTCACGCGCTCGTAGCGGTCCAGGGTGCCGTCGCCGTCGGTGTCGTAGGAGAGCGCGACACCGTTGTCCGGTGTGACGGAGAGGTTCACGAAGCCCGCCGAGCCCCCGGCGCCCAGGCTGTTGCGGGCGGCGATCCCGGCCCGTGCCCAGGGCCCGGTGACCGACTGCCCGGTGACCTTCACCGTCATCGAGCCGCCCGCGCGGAGCGCCTGCGGACGGTAGACGGCGCCGAACTCGGCGGTGGCCTTCCACAGGTCGGTGCCCGCCCCGTCGATGGCGAAGCGCCCGTCCAGCTGACCAAAAACCGCCTCGTTGGTGGTGACCGTGCGCAGGTCCTTGTCCAGCGGCCCGGCCACGAAGAGCGAGCCCGACTGCACCGCCGAGACCGCCGTCTCGCCCTTCGGCCCGTAACTCACCGTCAGTTCGTACGGCATCGGCTTGAGCGGCGACGTCAGTGGCTCGGCGGGTGCCGCGACCCGCCAGTCGACGTCTCCCTTGCCGCCGGCCGGTATCGACGGCAGCGAGACGGGGCCGCGGTCCTCGGCGTCCAGCCCGCTCAGCGCGAAGTCCACCCGGCCGGTGTCCCGCAGCCCGCTGAGGTTGTGCAGGGTCGCGGTGAGGGTGGTCGCGCCGCCCGGCTCCATGGTGGCCGGCTCGGCGGCGACGACGACCCGGCCCTGGTACGGAGCCTTGGCGAGCGCGTCGTGCACCCGCTGCGCGGTGCGGTGCGCGTCGGTGGTGGGCCGCAGCGGGTAGTCCTTGCGCTCCCGCGTCCACGGCTCCTCAAGGGCGTACCAGTCGAAGGTCTTCGGCTTGCGGCCGGCCGCGAGCGCGTCCTCCAGCTCGTCGAGGTACCGCTGCCACTGCGGGAGGTGGAAGTCGCCGATGAGGCCGTGCCAGTCGCGGTTGGCGTAGTTGGCGAGCTTCCCGCCGTCCGCGGTGGGCCGGTCGGCCCAGGTGGTGATCAGGGCCCGCGCGGAGTGCTCCAGCTGTGCCTTCTCCTTGTCGCCGGTCCCCATCCGCTTGGCGGCGTCCAGCCAGGGCCCGAGGAGGAAGTGCCGGTGCGCGCCCGTCATGTCCTCGCTGAGCCGCATCAGTTGCAGCCACAGCTTGGCGAGGGTGCGGAAGGCGTCGAGGTCCTTGCGCTTGTACGCGTCCTCCAGCTGCGGGATCAGCTGCCAGGATCGATTCGCCAGTGCCTGCCGGCCCAGGTCGGTCAGGTCCAGGCGGTAGGCGTCGCTGTTCCGCAGCGCGGGCCGGACGCCCAGCAGCGCGGCGAACGCCACGTCGAACCGCGCCAGGTCGAACGCGGGCGTGTGCGTGGCGTAGTGCGTGCCGGACCGGGCCGACAGCGACGGGCGCGCCGCGAAGATCGAGTCGTGCGGCCGGCCGTCCTTGCTGCTGATCTCGTACGTGCTCTCCCGGAGCGCCGCGAACGCCGCCCGGGCCTTGGCGTCCCGGCCGCCGTACCGCGCGTCCGCGTAGCCGTCGAACCACGCCGCGCGGTCCACCGGGTCGTCCCGCCAGGCCAGCTCGCTGAAGAGCTCGAACGCCGCCGGGTCCCGCTCGGCGGCCTCGGGCATGTACGCCGTGCCGACCAGCTTGCTGCCCTTCTTGTCCCGCCATGTGGTGAACCGCTCGGCCCACATGTGGGTCTTGGCCCCTATGGTCGTGCGGCCGCCGAAGTTCGGGATCGAGCCGAAGACGTAGGGAACGTTCCCCCAGTCCTTCTCCCGGTCCTTGACCGTCTCCAGGTCGGAGAGGCCGTCCACGATCAGCAGGTGCCCGGGATCGAGGGCGTCCAGCAGGTCGCGCCGCGGGTTCTCCTGCCAGCCGAGGATCACCCAGACGGCGTCCTTGTGCGCGGCGAGCATCGCCCGCTCCACGGCCTTCGCCGCGGCCGGCACCGGGACCTTGCCGGGGTCGCCGCCCTCGTGCAGCAGGTCCATCTTGAAGTGCCGGACGGTCCCGAAGACCTCCTTCTGGTGGCGGTAGAAGGACCGCGCCACCTTCGTGAAGACCGCGGTGCGCGGGTCCAGCCAGTCCGGGCGCTTCAGGCCCGACCAGGTGCCCTGCGGGACGACCGCGGCGCCGGGATTGCGCTTCACGAAGCCGTCCGGGACGGTGCCGAAGTAGCCCGGCAGGACCGGGTGCATGCCCAGCGACCGCAGCCGGTCGGCGATCCGGCGGCCGAGGTCGGTGCGCTTGGCGAGCAGTTCCTTGCTGACCGGGCCGCCGTAGCCGCTCATGTTCTGCAGCAGCCACCACGGCTGGTGGGTCGGGGCCGGCAGCCAGGCCCGTGCCTCGGCGTCGGAGTACCCGAAGTCCTTGAGCATCCGGTGGTACACGGCCTCCGAACCGGCCGTGACCAGCACCTCGTTCACACCGTGCAGCGCGAGGACGTCGATGGTCCGCTCCCAGTGCGCCCAGTCGGCGTACGGCGCGGTGTACCCGTCGTGCGTGTCGTTCAGCGCGAAGCGGTGGGGGAGCTTCGTGGCGCGTTCCAGCGGTGCCTTGGGCGCGGGAAGCTTCGCGGGGAGGTTCAGCTGCTCGCCGGCCCAGGAGATATGGGCCTGGCAGACGTACTTCAGGTACCAGTTGACGCCGGTCAGCATCGCGGCCGGGCTGGTGCCGGTGACCTCGATGCGGCCGGGGGAGCCGGTGACGCGGAACCGCTCGGAGGTGCCGGCGGCCCGCTTCTGGGGGGTGAGACGGAACTGGTCGGCGTGCCGGGGGAGGAGGCGGTGGAGCGCGGCGCGCGCCGGTGCGGAGTCGAAGGGAGCTGCGAGGGGGGAGCCCGTCGGGCCCGCGGGGCGCGCCGGCCCCGGTACGGCGGAGGCGGCCATGGCGGGGGTATGCCCGCCGACCGCCGCGGCGACACCCAGGGCGCCTGCGGTACCCAACACGTTGCGTCTCGTGACGTGGCTCACACATGCCCCCACTGCTCGGCAGTATCAACGGTTACGTGCGAGGGGAAACGCTAACGGTCGATCAGCTCGTAACCAAGGATGCTGATACGACCAGAACGCGCCGAATGTCGCTGCTGTGGACCAGTGGAGTGAAAGGGGGCCGGCATGCACCCGGACACCCTCGTGGCGGCGGCGCCGGGCGTTGCCCCGGCCCTTCGGGGGCCAGTGTTCGGCGGTTTCTTACCCGCGCTCCTTCTGGGCTTCACGCGACGGGGCGGCGGACGGGGGGACAGTCGGCCGGGCGGACCCCGCTCAACCGGATCGGAGCTGTCATGTCCACATCTCTTCCGACGACGACGCCGTACCCGCAAGGCCGGCCCACCCCGCCCGCCCCCGCCGCGTACACCACCACCATCGCCGACTCCACCGCGCAGATCCGCGCCGCGCAGCGGCTGCGCCACCGGGCCTTCGGCGAGGAGATGGGCGCCACGCTGCACTCCCCGCTGCCCGGCCACGACATCGACGCGTACGACGACCTCGTGGACCACCTGATCGTGACCGAAACCGCGACGGGCGAGGTGGTCGGCACCTACCGGCTGCTGCCGCCCGGCCGCAGCGAACGGCTCTACTCCGACGGCGAGTTCGACCTCTCCGCGCTGGCCGGGCTGCGCCCCTCGCTCATCGAGGCCGGCCGCTCCTGCGTCCACCCCGACCACCGCACCGGCGCCGTCATCAACCAGATGTGGGCGGCCCTCGCCCGCTACACCCTGCTCTCCGGCCACCGCTATCTCGCCGGCTGCGCCTCCGTCCCGCTCGCCGACGGCGGGCAGTGTGCCCGGGCCGCCTGGGAGCTGGGCCGCACCAAGCACGCCGCGCCCGACGAGCTGCGCGTCCGGCCGCTCCGCCCCTGGCTCCCGGACGCCGGCACCGCCACCGCCGGCGGGGCCGCCGCCTACGCGCAACTCCCGCCGCTGCTCCGCGGCTACCTGCGGGTGGGCGCGTGGGTGTGCGGGGCGCCCGCGCACGACCCCGAGTTCGACGTGGCCGACTTCTTCGTCGTCCTGGACATGGACCGGCTCAGCGACCGGTACCGGCGGTTCTTCCTGGGCGACCAGCGGTGAGCGCGCACAGCGCGGCCCCCGCCGCCGTCCGGCCCGGCGTCTGGGACACCCTCTCCACCTGCACGTCCGGATGCATCGCGCACGGCGCGCCCCGGGTGCCGCTCGCCGGGACCGCGCGCCGCGCCGCGTCCTTCGCCCACGTACTGCTGCGGGCCGCGGCCGACCGGGACCGGCTCGCCGAACCCGGCCGGCTGCGCCGCCACGCCCGTGCCGCACTCGGCGCGCTGGAGGTGGCGCTCGACCACGACGGCCCGCTGCTGACGGTCGCGCCGGAGGAAGCGGGCGGCGGCGCGGGGACCGGCACGCTCGTCGTCGCCAACCACATCTCCTGGCTCGACATCCTCGCGCTGCTCGCCGTCGAACCGGTCCCGATGCTCGCCAAGCGCGAGGTCGCCGGTTGGCCCGTCATGGGGCCGCTCGCCCGGCGCGCCGGCACCCGCTTCCTCGACCGCGGCAGCCCGCGCGCCCTGCCGCTCGCGGTGGCCGACCTCGCGGCGGCGCTGCGCGGCGGCCGGTCGGTGGTGGTCTACCCGCAGGCCACGACCTGGTGTTCGGCGACCGACGGGGACTTCCGGCGGGCCACGTTCCAGGCGGCCATCGACGCGGGCGCGCCGGTACGGCCGGTCACCGTCCGGTACCTCCAGCACGGCGCGCCCTCGACGGTGGCCTCCTTCGTCGGCGAGGAGGACCTGGCGTCCTCGCTGCGCCGGGTGCTCGCGGCGGGCGGGCTCACCGCCCGGGTCACGGTGCACCCGCCGCTGCTGCCGGACGGGCGGGACCGGCGGGAACTGGCGGCGGCCGCCCAGGCGGTGGTGCTCGGCCGACGGTACCGGGAGCCGGCCCGGCCCGCGTGACGCCGCCCGGTACGGCCCACCCGGGGACCGGCGGGCCCCTCCCGGGTGACAGGATTGCGGCCCGTGACCTCCGATGCCCGCCCGCCGTTCCGCGCCGTGCGCGCCGCGCTCTTCGCGGCCGTGTGCGTGACGCTGGCGGCGGCCGGGCACGCGGTCATGTCCGGGCACGGCATCCCGCCCGGGGTGCTGGGCGCGGCCCTCGCCGTCGTCGGCGCGGCGGCCTGGCTCGCCGCGGGCCGGCAGCGCGGCCTGCCCGCCATCACCGGCGGCGTGCTGACCGTACAGGCCGCCCTGCACCTGGCCTTCGCCGCGGCACAGGGCTCCGGGGCCGGCGCCCCGATGACGTGCGGCATGTCCGGTACGGCCGGAGCGCACGGTGCCACGGGTACGCACGGCGCGACAGGCATGCACGGGATGACGGGCGCGCACGACATGGCGGGCATGCACGCCGGCCATGACATGGCGGGCATGTCCGGTGGCGGCGCGGCCATGGGCACCGGGCACGACATGGCGGGCGGGATGTCCGCCGGCATGACGGCCGCGCATCTCCTCGCCGCCCTGCTGTGCGCGCTCTGGCTCCGGTACGGCGAGGCCGCCTTCTTCCAGCTGCTGCGCTGCGTGGCAGCGCCGGCCTTCCGGGCGCTGCGGCTGCTCGTCGTGATCTGCCGCGGCCCGGCGCCGGAACGCCGCACGCGCGTCCCCGCACGTACCCGGCCGCGCGTGCCCCGCTGGGAACTGATCGCCGACGCCGTCAGCCGGCGCGGCCCGCCCCCGGGCGCGGTGCTTCGTATCACCGCGCCCGCCGGACCGCCCCTGCCCCGCTGACGACCGGGCCGGGACACGGCCGCGGCGCGGACATTCCGCATGTTCGCCGCTGAAAGGTGAAGGCATCACCATGTCCGTACCCGCCCCTGCCCGCACACCCGCGGTCGCCGAGCCGCCGCCCCGGCCCTCCGGATGGCCCGCGCTGCGCCCGCTCGTGCTGCGGCTGCACTTCTACGCGGGACTGCTGATCGCCCCGTTCCTGCTCGTCGCCGCCGCGACGGGCCTGCTCTACGCCGGCTCCCTCCAGGCGGAGAAGATCGTGTACGCGCACGAACTCCGCACCGAGCCCGGCGGTACCGCCCTCCCGCTCTCCCGCCAGGTGGACGCCGCACTGCGCGCGCATCCCGAGGGCACGGTGACGGCGGTCCGGCCGCCCGACGGTCCGGACGCCACGACCCGGGTGATCCTCGACGCGCCGGGCCTGCAGGACGACAACTCCCTGGCCGTCTTCGTCGACCCGTACACCGGCACGGTGCGCGGCGCGCTGGAGAGCTACGGCAGCTCCGGCGCGCTGCCGCTGCGTGCCACCATCGACCACCTCCACCGCGACCTGCTGCTCGGCGAGCCCGGCCGGCTCTACAGCGAACTGGCCGCCAGCTGGATGTGGGTGGTCGCGCTCGGCGGAGTGCTGCTGTGGCTCGGCCGGCGGCGCTCCGCACGCCGGCTGCGCGGCACGACGGGGCGGCGGCGCACGCTGTCCTGGCACGGCACGGTCGGCCTGTGGTCCGCCGTGGGCCTGCTCGCGCTGTCGGCCACGGGCCTGACCTGGTCGGCGTACGCGGGCGAGCACATCGGCCGGCTGCAGGACGCGCTCGGCGGTGCCACCCCCGCCGTGTCCACGCAGGTGCCCGGCGCCCCCACGGAGATGCCGGGCATGGACCACGGCACGCACGCCGGACACGAAGGCCACACCGGGCATGAGGGGCATGCAGGGCACGAGGGGCATGGTGGCGGAGCCGACCGGCCGCTCGCCGGCCTGGACGCCACGCTGCGCACGGCGCGGGCGGAGGGCCTGTCCGGGCCCGTCGAGATACGCGTACCGACCGCCTCGGCACCCGCCTTCGTCGTCCAGCAGACCGACAAGGAGTGGCCCGCGCACCTGGACTCGATCGCGGTCGACCCGGCGAGCGGCCGGGTCACCGACCGGCTGGACTTCGCCGACTACCCACTGCTCGCCAAGGCCACCCGATGGGGCATCGACCTCCACATGGGCCTGCTGTTCGGCCTCGCCAACCAGGTGGCGCTGGCCGCCCTGATGATCGCGCTGATCCTGCTGATCGTCTGGGGTTACCGGATGTGGTGGCAGCGCCGTCCGCGCCGGGACGCCGGGCTCCGGGGCGGCCGCGCCCACCCGCGCGGGGCCTGGCGGCGGGTGCCGGTGACGGTACTGCTGCCGCTGGCGGCGGCGACGGCCGTACTGGGCTGGTTCCTGCCGCTGTTCGGCATTCCGCTGGCCGGCTTCCTGGTGCTCGACGCGTGTGCCGGGGCACTGTCCCGGCGGCGCGCACGGGCCGCCTGAACCCGGCGTCCCGCAAGGAGACCCGTGGGGCCCGGCCGGTGCGGCCGGGCCCCACGGCCCGCGGTCAGGAGACCGGCACGTACTTGTAGCCGACCCGCCGCACCGTGACGATCGACGAGCGGTGCGCCGCGCCCAGCTTGCGGCGCAGCCGGGCGATGTGGACGTCGACCGTGCGGCCGTCGCCGACATGGCCGTAGCCCCACACCGTCGTCACCAGCTGGTCGCGGGTGTGCACCCGCTGGGGGTGCGCCACCAGGTGGGCCAGTAGCTCGAACTCCAGGAAGGTGAGCTCCAGTTGACGTCCCTCGACGTGGACGGTGCGGCGCTCGGGATCGACCTGGACGCCCCCTTCGCCG
This sequence comes from Streptomyces sp. NPDC050806, assembly GCF_055586425.1. Lineage (NCBI taxonomy): Bacteria > Bacillati > Actinomycetota > Actinomycetes > Kitasatosporales > Streptomycetaceae > Streptomyces > Streptomyces sp. NPDC050806. The sequence goes on along the minus strand of NZ_JBVJIF010000003.1, from coordinate 442,624 downwards.
TAGATGGCGGCCGGGGTGGCGGGGACGGCCGGTGCCTCGGGCTCGGGCCGCTTCTGCTCGGCGGCGGGTACGAGCACGAGGTAGCCGACCATCGGGGGCCGGCCCGGCAGCTCGGGCAGGGTGTGCGGGGGAGCCGGCAGCCAGGTGGCGTCGGCGCCGAACAGGTCGGCGACCGGCGGTACCTCGCCGGGTGTCACCGCACGCAATCGGGGCGGGGCGGGAACGGTGGCCGTCGGAGGAGTGGCAGGAAGGGTGCGGAGATTCGTCATGAGGGTCGGCTCTTTCGCGCAGAGGGGCGTCGTGGGGACGTCGTCGTGCGCGGGGCTGCCGCTTCAGGTGCGTTGCGGGCCCGCGCTCAATGCGCGCGGCAACACAGACGGTCGAAGAGGTGATCCTGCCGGGACGGCCAGAACGGCTCCAGGTCGGTGCGACCCGTCGCGCTGTCGTTGAGGCTGGCCATGTCCCCATTGAACCAGACCGGACGTGATCTGTCCTTCGTCCGCCCGTCACACGGACCGGCATGCGCGAGGGGCGCCCCGCATCAAGCGGGGCGCCCCTCAAGGGAGTTGCGTGGCCGGGGCCCGTTGTCCGGCCGGGCCCGGATCAGACCTGGAGGGCCTTCGCCAGTGCGGTGCAGCAGGTGTCCACCATCAGGCGGGTGACCACGTACGGGTCGACGTTCGCGTTCGGGCGGCGGTCCTCGATGTAGCCCTTCTTGTCCCGCTCGACCTGCCACGGGATGCGGACCGAGGCGCCGCGGTCGGACGCGCCGTAGCTGTACTCGTCCCACGGGGCGGTCTCGTGGGCGCCGGTCAGGCGGTCCTCGATGCCGGTGCCGTACTGCTTCACGTGCTCCAGCGGCTTGTCGCCCTCGCCGAGCGACTCGCACGCGGTGATGATCGCGTCGTAGCCCTCGCGCATCGCCCGGGTGGAGAAGTTGGTGTGCGCGCCCGCGCCGTTCCAGTCGCCCTTGGCCGGCTTGGCGTCCAGGGTGGCGGAGATGCCGAAGTCCTCGGCGGTGCGGTAGAGCAGCCAGCGGGCGACCCACATGTGGTCGGAGACCTCCAGCGGCGGCAGCGCGCCGACCTGGAACTCCCACTGGCCGGGCATGACCTCGGCGTTGATGCCGGAGATGCCCAGGCCCGCGGCGAGGCAGTTGTCCAGGTGCTTCTCGACGACGTCGCGGCCGAAGATCTCGTCGGCGCCGACACCGCAGTAGTAGCCGCCCTGCGGGGCGGGGAAGCCGCCCTCGGGGAAGCCGAGCGGGCGCGTGCCCTCGAAGAAGGTGTACTCCTGCTCGATGCCGAAGATCGGCTCCTGGTCCGCGAACTTCTCCGCGACCTCGCGCAGGCCCGCGCGGGTGTTGGAGGCGTGCGGGGTCATGTCGGTGTTGAACACCTCGCACAGGACGAGGATGCTCTCGCCGCCGCGGATCGGGTCCGGGCAGCTGAAGACGGGCTTGAGCACGAGGTCGGAGGCGTGGCCCTCGGCCTGGTTGGTGCTCGAACCGTCGAAGCCCCACAGCGGCAGCTCGGCAAGCTCGGTGGGCTCCGAGAGGATCTTCGTCTTCGAACGGAGCTTGGCCGTCGGCTGCGTGCCGTCGATCCAGATGTACTCGGCCTTGATGGTCACGGGGGCTTGCCCTTCCTGCGGGGTAGTACGAATACGCGTGCGGGCGTACTCATGCACCCTGGCAATGAGCCGTTTCCCGGCCATTGCTCGAATGTGAACCCCGTGTTACTCGGGCCCTTCCGTGACGCACCCCACCCCGGGAGGGGCGGGGCGTTCGCGGTGATAAAGGGTCATAGCGCCCCGGTCACTCGACGACGATCTCCACGGGAATGTTGCCGCGGGTGGCCTTCGAGTACGGGCAGACCTCGTGCGCCTGCTCGATCAGGCGGGCGCCGGTCCCGTCGGCCAGCGCGTCCGGGAGCTCCACGCGCAGGGTGACGGAGAGGCCGAAACCGCCGGCCGGATCGGAGCTGATGCCGACCTCCGCGGTCACCGACACGTCCTTGGTGTCCACCTTCGCCTGCCGGCCGACCAGCCCCAGCGCGCTGGCGAAGCAGGCGGCGTACCCGGCCGCGAACAGCTGCTCCGGATTGGTGCCCGCGCCGTCGCCGCCGAGCGCGGGCGGCATGGCCAGCGCCAGGTCCAGCTGCCCGTCGGAGCTCACGGCCCGGCCGTCGCGTCCGCTGGCGGTGGCCACGGCGGTGTACAGAGCGCTCATCAGAACCATCCCTCTCCGAGGTGCGGGGCCGGCCGGCCGTTCGTCCCGGCCCGGTCTCCCTGATCGTGCTGCCACTACAGCACACAATTAAATGGTGCACAACTTAAACGTGTGTCACTGTGATGTGCGCAATGAAGCTGTGCCCGATAGGGCCGCGCACGATAAGAGCGTGCGCAAAGTGGCAGGTAGGCTGTGCGTATGGAGGAGAAGAAGGCCGGCCGGGCGGACGCGGGACCGGCGGCGGAGGCCGCGCCGCAGGACTATCTCCGGCTCGACCAGCAGATCTGCTTCGCGCTGCACGCGGCGACCCGCGCCTTCGGCGGCCTCTACCGCACCGCCCTGCGCGACCTCGGCCTCACCTACCCCCAGTACCTGGTCATGCTGGTCCTCTGGGAGCACGGCGAGATGCCCGTGAAGCAGATCGGCGCCCACGTGCGGCTCGACTCCGGCACCCTCTCCCCGCTGCTCAAGCGCCTGGAGGCGGCCGGCCTGGTGCGCCGGGAGCGCAGCGCGGCCGACGAGCGCTCCGTCACCGTACGGCTCACCGCCGACGGAGCGGCTCTGCGCGCCCGGGCCGAGGAGGTGCCCCGCCGGATCGCCGGCGCCACCGGCCTCCCCCTCGCCGAACTGGCCGATCTCCGCGGCCGGCTGAACGCCCTGACGGAGACCCTCGACGCCGCCGCCCTCGACGGCCCCGGCTGCGACTGACCCGGCTGCGACCGGCCGGGCTGTGACGGGCCCGTCCGCCCCGGCCGGCCGCCGGACGCTCCCCCTCCGCGCCCCCGGACATGCCTGCCGGGGCCGTGTGCCGTGTCACAGCCGCAAAGTTGCGACTGTGATACCTCAACTGCGTTACCCATCCGTAGAGTTGGGGCGTCCGCCCCGCGTGGAGAGGATCGCATGAGCACTCTGGAAGCCCTGACGCTCGACCAAGTGGTCGACACGGCCCGCTATCCCTTGACGGCACTGGACGGAGCCGAGGGCCGGGCCGTGATCGACCGGGCCCGCCGGGACCTGGCCGACGTCGGCTGCACCGTACTGCCGGACTTCGTCCAGCCGGCCCTGCGCGACCTGCTGCGGCAGGAATGCTCCGCACTGGCGTCCCGGGCGCACTACGACGTCGAGACGGTCAACGTCTACAACATAGCCGTCGACGACTCGCTGCCCGCCGACCACCCCGGCCGCATCCCCTTCGAGCGGGGGAACGCCTTCGTCGCCAGGGACCGCATCCCGCGGGCCGCGCTGATCAGCCAGCTCTACACCCACGAGGCGTTCCGCACGTTCATCGCGCGCTGCTTCGGCCTCGCCGAGCTGCACGAACTCGCCGACCCACTCGCCGGACTGGTCCTCAACGTCGTCGAGCCGGGCCGGGAACACCCCTGGCACTTCGACACCAACGAGTTCACCGTCAGCATGCTCACCCAGGAAGCCGAGACCGGCGGCGCCTTCGAGTACTGCCCCGGCATCCGCTCCGCCGACGACGAGAACTTCGACGACGTCCGCGACATCCTCTCCGGACGGGGCGGCCGGCCGGTACGCCGCCTCCCGCTGCACACCGGCGACCTCCAGCTCTTCAAGGGCCGCTACTCCCTGCACCGCGTCAGCCCCGTGGCGGGCGGCACATCGCGGCACTCGGCGATCTTCGCGTACAGCGAGCGCCCCGGCGTCATCGGCAGCGTGGCCCGCACCCGCCAGCTCTTCGGCCGGGTGCTCCCCGAACACCTCGCCGCAGCCGAGAAGCGCGCCGTGCGCGGCGACCGACTGCTGGACTGACCCGCCACGGGGCATCCTCCGTAGGACAGGGCGCCCCGACGCACACCGCAGGAGACCCCACAGCACCACCCGCAGGACGTTTTCCCATTCGCGATCCACGGAGGAGCAACCCCGTGCGCTTCGACACGACCGGAAAAGTCTCGCTCGACCACATCTACACGCAGCCCGACCCGCGTGCGTACTACACCGTGCTCCGCACGCTGGACTACTGCGTGCCGCAGCTCGCCAAGCCGTACTTCGCCAAGCTCGTCAAGGAGTACCGCGAGGACCACCGGGTGGCGGCGCCGAAAGTCGTCGACATCGGCTGCTCGTACGGCATCAACGCCGCCCTGCTGAAGTACGACGTGGGCATGGACGAGCTGTACGCGCGCTACGGCGACGAAGCGGCCGCCGGCCTCTCGCGCGAGGAACTGCTGGCCCGCGACCGCGAGCTGTCCCGCGCCCGCCGGCCCGCGCACCCCACCCGCGTCGTCGGCCTGGACTCCTCCGGGAACGCGCTGTCGTACGCGCGGGAGGCCGGCTTCCTCGACGACACCGTCCACGCCGACCTGGAGAACGACGACCCCACGCCGGACCAGCGGGCCCGGATGGCCGGCGCCGACCTGGTGTTCTCCACCGGCTGCATCGGCTACGTCACCGAACGCACGCTCACCCGCGTCATCCGCGCGCAGGGCGCCCACCGGCCCTGGATGGCCCACTTCGTGCTGCGGATGTTCCCCTTCGACCCGGTCGAGCGCGCGCTGGCGGGCCTCGGCTACGAGACCACCCGCGTCGACGGGATGTTCAAACAGCGGCGGTTCGCCTCTCCGGAGGAACAGACGCTCGTCCTGGACACCATGTCGGAGGCCGGAGTGGATGCGACCGGGCTGGAGGCGGAAGGCTGGCTCTACGCACAGCTCTACGTCTCCCGCCCGTACGGCCCGGCAGGACGCGCCAGGCCCCTCGGACGCACCAGGTCCCTTGATCGTCACGACCCGAATCGAGAGCAGCTTTGAACCCCAGTCGGTCCACGGCCACCGCCCCCTCGGGCAGCGCCGCCCCGTCCGTCTCCGCACCTCCGTCCACCTTCGCCCACGAGGACACCCTGCCGCGGGTGCCGCTGCCGACGCTGGCGGACAGCTGTACGCGGTTCCTCGACTGGTGCGGTCCGCTGCTGACCCCCGAGGAGCGGGCGGCGACCGAGGCGGAGGTGGCCGCCTTCAGCGGCCCGGACGGACCCGGCCCGGCACTCCAGGCGGCGCTGGAGGAGTACGACCGCACCCCCGGCGTGCACAGCTGGCTCGACACCTTCTGGCCGTACCGCTACCTCGGCCGCCGGGACCGCATCGCCCTCAACGCCAACTTCTTCTTCCTCTTCCAGGACACCGGGCTGCCGCAGCTGGAGCGGGCGGCCGGGCTGATCGCCTCGGCCGTCGCCTACAAGCGGCGGCTGGACCGGGAGGAGATCCCGCCGGTGCTGCTGCGCGGCGCGCCGCAGACGATGGAGCAGAACAAGTACCTCTTCTCCACCACCCGCATCCCGGGCGCCCAGCAGGACACGGTCCGCCACCCGTACTCGGCGGAGTGGCCGGGCCCGTCCGACGCGCGCCACGTCGTGGTGTTCTTCCGGGGCGCGATGTACCGGATGGACGTCCTGGGCGCCGACGGCACCCCGCACACCCCCGCCGACCTGGAGGCGGGGCTGGCCGCCGTCATGAAGGCGGGTGCGGAACCGGCGCCGCGGGACACCTCCGTCGGCCATCTCACCACGATGGCCCGCGCCGACTGGGCGGCCACCCGCGAGACGCTGCGCGCGCACCACCCCGGCAACGCGGCGGCCCTGGACGACATCGAGACCGCCCTCTTCTGTGTCTGCCTGGAGGACTTCGCGCCCGCCGACACCCAGGAGACCTGCGACGAACTCCTCTACGGGGACCGCGGCAACCGCTGGTTCGACAAGGCCGTCTCCTTCGTCGTCTTCGCCGACGGCCGGGCCGGCATCAACGTCGAGCACTGCGGCCTGGACGGCACGACGATCCTCAGCTTCGTCGACACCCTCCTCGGCACGCCGGCCGAGGAGCAGTCCCGGCAGTCGGGCGCCCGCTCCCAGGGCCGCCCGGAGTTCTCCGCGCTCACCTGGCACCTGGACGACGCCCTCCGGGCGCGCGCCCGCGCCGCCGCCGAGGCCTTCGCCCAGTACGGCGCGGACACCGCCACGCAGACCGTTACCTTCGAGGACTTCGGCTCCACGGCGGCCAAGGCGCTGCGGGTCTCGCCCGACGCGTTCGTGCAGCTCGCGTACCAGCTCGCCCACCAGCGCGCGAAGGGCAGGCTGGGCGCCACGTACGAATCGATCGCCACCCGGCAGTGGCGGCGCGGCCGTACCGAGGCCATGCGCGTCGTCACCCCCGAGATCCAGGCGTTCGTGGCGGCCATGGAGGACCCGGCGACCGATGCCGGGACCCGCCGGGCGGCCTTCCGCGCGGCCGCCACGGCGCACGTCACCCGGGCAAAGGAGTGCCAGGCCGGGGACGCCCCCGAACAGCACCTCTGGGAGCTGGAACTCATCCAGCGCCGCCGCGGCACCGAGCTGGGCATCACCGAACAGCCCGCCCTCTACCGCTCCCCGGGCTGGCTGACGATGCGCGACGACTACCTGAGCACCAGCTCGGCCCCGTCCGAGAACATCCAGTTCTTCGGCTTCGGCTCCACCAGCAGCCGCTGCATCGGCATCGCGTACGTCCTCCTGCCCGACCGCTTCAACCTCTACCTGAGCACCCCCCGCCCGGTGGCCGACCAGATGCACGCCTTCGCCACCCACCTCCGCACCACAGTCACCGAACTCCGGGAACTGCTGGCGGGGGAGTAGCAGGCACTCTCGATCGCCGTACGGCCGCCGCCCCGCATCCGGAGCGGCGGCCGTGCCGGTCCGCGGGCCTCACTGTTCCCGGGGCGTTGCGGACTGCGGGCCGTCTCCGTTCGCGTGGCCCGAGCCCTCGACATCCTCGGCGTCCAGACTCGCCAGCGCCCGGTGGACCTGCTCCGCATCGGCTCCGGAGACCGTGATGCGCACGCTTCCGCTCTGCCGGGTCACCACGACATCGGGATGGTGGTCCCGCTTTCCGCGCCACAGCCGGAAGGCGATGGACGTGGCCACGGCGCTGATGCTCGCGCCGAGCCCGGCCGCGATCTCAGGGATGAGTGCCCACATCAGGCCTGCTCCCATTCTGCGATGAAGGTGCTCGCGCCGGCGGTGACGAAGGTCGCGATGAAGAGGACCAGCGAAGACCCGGTAACGGATCCCTGGTCCAGCTTCTGGCTGACCTGCGGGGCCGAGGTGACAAAGGCGAAGAGGCCCGCTGTCACGCACGCCATGGCGATGTTCGAGAACGCCAGGAACCCGACGATGTTCCGCAGGCCCGAGCCCGACCGGGTGATGATCTGTCCCGCGGCCGCGGCGGCGAGACTGGTGGTGACGATCAACAGCTCGCCCCGGCTGAGGATTTCCGACAGGCTGACCCCGCGGTGGGTGAAGGAATTCATGACGTAGCCGAGGCCGATCGGCAGGACGCCGAAGCCGACACCGAAGAACAGCCAGTGCAGCATCTTCGGCCCCACGACCGCCCACGGCGACGGAGCTGTGGCGGTGGGCCCCACGGGTGCGCCCGCCGTATCGGCGGTGGACGTCCCGTTCGGTTCGCCCACCGCATCCGCTGGTGATCCCGCTTGCCCGGTGACGACCGGGTCATGGGGCTGCTGCGAAGTCGCCACTCACGTCCCCCTGCTTCGATGCCCGCTCGTCCGCCCCGCCCGGAGCATGTGCGTCGGCATCACGTTCTTACCCCGATGACACGTCGGAGCGCAGTGGTTCGACCGAACCGGTACGCACCCGGCACGGGGTGGCGGCCCTCATGGATGTATCACTCATGAATGTGCTGGTGGGGCCGGATTTGCCCCGGCCCCGGGGCGGTATGTCACAGTGGGCCGTCCTGGTGGGCCGGGCGCGCGCGTGCGCTGCCGCTGCCGGGAAACCCCCTATCTCAGACGAGCCTTCCGGTCGCGCCTGCCACGTGCCCGGAATGTCGGAGTCTGCGCATCTTCCTGTCCCTACCTCCCCTCAGAGAGCGATGCTGGCAACGACTCTTGTCCCCCGGACCGCCGACCTGTTCGACCAGGGCCTGGAGAGCCGTACCGGCTCGGCCCTGTTGCGTTTCGGCGCCGCGCGGCAGCGACCGGCCGGCCGGGCCGGCTGGACCGGCGACGGTGCCGCCGCCTGGCTCGACGACGCCCGCGGCCATGTGTGGAGCGTCGGCGAGCCGGAAGCCGCCGCCGGACTCGTCCTGCGCGCGGCCCTGGGCCTGCCCGACCGGGTGCGGGAGTTCACCGGCCCCCGCGGCACCGAGACCCTGGTCGGCCGCCACCTCCCGGTGACCGGGATCGTCGAGTGGATCTTCCGCTGGACGATGGACGAGCCGCCCGTCCAGCGCGGCGAGGACCGGGTCGTCGCCCTCGACGAGTCCCACCACGACGAGCTGCTCGCCTTCCTCAACGCGCACAGCCCCGCCCACTCCACCGGCCCCGGCGCCGAGGGCGTCAGCCTGTGGGCCGGCATCCGCGACGCGGACGGCCGGCTGGTCGCCTGCGGCGCCCTGAGCAGCCTCCGGGACAGCGGAGCCCCGCTGATGGCCTCCGTCGCGACCGACGCCGCCCTCCGCGGCCAGGGCCTCGGCGCCGCCCTCACCTCCTGGCTCACCCGCTACGCAGTACGCCGCCACGGCTACTGCACCCTCTGGCAGCTCACCGACAACACCCCGGCCGAGCGCCTCTACGACCGCCTCGGCTACCGCAACGAGGACCCCTGCGTCTCGGCGCGCATCGCCTGAAGCGAAAGCGGGAGCGGAAGCACCGAAGCGGAAGCACCGGAAACGGCCGAGGGCCGGCAACCCCCTGCGGGGTGCCGGCCCTCGGCCGTGCGAGCGGCGCTCTTCAGCGGTGTTTTTTAGATGTCGAAGTACAGCTCGAACTCGTGCGGGTGCGGGCGGAGCTGGATCGGGGCGATCTCGTTGGTGCGCTTGTAGTCGATCCAGGTCTCGATCAGGTCCGAGGTGAAGACGCCGCCCTGCTGGAGGTACTCGTTGTCCGCCTCCAGGGCGTCGAGGACCGCGGGGAGCGAGGTCGGGACCTGCTGGACGTTCGCGTGCTCCTCGGGAGCCAGCTCGTACAGGTCCTTGTCGATCGGCTCGGCCGGCTCGATCTTGTTCTTCACGCCGTCCAGGCCCGCGAGCAGCAGCGCCGAGAAGGCGAGGTACGGGTTGGAGGACGGGTCCGGGGCGCGGAACTCGACGCGCTTGGCCTTCGGGTTCGAGCCGGTGATCGGGATACGCATGGCCGCGGAGCGGTTGCGCTGCGAGTACACCATGTTGACCGGGGCCTCGAAGCCGGGGACCAGGCGGTGGTAGGAGTTCACCGTCGGGTTGGTGAAGGCCAGCAGCGACGGGGCGTGCTTGAGGATGCCGCCGATGTAGTAGCGGGCGGTGTCGGAGAGACCCGCGTAGCCCTGCTCGTCGTAGAAGAGGGGCTCGCCACCGGACCACAGGGACTGGTGGACGTGCATGCCGGAGCCGTTGTCACCGAAGATCGGCTTGGGCATGAAGGTCGCGGTCTTGCCGTTGCGCCAGGCGACGTTCTTCACGATGTACTTGAAGAGCATCAGGTCGTCGGCCGCGGCGAGCAGCGTGTTGAACTTGTAGTTGATCTCGGCCTGGCCGGCGGTGCCGACCTCGTGGTGCTGGCGCTCGACCTTCAGGCCCTGCTTGTCCAGCTCCAGGGAGATCTCCGCGCGCAGGTCGGCGAAGTGGTCGACCGGCGGGGCGGGGAAGTAGCCGCCCTTGTAGCGGACCTTGTAGCCGCGGTTGTTCTCGACCGCGCCGGTGTTCCAGGCGCCGGCCTCGGAGTCGATCTCGTACAGCGAGCGGTTCGCGGAGGTCTCGAAGCGGACCGAGTCAAAGACGTAGAACTCGGCCTCGGGGCCGAAGAACGCGGTGTCGGCGATGCCGGTGGAGGCGAGGTAGGCCTCGGCCTTCTTCGCCACGTTCCGCGGGTCGCGGCTGTACTGCTCGCCGGTGATCGGGTCGTGGATGAAGAAGTTGACGTTGAGGGTCTTGTCCCGGCGGAACGGGTCGACCCGCGCCGTGGACAGGTCCGCGCGCAGCGCCATGTCGGACTCGTGGATGGCCTGGAACCCGCGGATCGAGGAGCCGTCGAACGCCAGCTCCTCCGTCGGGTCGAACGCCTCCGCGGGCACCGTGAAGTGCTGCATCACACCGGGCAGGTCGCAGAACCGGACGTCGACGAACTTGACGTCCTCATCCGCGATGAACTTCTTGGCCTCGTCGGCGTTCTGGAACATCCAACTCCTCCTAGCCCGGTCACCGGTCGGCGGCTCGGGGTTGCTCCTCGGATCGCGACCATGTGCGGTGGCGCGCTCGCCCGACCTTAGGTAGGCGGGATTTCCCAAGCATGACCCATTTGTTTCGCTCAGGTTAACCGGCGCGCGGTGGCCGTGGCCCGTAGTGCCGGGCGGCCGTGGCCCGGTGTGGTGGCCGTGCCACGTACCGGTTCGGCCGTGTCATGCCGTACGGCGGGGCGGCCCCCGTACCCCGTTCCGGACGCCCCGCCCGGCGGGAAATGTATGCGGTCGCAGTACCGTGGACGGGTGGACAACAGGCAAGCAATGGGATCGTGGCTCTCGGGGCCCCGCGCGGCGGCCGAGGACATGGGCATCGACTTCGGTTACCGGGGCCAGCAGCTGGGGCTGCCGGAGCACGGACCCGGCTCGATCGCCCGGCCGGGCCGCCGGATCGTGGCCCTCCTCGTCGACTGGGCGCTGTGCATGCTCATCGCGTACGGGCTCCTCAGCGGCGGCAAGGCGAACGCGGCGAGCAACTGGGCGCTGCTGGTCTTCCTCGTCCTGAGCCTGCTCACCGTCGGCACGGTCGGCTTCACGCCCGGGAAGCGGCTGCTGGGCCTGCGGGTCGTCGCCGAGGGGGGCGGCCGGCTCTCGCTGCCGCGGGTGCTGGCCCGGACGATCGCGCTGATGATCGTCATCCCGGCCGCGATCTGGGACCGCGACGGCCGCGGCCTGCACGACCGCCTGGCCCGGTCCGTACAGGTACGGATCTGAGGCGTCGTTCCGGCACAATCGAGAGCGGCCCGGGACCATGAGGTCCCGGGCCGCAGCCGTGTCGTCACAAGGACGCCGGAGGCGTCACCGCATCCGGCCGCCCTTCGGCATCCGCATGCCCTTGGGCATCGGCCCCTTCGGCACCGGCATGTTGCTCATCAGGTCGCCGAGCGCCTTCAGCCGGTCGTTGGTGGCCGTCACCTGGGCGCCGGGAAGTACGCGCGGCAGCTTCATCAGCGTCGTGCGCAGCTTCTTCAGCGGGACCTGGCCCTCGCCGTCACCGACCACGAAGTCGTGGACCGGGGCGTCGGAGACCGTACGGGCCATCCGCTTCTTCTCCGCGGCCAGCAGGCCACGGAGCCGGTTCGGGTTGCCCTCGCCGACGAGCACGATGCCGGGCTTGCCGACCGCACGGTGCACGACGTCCTGGTTGCGGTTCATCGCGACCGCGGGCGTCACCGACCAGCCGCGGCCGATGTTCTCCAGTACCGCGGCCGCGGCTCCCGGCTGGCCCTCCATCTGACCAAAGGCGGCCTTCTCGGCGCGCCGGCCGAAGATGATCGCCATCGCCAGGAAGGCCAGCAGGAAGCCCAGGATGCCGGCGTACACGGGGTGGCCGATCAGGAAGCCGATGGCAAGGAGAACGCCGAAAACGACGATGCCCACGCCCGCGACGACAAGACCGACCTTGGAGTCGACCCGACGGGTCATCTTGTAGGTCAGGGCGATCTGCTTGAGCCGCCCGGGGTTCGCAGAGGTGTCTGCGTTTTCCTTCCTCGCCATGTACGGAAGTTTACGTGGCCGAGGTGCTCCGGGTCGCCGCGGCCTCCAGTACGTACTGGGCGGCCCTTCGGTCCTCCGCCCGGCGCCGGTCCTCAAGGACGGCAGTCCAGGCATTTCGGCGGGCGGTGCGCTGACCGTTGCGCATCAGCAGCGACTCCACGGCGCGCAGGGCGCCGGTGACGGACGGGATCGGCAGAGCAGCCGGGGTGGGCAGAGCAGCGGTGTCGCGGACGGGCGCGGCCTGCATGGCGTGAGTCCCCTTCGGGGTGGTGGGAACAACGGGGGTGTGAGCGGTGCGTGCATCCATCGTCACTGAAAGCCTTACGGAACGGTGTTACCAACGGATGACCGCACGGTCAAACGCCCATGAAACGTCAGTGCGGCCCGCACCCCTCCAGCCTGGGAGAAGTGCGGGCCGCACCGTCCGGCGTGTGCCGGGATTCACATCCCCTGGGCCCGAAACGAGCGCTCACGAATGCAAAGAATTCACGAATGATCATGCGGATGGGCGGCGCCCGAAGGTGATCGACGTGGTGCGACGGCGCCCCGTCCACCATGCGGGCGCTTCCCGATGGTGATCACACTGCCGGGCGTCCCCGCCCGGCGGAGTGCTCACACCGCCGGGCGCTCCGCCTCTTCCGCGCGCTTGTCCATCGCCTGCTGGTAGAGCCGGCCGGCCCGGTACGAGGAGCGGACCAGCGGCCCGGACATGACGCCCTTGTAGCCGATCTCCTCCGCCTCCTCCTTCAGCTCGACGAACTCCTGCGGCTTCACCCAGCGGTCGACCGGGTGGTGCCGCACCGACGGGCGCAGGTACTGGGTGATCGTGATCAGCTCGCAGCCCGCGTCGTGCAGGTCCTGCAGCGCCTCGCTGATCTCCTCACGGGTCTCGCCCATGCCCAGGATCAGGTTCGACTTGGTCACCAGGCCGTCCTTGCGGGCCTCGGTGATGACCTTCAGGGACCGCTCGTAGCGGAAGCCCGGACGGATCCGCTTGAAGATCCGCGGCACCGTCTCCACGTTGTGGGCCAGCACCTCCGGGCGCGAGGAGAAGACCTCGGCCAGCTGGTCGGGCTCCGCGTTGAAGTCCGGGATCAGCAGCTCCACGCCCGTGTCGGGCATCAGGCCGTGGATCTGCCGGACGGTCTCGGCGTACAGCCAGGCGCCGCCGTCGTCCAGGTCGTCACGGGCGACGCCGGTGATCGTGGCGTAGCGCAGCTCCATGGTCTGGACGCTCTCGGCCACGCGGCGGGGCTCGTCGCGGTCCAGCTCCTGCGGCTTGCCGGTGTCGATCTGGCAGAAGTCGCAGCGGCGCGTGCACTGGTCACCGCCGATGAGGAAGGTCGCCTCGCGGTCCTCCCAGCATTCGAAGATGTTGGGACAGCCCGCCTCCTGGCAGACCGTGTGCAGGCCCTCGCTCTTCACCAGGCCCTGCAGCTGGTTGTACTCGGGGCCCATTTTCGCCCGGGTCTTGATCCACTCGGGCTTGCGCTCGATGGGGGTCTGGCTGTTCCGGACCTCCAGGCGCAGCATCTTGCGTCCGTCGGGTGCGACAGCGGACACTCCGGCTCCCTAAGCTTCGTTTCTTCGGCGTACCCAGGGTACGCCCGTTGATTCGCACGTCTTTACGTGCTGCGCAACCCGCTACCGCCGGGCTGCATTCCGCCGGGCCCCCTCGTGGGAGGCGCCGGCGGGCCGGGTCAGACGGCGCGGGGCAGGAGCTCGGCGTTCTCCAGCACGTCCGCCAGGTGCTTCTCGGCGACCGGCAGTACTTCTTCGATGGTGACCTCACGGCCCAGTTCGTACGAGAGCGAAGTCACGCCCGCGTCCCGGATGCCGCACGGCACGATCTTGTCGAACGAGGTGTTGTCCGGGTTCACGTTCAGCGCGAAGCCATGCATGGTGACGCCCTTCGCCACCCGGATCCCGATCGCGGCCAGCTTGCGGTCCTCACGGCGCTGCCCGGCGTTGGACGGGGCGTACTCCGGACCGTTCAGCCGCGGGTCGAACAGCTCGTCGTTCACGCGCGGGTCGAAGTCGAGGTTGAGGCCGCCCAGGGCCGCGCGCTGCTCCACCGGGTCGCCCAGCACCCAGACGCCGCTGCGGCCCTCGATACGGGTGGTCGCCACGCCGAACTCCGCCGCCATGAGGATCAGCGCCTCTTCGAGGCGGCGTACGTGCGCCACCACGTCCACGGGGCGCGGCAGCTTCTGGATCGGGTAGCCGACCAGCTGGCCCGGGCCGTGCCAGGTGATCTTCCCGCCGCGGTCCACGTCGACGACGGGGGTGCCGTCCAGCGGGCGCTCGTTCTCCGCCGTACGCCGGCCCGCCGTGTACACGGGCGGGTGCTCCAGCAGCAGGCAGGTGTCCGGAATCTCGTCGGCGAACCGGGCGGCGTGCACCCGGCGCTGCTCCTGCCACGCCGTCTGGTACTCCACGGCGTCGGCGCCGAAGCCCATCCGGACAAAGCGCAGCTCACTCATGGCGGCTCCTCTTATCGCAACCTTCGCGCCCGTCCCCACTGTACGGCCGTGCCCGAAAAGCACGTCGGGCGGCCGGTTACGAGGCGGTACGGGGGCCGGGAGCGGGGTGGTGCGGGGGCCGGTGGCCGCCGGTCGCGGGGGGCGGAGGTCGGTCACGGGAGGGTGCGTCGGCCGGTCATGGGATGGCGGGGCCGGGCACGGGACGGTGCGGTGGCCGGTCATGGGAGGGTGCGGGCGCCGGTTGCGGGACGGTGTGGCGGGGCCGGGCACGGGATGGTGGGGCCGGGCACGGGAGAGTGCGGCGGCCGGTCACGGGCGGTACGGGCGCGCGCGGAGCCTGCCGGGCCTCCTTGCTCCCCGCGCGCACGGCGCTCGCCGCATGTGCCCTTGCCCCGCGCGCACGGCGCTCGCCGCACGTCCTCGTTTCCCGCGCGCACGGCGCTCGTCCCGCCGTGGGGTTCCGGCGTGCGCCGCCGCGGGTGGCTGTGGAGGCGGCCCGGCACGCGTGCGGGTGATCGTCCTCCACTGTGCGTGCGGACGGCCGTCAGATGTGCATGCGGGCAGCCCTCCGGTGTGCGTGGCGGCGGTCGCGACGAGGGACGGCGGCGGCTCTCGGGAGGGCGACCGGGCAGGAGCCGGGGGGGCGGTCGGGCGGGGTGTCAAGAGGGAGCGCGGAACCGGACACCAGGTGTGGACCGCGGGGAGCCGCGTCGGCCTGCGGAGCTGTGCTCACACGATCGGATGAACGCGGACGAATCGTGGCCGGAAGTCCCCCTTGGGCCGCTACATTCACGCCGTTCCAGGAGGGCGAAAGCGCCGGACGGTGTCGACCGGGCCCGGGCGGCGCGGCCCGGAAGGCAGGAGACCGTAAAGCTGATGACGGAACGACCCGACCCAGGCCCACAGCTTGAGGGATCGCCGCAACGCACACCCAACCGCAGACTCGCCGCGCTGATCGCGGAGGCGGGTTTCTCCAATGCCGGTCTGGCCCGCCGGGTGGACCAGCTGGGGCTGGAACACGGGCTCGACCTGCGCTACGACAAGACATCGGTGACCAGATGGCTGCGCGGCCAGCAGCCACGCGGCACCACCCCCGCGCTGATCGCCGAGGTGTTCACCCGCCGTCTCGGACGCCGGCTGTCGGCACAGGACCTGGGACTGGACGCCTGCGCACCCGTGTACGCAGGGCTGGAATTCGCAGCGACCCCCACCGAAGCGGTGGACATCGTCAGCGGCCTGTGGCGCAAGGACTCCGGCAGCCACGCCGAACTGCGGAAGATCGCGTTCACCCCGGCCGGTCTGGTCGTCCCCAGCCGCGACTGGCTCATCGGCCGCGCCGACGAACGCGTCGCGCGCGGCGAACCGGCCCCCGAGGGCGGGCTGCCCGCACCGGCCGGGCAACCCCGGGTGCCCGCGCAGGTCCGCGCCGGAGTGCCCCGGCAGCGCCGCCCCGACCGTACGGAGCGCCCGGACCCGGCGCACGGCTACCGCGTGTCCAGCGGCGACATCGCCGCCCTGCGCTCGGTCGGCGAGCTGTTCAGGACGCTGGACCACGCCTACGGAGGCGGTCACGCCCGCCAGGCCCTCGTGCGCTACCTGGAGCACGAGGCCGAGCCCATGCTGCGCGGTTCGTACAGCGAGGCCACCGGACGCCGGCTCTTCTCCGCCGCCTCCGACCTCACCCGGCTCGCCGGCTGGACCTCGTACGACATCACCGCCCACGGACTCGCGCAGCGCTACTTCGTGCAGGCGCTCCGGCTGGCCCAGGCGGCGGGCGACCGCGCCTACGGGAGCTATGTCCTCATCACGATGAGCCGCCAGGCGGTGTACCTGGGCCACGGCCGGGAGGCGGTCCAGCTCGCCCGCGTGGCCCAGCAGGGCATCGGCAGCGGTCCGCCGCCCCTGGTCCAGACACTGCTGCACGCAGCCGAGGCCCGTGGCCACGCCGTACTGGGAGAGGTGCGCGCCTGTACCGCCTCCCTGGCCCGCGCCGAACGGGCCCTGGAGGCCGCGCGGCCCGGGGACGAGGTGCCGCACTGGGCACGCCTCTTCGACGAAGCGCAGCTCGCGGACGAATTCGGGCACTGCCACCGCGACCTCCAGCAGTACCGCGCGGCGGCTCAGCACGCCGAGCGCTCGCTGCAGCTCCGCGGCGCCGGCTACGCCCGCAGCCGGCTGCTCTGCCGCATCGTCCTGGCGACCGCCCGGCTCGGCCTCGGCGAACTGGAACAGGCGTGCACACTGGGCGCGGAGGCCGCCGTACAGGCCGCGGAGATGCGTTCCGTACGGGTGCATGAGTACGTACGGGACTTCGAACGCAGACTGGAGCCGTACCGGGACGCCGCAGCCGTACGCGGCTACCGGGACAAGGTGACCGCGCTGGGTTGAGTACGGGGTCGCCTTGAGTACCGGGTTCCGTTGAATGCCGCGTTGCCTTGAGCGCCGGGAGCACTGGGGGTACCTGGGGTGCCGGGTGGGCGCCCGGCGGAAGGGCCCGGGGCGTCGGCGGGCGGGACCGCGGCGGGGGCCGGGGCGCGGACCGGGAAATGGGGCCGGAAGGCGGGGCCGGAAAGCGGGGCCGGGACGGCGAGGGTGCCGTCCCGGCCCCGCCGCGTGGGGTGGCGGAGCCGACGGGGCCGGGCCCTGCGGGCGGTGTTTGGCTTCGGCGGGGGCCGGGCTGTGCCGCGGACCGGGCTTCGGGGGTGGCGGGACGCCGGGCCCCGGTGGCTCTCAGGCGGCGTCGAACAGGGCGGGGGCGGAGTCGTCCGCCATCGCCATGCCGAAGTCCTGCAGCAGCGCGCGGGCGGCCCGGCGGCCGGAACGCAGCGCGCCCTGGACGGTGCCGGTGTCGCGATGGTCGCCGCAGACGTACAGCCCGGCCAGTACGCGTACCGGCCGCAGCGGATCGTGCGGCGCGGGCATGGCCGGCACGGCGTACGGATCGTGGTGCGCGGCGAGCAGCCGCCAGCCGTCGGTCGCGGTGCCGTACAGCCGCTCCAGCTGCGGCCGGACCGTCTTGTCGAGCGCTCGGGCCGGCAGCGTCGCGGCGGAGCCGAGCACCGCCGTGGTGATCAGCGACCGGCCGGGCGGCGTACGCGAGGGATCGACCGCGCTCGCGACGTAGCTGTACGCCACCGGCCCGTCCGTCGGCAGGAACAGCGTCGCGTCCTGCGCCTGTGGATAACTCAGGGTGCTGTCGGCGGTGTGGTGCAACATGGTCACCGGATGGAAATCGGGGACCCGGAGCCCCGGCAACAGCTCCGCGGCATCGCGGGCCCCCGTGGCCACGAGCGCCGCGCGGCACCGCAGTTGACGCTGATCGGAGGTGGTGACGAGCGTGGTGGAGACGGAGACGGCACGGACGGACGTGCGCACGGTGCCCGGCGGCAGCGAGGCGGCGAGCAGCTCGGGGACGCTCGCCGCACCTCCCGCCGGAAGACAGAGCCGCCCGGTCGCGAAGGCCTCGAGCGTGAGGGCCGCGCCGAGGCTGGAGCCCTGCAGCGTGGGGTCGCCGAGCAGGGCGGTCAGCAGCGGCCGGAGCGCGGCCGCGCGGGGCGACAGGACATCGAGGACGGGCTGGTCGCGGCCCGGGGCCGAGGCGGTCCGCGACGCTCGCTGCGCGCTCGGGGCAGTGCGCAGCGCCTGGAGTCGGGAGGAGCCGAGCGAGGGCAGCCGGTTGGCGCCGAGACCGAGTCCGGGGAGCCGGGATGCTCCGAGGGACGGCAGGCGGGCGGTGCCGAGCGGTCCCAGCTGGCCGAGCGTGCCGAGCGACCGTATGGGGCCCAGCTGCCCGAGGCTGGGCAGGCGGGGCGTGACGAGTGAGGGGAGACGGGAGGCCGCGCTCTGCGGCGCTCTGGACGAGGGCAGGCGGGGACCGGGGAGCGAGGGGATACGGACGCCGGAGCGCGGCGCGGGGCGTGCGGAGGCGCGCGAAAGGGCGCGCGCGGTGGAGAGTGCGACCCTCGTGCTCCGTACGGCGCCGATGCGTTGGGTGCGACGCCCGTTGTGCAGGCAGATACCGGGGGCGAAGGGCCGCAGTGCGAGGTCGCCGAGCGCCGGGGTGCCGCTCAGCTCCGGATAGGAGGTGACCAGCAGCTGGCTGCCATGGTCCAGGCGGTAGCCGTCCAGCTCCTCGGTGGTCGCGCGGCCACCGACGCGGTCGGCGGCCTCCAGGACGGCGACCGTGGCGCCGGCGCGGGTGAGGTGGTGCGCGGCGGCCAGTCCGGCCACTCCACCACCGACGATGACGACGTCCACGGTGTCCGGCGGAGGCGCCGGCTGGGGCGAGGGGTTTCGGGAAGCGGGGGTGCGCGGCACGTGTCCCTCCCAGGGTCGGCCGGGGTTTCGGCCCACGTCTCATGCCCTTCGCGAGCCTCCCTGATACCCACCCCCGCACCCGGACCGACGCACACGGGGTCGCACGCCGCCCATGCACCCCGCGCGTGCCAGAGGCAACCCGCACAACAATCCAAAGACCGAAACGAAGGGGGGTGGGGGAGGGGGGAGGGGGCCCCACCACCCGCCCCAACCCCAGCCCCCGAGGGGCCCACCGCCCGCCCCAACCCTGTAGTGCGTCGTTGGAGGGAACCGGCGGGGCGGTGTTTGCCTCTGGTGGTGAGGTGGGGGTGTCGGCTTTGGGGCGGCGCCGTGGGGTGAGGTGGGGGTGTCGGCTCTGGAGCGGCGCCGTGGGGTGAGGAGGGGTGGGGCGTGTTGGTGGGGATCGGGTTGTTGTTGGCCGTCGGGGGGTGGTTGGTGGTCGGGGTGCCCTGTTACGTGGTCTGGAAGCTTCGGCGGCGTCCGGCGCGGCACCGGCGGTGGCTGGTGCTCGGAGCGAGCGTGGTGGCCGTGGGGTACGCGCACACGCTCGCGTACGGGTTCGCGCTGACACAGCCGGAGGCGGTGTGCGGCCGGCGGACGCTCGACGACGACTACCTGCTGACCGGCGTCCGTGTCGACATGTTCCCGCCGCGGCTGGCGTGCTACTGGACGGACTCGGGCACGTTCGGACCGTCCCACTTCCCACCGCCGCGGGCGGGTGGGCGATGTGGTGCGGGGCCGCCCTGCTGGTGGCGGGCGCGGCTGCCTGGGCGGTCGACCGGCCGCTCTCGCGCACGCCGCGCTGGGCGAGAGGGGGCGTGATCGTGGCGCCTGCGGTCGGCGCCACGATCTGGCTCACCCGAGTCGACCGGCTGATGGGCCTGTCCTCCACCGACCTCGGCAATGAGTGCTTCAGGTGGCAGGTCAGGCATCTGCACACCGCGCCGGGCGGGGAGATCGTAGGAGCCGACCGGAGCGTTGTGCCGCCGGTCGTCGACTGCGTCTTCACCGACGGCGTCGCCAGTCTCATCCGAGTCGAAGCCCTCGGACTGTGGTGCTGTTTCCTCGCGTGGCTCGTGTGCGGGGCGGTACTTCTCGTGCCGGTGGCTCGAAGCCGGGTGCGCGGCCGCGCCGCGGGCCTTGCCGAGTAGCCGCCCCGCAGCCCTCAGTCGCGCTCCGCTGCCCTGATGGCCGAGGTGATGCTGGGGTGGGTGAAGGTGAAGCCGGAGTCCTGGAGGCGGGTGGGGACGACGCGCTGGCTCTGGAGGACGTCCTCGGCGAACTCGCCGAGGGCCAGCCGGAGCGCCTGGGGCGGGACGGTGAAGAGGGTGGGGCGGCGCAGGACCTTGCCCATGGCGGCCGTCGCCTCGCGGTTGGTGACCGGCTCCGGCGCGGTGAGGTTCACCGGGCCGGACAGCGTGGCGTCGTCGATGAGGTGGCGCAGGGCGCGGATGTGGTCGTGCAGGGAGATGAACGACCAGTACTGGCTGCCGTTCCCGAGCCGGCCGCCGAGCCCGGCCTTGAAGATCGGGAAGAGGCGGCCCCAGGCGCCGCCGGAGCGTGAGACGACCAGGCCGGTGCGGGCGAAGGCGGTACGGATCCCGGCCTCGACGGCAGGCTCGGCCGCGGCCTCCCAGTCGACGCAGACCCCGGCGAGGAAGCCGTCGCCGGGCGGGGCGTCCTCGTCCACGCGGCGTGACCCGGTGTCGCCGTAGTAGCCGATCGCGCTGCCGCACACGAAGGAGCGCGGCGGGGTGTCGAGGGAGGCGAGGGCCTCGGCGATCGCGGCCGTGCCCAGGACCCGGCTGTCGCGGATCTGCTTCTTGTAGGCGGCCGTCCAGCGGTGGTCCCCGACGCCGGCGCCGGCGAGGTGCACGACGGAGTCGCAGCCCGCGAGCGACGCGGTGTCGACGGTCTGCCGTTCGGGATCCCAGGCGACTTCGTCCGTCGCGCGTGGCGCGCGCCGGACGAGGCGCAGTACCTCGTGCCCGTCCGTGCGCAGTGATTGCAGGAGCGCCGTGCCGATGAGACCGGTCGAGCCGGTGATCGCGATCCGCATGGTCCCCATACTGCCGGTCGTGACGGGTGCGTGGCACAGTGACCCGCATGCCCGAGCTGATCGTACGTACCGCCGTGCCCGCCGATGAGGCGGCGCTGGGGGCCCTGGACCGGCGTACCTGGTCGCCGCTGCACTCCGTCCAGCCGCGGCCGGAGCCGCCGTACGACCCGTTCTTCGACGCCTGGCACGTACCGGACGACTTCCTGGTGGCGGTGGTGGACGGGCGGATCGCGGGCTATCTGCGCCTGGTGCGGCCGACGCCGCTGGACTGCAATGCCCATGTGCGGCAGATACAGGGGCTGGCGGTGGACGACCGGGTGCGCGGGCGCGGGGTGGCCCGCGCGCTGCTGGCCGCGGCGGTCGACCGCGCGGTGGCGGAGGGCGCGGAGCGGATGACGCTGCGGGTGCTGGGGCACAACGCGCCGGCCCGGCGGCTGTACGAGTCGGCGGGGTTCCGGGTGGAGGGCGTGCTGCCGGGGGAGTTCCGGCTGGAGGGGCGGTACGTGGACGACGTGCTGATGGGGCGGGGTCTGAACGGGGTGGGGGAGGGGGACTGAGGTGGCTGAGGGCCACCGGCCTCCGTCACCACCGGCCGTGCCCCGAGTACCACCGGCCGTGCCCCGAGTACCGCCGGCCGCGCTCCGAGTCGGGCCACGAGTACCACCGGCCGTGCCCCGAGCCAGGCCCACGAGCGGCCCGGGCGTGCGGCTGAGGGCGGTCGACGTCGTTCCTCACGTTGCCGTCGTTCCTCACGTCACCGTCGTTCCTCACCACGAGGTGTCGCGGAAGCGTTCCCAGAGGGCGGGGAAGCGTTCCTCCAGGGCGGCGTCGTCCTCGAAGTCGATCACGGTGCCGAGCGGCTCCCGGGGGGCGGGGGCGATGCCGAGGTCGGGCATCACGGCGCCGGTGAGGCGCTCGTACGCCTCGTCCGCCGCGTACCCCAGGTCCTCGGCGTCGCCGTCCTCCTCCTCGTCGAACTCCGGGAGCAGGTCGGCGAGCCGGTCGGGGTCGTGCAGCGCGCCCTCGAAGACCTCGCGGCCCTGGCCGATGAGCCAGCAGCGGAAGTAGTCGAAGGCGTCGTCGCTCGCGCCGTCCAGCAGGATGGCGGCGGCGGCCCACAGGTCCCAGGAGTAGGCGCGGTTGTAGCGGGCCTCGAAGTGCCGGGCGAAGTCGATCACGGCGTCGGGGTCGCGCCGCATCAGCCGCTCGACCAGCAGATCGGCCTGTTCCTCGGGGTCGCCCTCGGCGGCCTCGCGGGAGTCGTCGATGAGCTCCCAGAACTCCGTCTCGTCCATCACAGGGTCCAGCATCCAGCCTGCCGCCCGGCGACGCACGCGGAGCGCGAGCATCCGTCCGGGTCGTTACCGACACGGAATTCCACGGAAAACCGGACAGGAGGTGACGGGATGCGGTGCGAAAGTCGCGCCACGCGAAGGAAAGAGGGAGAAGAAGTGGGCGCAAAAGCGACGGGGAGCAGCGGCGGGGCGGCGGAGGCCACGGGCACCATGGCGGAGGCCACCGGCGGCACGGCGGCAGGGGCCGGGGCACTGGCCGGCAAGGTGGCGCTGGTCGCCGGGGCCACCCGGGGCGCGGGCCGGGCGATGGCCGTGGAGCTGGGGCGGGCCGGCGCGGTCGTCTACGTCACCGGGCGTACGACACGGGACCACGTCAGCGAGGTGGGCCGGGCCACCGAGACGATCGAGGGCACGGCGGAACTGGTCAGCGCAGCCGGGGGCACCGGCATCGCCGTACCGGTCGACCATCTGGAGCCGGACCAGGTGCGCGCGCTGGTCGAGCGGATCGAGCGGGACCACGGGCGGCTGGACGTGCTGGTCAACGACCTGTGGGGCGGGGACCGGCACGTCGAGTGGGACAAGAAGGCATGGGAGCACGACCTCGACAAGGGGCTGCGGGTGCTGCGGCTCGGTGTCGAGAGCCACCTGATCACCAGCCGGTACGCGCTGCCGCTGCTGATCCGGCGGCGCGGCGGGCTGCTGGTGGAGGTCACGGACGGGACGGCCGAGTCCAACCGGGAGTACCGCAAGCCGCTCTACTACGACCTGGCGAAGAGCGCGCCGATCCGGATCGCGCAGGACCTCGCGGAGGAGCTGGCGGAGTACGGCTGCACGGCGCTCTGCCTCACGCCGGGGTGGCTGCGCTCGGAGGCGATGCTCGACACGCACTTCAAGGTGCCGGAGGAGAGCTGGCGGGACGGGTGCGCGCAGAACCCGCACTTCGCGATCTCGGAGTCGCCGACGTTCGTGGGGCGGGCGCTGGCGGCTTTGGCCACCGATCCGGACGTGGCGCGGTGGAACGGGCAGTCGCTGTCCAGCGGCGGGCTGGCCGGGAAGTACGGCTTCACGGACGCGGACGGTTCGGCGCCGGACGCCTGGCGGTACATGAAGGAGGTGCAGGGGCCGGGGAAGCCGGCGGATGTGACGGGGTACCGGTAGACCACCGGTCTCACGGCCCGTACAGCTCAGCCATGCGCCGGCCCGCCTCTGCGAAGCGGGCGCGCAGCTCGGGCGGGGCCAGGACCTCGGCCTCGGGGCCGAGGCCGAGCAGCTGGGAGCAGGCGACATCGGGGGACTCGACGGCGAGTGTGACGGTGATCCGTCCCTGGCCGTCGGGGGCCGGCGCCGCGTCGAGGGCCTCCCGGGCCGCCACGCGGTCGGTGACGTGCGGCAGCCGGCGCGCGCCCGCCGGCGTGAGCCGCACGGTCACCTCGTCCCGCAGGATCGAGCGGGCGAACTGGGCGGCGCGCTCCTCCCAGAAAGCGGGCAGGTCGAAGTCCGGGTCGCGGACGAAGCGGTCCGCGCCGGCGGCGACGGAGCGGAAGCGCTCGACCCGGTAGACCCGGCAACGGGCCCTGTCGCGGCCACCGTCACCGGCACGGTCAGCCGTACCGGCACGGCCGTCCGCCGCTTCGGCCGCGAGGTACCACACGCCCGCCTTCAGGACGAGCCCGTACGGCTCCAGGACGCGGTCGACCTCGGTGCCCTTGCGGTCGTAACGGGCGGTCAGCACGCGGTCGTCCCACAGTGCCTCGGCGATCGTGGGCAGCAGCTCGGGGGTGCTCGGCTCCTGATACCAGCCGGGCGCGTCCAGGTGGAAGCGCTGCGCCGCGCCGGTCGCGGCGTCCCGCAGCTCGGGGAGGAGGGCGGCGGAGACCTTCAGACGCGCGGCGGAGGCGGCGTCGGCCAGGCCCAGCTCGCGCAGCGCGGAGGGCACGCCGGCGAGGAAGAGGGCCTCGGCCTCGCTGCGGCCCAGGCCGGTGAGGCGGGTGCGGTACCCGCCGATGAGGCGGTAGCCGCCGGTCCGGCCGCGGTCGGCGTAGACGGGGATGCCGGCCTCGGAGAGGGAGAGGACGTCCCGGGCGACCGTGCGCTCCGAGACCTCCAGCTCGCGCGCCAGCTCGGCCCCCGTCATCGAGGACCGGGACTGGAGCAGCAGCACCATCTTGATCAGCCGGGCAGCACGCATGCGTTCATGATGCCGCTCACCACCGACAGCCGGGCCGCTGCCGCCGTCGGCGGGCAGCGGTCCGGCTGGAAAAGGTTTCCCGTGCGGAGGTCCGGGCGCGGGTGGTTGCCTCCGCACGGGAGCTGGGGGGCGTACGGGCGCGTGGCCCGTACGCCGGGGGTGGCGCCGGGGCTCCCTCACGGCCCCGGCGCCCACCGGGAGGCACGGTCCCGGTGCTGACCGGAGCGCTACGGCCCCGGCGTCCTGCGGGTACGGCACTCGGGCCGTACGGGGGTACGGCTCACAGGCCGTACTTCTCGGCGGCCTCCTTGACCGTCTCCGCCTTGACCTCGCCGCGCCGGGAGAGCGCCGCGAGGACCTGGACGACGACGGACTGCGGGTCGACGCCGAAGTAACGGCGGGCGGCCTCACGGGTGTCGGAGAGACCGAAGCCGTCGGTGCCGATGGAGACCCAGTCCTGCTCGACCCAGGGGGCGATCTGGTCGGGCACGGCCCGCATCCAGTCGCTGACCGCCACGACCGGACCCTCGGCGCCGGCCAGCGCGCGGGTCACGTACGGCACGCGGTCCTCGCCCTTGAAGCGCGCGGCGTCGCACTCCAGCGCGTCGCGGCGCAGCTCCGTCCAGGACGGCGCGGACCAGACGTCGGCCGCCACGTCCCACTCCTCGGCGAGCATCCGCTGCGCCTCAAGGGCCCAGTGGATGGCGGTGCCGGAGGCCAGCAGCTGGGTCTTCGGGGCCTTGTCGGTGGCGCCCTCGGCCTGCTTGAAGCGGTACAGGCCCTTGAGGATGCCCTCCTCCACGCCCTCGGGCATGGCCGGCTGCACCTTGGTCTCGTTGTAGACCGTCAGGTAGTAGAAGACGTCCTCGGCGTTCTCGCCGTACATCCGGCGGAGGCCTTCCTTGACGATCACCGCGACCTCGAAGGCGAACGCGGGGTCGTAGGAGAGCGCCGCCGGGTTGGTGGAGGCGATGAGGTGGGAGTGGCCGTCGGCGTGCTGGAGGCCCTCACCGGTCATCGTCGTACGGCCGGCGGTCGCGCCGATGACGAAACCGCGGCCGAGCTGGTCGGCGAGCGCCCAGAACTGGTCGGCGGTCCGCTGGAACCCGAACATCGAGTAGAAGATGTAGAACGGGATCATCGGCTCACCGTGGGTGGCGTACGCCGTGGCCGCGGCGGTGAAGTCGGCGAGCGAACCGGCCTCGGTGATGCCCTCGTTCAGGATCTGACCGTTCTTGGCCTCCTTGTAGTACAGGAGCTGGTCACGGTCGACCGGGTCGTACGTCTGGCCCACGGGGGAGTAGAGGCCGGCGGACGGGAAGAGGGACTCCATGCCGAAGGTGCGGGCCTCGTCGGGGACGACGGGGACCCAGCGCTTGCCGGTCTCCTTGTCCCGCATCAGGTCCTTGACCAGGCGGACGAACGCCATCGTCGTGGCGATCTCCTGGCTGCCGGAGCCCTTCTTCAGTGCGTCGAACGCCTTCTCCGACGGCATCGGCAGCGGCTTCGGGGTGACCTTGCGGGCCGGGGCCGGGCCGTCGAGCTCCGCGCGGCGCTTGCGGAGGTACTCCATCTCGGGGGAGTCCTCGGCGGGGCGCCAGTACGGCACCAGCTTGTCGTCCAGCGCGCTGTCCGGGATGGGCAGCTCCAGGAGGTCCCGCATGGCGCGGAACTCCTCGCCGGTCAGCTTCTTCATCTGGTGGTTGGCGTTGCGGGACTCGAAGCCCGCGCCGAGGGTGTAGCCCTTGACGGTCTGCGCCAGGATGACGGTCGGCGCGCCCTTGTGCTCGACGGCGGCCTTGTACGCGGCGTAGACCTTGCGCGGCTCGTGGCCGGCGCGGGAGGTCTGGAACAGCTCGATGAGCTTGGCGTCGGACAGGCCCTGGCCGATGGCCTTGAGGGCGTCGTTCGCGCCGAAGAAGTGGTCGCGGATGTAGGCCGCGTCGCGGGTGGCGTACGTCTGGAACTGCGCGTCCGGGGTCTCCCGGAGGCGGCGGACCAGGGAGCCGTCGGCGTCCTGGGCGAAGACCTCGTCCCAGGCCCGGCCCCACAGGGATTTGATGACGTTCCAGCCGGCCGCGCGGAACTGGGCCTCCAGCTCCTGCACGATCTTGAAGTTCGGGCGGACCGGGCCGTCCAGACGCTGCAGGTTGCAGTTGATGACGAAGGTGAGGTTGTCCAGGCCCTCACGGCCGGCCAGCGCCAGTGCGGCGGTCGACTCGGGCTCGTCCATCTCGCCGTCGCCCAGGAACGCCCAGACGTGGGAGTTCGAGGTGTCCTTGATCTCGCGGTGCTCCAGGTAGCGGTTGAAGCGCGCCTGGTAGATCGCGGAGATCGGGCCGAGGCCCATCGAGACGGTGGGGAACTCCCACAGCCAGGGGAGGCGCCGCGGGTGCGGGTAGGAGGGCAGGCCCTCGCCGCCGGCCTCGCGGCGGAAGTGGTCGAGGTGGTCCTCGGTGAGCCGGCCTTCGAGGAAGGCGCGGGCGTAGATGCCGGGGGAGGCGTGGCCCTGGATGTAGAGCTGGTCGCCGGAGCCGTCACCCTCCTTGCCGCGGAAGAAGTGCTGGAAGCCGGTCTCGTAGAGCCAGGCCGCCGAGGCGAAGGTGGCGATGTGGCCGCCGAGGCCGTCCTTGGAGCCGCGCGTCACCATGGCCGCCGCGTTCCACCGGTTCCAGGCGGTGATGCGGGCCTCCATCGCCTCGTCGCCGGGGAACTCCGGCTCGTCGGCGGTGGGGATGGTGTTGACGTACTCGGTCTCCAGCAGAGCGGGGAGGGTGGACCCCTCGGCCTGCGAGGCGTGCTCCAGAGCGCGGCGCATCAGGTAGTCCGCGCGCTGCGGGCCCGCTGCCTTGGTGACGGCGTCCAGCGACTCGCGCCACTCGGCCGTCTCCTGCGGGTCCCTGTCCGGGAGCTGGTCGAGCTGGCTGTACGCGGGGCGTACGGGATCGGGCATGGGTGGCCCCTTTCCGGACGGAGGGAGGGAGGGTGCGAGGTTGTGCTGGCAGGCAGGTGTCGCGCCCCGCTGACCGACGATACGCCCCTGATCGATGATCGATCAACGCTCATAGGCGGAAAAACCCCAGGTCGGCACGGGGTGTCGCCAATTTGGGCACCGCGTGCCAGGCTCAGATGAGCCCCCGGAGGCTCACTCCGGTACGTCCGTCAGCGTCGCCTCCGGACCCCTCCGGCACCCCTCAGACGCGAGGTGCGCAGCTCAGGACGTGTGTCCGCAGGATTTCCCCGATCTTGGGGTCGCGCCGCCGGAACGCGTCGACGATCTCCTGGTGGTCCTGGGCGTGCGACCGCGGGTCGGGCGAGAACCAGCGGATCGACAGCGTCGTCCACACCTCCACGCCGAGCGACTCCCAGGTGTGCAGCAGCACGCCGTTCTCCGCGGCCCGAATGATCTCACGGTGAAAGGCCACGGTGTGCCGCACCTGCGCCTCGCCGTCCGCCGCCGCGTCGGCCGTGGTGAGCGCCGCCACCTCGCGCTCCAGGGCCGCGGTGTCGTCCGCCAGCCGGCCGGCCGCCAGCTCCGCCGCGACCTGCTCCAGCCCCGCCCGGACGGGATAGCTCTCCTTGAGGTCGGCCGCGGTCAGGTTCCGTACGCGTACGCCCTTGTTCGGGGCCGACTCGATCAGCCGCAGGCTCTCCAGCTCGCGCAGGGCCTCCCGTACGGGCGTCTGGCTGACTTCCAGTTCCACCGCGATGCGCCGCTCGACGATCCGCTCGCCCGGCTGCCAGCGACCGCTGACGATCCCCTCGAGGATGTGCTCGCGGATCTGCTCGCGCAGCGAGTGGATGACGGGTGGGGTCATGCGGTGCTCCTTAGCGGCGGACGGGCCGGCGCACGGGACGGGCGGGCCAGCGTTTCATTATCTGCGGAAGCGCAACGGGGGACGGCCCCGGTTCGTACGAACCGGGGCCGTCCCCTTCGTCACACCTGCTGACGACCGGGCGGGATCAGAGACCGATCTCGGTCTCGAACTCGGCGGCCTCCAGGATCTGCTTGACCGTGGTCAGGTAGCGGGCGGCGTCCGCGCCGTCCACCAGACGGTGGTCGTAGGAGAGCGACAGGTACGTCATGTTGCGGACCGCGATGGTCTCGCCCAGCTCCGGGTGGTCCACGACCACCGGACGCTTGACGGTGGCGCCGATGCCCAGGATGGCGACCTGGTTCGGCGGCACGATGACGGTGTCGAACAGCGCACCGCGCGAGCCGGTGTTGCTGATCGTGAAGGACGCGCCCGACAGGTCGTCCGGGCTGATCCTGCTCTCGCGGACCTTGCCGGCCAGCTCGGCGGTCTTCTTCGCGATGCCCGCGATGTTCAGGTCGCCGGCGCCCTTGATGACCGGGGTCATCAGGCCCTTCTCGTTGTCCACCGCGATTCCGACGTTCTCGGAGTCGAAGTAGGAGATGGTGCCCTCGTCCTCGTTGATCCGGGCGTTGATGACCGGGTGGGCCTTCAGCGCCTGGACGGCGGCCTTGACGAAGAACGGCATCGGGGACAGCTTGACGCCCTCACGGGCGGCGAAGGCGTCCTTGGCCTTGTTGCGCATCCGCATGATCTTGGTGATGTCCACCTCGACCACGGAGGTCAGCTGCGCCTGGCCGTGCAGGGCCTTCATCATGTTGTCGCCGATGACCTTGCGCATCCGCGGCATCTTGACGGTCTGGCCACGCAGCGGCGAGACCTCCAGCGCCGGCGCCTTGGGCGCGGCGGAGGCGGCCGGGGCGGCAGCAGCCGGAGCAGCAGTCTTCGCGGCCTCGGCGGCGGCGATGACGTCCTGCTTGCGGATGCGGCCACCGACGCCGGTGCCCTGGACCGAGGCCAGGTTCACGCCGTTCTCCTGGGCCAGCTTGCGGACCAGGGGGGTGACGTAGGCACCGTCGGGCTCACCGGCGGGGGCCGCCGGCGTGACGGGGGCGGGCTGCGCGGCGGGAGCCGGAGCCTGCGCCGGGGCGGCCTGCGGAGCCGGAGCGGGGGCCGGGGCCTCCTGCTTCGGCGCCTCCTGCTTCGGGGCCTCCTGCGGGGCGGGCTGCTCGGCGGCGGGGGCCGGAGCCGGAGCGGCCGGGGCCTCGGCCGGAGCCGGGGCAGCACCCTTCTCGCCGATGACGGCGAGCTTGGCGCCGACCTCGGCGGTCTCGTCCTCGCCCACCACGATCTCCAGCAGGGTGCCGGCGGCGGGGGCGGGGATCTCGGTGTCGACCTTGTCGGTGGAGACCTCCAGCAGCGGCTCGTCGGCCTCGACCGACTCGCCGACCTCCTTCAGCCACCGGGTGACGGTGCCCTCGGTGACCGACTCGCCCAGCGCGGGCAGCACGACGTCGGTACCGGAGGCACCACCGGCCGGGGCGGCAGCGGGCTGCTCGGCCGGGGCCGGAGCGGCCTCGGCGGCGGGCTGCGGCTCGGGCTCGGCGGCCGGAGCGGGCTCCTCGGCCGGAGCCGACTGCTCGGCCGGGGCGCCGGAGCCGTCGTCGATGATGGCCAGCTCGGCGCCGACCTCGACGGTCTCGTCCTCGGCGACCTTGATGGACGCCAGAACGCCGGCGGCGGGGGCGGGGATCTCGGTGTCGACCTTGTCGGTCGACACCTCCAGCAGGGGCTCGTCGGCCTCGACGCGCTCACCCTCGGCCTTGAGCCATCGGGTGACGGTGCCCTCGGTGACGCTCTCGCCGAGCGCCGGAAGGGTTACGGAAACCGCCATGGTTTCTGTTGCTCCTAACGAATGGTGCGGATGTGGTCGCGCCCGGACTGGGGGTCAGTCGTGGGAGTGGAGGGGCTTGCCGGCCAGCGCCAGGTGGGCCTCGCCGAGCGCCTCGTTCTGCGTGGGGTGCGCGTGGATGAGCTGCGCAACCTCGGCCGGCAGTGCCTCCCAGTTGTAGACCAGCTGGGCCTCGCCGACCTGCTCGCCCATACGGTCACCGACCATGTGGACGCCGACCACGGCACCGTCCTTGACCTGGACGAGCTTGATCTCGCCCGCGGTCTTGAGGATCTTGCTCTTGCCGTTGCCCGCGAGGTTGTACTTCAGAGCGACGACCTTGTCGGCGCCGTACAGCTCCTTGGCCTTCGCCTCGGTGATACCGACGGAGGCGACCTCCGGGTGGCAGTACGTCACGCGCGGCACGCCGTCGTAGTCGATCGGCACGGTCTTCAGACCGGCCAGCCGCTCCGCCACCAGGATGCCCTCGGCGAAGCCGACGTGCGCGAGCTGGAGGGTGGGAACGAGGTCGCCGACCGCGGAGATGGTCTCCACGTTCGTCCGCATGTACTCGTCGACGAGGACGTAGCCGCGGTCCATGGCGACCCCGGCCTCCTCGTAACCGAGGCCCTGCGAGACGGGGCCGCGGCCGATCGCGACCAGCAGCACCTCCGACTCGAAGGTCTTGCCGTCGGCGAGGGTGACCTTCACACCGTTGTCGGTGTACTCGGCCTTCTCGAAGAAGGTACCGAGGTTGAACTTGATGCCCCGCTTGCGGAAGGCGCGCTCCAGCAGCTTGGAGCTGTTCTCGTCCTCGACCGGGACGAGGTGCTTCAGGCCCTCGATCACCGTGACGTCGGTCCCGAAGGACTTCCACGCCGAGGCGAACTCGACGCCGATGACGCCGCCGCCCAGGATGATCGCGGACTCCGGCACGCGGTCCAGCGTCAGCGCGTGGTCCGAGGAGATGATGCGGTTGCCGTCGATCTCCAGACCCGGCAGCGACTTCGGCACGGAGCCGGTCGCCAGCAGGATGTGGCGGCCCTGGACACGCTGGCCGTTCACGTCGACGGAGGTGGGGGAGGACAGCCGGCCCTCACCCTCGATGTAGGTCACCTTGCGGGAGGCGACCAGGCCCTGCAGACCCTTGTACAGGCCCGAGATGACCTCGTCCTTGTACTTGTGGACCCCGGCGATGTCGATGCCCTCGAAAGAGGCCTTGACACCGAACTGGGCGGCCTCACGGGCCTGGTCCGCGATCTCACCGGCGTGCAGCAGCGCCTTGGTGGGGATGCAGCCGTTGTGCAGGCAGGTGCCGCCGAGCTTGTTCTTCTCGATCAGGGCGACGTCCAGGCCGAGCTGCGCCCCGCGCAGGGCAGCCGCGTAGCCGCCGCTACCGCCTCCGAGAATCACTAGGTCGAAAACGGTGCTGGCGTCGTTCGCCACGTCACGTCCTCCATGCATGGGTACGCCGGAGCCGGTCTCCGATGACCGGACGGCGGCTGTTGTTCGGCCGCTTGGTTACTTCGGCCCTGGGTAAGGGGGGCCCTGTCCTGCCAGGCCCCATCTTCGCACTTGTTGAACACGGACGGGACGGCGGGCCGGGCTCAGGGCCCGCCGATCGGCTGCCCGGGCCGCGTACCCAGCCGCACGACCGTGCGGATTTCGTCGAGAGCGAACATCGGCGTCCGCGCGCACGGGAGGCCCCGGGCACAGCGCCCGGGGCCTCCCGAAATGTGGCCTGCGCCGCAGGTCAGAGCAGGTCGCCCGCCGCGGTGCGCTCGGCCAGCCGGACCAGGGTGCGGACCGCGGAGCCGGTGCCGCCCTTGGGGGTGTAGCCGTACGGTGCGCCCTCGTGGAAGGCCGGGCCCGCGATGTCCAGGTGCGCCCAGGTGATGCCCTCGCCGACGAACTCCTGGAGGAAGAGGCCGGCGACCAGGCCGCCGCCCATCCGCTCGCCCATGTTCGCGATGTCGGCGACCGGGGAGTCCATGCCCTTGCGCAGCTCGGCGGGCATCGGCATGGGCCAGGACTGCTCGCCCACCTCGGTCGCGATCTCGTGGACGGAGGTGCGGAAGGCGTCGTCGTTGGCCATGATCCCGAAGGTGCGGTTGCCCAGGGCGAGCACCATGGCGCCGGTCAGCGTCGCGACGTCGACGATCGCGTCCGGGGTCTCCTCGGAGGCGCGGGTGATCGCGTCGGCCAGCACGAGCCGGCCCTCGGCGTCGGTGTTCAGGACCTCGACGGTCTTGCCGCTGTACATGGTCAGCACGTCGCCGGGGCGGGTGGCCGAGCCGGAGGGCATGTTCTCCGCCAGCGCGAGCCAGCCGGTGACGTTGACCGGGAGGTCCAGGCGGGCCGCGGTGACGACCGCGGCGAACACGGCGGCGGCGCCGCTCATGTCGCACTTCATCGTCTCGTTGTGACCGGCCGGCTTCAGGGAGATGCCGCCCGAGTCGTAGGTGATGCCCTTGCCGACCAGCGCCAGGTGCTTCTTGGCCTTGGCGTGGGTGTGGGTGATCTTCACGAGCCGGGGCGGGTTCTCCGAGCCCTGGCCGACGCCCATGAGGCCGCCGTAGCCGCCCTTCTTCAGCGCCTTCTCGTCCAGCACCTCGACCTTGAGGCCGTACTCCTTGCCCGCGGCCTGCGCCTCGGCGGCGAAGGTCTTGGGGGTGAGGCCGTTGGAGGGGGTGTTGATCAGGTCGCGGGCGCGGTTGATCTCCGCGGCCAGGGCCTGCGCGCGCTCGGCCGCGGCCTTGTGGGCCTTGTCGCGCGGCTTGGCACCCAGGACGGCGACGTCGGTCAGCGGCGCGGACTTGTCGGCCGCGCCCTTCTTGGCGTCGCTGTTGCTGCGGTACGCGGTGAAGCTGTACGAGCCCAGGAGCGCGCCCTCGGAGACCGCGGCCACCGCGTCGGCGTCCTCGACCGGCAGCGCGAAGGCGGCCTTCTTGGTGCCGGTCAGCGCGCGGGCCGCGGCACCGGCGGCGCGGCGCAGCGCCTCGTTGTCGTAACCCTCGCCCTTGGCCGGTGCCTCGCCCAGGCCGACCGCCAGCACGACCGGCGCCTTGAGTCCGGAGCCGGCCGGGACCTTGGTCACCTCGCCCTCGGCGCCGCTCGCGCCCAGGGTCTCCAGGACGTCGGCCAGCTTGCCGTCGAAGGCCGCGCCCACGGCGTCGGCGCCGGGCGCCAGGACGGGTCCCTTGTCACCCTTGGCCAGGCCGATGACGACGGCGTCCGCGCGCAGCGTCGCGGCGGAAGAAGTACTGAGGGTCAGTGCAGTCACGGTATTGAAGGTCCTGTTCCGTCCGGGGAATCCATGAGCGCTCGTGGCGCCGCTGGCGCCGAGCCTACGCTTGGGTGCCCCGCGGGGTCCCGCGCGATGCCATACCCGTTCCCCCGGCTGACCGGTCGAAATGCCGTACGCGGTGACGAACTCTTTTGTTTTTACCGTTACTTGGGCGACATCTGGGCGTTGTGGCGGATTGCTCCGGAGGGGACGGCGCCGTGCCGGGGCAACCGCCCGGCGCCGATCACCGTCACCCAGGACGGACGCGCACCCGCGCGCACGGCTGCACAACAGGAAAGTGGAGAATCCCTCAGTGGAACGACCGGCCTCCCCCCGAAGACTGCTGCCCCGCCGCCTCCGCCGGGCGCCCCTCCTGCTCGGCGTGGCGGGCCTGGTGCTCGCCCTCGCCACGGCCTGCGGCCCGGCGCCGTCCGGGGACGGGGAAGACGGGGGAGACGGCACGAAGGACCGGGCGGCGGGGGAGCGGTGGCAGCCGAAGCCCGGTACGGACTGGCAGTGGCAGCTGACCGGCCGGCTCGACCGCGGTGTCGACGCGCCCGTCTACGACATCGAGGGCTTCGACCACGGCAGGGCCACCGTGGCCGGCCTGCACCGCGACGGCCGCAAGGTGATCTGCTACCTCAGCGTCGGCGCCTGGGAGGACTGGCGGCCCGACGCCGACGACTTCCCGGAGTCCGTCATCGGCCGGTCCAACGGCTGGAAGGGCGAGCGCTGGCTGGACATCAGGAAGCTCGACGTCCTGGAGCCGCTGCTCGCGAAGCGCTTCGACATGTGCCGCGACCGGGGCTACGACGCGATCGAGCCGGACAACGTCGACGGCTACGCGAACCGCTCCGGCTTCCCCCTCACCGCCGCCGACCAGCTGAAGTTCAACCGCATGGTGGCCCGGCTCGCGCACGAGCGCGGCATGGCGGTCGGCCTGAAGAACGACCTCGACCAGATCCCGCAGCTGGTGAAGGACTTCGACTTCGCGGTGAACGAGCAGTGCGCGCAGTACGGCGAGTGCGACCGGCTCACCCCGTTCATCCGCGCGGGCAAGGCCGTCTTCCACGTGGAGTACGAGCTGCCGGCGGACCGCTTCTGCGCCACCTCCCGGAAGCTGAGGCTCAGCTCGCTGGAGAAGAAGATGGACCTGACGGCGTGGCGGCGCACCTGCTGACCCGCCGGTCCGGGGCGTCAGCCGAGGGCCAGCACCACGACCGTCACCAGCCCGGCGGTCTCCGCCAGCCCGCCGAAGACGTCGCCGGTCACCCCGCCGAACCGCCGCCGGCAGTGCCGCAGCAGCAGCTCGGCGGCGCCCAGGCCGAGCAGCACCGCGAGCACGACGTGCAGCGCCCCCGCGGCCCCGCCGTACGTCCCGTACCCGGCGGCCGCCGCCACGGCGGCCACCAGGACGCCCGCGACGGCGGCGGCGCGCGGGGAGACCGTCCCGGCGACCGCGGCCCCCAGCCCCTCCGGGCGGGCCGCCGGTACGCCGGTGCGGGAGGCGAGGGTGAGGGCCAGCCGGGCGGTGACCGCCCCGGCCACCGCCGCCACCGCGCCCGCCGACCGGTCGGCCGCGTACAGCTCGGACACCGCGGCCACCTGCGCGAGCAGGGCCAGGAGCAGCACGATCACGCCGAACGGGCCGATGTCGGACTGCTTCATGATGCGCAGCGCGTCCGCCGCCGGCTTGCCGCTGCCCAGCCCGTCGGCGGTGTCCGCGAGCCCGTCCAGGTGCAGGCCGCGGGTGAGCGCGGCGGGCACCGCGACCGTGCCGACGGCCGCCAGCAGCGGGCCGCCGCCGAGCAGGAGCAGGACCGTGCCGAGCGCCGCCGCGCACCCCCCGACGACCAGCCCGGCGACCGGCGCGCAGAGCATCCCGCCGCGGGCCGTCGCCCGGTCCCAGCGGGTCAGCCGTACGGGCAGCACGGTCAGCGTCCCGAAGGCGAACCGCAGCGCGTCGCCGACGGTCGGGGGGCCGGCGGGGGACTCGGTGGGGGTGGCGCTCATCGCGGCAGGCTAACCCGGCTCCCATGCCCCCTCGCCGTCCGGGGCGGCCCGTACCCGGCCGTACCCGGCCTGCCGCCGGAGTTCCGCGGCGCCGCACAGCGCGAGCACCGCCACGATGGCCGCGAGGTGCTCCTTGCCCGCGAGGTTGGCCTTGACGAGGACCTCGGCGATCATCAGGGCCGCGACCAGCGCACCGGTCAGCCACGCCCGGTGGCGCCAGCACACCGCCATGGCGAGGCCGACCACGGCCGCCGACGGGCCGGTGTCCACGACCTGCGCGTCGGTGGCGGGCAGCCCGAGGGGGAAGCCGGGGCCGATGGCCACGCCGAGGCGCGCGTACAGCGTGC
This sequence comes from Streptomyces sp. NPDC050806, assembly GCF_055586425.1. Classification (NCBI taxonomy): domain Bacteria; kingdom Bacillati; phylum Actinomycetota; class Actinomycetes; order Kitasatosporales; family Streptomycetaceae; genus Streptomyces; species Streptomyces sp. NPDC050806. The sequence goes on along the minus strand of NZ_JBVJIF010000003.1, from coordinate 406,982 downwards.
CGGCCAGCGACGCCGTGTACGCGATCAGCAGCGTCCGGCGGCGGCCCAGGACGAGCTCCGCGATCCCGAAGACCACCAGGATCTGTGCCAGCGCGCCCCACACCGGCAGGTCCAGGGCCGGTACGAACAGGGAAAGCGGCGTCCGCAGCAGGGCGAGCCGGAGCGGGTCGGCGGCGCGGACGCAGCCCAGCTGCTGGATGATCCCGTATCCCCAGTGCTGGTTCTGCGCGAGCTGGCAGAACGCGGTGAGGGCCACGGCGGCGAGCGTCATCGGGACGGCCCGCCACGTCCGGCCGGCCCGCGCCTCCCGCACGGCCGCCAGCAGCGGGCCCCATTCGGCACGCGCGGCGCGTCCCGCACGGTCGCGGAGGTGCGATTCGATGGGACACCGCCAGGGGGTGAGGACAGGCGGCGCACGCGCCGTCGGCGGCACCGGGTGCGCGCCGGCCGCGCACCGTCTCTGTAGACCCGTCCTCGCGGCCGGAAGTTCACCCGGCGGCCGAGTGATCTCCGCCTCGGCCGCCGCGCGCCGCCGTGACTCCGGCCGCGGCGGCAGGGCCCGGCGGTGTTCGACCGGGCGGCCCGGCGCACCGAGGCCGGTGCCGCCGCCGGCCGCCGGCCCGGCGGATCAGTCCTCCGCGGGGTCCTGCCCCGGTGCGTCCTCGTCCTTTTCGTCCGCCGGTTCCCGTACCGGCAGCTCGGCCGCCAGCGACGCCGCCGCCTGGACCAGGGGAAGGGCCAGCAGGGCGCCGGTGCCTTCGCCGGCGGTCACGCCGTGGTCGAGCAGCGGCGTGAGCGCGATCCGGTCCAGCGCCTTGGCCTGCGCGGGCTCGCCGCTGGCCTGGCCGGCCAGCCACCAGTCCGGCGCGCGGAACGCGATCCGCTGCGCCACCAGCGCGCACGCCGCCGAGACCACGCCGTCCAGGATCACCGGCGTCCGGCGCACCGCGCTCTGGAGCAGGAAGCCGGTGGCCGCGGTGAGGTCGGCGCCGCCGGTGGCGGCCAGCAGCGCGAGCTGGTCGCCGAGCACCGGGCGGGCCCGGCGCAGCGCGTCGCGGATCGCCGCGCACTTGCGCATCCAGGCCAGGTCGTCGATGCCGGCGCCGCCGCGTCCTGTGACCACGGAGGCGTCCGTGCCGCACAGCGCGGCGATCAGCGTGCCCGCCGCCGTGGTGCCGCCCACGCTCAGGTCGCCGAGCACGACCAGGTCCGTACCGGCGTCCGCCTCCTCGTCGGCGATCGCCATGCCCGCGCGGAACGCCTGCTCGGCCTCCTCCGCGGTCAGCGCGTCCTCGATGTCGATCCGGCCCGAGCCGCGGCGCACCCGGTGCCTGGTGACGTCCTCGGGCAGCTCACCGGCGTCGCAGTCCAGCGCCATGTCGACCACGCGCGGCGCGGCACCGAACCGGCGCGCCAGCACCGCGGCCGGGCTCGTCCCGTCCAGCACCGCACGCACCAGCTCGGTGGCGCTGCTCGCTGGCCGCCCGGAGACGCCCAGCTCCGCCACCCCGTGGTCGCCCGCGAACAGCACCGTGCGGACCCGTTCCAGGGGCCGGACCGGAACCTGCTGCTGTACGGAGGCCAGCCAGTCGCCCAGCTCGTCGAGGCGGCCCAGCGCGGCCGGCTGGACGAGGCGGCGCTCCCGCCGCTCCTCGGCGTCCCGGCGCCGGCCGCCGTCGGGACGCTCGATCAGGTTCGCGAAGTCATCGAGGTTCAGGGCGCTCATTCGGCGCAGGTTACCGGCAACGCGCCGTTCGGTGCGCGGGCGGTCGGTGCCGGGCTGGGCGGCGGCTTCAGAAGCGGAATTCGGTGGGGGCCGGCGCCGCGGTCCGCCGCGGCGGACCGGCGCGGCCCGGCCGGCCGGCGGCCGCGAGGCGTTCGAGCGGCGCGTCCAGCAGCAGCGTCGCGCCGGGCAGCCGGCGGGCGCACAGCGCGCACAGCTCGTGCAGCACATCGGCGGCGGGCGGCCCGAAGGCGAGCACCAGGACGCCGAGCGCGGGACGGGCGACGGCGGCGGGCCAATGGGGCCCGGCGGGCCGCCCGGTGAGGGTGCGCCACCTCGGCCCGTCCGGCAGCAGCATCCGGCGCAGCGCCGCGGTCGCCGGCTCCTCGACGGTCAGCCAGCGCAGCTGCCCGTTGTCCACCCGCCAGAAGCCGGGGTCCAGGCCCTCGCCGAGCGCCACGACCGTGGCCTGCGGGCGGTCGCGCAGGTACCGGCGTACCGCGTCGTCGAACCGGCCGCCGTCGGAAGGCGGTGCCAGGCCGCCGCGGGACGGTGTCATGGCGCCAGGTGACGGTACGGAGCGCCGTCCGGCAAGCGGGACACGGGCGGGCGCCCGCGCGCGTCACCCGCGCAGCGTAATGGCCTGCCCCGCGACGACCAGCAGGACGTGCTCGCACTCGGCGGCGAACGCGGCGTTCAGGCGGCCCAGTTCGTCCCGGAAGCGGCGCCCGGCGGGGGTCGCCGGCACTACCCCGGAGCCGACCTCGTTGCTGACCGCGACCAGCGGCCTGCGGGTGGCGCGCACCGCGGCCACCAGCTCGTCCGCCCGCTCCCGCAGCGCCCGTTCGCCGCCGCCCGCCCAGGTCTCGTCGTCCCAGGCGCCGACGTCGTCCATGGCGTGCGTCAGCCACAGGGACAGGCAGTCGATCAGCAGCGGGGAGGCGGCGGTCTTCTCCGCGCCGGGCCCGCCGCCGGCCTCCTCCTCGCCCGCCAGCAGGGGTACCAGGTCGCAGGTCTCGGCGGTCCGCCAGGAGGCCGGGCGGCGCTCGCGGTGGAGGGAGACCCGTGCCGCCCACTCCGCGTCGCCGTTCCGCAGCCCGCCGGTCGCGACGTAGAGCACGTCGGGGAAGGCCGCGAGCCGCCGCTCGGCCTCGACGGACTTGCCGCTGCGCGCGCCGCCCAGCACCAGCGTCCTGCGCGGCAGGTCGGGCACCGCGTGGTACTCGCCGACCAGCAGCGACGTGCCGTCCGGCACCGCGCGGGCGCCCAGCGCCGCCAGCCGCCGGTGCAGCTCGGCGCCGGGCGGGGTGTCGTGGTCGAGGTGCACCGCGAGCACGTCGGTCGCCGCGTCCACCGCGCCGCTCGCCCGCAGCCGGGCCAGCGCGTCGGGCCGCCCGAGCACGTCCAGCACGACCATCTCGTAGGGCCCCTTGCCCTCGGAGGCCCCGGCGGGCGCCGCGCCGGGCGGCAGGTACAGCAGCCGCTCGCCGTAGGGGCCGCCGATCTCGTACCCGGTGCCCGGCACGTCCACCGCCACCGCCCGGACCCGGTGCCCGTCCAGCAGCGCCAGCTCCCGCCCGTCCGCGACCCGGCCCGGCTGGGGGAGTCCGGTCGGGACGTCGACGGCGGGTCCCTCGTGCGGGTGCGACAGGAGCACTTGGCGTACCCCCGTGAGTGACTGCCCTGCACGGGCCGCGGCGAAGGCGGCCCCCGGGGTGAGGTCGAGGAGCAGTGCGCCGTCCAGGAGCAGTGCGGTCGCCGCCCGCGCCGCGCCGCCCGTGGCGCCGGCGCAGGAGGCGCAGGGGCAGCCGGGGCGGGGCAGCCCCTCGGGGGCGCCGGTGCCGAGCAGTGTCAGTTCCACGCGCCGATTTTCTCCTGTCCGCGGCCGCCGGGCGCGCGGGGGGACGTCTCGACACGGCCGTTAGGCTGCTGATCAGTACCACAGGACATGACACCTGAGCGGCAGAACAGGGCATGACCACTGCACGGCACCAGCACGAGCAAGCACGTACCAGGTGGGACCAGGAGGCGGACATGGCGTGGACGTGGCGGTTCGAGAAGGCCGACGGTACGGAGGCCAGTGCGGGAACGGACCCGGAGGACTTCTCCACGCAGGGGGACGCGGAGTCCTGGATCGGTGAGGAGTGGAAGTCGCTCCTGGACTGCGGCGTGGACCAGGTGACCCTGTTCGAGGACGGGGCGAAGGTCTACGGCCCGATGAGCCTGCACGCCGACGACAACGAGGGCGCGGAGGCCGCTGAGGCCTGAGCGCCGTGCCGGCACACGCGAGGGGCGGCGGGCTTCCGGGCCCGCCGCCCCTCGTCGCCTTGTGTCAGCCGCGTACGCCGCAGACGTGCAGCAGGGCCGCCACCGCGCGGTACGGGTCGGTGCGCCCGGCGCGTTCCTCGGCGGCCAGCAGCCGGGTCAGCTCCTCGACGGGCGGCGGCACCGCGTCGTCGGCCGCGAGGTCGGTGAAGAGCCGCACGCCGTACCAGGCGTGCAGCGGGGCACCGATGCCCGCGAGGGTGGTGGTGAGCGCCGCCAGCCGGTCGGCGCGCACGCTCAGCCCGAGCCGGTTCTTGTAGCGCGGCGAGTCGAAGGCCGACAGCGCCGTGTCCCAGTCGCCGGACAGCCCGGAGCGCAGCGCCAGCGCGTCGGCGTTGCGCACCAGGACGGAGAGCAGGCCGCCGGGCGCCAGCACCCGGGCGAGCCCGGCCAGCATCGGGTCGGGCTCCTCGACGTACATCAGGACGCCGTGGCAGAGCACCACGTCGAAGGTGCCGGGCAGGAAGTGCACGCCGGTCTCCCGGCCGTCGCCCTCGATCAGCCGGACCCGCTCCTGGATGCCGGCCGGCTCGCCGGCCAGCGTGGCGCGGGCCGCGGCGAGCATCTTGGGGTCCGACTCCAGGCCGGTGACCTTGTGCCCGGCGCGGGCGAGGCGCAGTGCCTGGGTGCCCTGGCCGAGGCCGACGTCCAGGATGCGCAGCCGCTGGCCCACCGGGAACCGCGCGGAGATCTGCTCCTCCAGTTGCCGGGCCACCAGCTCCTGCCGGACGGTGTTCCGGACTCCCCCCAGCTCGTCCAGCCAGGGCTCGGCCCCTCCGGCAAAGCCGGAGGAACCGGTGCTCAGGGCCGTTCTCCCCGCTTGACCTGCGGCTTGGGCAGCCGCAGTCGACGCATCTGGAGGGTGCGCATCAGGGCGTAGGGCTTGACGCCCTTGAGGTTCTCGTTCGGGAACCGCTGCTTGAGGCGCTTGGTCAGGCCGGTCCACACGACGATCGAGTCCAGCACGATCAGCAGGATGACGACCAGCCACAGGATGAGCGCGATGCTCTGGATCTGCGGGACCCGGACCATGGTCAGCACGAGGATGATCACGGCCACCGGGAGGAAGAACTCCGCGACGCACCAGCGCGAGTCGATATAGTCGCGCGCGAAACGGCGGACGGGGCCCTTGTCCCTTACGGGGAGGTACCGCTCGTCACCGTTGGCCAGCGCTTCGCGCTGCTTGGCCATGTCGGCGCGGCGTGCCTCCCGCTGGGCCTTGACGGCCTCCTTGCGGTTGGCCGGCGCCGACTGCGCGCGGGTGCGGCGCTGGGACTGCGCCTGACTGCGCTTGGGCGTCGGGCGGCCCTTGGGGGCCTGCGGGTCGCGGGGCTGCTGGGGCTGGTCCGCGGTCACCTTGGAGGTCGCGGCCTGCTCTTCCTTCGAACGGCTTCGGAACACAGAACCCAAGGGTACGCGGTCGCCCTCCGTGAGCCAGAGCCCGAGGGGAACGATCCGGCAACGGCCGGGGCGGGTACACGTACTACGCCTACTCCCTGCGCCTGAGAAAAGGAGCTGCGTGATCGTCCTGCAGGAGGAGCACATCCGGGTCCAACCAGTGCGGTAATGGAACCGGGGCCCGTACTGTGGGGTCTGTAGATGTGCTGGAGCCGAAGCCCGAAGTAACTCGGTGAGAAGGGGGCGCGCGAGGCCCATGAGCGACGGTGTCATGAAGCGGATGGGGATGATCTTCCGCGCGAAGGCCAACAAGGCCCTGGACCGGGCCGAGGATCCGCGCGAGACCCTCGACTACTCCTACCAGAAGCAGCTGGAGCTGCTCCAGAAGGTGCGGCGCGGCGTCGCCGACGTCGCGACGTCCCGCAAGCGCCTGGAGCTCCAGCTCAACCAGCTCCAGGGCCAGTCCTCCAAGCTGGAGGACCAGGGCCGCAAGGCGCTCGCGCTCGGCCGCGAGGACCTGGCCCGCGAGGCACTCTCCCGCCGTCAGGCCCTGCAGCAGCAGGTCACCGACCTGGAGACGCAGCACCAGACGCTGCAGGGCGAGGAGGAGAAGCTCACCCTCGCGGCGCAGCGCCTCCAGGCCAAGGTGGACGCCTTCCGTACGAAGAAGGAGACCATCAAGGCCACCTACACCGCGGCCCAGGCGCAGACCCGGATCGGCGAGGCCGTCTCCGGCATCTCCGAGGAGATGGGCGACGTGGGCCTGGCCGTGCAGCGTGCCGAGGACCGCACCGCGCAGATGCAGGCCCGGGCCGGTGCGATCGACGAACTGCTGGCGTCCGGCGCGCTGGACGACCCGACCGGCATGGCCAAGGACGACCTCACGGCCGAGCTGGACCGGATCTCCGGCGGCGGCGACGTCGAGCTGGAGCTGCAGCGCATGAAGGCCGAGCTGGCCGGGGGCTCCGCCGCGGGCCAGCAGGCCATCGAAGGGGGGCAGGGCGGCCAGGCCCAGCAGGCCCCGCATCAGGACCAGCCGCGCTTCGACAAGCAGTGACCGGCGGACGCGGATAGCCTCGTCGGGACGCCGGACCGGACCAGAGGAGACGTCATGATCGTACGGATCATGGGCGAGGGGCAGGTAAGGGTGGCGGACAGCCACTTCATCGAGCTCAACAAGCTGGACGACGAGCTGCTCGCCGAGATGGAGAGCGGCGATCAGGACGGCTTCCGGCGGACCCTGGGCGCGCTGCTCGACGCGGTGCGCCGGCTGGGCGAGCCGCTGCCCGAGGACTCCCTGGAGCCCTCCGAACTGATCCTGCCCGGCCCCGACGCCACCCTCGAAGAGGTCCGCGAAATGCTCAGCGACGACGGCCTCATCCCGGGCTGACCCGGCCCGGCCCCGGCGATCCGGCCCCGTCCCGTACGGGACCGCGACCGCCCGGCTTCTTCCAGCAGGGCAGCGCCCCGGCCACCGTCGCCGCCGCCCGCCGACACCCTCGGCGGGCCGCGGCCGGTGACCGGGGCGCTACCGTTTCTCCTCGTGACTCCCCTCGCCACCGGGCAGGGCCCGCGGCCCGGGCCCGCGCTGCTCGCCCGGCTCCGCGCCCACCCCGTCGTGCTCGACGCGGTCCTGGCGGCGGCCGTGCTCGCGGTGATCCTGACCGGCGCAGCGGCCGGCCCGCACGGCCGGTACGGGCCGCGCTTCGGCGACCGGCCGCTGGAGGCGTCCACGGTCCTCCTCGCGACGCTGGCCTGCGGCGCGCTGGTGCTGCGCCGCCGGTACCCGCGCACCGTCCTCGCCTTCACGGGCGCCATGACGCTGGCCGAGCTGGTGACCTCCACCAGCGAGCCGCGCGGCCCGGTCGCCGCCGCCTCGGTCATCGCGGTCTTCACCGTCGCCGCGCGTACCGACCGCCCCACCACCTGGCGGATCGGCGCGCTCACCGTGCTGGTGCTCACCGCCGCCGCCATGCTCACCAGCGCCCACCCCTGGTACGCCCAGGAGAATCTGGCGATCTTCGCGTGGACCGGCATGGCGGCCGCGGCCGGCGACGCGGTCCGCAGCCGCCGCGCCTTCGTCGACGCGATCAGGGAGCGGGCCGAGCGGGCCGAACGCACCCGCGAGGAGGAGGCCGGGCGCCGGGTCGCCGAGGAGCGCATGCGCATCGCGCGTGAGCTGCACGACGTCGTCGCGCACCACATCGCGCTGGTCAACGTGCAGGCCGGGGTCGCCTCGCACGTCATGGACAGCCGCCCCGACCAGGCCAAGCAGGCCCTCGCCCACGTCCGTGAGGCGTCCCGCTCGGCGCTGGAGGAGCTGCGCGCCACGGTCGGCCTGCTGCGTCAGTCCGACGACCCGCAGGCCCCCACCGAACCGGCCCCGGGGCTCGGCGTCCTCGACCAGCTGATCGACGGGTTCGTACGCGCCGGGCTCCCCGTCGAGCTGGAGCTGCCGCCCGGCAGCCCCGAGGGCCTGCCCGCCTCCGTCGACCTGACCGCGTACCGCATCGTCCAGGAGGCGCTGACCAACGTGCACAAGCACGCGGGGGAGGGCGCGCGTGCCACGGTGCGCATCGTCCGCTCGGCCGAGGCGCTGACGCTGACGGTGCTGGACGACGGCGGCGGCGGGCCCGCCCGGCCCCGCCCGCGCCCCGGCGCACAGGAGGAGCCGGCGGACCGTACGGACGGCGGCGGGCACGGCCTGATCGGGATGCGCGAGCGGGTCGCGGCGCTGCGCGGCTCGGTGGAGACCGGGCCGCGCCCGGCCGGTGGATTCAAGGTACGGGTACGGCTGCCGCTGCAGACCGCACGCACGGGGGAGACAACATGACGATCAAGGTGCTGCTCGCGGACGACCAGGCGCTGCTGCGCAGCGCGTTCAAGGTGCTGGTGGACTCCGAGCCCGGGATGCGGGTGGTGGCCGAGGCGTCGGACGGCGCCGAGGCGTACGAGCTGACCCGCGCCACGGCGCCCGACGTGGTCCTGATGGACATCCGGATGCCCGGCGTGGACGGGCTGGCCGCCACCCGCATGATCAGCGAGGACCCGGAGCTGGCCGGGGTGCGCGTGGTGATCCTGACGACCTTCGAGGTCGACGACTACGTGGTGCAGGCGCTCCGGGCGGGCGCGAGCGGCTTCCTCGGCAAGGGCGCCGAGCCGGACGAGCTGCTCAGCGCCATCCGGGTCGCGGCGGCCGGGGAGGCGCTGCTGTCCCCGGTGGCGACGAAGGGGCTGATCGCCCGGTTCCTCGCCCAGGGCGACGGCGAGGACGGCACGGCGGGCCCGGACGCCGAGCGGCTGGCGACGCTGACCGGCCGGGAGCGCGAGGTGCTGGTGCTGGTCGCGGGCGGGCTGTCCAACGACGAGATCGCCGAGCGGCTGTCCGTCAGCCCGCTGACCGTCAAGACGCACGTGAACCGCGCGATGGCCAAGCTGGGCGCCCGCGACCGGGCCCAGCTGGTGGTCATTGCGTACCAAAGCGGACTCGTCCGCCCGCGGGTGTAGCAGCGGGTGGAGCGGGGCGTACTGCGGACGCGGTACGCCCCGGCCCCGGAAATGGACCTGGGTGCTAGGGAAACAGCGCCGCGCGTGCCGGATGGTGTAAGCGGGCCCGCCATGGGCCGTTGCCGGAAGCGTTCAGAACAAAAGAGAGAGACCCCACCCATGTTCAGGCTGTCCCGACTCAGCCTCGCACAACGGGGCCTGATAGCACTGATGTCGATCGTCGCGATCGTCTTCGGGGCCATCGCGATCCCACAGCTGAAGCAGCAGTTGCTGCCCTCCATCGATCTGCCCATGGTGTCCGTCGTGGCGCCGTACCAGGGCGCCTCGCCCGATGTCGTCGAGAAGCAGGTCGTCGAGCCGCTGGAGGACGGCATCCAGGCGGTCGACGGGATCACGGGCGTGACCTCGACGGCCAGTGAGGGCTCGGCCGTGGTCATGGCCGAGTTCGACTACGGCAACGACTCCAAGACGCTGGTCGCCGACGTCCAGCAGGCCGTCAACCGGGCCCGCGCGCAGCTGCCCGACGACGTCGACCCGCAGGTCGTGGCCGGCGGCACCGACGACCTGCCGACCGCGGTGCTGGCCGTCGCCTCCTCCGGGCAGGACCAGCAGGCCCTCGCCGACCGCCTGGACCGCAGCGTCGTCCCGGCCCTGAAGGACATCGACGGCGTCGGCCAGGTCAGCGTCAACGGCGTGCGCGACCGGGTCGTCGCGGTCACCCCCGACGACGCGAAGCTCGCCAGGGCGGGGCTCACCCCGGCAGCCCTCGGCCAGGCCCTGGAGGCCGGCGGCGCCTCCGTACCGGCCGGCTCCTTCGCCGAGGACGGCAAGAGCCGCACCGTCCAGGTCGGCAGCGGCTGGACCTCGCTCCAGCAGATCAAGGACCTCACCGTCTCCCCGGCGGCGGCCGGTGCCGCGGCGGGCAAGGCCGGGGCCGGCGCGCCGGTACGGGTCGGCGACATCGCCACCGTGAAGCAGGAGTCGGCCACCCCGACCTCGCTCACCCGCACCAACGGCAAGCCCAGCCTCGCGGTCCAGATCACCATGGACCAGGACGGCAGCGCCGTCGCCATCTCCGACGCGGTCAAGGACAAGCTGCCGCAGATCCGCGCCGACCTCGGCAAGGACGCGGACGTCACGGTCGTCTCCGACCAGGGCCCGCAGGTCTCCAAGTCCATCGAGTCCCTCACCACCGAGGGCCTGCTCGGCCTGGTCATGGCCGTGATCGTGATCCTGGTCTTCCTGCTCAGCCTGCGCTCGACGCTGGTGACCGCGGTGTCCATCCCGCTGTCCGTCGTCATCACGCTGATCGTGCTGTGGACCCGCGACCTGTCGCTGAACATGCTGACCCTGGGCGCGCTGACCATCGCCATCGGCCGGGTCGTGGACGACTCCATCGTCGTCCTGGAGAACATCAAGCGGCACCTGGGCTACGGCGAGGAGCGCAAGCACGCCATCCTCACCGGCGTCCGCGAGGTGTCCGGCGCGATCACCTCCTCCACCCTCACCACCGTGGCGGTCTTCCTGCCGATCGGCGTGGTCGGCGGCATGGTGGGCGCCCTCTTCGGCGACTTCTCGATCACCGTCACGGTGGCCCTGCTGGCCTCGCTGCTGGTCTCCCTCACCGTCGTCCCGGTCCTCTCCTACTGGTTCCTGCGCGCCCCGAAGGGCGCCGAGGACGCCGACCCGGAGGCGCTGCGCAAGGCCGCCGAGGAGAAGGAGAGCCGCAGCGCCCTGCAGCGGCTGTACGTACCGGTGCTGCGCTTCGCGACCCGGCGCCGGGCCACCAGCCTCGTCATCGCCGCGGTCATCCTCATCGGCACCTTCGGCATGGGCCCGCTGCTGAAGACCAACTTCTTCGACCAGGGCACGCAGGACACCCTCTCCATCCAGCAGGAGCTGGCCCCCGGCACCAGCCTCGGCGCCGCCGACAAGCAGGCGAAGCGGGTCGAGAAGCTGCTCGCCGACACCGACGGCGTGCAGGACTACCAGGTCACCGTCGGCTCGTCGGGCATGATGGCGGCCTTCGGCGGCGGCGCCAACGCCAACCAGGCGTCGTACCAGGTCAAGCTGGCGAACGCCGACGACTCCGACCGGGTCGTCGCGGACATCCGGGACGGCCTCGCGAAGCTCGGCAAGGACATCGGCGACACCACCGTCTCGGCCGGCCAGGCCTTCGGCAACCAGGATCTGAGCGTGGTCGTGAAGGCCGCCGACGGGGACGTGCTGAAGGACGCGGCCGAGCAGGTACGGAAGAAGGTCGCGGGCCTGGACGACGTCACCGACGTCACCAGCGACCTGGCGCAGAGCGTGCCCCGGATCTCCGTCACCGCGAACGACAAGGCCGCTGCCGCCGGTTACACCCAGGCCACCCTCGGTCAGGCCGTCGGCCAGGCGGTGCGCGGAACCACCAGCGGCAAGGCGCTGCTGGACGACGCGGAGCGGGACGTCGTGGTGAAGTCGGCGCACCCGGCCACCACCGAGGCGCAGCTGAAGAAGCTGACGCTGCCCGGCCCGTCGGGCATGGTGAAGCTCGGCGACATCGCCGAGGTGAAGACGGTGGCGGGCCCGGTGCAGATGACCCGCATCGACGGCGCCCGGTCCGCCACCATCACGGCCAAGCCGACCGGTGACAACACCGGCGCGGTCACCACGCAGCTGACGTCCGAGCTGAAGGACCTGGACCTGCCCAAGGGCGCGACCGCCGAGATCGGCGGCGTCTCGGCCGACCAGGACGAGGCGTTCTCCTCGCTCGCGCTGGCCATGCTGGCGGCCATCGCGATCGTCTTCATGCTGCTGGTGGCGACCTTCCGGTCGCTGATCCAGCCGCTGATCCTGCTGGTCTCGATCCCGTTCGCGGCGACCGGCGCGATCGGCCTGCTGGTCGCCACGGGCACCCCGCTGGGCGTCCCGGCGATGATCGGCATGCTGATGCTCATCGGCATCGTCGTCACCAACGCGATCGTGCTGATCGACCTGATCAACCAGTACCGGGCACAGGGGTACGGCGTGGTCGAGGCGGTCGTCGAGGGCGGCCGCCACCGGCTGCGGCCCATCCTGATGACGGCCCTCGCCACGATCATGGCCCTGCTGCCGATGGCCCTCTCGGTCACCGGTGACGGCGGGTTCATCTCCCAGCCGCTGGCGGTCGTCGTGATCGGCGGTCTGATCACCTCCACCCTGCTGACCCTGCTGCTCGTCCCGACGCTCTACGCGATCATCGAGCTCCGCAAGGAGAAGCGGGCGGCGAAGAAGGCCGCCAAGCGGGCCGACTCCGCCGCACCGGAGGAGGACCGTACGCCGGAGCCCGCCGGCGTCTGACCCGCACAGCGCGTGGGGCCCGTACCAAAGTCCGGTACGGGCCCCACGTGTGTGACGGCTACGGCAGCGCCAGCATCCGCTCAAGGGCGAGCTTCGCGAAGTCCTCCGTCTCCTTGTCCACCTCGATCCGGTTGACGACCTTGCCGTCCGCCAGGGACTCCAGGGCCCAGACCAGGTGCGGGAGGTCGATGCGGTTCATCGTGGAGCAGAAGCAGACCGTCTTGTCGAGGAAGACGATCTCCTTGTCCTCGGCAGCGAAACGATTGGCCAGGCGGCGGACCAGGTTCAGCTCGGTGCCGATCGCCCACTTCGACCCGGCGGGCGCCGCCTCCAGGGTCTTGATGATGTGCTCCGTGGAGCCCACGTAGTCGGCCGCGGCCACGACCTCGTGCTTGCACTCCGGGTGCACCAGCACGTTCACGTCCGGAATGCGCGCCCGGACGTCCTCGACCGACTCCAGCGAGAAGCGGCCGTGCACCGAGCAGTGCCCGCGCCACAGGATCATCTTCGCGGCGCGCAGCTGCTCGGCGGTGAGGCCACCGTTCGGCTTGTGCGGGTTGTAGACGACGCAGTCCTCCAGCGACATGCCCATGTCGCGCACCGCGGTGTTGCGGCCCAGGTGCTGGTCGGGCAGGAAGAGCACCTTCTCGCCCTGCTCGAAGGCCCACTCCAGGGCCCGCTTGGCGTTGGACGACGTGCAGATCGTGCCGCCGTGCTTGCCGGTGAAGGCCTTGATGTCCGCCGAGGAGTTCATGTACGAGACGGGCACGACCTGCCCGGCGACGCCGGCGTCGGTCAGCACGTCCCAGCACTCCGCGACCTGCTCGGCGGTGGCCATGTCGGCCATCGAGCAGCCGGCGGCCAGGTCGGGGAGGACGACCTTCTGGTCGTCGGTGGTCAGGATGTCGGCGGACTCGGCCATGAAGTGCACGCCGCAGAAGACGATGTACTCGGCGTCCGGCCGCGCGGCCGCGTCCCGCGCCAGCTTGAAGGAGTCGCCGGTGACGTCGGCGAACTGGATGACCTCGTCGCGCTGGTAGTGGTGGCCGAGCACGAAGACCTTGTCCCCGAGCTTCTCCTTGGCGGCGCGGGCCCGCTCCACGAGATCGGGGTCGGAGGGGGAGGGCAGATCGCCGGGGCACTCCACGCCGCGCTCGCTCTTGGGGTCGGCTTCGCGGCCGAGCAGCAGCAGGGCGAGCGGCGTGGGCTGCACGTCGAGGTCCTGGCGGGGCTGGGCGGTGGTCACGACACGCACCTTCTTTTTTCAGGGACAAGCGCGGCGTAGCCGCTCCAGTGGAGCCGGTGCCTGCACCGGGCTTTTCGTCGAAATGACGCTATCTATCATAGCCGCTTCACGTCAGTTTGACGATGGGCATTATGTCGATGTGACGCATCACCCGGCCGGCCGTACCCCGTCAGTCGCTGACCTTCGCGGCGGGGTGTGCGAGCATGAAGAGGGGCGGAAAATTCCCCAGAACTTCGAGCCCGCCCGGAATGAATCCGGGGCCCCGTCGGTTACTGCCGAGGGCAAGGGGTCCGTACAACCCGGGAGAGATGTAGATGAGCGTTCAGGACGAGACCACCGTCAGCGACGGCATCATCCTGTCCGACGCAGCCGCGTCGAAGGTCAAGACCCTGCTGGAGCAGGAAGGCCGGGACGACCTCGCGCTGCGGGTGGCCGTTCAGCCCGGTGGCTGCTCCGGCCTGCGCTACCAGCTCTTCTTCGACGAGCGCTCGCTCGACGGCGACGTCGTGAAGGACTTCGGCGGCGTGAAGGTCGTCACCGACCGGATGAGCGCCCCGTACCTGGGTGGTGCCTCCATCGACTTTGTCGACACCATCGAGAAGCAGGGCTTCACGATCGACAACCCCAACGCCACCGGCTCCTGCGCCTGTGGCGACTCCTTCAGCTGAGCCGGCCGGCTCCGGCGCACGGAGACATACGACGAAGGCGGCGTTCCCCGCGGGGAACGCCGCCTTCGTCATGGCCGCCCTCGAACCTCCGGCTCGCGGCGGCCCGCCGTCACTTCTGCGGCACCGTCTCACCGCTGGAGGCGTCGATGACCTCCCGGCCGTCCAGCGGGGAGTCCAGCGTCACCGTCTTGCTGAACTGCTTGGCGACCTTCACGCAGACCCCGCCCGGCTTCTTCTCCTTGCCGGTGACCTGCGCGGTCACGGCCGTGCCCGACTGGTCGGCGCTGGCCGAGTAATTGCTGCACACGCCGCCCCAGAAGCGCAGCGTCAGCTTCTTGCCGTCCTTGGAGACCGCGTACGACTCCAGGCTCTGCACGCCCTTCTTGCCCTCCTTGCCGCCCTGCGGCGGCTGCGCGGGCCGCTGGGTGGCGGCGTCACCGGCGTTCCGGTCCACCACGAACTTCGGGTCGACCGCCGGGTGCGCGACCGTCGTGCCGGCGTCCTTGCCGCCGGGCGAGCCGGGCTGCCGCACCTCGTACATCCACGACGGCACGAGCGCCTGGCTGCCGTTCACGAACTGCACCGACAGGCCGAACCGGGCGCCGGTCACCTCGGCGGGCGAGGGCTTCCCGGGCGCCGGCTCGCACGGCGCGACACCCTTCTCGCCCGCCTTGCCGTCGGCCTTCTCGTCCTTCTCGCCCTTGTTCGGCAGCGGCGTCGCGCACTTCTCCTTGCCCTTGCCCTCGGCGGAGCCGGCCCCGCCGTTCAGGTGGTCGAGCGTCTTCGCCGCGCTCAGCAACGGGTAGGTGTCGCCCTTGACCGGCCGCGCGAGCTGGCCGCTGCCGCCGACGACCCGGCCGTCCGAGCCGACCTGGAGATCGCTCTGCCAGCCGTACGTGGGCAGGCCGCCGAACGTCGGGTTCGCGGAGACGATCCGCACCGCGCCGGACAGCCCGCCGGCGTCCAGCTTCGCGTCCTGCTGCCCCAGCGCCGCGAGCACCGGCCGCACCGCCTGCTTCGCCTCGCTCTGCGACACCGCGCCCTTGCCGCTGCCGTCGTCCTCCGTGCTGGCCTCCCGGCCGCGGTACGAGGGGCAGCCGGGCCCGTCGGAGGAGTGGCCGGTCTTCGCGTCCGCCGCCTCGCCCTTGGGCGCGGCGGGCAGCGCGCAGTTGACCCCGCCCGGGGTGCCGTACTGCGCGAACGTCCACGAGCCGGTGCCGGCCTTGGCCACCTGGAGCACGGGCCCGCGGGAGTCCTTCTCCTGGCCGCCGACCTTCCAGGTGCCGCCCTCGGAGCGGATCTCGCCCGAGACGTCCAGCGCCTTGGCCAGCTTGGCCACCGCGGCCTTGCCGACCGGGCCCTGGGCGCGGTACACGGGCGCGTCGGCCGGGCCGTCCGGCAGCTCGCCGACCGCGCGGTACCCGCCGCCCTGCGGGTTCGGCTCGCCCGGCGCGATGCCGCTGTTCCCGCTGTTCCCGCTGTGCGCCTGGCCGTAGCCCTCCAGGGCCAGGGGCGGCGGGTCGGCCGCCGCGCCGGCGCTGCCGTCCTGGCCGGAAGCGCCCGATGCCCAGTACGCCGCGCCACCGCCGGCCAACAGCACGGCGGCGGCCATCGAGGCGACCACCAGCGGGCTGCGCCCGCGCCGCCCCGGGGTGGTGGGGGTGTCGGTGGAATTCTTCCCGCTGCCGGTGGCAGGGGGAGTGTCCTCGGTGCTCACCGCATCGCTCCTTCGGCTCCGCTGAACAACTGATGCGCCATCCTCCGTGAGGGGGACGCCGATTGGACGGAGCCGGGCCGCGGACGGTTCCGCCCGCGGCCCGAACGGGCCGCTGAAGGTCCGTGGAAGAGCGGTGGAGGAGTGGCTCGCCGTACTCAGTCGCCGTACTCGGACATCCCGTCCAGCAGTTTCGCAGAGGTGGCGGGCACCGTGATCCCGCGGAGCTCGGCGGCCGGGCGCGGCGGCGCGGCGAAGTGGCCGTCGCTCCGCCAGTGCGGCGCCATGCGGGCGCAGTCGCCGAGCAGTTGCTCCATCGAGTCGTACGCGGCCCCGTCCGGGTGACGGCCGGTGGAGCGATCTGTTGTGACGGGCTTCACATGTGGGGTCATATCCGCACCGTACGCACCCTTCACACCGCGAAAGAAGACCTACTATCGGGTAGTTTCGCCAGGTCGGAAGGGTCGTCCCGAACGGGTAGCGTTGGGTCACGTCCGTCACCGCCCCACGCCTCCCCGCAGGAGCGAATCGCCGTGCGTATCGCAGTCACCGGCTCCATCGCCACCGACCATCTGATGACCTTCCCCGGACGCTTCGCCGACCAGCTGGTCGCCGACCAGCTCCACACGGTCTCCCTCTCCTTCCTGGTCGACCAGCTCGACGTGCGGCGCGGTGGCGTCGCCGCGAACATCTGCTTCGGCATGGGCCAGCTCGGCACCGCGCCGATCCTGGTCGGCGCCGCCGGCAACGACTTCAGCGAGTACCGCGCCTGGCTGGACCGGCACGGCGTCGACACCGCCTCCGTACGGATCTCCGAGGTGCTGCACACCGCCCGCTTCGTGTGCACCACCGACGCCGACCACAACCAGATCGGCTCCTTCTACACCGGCGCGATGAGCGAGGCCCGGCTGATCGAGCTGCAGCACGTCGCCGAGCGCGTGGGCGGCCTGGACCTCGTCCTGATCGGCGCGGACGACCCCGAGGCGATGATCCGGCACACCGAGGAGTGCCGTACCCGCTCGATCCCCTTCGCCGCCGACTTCTCCCAGCAGATCGCGCGGATGGACGGCGACGACATCCGCACCCTCATGGACGGCGCGGCCTACCTCTTCTCCAACGAGTACGAGAAGGGCCTCATCGAGTCCAAGACCGGCTGGACCGCCGAGGAGATCCTCGGCAAGGTCGGCACCCGCGTCACCACCCTCGGCGCCAGCGGCGTCCGCATCGAGCGCGAGGGCGAGCCGGCCATCGAGGTCGGCGTCCCCGAGGAGAAGGCCAAGGCCGACCCGACCGGCGTCGGCGACGCCTTCCGCGCCGGCTTCCTCTCCGGCCTGGCCTGGGGCGTCCCCCTGGAGCGCGCCGCGCAGGTCGGCTGCATGCTGGCCACCCTCGTCATCGAGACGGTCGGCACCCAGGAGTACGAGCTGCGCCGCAGCCACTTCCTGGACCGCTTCACCAAGGCGTACGGCCACGAGGCCGCCGCCGAGATCCAGCAGTACCTGGACTGAGACCCGGCACGGACTAGACGCGGCGCCGCACCACGTACGCGGCGCCGCGTTCCGGGGGCTCGGCGGCTTCCCCCAGGTACTCCTGGCCCTGCGTCCAGCACCACGCGGGGATGTCCAGCGCCGCCACCTCGTCGTCGGACAGCACGGTCACCGTGGTGCCGACGGCCACTCCGGCGACCGCCTTCGCCAGCTCGATCACCGGCACCGGGCAGCGCGCGCCGAGCGCGTCCACGACCACGTCGCCGGACACGCCCTCAGGGGCCCGCGCGGGCCGTGCGGCGGGCGCGCCCAGCTGCTCCCGCACCCCGGCCACCGCCTCCGGCAGCACCGCCAGGAAGCGGTCCACGTCGGCCGCGTCGGTCCCGGCCGGCAGCGACACCCGTACGTTGCCCTCGGAGAGCACGCCCATCGCCTTCAGGACGTGGCTGGGCGTCAGCGTGCTGGAGGTGCAGGAGGAGCCGGAGGAGACGGAGAAGCCCGCCCGGTCCAGCGCGTGCAGCAGCGTCTCCCCGTCGACGTAGAGGCAGGAGAAGGTCACCAGGTGCGGCAGCCGCCGTACCGGATCGCCGACCACCGCCACGTCCGGCACCAGCTCCGGCACCCGGGAGCGGATCCGGTCCACCAGGCCGCGCAGCCGCGCCGCCTCGGCCACGGCCTCCCCGCGCGCGGCACGCAGCGACGCGGCCGCCGCCACCACCGCCGGGATGTTCTCGAAGCCGGGCGCCCGGCCCGACTCGCGCTCGTCCGCCGGACCCCGGTGCGCGAAGCGGGTGCCCTTGCGGACCGCCAGCAGGCCGACCCCGGCCGGGCCGCCCCACTTGTGCGCGCTGCCCGCCAGCAGCGACCAGGGGCCCTCCACCGCTCCCCAGGCGAGCGACTGGGCGGCGTCCACCAGCAGCGGCACGCCCGCCGCACGGCACGCCTCGGCCGCCTCGGCCACCGGCTGTTCGGTGCCCACCTCGTGGTTGGCGGACTGCAGGACGGCCAGCGCGGTGTCCGGGGTGAGCGCCGCGGCGAACTCCTCGGCGGCCACCCGGCCCGTACGGTCGCAGCCCACCACGGCCACGGTGCCGCCGGCCGCCTCGTGCGTCTCCGCCGCGTGCAGTACGGCGGAGTGCTCGACCGCGGAGTGGACCAGCCGGGTGCCGACACGCCGACGGCCGGCCAGCGCGCCCGCCACGCCCGTGTGCACGGACCGGGTGCCGGACGGGGTGAAGACCAGCTCGTCGGGGCGGCAGCCGACCGCCTCCGCCGCGGCCTCGCGCGCGGCGTCCAGCAGCAGCCGGGCGCGCCGGCCCTCCCGGTACAGCCGGGCCGGGTCGGCCCACCCCTCGTCGAGCGCGGCGAGGAGCGCCTCGCGGGCGACCGGGTGCAGGGGAGCGGAGGACGCGGCATCGAAGTAGGACACGGCGAAACGCTAACGCGTTCGGGCGGCGACGCCTCCGGCGCGCCGGGCCGGACCGGGAAGCGCCCGGCCGGACCGACGGCGCGGCGTCAGATGCCGGGCAGAAGCGGGGAATCCGGTTGTTCCGGGGGGCCAGTGAGGGGGCCGGGCCACCCCTTCGGGGGGTGACGCGCCGCGTTGGGCACCCTCCCCGCGCGACGCCAAATAGCGTCCAGTAGGGTTTGGTCCGCATAAACATCCAAACCCCTGCCCGTGACAGGGCCGGCGACCGACCAGCTGAGACGGCCGCAGCCGGTCCGCGGGCGAGACTCTCGGGAAGGCGCTACGTGAGTCCCAACGGCTCCGACCGCTCGTCGCGGCGCCCGATGCGGCGGAAGCTGCCGCAGGTGCTGGCTGCGGGCCTGGTCCTGCTGACCGCGACCGGTTGCACATACAAGGACTTCCCCCGCCTCGGCATGCCAACGCCCGTCACCGACGAGGCGCCGCGGATCCTCTCCCTTTGGCAGGGCTCCTGGGCCGCCGCCCTCGCAACGGGCGTGCTGGTGTGGGGCCTGATCATCTGGAGCTGGATCTTCCACCGCCGCAGCCGGACCAAGGTGGAGGTCCCCGCACAGACCCGGTACAACATGCCGATCGAGGCGTTGTACACCATCGTCCCGTTCATCATCATCGCGGTGCTTTTCTACTTCACCGCGCGCGATGAGAACGAACTCCTCAAGACTTCCAAGAAGCCGGACCACGTCGTGAACGTGGTGGGCTTCCAGTGGAGCTGGGCGTTCAACTACATGGAGAACGTGGACGGCAACAAGTCGACCACGAACATCGACTCCAAGGAACTCTCCGCGATCCCGGACAAGTGGAAGAAGTCGGCGCCCCAGGGTGCCGAGGGCGTCTACGACCAGGGCACGCCGGGCGAGCGGAACCCGCAGAACGGCAACCCCGGCCCCACGCTGTGGCTGCCGAAGGGTGAGACCGTCCAGTTCATCCTGACCTCGCGTGATGTCATCCACTCCTTCTGGGTGGTGCCGTTCCTGATGAAGCAGGACGTCATCCCGGGTCACACCAATGTCTTCGAGGTGACTCCGAACAAGGAGGGCACCTTCATGGGCAAGTGCGCCGAGCTCTGCGGCGTTGACCACTCCCGGATGCTCTTCAACGTCAAGGTCGTGTCTCCCGA
This sequence comes from Streptomyces sp. NPDC050806, assembly GCF_055586425.1. NCBI lineage: Bacteria > Bacillati > Actinomycetota > Actinomycetes > Kitasatosporales > Streptomycetaceae > Streptomyces > Streptomyces sp. NPDC050806. The sequence goes on along the minus strand of NZ_JBVJIF010000003.1, from coordinate 386,990 downwards.
GCGGTACCAGGAGCACCTGAAGGACCTGGCGAAGAAGGGCCAGAACGGTTACCTGCCGGCCGGTATCGAGCAGACCGACCACGCCAGGAACGCGGAGACGAAGAACAAGTGAGCATCCTCAACGAACCTCAGGGTGCCGCCGCCGCATCGGCCTCGGCAGCACCACCCGTACGCAGGAAGCAACCCGGCAACGTCGTGGTGAAGTGGCTGACGACCACCGACCACAAGACGATCGGCACGCTCTATCTGGTGACGTCGTTCGCCTTCTTCTGCATCGGCGGCCTGATGGCGCTCTTCATGCGCGCCGAACTGGCCCGTCCCGGCACGCAGATCATGTCGAACGAGCAGTTCAACCAGGCGTTCACGATGCACGGCACGATCATGCTGCTGATGTTCGCGACGCCGCTGTTCGCAGGGTTCGCCAACTGGATCATGCCGCTGCAGATCGGCGCGCCCGACGTGGCGTTCCCGCGGCTGAACATGTTCGCGTACTGGCTGTACCTCTTCGGCTCGCTGATCGCGGTGGCCGGCTTCCTCACCCCGCAGGGTGCGGCCGACTTCGGCTGGTTCGCCTACTCCCCGCTGTCGGACGCGGTCCGCTCGCCGGGTGTCGGCGCCGACATGTGGATCATGGGTCTGGCCTTCTCCGGCTTCGGCACCATCCTCGGCTCGGTCAACTTCATCACCACGATCATCTGCATGCGTGCCCCCGGCATGACGATGTTCCGGATGCCGATCTTCACCTGGAACGTCCTGCTGACCGGTGTGCTGGTCCTGCTGGCCTTCCCGGTGCTGGCCGCCGCGCTGTTCGCCCTGGAGGCGGACCGTAAGTTCGGGGCCCATGTATTCGACGCGGCCAATGGCGGCGCATTGCTCTGGCAGCACCTCTTCTGGTTCTTCGGACACCCAGAGGTGTACATCATCGCGCTGCCGTTCTTCGGCATCATTTCCGAGGTCATTCCGGTCTTCTCGCGAAAGCCGATGTTCGGTTACATCGGTCTGATCGCGGCGACGATTTCGATCGCGGGCCTTTCGGTGACCGTGTGGGCGCACCACATGTACGTCACCGGCGGAGTACTCCTGCCGTTCTTCTCCTTCATGACGTTCCTCATCGCGGTTCCGACCGGTGTGAAGTTCTTCAACTGGATCGGCACGATGTGGAAGGGCTCGCTGTCCTTCGAGACACCGATGCTCTGGGCGGTCGGCTTCCTGATCACCTTCACCTTCGGTGGTCTGACCGGCGTCATCCTGGCCTCGCCGCCGCTGGACTTCCACATCTCCGACTCGTACTTCGTCGTGGCGCACTTCCACTACGTCGTCTTCGGTACGGTCGTCTTCGCGATGTTCGCCGGCTTCCACTTCTGGTGGCCGAAGTTCACCGGCAAGATGCTGGACGAGCGGCTCGGCAAGATCACGTTCTGGACGCTGTTCATCGGCTTCCACGGCACCTTCCTGGTCCAGCACTGGCTGGGCGCCGAGGGCATGCCGCGTCGTTACGCCGACTACCTGGCGGCCGACGGCTTCACCGCCCTGAACACGATCTCGACGATCAGCTCCTTCCTGCTGGGCCTGTCGATCCTGCCGTTCATGTACAACGTCTGGAAGACGGCCAAGTACGGCAAGAAGATCGAGGTCGACGACCCGTGGGGCTACGGCCGCTCGCTGGAGTGGGCGACCTCCTGCCCGCCGCCGCGGCACAACTTCCTCACGCTGCCGCGCATCCGCTCGGAATCCCCGGCATTCGACCTGCACCACCCTGAGATCGCCGCGCTCGACGCGCTCGAGAACGACGGTCAGAAGGACACGGCGCTCATGGGCGGCAAGAAGGAGGCCGGCAAGTGAAGATCCAGGGCAAGATGTTCATCTGGCTCTCCGTCTTCGTCCTCGCCATGGCGATCGTCTACGGCGTCTGGTCGAAGGAGCCGGCGGGCACCACCGCGCTGTTCCTGGCGTTCGGTCTCTGCATCATGATCGGCTACTACCTGGCCTTCACGGCCCGGCGAGTGGACGCGGGTGCGCAGGACCGCAAGGACGCGGACGTCGCGGACGACGCCGGCGAGGTGGGCTTCTTCAGCCCGCACAGCTGGCAGCCGCTCTCGCTGGGCATCGGCGGAGCGTTCGCCTTCCTGGGCGTCGTCTTCGGCTGGTGGCTGCTGTACTTCTCCGCTCCGATCATCCTCGTCGGCCTGTTCGGCTGGGTGTTCGAGTACTACCGGGGTGAGAACCGCACGCAGTAAGCGCGGTTCCGCACCGACGGGCCGGGCCCGGCCACTCCACGGAGTGGCCGGGCCCGACCCATTTGGCCTCTCCCAACGCGCCGTACGGGGGAGGTTTTTCCTATTTTGTTGCTATGAGCCACATGCCACGATCCCGGACGGTGCTCAGCTCCGCCCTCCTGCTGCTGCCGCTGGCGGCGGGGGTCACCGGGTGCGGCGGGGCGTCGTCGGATCCGCTCGCCGCCCAGCCCTACGATGCGGCCGGCCAGATCGCGGCCAACGCCCCGGCGGGCGAGCAGAAGGCCGATCCGGACAAGCCACTGGAAGTGACCACCAAGGGCGACGAGGCGAGGATCACCGATGTCACCGCCACGGACGCCGCCGGCCGCTACATCCGCGGCCGCCTGACCGCCGACGGCACCCGCTGGCGCAGCACCGTGCCGCTCGCCGCCGGCACCCGCTACACCGTGCGGGTGAGCACCGAGGACAGTGACGGCAAGCCGGGCCGGAAGGTCCTGCACACGGAGACCGAGGGCAACGGCGACCGGCGGCTGCGGGTGACCTTCGGGCCCGACAGCGGCACGTACGGCGTCGGCCAGCCGCTCACCGCCGAACTCAGCCGGCCGGTGCACGGCAAGCGCGCCAGGGCGCTGGTGGAAGGCGCCCTGAAGGTCGACAGCAGACCGCGCGTGCTCGGCTCCTGGCACTGGGCGGACGACAAGACCCTGCACTACCGCCCGCGTTCGTACTGGCCCGCGCACGCCACCGTCGAGGCGTACAGCAACCTCCAGGGCCTGAAGATCGCCAAGGGGCTGTACGGCGGGCCCGGCAAGCCCGTGAAGATCCGTACGGGCGACCGGGTCGAGGCGGTCACGGACGCCGCGGCCCACCGGATGACCGTCCGGCGCAACGGCAAGGTGATCAAGACCCTGCCCGTCACCACCGGCAAGCCGGGCTTCGACACCCGCAACGGCATCAAGGTCGTGCTGGGCAAGGAGGCCTTCGTCCGGATGAACAGCAACACCGTGGGCATCGCGCGCGGCAGTTCGGAGTCCTACAACCTGCCGGTCCACTGGGCCACCCGGGTGACGTGGAGCGGCGAGTACGTGCACGCGGCCCCCTGGTCCGTGGGGTCGCAGGGCGCGGCCAACGTCAGCCACGGCTGCACCGGCATGTCCACCGCCGACGCCCGCTGGTTCTTCGAGCACGTACGGGTCGGCGACCTCGTCGAGGTGGTCCACAGCAAGGGCGACGCCATGACCCCGTTCGACAACGGGTTCGGCGACTGGAACATGCCCTGGGACAAGTGGCGCGCCGGCAGCGCCCTCGGCGGCGGTATGAGCGGCGCGGACGGCGGCGAGAAGGCCGCGGGCCCGGCCGACGCCGCCAGACTGCGCCCGCGGGTCTGAGAAGCCCGCAGAACGGCACACGGCGCCCCGTCCGGGCGGAGCAGCCCGGACGGGGCGCCGTACGTCGTGCGGGCCGGTGTCGCTCAGGCCTCCGCGAGCAGCCGGCGGCGCAGCAGCCCCGCCAGCGCGTCGGCGAACGCCACCGGGTCGATCGGATGGGTCACCGCGGCGTCGGCCCGGCTCCAGGTCGCCAGCCAGGAGTCCTGGGGGCGGCCGATCAGCAGCAGCACCGGCGGGCAGTGGAAGATCTCGTCCTTGATCTGCCGGCACACGCCCATGCCGCCGGCCGGCGCGGTCTCGCCGTCCAGGACACAGGCGTCGATGCCGCCCTGTTCCAGGGCCGCGAGGACGGCCGGGAGTGTCGCGCACTCCACAATCTCCACCTGCGGCACATCGGCGGCGGGGCGCCGGCCGGCCGCGAGGCGTACCTGCTCGCGGGTGCCCGAGTCGTCGCTGTAGACCAGCACCGTGGCAGTCGCCTGCATCGTTCCTCCACGCTTTTGGGGGAGCACCGTTCACGGGAGCACCTCGGGGGCCGGTCCCGTTCAGCGGATGCTACTGCCCGGAAGGCCCCGCGCAGGAGGGTCCGTACCGGACGAAGATCTGTCCGACGACCCGTCAGGACTGGTCGGAGCGGGGGCGTCAGGGGGGTGCGGAAGGTGTGCTTCCCCCCTTCGGGGGACCCCGCCACTGGACCGTACGGGCAGGGCACACCCCCTTGACACACCGAACGGCACCCCCCGGAGTGAGCGCAAGATAAGCGACCGACATAATGTCGGTCGTGGCGACAGCAACAGCAGTAGAAACCGGGCACGCGCACCCGTCGGTCAATCGGCCGAACCTCACCAGCGTCGGAACCATCATCTGGCTGAGTTCCGAGCTGATGTTCTTCGCGGCCCTCTTCGCGATGTACTTCACCCTCCGATCGGTGACCGGAGCCGAGTATTGGAAGGAATCCGCCCATGCGCTGAATCTTCCGTTCTCCGCGACGAACACCACGATCCTGGTGCTCAGCTCCCTGACGTGCCAGCTCGGTGTTTTTGCGGCCGAGCGCGGCGACGTCAAGAAGCTCCGGGCCTGGTTCGTGATCACCTTCGTCATGGGTGCGATCTTCATCGGCGGTCAGGTCTACGAGTACACGGAGCTGGTCAAGCACGAGGGGCTCTCGCTCTCGTCCGGCCCGTACGGCTCGGTGTTCTACCTGACCACCGGCTTCCACGGACTGCACGTGACAGGCGGTCTGATCGCCTTCCTGCTGGTCCTGGGCAGGACGTACGCGGCCAAGAGGTTCACCCACGAACAGGCCACCGCGGCCATCGTCGTGTCCTACTACTGGCACTTCGTCGATGTCGTCTGGATCGGCCTCTTCGCCACGATCTACCTGATCAAGTAGGCAGACCGGTCCCCGACCGGACCCGCAGTTCAGACAGACACAGTCCAGAAGCATCGACGCAGAAGATCCTGACACCGGGGTAATCCGTGAAAAAGCTCTCCGCACGACGGCGCCATCCGCTGGCGGCGCTCGTCGTCCTACTCTTCGCGCTGGCGGTCACTGGGGGGCTGTACGCCGCGTTCGCGCCGGCGGACAAGGCTCAGGCCGATGACACCGCCCAGTCTCTTGCCATCAAGGAGGGCAAGAAGCTCTTCGCCGTCGGCTGCGCCAGCTGCCACGGCACCGGCGGTCAGGGCACCTCCGACGGCCCGAGCCTGGTCGGCGTGGGCGCTGCCGCCGTCGACTTCCAGGTCGGCACCGGCCGCATGCCGGCGCAGCAGCCGGGCGCCCAGGTACCGCGGAAGAAGAACATCTACAGCCAGGCCGAGATCGACCAGCTGGCGGCGTACGTCGCGTCGCTCGGCGCCGGTCCGTCCGTGCCGGAAAAGAAGGACTACAGCGCCGACGGCGCCGACATCGGCAAGGGCGGTGAGCTCTTCCGTACGAACTGTGCCCAGTGCCACAACTTCACCGGTAAGGGCGGCGCCCTGACCAACGGCAAGTTCGCACCGGCGCTGGACGGGGTCGACCCGAAGCACATCTACGAGGCCATGGAGACCGGCCCGCAGAACATGCCTTCGTTCGGCGACGGCAGCCTCTCCAAGGCCAACAAGAAGGACATCGTCGCGTACCTCGGTGAGGTCAACGGCGACAAGACCGCGAGCCCCGGCGGCATGGACCTCGGCGGTCTCGGCCCGGTCAGCGAGGGCCTCTTCGGATACATCTTCGGCCTGGGCGCGCTGGTCGCGGTCGCCATCTGGGTCGCAGCCCGGACAGCGAAGGCCAAGAAGTCATGAGTGAGACTGGACGACACGCAGACGTGCCAGAAGAAAACCTGCCCAGTGAGCGCGACGGTGCTCACGGTGACGTGGCGACGAAGAGCAACCCCTTCGCCGACCCGGGCCTGCCCCCCCACGAGCACCGCATCCAGGACATCGACGAGCGGGCGGCCAAGCGCTCCGAGCGTGCCGTCGCACTGCTCTTCGTGGTGTCCATGCTCGCGACGATCGGCTTCATCGCCTCGTACGTGATCTTCCCGATCGACAAGATCATCTACGTCTGGCCGCTCGGCCACATCAGCGCGCTGAACTTCGCGCTGGGCCTGACGCTCGGCGTGGCGCTGTTCTGCATCGGCGCCGGCGCGGTCCACTGGGCCCGCACGCTGATGTCCGACGCGGAGGTCGCCCAGGAGCGGCACCCGATCGAGGCCGAGCCCGAGGTCAAGGCCAAGGTCATGGCCGACTTCCGGGAAGGCGCCGCGGAGTCCGGCATGGGCCGCCGCAAGCTGATCCGCAACACCATGTTCGGTGCGCTGGCCCTGGTGCCGCTCTCCGGTGTGGTGCTGCTGCGCGACCTCGGTCCGCTGCCGGAGAAGAAGCTCCGCACCACGGGCTGGAAGAAGGGCATCCGCCTGGTCAACCAGTCCACCAACCTCCCGCTGCGTCCCGAGGACATCGCGGTCGGCTCGCTCACCTTCGCCAAGCCCGAGGGCCTGGAGGAGGACGACCACGAGTTCAACCAGAAGATTGCCAAGGACGCCCTGATGCTCGTGCGGATCCAGCCGCAGAACATCAAGGACAAGCAGGAACTTGAGTGGTCGCACGAGGGCATCGTGGCGTACTCGAAGATCTGCACCCACGTCGGTTGCCCGATCTCCCTGTACGAGCAGCAGACGCACCACGTGCTCTGCCCCTGCCACCAGTCCACCTTCGACCTTTCCGACGGTGGCCGCGTGATCTTCGGCCCGGCGGGCCACGCCCTGCCGCAGCTGCACATCACGGTGAAGGACGGCTACCTCGAAGCCGTCAGCGACTTCGCGGAGCCCGTCGGCCCGAGCTTCTGGGAGCGCGGATGAGTAACGAAACGAGCGCGACCAACGCGCGTCGCGGCCAGGCGCCGCGGGGTGAGCGGATCGCCGACTGGGCGGACGGCCGGCTGGGCATCTACAGCCTCGCCAAGTCCAACATGCGGAAGATCTTCCCGGACCACTGGTCCTTCATGCTGGGTGAGATCTGCCTCTACAGCTTCATCATCATCATCCTGACCGGCGTCTACCTGACGCTGTTCTTCCACCCGAGCATGGCCGAGGTCGTCTACCACGGCTCCTACGTGCCCATGCACGGCATCCGGATGACGCAGGCCTTCGAGTCGACGCTGGACATCAGCTTCGACGTCCGCGGCGGTCTGCTGATCCGGCAGATCCACCACTGGGCCGCGCTGGTGTTCGTCGCCGGCATGATGGTCCACATGATGCGGGTGTTCTTCACCGGCGCCTTCCGCAAGCCGCGCGAGGTCAACTGGCTCTTCGGCTTCCTGCTGCTGGTGCTCGGCATGTTCACCGGCTTCACCGGCTACTCGCTCCCGGACGACCTGCTGTCCGGTACCGGTGTCCGGTTCATCGAGGGTGTCATCCTGGCGATGCCGCTGGTCGGCTCGTACCTGCAGATGTTCATCTTCGGCGGGGAGTTCCCCGGCCACGACATCATTCCGCGGTTCTTCTCGGTGCACGTGCTGCTGCTGCCGGGCATCATGCTCGGCCTGCTGGTGGCGCACCTGATCCTGGTCTTCTACCACAAGCACACCCAGTTCCCGGGTGCCGGCAAGACGGAGAAGAACGTCGTCGGCATGCCGCTGCTGCCGGTCTACATGGCCAAGGCCGGAGGCTTCTTCTTCCTGGTCTTCGGTGTGATCTCGGTGATCGCCGCGATCGCGAGCATCAACCCGGTGTGGGCCATCGGCCCGTACCGCCCGGACCAGGTGTCCACCGGCGCCCAGCCCGACTGGTACATGGGCTTCGCCGAGGGTCTGGTCCGTGTCATGCCCGGCTGGGAGTGGGACATCGCCGGTCACTACACCGTCAACTTCGGTGTGCTGATCCCGATCATCATCTTCCCGCTGGTCCTGGCGGCCATCGCGGTCTACCCGTTCATCGAGTCCTGGGTCACCGGCGACAAGCGTGAGCACCACCTGCTGGACCGTCCGCGCAACGCCCCGACCCGCACCGGCTTCGGTGTGGCCTGGCTGATCGCGTACTTCGTCATGCTGATCGGTGGCGGTAACGACCTGTGGGCCACGCACTTCCACCTGTCGATCAACTCGATCACCTGGTTCGTCCGGATCGCGTTCTTCGTCGGGCCGGTGCTCGGCTTCATCGCGACCAAGCGGATCTGCATGGGCCTGCAGCGGCGCGACCGCGACAAGGTGCTGCACGGACGGGAGTCCGGCATCATCAAGCGGCTGCCGCACGGTGAGTTCATCGAGGTGCACGAGCCGCTCGGCCAGGAGCAGCTGCACGCCCTCACCTCGCACGAGCAGCCCAAGCCGCTCGAACTCGGCCCCGAGGTCGACGAGAACGGTGTCAAGCGCAAGATCCCGCGCTCGCAGAAGCTGCGCGCCAAGCTCTCCAAGAGCTACTACGGCGAGGACAACGTCATTCCGAAGCCGACGGTGGAGGAGTACGAGGAGATCACCAGCGGCCACGGCCACCACTGATCTCCGCGGGGGAGCGGTGTCCGCACCGTGACCCCGAGCACGTAGCAGAGAACGCCACCCAGAGGGCCCCGTCCGTTCCCCAAGCTCTTAAGGAGCAGGGGAGACCCCTATCGGACGGGGCCCTCCGGCGTACCGCGGGCCCGATAGGCTCGCCATGAAGCAGTTGACATGAACCAGGAGTGTGGACCATGAACGTTGTGACCCCGGATGACGGCGGCAGCGTGGCGGCCCGCACCTGGCCGGGCGTGCTGAACGCCCTCCTGGAAGGCCGTGACCTCTCCGCCGACTCCACCGAGTGGGCGATGGACCGGATGATGCGCGGCGAGGCCAGCGACGCGCAGATCGCCGGCTTCGCGGTGGCGCTGCGGGCCAAGGGTGAGACCGTCGCGGAGATCTCCGGACTGGTCCGCGCCATGTACGAGCACGCCAACCTCATCGAGGTACCGGGGCCCGGCGTGGACATCGTCGGCACCGGCGGCGACGGCGCCAAGACCGTCAACATCTCCACGATGTCCTCGATCGTGGTGGCCGGCGCGGGCGCGAAGGTCGTCAAGCACGGCAACCGCGCCGCGTCCTCCGCCAGTGGCGCCTCCGACGTCCTGGAGAAGCTGGGCGTGAACCTGGACCTGACCCCGCGCCGGGTGGTGGAGGTCGCCGAGGAGGCGGGCATCACCTTCTGCTTCGCGGTGAAGTTCCACCCGGCGCTGCGGCACGTGGGCGCCGCGCGCGGCCAGCTGGGCATCCGGACCGTCTTCAACTTCCTCGGCCCGCTCACCAACCCGGCCCGGGTCCGGGCCCAGGCGGTCGGCGTGGCCGACGCCAGGATGGCGCCCATCGTGGCCGGCGTCTTCGCCGAGCGCGGCCACTCCTCGCTGGTCTTCCGCGGTGACGACGGCCTCGACGAACTGACGACGACGACCACCTCCCGGGTCTGGGTGGTGCGCGACGGCGCGGTCCGCGAGGAGTCCTTCGACCCGCGCGACGTCGGCCTCGAACTGGTCCCCGTGGAGGCGCTGCGGGGCGCGGACGCCTCCTACAACGCGGACGTCGCGCGCCGCCTCCTGGCCGGCGAGCGGGGCCCCGTACGGGACGCGGTCCTGCTGAACTCCGCGGCGGCGCTGGTCGCCCTGGAGCCGACGGAGGCGCCCCTGAACGACCAGATCGCGGCGGGCATCGCGCGCGCCGCGGAGTCGATCGACTCGGGGAGGGCTCAGGGCGTCCTGGCCCGCTGGGCGGCCGCCACGCAGGCGTAGCTCAGGGGCGCGGGGAACCGCGCGACCAGCCACAGCGGCGCCGCGCCCGGCATCCGAGCGATCAACCCTCCCCGGATGCCGGGGGTGGCGTCCGCCATACGGACACCTCTTGCAGCGCCACGATCATGTGGCATGATTCTCGGCAGGTCACGAGCGACAGCGAATAGGCCCCGGCCCGCTGTCCGGCAACCCTCCGTCCGTGGCGGGGTGCCCCGGGTGATGACCAGGCCGCAGGCAGCAAGGCCCGCGGCAAGCGCGGATCCCTCGCCAGGGATCCTGGTTATCGAGGGAGCCTTTCCGTGATGCAGCGAATGCGATAGGGCCGGTCGGCCCCTTTCTCCGAACACCCCGCCCGAGGCGCCCCCCTTTTTCCGTGTGCGCGGCGCCCGCGGGTTTCTTCCACGCCCCGTGCGTGTCATTCGACTGCTCCGTACGTCTCGTACGGTTCTACGCCTCCGGGAGACTCCGCCATGTCCGTGCGCCCTGACACCGCCACCACCGCCGACGCCGACCCCGCCTGCGCCACCGCCGCGCCGCTCCCTGTGCTCGGCCGCGACGTGAGCGTCCCGCTCGTCACCGGCGGCGAGGTCACCTACGCCGCGCTGGACTACGCGGCCAGCGCCCCGGCGCTCCAGCGGGTGTGGGACGACGTGGCCGCGTACGCGCCGTACTACGGGAGCGTCCACCGCGGCGCCGGGTACCTCTCCCAGCTCTCCACCGACCTCTTCGAGAACAGCCGGCAGACCGTCGCGGAGTTCCTGGGGTGCCGGGAGGCGGACCAGGTGGTCTTCACCCGGTCCACCACCGACTCGCTCAACCTGCTGGCGGGCGTGCTTCCCGCGGACACCCGGGTGTTCGTCTTCGAGACCGAGCACCACGCCTCGCTGCTGCCCTGGGAGCAGCGGGACGACCTGACCGTCACCTACCTCGACGCCCCCCACACCCCGCAGCAGGCGGTCGACACGCTGGAGAGGGCGCTCGCCCACCGCGAGCCCTACGGCCCGGCGCTGGTGTGCGTGACGGGCGCGTCGAACGTGACCGGCGAGCTGTGGCCGGTGCGCGAACTGGCGGCCGCGGCGCACGCGCACGGCGCGCGGATCGTCCTGGACGCCGCTCAGCTCGCCCCGCACCACCCCGTCGACATCGCCGACCTGGACGTGGACTGGATCGCCTTCTCCGGTCACAAGCTCTACGCGCCCTTCGGCGCCGGCGTGCTGGCCGGGCGTGCCGACTGGCTGCAGGCGGCCGAGCCGTACCTGGCCGGCGGCGGCGCCAGCCGGACGGTCGCCCGCCGCGAGGACGGGGGCGTGGCGGTCGAGTGGCACACCACCGCGGCGCGTCACGAGGCCGGCTCCCCGAACGTGATCGGCGTCTACGCGATCGCCTCCGCCTGCAAGGCGCTGACCGAGGCGGGCTTCGACGCGCTGGTCGCCCGCGAGCGGGAGCTGATCGCGAAGGTGCGGACCGGGCTGGCCGAGGTGGACCAGGTGAAGGTGCTCTCGCTCTTCGGCGACGAGGCCGACCGGGTGGGCGTGCTGTCCTTCGTCGTCGAGGGCTGGAACAGCTCGCACTTCGCGGCCGCGCTGTCCGCGGAGTACGGCATCGGCGTACGGGACGGGCTCTTCTGCGCCCACCCGCTGGTGCGGACTCTCCTGGGCAGCGACCCGCAGGACCCGGGGGCCTGCGGTGCACCCGAAGGGGCGCCGGGGGAGCGGTCGCTGAACGCCATCCGGGTGAGCTTCGGGGCCGGGACGCCCGACGAGCACGTGGAGCGGTTCGTACGCGCGGTCAAGGAGCTGGTGACCGACGGCGCGCGGTGGTCCTACCGGACCGAGGAGGGGCGCTGCGTGCCGGATCGCGGCGCGGCGGTCTGAGACCGCGGATGACGGACGGCGGGGTCCCTGCGGGGCCCCGCCGCTGCGTTGCGCCTCGTGGCGTCAGGCGTCCAGCCCGATCGCGAACGCCGCCTCCAGGTCGTGCTGGGAGTACGTACGGAACGCGATGTGCGTCTCGGTGGAGGCGACTCCGGGGACCTTGCTGATCCGGCCGGGGATGACGTCGGCCAGCTCGTCGTGGTCGGCCACCCGGACCATCGCGATCAGGTCGTGCGCGCCGGTGACCGAGTAGACCTCGCTGACGCCGTCGAGGGCCGCGATCTTCTCGGCGATCTCCGGGATCTGGTCCACGCTGGTCTTGATGAGCACGATCGAAGTGATCACGGTTGGCTCTCTCCCTCGGTCGGCCGTTCTGTGGGCCCCACCCTACCGGGGAGCCCCGGCACGGCCTGCGGTGGAGCGTCCGGTGCGCGGAACCGCACCCAGGCGTAGACGAGCCCCAGCAGGAACCCCACGACGTGGGCCAGATAGGCGACGCCGGGCCCGTTGACCGCGCGCTGTGCCGCCAGCCACTGGAGCACGAACCAGAAGATCAGTACGGCCCAGGCCGGGAAGCGCAGCGGCAGGAAGAAGAGGAACGGGAAGAGGCTGGTCACCCGCGCGCGGGGAAAGAGGTAGAGGAAGGCGCCGAGCACGCCGGAGATCGATCCGGAGGCGCCGACCAGGGTCTGGCCCGACTCGGCGTGCGCCGCCGCGTAGCCCAGCAGGGCCACGTAACCGGTCAGGACGTAGAAGACCAGGAAGTGCAGCCGGCCCATCCTGGCCTCGGCCATGCCCCCGAAGACGTAGAGGAAGAGCATGTTGCCCAGCAGGTGCAGCCAGCTGCCGTGCACGAAGAGCGCGGTGAGCGGGGTGAGCAGCGCCTTCGGGTCGCCGCTCCACAGATCGCGCGGGATGACGCCCCAACGGGCGAAGTACGCGCTCTGCGCCTGGAGGAGCGACTCACCCGTGCCGTGTATCCCGTTGAGCCCCGATGCCGGGCCGATGACGAAGACGACGCAGCAGATGCCGATCAGGACGTTGGTCATACGGGAGAACACGGTCCGCGGGGACGGGATCGAGGCCGACATGAAGTGATCATGCCGTAATGACCACAAAGGGGACAGAGTGCCTCGCCGTGTTCCGGCAGCCGGGCACGGACGGCGCCGGGCCGCCGCCAGGCCGTAGGGTTACGGGCAGTACTTTCCGTACTTCCGCAGTTCGACGGCGCACCGCGTGAACCCGCACAACCGCACGAGCTTGACGAAAGAGGACGACACAATGGCTGTTCCCCTGCCGACGGCCGAAACCCGGTGGCGCTGCACCCTGTGCGGCAACCTCACGCGTTTCGACGTGACCCGCCAGTCCAAGGTGGTGGAGTACGTCCACCTCGACCTGGCCGGTGAGCCCAAGGTCGAGGAGCGCGAGGTGCTCAGTGAGAGCATCGAGTCCGTCCGCTGCCGCTGGTGCAACGCGGTCGACCAGATCGAGCTGGTGGACCGGCCCGGCGCGGACGCCTGAGATCGGAGCGGTGCAGCAGTGGTGGAGCGTCCAGCAGGGCATGAGGGGGAAGAGCGCGACCCGGAGGCCGGTGCGGCCGACGAAGTGCTCGACCGGCCCCTGCCCGAGGGCGTGCGGCGCCGTGTCGTGGCGCTCACCGCGGAGTCCTTCGGCGGTCTGACGGTCGCCGAACTTCCGCCGCCGCTGCGCCAGTACGCGCGGTTCACGCCGTCCCGGCGGCTGAAGTTCGCGGGCAACGCTATGGCCGCCGCGCTGGAGAGCGACCCCGTCTTCCGGCAACGGATCGCGGCCCGGCTCCGCGAGACCCAGCAGGAACTGGCCGACGCCCTCCAGCAGGGCACCCCGCCCGCCGCCGCCGACCCGCAGGATGTCGCGGCGGCGGCGTACGTGCTGCGCCCGCCGGGCTGGGCGAAGCTGGTCGCCGCGGCGGGCGAGGAGGTCCGGCGCGCCGACGAGCAGCGGGCCGACGAGGAGACCGAGCGGGAGCTCGCCCGGCTGCGGGAGGAGCTGGCCGAGGCGCGGGCGGCATCCCGCGCCGAGGCCGACAAGGCCAGAGGCGACCTCGAAGCGGCCCGCAAGGAGAACGACGCGCTCCAGCGCAAGCTGCGCAGCGCGCTCAGCGACGTCAAGCGCGCCCAGGCCGCGGCGCGCAAGGCGGATGCCGAGACCGAGTCGCTGCGCTCGGCGGCGGCCACGGAGAAGGCGGTCACCGACAGTGAGACACGGCGGCTGAAGGCCCGGGTCGCGGAGGCGGAGGCGGCGCTCGAAGCCGGCCGCCGCGCCGCGCGCGAGGGGCGCAGCGTGGAGGACATGCGCCTGCGACTGCTTCTGGACACCGTGCTGGACGCGGCCCAGGGACTGCGCAGAGAGCTGGCGCTGCCGCCCGCCAACGTCCACCCCGCCGACACCGTGGACGCGGTGGAGCCGGGCCGGATGACACCCAAGGACGTCGCCACCCGCGCGCTGTCCGAGACGGACCCGGCGCTGCTCGACCAGCTCCTGGCGCTGCCGCAGGCCCATCTGGTGGTGGACGGCTACAACGTCACCAAGACCGGCTATCCGACGATGCCGCTCGACAAGCAGCGGCTGCGGCTGCTGGGCGGACTGGCCGTGCTCGCCGCGCAGACCGGCGCGGAGATGACGTGTGTCTTCGACGGCGCCGAGCTGGCCGCACCGGTACTCCTCGCCCCACCTCGGGGCGTTCGGGTTCTTTTCAGCAAACCGGGCGTAACGGCCGATGAGTTGATTCGTCAGCTCGTACGTGCCGAACCGCCCGGCCGTCCGGTCGTGGTGGTCTCCACCGACCGCGAAGTGGCCGACGGAGTGGCGAAGGCGGGCGCCCGCCCCGTCGCATCCGCCCTGCTCCTCAAGCGACTTGCCCGTACCTGAAGGCGTACGGACCGCCCCGCACGCCGTGTGGGATAGAACACTTCGGCTGCATTTCGCCGGTGCCTGAGCGTCAATTCCCAGCTACGCGCGGTGCGCTATTGGTAAAGGATGCTCGTGTGGCCAAGTTTTTTCCCGTGAAGATTTGAAGCGATCACAACTCGGTTACTAAGGTCAGGCCTCGAACCTTCATGCAGTTGATCATCCAACCGGGATGAACAGTGAAGGAACCGCCGAGTCCGCGGCGTTCACGCGGAGCCGGGGAGCCCAGTTCCCCCCATCACCCGGTAGGCGGCTGAAGGAAGAAGGAGCTCGCCCCCGTGGCGTCCCACCGTCGACCCAAGCAGCCGAGCCGCACGCGCGTCACTGTGCTCACCGCGACCGCCGCCGCGGCCGTCGCCCTCTCCTCCCAGGCCGCCCAGGCCGCTCCGAAGCAGTCCAAGGAAGAAGTCAAGTCCGAGGTCGACAAGCTTTACGAGCAGGCTGAGCAGGCCACCGAGAAGTACAACGGGGCCAAGGAGGACCAGCAGAAGCTGCAGAAGGAGGTCGACCGCCTCCAGGACAAGGTCGCCCGCGGCCAGGAGGAGCTGAACTCGCTCCGCAAGGGCATCGGGACCGTGGCGTCGGGCCAGTACCGCAGCGGCAGCATCGACCCCTCGGTGCAGCTCTTCCTCTCCGGTGATCCGGACACCTACCTGGAAAAGGCCTCCACGCTCGACCAGTTGAGCGGTAAGCAGGCCTCCCAGCTGAAGACCATCGCGGACAAGCAGCGCACCCTGTCCCAGGAGCGCGAAGAGGCCGCCGGCAAGATCAAGGACCTCGCCGACACCCGCAAGGCGCTGGGTGACAAGAAGGACGAGATCCAGGGCAAGCTCGCCAAGGCGCAGAAGCTGCTCAACTCCCTCACCGCCAAGGAGCGCGCGGCGCTCCAGGCGAAGGAGGAGCGTGCCAACCGCGCCAACAGCCGGGTCGACCTGGGCAGCGCCGTCCCCAGCTCGCAGCGGGCCGCCGCCGCCCTCGCCGCCGCCAAGACGAAGATCGGCTCGCCGTACGTCTGGGGCGCCACCGGCCCGTCCTCCTTCGACTGCTCGGGCCTGACTTCCTGGGCGTACCAGCAGGCCGGCCAGTCGCTGCCGCGGACCTCGCAGGAGCAGGCCACCGCCGGCACGCAGATCGGCCGCGACCAGCTCAAGCCGGGCGACCTCGTGATGTTCTACAGCGACCTGCACCACATCGGCCTGTACGCGGGCAACGGCCAGGTGCTGCACGCGCCCAAGCCGGGCGCCGCCGTGCGCTTCGAGTCGATGGACAACATGCCCTTCATGTACGGCGTCCGTGTCTGACGCCGGGTGACCGCGGCCGGGCCCGACACGCCGGAGGCATCCGGACGCGCCGCCCGATCGGGGGAATTGCGGCAGCCGCCGCTGACTTAGCGCCTCGCCGGTGACCTGCGGAGTCACCGGCGAGGCGCGTTTTTGTGCGGGCCCCGAGGTCTTTGGCCGGGGTGTACCGCCGCCATTACTGTCTGCCCTCGCAGCCGCCGGTCAACGACCGCCCGCCCCGGGCGGCAGGGGCTGCACGGGAAGGGAGTGCGGCCTCACGTGGCGTCCCACCGCCGTTCCTCGCCGTCCGGTCCGCAGGGCCCGGCACGGATCACCCTGATGTCGGCCGCAGCGGCGGCCACCGCCGCCGCGCTGACCGCGGTCCCCGCGACCGCCGACCCCGGCACCGGCCGGGCTGCCGAGCGCGCGGAGCTCACCGCTCGTGTCGACGCGCTCTACGCCCAGGCGGAGCGGGCCACCGAGAAGTACAACGGCGCCAAGGAGCGCACCGCCGACCTGCACGACCAGGTGGGCGTGCTCCAGGACCGCACGGCCCGCGCCCAGGAACGGGTGAACCGGCTGCGCGACCGGCTCGGCGCGATGGCCGCCGCCCAGTACCGCGCGGGCGGCGTCGACCCCTCGCTCGCCCTGATGCTCTCCGCCCGCCCGGCGGACTACCTCGACAAGGCGCAGACGCTCAGCCGGCTCGGCACCGCCCAGGCGAGCCGGCTCAACCGGCTGGTGGACGCCGAGCGGGTGCTGAACCGGCAACGCCGCGCCGCCACCGGCCGGCTGACGCGGCTGGAGGAGGCGCGCCGGGCCGTCGCCCGCCACAAGCACGCGGTCGAGCACAAGCTCGCGGCCGCCAAGCGGCTGCTCGACGCGCTGCCCGAACGGGACCGGGCGGCGTACTCGCGTCCCTCGCGCGGCGACCGGCACGGCTCCCTCCCGGAGCTGACCGAACTGGCCGGCGTCTCCGGCCGCTCCTCGCTGGCGGTGGCCGCCGCGCGGTCCGCGGTCGGCGCCCCGTACGTCTGGGGCGCGTCCGGGCCGCGCTCCTTCGACTGCTCCGGGCTGATGCAGTGGGCGTACGCCAGGGCGGGCGTCGCGCTGCCGCGCACGTCGCAGCAGCAGCGGTCCGCCGGGCGGCAGGTGCCGCTCTCCCAGGCCCGCCCCGGCGACCTGGTCATCTACCGCTCCGACGCCAGCCACGTCGGGATGTACGTGGGCAACGGCCAGGTCGTCCACGCCCCGCACCCGGGCGCGCAGGTACGGTACGACCCGGTCGGGATGATGCCGGTGTCCGGGGTGACCCGGGTCTGACCGCGGGCGCGGGCGCGTGGTCGCGCGCCGGGCGCACGATCCGATGACCGGCGGCCGGATGTTGCCCGTCCGTATCCGCTCACGCATACGATTTGCCGCGTGGCGGAAAAGCGGCGGCCGTACCGGCGGCACACGGCGGCGACCTGGGCGGCGGGCGGCCTGGCCGGGCTCCTGACGGCACTGACGGGCTGTGGGGACCCGGCGACCGAGCGGACCGGCCCCGCGGCCGTCCAGCGCGTCCTGGAGGCCCGCGCCGACGCCGTCCGCCACCGGGACACCGACGCCTTCCTCGCGACCGTCGACCCGGCCGCCGACGGATTCCGCGACCGGCAGCGGCGGATGTTCGCGAGCCTGCGCGGCGTGCCGCTCGCCGACTGGAGCTACCGCCTCGTACGGACCGGCGCCTTCCCGCTCCCCGCGGCGGCCGGCGGCGGCCCGCGGATCGCCGTCGAGGCCCGGCTGCGCTACCGCCTCGCCGGGTACGACACCGCGCCGGTCAGCGCCGTCCAGTACCTCACCCTCACCCGGCGCGACGGCCACTGGCGGATCAGTTCGGACACCGACGGCGCGGCCGACGGCAAGTGGACGGCCCGCCAGCTGTGGGACCAGGGCCGGGTGCAGGTCGTGCGCGGCGACCACAGCCTGGTGCTGGGCACGGGGCAGACCGGGGCCCGGCTGCGCGAACTGGCCCGGCGCGCGGACGACGCGGTGCCGGCCGTCACCGACGCCTGGCCGGGCCGCTGGTCGCGCGAGGTGGTGGTCGAGGCGCCGGACTCGGTGCGCGGCATGGCGGAACTGCTGGGCTCCTCGGACGACTCCGCCTACGAGGGGATAGCGGCCGTCACCACGGGCGAGGCGGGCGCCTCGAACCGGGCCCCGGCGGACCGGGTGATCGTGAACCCGCGCGCCTACGGGGAGCTGAGCGGGCTCGGCCGGCGGATCGTCCTCACCCACGAGACGGCCCACGTCGCCACCCGCACCACGACGACGGCCGAGACCCCGCTGTGGCTCTCCGAGGGGTTCGCCGACTGGACCGCGTACCGCACCGCGCACCGCACGCCGCGCGCCGCCGCGCCCGAACTGACCCGCGCGGTGGCCGGCGGCCGGCTGCCGGACCGGCTGCCGACCGCGGCGGACTTCGGCTTCGACGCGGGCGCCGACCGGCTGAACCGCGCGTACGAGGGCGGCTGGCTGGCCTGCCGCCTGATCGCCGACACGTGGGGCGAGGGCCGCCTGGTGTCCTTCTACCGGGCGGTGGGCACGGCGCCGAACGGCCCGGACGCCCTGGACCGCGCGCTCCGCGAGGAACTGCACGTCTCGACGGCGCAGTTCACCGCGCGCTGGCGGGCGTACGTGGCCCGTGTCCTGGGCTGACCACCGGGCCACCGGCCGGCACGGCGGCGTACCTGGGCCGTGTCACCGCGCGGGTACGCGCTACTGTCGGCCCCGATGGACAAGACCCTGATCGTCACGAACGACTTCCCGCCCCGTCCCGGCGGCATCCAGGCCTTTCTGCACAGCATGGCGCTGCGGCTCGACCCGGAGCAGGTCGTCGTCTACGCGTCGACCTGGAAGCGCAGCCCGGACGGCATCGCGGCCACGGCGGCCTTCGACGCCGAGCAGCCGTACCCCGTCGTCCGGGACCGCACCACGATGCTGCTTCCCACCCCGCGGGTGACCCGGCGCGCCGTGGACCTGCTGCGGGAACACGGCTGTACGTCGGTGTGGTTCGGCGCTGCGGCGCCGCTCGGCCTGATGGCGCCCGCGCTGCGCAAGGCGGGCGCGCGCCGGATCGTGGCCACCACCCACGGCCACGAGGCGGGCTGGGCGCAGCTGCCGGGCTCGCGCGAGCTGCTGCGGCGGATCGGCGAGGGCACCGACACGATCACCTACCTCGGCGAGTACACCCGCTCCCGGATCGCGCGGGCGCTGACCCCCGAGGCCGCCGGACGCATGGTGCAGCTGCCGCCCGGCGTGGACGAGAAGACCTTCCACCCCGGCTCGGGCGGCGACGACGTCCGCACCCGCCTCGGGCTGGCCGACCGCCCGGTCGTGGTGTGCGTCTCCCGGCTCGTCCCGCGCAAGGGCCAGGACACCCTGATCGAGGCCCTGCCGCGGATCAGGGCCGAGGTCCCGGACGCGGCCCTGCTGATCGTCGGCGGCGGCCCGTACGAGAAGGAGCTGCGCGCGCTCGCCGCGGCCCGCGGGGTCGGGGACGCCGTGCACTTCACCGGTGCCGTCCCGTGGGAGGAGCTGCCCGCGCACTACGGCGCGGGCGACGTCTTCGCCATGCCCTGCCGCACCCGGCGCGGCGGCCTGGACGTGGAGGGCCTGGGCATCGTCTACCTGGAGGCCTCCGCCACCGGCCTGCCGGTCGTCGCGGGCGACTCCGGCGGCGCCCCGGACGCGGTCCTGGACGGCGAGACCGGCTGGGTGGTCCCCGGCGGCTCCCCGGCCGCCGCTGCCGACCGCATCGTCCCGCTCCTCCAGGACCCCGCGCTGCGCCGCCGCATGGGCGAGCGCGGCCGCGCCTGGGTCGAGGAGAAGTGGCGCTGGGACCTCCTCGCGGAACGCCTCCGCACCCTGCTCTGACGGCCCTCGCGGTCGCACGAAGCCGGCCGGGCCCCTCTCCGGGGCCCGGCCGGCTCATGTCGTGCAGCGAGCGCTCAGCCGCGGTACAGGGCCTCGATGTCCTCGGCGAAGTCCTTGGCGACGACGTTGCGCTTGAGCTTCAGGGACGGGGTGACATGGCCCGACTCCTCGGTGAACTGGGTCGGCAGGACGCGGAACTTGCGGACCGACTCGGCGCGCGAGACCGCGGCGTTGCCGTCGTCCACCGCGCGCTGGACCGCCGCCAGCAGCTCCGGGTCCTGGGCGAGCTCCTCGGGGCCCTTGCCGACCTTGCCGTGCTCGGTCGCCCAGCGCGGCAGGAACTCCTCGTCGAGCGTGATCAGCGCGCCGACGAAGGGACGGCCGTCGCCGACGACCATGCACTCGGCCACCAGGGCGTGCGCCCGGATGCGGTCCTCGATCACGGCGGGCGCGACGTTCTTGCCGCCGGCCGTCACCAGGATCTCCTTCTTGCGCCCGGTGATGGCGAGGTAGCCGTCCTCGTCCAGGGTGCCGATGTCACCGGTGTGGAACCAGCCGTCGGAGAGCGCGTCGGCGGTGGCCTGCTCGTTGTTCCAGTACGTCGTGAAGAGGTGCTCGCCGTGCAGCAGCACCTCGCCGTCGTCGGCGATCCGGACGACCGAGCCGGGCAGCGGCTGGCCGACCGTACCGATCTTCTGCCGGTCCCAGGGGTTGAAGGCGGTCGCCGCGCAGGACTCGGTGAGGCCGTAGCCCTCCAGGACGGTGAAGCCGATGCCGCGGTAGAAGTGGCCCAGCCGCTCGCCCAGCGGCGCGCCGCCGGAGATCGCGTGCGTGGCGCGGCCGCCGAGGACGGACCGCAGCTTGCTGTAGACGACCCGGTCGAACACCTTGTGCTTCAGCCGCAGGGCCATCGAGGGGCCGGCCGGGGTGTCCTGCGCGCGGCTGTAGGCGATCGCGGTGTCCGCGGCCTTGTCGAAGATCTTGCCCTTGCCGTCGGCCTGCGCCTTGGCCCGCGCCGTGTTGTAGACCTTCTCGAAGACGCGCGGCACGCCGAGCACCATCGTCGGCCTGAACGCGGCGAGTTCGTCGGTGAGGTGCTTGATGTCCGCGACGTGCCCGAGCTTGATGGGCGCCATCACGGAGGCGACCTCGACCAGCCGTCCGAAGACGTGCGCGACCGGGAGGAAGAGGAGGACCGAGGAGTCGCCGGTACGGAAGAGGGGGCGCAGCCGCTCGACGATGTTGCCGCACTCGGCGAAGAACGCCCGGTGGCTGAGCACACAGCCCTTGGGGCGGCCCGTCGTGCCGGAGGTGTAGACGATGGTCGCGGGGGAGTCGGCGTCGGCGAGGGCGCTGCGCGCCTCCACCTCGTCGTCGGAGAGCCCGTCGCCCGCGGCGTGCAGCCGGGCTATCGCGTCCCGCTCGATCTGCCAGATGTTGGCCAGCCCCGGCAGCCGGTCGCGCACCGACTCCACCGCGGCCTCGTGCCCGGGCGTCTCGACCACGCAGGCCACCGCGCCGGAGTCGCCGAGGATCCACTGGATCTGCTCGGGCGAGCTGGTCTCGTAGACGGGGACGGTGACGCCGCCCGCGCTCCAGATGGCGAAGTCCAGCAGCGTCCACTCGTACCGCGTGCGGGACATCAGGCCGATGCGGTCGCCCGGCTGGACGCCGGAGGCGATGAGGCCCTTCGCCACGGCGCGCACCTCGGCGAGGAACGCGGCGGCGGTGACGTCCTGCCACCGGCCGGCGACCTTGCGGCCGATGACGGCGACGTCGGGGTGCTGCGCGGCATTCCGGCGGATGAGATCCGTCAGATTGCCGTCCGCGGGGACCTCGTAAAGGGCCGGAAGGCTGAACTCGCGCAAGACTGCTGCTCCTCGGTGGCCGCCGGCGTCACCACGCGGTGCGTCAGGCCGGCTGCGGTCCATGATCAGGCAGGGGGGATTGGACTGCCCGGACGTTACCCATCGGTATGCCTTCGGGGATAGGGGGTCCCGCCCAGATGTTTTATGCGTCACACATGTCCGGACGGCTCACGCGCAGCGTAGTCGAGGTCTCCGGTGACTCGGAAGTAACCGCAGGTCGGCGGGGTCTCCCCGCACCGGCCTCAGGGGCCTAATCTGAGTCGTATGCGCGTACATGTGGTCAGTGACGTACACGGCAACGCCCGGGACCTCGCCGCTGCCGGGGAGGGTGCGGACGCCCTGGTCTGCCTCGGTGACCTCGTCCTCTTCCTGGACTACGCCGATCACTCGCGCGGCATCTTCCCCGACCTCTTCGGCACCGAGAACGCCGACCGGCTGGTCGAGCTGCGCACGGCCCGCCGCTTCGAGGAGGCCCGTGAGCTGGGACGGAGCCTGTGGGCCGGGATGGACAAGAACGCCGCGATCGAAGGCGCGGTGCGCAAGCAGTACGCCGAGATGTTCGCCGCGTTCCCCACTCCTACGTACGCCACCTACGGCAATGTCGATCTCCCCCGTCTTTGGCCGGAGTTCGCCGCTCCCGGCACCACCGTCCTGGACGGCGAGCGGGTGGAGATAGGCGGCCGGGTCTTCGGTTTCGTGGGTGGCGGCCTGCGCACCGCGATGCGCACCCCCTTCGAGATCGGCGACGAGGAGTACGCCGCGAAGATCGAGGCCATCGGCGAGGTGGACGTGCTGTGCACCCACATCCCGCCGGACGTCGCCGACCTCTGCTACGACACCGTCGCCCGCCGCTTCGAACGCGGCAGCCGCGCCCTCCTCGAAGCCATCCACCGCACCCGGCCGCGCTACTCCCTCTTCGGCCACGTCCATCAGCCGCTCGCCCAGCGGATGCGGATCGGCCGGACGGAGTGCATCAATGTCGGGCATTTCAACGCCACTGGGGCGCCGTTCGCGCTGGAGTGGTGACCCGCGGCGCCCGCCGGTGCCCACCGCGCCCGCCGGCACTCGTGCCGTCGCGGCCCGCGCCCCCGGCCCGCGGGTCGGGGCGGCCCCGCCCGCGCGGTAGCCTTCAGCAGCAGGGTCGGCCCCGGTTCCCGCACCGTCGGACCCCGGCCCCCACGAGTCGGCGTACCGGCATGAATCGGCATGGAGGAGTCACGGCGATGGCCGAACACACCAGCTCTAGCATCACGATCGAGGCGGCACCCGCCGATGTGATGGGAGTGATCGCCGACTTCGACCGCTATCCGGCATGGACCGGTGAGGTCAAGGAGGCCGAGGTACTGGAGAAGGACGACCAGGGCCGCGCCCGGCAGGTCCGCCTGGTGCTGGACGCCGGCGCGATCAAGGACGACCACACCCTCGCCTACACCTGGACCGGCGAGCACGAGGTCAGCTGGTCGCTCGTGAAGTCCCAGATGCTGCGCGCCCTGGACGGCTCCTACCGCCTCGCGCCGAAGGACGGCGGAGCGCGTACGGAGGTCACGTACCAGCTCACCGTCGACGTCAAGATCCCGATGCTCGGCATGATCAAGCGCAAGGCCGAGAAGGTCATCATCGACCGCGCGCTGGCCGGCCTGAAGAACCGCGTCGAGAGCGGCGCCGCGGGCTCCGAT
Organism: Streptomyces sp. NPDC050806; assembly: GCF_055586425.1. NCBI lineage: Bacteria > Bacillati > Actinomycetota > Actinomycetes > Kitasatosporales > Streptomycetaceae > Streptomyces > Streptomyces sp. NPDC050806. Next base: position 363,566 of record NZ_JBVJIF010000003.1, on the reverse strand, counting down.
GAGGCCGCGCGCCCCTGATGACACGTACGGTCCTCGTCACCGGTCCCGGCGGCGCGGGCCGCACCACCGTCGCCGCCGCCACCGCCCTCGCGGCGGCCCGGCGGCAGCGGCGCACCCTGTTCCTCACCCTGGAGAGCGGCGCCCCCGAAGCGCTGCTCGGCATGCCGCTCTCCGGCGGCCCCGTCGAACCGGCGCCCGGCCTCACGGCCGCCAGGGCCGACACCGCCGAGCACTTCCGCCGCGAGTTCCTGGCCTTCCAGGACCGCGCCGCCGCCGCACTCGACCTGCTCGGCGCCACGCCGCTGGACGAGGACGAGGTCACCGAGCCGCCCGGCGCGGAGATCCTCGCGCTGCTGCACACGCTGCGCGCCGCCCACGAGACCGGCGGCTGGGACCTGATCGTCGTCGACCTGCCGCCCGCCGACCGGGCCGTCCGGCTGCTGGCCCTGCCCGAGCAGGCCCGTCGCGGGCTGCGCCGGCTGCTGCCCGCCGAACGCCAGGCGGCCCGCGCGCTCCGTCCGGTGCTCGCGCAGCTCGCCGGGGTGCCGATGCCCGCGCAGAAGGTGTACGAGACCGCCGCGCGCTGGGAACAGGAGCTGGCCGCCGTCCAGGACGTCATCGAGGCTCCGGGCACGACCGTACGGCTGGTCGCCGAGCCGGGCCCGACGGGCGCCGCCGACCTGCGCGCCGCCCGCGCGGGCCTGGCCCTCTTCGGCCACCGGCTGGACGCCGTGGTCGCCAACCGGCTGCTGCCCGTGGGCTCCGCCGACCCCTTCCTGGCCGGGCTCTCCGGCCGGCAGCAGGTCGCGCTCAAGGCGCTGCGGGAGGACTTCGCCGGGGTACCGGTGCACGAGGTGCCGCACCTGGGCCGCGATCCGCAGGGCCCGGAGGAGCTGGCCGGGCTGCTCGACGGGACGCCGGACGGGAGCGCGGACACGGGGGAGAGCACCGCGGTGGACACGGCGGGGGCCGTGGAGGACCGCCTCGCCGAGGACGGGCTGCTGATCTGGCGGCTGCCGCTGCCCGGCGCCACCCGCGAAGCGCTCGGGCTGGTCCGCCGCGGTGACGAACTGATCGTCACCGTCGGCCCGTTCCGGCGCATCCGCACGCTCCCCTCCGTACTGCGCCGCTGCACCGTCTCCGGTGCCGGGCTGCGCGACGGGGCGCTGCACGTCCGCTTCACCCCCGACCCGGACCTGTGGCCCCGCGAGCGGTGACCCCGGGGCGCGCGGCCGTGCCGGTACGCGGCCCGTACGTACGGAATCCGTGCAGGTCCGGGCTGAAGGGCGTGCGGGTACCGCCATTCCGGTAACGTCGAAAGTACCCGCCCTCCGACGTACCGCCGCCAGGAGCCCGTCATGACCGATGACACCGAGCGCCCCGCAGACCACACCTCCCGGACGGACGATGACGCCTGGGAGCAGGCCTGCGCCGAGGACCTGGCAGGGGAGCGCGCCCGCCGCCGCGCCGAGTACGGCCGGCAGCCCGGCAGCGCCGCCGAGGAGCTGCGCAAGCTCGCCGAGGCGGTCGGCGACCGGATCGCGGGCATCCAGCTGCCCGGCGCGGTCGGCGGCATGGCCGCCAAGGGCGCCGTCAACCACCTCATCCAACAGGCCAGGGCCGCCGTCGAGCCGGTCGTCGAGCGCAACCCCGAGGTCTTCGACCACCTCGCGGCGGCCGGCTCCGAGCTGCTCGCCGCCTACCGCTCCGCCGTCGAGGCGGGCGAGCGCCGCTGGACCCGCGACGCCGCCGGCGGCCGGGACGCCGCGGCCCGCGGCCCGCACGCGGACACCGCGGAGGGCTCCGAGGGCGGGCCGCGCGACGACGACGGCCCGGCGGGCACGTCCGGCAGCGAGCGGATCGACCTCGACTAGGGCCTCTCGTTCGGATCTTGCTGGGCTCGCGACGCCGATCAAGCCTGATCCCAACGAAAGGCCCTGGCCCGGCCCGGAGGTGAGCCCGCCGGGCCGCCTCCGGCGCGTGAGGTGCCCGGCTGATGATCCATCGGCCTCCGGTCGCCCCCCGGCTCCGGTACGGTTGTCCGTTGGCGGGGTTCGACCGGAAAACTGAGGGACACATGGGACTCACCATCGGCGTCGACATCGGCGGCACGAAGATCGCGGCCGGCGTGGTCGACGAAGAGGGCACGATCCTTGAGACGTGCAAGGTGCCGACCCCGCCTACCTCCGAGGCACTGACCGAGGCCATCGCCGACGCGGTCCGCACCGTAGGGGCCGACCACCAGGTGGAGGCCGTGGGCATCGGCGCCGCCGGCTACGTCGACGAGAAGCGCGCCACGGTGCTCTTCGCCCCGAACATCAACTGGCGCCACGAGCCGCTCAAGGACAACGTCGAGCAGCGCGTCGGCCTGCCCGTCGTCGTGGAGAACGACGCCAACGCCGCGGCCTGGGGCGAGTACAAGTTCGGCGCGGGCCAGGGCCACAGCGACGTCATCTGCATCACGCTCGGCACCGGCCTCGGCGGCGGCATCATCATCGGCAACAAGCTGCGCCGCGGCCGCTTCGGCGTCGCCGCCGAGTTCGGCCACATCCGGGTCGTGCCCGACGGCCTGCTGTGCGGCTGTGGCAGCCAGGGCTGCTGGGAGCAGTACGCCTCCGGGCGCGCCCTGCTCCGGTACGCCCGGCAGCGCGCCTTCGCCACCCCGGAGAACGCCGGGATCCTGCTCGGCCTGGGCGACGGCACCTCCGAGGGCATCGAGGGCCGGCACATCAGCGAGGCCGCCCGGCAGGGCTGCCCCGTCGCCGTCGACTCCTTCCGCGAGCTGGCCCGCTGGGCCGGCGCGGGCCTGGCCGACCTCGCCTCGCTCTTCGACCCCTCCGCCTTCATCGTCGGCGGCGGCGTCTCCGACGAGGGCGAACTGGTCCTGGACCCGATCCGCAAGTCCTTCCGCCGCTGGCTGGTCGGCAACCAGTGGCGGCCGCACGCGCAGGTCCTCGCGGCCCAGCTCGGCGGCAAGGCCGGCCTCGTCGGCGCGGCCGACCTGGCCCGCCAGGGGTAACAGCGGCCCCCCCCTTTGCGCCCGAGCCGGCGCCGCTTTCGCGGACCTGGACGGTCGCCGTTGGGGTTGCTCCATCGATGGTGACGGCTGTCGGTACTGCCCGTTGCGTCTTTCCAGGCGTGGCGGGCATTGCCATAGTCTGTGCCCGCACCTGTCCGCGTGACGTCCCGGAGCCCGGCGAGAGGATCTTGGCACCTTGAGCATGTTTCCCGAGTCCCGAACCGAGTCCGACGGCTCGGCCGTCGTCCGGGTGCTCAGCTACAACATCCGCTCGATGCGGGACGACCGGGCGGCGCTCGCCAGGGTCATCAGGGCCTGCGCTCCCGACGTCGCGCTCATCCAGGAGGCCCCGCGCTTCTTCCGCTGGCGGAAGGCCGCCGCGGCGCTGGCCCGGGAGTCGGGGCTGGTGTACGCCACGGGCGGCGCGACGGCCTGCGGCCCGATGATCCTCACCTCGCTCCGCGCCCACGTGGAGCGCGCCGAGGACGTCCTGCTCCCCAAGACCCCCGGCCTGCACCGGCGCGGCTTCGCGACGGCGGTGCTGCGGTTCGCGGGGACGGCTCCGGAGGAGCCTTCGCCGGAGGCGGCGGCCGGGCGGCGGGCCGGCGCCCGGCTCGGCGTGCTCAGCGCGCACCTGAGCCTGAGCGCGGCGGAGCGGTACGAGCAGGCGGGGCTGCTCCTGGAGCGGCTCGCGCTGCTGGACGCGCCGCACGCGGTGGCCGGCGGCGACATCAACGACCGGCCCAAGGGCCGCAGCTTCCGGCGGCTGGCCGGGGCGCTGACGGACGCCTGGGAGGCCGCGCCGTGGGGCGGCGAGTACACCTCGACCCCGCACGACCCGCACCAGCGCATCGACGGGGTGTTCACGACTCCGGGCGTGGCGGTCCTGGGCTGCGGCGTACCGATCGACCTGCCGGGCGTCGAGGCGGCCGACCTGCTGGCGGCCTCCGATCATCTGCCGGTGCTGGCGGCGCTGCGGGTGCCGGCCGCTTCCTGAGCGGCCGGCCGCGGGCGGCGCCCGGCGTCCTCAGACGACCGCGCCGCCCCCGGGCCGGGGGTCCTCGTCGTCATCGTCCTTCATACGGGCGACGAGCGTCACGAAGCCGCCCAGGAAACCGCCGATGCCCAGCGTGGTGATCCACCACGTCACCGGCTGCTGGAAGACCAGTACCAGGATGAGCAGCAGCGGCCCGCCGAGCAGCGCGATCCACGCGAACTTGGTCGTCACGTCGGCCTGCGGCAGCGGCGGCGGCTCGGGCGGGGTGAAGTGCCCCTCGTCGTCCTCGTCGAGGTCGTCGTCGGAGGGCTCGGCGGCCGACCAGTCGCGCGGCCCGACACCCGGCGCGAACACGACGAAGCTGCCGGGCCGGTCGCCGGAGGCGCCGCCGGGCCGGTCGGCCGCACCGCTCTCCGGCCGCTCGGCCGGCGGTGCGTCGCCCTGGGCCTCCCCGGCGTCCGGCCGCGCCTCGGCCGTCGTCTCCCGCCCGGCCGCCGCGCCCTTCTCCGGCTCCGTGCCCAGCGGCCCGTCCGGCTTCTCCGGCGGCTTCTCCACCGGGCCCTTGTCCAGTCCCAGCTCCTTCTCCCAGTTGGCCAGGCCCTTCTCCAGGTCCAGGTCGGTCACCGGGCGCTCGGGCTCTCGGGAGACCGGCGCGGACGGCCGGTCCTCCGGCGCGGGAAAGGCCGGCTCCTCGCCGTAGGAGGCCACGATCTCGGCCCAGGCGGCGTCCTCGTCGAGAGGATCGCGCGGGTCACGCTCCACCACTGGTGGTCGTCCCCTCCCCCTTCACGACCGGTGCAAGGCGGGCGATGAAGTCGTAGGTGTCCTCGAAGATCTGCTCCGCGTCGTGGTCCAGGGTCGCGACGTGGTAGCTGCGCTCCAGCAGCTTCTGCCGCAGGTCCTTGGACGAGACCCGGCTCATGATGCGTTCGGAGTCGGCCGGCGGCACGACGTGGTCCTGCGGGCTGGTCATCACCAGCAGCGGCTGGGTGACCTGCGGCAGCTCGGCGTCGACCAGCCGGAAGAACTGGCGTACGGAGTGCGCGGCGTGCAGCGGGACCCGGTCGTAGCCGGTCTCCATCGCGTTCGCCTGGCAGATGTCGCTGGTCAGGCCCTTGGTGGTGCGGACGAAGTGGCGCAGTACCGGCAGCAGCGGGGCGGCCGCGTCGTGCACCTTGTTCGCGGGGTTCACCACGACGATGCCGCTGATCGCGTCGCCGTGCCGTGCGGCGAGCCGCAGCGACAGCGCGCCGCCCATCGACAGGCCGCAGACGAAGACCGGGTCGCAGCGGGCGGTCAGCGCGCGCAGCTCGCGGTCGACCTCCGCGTACCAGTCCTGCCAGGTGGTGATCTGGAGGTCCTGCCAGCGGGTGCCGTGGCCGGGCAGCAGCGGCAGCGAGACGGTGAGCCCGCGGGCCGCGAGGTACTCGGCCCAGGGGCGGACGGACTGCGGGGAGCCGGTGAAGCCGTGGCAGACGAGGACACCGACCTGACCGCCTTCATGGCGGAACGGCTCGGCCCCGGGAAGGAGCGGCACCGGAGGACTCCGTTCGGTAAAGGGGAAGCGCCGGCCTGCGGCGAGAGCTGGTAACTGCAGGGTACGCAAAGCTCAGCCGCCCGGATAGGTCCGCAGGGGAGGGTGTGCCGTGCGGACGGGCGGCGGCGTCGCGCACGGTGAGGGCGCGTGCCGCCCCGCGGGTTAAGGTCTTTGCGTCGGACACAGAAGGAGTGGCGTTGATCTACGGCGCAATGAAGTTTTCCATCGGCGGATCGCTGAAGCTCGCGTTCCGTCCCTGGGTGGAGGGCTTGGAGAACATCCCCGCCGAGGGCCCCGCGATCCTGGCGAGCAACCACCTGTCGTTCTCGGACTCCTTCTTCCTGCCCGCTGTGCTCGACCGGAAGGTCACCTTCATCGCCAAGGCCGAGTACTTCACCTCGCCCGGCGTCAAGGGCAAGCTGACGGCCGCGTTCTTCAAGGGCGTCGGCCAGCTGCCGGTGGACCGCTCCGGCGGCCGCGGTGCCGGTGAGGCGGCGATCAAGAGCGGCATCGAGGTGCTGGAGCGCGGCGAGCTGTTCGGGATCTACCCCGAGGGCACCCGCTCGCCCGACGGCCGGCTCTACCGCGGCAAGCCCGGCGGGCTGGCCCGGGTGGCGCTGGCCACCGGCGCGCCGGTGATCCCCGTGGCGATGATCGACACGGAGAAGGTGCAGCCGCCCGGCAAGGTCGTGCCGAAGATGATCCGGCCCGGCATCCGCATCGGGAAGCCGCTGGACTTCAGCCGGTACCACGGCATGGAGGGCGACCGCTTCATCCTGCGGTCGGTCACCGACGAGGTCATGTACGAGATCATGAAGCTGTCCGGCCAGGAGTACGTGGACATCTACGCGACCGCGGCCAAGCGGCAGATCGCCGACGCCGCCAAGAAGCAGGCCGAGGCGGAGAAGGCGGCGAAGAAGTCCGGGCCCGGCGGCCAGTAGCCCGGCGAGGGGGGCCAGATGACATCGGAGGACCGGATACCCGCCGTGGTGGGGCCGGCGAGCACGGCGGCGGCCACGGAGGAGGAGGCCAGAGGGCGGCCCCGGCAGCCCCGGGTGCTGCGGATGTCCGTCGAACTCCCGCTGTGGCGGGCGCTGACGGGGTACCGCGTGCTCACCCTGGTCTACGCCGTGGCGATCTTCTCGCTCAACTACACCGAGTACGCGCACCCGTTGGGCGGCGCCGCGTACATGGCCGCGCTCACCGTATGGATGGTGCTGACCTGGCGCTGCACCACCTCCGCCGAGCGCTGCACCCGCCGCTTCCTCCTCGGCGACCTCGCCTTCGCGGTCACCGGCATCCTGCTCACCCCGCTCGTCGACACCCACGCCCGGGTGGTGGGCGGCGCGCCCACGCTGCCGTCGATATGGACGGCCGGCGCGGCGCTGGGCTTCGCGATCAAGGGCGGCTGGCGCTGGGCGGCGGGCGCCTCCTCGGTGGTGGCGGTCGCCAACCTCGTGGAGCGCCAGGAGTTCGCCCGGGACACCGTCCACAACGTGCTGCTGGTGTGGGTGGCGAGCGTGGCGATCGGTTACGTCGTCGAGGTGGCCAGGGCGAGTGAGCGCACCCTCGCGCGCGCCCTGCAGATCGAGGCGGCCACCCGCGAACGCGAGCGGCTGGCCCGCGACATCCACGACAGCGTGCTCCAGGTGCTCGCGATGGTGCAGCGGCGCGGTGCCGCGCTCGGCGGCGAGGCGGCGGAGCTGGGCCGGATGGCGGGCGAGCAGGAGGTCGCGCTGCGCACGCTGGTCTCCAGCGGGCTGGTGCCGGCGCAGCGGCCCACGCCGCCCCCGGGCGGGGCGGCCGCGGCGCACGAGGACGGCGAGGCCGACGGGCCCTCGTACGGCGACAACTGCGTGCCCGAGGGGGAGGAGTTCTCGGACGAGCCGTGCGACGTGCGGGCGCTGCTCGCGCCGCACGCGGGCGCCGGGGTGACCTTCTCCGAGCCGGGCGCCCCGGTGCTGCTCCCGGCCTCCCGTGCCGCGGACCTGGCAGCGGCTGTCAGTGCCGCGTTGGACAATGTGCGGGTGCACGCGGGGGACGGGGCCCACGCGTGGATCCTGGTCGAGGACGAGCCGGAGGCGGTGATCGTGACGGTGCGGGACGACGGTCCGGGCATCCCGGAGGGCCGGCTCGCCGACGCCGAGCGCGAGGGCCGGCTGGGGGTCGCGCTGTCCATCCGCGGACGGCTGCGGGACCTCGGCGGCAGCGCCGAGTGGATCTCCGTCCCGGGCCAGGGCACGGAAGTGGAGCTGACGGTGCCCAAGGGCGGTACGCCCGAGGGCGGACGACGGGGGAAGGCAGGCGTATGAGCGAGCCGCAGGGCGTGAAGGTCATGGTGGTCGACGACCATCCGATGTGGCGGGACGCGGTGGCCAGGGACCTCGCCGAGGCCGGGTTCGAGGTGGTCGCGACGGCGGGCGACGGCCCGCAGGCGGTCCGCAGGGCCCGGGCCGCGGCCCCCGACGTGCTGGTCCTCGACCTCAACCTCCCCGGCCTGCCCGGCGTCGAGGTCTGCCGCGAGCTGGTCGGCGGCAACCCCCGGCTGCGGGTCCTGGTGCTGTCCGCGAGCGGTGAGCACGCGGACGTCCTGGAGGCCGTGAAGTCCGGCGCGACGGGCTATCTGGTGAAGTCCGCGAGCACGGCGGAGCTGATCGAGGCGGTCCGCTCCACCGCCGACGGCGACCCGGTCTTCACGCCCGGCCTGGCCGGGCTGGTGCTGGGGGAGTACCGCAGGCTGGCGACCGAGCCGGCCCCGGCCACCGCGGACGAGCCCGGCGCGCCGCAGCTCACCGACCGCGAGACCGAGGTGCTGCGCCTCGTCGCCAAGGGGCTGTCGTACAAGCAGATCGCCGAGCGGCTGGTCATCTCGCACCGCACGGTGCAGAACCACGTACAGAACACCCTCGGCAAGCTCCAGCTGCACAACAGGGTGGAGCTGGTCCGGTACGCGATAGAGCGCGGCCTGGACACGCCCTGACGGCGGAGCGGCGGCCTGCGCCGTTTCGGGAAACGCTCGTACGAGTGAACGGCAGTGCGCCAACACCCCCGAAAATCACCGGAATCCGCCCCTCGCCCCTCTCCTGAGTGACCTGGATCACCATTAGCGTGACCCGCGTCGGTCCATCACGGGCGAAGGGAAGTAGCGATGCGGGTCGGAGTGCTTACCGGTGGCGGCGACTGCCCCGGTCTGAACGCGGTCATCCGGGCGGTGGTCCGCAAGGGCACCCAGGAGTACGAGTACGACTTCGTGGGCTTCCGGGACGGCTGGCGCGGGCCCATGGAGAGCGACACGGTGCCGCTGGACATCCCCGCGGTGCGCGGCATCCTCCCCCGCGGCGGCACGATCCTGGGGTCCTCGCGCACCAACCCGTTCAAGCAGGAGGACGGGGTCCGGCGGATCCGGGAGAACCTCGCCAAGAACGAGGTCGACGCGTTGATCGCGATCGGCGGCGAGGACACCCTCGGCGTCGCAGCGCGCCTGTCGGACGAGCACGGCGTGCCCTGCGTGGGCGTCCCCAAGACCATCGACAACGACCTCTCGGCCACCGACTACACCTTCGGCTTCGACACCGCCGTGGGCGTGGCCACCGAGGCCATCGACCGGCTGCACACCACCGCCGAGTCGCACATGCGGGTCCTCGTCGTGGAGGTCATGGGGCGGCACGCGGGCTGGATCGCGCTCCACTCCGGCCTGGCGGGCGGCGCCAACGTGATCCTCATCCCCGAGCAGCGATTCGACATCGACCAGGTCTGCGACTGGGTCGAGTCCCGCTTCAAGGTCCGGTACGCGCCCATCGTGGTGGTCGCCGAGGGCGCCATGCCCAAGGACGGCCAGATGGTCCTGAAGGACGACTCCACCGACTCCTTCGGGCACGTCCGGCTCTCGGGCGTGGGGGAGTGGCTGTCCAAGGAGATCGAGCGGCGCACGGGCAAGGAAGCGCGCACGACCGTACTGGGCCACACCCAGCGCGGCGGCACGCCCAGCGCCTTCGACCGCTGGCTGGCCACCCGCTTCGGGCTGCACGCCATCGACGCCGTGCGGGACGGCGACTTCGGGAAGATGGTCGCGCTGCGCGGCACGGACATCGTCCGGGTGCCGATCTCCGAGGCCACCGCGAAGCTGAAGACGGTGGACCCGAAGCTGTACTCCGAGGCCGGGGTCTTCTTCGGCTGACGGCTGACGGCTGACGGCTGACGGCTGGCGGCTGGCGCAGCGGGCGCGCGCCGGTGGCGGCGCGCCCTCCACCCCGTACGGCAGTACCGGGCGATGGGTCGTATATTCGGCCCATCGCCCGTATGTCTGCAAAACGGCACAGGTGGGAGCGGAGTGTGGAGATCGTGGCCTTCGGCGTGCAGGCGGACGAACGCAGACTGCTGGAGCGGGCCTTCGACGGCCGGCACCAGATCCGCAGCCTGGACGTCTTCCTCAACGGCGACACCGCACCCATCGCGGCCCACTACGAGATCGTCACCACCGCCGTCAACGACGAACTGACCGCCGGGGTGCTCCAGGAGCTCGCCGTGGGCGGCACGAAAATGATCGCCCAGCGTTCCACCGGCTACAACAACATCGACCTGCGGGCCGCTGCCGACCTCGGCCTCACCGTCGCCCGGGTCTCCTCCTACTCCCCGTATTCCGTCGCCGAGTTCGCCTGGGGTCTCGCGCTGGCGGTGAACCGGCGGATCGTACGCGCCACCAACCGCACCCGGAACTTCGACTTCCGGCTGGACGGCCTGATGGGCCGGGACCTGCGCGGCCGTACCGCAGGTGTGGTGGGCACCGGCAAGATCGGCGAGGCGTTCACCCGGATCGCGCACGGTTTCGGTATGCGGCTGCTCGGCTGGGACATCGCCGAGAACCCGGCCTGTACCGAACTGGGCATGACCTACGTGGACCGGGAGCGGCTGTTCGCCGAGTCCGACCTGATCAGCCTGCACGTCCCCCTGGTGGAGGACACCCGGCACCTCGTCGACGCCAAGGCCCTGGCGGTGATGAAGGACGACGCGCTCCTGATCAACTCCAGCCGGGGCGGCCTCGTGGACACCGCGGCCCTCGTGGAGACGCTCAAGGCCGGCCGGCTCCTCGGTGTCGGCCTGGACGTCTACGAGGAGGAGGCCGGGCTCTTCTTCTTCGACAAGTCGCTCGAAGTCGTCGAGGACGACACCCTCGCCCGCCTGATGACCTTCGGAAACGTGCTGGTGACCTCGCACCAGGCGTACTTCACCGAGGACGCGGTCGGCCAGATCGTCGACACCACTGTCGCCAATGTCGAGGACTACCTGGCCGGCCGCGCAGGCGGCAATTTCCTCGTCACACCAGGACAGCGGCCAGCAGCTGGGAGGTGAGCGCGGCCCCGTCCAGCGTCAGCACCGACTCCGGGTGGAACTGGACGCCCGCGAAGCCCGGGCCGCGCAGCGCGTGCACGTCCCCGCTCGCCGGATCCCGGCTCAGCTCCACCCGGTGCATGGCCAGCTCCTCGACGGTCGTCTCGTCGCAGCGCGCGGTGAAGGTGTTGTAGAAGCCGACCGTCTCCTCGCGTCCGAAGAAGTCGATCCGCTCCTGCGCCCCCTGGAACGGCACGTCCTTCCGGACGATCTCCAGGCCGAGCACCGCGGCGATCAGCTCATGGCCCAGGCACACCCCGAGCAGGCCGTGCTTGTGTTCCCTCAGCAGCTCGGCCGCGAGCCCGCGCAGCGCCCGCATCTTCGGGTCGGCCGCGTCGGAAGGGTTGCCGGGCCCGGGGCCCAGCACGATGGGCCCCTCGTGCGCCGGCGCGGTCTCCCGCAGCCCCGGCTCGTCGTAGCGCCGTACCGTCACCTCCAGCCCCGAGGTGCGCAGCAGGTGCGCCAGCATCGCGGTGAAGGTGTCCTCGGCGTCGATCACCAGCGCGTGGCCTTCCAGTGCCGCGGTCGGCGCGGTGGTCTGCATCCGCAGCCAGAACGGCGCGAGGTCGGCGCGGCGCGCGTCCAGCGCGGCCCGCACCCGCGGGTCCTCGGCCAGCCGCGGCGGCCCGGCGGCGGTGCGGCGGGCCGGTGCCTCCCGCACGCCCAGCGCGGTGAGCACGCCGGCGGCCTTGGCGTGCGTCTCGGCCACCTCGCTCGCCGGGTCCGAGCCGCGTACCAGTGTCGCGCCGACCGCCACCCGCAGCTCCCCGCCCGCGTCGATGTCCGCGGTACGGATCAGGATCGGCGAATCCAGCGTCCGGGCGCCGCCCGCGTCCCGTCCGATCAGCGCCAGCGCGCCCGCGTAGTAGCCGCGCCCGCCGGGCTCGTACCGCTCGATGACCCGGCAGGCGTTCTGCACGGGCGAGCCGGTGACGGTGGCCGCGAACATCGTCTCCTTCAGTACCTCCCGCACGTCCAGGGAGGACCGGCCGCGCAGCTCGTACTCGGTGTGCGCGAGGTGCGCCATCTCCTTCAGGCGCGGGCCGATCACCACGCCGCCCATGTCGCCGACCGTGCACATCATCTTGAGCTCCTCGTCGACGACCATCGAGAGCTCCTCGATCTCCTTGCCGTCGGCGAGGAAGTCCAGCAGGTCGTCGGCGGTGGGGCCGCCGGCCGGGTAGCGGTAGGTGCCGCTGATCGGGTTCATCACGACGGTGCCGCCGCTCATGCGGACGTGCACCTCCGGGCTGGCGCCCACCAGGGTGCGCTCGCCGGTGTGCACCACGAAGGTCCAGTACGCGCCGCGCTCCGTGGTCAGCAGCCGCCGGAAGAGGGCGAGCGCGTCGGCCCGCGCGAAGCCCGGGATCTCGCCCCGGAACGTCCGCCGGATGACGAAGTTCGCGCCCTCGCCCCGACCGATCTCCTGGTCCAGCACGCGCCCGACGATCCCGGCGTACTCCTCGTCCGACACGTCGAAGTCACCGCCCGTGACCGCCACCGCGTGGTCGGGGAGCTGTGCCAGCGCGTCGGAGAGCGGCAGCTCGTACCGCTCCTCGGGGACCAGCGCGGCCAGCGGCGTGCCGTCGTCGCGCACGTCGAAGCCGCGCTCCCGGATCTGCCGGAAGGGCACCAGGGCCAGGCCCTCGGGGAGGTCGGCGAGCCGTTCGTACGTGGCGACCGGGCCGGTCAGCACCTCGACCGTGTCGTGGTCGCGGCCGGGGGTGCGGCGGCGCAGCAGCGCAAAGGGCCGGTCGTCGGCGAGCAGCTCGGCAAGGTGCATGATCTCGTCCTTCTCACTCAGGGGGCTGGGGGAGAGGGACGGGCCGGAGCCGGAAAGGCCGAAGGCCGCCCCTCGGGCGGCCTTCGCAGTCAGTGGTGTACGCGCGAATCAGTGGGCCGCCGGATGAGCGGTCCACCACCAGTTCATGGATGTGTGCGCGAACATGGTCTGCAGCCTACCCGATGGCACGGTGGGCTCTGTGGGTCCTGTCTCATACTGCGGTCGGCGTACTGGACGGCCCCGAAGACCCCGTAATGTTGACGAGGTGACCGTGAACGCTGAAATCCACGCCGGTGGCCACACCTGGCGAGACCTGCCCGCGGCGCAGCAGCCTGACTGGCCGGACCAAGAGGCTCTGCGCGATGTGATCGCGGAGCTCGAGTCCTATCCGCCGCTCGTCTTCGCGGGCGAGTGCGACCAGCTGCGCGAGCGCCTGGGAGCAGTCGCCCGTGGAGAGGCGTTCCTGCTGCAGGGCGGCGACTGCGCCGAGGCATTCGACGCGGTGTCGGCCGAGCACATCCGCAACAAGCTCAAGACGCTGCTCCAGATGGGCGCCGTCCTCACCTACGCCGGGTCCGTTCCCGTCGTGAAGGTCGGCCGGATCGCCGGTCAGTACAGCAAGCCGCGCTCCAAGCCGACCGAGACCCGCGACGGCGTGACCCTGCCGACGTACCGCGGCGACTCCGTCAACGGCTTCGAGTTCACCGAGGCGGCCCGGATCCCGGACCCCGAGCGGCTGAAGCGGATGTACCACGCCTCCGCCGCCACGCTGAACCTCGTGCGCGCCTTCACCACCGGCGGCTACGCCGACCTGCGCCAGGTGCACGCCTGGAACCAGGACTTCGTGAAGTCCTCGCCCTCGGGCCAGCGCTACGAGGCGCTGGCGCGCGAGATCGACCGGGCGCTGAACTTCATGAACGCCTGCGGGGTGGACCCGGAGGAGTTCAAGACCGTCGAGTTCTACGCCTCGCACGAGGCGCTGGTGCTCGACTACGAGACGGCGCTGACCCGTACGGACTCCCGTACCGGCAAGCTGTACGACGTCTCCGGCCACATGCTGTGGATCGGTGAGCGGACCCGGCAGCTGGACCACGCGCACATCGAGTTCGCCGCCCAGGTGAACAACCCGATCGGTGTGAAGCTCGGCCCGACGACCACGCCCGAGGACGCCCTCGCGCTGATCGACCGGCTGGACCCGGACCGCGAGCCGGGCCGGCTGACCTTCATCACCCGCATGGGCGCGGACAAGATCCGCGACAAGCTGCCCACGCTGGTGGAGAAGGTCACCGCTTCGGGTGCGCAGGTCGCGTGGATCACCGACCCGATGCACGGCAACACCTACGAGGCGGCCTCCGGCCACAAGACGCGCCGTTTCGACGACGTGCTGGACGAGGTCAAGGGCTTCTTCGAGGTCCACAAGGCGCTCGGCACGCACCCCGGTGGCATCCACGTCGAGCTCACCGGTGACGACGTCACCGAGTGCGTCGGCGGCGGCGACGAGATCTTCGTCGACGACCTGCACCAGCGGTACGAGACGGCCTGCGACCCCCGGCTGAACCGCAGCCAGTCGCTGGACCTGGCATTCCTGGTCGCGGAGATGTACCGGGACCAGTAGACGGGCGCGTAGACGCAAAGTGGGGCGCGGATCCTGTGATCCGCGCCCCACTGCGTTGTTAAGCACCCGCGATGGCGGGTAAGGTAAGGGTAACCTCACTCAAGATCATCCGAAGCTACGGGAAGGACGGGGGTGACCGCGTGTACGTCTGCTCGTGCTTCGGAATCACTGAGGAAAAGGTGCGCGAACACGCCGACACCGGCGCCTGCACCCCGCGCCAGATCGCGTCCGCCTGCAAGGCCGGCACCGACTGCGGCGGCTGCGTGAAGCGCATCCAGGCCCTGCTGGGCCGTGGCGCCTGCCCCCGCCGGGAGCTGGCCGACAAGGGCGCCCCCGCGCTGGAGGAGCTGCCCGATCGGGGCGCGCCGGCGTCGGCGGAGCTGCCCGAAGCCGCCTAGCCGCCCGCCGGGCGACGGAGCCGCCCGTCTTCGGTCACGCCGCCGAGTCCGGTGCGGTCTGCTCGATCACCGTGGACAGGTAGAGCGCCTCGCCGAGCTTCTCGATCAGCTCCAGCTGGGTGTCCAGGTAGTCGATGTGGTGCTCCTCGTCGGCGAGGATCGCCTCGAAGACATTGGCGGACGTGACGTCGCCCTTGTTCCGCATCACCTCGATACCGCGCCGCAGCCGGTCGATGGCCTCGACCTCGACCTGCCGGTCGGCCTGGAACATCTCGGTCACCGTCTGCCCGACGCGGACGTGGAAGAGCCGCTGGTAATTGGGCAGGCCGTCCAGGAGCAGGATGCGGTCGGTGAGCACCTCCGCGTGGCGCATCTCGTCGAAGGACTCCGCGCGCGTGTACTTGGCGAGCTTGGTCCAGCCCTTGTGATCCTGCAGCTTGGCGTGCAGGAAGTACTGGTTGATCGCGGTCAGCTCGGCGGTCAGCTGCTCGTTCAGGAACTCGATGACCTCGGGATCTCCCTGCATGACTGCAAGGCTCCTTCCACACGACGACTGGACAGGTGCCGGGCATCCTTGCACCGGGGTGCATGGAGCGTCCAGTAAGTGCACGCTTAGTGGGAGTTGCCCGAATCGGTCCCGCCCTGGTCATCAGCACCCCTTCCGGTCTGACACCATGGAGACATGGGTCAGCCGGATAGCCGCGAAGAGGAGCTTCCTCAGCTGCCTCCGGGGCAGCGACTGCAGCGCGGATGGCCGGTCACACACTACGGACCCGTGCCCAAGTTCCGGCCCGAACGCTGGGAATTCCGGGTCTTCGGCGCCACGGCCGACGGGGACAAGCACTGCTGGACGCACGAGGAATTCACCTCGCTGCCGTATGCCACCGTCGTCGCCGACATGCACTGCGTGACGAAATTCAGCATGCTGGGTGCCGAATGGGGCGGGGTGTTGACACGTACGGTGCTCGATCTGGCGCCGCCTGACCCCGATGTCACCCATGTGATGGTCTGGGCCGAGTACGGCTTCAGCTCCAACCTCCCGCTGGCGGACTTCGCGGACGAGCGCTGCCTCTTCGCCAGTCACCGGGACGGCGAGCTGCTCACTGCCGAGCACGGTTTCCCCGTACGGCTCGTCGTGCCGCACCTGTACGCGTGGAAGGGCCCCAAATGGGTCCGCGGCATCGAGTACATGAGGGCGGACCGCCGCGGCTTCTGGGAAGAGCGCGGCTACCACAACCTCGGCGACCCGTGGCGTGAGCAGCGCTACTCCTACCAGGAGGTACCGGGCGACGGCCCGGAACTCTGAGCCGTACGCCCCTCGGCACTCCTGCGGTTCCCGGCCGCCCTCAGTGGTACTGGTGCACCACGGCGTGCCCCTTGCCGCGGCCGATCATCCAGCGGTTCACGGGTGTGGTCACCAGGAACGCCATGACCAGCGAGAACGCCAGCGCTCCCCAGAACAGCCACTCCGACAGATGGGCGTCCATCGCGCCCGGCACGAGAGCGATCACGCCGTTGTCGATCAGCTCCATCACCGCGATCGAGAGGGTGTCGGCGGCCAGTGCGACCTTGACGGCGGCCCGGAAGCCCACCCCGGCCCGCAGGACGCCGCGCAGCGTGAGTGAGTAGCCGAAGACGAACGCCAGGACGATGGCGAGGATCATCGTCGGCACGTTGTGCCAGCCCAGTGCGGTGCCGATCACCATGCCGAGGACCTCGCCGATCGCGCACCCCGTGAGGCAGTGCAGGGTGGCCTTCGCGGCCATCGCCCAGCCGGCCGGGGTGTGGGCGTGCTCGTGGTGTCCGGCCGGTGCGTGCTGATGCTGCTGCATGGAAGCCCCCATCCAGAAGGAACGATTCCCGCCGAAGACGGGAACCGTATACCCCCCTAGGGTATTCCTCAAGGAGTCCCGGGTGTGTCTCCGCCGTCCCGCAGCGCCTTCAGCCGGGCCACGTCCGCCGCATGGCCCTCCTTGCCGCCCGGCGTCTCGATCACCAGAGGCACGCCCGCGGTCGCCGGGTGCCGGAACAGCTCCCCGAACGGCTCGGCGCCGATGTGGCCGGACCCGATGTTCTCGTGGCGGTCCTTGTGCGCCCCCGCCACGTCCTTGGAGTCATTGGCGTGGATCAGCTTCAGCCGGCCCTCGCCGGCCACCGCCACCAGCTCGTCCAGCAGCGCCTTCGTGCCGCCCGGCGCCGCCATGTCGTGCCCGGCGGCGAACGCGTGGCAGGTGTCCAGGCAGAGCCCGGCCTTCGGGTGCCGGTCCAGCGCGTCCAGGTACGGGCCCAGGTCCTCCGCCAGCGAGCACAGCGAGGCGCCCTGTCCGGCGGTCGACTCCAGCAGCAGCCACGGGTCGTCGTCGTGCGTCAGCTCCTCCAGCAGCGGCAGCAGGTGCTCCCGCACCTGCGCCAGCGCCGTCGCCCGCTCCCGTCCGCCGGTCGCCGAGCCGGTGTGCACGACCACGCCGAGCGCCCCGATCTCGCGACCACGGCGCAGCGAGTGCCGCAGGGACTCCACGGACTTCTCGACCGTCGCCGGGGTGTGCGAGCCGAAGTTGATCAGGTACGGCGCGTGCACGTACGCCGGGATCGCACGCTCCGCGCAGGCCGCGCGGAACGCCTCGTCCTGCATCGGATTGCCGGGCGGGGTGGCCCAGCCGCGCGGGTTGGCGACGAAGACCTGGACGGCCTCGCCGCCGATGTCCGCCGCGTACGGGATGCCGACCTTGGCGAGACCGCCGGCCACCGGGACGTGGCCGCCGATCGGATTGCGCTCACGGGCGCGCTGCGGGGAAGTGCTCACCCGTCAAGGGTGCCAGGCGGCCGGGCGCCCCCGACTGTCAGGTACGCCTCACAGCTTGCTGTCCAGCGTGATCGTGATCGTGCTGCCCTTCGGGGCGGTGTCGCCCGCGTCGACGGACTGGCTGTCGACCGTGTCCGACGGGAAGAGGAACGGCTTCTTCACCTCGACCTCGAAGCCCGCGTCCTCCAGCGTCTTCTTCGCGTCGGCGGCCTTCTCGCCCCCGACGTCCGGCACCTCGACCATCTGCGGGCCCTTGGACAGCGTGAGCGTCACCGTGTCGCCCTCGCCCAGCGTCTTCCCCTCACCCGGGGACTGCCGCGCGACCGTGCCCTTGTCCTCGGGGGAGTACACCGGCTGCGTGGCGGTCTTCACCCGGAAGCCGGCCTCGCGCAGCTCGTCCGCCGCGTCGGCCCGCTCGTCGCCGACCACGTCCGGCACGTCGATCGCGCGGCCCCGGCTCACGGTCAGCGCCACCGCCGTATCGGGCCGCCGCTTCGCCCCCGCGGCCGGGTCCGTACGGATCACCGAGCCCTTGGCCACCTCGTCGCTGAACGTCTTGCGCTCGGTACCCGGCGTCAGCCCCCGGTCGCGCAGCTTGCGCCGCGCGTCGGCCACCGGGGTGCCCGACAGGTCGGGTACGGAGACGATGTCCGGGCCCTTGGAGAGGGTGACGGTGACCGTGCCGGTGCCCCGGATGCGCTTGCCGTTCTCCGGGGCGGTGGAGATCACGTGCCCGCGCTCCACGGTGGAGCTGTAGGCATGCGCCACGTTCACGTCCAGTCCGGCGTCGTGCAGCGTCCGCTCGGCCTTGGCCTGCGTCATGTCCAGCACCGCGGGCACGGTCGTGAACTGGCCGGTGGTGACGTACCAGGCGCCCGTGCCGAGCAGCAGGGCCGCCAGCACGGCGAGCACCACGGTGAGCGTCCTGCGGCGCGGCACGCGGGAGGTCCCCGCGCGTCGTCCGCCGCCCGCGGTGGGCAGCCGGTCGGTCCGCGCGTCCGCGCCGGCCGCCGTCGGCAGCCGGCTGGTGTGCCCCGCGGCGTCGTCGGCGTCGTCCGTACCGGGCAGCGAGAGCTGCACCGCGGCGGCGCGCTGGATCACGCTCGTGCGGTCCTCCGAGCCCGCCGTACCGGTCGCCGGCTTCGCGCCCGGAGGCACCGCGTCCAGCTGCTCCTCGGTGAGCGCCGCGCGGGCGTTCCTGGCCAGCGCGAGGAGGGTGACCGCGTCCTGCGGGCGCACCTCGGGGTTGCGCGCGGTCGCCTCGACCACCAGGTCGTCCAGCTCGGGCGGCAGCCCCGGCACGAGCCCGGAGGGCGGCGGCACGTCCTCGTGGAGGTGCTGGTAGAGCACCTGGGCCGCGGTGCCGCCGTCGTGCGGCTTGCTGCCGGTGAGCATCTCGTACAGCGTCACGCCGCAGGCGTAGACGTCCGCGCGGGTGTCCGCGCCGCCGTCCTCGATCTGCTCGGGCGCGAGGTAGGCGACGGTGCCCAGGACCGTGCCGGTGGAGGCCGTGGTGTGCGTGTCGACCGCCCGGACCAGTCCGAAGTCGGCGACCTTGACCCGGCCGTCGTCCCCGATCAGGACGTTCTCCGGCTTCATGTCGCGGTGGATCATGCCGGCGCGGTGCGCGGAGCCCAGCGCCGCCAGGATCGGCTCCAGGATGTCCAGCGCGGCGCGGGGCTGCAGGGCGCCGCGCTCGCGCAGCACGTCCCGCAGGGTGCACCCCGCGACGTACTCCATCGCGAGGTACACGTACGAACCGTCCGTGCCCTGGTCGAACACGCCGACCACGTTCGGGTGCGAGAGCCGGGCGACCGACTTCGCCTCCCGGATGAAGCGCTCGACGAACGAGGCGTCCGCGACCAGGGACGGGTGCATCACCTTCAGGGCGAGCACCCGGTCCAGCCGGGTGTCGACGGCGCGGTAGACCGTCGCCATCCCGCCGGCGGCGATCCGCGCCTCTACGCGGTAACGGCCGTCGAGCAGCTGTCCGACCATGGGGTCCTGGAGGGTGGTGTCCACGGCAGACGAGTCTACGAGCAGCCGTCCACCCGCCTCACGCCCCTGGCGCAGATCGCTCAGAAGGCGGGCCGCTCCGGGTCCAGCTCGGCCAGACCCGCGGCCGGCGAGGACGCCTCGGCGAAGTGGCGGCGCGGAATCCGGCCCGCCCGGTACGCCAGTCGGCCCGCCTCGACCGCGTGCCGCATGGCGTGCGCCATCAGGACCGGCTCCTGCGCCCTGGTCACCGCCGAGGCCAGCATCACCGCGGCGCACCCCAGCTCCATCGCCTGCGCGGCGTCCGAGGCCGTGCCGGCCCCGGCGTCCAGGATGACCGGCACCCCGGCCCGCTCGGTGATCAGCTGGAAGTTGTGCGGGTTGCGGATGCCGAGCCCGGAGCCGATGGGGGAGCCCAGCGGCATGATCGCCGCGCAGCCCACGTCCTCCAGCTTGCGTGCCAGCACCGGGTCGTCGTTGGTGTACGGCAGGACGGTGAACCCGTCGTCGACCAGCGTCTCGGCCGCGTCCAGCAGCTCCACCGGGTCCGGCAGCAGGGTCCGCTCGTCGGCGACGACCTCCAGCTTCACCCAGTCCGTGCCGAGCGCCTCACGGGCCAGCCGGGCGGTGAGCACCGCCTCGCCGGCGGTGTAGCAGCCCGCGGTGTTCGGCAGTGTCCGGATGCCGTGCCTGTTCAGTACGGAGAGCACCGAACCCTGCACCGTCGGGTCCAGCCTGCGCATCGCCACGGTGGTCAGCTCGGTGCCCGAGGCGAGCAGCGAGCGCTCCATGATGTCCAGGCTCGGCGCACCGCCGGTCCCCATGATCAGCCGGGAGCGGACGGCGGTACCGGCGATGACCAGCGGGTCCGCCGCGGGCGCCGCCTCGGGGGCGGCCGTCTCTTCGAGGGTGTGCGTTTCGGTCATCTGTACGGATCAGCCTCCCTGTACTGCGGTGAGCACCTCGATGCGGTCCCCGGCACCGAGCGGGGTCGCCGGCCACTGGCCGCGCGGCACGACCTCCTCGTTGACGGCCGCGGCCACCCCGCCGGCAGCGGTGGTCAGCGTCGCCACGAGCCGGTCGAGCGGCAGCCCTGCCGGTACCTCGCGGGGCTCGCCGTTCACGGAGACGGTCACGGGCGCCGGCCCGGAGGCGGCTTCGGGTGCCTGCTGGAGGGTCATGCGGTCTGCTCCTGAAGTGCGGCGCGCTGCGCCGAAGAGGGGGAAGAGGCGACTGCGGGCCCGAAGCGCAGCGGCGTGAAGGGCCGCGCCTCTTCGGGCAGCTCGCCGGCGGTCAGCGCGTGGGCCATGATGTCGCCGGTGACCGGGGTGAGCAGCACGCCGTTGCGGAAGTGGCCGGTGGCCATCAGGAGGCCGGGCAGCGCGCTGGGGCCGAGGAGCGGCGCGTTGTCGGGCGAGCCCGGACGCAGCCCGGCGATCGTCTCGACCAGCGGCAGCTCCGTGATGCCCGGCACCAGCTCGTGCGCGTCGCGCAGCAGCTCGTAGACGCCGCCCGCGGTCACCGTGGTGTCCCAGCCCAGCTCCTCACTGGTGGCGCCGACGACCATGTCACCGTTCTCGCGCGGCACCAGGTAGAGCGGGCCGCCGCGTACGACGGCGCGCACGGTGCGGGAGAGGAACGGGCCGTACGCGGCGGGGATCTTCAGCCGCAGCACCTGGCCCTTGACCGGCCGGACCGGCGGCCGCACGTGCTCCGGCACCCCGGCCAGCAGTCCGCTGAAGCTGCCGGCCGCCAGCACGACCTGCCCGGCCGGCAGCGGCGTGCCGTCCGCCAGCTCGACGCCCGTGGCCCGGCCGTCGGCGACGGAGAGCCGTCCGGCCCGGTCCCGTACGAACGCCACCCCGGCCCGCTCGCAGGCCGTCAGCAGGGCCGTGGCGAGCCGCCGCGGGTCGATCTGGTGGTCACCGTCCACCCGGAGTCCGCCGCGCACACCCGGCGCGAGCATCGGTTCGAGCTTCCGGCACTCGCGGCCCGTCAGCCACTCCGAGTCCAGGCCGCAGCGGTGCTGCAGCGCGTGCAGCTCGCGCAGGTGGGCGCGGTCGTCGGCGTCCAGGGCCACGGCGAGCGTGCCGCACCGCCGGTACCCCAGCTCCCGGCCGCTCGCCTCGGCCAGCTCGGCGGCGAACGCCGGGTAGCGCGCGGCAGAGTCGAGATTCAGCCCAAGGAGCGTTTCTTCGCCGTAATGCAGCTCGGTGACGGCGGCCAGCATGCCGGCCGCGACGCGCGCCGCGCCGCCGCCCGGCGCCGGATCCACGACCGTCGTGCGCAGGCCCCGCTGGGCGGCGCGCCAGGCCGTCACGAGCCCCGCCAGACCGCCCCCGACGATCACCACGTCGGGGTGCCCGGAAGCCGTCCCCGGCGACATACGTGCAGGTGGATGCATGAGTGTCCAGCCCCTCCCTTCGCCGGCATGACCCGGATCAGGTTCGTACGGTCGGAGGCCGCCGCAGCCTCCCTCTCAGCCCGGTGCGTCCGGGCTCCCGCGAGTACAGATGCCGTCAGAGTAGTACGCGTGCCCGACGCGTCGTAAGGGTGCTCTGCGCGGCCGGACCGTGACCCTGTGTCAGAGATCTCGTCGCGCGGTGCTGAGCCAGTCGAAGGACCGCGTCCTAGAGTGATCGAGTGAGCCAGCAGAGCAAGTACTCGCGGACCCCCGACCGCTCGCGCCGCGTCGTCATCGTCGGCGCGGGGATGGCGGGCGTGCAGACCGCCGTTGCCCTGCGCGAACAGGGCTGGCGCGGCACGATCACCCTGCTCGGCGCCGAACCCCACCCGCCCTACGACCGGCCGCCGCTCTCCAAGGCGGTGCTGCTGGGCAAGGCGGACGGCTCGGCCTTCGACGTCGACTTCGCCTCCCTCGGCATCGACCTGGAGCTCGGCCGGCGGGTCACCGGACTCGCCGCCGACGCGCACGAGGTGCTGACGGACACCGGCCCCGTTCCGTACGACTGCCTGGTCATCGCCACGGGGGCCGAGGCGACCACCCTCCCCGGGAGCGAGGGCGTCCCGGGCGTCCACGTGCTGCGCACCCTGGACGACGCCGAGCGGCTGCGCCCGGTGCTCTCGGCGCAGCAGCGCGTCGTGGTGGTGGGCGCCGGCTGGATCGGCGCGGAGTTCGCCACCGCCGCCCGTGAGGCCGGCTGCGCGGTCACCGTCGTGGAGGCGGCGGACCGCCCGCTGGCCGGCGCGCTGCCCGAGGAGGTCGCCGCCCACATGGCCCGCTGGTACGCCGACGCGGGCGCCGTGCTCCGTACGGGCACCCGGGTCGCCGCCGTGAAGGAGGGCGCCGTCGTGCTCGCGGACGGCACGTCACTGCCCGCGGACGCCGTGGTGATCGGCATCGGGTCGCGGTGCGCCACCGACTGGCTGGCCGGCTCGGGCGTCGAGCTGTGCGAGGACCGCTCCGTACGGGCCGACGAGCGGCTGCGCACCTCGCTGCCCGATGTGTACGCGGTCGGCGACTGCGCCTCCTTCCCCTCCGCGCGCTACGGGCGCCGCCTCCTCGTGCACCACTGGGACAACGCCCTTCAGGGGCCGCGCACGGTCGCCACGAACATCGCCCGGTGCGAGGCGGAGGGCACGGTGTACGACCCGGTGCCCTACTTTTGGTCGGAGCAGTTCGGCCGCTTCGTGCAGTGCGCCGGGTACAGCCCGGTCGCCGACGAGCTGGTCTGGCGCGGTGACCCGGGGAGCGCGGCGTGGACGGCGCTGTGGCTGCGGGAGGGCGCTCTGGTGGCGCTGCTGGCGGTGGGCAGGCCGCGCGATCTGGCGCAGGGCCGCAAGCTCATCGAGCGCGGCGCCCGGCTGGACCGGGCACGCGCCGCCGACGCCTCGGTGCCGCTGAAGTCGGCTGCGCTGCCCGGGCTCTGAGGAGCGGCCGGACCCCTGGTGTGGCCGGTGGTGTGCACTGATGGCGATGCCCGGCTACCGACTGTCAGTGGGGGATGGCACGCTTGGGGTGTGACCGAGATTGACGCAAAGATCGATGGACTGGTTTCCGCCTGGCTCACGCTTCCCGACATCGCCGAGGAGTTCGGCGTCGAGGTGACGCGGGTCCGGCAGCTGGTCAAGGAGGGCCAGCTGATCGCGGTGCGCCGCGGTGAGAACAGGGCCCTCCATGTGCCGGCCGAGTTCATCAAGGACGGAAAGGTCGTCAAGGGCCTGGTGGGGACGCTGACGCTCCTCCGGGACGACGGCTTCACCGACGAAGAGATGCTGGAGTGGCTGTTCACCGCCGATGAGACCCTGCCGGGCACGCCGGCGCAGGCGCTGCGTGAGAATCGCGGCACGGAGGTGAAGCGCCGGGCGCAGGCGCTCGCCGTCTGACACACCCGTCATCACCGCCGTAACCGCAGGGCGTACGGACCGGCAGATCCGGTCCGTACGCCCGGACTGGGGGGAGCACCCGATGAGCACCGCACGACAGGCCCTGTCCGACGCCCGGCTGTACCTCTGCACGGGGGCACGCAAGGAGCAGGGCGATCTGCCGGAGTTCCTGGACGCCGTGCTCTCCTCGGGCGTGGACATCGTGCAGTTGCGCGACAAGGGCATGGAGGCCGGCGAGGAGCTGACCCACCTGGAGGTCTTCGCCGACGCCTGCAAGCGGCACGGCAAGCTGCTCGCGGTCAACGACCGCGCGGACGTCGCGCACGCCATCGGCTCCGACGTGCTCCACCTCGGCCAGGGCGACCTGCCGGTCCCGGCGGCCCGCGCCGTCCTCGGTGACGACGTGCTCATAGGCCGCTCCACGCACGCGGAGGCGGAGGTCGACGCCGCCCTGACCGCGCCGGGCGTGGACTACTTCTGCACGGGCCCCTGCTGGCCCACCCCCACCAAGCCCGGGCGGCACGCCCCGGGCCTGGACCTCGTGCGGTACACCGCCGCGCAGAGCCCCGCACGTCCCTGGTTCGCCATCGGCGGCATCGACGCGGACAACCTGGACGAGGTGCTGGCCGCAGGCGCCCGCCGCGTCGTGGTGGTGCGCGCGATCACCGAGGCGGCGGACCCCGGCGCCGCCGCGGCCGCGCTGGCGAAGCGGATCCGCGCGTACGACGTCTGACGCGCGACGCGCACCCGGAGTGACGGCGCACGCATACGGAGCGTCACGAAGTCCGGGGCAGTGAGCAGTGGTCTGACGTGAAGTGTCCGACTGGTGAACAGGAGCCCGGCAAACCGGGGCATTTCGCAAGGCGTGGTTGGGGGGCTGCCAGGCCGGTGGTTAACCTGCCGGTATGGCCCTAGGTACCCCTTCCACCAGGACTGACCGCGCGCGTACGGTGCGTGAACTGCTCGCATCGGGCAAGCGGTCCTATTCGTTCGAGTTCGCCGCCCCCAAGACCGAGAAGGGCGAGCGGACTCTGTGGAAGGCCATTCGCCGGATCGAGGCCGTCGCGCCGACCTTCGTGTCGGTGACGTACGGCGCCGGCGGCACCTCCCGTGAGGGCACCGTCCGCGCGACCGAGCGGATCGCCACGGACACCACCCTCACCCCGGTCGCCCACCTGACCGCGGTCAACCACTCCCTCGCCGACCTGCGGAACATCATCGGCCAGTACGCAGGCGCCGGGATCCGCAACATGCTCGCGCTGCGCGGCGACCCGCCCGGCGACCCGATGGGCGAGTGGGTGCGCCACCCCGAGGGCATCGAGTACGCCGCCGAGCTGGTCCGGCTGATCAAGGAGTCCGGCGACTTCTGCGTCGGCGTCGCGGCCTTCCCCGAGATGCACCCGCGCTCGACCGACTGGGACACCGACATCCGGCACTTCGTGGACAAGTGCCGTGCGGGCGCCGACTTCGCGATCACCCAGATGTTCTTCAACGCAGAGGACTATCTGCGCCTTCGTGACCGGGTGGCCGCCGCCGGTTGCGAAACGCCGATCATCCCGGAGATCATGCCCGTCACGAACGTCCGGCAGATCGAGCGGTTCGCCCAGCTCAGCAACGCGGCATTCCCGCCGGAGCTGGCGGATCGCATCCTTGCGGTCAAGGACGATCCGGCGGCGGTACGCTCCATTGGCATCGAGTACGCCACGGAGCTGTGCGCACGCTTGACCGCCGAGGACGTTCCCGGGTTGCACTTCATTACCCTGAACCACTCCACGGCGACGCTGGAAATCTACGAGAATCTGGGTCTGCACCAGCAGACCTGACCACGTGCCCGCAGCGGCGGAAACAGGGGCGTACATGGGCTGGACGATCCTCTACATCGCGTTCGGCATCGTGGCGCTCTGGCTGCTGAGCGAGGTACTGCTCCAGTACAAGGCCCGGCTGCGCTGGCGGCTCCTCGCCTTCACCGGCTTCCTCGGCGTCGTCATCGGTGTGGTCCTGCCGTCGATCGTGGTCATCGCGATCGGCGCCGCGGCCTTCGCTGTGGGCCAGACCTACGTCACGCTCTCCTTCCGCCGCGGCTTCACGATGGGCTGGGCGCTGGCCGCGGGGAGACCGAAGGTCGGCCGCCGCCGACGCGGCGGCTCCCCGGCCGCGGCCGGCACCGCCCCGGACGCCTCGGCGCCGCAGACCGGCCCGGACCCGGCCGACGGCTATGACGGCTACGACGGCCCGCGGGAGAACGCGGCGGGCCACGGCGACGACGCCGACGGGGTGCCGGGCGGGTACGACAGCCCCGCGGGCCACGCCCCCGACGCCGCCGGCCCGTACGCGGACGCCTACGACGCCCGCCCGGGCGGCTATGCCGATCCGTACGCCGACGCCACCGGGGTCACGCCGGTCTACGCCCCGGAGCCGATGCCCGACGAGACCGGCCAGTACGGCATATACAGCACCGACGCCCGGCCCGGCCACCCGCAGCACGACCCGTACGGCGGCTACTACGAGCCCGCCGCCGCCCACGACGGCTACGCCGACCCCTACGGCGGCTACGGCTACGGCGACGGCCACGGTGGCTACGCGGACCCGTACGCGCAGCAGGATCCCTACGGCGGCGGCGCCTACGACCCCTATGCGCAGGCCGGCCCGTACGCGCCCGCCGACCCCTACGGCGGGCACGACCCGTACGGCCACGGCGGCCAGGTCCCTCCGCAGTACGGCGGGGGCTACGAGGACCAGCACTACGGAGCGGGCCCCGACACCCCGCCCGGCGGCGTCTGGGTACCCCAGCAGCGCGCGGGCGCCGAGCAGCCCCCGCACCAGCCCGAATACCAGCCGGAGCACCAGGGCTACGGCTACCCGCCCCAGCAGGGGTACGACGGGCAGCAGTACCGCTACTGAGCACGGCGGGCAGCAGTACCGCTGCTGAGCACGGCGGCCCGGTCCGCATGGGCCCGCTGCATGCCGTCGGCTTCCCGAGGAACCCGGCCCGCCTGCCGCTTGCTGCTTCCCACTGTCCGGTTTGGCCCGGCTCGTGGCCGCTGTCACGCGGTGCTGCTGGTGAGACCGGTGCCCGCTGCCGCGCGTTGCCGCTGCTGAGACCAGTGTCGGCTGCTGTGCGCTGCCGTGCGTTGCCGATGGTGAGACCGGCGTCCGCTGCGGCGCCGCGCTGCTACTGCGAGCCGTGCCAGTCGTCGCCGTGCACGACGAGGCCCGCCACCAGCGCGCCGGACATGCCCGCATGGGCCAGGCCGCCGCCGGGGTGGGACCAGCCGCCCGCGGTGTACAGCCCCGGTATCCGCGTGCCGTTGGCGGGGACCAGGGCCCGGCCCTCCAGCCCGGCCAGCGCCGGACCCGGCACCGCGCCGCCCGCCGCGCCCGTGTCGGCGGCGGTGTCCGCCGGCGTCCGTATCCCGCGCCACAGGATCCGGTCCCGCAACCCGGGCACCGCGGCGCCGGCCGCCGCGATCACCCGGTCCGCGAACCCCTCGGCCACACCGTCCGCCGTCCAGTCCACCCCGCCGGCACCGCCCGCCGCGTGCGCGGGGACCGTCACCGTCAGCGTCACCGCCTCGTGGCCGTCATCGGGCCGCTGGGCCGGGTCGTCGGGGCGCAGCACCGTCACCGTGGGCGCCTGCGGCAGCCCGCCGCCCCCGAAGACGGCCGTCAGCTCCGCCTCCCGGTCCGCGGTGTGCACGACCGTACGGTGCGCCGCGTCCGCCGGCCGGCCGCCGCGCAGCGCCAGCAGCACGCTGAACCGCCCGCTCGGGGGCGCCGCCGGCGGCAGCACGTCGCCGGTCCCGCGGACCCGCCCGGCGGCGCCGGGGGAGTCGCCGGTCAGCCGCGCCAGCGTCCACGGGTCGACGCCCGCGACCACCACATCGGCGTCCTCGACGCTCCCGTCGGCCAGCTCCAGCCCGGCCGCCCGGCCGTCCTTGCACACCAGCCGCCGCACCTCGGCCCCGAAGGCGAACTCCACCTTGCGGGCCAGGCAGCGCTCGTACAGCGCGGTGGCCAGCGCGCGCATGCCGCCGCCGACGTACCACGTGCCGAAGGTCTGCTCCATGTACGGCAGGACCGTGGCGCTCGCGGGGGCTTCGCGCGGATCGAAGCCGTACGCCAGCGCGTGGCTCTCCAGCAGCGCGACCAGCCGCGGGTCCTTGAGCTCCAGGGCCGCGACCTCGGCGAGGGTGCGCGCCGGGCGCCGCTTGAGCAGGCCCTTGCGGCCGACGGCGGGATACGGCTCGCGCCCCAGCACCTGCCAGTCGGACCACAGCGGCTCCTCCAGCAGCGGCCGCCGGGTCCGGTCCCAGGCCTCCCGCGCGCGGCCGAGCAGCTCGCTCCAGCGCTCGCCGCCGCCCGCGCCCAGCGCGTGGTCCAGGGCTTCGGTGACCCCGGCCCGTGAGGCGTTCGGCAGGGCGACGTCCGTGCCGTCCGGGAAGACGTGGCGGCTCGCCGGGTCGACCTGCACCAGGTCGACTACGTCTTCCAGCGGTTCCTTGCCGGTCTTGACGAAGAGATCGCGCTGCACGGCGGGGAGGTGCAGCAGACCGGGGCCGGTGTCGAAGCCAAAACCGGCGCGCTCGAACCGCCGCAGCGAGCCCCCGTAGGTCTCGCCGCGCTCCCACACCGCCACCCGGTGGCCCGCGACGGCCAGCCGGGCGGCGGCCGCCATCGCGCCCGTCCCGGCGCCGATCACCGCAATCCGTGCCATGTCCGTGACTTTATCGGCGACCACTGACAACGCCGCCGGGCGGCCTCCCGCGCCGGGGCCCGGACACGAGAACCGGGTCACGAAAACCCGGATGCAACACCGGGGCACGAAAAAGCGCGCTGCCCTGGCACGGATCGTTCCCCCTTCGATCCGACCAGGACAGCGCGTCCCCCGTGCTTCCCCCGTTCCTCCGGGTTTCCCCGGAGCCCCCGTGCTTCCCCCGTACTCCCCGGGATTTCCCGGGGCCCCCGTGCTTCCCCCGTGCTCCCCCGTGGAGCGTGGAGCCCCGTTCCCCCGTGCCCCCCGTGGAGCCCCGTTTCCCCCGTGGCTCCCCCTGCCACGTCGGGGAGGCCGCACCGTTCCGCCGCCCCGTGTCGGCGGTGCCGGTGCCGGCTTCCCCTCCGTGGTCTCCACTCTCCCGTCCGCGCAGGTCGCGGCCCATCCGCGTACCTACTCATCTCCTCCACTGAGTACGGGTACTCAGGGCTGGGTGCTCATCCTCAGGACGGCCCCGGTGCGGCCACGGCACCTGCGCCGCCCTCGCCCTGATGACCGCTCACCCGCCCCTGGAGGAGGCGGGAGAGCGCCGCGTGCACGTCGTCGATCGACCGGTCGGGCTGGAAGGACTGCCAGTCCAGCGCGGCCACCAGCACCATCCCGAAGAGCGCTGACGCGGTCAGCGGGATGTCGATCTCCTCGCTCAGCTCGCCGGCCGCCACCGCCTCGCGGATGACCTCGGCGACCACGGAGACGGCCCGCTCCCGCACCATCATCAGCGTGGTGTTCCACGTCCGGTTCGTGCGCCACAGCTCGGCCACGTAGAGCTGGGTGAGCGCCGGGTACTGGGAGATGAAGTACAGCCCCGCGTGGATCATCGCGTCCAGCGCGTCGATCCGGGAGCCGCCGCGTTCGGCCACCTCGTCGGCGGCGTTCTGGAGCGAGCCGGCCAGCATCTCCACGCCGTGCCGCAGCAGCTCTTCGAAGAGCACGTTCTTGCTCGCGAAGTTGTAGTAGACCGTGCCCTTCGCCACGCCCGCCCGCTCGGCGATCTCGTCCACCGTGGTGGAGGAGAAACCCTGTTCGGCGATGAGTGTCACCGCGGCCTCGAAGAGCTTGCGCCGGGTCGCCTCACGACGCGTGTTGGAGCTGTCCATGGAGGCGATTGTGCCCGTTGCGGGCGGCACCGCGGCGCCCGCCCTCGCGGGACGCGCAGCGGAGGTGACCCGCCGGGCCCCGGACGTCGCCGCCCGGGACCCCGACGCCGCGGTGCGCGCGCTCACAGGCTGAGCTCCGGGTGCAGGTCCTTCATCCGTACGACCTGCCGGCCGCGCGCGGTCCACGTGGTGAGCGCGAGCGCGCCCACGGTGAAGAGCGCCAGCACGATGCTGCCCTGCCACACGGGTGTCAGGTCACCGCCCGTGATGAGGCGGCGCAGGCCCCCGACGATGTACGTCATCGGCAGGTACGGGTGGAGCGCGTTGAAGAACCCGGGGCTGGTCTGCACGGGGTACGTACCGCCCGCGGAGGTCAGCTGGAGCATCAGCAGCGCCAGGACCAGGATCCGGCCCGCCGCGCCGAACTGCGCGTTCAGCCACTGCACGATCGCCGAGAAGCAGGCCGTGGCCAGCACCAGGAAGCCGATCGTGCCCGCCGCGTGCATCATCTCCAGGCCCAGCCCGAAGTGCAGCACGGACATCAGGGCGGCGATCTGCAGCACCCCGATGGCGAACACCGGGAGCCAGCCGGACACCGCGGTCCGCCAGGCGCTCGCGCCGGCCGCCAGCGCACGCCGGTTCAGCGGCTGGATCAGCATGTAGGCGACCATCGCGCCGACCCAGAGGGACAGCGGGATGAAGTACGGCGCGAAGCCCGTGCCGTAGTTGGGCGCCTTGTGGGCCGAGTCCGAGGCGAGCTGCACCGGGTCGGACATCACGTTCGTCCGCGAGTCCCGCTGGTCCTTGTCGTAGTCCGGGATCTTCTTGACGCCGTCGTGCAGTCCGTCGGACAGCTTCGAGGAGCCGTCCGAGAGCTTGAACATGCCGCCGTTGAGGGTGTCGGCGCCGTTCTTGAGCTTGCCCATGCCCTCGTCGAGGTCGCCGGCGCCGGTCTGCAGCCTGCCCAGACCGCTGTCCAGGTCGCTGCCGCCCTTCTTGGCGGTGCCGGTGCCCTTGTGCAGGTCGCCCGCTCCGGTGGCCAGCTTGTCGGCTCCGGTGGCCACCGTGTGCGCGCCCTTGTTGAGCTGGTTGATCTGCTGGACGGCGGCATCCAGGTCCTTGCCCAGCGTGGGACCGTGATCGGCCAGGGTGACGGCCAGCTTGTGCAGCGTGCCGAGGTCCTTGTTCAGCTGGGCGAGGTTCTTCTCGTTCTTGACCAGCCCGCTGACCTCCTCGGCCTTGTCGGCCGCCGCGTCGGACCTGTCGCGCATGTCCTTGAGCGTGGTGCAGGACGGGTCGCGGTCGGTCAGAGACTTCTCGCAGCGCAGCTTGTAGAAGGTCGCCACTTGATTTGCCAGCGCACGGGAGGTCGTGGCGCCGTCGGACGCGGCCTTCGGGAGCTTGTCGAGGTTGTCCCGTACGGCCTGCGAACCGTCGGCCACGAGGCGCGCGGCCTCGCCGATCTCCTTGCCGTGCGCGCGCACGAAGGGGCCGTACTCCTTGTTCGCCGCGTTGACCTTGTCGGCGAGCTGCTGGGTGCCGTCGGCCACCCGGCCCGCGCCCGTCGAGAGCTTGCCGGCCCCCGTGTCGAGCCTGCCGGCCCCGGAGTCCAGATCCTTCAGGCCGTTCGCCAGGTCGTGGCTGCCCTTCTTGGCGGTGTCCACGCCGTCGGCCAGGTCGCCGCTGCCCTTCTTGGCGGTGCCCAGACCGTCCTTCAGGTCACCGGTGCCCTTCTTGGCCTTCCCGATGCCGCCCTTCAGCTCGGAGGCGCCGTCGGCCGCTTCCTTGGTCTTGTCGTGCAGGTCGGAGAAGGACACGAAGATCTTGTCGAGGAAGGTGCGCGAGGACTTCGCGGAGGCCGCAGCGCGCACCTCGGAGAAGACCGACCGCGAGATCTGCCCGACGATGTAGTTGTTCGCGTCGTTCGTACGGACCTTCAGCTCGCCGGTCACCGGGTCGTCGCCGGAGCTGGACGCGATCCGCTTGCTGAAGTCCTGGGGAACGGTCAGCGACAGGTAGTACGCGCCGGACTCCAGCCCCTTGGAGGCGTCGCCGGCGTTCACGGGGTGCCAGTCGAAGGTGTCGCTCTCCTTCAGCCCCTCGACCAGGTCGTCACCGGCGTTGACCTTCTGGCCCTCGGCCGAGGCGCCCCGGTCGGAGTTGACCAGCGCGACCGGGATCTTGTCCAGGCGCGAGTACGGGTCCCAGAAGGACCACAGGTAGAGCGCCCCGTAGAGCAGCGGCAGCAACAGCAGGGCCACCAGCGCCGCGCGCGGCAACTTCCCCCTGCCGAACCGCTTCAGCTCAAGCGCGGCCAGCTTCGGCGAGCGCATCCGCCGCCCCCTCCTCGTTCTTCATGTTCTTCTCGGTGCCCGTAGCGGCGTCCGGCTTCTCCGTGCCGCCCTCCGGGGCTTCGGACGCGTCCGGCCCGGCCGTCGAGTCCTCCGGGGCCTGCTCGGCCTGCTCGGGCCGCGGCTTCTCCGGGCGGCGCGCCGTGGAGACCACGACCGCGTCCTCGGGCGCCTGGCTGCACACCGCCAGTACCGTCGTGCCGGCCTCGGCCAGCCCGCGGAGCATCGCCCAGGCCTGCACCCGTTCCTCGTCCGACAGCTTCATGTCGGTGTCGTCGACGGCCAGCAGCCGCGGCGAGCCGATGAGCGCCAGCGCGACGGACAGCCGCAGCGCCTCCAGCCGTTCCAGGTCCCGTACGGAGGTCCGCACGCCCTTGGGCAGCGTCTCCGGGTCGAGGCCCGCGGCCTCCAGTGCGGTGTCGATCCGGCCCCGGGCCTCGGCCCGGCGCTCACGGCGCGGGCGCAGCAGCGCGCGTACGGGGCCGCCGAAGCGGCGCTCCAGCAGGGCGCGTTCGTGCAGGTGCTCGGCGACCGTGAAGGCCGGGTCGAGCTCGGAGACGCCGGGCACATGGGCCAGCGACGTGACCCCCCGTACGGCGGCCATCTTCTTCGGCAGTGACAGGCCGGCCACGCGGGCCTTGCCCGCCGCGGTCTTCATGCGTCCGGTGAGCGCGAGCAGCAGACACGTACGGCCCGAGCCGGACGGCCCCTCGATTGCGATCAGCGCGCCGGGCTCGGCCGTGATGTCGACGTCCTGGAACGCCCAGCCGCGAGGTCCTTTGACCCCGAGTCCTTGGGCCTTGACCGCCGCCCCGTGCGGGGTGCTGTCCACGTTCCCTCCCTCTTGAACTGACCAGTCAGTTCAAAAAGTATGCCGCACGGTGCCGGGGTGTGCGCAAGTCGGCCGGGGGTTTTCGTGGTGTTTCCGGGGCGTGATCTCGGCTACAGGGGGAAAGTCCAGGTCAGGCCGATTGTCAGTGGTGTGCCTCACGATGGTGTGAGCGGTTCCGAACCGTTATGCGACGACAGGAGGTTCGTCATGGCAACTCGTCCCCATGGGGCAGGTTCCGCTGCGTACGGTCCCCCGAGCGATGTCCATCCCGTTCTGCGCCGGACGGGCGCCCCGCCCGCCGCCCTGGAGCTGCTCACCAAGGCCCAGCGCGGCCTGGAAGAGGCCGCCTCCCTGGAAACCCCCAACGAGCGCTTCGCGACCGCCCATCTCGCCGCCCTGCGGGGCGCTGCCGCCGTCCTCGCCGTGCGGGGCCGGCCCGAGCCCACCCTCCGCCGCCGCCAACGCATCCGCAGCGCCTGGGAGGTGCTGCCCGAGGTCGCGCCCGAATTAGCCGAGTGGAGCGCCCTGTTCGAGGCCGGCGCCGAGCGCCGGGCCCGCGCGGAGGCCGGCATACCCGGCGCGGCCGGCCCCCGCGAGGCCGACGACCTCCTCCGCGCCACCGCCCACTTCCTCCGCCTCGTGGAACGCCTCCTCGCCCTCCAGCCCCTCCTCCCGCCACCGCGGTCCCGCGCGGGGTGACCGCCGGAGACCGGGGCAGTGGCGGCCGACCGTACGAACCCGAGGCCGCGCCCGGCGCGGGAAAGGCGGACCGGGGCCGGCTTCCGGGAGGCGGTTCCCGGTGAATGCCGGGCGCATTTCACGCCCACCGGAGCATGTCCACCGGAAGCGTCGGAGGCATCCGGAGCGTCAGGAGCGCATTCCGTGCCTGCGATTCTCAGTGTCCGCGTGCCCGCGGCCTTCTCCGTGCCTGCTGCCTTCCCGGTTGCCCTTGCCGCTCTCCGCCGACTCTCTTCCCTTTCCGTAATCCGCCGGGTTTCCCGTTGCGGGCTCTCATTCCCGGCCCGGGCGGAGGGCGGCTTCCGCACCCCGAACCGGACGGCGGCCCGCATTTCCGCGGCGGCGGCCGGAAGGAATTCGCTGCCCGGACACCCGGCGAATCCGGGGCCGGCCGGAGTGTCGCGGAGCTTTCCGGGGCGTGCAACCGGGGAGGGCGGCGGGTGCGCGCCGATACGTGCGGCCAGGAAGGCCGGGAGCGGGCTTCCGAGGGGCCTCCGGAGCGGTTCGGCCGTGCTCGGTCGTGGCGGAGGCGGTGCGACCCCATAGGGTGGGAGGCGCCTCATCAGTACATGTCCTCGCGAGGAGCCACCCGCCGTGTCTGACCCGCTGCGCCCGCGCGCATCCCTTCGTACCGCCGTGGTCTGGGAGGTCCTGAAGGACGCCCTGGAGCGCCGGGCCAAGGCCGCCGGGCGTGACGCCCTCGACGTCCTGGACACCGGCGGCGGCACCGGCAACTTCGCCGTGCCCGTCGCCCGCCTCGGCCACCGCGTCACCGTGGTCGACCCCAGCCCGAACGCCCTGTTCGCCCTGGAGCGCCGGGCGGCCGAGGAGGGCGTGGCCGAGCGGGTGCGTGCCGTCCAGGGGGACGCGCACGGCCTCTTCGAGGTCGTCGAGCGTGGCGGCTACGACGCGGTGCTCTGCCACGGCGTCCTGGAGTACGTCGACGACCCCGCCGAGGGCGTCCGCAACGCCGTCGAGGCGCTGCGCCCCGCCGGCACGCTGAGCCTGCTCGCCGCCGGCCTGGGCGGCGCGGTGCTGGCCCGCGCCCTCGCCGGCCACTTCACGGAGGCGCAGCGCGCCCTGAGCGACCCCGCGGGGCGCTGGGGCGACGGCGACCCGGTACCGCGCCGCTTCACCGCCGAGCAGCTCACCGAGCTGGTCACCCGTACCGGCCTGGAGGTCGGCGCCGTGCACGGCGTACGGGTCTTCGCCGACCTGGTCCCCGGCGTGCTCGTGGACACCGAGCCGGGTGCCATGGACGCCCTGCTCAAGCTGGAGGCGGCGGCCGCGGAGCTGCCCGCTTTCCACTCCGTAGCCACCCAGCTGCACGTACTGGCCGAGCGCGGCTGACGGGCCGCGGCACCCGCACCGGCCGGTCGCTCGCCCCGGAGCGGACACCGGTCGGCAGGTGCAGTCGGCCACAGGGCCCCCGATCAGCCGCTTCGCCCCGTATGATCGGAGGTACAACGTCCGGCATGGCGTGAGGGCGGTTGGGGAATGCAGGGTGCATCACCACCGGCCACCATGGTGGCGCGGACAGTGAATTGGCGTAGAGGGGCGGGTTTCACGGGGGCGATTCCCTGCCTATCCTGAAAGGGTCGCACCCGGTCGCCCCCCGCGACCGACGAGTAGGAGGACTCCGTGCCGCTCTCGGAGCACGAGCAGCGCATGCTCGAGCAAATGGAGCGAGCGCTGTACGCCGAAGATCCGAAGTTCGCGACAGCGCTTGAGGGAAGCGGGCTGCGTACGTACACCCGGCGACGGGTCTACCAAGCGGTCGTGGGCTTCCTGGTAGGTATCGCGCTCCTCATGGCCGGAATGGTCGCACAGCAGATCTGGATCAGCGTGGTGGGCTTCCTCGTGATGCTCGGCTGCGCGGTCCTGGCCGTCACCAGCTGGCGCAAGGCACCCAAGCCGGGTGAGCAGCAGCAGACCGGAGCGGGGGCCGCCCCAGGCGGTGGCGGGGGCGGACAGCCCCGCCGTACCTCCCGGTCGCGGCGCTCGATGATGGACCGCATCGAGGAACGCTGGCAGCGCCGCAGGGACGAACAGGGCCACTGAGCCCCTCCGACCCCGGTCGGCCGGTGGAGCACGCCTGCGTGCGCTTCCGGCCGCGTGCGGTTCCGCGACGCCTGCCGTCCGGCGGAGCGCCCGTCGTCCTCCCGGCGCCCGCTGCCGCCCGCCTTCGCGCCGCCGTACGTCCCCGTCCCGTCTCCCTCGCCGGCGCGCCTGCACACTGTCGCCGGCCCCGCTGAACGCCGGCCCCGCTGAACCGGGCAACGCCTCCGGCGCACGGGGCATCCGGCGCACGGGGTTCCGACGGGAGGCCGCAAGTTCTTCGAGAGTGTGGCCCGGCCCCAGGTAACCACCGGGGACCGGGCCACACCCTTGCCGTACGCCATGCCGAGGCCGTACGCCATGCCGAGCCGAGCCTCGCCCCCGATCACCGGGCTCCCGCGAGCCGGGTGGGCCCCGGCTCGCCCTCACTCCGTCGGCCCCCTGTGGTCCGGCGCGCCGGCGCCCCGCAGGGCCGCGCCTGCTGGGCTGTTCACCGGGCCGCCTACCGGGCCGCCGACCTCCCCGGTGCCGCCATGCGGAGGCGTCCCACGAGGGCGGAGGCGCGGGCGGAGGCGGACCACAGGAGGCGGGCCGCGGAGGGCGGGGCGAGGAGGGCGCGCAGGCGCTGGGCTCGGGAGGCGGCGGCGTGCAGGCCGGTGCGGACCTGGCGTACGTCATCGGCCAGCCCCGGCGTGGCCGCGGGACGCGGCGCGTAGAGGGCTTGCTCCACCGCGCCGGCGACCCGGTGGGCCGCTTCCGCCGCAGGGCCTGTCAGCTCGCCGACGCGTACGATCCGCTCGGCCGCCTTCCGCGGCGTCAGCGCGTCGTCCGGGACGATGCCGTAGTCCCAGCCCGAATCCACCAGCTCCCGCCAGGGGCCGAGCACGGCCGGGCGGGGGTCGGCGCCTCCGGGCCGGGAACCGGCGCCGGCCGACCCGGTGGTGGCCGCACCTGTCAGCGGCTCGGAGCCGCCTGCGCGGGAATCGCCAGGCAGGGACGGCCGGGACGACCGGGGGAAGCCCGCGGCGCTGTGCCCGGAGGCCGCGGGAGCGGCGCGGTTCTCGGCGAGGCGGCGGGCGCGGCTGCGGATGCGCCAGAGGAGTGGTACCGCCGGCAGCATCAGCACCAGCAGTGCGGCGAGCGCGCCGGCCGCCACGGCCCCCGGCGCCGGCCCGTCGTCGGCCGGGCCGCCGCCGGACGCCTGGGGCAGCGCCCCGCACTCGGCCACCCGGCGCTGGTCCGGCGGGCAGGTCCCGCCGTCCGTGGACGGCGCGGGCTCCGGCGCGGCGGTCCGGCCCGGCAGTGGCTCGGCGCGGCCCGGGTCCGCCTCGTCCGGGGCGTCCGCGGTGACCGTGTAGTCCGGCACGCTGCCCCGGCTGGGCGTCGGCTCGAAGCGCGTCCAGCCGACACCCTCGAAGTACACCTCGGGCCAGGCGTGCGCGTCCTTCAGGCCGACCGAGTACGAGCCGTCGGCCCGCTTGCCGCCCGGGGTGAAGCCGACCGCGACCCGCGCGGGGATGCCCAGCGTGCGGGCCATCGCCGCCATCGAGAAGGCGAAGTGGACGCAGAAGCCCTGCTTCTGTTCCAGGAAGCGCTCGATGGCCCGGGTGCCGCTGCCCGCCCGGACATCGGTGTTGTACGTGAAGCCGCCCCGCAGCGCGAACCAGTCCTGCAACCGGACCGCCTTGGCGTAGTCCGAGCGGGCGCCCCGCGTCACCTGTCGCGCCGTCCGCTCGACCACCGGGGGCAGCGAGTCGGGCACCCGTGTGTACTCGCGCCGCAGGGCGGGCCGCGGCCGCGGGGCGTCGGCCAGCTGCCGGGCCGTCGGGCGCACGATCAGGCTCTCCACCTGGTACCGGGCCCCGCGGGTGTTCTGGCCGCGGTCGCCGACCAGGGTGCGGCCCTCCGGCTCGAAGCGCCAGCGGCCGGGTATGTCGACCCGGGAGGCGGGATAGGGCATCGGGAGCCAGTTCTGCGCGTACCACCGGGCGGCGGACACCGAGGTGTTCACCGCGGTGGTGTCCACGTCAGGGGCCAGCCCCGGCGGGGCTGGCAGCCGGTCCGGTACGTCCACGACCGTGCGCTGCGACGGCTTCCAGGCCGCCCCGTCGAACTGGTCGAGGGCGACGATCCGCAGGTACAGATCGCGGGTGTCGGGCGTGGTCGTGCGGTAGTTCAGGACCTCGCGGTCCTCGGGCTGGTTGAGGCTGTCCTGGAGGGACACCAGCGGG
Organism: Streptomyces sp. NPDC050806; assembly: GCF_055586425.1. NCBI lineage: Bacteria > Bacillati > Actinomycetota > Actinomycetes > Kitasatosporales > Streptomycetaceae > Streptomyces > Streptomyces sp. NPDC050806. The sequence continues at coordinate 325,606 of NZ_JBVJIF010000003.1, read as the reverse complement.
TTCACCGCGGAGATCGTGCCGCCGGCGGAGCCGGCCCCGCCGCGGCCGCTCATGTCCAGCAGGCCCCCGCTCAGCGAGGGCAGCGCGGCCGGGACGACGAGGGCGATACCCAGGGCGAGCGCGCCGATCCGGCGGCCCGTACGGATCGGGGCGGGCGCGGCTCCACCGGGCGGCACGGGCCCGGCGGCGTACGGGCGGCCCGCGGTCGTCGGGCCGCCGCCGAACACCCGGCCCCACCTGGACAGCCGGTCGCGGCCCTCGGCGAGCAGCAGGAGGAGGTACCCGGCGGCCGCCACCAGGAACCACAGCCAGCCCGCGCCGTCCTTGGCCAGCCCGGCGGCGACGGAGTACAGCGCGAGCAGCGGGAGGCCGGCGGGCGCCGCGCTGCGGTACGTCACGGCGAGCGCGTCCACGATCAGGCCGATCACCAGCACGCCGCCGACCAGCAGCAGCCGGATGCCGGTGGTCACCGGGGCCGGTATGGCGTACCGGCCGACGTCGGACGCGCCCTCCTGGAGGAGCTGGCCGAACTCGTGGAAGGCGTCGGGGCCGGGCAGCACCCCGGCGACCGCCTGGCCGCGGGCGAACAGCAGGGTGAGCAGCAGGAGCCCGGTCAGGGCCTGGGCCGCGACGGTCAGCGGGCGGGCCAGCGGAACCCGGCGGGCCAGCGCGCCGGCCACGATCACCAGCCCGAGGAGGGCCGCCGCCTGGAACATCCAGCCGATCGGCTCCACCAGCGGCAGCAGCGCACATGCGGCGCTGAGCGTCGCCACCATCGCGCACACCGCGAGCCGCGCACGGCCGCTCATCGCCCCGCCCCCTTCCGGCCGTCGGCCCGAGGCGGCGCCCCGGGCCCGTACGCACTACCCGGCCCGTATGCCCCACCCGGTCCGTACGCACCACTCGATCCGTACGTCCCGGTCGGTCCCTGTCCGCCGACCGGCCGTCCGGGGGACCCGCCCGCCGGCCCGTGGGGCGCTGCCGTGCCGGGAGGGTTCTGCGGCGTCCGGGGGGTGCGGGCGGGGTCGGCGAGCCGCCACAGGGCGGGGAGCGTGTCCCGCGGCGTCACCGGGAGGGCCGTCCAGCCGGCGTCGCCCAGCAGGCGCAGCCGGTCGGCCAGGGGGAGCGGCGCGGGCGCCGCTTCGGGGCCGGCCGCCGCTGCACCGCTCCAGGCGTCGCCGTCCAGCACGAAGGCCACCGCCGCCCCGCTGCTCCGGCGCAGCCGCCCCGCCAGCACGGTCTGCTCCTCGTCCAGGTCACCGAGGAAGGCGATCAGCAGGCCCTCGTTGCCGCCGCGCAGCACGTCGTAGGCGCGGGACAGGCCGGGCTCCTCGGAGTGGTCGACGACGGCCAGGGTGTCCAGCAGCAGTCCCGCCGCGTCGGCCGCGCCGCCGGAGAAGCCGCCCGCGCCGTCCGTACCCGCCACGGAGCTGCCGGCGTCGGTCAGCAGGCGTACCGAGAAGCCGTGCTCCAGCAGGTGCATCCCGACCGACGCGGCGCCCGCGACCGCCCACTCGAACGGGGAGTCCGGGCCGGAGCCCCGGTGGGCCGAGCCGCGGGTGTCCAGCAGGATCGTGCAGCGGGCCTGCTGGGGCTGTTCCTCGCGGCGGACCATCAGCTCGCCGTGGCGCGCGGTGGAGCGCCAGTGCACCCGCCGCAGGTCGTCGCCGTGGCGGTAGCCACGGGGGATCACGTCGTCGTCGCCCGCCAGCGCGAGCGCACGGTGCCGCCCGTCGCCGTACCCGGAGGCCTCGCCGGCCAGCCGTACCGGGGGCAGCGGCTCGACCCGGGGGACCACCGTGAGGACGTCCTGCGCGCTGAAGGACCGGGTCAGCTCGCACATGCCGAACGGGTCGGACAGGCGCAGCTGCAGCGGCCCGAGGGGATAGCGGCCGCGCAGGTCCGAGCGGACGCGGTAGGACAGCTCCCGGTGGCCGCCCGCCTCCACCCGGTCCAGGACGAAGCGCGGCCGCGGCCCGAGGACGTACGGCACGTGGTCCTGGAGCATCAGGACGCCGGTCGGCAGCCGGGAGACGTTCTCGACGCGCAGCCGGACCCGGGTCTCGGAGGCCGCGGAGATCCGGGCGGGGGAGAGGGCGCGGCCGCCCGCCACCCGATGGCGGGTGCGGTGCAGCACGGCCACGCAGACGAGGGGGAGCGAGGCCAGCAGCAGGCCGACCCGGAGCAGGTCGGCCTGGCCCAGGACGTACGAGCAGACCGCCGCCGCGACGCCGGCCGCGAGGAACGACCGTCCGCGGGTCGTCAGCCCGCCCAGCGCGGCCCGCAGTCCACCCCCGGCCGGCAGGCCCGAGGCCGCGGAGCCGCTGTCCTCCGGCGCGCCGGGCGGCCCGTACGCCCGGCCGGCCGGCGGCCCCTCGGTCCCCCCGCTCGCGGCCGGCATCAGTAACTCCGCGAGGCCGGGGGCCACTGGGCCGCGGGGTCGGGCACCGGGGTGTGGTGCAGGATCTCCAGGACCACCTGTTCGGCGGAGCGGCGGTTCAGCTGGGCCTGCGCGGTGGGCAGCAGCCGGTGCGCGAGGACCGCGACGGCCAGCGACTGGAGGTCGTCCGGGAGGACGTACTCCCGTCCGGCGAGGGCGGCCGCGGCCTTCGCGGCGCGCAGCAGATGGAGCGTCGCCCGCGGGGAGGCGCCGAGCCGCAGGTCGGGGTGGTTGCGCGTGGCGGAGACCAGCTCGACGGCGTATCTGCGCACCGGGTCCGCGACGTGCACCGTCCGCACCGCCTCGACCATCTTCACGATCTCGTGCGCGTGCGCGACCGGCTGGATGTCGTCCAGCGGGGACCTGCCGCCGTGCACGTCCAGCATCTGCAGCTCGGCCTCGGGGCCGGGATAGCCGATGGACACACGGGCCAGGAAGCGGTCCCGCTGCGCCTCGGGGAGGGGGTAGGTGCCCTCCATCTCCAGGGGGTTCTGCGTGGCGACCACCATGAAGGGGCTCGGCAGGGCGTACGTCCGGCCGTCCATGGTGACCTGGCGCTCCTCCATCGCCTCCAGCAGCGCGGACTGGGTCTTGGGGGAGGCGCGGTTGATCTCGTCGCCGATGACGACCTGGGCGAAGACGGCGCCCGGCTTGAACTCGAAGTCGCGCTGCCGCTGGTCGAAGACGCTGACGCCGGTGATGTCCGAGGGCAGCAGGTCGGGGGTGAACTGGATGCGCCGCACCGAGCAGTCGACGGACCGGGCGAGCGCCTTGGCCAGCATGGTCTTGCCGACACCCGGTACGTCCTCGATGAGGAGGTGGCCCTCGGCGAGCAGCACGGTCAGCGCGAGGCGTACGACCTCGGGCTTGCCCTCGATCACGCCCTCCACCGACCGGCGGACACGCTCGGCTGTGGCGGTCAGATCTCTGAGGCTCGCTGGCTCGTCATAGGTCGTCACCCGGCCCTCCTCGGCCCTTTCCCGCGCTCGCGTGGAGCGGGGCTTCCCCTGTTTCCGGGCCGGCGCCTCTTTCCTGGTCCGGCCCACCCCGTGCGGCACCGTGCCCGGCGGGGCCGGACACGACGTCACCTACGCATTCTTGCCGTTGGCGCGGCTTCGCGTCATGGGCTGTGGATAACTCGGAACCGTGGGCACCGGTCACCGGCAGGGGCGATGGCCGGAAAGCATGTTCGCCGGCGCGTCGACGACGCGCCGGCGAACGAGGGACCAGCGGGCTCAGCCCTGCGGGTCCACCTCACGGAGCAGACCCGTCGTCACATCGAAGACGAAGCCGCGGATGTCGTCCGTGTGGAGCAGGAACGGCGAGGTACGGAGGCGCTGCACCGACTGGCGGACGTCGACGTCCACGTCCTTGAAGGACTCCACCGCCCAGGCCGGGCGCTGGCCGACCTCGTCGGCGAGTTCCTGGCGGAAGTCCTCGGTCAGGGTCTGCATGCCGCAGCCCGTGTGGTGGATGACCACGACGGAACGGGTGCCCAGCGCGCGCTGGCTGATGGTCAGGGAGCGGATGATGTCATCGGTGATCACACCGCCGGCGTTGCGCAGGGTGTGGAGGTCGCCGACCTCCAGCCCCAGCGCCTCGGGAAGGTTGAGCCGGGCGTCCATGCAGGTCACGACGGTGACCTTCTGGGCGGGCCGGGCGCTCAGCTCCGGGTCGGCGAACTTGTCGGCGTACCGGGCGTTGGCTTCGACGATGTGGTCGATGACCGAACCGCCCGAAGCGGCGGCGTGGTCGTCGGACGGGGACTGCGGCTGCGACGCGGATATCGACATAGCCATAAAAGTAGTCGCTGCTGCGCCGGAGCACCCCTTGTGAGGGCGGGCATAGCGGGTCAACGGGCCATTCCTGTGAGGTAACCCACAAGGATGACCGACCTTCCCCTGTACGAGTGAATCCGTGCGCTTCCCAACACCCGGACGACGGCGTTCCGCAGCCCCCTGACGGCGGCTTCAGGACGCGCCCGACCAGTTGGTTGACCGAAGGGATGAGTGGACTAAAGTGACGCGAAGTGGGAGGCGTGAGACTCTCCTTGGATCCCGAAAGTCCCGCGCGCGGGGAACCACGGCCTCCGTCGGCCAACGGCAGGTGGGCACCTTCCCCGAGGGGGCGGTATCCGCCGCCCTCCTCATCGGAAGGCGCATGAACAGCAGCAACACCCGCCACGTCCCCGTCATGCTCCAGCGCTGCCTGGACATGCTCGCCCCGGCGCTCGCCGAGCCCGGTGCGGTCGTCGTCGACTGCACGCTCGGACTGGGGGGACACAGCGAGGCGCTGCTGTCGACGTTCCCCGCGGCGCGCCTGATCGGCCTGGACCGCGACCCCTCGGCCCTGAAGCTCGCGGGGGAGCGCCTGGCCCCCTTCGGGGACCGCGCGACCCTCGTGCACGCCGTCTACGACGAGCTGCCGGAGGTGCTGGCCCGGCTGTCCGTGCCCCGCGTCCAGGGCGTCCTGTTCGACCTGGGTGTCTCCTCGATGCAGCTGGACGAGGCCGACCGCGGCTTCGCGTACGCCCAGGACGCCCCGCTGGACATGCGGATGGACCAGACGACCGGCATGAGCGCGGCCGAGGTCCTCAACAGCTACGCACCGGGCGAGCTCGTGCGGATCCTGCGGTCCTACGGCGAGGAGAAGCAGGCCAAGCGGATCGTCTCGGCGATCGTGCGGGAGCGCGAGAAGGAGCCGTTCACGAACAGCGCGCGGCTGGTCGAGCTGATCCGGGACGCACTGCCGCAGGCCGCCAAGCGCACCGGCGGCAACCCCGCCAAGCGGACGTTCCAGGCGCTGCGCATCGAGGTCAACGGCGAGCTGTCGGTACTCGAACGCGCCGTGCCGAACGCGGTGAAGGCGCTCGCCGTCGGCGGCCGGATCGCCGTCCTGTCCTACCACTCGCTCGAAGACCGGCTGGTCAAGCAGGTGTTCGCGACGGGTGCCGCCAACACGGCACCGCCCGGACTGCCGGTCGTGCCGGAGCAGTACCAGCCGCGTCTGAAGCTGCTGACCCGGGGCGCCGAGCTGCCCACGGAGGCGGAGATCGCGGAGAACCGCAGGGCGGCGCCGGCCCGGCTGCGCGGCGCCGAACGCATCCGGGAGGACAACGCGTGACCGGACCCGGGCGGCTCCGCGGTACGGGGAGCGGGCGGCTGGCCGCCCTGCTCCCCTCCGGTGCGAGCACCGCGGCGCGTACGCCGTTCGTGCTGCTGGTCGTGGTGCTGCTCGGGTCCGGCCTGATCACGTTGCTGCTGCTCAACTCCGCCCTCAACCAGGGCTCCTTCGAGCTGAGCAGGCTGGAGAAGCGCACCGCCGAGCTGACGGACGAACAGCAGGCCCTCCAGCAGGAGGTGGACGGCTACTCGGCGCCCGGCTCCCTGGAGAAGCGGGCCCGCCGGCTGGGCATGGTGCCCGGCGGCGACCCGGCCTTCCTGAACCCGGACGGCACGGTGCGCGGCGTGCCCTCCGAAGCCACGGGGCAGCCCGTGCCGATGGGGGCCAAGGAGAGCCTCCCGCCGGCCCTCTCCGGGACGCTCACGCCGTCCGGTGAGCCCTCGGGCACGCCGTCCGGCACGCCGTCGGACGAGCCGTCCGGCACCGCCTCCCCGAAGCCCGCCCCGACGACTCCCGGCGGGTGAGCCCGTGAGGCAGGACGCCGCGCCCGCATCGCCCGCTGACCGGACGGAGACGGAGGGGGAGCAGTGAGCGAACCGAGGGACCCCAGGGACCCCGAGAACCGGCGCGAGCAGCGCGCCCGCCGCGGCCCGGCCCGCCCCGCCGACGCCGGACCGCGCCGTGTCCCGCGCCCCGCACAGGGCGCGTCGGGCCGTGGCGAGCCCCGCCGGTCCGGCGGCCGCTCCGCCGACGGCCGTGCGGCCGGTGACGGCCGCGCCGTCCCCCGTCCGGCCGACCGGCGCCCGGCCGCCGCCAAGCGCCCCTCGGACGCCCGGCGCGAACCGAAGCGTGCCCCGTCCGCCGCCCGTTCCGCCGACGGCCGCCCCGCCCCGCAGAAGCGGCCCGCCGCGCAGCAGCGCCCCGCCGCCAAGAAGCGCCCCGCGACGCCGCGGCCGCCCCGTCCCCGCAGCGGGGCGCCGGCCGCCATCCGCCTCGGCAGCCCGCGTCCGCGGCTCCGCCTGGTGGCGGTGGCGCTGACGCTGGTCATGCTGGTCTTCGCGGTGCGGCTGTTCCAGGTGCAGGCGGTGAACGCCGACACGTACGCCGCCAAGGCCAACGTCAACCGGTACGTGCCGGTCACCCTCGCCGCCGAGCGCGGCGCGATCACCGACCGGGACGGCGTGGACCTGGCCACCAGCGTGGACGCGTACGACATCACCGCGGACCCCAGCCTGCTGGCGCCCGACAAGATCAAGATCGATGACGCGCCCCAGAAGGCCGCCGCACTGCTCGCGCCGATCCTCGGGGAGCCGCAGAAGGAACTGGCCGAAAAGCTCTCCAAGTCCCGCTCCCGTTACGTCCTGCTCGCGCACCGCCGGAGCCCCCAGGTCTGGAAGCAGATCAAGGACCTGCGGAACGCGCTGGACGTCAAGGCGCAGGCCGCGCCGAAGAGCCGGCCGCGGCCCAACGTCCTGCTCGGGATCTTCGCCGACGAGCACAGCAAGCGGGTCTACCCGAACAAGGAGCTGGCCTCCGGAGTGCTCGGGTTCATGAACTCCGACGGCAAGGGCGCGGGCGGCCTGGAGGCCATGCTGGACAAGAAGCTGGCGGGCAAGGACGGCAAGCTCGTGTACGCCCAGTCCGGCGGCCGGCGGGTGCCCACCGCCGACACCCAGGAGCACCCCGCGGTGCCCGGTACGGACGTCGAACTGACCCTGAACCGGGACATCCAGTGGGCCGCGCAGCAGGCCATTACCGAGCAGGTCGAGAAGTCCAGGGCCGACCGCGGCTACGTCGTCGTGCAGGACACGAAGACCGGCGAGCTGCTGGCGCTGGCCAACGCCCCCGCGTTCGACCCGAACGACATCTCCCGCTCCGACGCCGACGCGCTCGGCAACGCCGCCCTGAGCGATGCTTTCGAGCCAGGTTCGACCAGCAAGCTGATGTCGCTCGCCGCCGTACTGGAGGAGGGCGCCGCGACCCCCTCCACGCACGTCACCGTCCCGAACCGGCTGCACCGCGGCGACCGGCTCTTCGCCGACGACATCGACCATCCGACCTGGCACCTCACGCTCAACGGCGTGCTCGCCAAGTCCAGCAACATCGGCACCATCCTGTCCGTCGAGCAGCTGGGCAAGACCCAGCGCGAGGCCAATCAGGTGCTCCACTCCTACCTGCGGAAGTTCGGCATCGGGCAGCCGACCGGGCTGGGCTTCCCCGGCGAGACCGCGGGCATCCTGGCGAAGCCGCAGGACTGGAGCACCTCGCAGCAGTACACGATCCCCTTCGGGCAGGGCCTCTCGCTCAACGCGGTGCAGGCCGCCTCGGTGTACTCCACCATCGCCAACGGCGGCGAGCGGATCGCGCCCTCGCTCGTCCGCGGCACGAAGGGCCCCGACGGCCGGTACGCCGCCGGGCCCAAGCCGAAGAAGACCCGCGTGGTGAGCCCGAAGACCGCGAAGACGCTCGCCCGGATGCTCGAATCGGTGGTCGACGACCAGGAGGGCACCGGCACCGCCGCGAAGATCCCCGGCTACCGGGTCGGCGGCAAGACCGGCACCTCCAACCGGGTGGATCCGAAGACCGGCCGGTACCACGGTTACACGGCCTCCTTCGCCGGCTTCGCGCCCGCCGACAAGCCCCGCATCACCGTCTACTGCGCCGTACAGAATCCGACCAAGGGCAGCTACTTCGGCGGCCAGGTCTGCGGCCCGATCTACAAGCAGGTCATGCAGTTCGCGCTGAAGACGCTCCAGGTGCCGCCGACCGGTGCCGAGGCGCCGCGGCTGCCGGTCGCCTTCAAGCCGGGCGAATGAGGTGATTCGTGATGACCATCACTCCGGACGTGGGGAACCGCCCACGACCGCGTCCCTCACTTCGCCCCGAGGCCCATGGGCCCGGTACGCTCACCGCCGTGTCACATGCTGATCAGTCCCCCAATGCCCAGCAGGACGGCCCCGGCAAACACCCCGGCCCGCCCCGCCCCGAGCGCGTCCGCCCGATCCCGCTGGCGGACCTGGCACACCAGCTGGGCACGGCCGTGCCGGCGGCGGAGGCCGCGGTCACCGGCATCACGCACGATTCCCGCGCGGTACGCCCCGGTGACATCTACGCGGCACTGCCCGGCGCCCGCCTCCACGGTGCCGACTTCGCCGCGCAGGCCCGCGAGCTGGGCGCCGCCGCGATCCTGACCGACCCCGCCGGCACCGAACGGGCCGCCGCGACGGGCCTGCCGGTCCTCACGGTCGACAACCCGCGGGCCCGGATGGGCGCGCTGGCCGTGTCGATCTACGGCGACCCGGGCGCCGAGCTGCTGCAGATCGGCATCACGGGCACCTCGGGCAAGACCACCACCGCGTACCTGATCGACGGCGGCCTGCGGGCCGCGGCCGAGAAGTCCGGCGGCGGGCTCACGGGCCTGATCGGCACGGTCGAGTCCCGGATCGGCGACGAGCGGCTGAAGTCCGAGCGGACCACGCCCGAAGCCACCGATCTGCAGGCGCTCTTCGCGGTGATGCGCGAGCGCGGCGTCAAGTCGGTCGCCATGGAGGTCTCCAGCCACGCGCTCGTGCTCGGCCGGGTCGACGGCTGCGTGTTCGACGTGGCGGTCTTCAACAACCTCAGCCCGGAACACATGGACTTCCACACGGGCATGGAGGACTACTTCCAGGCCAAGGCGCAGCTGTTCACCAAGGCCCGCTCCCGGGCCGGCGTGGTGAACTTCGACGACGAGTTCGGGCGCCGGCTCATCGAGGGCGAGTCCGAGGTGCCGGTCACCTCGTTCTCCGCCGAGGGCCACCCGGACGCCGACTGGCGCGCCGCCGACGTCGAGGTCGGCACCCTGGGTTCGACGTTCACCGCGCACGGCCCGGACGGCGTGACCGTGCAGGCCGCCTCGCCGATCGCCGGTCCGTTCAACGTCGCCAACGCGCTGGCCGCCATCGTGGCGCTCGTGGCGGCCGGCGTGGACCCGCAGACCGCCGCCGACGGCGTGGCCGCCGTACCGGGCGTTCCCGGCCGCCTGGAGCGGGTGGACGCGGGCCAGGGCTACCTCGCGGTGGTCGACTACGCGCACAAGACGGACGCTGTCGAATCGGTCCTGCGCGCGCTGCGCAAGGTCACCGAGGGCAAGATCCACGCGGTGCTGGGCTGCGGCGGCGACCGCGACCGCACCAAGCGCATGCCGATGGGCGCCGCCATCGCCCGCCTCGCCGACACCGCCGTCCTCACCAGCGACAACCCACGCGGTGAGGACCCCCTCGCGATCCTCGCCACCATGCTCGCGGGCGCCGCCGACGTGCCGTCCCACGAGCGCGGCACGGTACTGGTCGAGGAGGACCGGGCCGCCGCCATCGCCGCCGCGGTCGCCCGCGCGGAGCCCGGCGACACCGTCATCGTCGCCGGCAAGGGCCACGAGCAGGGCCAGGACATCGCCGGAGTGGTACGCACCTTCGACGACCGCCAGGTACTGCGCGAGGCCATCGAGAGCTCACTGAAGTCGCAGCACCACGATCACCAGGGATGACACACCGCCATGCGCGCACAACCCCCATCTCGCCATCTCCTGCCCCCGGCCGGAGGTGACCTGTGATCTCCCTGTCCCTCGCCGAGGTCGCCGGCATCGTCGGCGGGCGGCCGCACGACATACCGGATGACTCGGTCGTGGTCACCGGACCCGCCGTGCTCGACTCGCGGGCCGTGACCGACGGCGCGCTGTTCGCCGCGTTCGCCGGCGAGCGGGTGGACGGGCACGACTACGCGGCCCAGGCCGTCGAGGCCGGCGCGGCGGTCGTACTGGCCGCCCGTCCCGTCGGCGTGCCCGCGATCGTCGTGGACGACGTCGTGGCGGCGCTCGGCGCGCTCGCCCGGGAGGTCGTCCGGCGGCTGGGCGTGGACGTCGTCGCCCTCACCGGGTCGGCGGGCAAGACCAGCACCAAGGACCTCATCGCGCAGCTGCTGCAGCGCAGCGGCCCGACGGTGTGGCCCGAGGGCAACCTCAACAACGAGATCGGCCTGCCGCTGACCGCGCTCCGCGCCGAGCAGGGCACCCGGCACCTCGTCCTGGAGATGGGTGCCCGCGGTGTCGGTCACATCCGCTACCTCACCGAACTGACCCCGCCGCGCATCGGTCTGGTCCTGAACGTGGGCAGCGCGCACATCGGTGAGTTCGGCGGCCGCGAGAAGATCGCCGAGGCCAAGGGCGAGCTGGTTGAGTCGCTGCCCGACGCGAGCGAGGGCGGCATCGCGATCCTCAACGCCGACGACTCGTACGTACGTGCGATGGAGTCGCGTACCAAGGCCCGTGTGGTCTTCTTCGGCGAGTCCCCCGAAGCCGACATCCGTGCCGAGAACGTCCGGCTCACCGACGACGGTCGCCCCGCCTTCACGCTTCGCACACCCTCCGGGTGCAGCGACGTGACCCTGCGGCTGTACGGTGAGCACCACGTGTCGAACGCGCTCGCCGCGGCCGCCGTCGCCCATGAGTCGGGCATGCCCGCTGACGAGATCGCGTCCGCGCTCTCCGAGGCAGGCACGCTCTCCCGCTGGCGCATGGAGGTCACCGAGCGCGCGGACGGCGTGACGGTCGTCAACGACGCCTACAACGCGAACCCCGAGTCCACCCGGGCTGCGCTGCGCGCACTCGTGGCCATGGGCAAGGGGCGGCGTACGTGGGCGGTGCTCGGTCAGATGGCCGAGCTCGGCGAGGACGCACTCGCCGAGCACGACGCTGTCGGACGGCTCGCCGTCCGGCTCAACGTCAGCAAGCTCGTGGCAGTAGGGGGCCGGGAAGCCGCCTGGCTGCGAATGGGCGCTTATAACGAGGGTTCGTGGGGTGAGGAGTCGGTGCACGTGTCCGACGCGCGGGCGGCGGTCGACCTGCTGCGCAGTGAACTGCAGCCGGGAGACGTGGTGCTGGTGAAGGCGTCCAGGTCGGAGGGGCTGGAGCGGGTCGCGTCCGCATTGCTGGACGAGGGCAACGCTGCCGAGGGCGGGGCCGTCGCCCGATGAACACGATGAAGCAGATCCTCTTCTCCGGAATGATCGGGCTCTTCCTGACCCTGATCGGCACCCCGCTGCTGATCAAGCTGCTGGCCCGCAAGGGCTACGGGCAGTTCATCCGCGACGACGGACCGCGGGACCACCACAGCAAGCGCGGTACGCCCACCATGGGTGGCATCGCCTTCATCCTCGCCACGATCATCGCGTACGCGCTGACCAAGGTGATCACGAGCAGCGACCCCACCTTCTCCGGTGTGCTGGTGCTGTTCCTGATGGCCGGCATGGGCCTGGTGGGCTTCCTCGACGACTACATCAAGATCGTCAAGCAGCGTTCGCTGGGTCTGCGGGCCAAGGCCAAGATGGCGGGCCAGCTGATCGTCGGCATCGCCTTCGCCGTGCTGTCCCTGCAGTTCGCCGACCTGCGCGGACAGACGCCGGCCTCGGACCGGCTCTCCTTCACCCAGGACTTCGGCTGGCAGATCGGCCCCGTGATCTTCGTGATCTGGGCGCTGTTCATGATCCTGGCGATGTCCAACGGCGTGAACCTCACCGACGGCCTCGACGGCCTGGCCACCGGCGCCTCGGTGATGGTCTTCGGCGCGTACACCTTCATCGGCATCTGGCAGTACCAGGAGTCCTGCGCCAACCAGATCACCGCGGGCCCCGGCTGCTACGAGGTACGCGACCCGCTGGACCTCGCGGTCGTGGCCTCGGCCCTGATGGGCGCCTGCTTCGGCTTCCTGTGGTGGAACACCTCGCCCGCGAAGATCTTCATGGGTGACACCGGCTCGCTCGCCCTGGGCGGCGCGCTCGCCGGCCTGGCGATCTGCTCCCGTACGGAGCTGCTGCTCGCCATCCTCGGCGGCCTCTTCGTCCTGATCACCATGTCGGTGGTCATCCAGGTCGGCTCCTTCCGGCTCACCGGCAAGCGGGTCTTCCGGATGGCGCCACTCCAGCACCACTTCGAACTGAAGGGGTGGTCCGAAGTCCTTGTCGTGGTCCGGTTCTGGATCATCCAGGGCATGTGCGTGATCGTCGGCCTCGGCATCTTCTACGGCGGCTGGCAGGCGGCCAAGTGACCGGGCAGGACTTCGCCGGACAGCACATCACCGTCGCCGGCCTGGGCGTGAGCGGCATCAGCGCCGCGCGCGCCCTGGCCGGGCTCGGCGCGCACGTCACCGTCGTGGACGGCGGCGACGGCGAGAAGCAGCAGGCCACCGCGGCCGAGCTGCGGACCGCCGGGATCCAGGTCCGGCTCGGCGACGGTGAGACGCTGCCCGAGGGCACCGACCTCGTCGTCACCTCCCCGGGCTGGAAGCCCACCAGCCCGCTGTTCGCGGCCGCCGCCGAGGCGGGCGTGGACGTCATCGGGGACGTGGAGGTCGCCTGGCGGCTGCGCGGCCCGGACAGCGCCCCCTGGCTCGCCGTCACGGGCACCAACGGCAAGACGACCACCACGCAGATGCTGGCGTCGATCCTGGCCGCCGAGGGGCTGCGCACCGCGGCCGTCGGCAACATCGGGACGCCCATCGTCGACGTGGTGCTCGAAGGCGAGTACGACGTGCTCGCCGTCGAGCTCTCCAGCTACCAGCTGCACTGGGCGCCCTCGCTGCGCGCCCACTCCGCCGCGGTGCTGAACCTCGCCCCCGACCACCTCGACTGGCACGGCTCCATGGAGGCGTACGCCGCCGACAAGGGCCGCATCTACGAGGGCAACACCGTCGCCTGCGTCTACAACGTCGCGGACAAGGCCACCGAGGACCTGGTCCGGGAGGCGGACGTCGAGGAGGGCTGCCGGGCGATCGGCTTCACCCTCGGCACCCCCGGCCCCGGCCAGGTGGGCGTCGTCGAGGGCATCCTCGTCGACCGCGCGTTCGTCGAGAACCGGCAGAAGCAGGCCCAGGAGCTGGCCGAGGTCTCCGATGTGAACCCGCCGGCCCCGCACAACGTCGCCAACGCCCTCGCGGCCGCCGCGCTCGCACGCGCGTTCGGCGTCCGGCCCGCCTCCGTACGCGAGGGCCTGCGCAACTTCCACCCCGACGCGCACCGCATCCAGCACGTCGCGGACGTCGACGGCGTCGCGTACGTGGACGACTCCAAGGCCACCAACACCCACGCCACAGAGGCGTCGTTGGCCGCCTACGAGCACATCGTGTGGATCGCCGGCGGGCTCGCCAAGGGCGCGACCTTCGACGAGCTGGTCCAGAAGTCGGCGGAGCGGCTCCGCGGCGCCGTCCTCATCGGCCGGGACCGTGCGCTGATCCTCGAAGCGCTGGCGCGACACGCCCCGGATGTGCCCGTCGTCGACCTCGACCGGACCGACACTGGGGCGATGTCCGAGGCGGTACGGGAGGCCCAGCGGCTGGCCCGGCCCGGCGACACGGTCCTGCTGGCGCCGGCCTGCGCCTCGATGGACATGTACCTGAACTACAACAAGCGGGGCGACGCCTTCGCCGAAGCGGTCAGCGGGCTGGCCGCGCGGGACCGGTAGAGCCGGGCGTCCCCGCCCGCGTCGTGGACGCGCGGCGCTGCGCAACTGTGGAGGGGACGAGGATGACGGCCCTACCGGGCAAGCCGAGGCCCGTCGGTCCGGCCGGGCCGCCGGCCTTCTACACGCGCCTGAAGCGGGCCTGGGACCGGCCGCTGACGGCGTACTACATCGTCCTCGGCGGCAGTCTGCTGATCACGGTGCTCGGCCTGGTCATGGTCTACTCCGCCTCGCAGATCAAGGCTCTGCAGTCCGGGCTCGCCCCGGCCTACTTCTTCCGTAAGCAGCTGCTGGCGGCGGTGCTGGGCGGCGGGCTGATGGTGGTGGCGACCAAGCTGCCCGTCCGCGCGCACCGGGCCCTGGCGTACCCGCTGCTGGCCGGCTCCGTGTTCCTGATGTGCCTGGTCCAGGTGCCGGGGATAGGCGTTGCGGTCAACGGCAACCAGAACTGGATCTCGCTGGGCGGCCCCTTCCAGCTGCAGCCCAGCGAGTTCGGCAAGCTGGCCCTGGTCCTGTGGGGCGCCGACCTGCTCGCCCGCAAGCAGGAGCGGCGGCTGCTGACGCAGTGGAAGCATCTGCTCGTCCCGCTGATTCCGGCCGCCTTCCTGCTGCTCGGGCTCATCATGCTCGGCGGCGACATGGGCACCGCGATCATTCTCACGGCCATTCTTTTCGGCCTGCTGTGGCTGGCGGGGGCGCCCACCCGGCTTTTCGTCGGCGTGCTGGCGGCGGCCGGCGCCATCGGGGCGCTGCTCATCAAGACCAGCGCCAACCGGATGTCCCGGCTCGCGTGCATCGGCGCGACCGACCCGGGCCCCGGCGACCAGTGCTGGCAGGCCGTGCACGGGATATACGCTCTCGCGTCCGGCGGATTCTTCGGATCCGGTCTCGGCGCGAGTATGGAAAAATGGGGTGAACTCCCTGAACCGCACACCGACTTCATCTTCGCCATCACCGGGGAGGAACTGGGACTGGCGGGGACGCTGTCGGTGCTCGCCCTGTTCGCGGCTCTAGGCTATGCGGGTATCCGCGTGGCCGGACGCACGGAGGACCCCTTCGTACGGTACGCCGCGGGTGGCGTGACCACCTGGATCACGGCCCAGGCCGTGGTCAACATCGGTGCGGTGCTCGGCCTGCTGCCGATCGCCGGTGTCCCGCTCCCGCTGTTCTCCTACGGAGGCTCCGCCCTGCTGCCGACAATGTTCGCCGTCGGACTTCTGATCGCCTTCGCGCGTGACGAGCCCGCGGCGCGGGCGGCGCTGGCCATGCGGCAGCCAGTATTCGCGAGAATGCCGGCTGGGGTGAGACGGAAGACGATGAGACGGCGCGTCAAGAAGCGGCCGTCCGGAGAGCGGTGAATTTCGGTGCATGTCGTACTCGCCGGTGGGGGGACCGCCGGCCACATCGAGCCCGCGCTCGCCCTCGCGGACGCCCTGCGGAGGCAGGACCCGACCGTGGGGATCACGGCACTGGGCACGGAGCGCGGACTTGAGACCCGGCTGGTACCGGAACGCGGTTACGAACTGGGGCTGATCCCGGCCGTTCCGCTGCCGCGCAAGCCCACCCCCGAGCTGATCACCGTCCCCGGGCGGCTGCGCGGCACGATCAAGGCCGCCGAGCAGATCCTGGAGCGCACGAAGGCGGACTGCGTCGTCGGCTTCGGCGGTTACGTGGCGCTGCCCGGCTACCTGGCCGCCAAGCGGCTCGGCGTGCCGATCGTCGTGCACGAGGCCAATGCACGGCCGGGCCTGGCCAACAAGATCGGCTCGCGGTACGCCAAGTTCGTCGCCGTCAGCACCCCGGAGAGCAAGCTGCGGGACGCCCGTTACGTCGGCATCCCGCTGCGCCGCACGATCGCGACGCTGGACCGGGCCGCGGTCCGCCCCGAGGCGCGTGCCGCCTTCGGCCTGGACCCGAACCTCCCCACGCTGCTGGTCTCCGGCGGCTCGCAGGGCGCCCGCCGGCTGAACGAGGTCATCCAGGCCGCGGTGCCGGCCTTCCAGCGCGCCGGCATCCAGGTGCTGCACGCGGTCGGCCCGAAGAACGAACTGCCGCAGGTCGACAACATGCCCGGGATGCCGCCGTACGTCCCGGTACCGTACGTGGACCGGATGGACCTCGCGTACGCCGCTGCCGACATGATGCTCTGCCGCGCGGGCGCGATGACCGTCGCCGAGCTGTCCGCCGTCGGGCTGCCCGCCGCGTACGTCCCGCTGCCCATCGGCAACGGCGAGCAGCGGCTGAACGCCCAGCCGGTGGTCAACGCCGGCGGCGGCCTGCTGGTCGACGACGCGCAGCTGTCCCCCGAGTGGGTGCAGGGCAACGTCCTGCCGGTGCTCTCGGACCCGCACCGGCTGTACGAGATGTCCCGCGCGGCCGCCGAATTCGGCCGCAGAGACGCCGACGAACTGCTCGTCGGCATGGTCTACGAAGCGATCGCCTCCCGCCGCGGCTGAGGCGGCCTGAAGGAGTGGGAGCGCAGCGTGGCCGGACCGACTACCGCCCGTCGTGGTGAGCAGCACCGAGCGCCGGCCGGCCCGCGCGACTACTCGGAAGAGGCGGACGAGCGGCACGGCTCCCGGTTCCGGCGGCTGCGGCTGCCGCGGCCGGGGGCGGGCCGCTCCGGCCGCCCCCGCCGCCGCACCCTCATCGCGGGCACGGTCCTCATAGCGCTGCTGGGCGGCTTCGGTACCTGGGCGCTGTACGGCTCGGACTGGCTCCGGGCCGAGCACGTGCAGGTGCACGGGACCGACGTCCTGACGGAGCGTGAGGTGCGGGCCGCGGCCGAGGTGCCCCTGGGCGCGCCCCTCGCCTCCGTGGACACGGACGGCATCCACGCCCGGCTGGCGGACCGGCTCGGCCGTATCAAGTCGGTCGATGTGGCGCGCTCCTGGCCGGACACGGTCTCCCTGACCGTGACGGAACGGCAGCCCGTCCTCCTCGTCCAAAAGGGCGGAAAGTTCATTGAAGTGGACGACCGAGGCGTACGGTTCGCCACGGTCGGTACCGCGCCCCGCGAGGTACCCCGGCTGGAAATGGACGCGGCGGATTCGCCGAGCCTGCGCCGTTTCGGTATCCCTGCACTGAACCGCGCGGCGGTGAAGGTCGCCACCGCGCTTCCCGATACCGTCAGCAAGGACGTGCGCGTCATCCGCGTACGTTCGTACGACTCGATCACCCTGGAGCTGACCGGCGGACGCCGGGTCGAGTGGGGCAGCGAGGAACACGGCACAGAAAAGGCCAAGGTACTCGGCGCGCTGCTGAAAGCGGCGCGTGATGCGCGCCACTTCGATGTGAGCGTCCCCAGTGCGCCCGCCGCGTCCGGTAGTTGACGTACGTACGCGCAGGCCAGCACCCTGGATGGCTACCACTACGGGTGATCACATAGGGTGAAAAGAAAAACGGGAGGTTCGGCGTGTTCGTTGAACGTGCGCCGCTTGTCGACTTAGTGTCTCGTTCCAAAGAACCCAGGGAACACAGGCACTGGTAACCCTAAACTTCAACGTTAGGGTTCGGGTCGGCAATACGGACCGTCCCATCGGCATCAGTCGTTGCCCGCCGCACAAGTGAGGCACCGACACGTAACTCGAGGCGAGAGGCCTTCGACGTGGCAGCACCGCAGAACTACCTCGCAGTCATCAAGGTCGTCGGCATCGGCGGCGGTGGCGTGAACGCCATCAACCGGATGATCGAGGTCGGGCTCAAGGGCGTCGAGTTCATCGCGATCAACACCGATGCGCAGGCGTTGCTGATGAGCGACGCCGACGTCAAGCTCGACGTCGGCCGTGAGATGACGCGTGGCCTCGGCGCCGGCGCCAACCCGGACGTGGGCCGCAAGGCGGCCGAGGATCACCGCGAGGAGATCGAGGAGGTCCTCAAGGGGGCCGACATGGTCTTCGTGACCGCGGGCGAGGGCGGCGGCACCGGCACGGGCGGCGCGCCCGTGGTCGCCAACATCGCGCGCTCCCTGGGCGCCCTGACGATCGGTGTGGTCACCCGGCCGTTCACCTTCGAGGGCCGCCGTCGCGCCAACCAGGCCGAGGACGGCATCGCGCAGCTGCGCGAAGAGGTCGACACGCTCATCGTCATCCCGAACGACCGACTGCTGTCCATCTCGGACCGCCAGGTGAGCGTTCTTGACGCGTTCAAGTCCGCCGACCAGGTACTGCTGTCCGGTGTCCAGGGCATCACCGACCTGATCACCACCCCGGGCCTGATCAACCTCGACTTCGCCGACGTGAAGTCCGTGATGTCCGAGGCCGGCTCGGCCCTCATGGGCATCGGCTCCGCGCGCGGCGACGATCGTGCGGTGGCCGCGGCCGAGATGGCGATCTCCTCGCCGCTGCTGGAGGCGTCCATCGACGGCGCCCGCGGCGTACTGCTGTCCATCTCCGGCGGCTCCGACCTCGGCCTCTTCGAGATCAACGAGGCGGCCCAGCTGGTCAGCGAGGCGGCACACCCGGAAGCCAACATCATCTTCGGCGCGGTCATCGACGACGCGCTGGGCGACGAGGTCCGCGTGACGGTCATCGCCGCGGGCTTCGACGGCGGTCAGCCGCCGGCCCGCCGCGAGAACGTGATCAGCTCCTCCTCCGGCAAGCGCGAGGAGCCGGCAGCGCCGGCGAGCCGTCCGGCCGCGCCCCCGGAGCCCCGACCGGCCTTCGGCGGTCTCGGCTCCGTCCCGGTGCGCGACGAGGAGCCGGCCCCGGCCGAGCCCGCGCCGGTCAGCGAGGCCCCGGCGCCCCCGGTCACCCCGCAGGTCCCCCCGGCCCGTCCGTACACGGACACCACGGCCGAGGAGCTGGACGTCCCGGACTTCCTGAAGTAGCCGAAGACCCAGCAGTGATAGGACAGCAGCACTCTGTGCTGACGGACGACGCGAGCGGCGCGCACTTCGCCTTCACCGACCGGTGGGGCGGGGTGAGCGCCGCTCCGTATGCCGAGCTCAACCTCGGCGGCGCCGTGGGCGACGACCCGCAGGCGGTACGGACCAATCGTGAGCTGGCGGCGAAGGCCCTGGGGCTGGATCCGGCCGATGTGGTCTGGATGAACCAGGTGCACGGGCGCGACGTGGCAGTCGTGGACGGACCGTGGCGGGACGGGGCCGACGTGCCCTGTGTGGACGCGGTCGTGACCGCCCGCCGGGGCCTCGCCCTCGCGGTCCTCACCGCCGACTGCACCCCCGTCCTCCTCGCCGACCCGGTCGCCGGGGTGGTGGGAGCCGCGCACGCCGGGCGGCCGGGGCTGGTCGCCGGCGTCGTTCCGGCCACCGTCGAGGCGATGACCGCTCTGGGCGCCGATCCCGCGCGGATC
Organism: Streptomyces sp. NPDC050806; assembly: GCF_055586425.1. Lineage (NCBI taxonomy): Bacteria > Bacillati > Actinomycetota > Actinomycetes > Kitasatosporales > Streptomycetaceae > Streptomyces > Streptomyces sp. NPDC050806. The sequence goes on along the minus strand of NZ_JBVJIF010000003.1, from coordinate 306,242 downwards.
ACCGCCCGTACCGGCCCCGCGGTCTGCGGCGGTTGCTACGAAGTGCCCGAGGCGATGCGCGCCGACGTGGCCGCCGTGGTTCCCGAGGCGTACGCGACCACCACGTGGGGGACCCCTGCGGTCGACGTGGGGGCCGGGGTGGCCGCCCAACTCGCCCGGTGCGGTGTGCGGATGCGTGAACATTCCCACATCTGCACGCTGGAGTCGGCGGATCATTTCTCCTATCGGCGCGACCGCACGACGGGGCGGCTCGCGAGCTATGTATGGCTGGACGGCTGAGCTGTGACGGACCGTAGAACGGAACTGGCCGAGAACCTGGCCCGGGTGGAGGACCGTATCTCCGCCGCTTGTGCCGAAGCCGGTCGTAATCGTGACGATGTCACCCTGATTGTGGTCACAAAGACATACCCGGCCAACGATGTCCGTATCCTTTCGGAATTGGGCATCCGGCACGTAGCGGAGAACCGGGACCAGGACGCTGCGCCCAAGGCGGAGGCCTGCTCCGATTTGCCCCTTACTTGGCATTTCGTCGGTCAATTGCAGACAAATAAGGTCCGGTCCGTAACTGGTTATGCGGATATCGTGCAGTCCGTGGACCGGGCCAAGCTCGTCACCGCGCTCTCCAAGGAAGCGGTGCGCTCCGGACGCGAGCTGGAGTGCCTGATCCAGGTGGCGCTCGACGCCGAGTCGGACGCGCGCGGCGACCGTGGCGGCGTGGGCCCGGGCGGGGTCGCGGCGCTGGCCGACGCGGTGGCGGCGGCCGAGGGGCTGCGGCTGGGGGGCCTGATGACGGTCGCCCCGCTGGCCGGGCCGTTCGCGGGCCGCCAACGTGCGGCTTTCGACCGGCTGATGGAAATCTCATCCGGCCTGCGCGCGAGTCATCCTGCTGCGAAAATGGTCTCAGCGGGAATGAGTTCGGATCTCGAGGACGCGGTGGCCGCCGGTGCGACACATGTACGCGTCGGCACTGCGGTACTCGGAGTCCGACCACGGCTCGGGTAACGTCGCGAAGCAAGTCGGACCACAGCACAAAATATGGTCATTACCGTCAAAAGACGGGCAGGCCGAGTGGATCCAAGGCGACCGGTGACGGAGCCGATCCACCACAGAGCGGAGGACGCAGAGAATGGCCGGCGCGATGCGCAAGATGGCGGTCTACCTCGGCCTCGTGGAGGACGATGGGTACGACGGCCGGGGCTTCGACCCCGACGACGACTTCGAGCCCGAACTCGACCCGGAGCCCGAGCCGGAGAGGCGGCAGCAGCACCAGCCGCCCACCGAGGCACGCCCCGAACGGGACGAACCGGTACGAGTCGTCCAGCCACCGGCGCAGCGCGAGTCCCCGCCGCCGGCCACGGAAAACGGACGACCCGCCCGAATCGCCCCCGTGGCGTCCATCACACCCGAACGCCCAAATCTGGAGAAGAACGCACCGGTGATCATGCCCAAGGTTGTGTCCGAGCGGGAGCCCTACCGCATCACTACGCTGCACCCGCGGACCTACAACGAGGCCCGTACCATCGGGGAACACTTCCGTGAGGGCACTCCGGTGATCATGAATCTCACGGAGATGGACGACACGGACGCGAAGCGACTTGTCGACTTTGCGGCCGGGTTGGTGTTTGGTTTGCACGGCAGCATCGAGCGGGTGACACAGAAGGTGTTCCTGCTGTCTCCTGCTAACGTCGATGTCACGGCGGAGGACAAGGCCCGTATCGCAGAGGGCGGGTTCTTCAACCAGAGCTGAGACGCAACACCGGGCACACCGGTCCGTAGGGCCACACAAGCAAGGGGAGAGGGAAGCGCGAGATGGGCATCGCACTGCAGGTGATCTATATCGCGCTGTACTGCTTCCTCATTGTGCTGATCTTCCGGCTGGTGATGGACTATGTCTTCCAGTTCGCCCGTTCATGGCAACCCGGCAAGGCGATGGTGGTCGTACTGGAGGCCACTTACACTGTCACTGATCCGCCACTCAAGCTTCTGCGGCGTGTCATACCGCCGCTGCGTCTCGGGGGCGTGGCGCTCGATCTGTCCTTCTTCGTACTGATGATCATCGTCTACATCCTGATCACCGTCGTGAGCAACGTCGTGAGCAAGTTGTGAACGATACGGTCTTGCCGATTGCCGACGACTACGTTGAGGTGAAGAAGAGATGCCGTTGACCCCCGAGGACGTGCGGAACAAGCAGTTCACGACCGTCCGCCTCCGAGAAGGCTATGACGAGGACGAGGTCGATGCCTTCCTCGATGAGGTCGAAGCAGAACTGACCCGTCTGCTCCGGGAGAACGAGGACCTGCGCGCCAAGCTGGCCGCGGCGACCCGTGCTGCCGCGCAGAACCAGCAGCAGCAGGGCATGCGCAAGCAGCAGCAGGAACAGGACGGCCCGCCGCAGCAGCAGCGACCCGGTGCCCCTGTGCCCGCCGCCATATCCGGTCCGCAGCCGGTCCCGCCCGGCCAGCAGCAGGGGATGGGTGGACCTCCCCAGCTGCCCGGCGGTGCACCTCAGCTGCCCGCAGGTCCCGGTGGCCACGGCCCCGGTCCGCAGGGTCCGCACGGCGGTCAGATGGGCCCCGGCGGTCCCATGGGTGGCCCGATGGGCGGCCCCGGCGGTGGCCCGCAGCTGCCGCAGCCGGGCCAGGGCGGCCCCGGCGGTGACAGCGCCGCTCGCGTGCTGTCGCTGGCGCAGCAGACCGCCGACCAGGCGATCGCGGAGGCCCGTTCCGAGGCCAACAAGATCGTCGGCGAGGCGCGCAGCCGCGCCGAGGGCCTGGAGCGGGACGCCCGCGCCAAGGCCGACGCGCTGGAGCGGGACGCGCAGGAGAAGCACCGCGTCGCGATGGGCTCCCTGGAGTCCGCCCGCGCCACGCTGGAGCGCAAGGTCGAGGACCTGCGCGGCTTCGAGCGCGAGTACCGCACGCGTCTGAAGTCGTACCTGGAGAGCCAGCTGCGTCAGCTGGAGAACCAGTCCGACGACTCGCTCGCCCCGCCGCGGACCCCGGCTGCCGCTTCGCTGCCGGCGTCCCCGTCGATGGCGTCGGCCGGTGCCGGCTCCATGGGCGGCTCCAGCCACACCATGGGCGGCAACCAGTCCATGGGCGGTCACGGCGGCTCCAACGGCAGCAACGCCCCGTCGTACGGCAGCCAGCAGCAGATGTCGCCGGCCATGACGCAGCCGATGGCGCCGGTGCGTCCGCAGGGTCAGCAGCAGATGCAGCAGGCCCCCTCGCCGATGCGCGGCTTCCTCATCGACGAGGACGACAACTAGGCGCTGTCGCGCCGGGTGGGCGACCCCTCGCGGGTGGCGCGCCGGCGTGACGGATGTCAGCGGCAATCAGGGCCGGGCCCCTGGGGATCTCCCCGGGGGCCCGGCCCTTTTCGCCGTTCGGCGTGGGCCGACGTTTTCGCCTTCGGCGTGGGCCCGATGCTCGCCGTGGGCGGGGCGGTCGACGGCGGGGTGCACCGGCGTGGTGGTTGCTCGCGCCCACGCGGCGGAGCCGCAGATCGACACTCCCCGCGCCCCTTGCGGGGCGCGCCCAATCCACCGCGGTCGACGGCGGGAGAGACAGGTACGCCGAGGCCCCCGGTTCGCTCGAACCGGGGGCCTCGGCATTTCGTACGTACGGGGCCGGGTCGGCCTGTGGGGTTACGCCTTGCGCAGGCGGAACGTCAGGGACAGCGCCTCGTCCGTGAACGGCTCGCCGTACGCCTCGTCCGCGTCGCCCTGCGCGAAGTCCACGGCCAGCACCTCGTCGGAGATCAGGGCCGCGTGGTCGGCCAGGGCCGTACGGACCTCCTCGTCCTCCGACCGCCAGCGCAGCGTGATCCGGTCCGCGACGTCCAGGCCGCTGTTCTTGCGGGCCTCCTGGATCAGGCGGATGGCGTCCCGGGCCAGGCCCGCGCGGCGCAGCTCCGGGGTGATCTCCAGGTCCAGGGCGACCGTGGCGCCGGAGTCGGACGCCACCGACCAGCCCTCGCGCGGGGTTTCCGTGATGATGACCTCGTCCGGCGCCAGGGCGACCGTCTCGCCGTCGACCTCGACCGAGGCCGTGCCCTCGCGGAGGGCCTGCGAGAGGGCGGCGGCGTCCGCGTTCGCGATGGCCTTGGCGACCGCCTGGACGCCCTTGCCGAACCGCTTGCCCAGGGCGCGGAAGTTGGCCTTGGCCGTCGTGTCGACCAGCGAGCCGCCCACCTCGGAGAGCGACGCCAGGGAGCTGACGTTCAGCTCCTCGGTGATCTGCGCGCGCAGGTCGTCGGAGAGCGTCTCGAAGCCGGCCGCGGCGACCAGGGCGCGGGACAGCGGCTGCCGGGTCTTCACGCCGGACTCGGCACGGGTGGCGCGGCCCAGCTCGACCAGCCGGCGGACCAGGACCATCTGCGCGGAGAGCGTCGGGTCGATCGCGGAGGCGTCCGCCACCGGCCAGGACGAGAGGTGCACGGAGTCCGGCGCGTCCGGGGTGACCGGCACGACCAGGTCCTGCCAGACCCGCTCGGTGATGAACGGGGTGAGCGGCGCCATCAGGCGGGTGACCGTCTCGACGACCTCGTGCAGGGTGCGCAGCGCGGCCGCGTCGCCCTGCCAGAAGCGGCGGCGCGAGCGGCGCACGTACCAGTTGGAGAGGTCGTCGACGAAGGCGGACAGCAGCTTGCCGGCGCGCTGGGTGTCGTACGCCTCCAGCGCCTCCGTGACGCCTTCGACCAGCGAGTTCAGCTCGCCGAGCAGCCAGCGGTCCAGGATCGGGCGGTCACCGGGGGCCGGGTCGGACGCGGTGGGCGCCCAGCCGGTCGTACGGGCGTACAGCGCCTGGAAGGCGACGGTGTTCCAGTACGTCAGGAGCGTCTTGCGGACGACCTCCTGGATCGTGCCGTGACCGACCCGGCGCGCGGCCCACGGGGAGCCGCCGGCGGCCATGAACCACCGGACCGCGTCCGCGCCGTGCTGGTCCATCAGCGGGATCGGCTGGAGGATGTTGCCCAGGTGCTTGGACATCTTCCGGCCGTCCTCGGCCAGGATGTGGCCCAGGCAGACGACGTTCTCGTAGGACGACTTGTCGAAGACGAGCGTGCCGACGGCCATCAGCGTGTAGAACCAGCCGCGGGTCTGGTCGATGGCCTCGGAGATGAACTGCGCCGGGTACCGCTTCTCGAAGATCTCCTTGTTGCGGTACGGGTAGCCCCACTGCGCGAAGGGCATCGAACCCGAGTCGTACCAGGCGTCGATGACCTCGGGGACGCGCGTCGCGGTGCCCCGGCACTCGGGGCAGGCGAAGGTCACGTCATCGATGTACGGGCGGTGCGGGTCCAGGCCCGTCTGGTCGGTGCCGGTCAGCTCCGACAGCTCGGCGAGCGAGCCGACGACGGTGAGGTGGTCCTCCTCGCAGCGCCAGATGGGCAGCGGCGTGCCCCAGTAGCGGTTCCGGGAGAGCGCCCAGTCGATGTTGTTGTTCAGCCAGTCCCCGAACCGGCCGTGCTTGACCGACTCCGGGTACCAGTTGGTCTTCTCGTTCTCCCGCAGCAGGGCGTCCTTGACCGCGGTCGTGCGGATGTACCAGGACGGCTGGGCGTAGTACAGCAGCGCGGTGTGGCAGCGCCAGCAGTGCGGGTAGCTGTGCTCGTAGGCGACGTGGCGGAAGAGCAGGCCGCGCGCGTCGAGGTCGGCGACCAGCGCCTCGTCGGCCTTCTTGAAGAACTGCCCGCCGACCAGGGCGAGGTCCTCCTCGAAGGTGCCGTCGGGACGGACCGGGTTGACCACCGGGAGGCCGTAGCCCTTGCAGGTCTTGAGGTCGTCCTCACCGAAGGCGGGCGCCTGGTGGACCAGGCCCGTGCCGTCCTCGGTGGTGACGTACTCGGCGTTGACGACGAAGTTGGCGCCTTCGAGCTCGACCAGGCCGAACGGGCGCTCGTACGCCCAGCGCTCCATCTCGCGGCCGGTGAAGGTCTGCCCCGTGGTCGTCCAGTCCTCGCCCAGCGCCTTCTCGACGAGCTGCTCGGCGACGAGCAGCTTCTCGTTGCCGTCGGTGGCGACGACGTAGGTGACGTCGGGGTGCGCGGCGACCGCGGTGTTGGAGACCAGCGTCCACGGCGTGGTCGTCCAGATCAGCAGTGCCGCCTCGCCGGCCAGCGGGCCGGAGGTGAGGGGCAGGCGGACGTAGACCGAGGGGTCGACGACCGTCTCGTACCCCTGGGCCAGCTCGTGGTCCGAGAGGCCGGTGCCGCAGCGGGGGCACCAGGGGGCGACGCGGTGGTCCTGGACCAGCAGGCCCTTGTTGAAGATTTCCTTCAGCGACCACCACACCGACTCGATGTACTCGGGGTTCATCGTGCGGTACGCGTCGTCGAGGTCGACCCAGTAGCCCATCCGGGTGGTCAGCTCGGCGAAGGCGTCGGTGTGGCGGGTCACCGACTCACGGCACTTGGCGTTGAACTCGGCGATGCCGTACGCCTCGATGTCCTTCTTGCCGTTGAAGCCCAGCTCCTTCTCCACGGCGAGCTCCACGGGCAGGCCGTGGCAGTCCCAGCCGGCCTTCCGGCCGACGTGGTAGCCCTGCATGGTGCGGAAGCGCGGGAAGACGTCCTTGAAGACGCGGGCCTCGATGTGGTGGGCGCCCGGCATGCCGTTCGCCGTGGGCGGGCCCTCGTAGAACACCCACTCCGGGCGCCCCTCGGACTGGTCGAGGGTGCGCGCGAAGACCTTCTGCTCCTGCCAGAAGTCGAGCACGGCGTGCTCAAGGGCTGGCAGGTCCACCTGCGCGGGCACCTGGTTGTACTGGGGTGTGGAACTCATCGGGGGCTTCCTCCGGCGGACACCGCTTGCGTTCTCCGACCGGAGGGACGAGAGCCGGCTGCTCCCGCGGTACCACCCTCCTTGGCCGAGGCGGAACTCCTCGGCCCCCTCATTGGGGTCGCGATGCCGGGTCTACTGGCGCCCAGGGGACCTGGGGCGTTCTTCCGGCGGCTCCGGGGTGATCTTCACGTCGCGCACACCCCCGGGCTCCCACCGTCCCCGGGTCGCTCTTGGCTGCGTGCGGCGCTACTCGTCCCATCCACGCTTTTCGCTCAGGCCAGTGTACGGGGCGCCGGCCGCGGCGGCCGACCGCTTTTCGCGCTGCGCCGACCGAGGTACGGGCGCCGGGAAGCTTGACCCGAATGCCGATACGCAACGCGGCGGAATGCGGCAGGCGTACGACGGTGCCGCGACACCCCCTGTCGGGCGTCCGATGACGCCGGATTACGGGCCGGGGGGCGGGGCACAACGGATGCAGACCGGGCTCCCGGGGCGGGAGCCGGACGGTGGAGGGCGGTGCGTCCCGTTGCCGCATGCTGTGAGTCGATTTATCGTTCCGGTCACGATTCGCGAGCATGATCACATACGTGAAGGGATCGCGGCCATGGTGGCGAAAGAGACCGCCGCGCACGACGGCACGGCGGGGACCGGGCGGGGCGTGCCGGACGGCGGTACGTCCGCCGAGGGGGCCGCGGCGGAGCGGACGGCGACCGGTAATCCGCCGGCCGGTGAGGGCGCGGCGGCGGAGCCGGGTACGGGGCCGCCCGTGAGAGAAACCGGGACGAAGAAGACCGCGACCGGGAACCCTCCGCCGGAGGAGACCGTTTCCGGTGCGGCGCCCGCGAAGCGGACGGCGTCGAAGAAGACAACGGCGAAGAAGACCGCCGCCAAGAAGACGGCGGCGGGGAAGACGACGGCGAAGAAGGCCGCCGCGAAGAAGACCGCGGCGGGACGGACAGCGGCAGCGGAGGCCGCGGCGGAGGGCGCCGCGGCCGACACGTCCGCCGGCACGAGCACGGCCAGGAAGGCTGCACCGCCAGAGGGGGCGGTGCCCGCGAAGAAGACGGGAGCCAAGACGGTGGTGGCGAAGAAGACTCCGGGCGGGGCCCCGGCCGCTGCGCTGGACGACAGCGAGCAGACGGCCGGCGGGACGGCCCTGCCCAAGGCGCGTACCGGCCCGGCGTCCGCCGCCGAGCTGCCCGTACGGCCGGGCGAGGATCCGTGGTCGGAGGCCGAGGCCGAGGAGGCCCGGTCGATGCTGCGGGCGGAGCAGGACCGGCTGCGCAACGAGATCCGGTCCTCCGAGGACGCCATCGCGGGGCTGATGCGGGACTCCAGCGACAGCACGGGCGACGAGGCCGACACCGGTTCGAAGAACATCACCCGTGAGCACGAGATGGCGCTGGCCTCGAACGCCCGCGAGATGCTGCTGCAGACGGAGCGGGCGCTGGAGCGGCTGGACGCCGGCACGTACGGCCTCTGCGAGAACTGCGGCAAGGCGATCGGCAAGGCCCGTATGCAGGCGTTCCCGCGGGCCACGCTCTGTGTGGAGTGCAAGCAGAAGACCGAGCGTCGCTAGCGGCCGGGCCGGGGCACTCGTGCCCCGGCCCCGCGTCCGTACCGCCCCGGGGACCCGTACTCACCTACGGCCGGCCCCCGTGCCGTACCCTCGAACCTCAGCCAGGCGCGGCCTGGCCGGGGAAACGACGGGCCGAGGGACTCACACGTGGCAGAGGCGGAGCGCATCACCGGTACGCCGGATTCCGGGCCGGAGCCCGGGCAGGGGGACGGCGGAGAGACCGAGCGGGGTGCGGCGGAGACGGGCGCCACGGCGACGCCGCGCAAGCGGCGGCGGATCACCGCGCTGCTGGTCGTCGCGCTGATCGTGTACCTGCTGGACCTCGGCAGCAAGCTGCTGGTGGTGGCGAAGCTGGAGCACCACGCGCCGGTCCAGGTGATCGGGACGCTGCTGCAGTTCGAGGTGATCCGCAACCGCGGGGCCGCGTTCAGCATGGGCGAGGCGCTGACGATCTTCCTGACCCTGATCGCCGTCGCGGTGATCGTGGTGATCTTCCGGGTGGCCCGCAAGCTCTACAGCCTGCCCTGGGCGATCGCGCTCGGCCTGCTGCTCGGCGGCGCCTTCGGCAACCTCACCGACCGGCTCTTCCGCTCGCCGGGCGTCTTCCAGGGCGCGGTGGTCGACTTCATCGCCCCGGCGCACTTCGCGGTCTTCAACCTCGCCGACTCCGGGATCGTGTGCGGCGGCATCCTGATCGTGCTGCTCTCCTTCCGCGGCCTGGACCCGGACGGGACGCTCCACAAGGACTGACACCGGGCCCGGCCGCGAGGACCGACTCCTCGGCCACCAGGACCGACGCCGCGGCCGGGCAGGTTTTCCACAGGCGGGGGCGGGGCCGACGGGAGCGCCCTGCGGGACTGCCATACTCGTGGGGTGAGCACGATTCCCGAGATCCGCACCCTGCCCGTACCGGACGGCCTGGAGGGCGAGCGCGTCGACGCCGCGCTGGCCCGGATGTTCGGCTTTTCCCGTACGAAGGCGGCCGAGCTGGCCGCCGCCGGCAAGGTCCGGGTGGACGGGGCCGAGGTGATGAAGTCCGAGCGGGTGCACGGCGGCGCCTGGCTCGAAGTCGAGATGCCGCAGGCCGCGGCGCCGGTGGAGATCGTCGCCGAGCCCGTGGAGGGCATGGAGATCGTCCATGACGACGACGACATCGTCGTGATCATGAAGCCGGTCGGCGTCGCCGCGCACCCCAGCCCCGGATGGAACGGCACGACCGTCATCGGCGGCCTGGCCGCCGCCGGTTACCGCATCTCGACCTCCGGCGCCGCCGAGCGCCAGGGCATCGTGCACCGCTTGGACGTCGGCACCTCGGGCCTGATGGTCGTGGCGAAGTCGGAGCGGGCCTACACCTCCCTGAAGCGGCAGTTCAAGGAGCGCGTCCCCGAGAAGCGGTACAACGCGCTCGTCCAGGGCCACCCGGACCCGCTCAGCGGCACGATCGACGCCCCGATCGGCCGCCACCCGCAGCACGACTACAAGTGGGCGGTCACCGCCGACGGCAAGCCGTCCGTCACGCACTACGACCTGGTCGAGGCGTTCCGCGCGGCCAGCCTGCTGGACATCAAGCTGGAGACGGGGCGTACGCACCAGATCCGGGTGCACATGTCCGCGCACCGCCACCCCTGCGTCGGCGACCTGACCTACGGCGCCGACCCCACCCTCGCCAAGCGCCTGGGCATCTCCCGGCAGTGGCTGCACGCCGTGCGGCTGGGCTTCGAGCACCCCGGGGACGGCCGCTGGGTGGAGTTCGAGAGCGAGTACCCCGAGGACCTGCAGCGGGCCCTGGACCGGGTGCGGGCCGAGAGCGCCTGAGGCCGGCGGCCGGTCGCGGCCGCTCCCCACGGGTCCGTCGACGGGCGTTTCCCGGAGTTCATGGCAGGCTTGATCAGTGATCGACTGATTTCGAAGCTCCGGAGCGTGCCTGCCGTGGACCAGCTGGCCCTGATGTTCGTCCTGCTGCTGGGGGCCGTGCTCATGGTCCCCCTCGGCGACCGGCTGGGACTCCCGTCACCGGTGCTGATGACCCTGGCGGGCGCCGTGCTGGCCCTGCTGCCGTTCGTCCCGAACGTCCAGGTGCCGCCGGAGTTCATCCTCCCGCTGCTGCTGCCGCCCCTGTTGTACGCGGCGGTGCAGCGCACGTCCTGGCGCCAGTTCACCGCCAATATCAGGCCGATCTTCCTGCTCGCGGTGGCGCTGGTCTTCGCGACCACCGCCGCCGTGGCCGCCGTGGCGCACAGCGTCGTCCCCGGGCTGCCGGTGGCCGCCGCCGTGGCGCTCGGCGCGCTGGTGGCCCCGCCGGACCCGGTCGCCGCGACCGCCGTCGCCGGCAAGCTCGGGCTGCCCCGCCGTCTGGTGTCGATCCTGGAGGGCGAGGGCCTCTTCAACGACGTCACCGCGATCGTGCTGTACCACGTGGCGCTGGCCGCCGCGGTCTCCGGCGAGTTCTCCGCACCGTCCGCCGTCGGCCAGCTGCTGCTCTCGGCCGTGGTGGCCATAGCGGTCGGCGTGGTCCTCGGCTGGCTGGCCAACAAGCTGATGGAAGTGGTCGACGACGCGACGCTCCAGGTCGGGCTGACGCTGCTGGTGCCGTTCGTCGCGTACGTGCTCGCCGAGGAGCTGCACGGCTCGGGCGTGCTCGCGGTGCTCACCGCCGCGCTCTTCCTCGCGCACTACGCCGCCGACGCCGACGATGTGATGGGCCGGCTCGCCGGGCACACCTTCTGGGAGGTCGTCGACACCCTCGTCACCGGCGTCGCCTTCGGCCTGATCGGCCTGGAGCTGCACAACATCTTCGGCACCGCGGCCGGCAACTGGCAGCAGCTGCTCGGCGCCTGCGGCGCGGTCATCGGCGTCGTGGTGGGCCTGCGGCTGCTGTGGCTGCTGCCCGCCGCGTGGCTGGCGCAGCGGTGGCACCAGCACCGGATCGCGGAGGAGATCCCCACCAGCTGGCGGGAGACCATCGTCATGTGGTGGTCGGGGATGCGCGGGGTGGCGTCGGTGGCGCTGGCGCTGGCCATCCCGTTCGAGGTCGACGGCGGCGGGCCGTTCCCGGCCCGCGACGAGATCCTCTTCATCGCCTTCGCGGTGGTGCTGGCCACCCTCGTGGTGCAGGGCCTGACGCTGCCCTTCCTGGTCAAGCGGCTGGGGGTGCGGGCCGACACGGACGCCGAGGACGCGCTGGAGCGCGAGCTCGCGGTCCGTGTGGTCAAGGCCTCCAAGCGGCGGCTGAAGGAGATCGTGTCGGAGGAGGAGCTGTCCGACGAGGTCGTCGAGCGGCTGTCCCGGAGCACGTACGAGATGGGCGCCCGCATCTCGCCGGACATCGTGGACGACGAGCGGCGCGAGGGCTACGACAAGCGCATCGCCCGCGTGAAGAAGGTCCATCGCATCCAGAGCGAGCTGCTGTCGGCCGCGCGCCACGAGGTGCTCGCGGCCCGGAGCGAGCCCGGTTCGGACCCGGAGGTCGTCGACCGGGTGCTGCGCCATCTCGACGTCCGCAGCCTGCGCACGCCTTCCTGAGCGGCCCTGGCGAAACGCTACTTCTCCAGCGTGGGGCCGGTCCGCCCCTCGGCGGGCTCCTCCGGAACGGGCGCCGCAGCGGTCGAGATGCGCGGCAGCGCGTACGGGTGCGCGTCCCGCAGCCAGGTGATCATCTGCTCGCGCACCTCGCAGCGGACCGTCCAGATCGCGTCCGCGTCCCGGGCGGTCACCAGCGCCCGCACCTCGATCGTGCTGGGGGTGGTGTCGGTGACCACCAGGGTCTGCGCCCGGCCGTCCCAGGAGTCGGAGTTCTTCAGGATCTCCTGGAGCTTCTCGCGCATCTCCTCGACGGGCGCGCGGTGGTCGAGCTGGAAGAAGACGGTGCCGGTCATCTGCGCGCCGCCGCGCGACCAGTTCTCGAACGGGCTGCTGGTGAAGTAGGAGACCGGCATGGTGATCCGGCGCTCGTCCCAGGTCCGTACGGTCAGGAAGGTGAGGGTGATCTCCTCGACCGTGCCCCACTCGCCTTCCACCACGACGGTGTCGCCGATCCGCACCATGTCACCGAAGGCGATCTGCAGGCCCGCGAAGAGGTTGCCGAGCGTGGACTGTGCCGCGACACCGGCGACGATGCCCAGTACACCGGCCGAGGCCAGCATCGAGGTGCCGACCGCCCGCATCGCCGGGAAGGTCAGCAGCATCGCGGCGACGGCGACCACCGCGACCACCGCGGTGACCACCCGCTGGATCAGCGTGACCTGCGTACGGACCCGGCGGACCCGGGCGGCGTCCCGGGCACCTGCCGCGTACCGGGAGTACGAGGACTCCACGATCGCCGCCGAGACGCGGATCGCCAGCCAGGCGGTGGCGGCGATCAGGACCAGGGACAGCAGTTGGCCGATTCCGGCGCTGTGCTCATCGATGATCTTGAGCTTGGTGCGGTCGAAGGTGCCGCGCAGCAGCGCCGTCAGGAGCACCACCTGGAGCGGGATCCGGCAGCGCCGCAGCAGGCCCCACAACGGGGTGTCCGGGCGCGCGGCATCGGCCCGGCGCATCGCCAGATCGGCCGCCCACCCCAGGGCGAACGTGAGGGCGACGGAGCCGCCCACGACGATCAGCGGACGCAGTACGTCCTCCATGGACACGTGATCCCTCCTGGTCGGGGTCCGCTTCCTGTCGACCGTAACTGGCACGATGGGAGGAGTGCGATCCATCGACAGGGAAGTGAAACCAGTGACCGGCTCCGCGGCGACTCAAACCGTCATTCTGTTCCATTCTGTGTACGGGCTGCGGCCGGCCGTACAGGCGGGTGCCGAGCGACTGCGTGCCGCCGGCCACGAAGTGATCGTTCCCGACCTGTTCGACGGGCGCACCGCCGACACCATCGAGGACGGCATCGAGATCAAGGACGAGATCGGCAAGGACGAGCTGCTGCGGCGCGCGGTGGTGGCCGCGGCCCCGTACTCCGACCGCGGCCTGGTCTACGCGGGCCTGTCCTTCGGCGGTTCCGTCGCGCAGAACCTGGCGCTGGCCGACGCCAAGGCGCGCGGCCTGCTGCTGCTCCACGGCACCTCCGACATCGCCGACGAAGCGGCCGTGGACGACCTGCCGGTGCAGCTGCACGTGGCCGACCCGGACCCCTTCGAGCCGCACGACTGGCTGAACGCCTGGTACCTCCGCATGCAGCGGGCCGGCGCCGACGTGGAGGTCTACCGCTACCCGGGGGCCGGGCACCTCTTCACGGACGACGGGCTGCCGGACCACGACAAGGAGGCCGCCGAGGGCGCCTGGAAGGTCGGGCTGGGCTTCCTCACGAGCCTCTGAGCCCCGGGGCGCCGCCGGCGGCCGTGCACGGGCTCCCGCTCAGGCCACCGGCCCGTCGGCCCGCTCCATGCGCTGGGTGCCGCTGAGCGTGCGGTACGAGCGCGCCAGTGACGTCGTGGCGTTCCGGTCCGCCTTGTCGGAGACGACGTAGTAGTCCATCTGCGTGCGCTCGGCCGTGACGTCGAGGACGCCGTAGCCGTGGCCGTCCATGTCCACCCACTTCACGTGGCGGTTGGCGGCCCGGACCGCCGCGGCGGCGGGCAGCGACAGCGTGTGCGGCGCGACGTGCAGGGTGTCGTCGAGGTTGTCGGAGGTGACCGAGGTGACGACGAACTCGGTGGCGACCGGCGCGTGGCTCGGATACGTCGCGGCCTGGAGCGGCACATCGTTGGCCCAGGACATGTGGATGTCGCCGGTGAGGAAGACGGTGTTGCCGATGGACCGGTCGCCGAGGTGCGTCAGCAGCCCGCGCCGGTCGTCGGTGTAGCCGTCCCACTGGTCGGTGTTGATGGCCAGCCCCTCCTTGGGCAGGCCCAGCACCTCGGCGAGCGGCTCCAGCAGATGGGCCGGTACGGAGCCGAACGCCACCTGCGAGATCATCACGGAGGTGCCGACCAGCCGCCAGGCCGTGGCCGACCGTTCCAGCCCGGCCTTCAGCCAGTCCAGCTGGGCCCGGCCGGTGAGCGTGCGGTTCGGGTCGTCGGCCTGGCCGCTGCCGATCGGCGACTGCTCGTCGCGGAAGCTGCGCAGGTCCAGCAGGTGCAGATCGGCGAGCGTGCCGAACTGGAGGCGGCGGTAGGTGGTGCCGGCGGTGGACGGGCGTACCGGCATCCACTCGAAGTACGCCTGCTTGGCCGCGGCCATCCGCGCCGCCCAGTCGCCCTCGGTGTCCGGCGTGTGGTTCTCCGCGCCGCCCTTCCAGGCGTTGTCGGCGAACTCGTGGTCGTCCCACATCGCGATCACCGGGTGCGCGGCGTGCATCGCCAGCGCGTCCGGGTCGGTCTTGTGGACGCCGTGCCGGATCCGGTAGTCGGCGAGCGTGAGGAGCTCGTGGCCGGGGGAGTGCGGCCGGACCACGTACTTCAGGGCCGGGTACTCGCCGGTCTTGTACTCGTAGAGGTAGTCCCCGAGGTGCAGCACCGCGTCCAGGTCGGTGCGGGCCGCGAGGTGCCGGTACGGCGAGAAGTACCCGGACTCCCAGTTGGCGCAGGAGACCACGCCGAAGCGGACGTTGCGGACCGCGGACCCGGCGGCGGGCGCGGTGCGGGTGCGGCCCACGGGGGAGTGGACGCCGAGCGCGGTGAAGCGGAACCAGTAGGTGGTGGCGGGCGAGAGGCCCCGTACGTCCGCCTTGACGGTGTGGTCGGTGGTCGCCGAGGCGGTCGCGGTGCCCCGTGCGACCACCTCGGTGAAGCCCTTGTCGGCGGCCACCTGCCAGCCCACCTCGGCGGCCGGGCCCTGGCCCGAACCGGGCAGGGCGTCGGCGGCGGGGGTGACGCGGGTCCACAGCAGGATGCCGTCGGGCAGCGGGTCGCCGGAGGCGACGCCGTGCTGGAAGGGGGCCACCGCGGCGGCCTTGGCGGTCCGGTCGGCGGCGCGCGCGGTGGCGGCGGTGCCGAGGGGCAGCAGGGCGGCGGTGGCGGCTACGGCCGTGACGGCAGTACGGCGCGAGATCTGGTCATGATCGGTCACGGCCGATCACCCTACTGGCTGGTAAGTGACTTCAGGGGTACGGATTCCATCGAATTCATGAACCCGCGCCCCTGGTCACCACGGGCGGCGTGTCACTTCTCCGCCGGGCCGAACTCCTTGTCGATCATCTTCTTGAAGTTGGCCTGCGCGAGCTTGTTGTACTGCGCCTGCGTCATCTGCTGCTGGGGGATCGGCGCCATCGTCAGCTTCTTGTCCCCGTGCATGAAGGTCGGGGTGCCCTTGACGCCCTTGCGGCCGAACAGCCCGGCCATCTCCATCGCCCAGCGGTCGTACGTGCCGTCCTTGACCGCCCGCTCGAACTTCGCGTCGCCCTTGAGCTCGGGCACCTGGCCGGCGACCTTCAGCAGCGCGGAGTCCTTGGCGTAGGTGTCCACGCTCTCTTCGGGGTGGTTCTTCAGCGAGTACAGCGCCTCCTTGTAGTGGAGGAACGCCTGGGGGCTCTTGTCCAGCGCGGCGCCCAGCGCGCTCAGCGCGTTCTTGGAGCCCTCGCCGCCGCCCATGTCGTCGATGAAGGCGTACATCGTGAAGCGGGCCTTGTAGCGGCCGTCGTCGATGTCCTTCAGGAGGACCTTGCCGGTGGACTGCTCGAAGGCGGCGCACGCCGGGCAGCGGATGTCCTCGAACACCTCCAGGGTGTCCTTCGCGCTCTTGTCGCCGATGACGATCTCGGTGCCGTTCTTGCCCTGGGTGTGCGCGGGCCGCACCAGCTTCGCTTCCTTGGCGGCTTCCCAGCCGGTCGGCTCGTTGGCCTTCATCACGGCGTAGCCGATGCCGCCGGCGATCACCAGGACGCCGAGCACACCGCCCGCCACGACGAGCTGACGGCGGAGCCTCGCGCGCTTCTTCTCCCGCTCCCGTTCCGCGCGTATGCGCTCCCGGGCTGCGGACTTGGCGGCCTGGCTGTTGCGGTTGCTCATGCGGTCCCCTCCATGGCGGGGAGTCTGCCACGGGGGCCGGCCGGCGCGAGGTCAAGATTCGGCAACGGCCGGCGGACGCACGGGGCGTATGCCACCCGTACCTCCGCCGGCCGTCACCGGTGCGTCCGCTACTTCTTCAGGCTCTTCTCCACAAGGGAGTTGAAGACGCCGGCCGTGGACGGCGCGCTCTGTCCGTCGGCGGAGAGCAGCTTGTCGTTGAGCTTGATCGTGGGCGTGCTCCGGACGTCCTTCGCGTTGTTGAACGCGTCCGACATCGTCAGCGCCCAGCGGTCGTACGTGCCGTCCTTCAGGGCCTTCTGGAACGCCTTGTCACCCTTGAGCTCGGGAACCGTGTCCGCGACCTTGATCAGGTACGCGTCGTCGGCGAACTTGTCGGGGCCGGTCTCCTCGGGGTGGTACTTCTTCGAGTACAGCGCGTACTTGTACTCGAGGAACGCCTCGGGGCTCTTGTTCAGCGCGGCGCCCAGGGCGCTCACCGCGTTCTTGGAGCCGGTGCCCTGGAGGTTGTCGTCCAGGAACGTGCCCAGGTGGAAGGTGGCCTTGTACTTGCCGTCGGCGATGTCCTTCTCGACCGTCCCGCCGACGTTCTGCTCGAAGTTGGCGCAGCCGGGGCAGCGTGGGTCCTCGTACAGCGAGAGGGTGTTCTTCGCGCCCTTCTCACCGATGGTGATCGTCGTGCCGTCGCTGCCGGAGGTGTGGGCCGGCTTGACCAGCTTGGCGTCCTTGGCCTTGGCCCAGGTGTCCTCCGGGCTGCCGCCGTCGCCGCCGCCGGAGTTGGCGACGGCCAGGCCGATGCCGCCGGCGATGGCCAGCACCACGACGATCGCGCCGCCGACCGTCAGCTGACGGCGCACCTTGTCCTTCTTGGCCTGCCGCTCGCGCTCGGCGCGCAGCCGCTCACGGGCTGCCTGCTTGTTGGCCTGGCTGTTGCGGTTGCTCATGATCGGGTTGCTCCTGGGGTCTGCTGTGCCGGGGCGGCGCCGGAGACGGCGTGCCGCGTCCCGTACGGAAGGGGAAGGGACCGGTGGCTCGCGGCTTCAGGCCGCGAGGACGCAGGCCGGAGGTCCCCGGCGGACGACGCAGTGCACGAGCAGGGGGAGGGAGCGCGGGGGCGCTGCGGCCGTCACGGGCGGTACGGCCCGGCGGCGCGGGGCGCGGGCGGCGCCGAGCACCGCGACCGCGACCAGCAGCGGCCGCAGTGCGAAGACGGCCAGCGAGCCCAGCAGCCGCTCCAGCGCGGCCTCGCCGCGCCGCAGCCAGGCGGCGGCCAGCAGCCCGACCGCGACGTGCGCGGCGAGCAGCAGCAGCCAGGTGGCGGCGGGGGCCGGGTGGTGGCCGGTGGCCCGGGCCAGCGGGGTGCCGACGTCGCCGCCGCGGCAGAGCAGGTCGACGCCCAGCGAGCGGAGCGGGCCGGCGACGGGGCCGCCGGCCATGCCGTAGCAGGCGTGCTGGCCGACGCTGAAGACCGTGTCGGCGGCCAGCTCCAGCGGTACCAGCAGGGCCGCGATCGGCCCGAAGCGCCGCTCCCGGCCCGCCAGCGCGTACGCGAGCACGAACACGACGGCGGCGAGCGCGGCCACCGTCGTCAGCGGCAGCGGCATCCGGGAGAGCAGCACATGGGAGGCGGTGGACAGCGTGACGCACAGCGCCGTGAAGAGCGCCGCACGCAGTGCCCTCAGGTGTGCCGCCGAAATGTCCATCGAAATCGAGTCTGCCATGGGGCGGAGTAAGCGCCGCTTAAGGGGGTTCTGTGAATCGGGGCCCGGGGCGGCCGGGCCCCGTGGATCACAGCCCCGGGATGCGGCCGTTGCGGAAGAGGTCGACGAAGATCTGGTGGTCGCGGCGGGCCCGGGCGCCGTACCCGTGCGCGAAGTCCACCAGCAGCTCGGCGAAGCCGGCCTCGTCGGCGGCGATGGCCGCGTCGATCGCGCGCTCCGTGGAGAACGGCACGAGCGAGTGGCCGCTCTCGTCGTCCGCCGCCGCGTGCATCGCGGCCGTCGCCCGGCCCAGGTCGGCGACGACCGCCGCGATCTCGTCGATCTCGTCGATGTCGGACCAGTCCAGGTCCACGGCGTACGGCGAGACCTCGGCGACCAGCTGGCCGCTGCCGTCCAGCTCGGTCCAGCCGAGCCAAGGGTCGGCGTGCGCCTGCAGGGCGCGCTGGGAGATCACCGTGCGGTGCCCCTCGTGCTGGAAGTAGCCGCGCACCTCGGGGTCGGTGACGTGCCGCGAGACCGCCGGGGTCTGCGCCTGCTTCATGTAGATCACGACGTCGTTCTCCAGGGCGTCGCTGTTGCCCTCCAGCAGGATGTTGTACGAGGGCAGCCCCGCCGAGCCGATGCCGATGCCGCGCCGCCCCACGACGTCCTTGACGCGGTAGGAGTCCGGGCGGGCGAGGCTGGACTCCGGCAGCGTCTCCAGATAGCCGTCGAACGCCGCGAGGACCTTGTAGCGGGTCGCCGCGTCCAGCTCGATGGCACCGCCACCGGGGGAGAAGCGCCGCTCGAACTCGCGGATCTCCGTCATCGAGTCCAGCAGCGCGAAGCGGGTGAGCGAGCGGGCGTCGCGCAGCGCGTCCAGCAGCGGGCCCTGGGCGGTGTCCAGGGTGAAGGGCTGAACCTCGTCGTCCTTGGCGCCGGCGGCCAGGGCGTGGATGCGCTCCCGGTAGGCGGCGGCGTAGGTGCGCACCAGGTCGGTGATCTGCTCGTCACTGAGCGCCTTGGCGTACCCGATGAGCGCCACGGAGGCGGCGAAGCGCTTGAGGTCCCAGGTGAAGGGGCCGACGTAGGCCTCGTCGAAGTCGTTGACGTTGAAGATCAGCCGGCCGGTGGCGTCCATGTACGTGCCGAAGTTCTCCGCGTGCAGATCGCCGTGGATCCACACCCGGGAGGTCCGCTCGTCCAGGTACGGGCCGGTGTCCTTGCCCTGCTCCAGGTCCTTGTAGAACAGGCAGGCCGTGCCGCGGTAGAAGGCGAAGGCGGAGGCGGCCATCTTGCGGAACTTCACACGGAAGGCCGCGGGGTCGGCGGCCAGCAGCTCCCCGAAAGCGGTGTCGAAGACGGCGAGTATCTCCTCGCCGCGCCGGTCGGCGTCCTGCGCCGGGACGTGCTGGGTCGACATCGCTTGCTGCCTCCTGGGGCCCGTGCGGGGGCCATCTGTTTTCGGACGGATGTTCCGTGACTGACAACGCGCGAGGCTACCTGCGCGTGCCCGGGGGCGGCCTCGATTGTCGGTCCGGAGTCGTAGACTTCCAGACCGTCCACTTACTCCCGCCCACAGCTTTCGGAGGTCCTCCGCCGTGGCCAAGCCGCCGTTCACGCACCTGCACGTCCACACCCAGTACTCGCTGCTGGACGGTGCCGCGCGGCTCAAGGACATGTTCAAGGCCGCCAATGAAATGGGCATGACGCACGTCGCCATGTCCGACCACGGCAACCTCCACGGCGCCTACGACTTCTTCCATTCCGCGCAGAAGGCGGACGTGACGCCGATCATCGGCATCGAGGCATACGTCGCGCCCGAGTCCCGGCGGCTCAAGCGCAAGGTCCAGTGGGGCCAGCCGCACCAGAAGCGCGACGACGTCTCCGGTTCCGGTGGTTACACCCACAAGACGATCTGGGCGGCGAACAAGACCGGCCTGCACAACCTCTTCAAGCTCACCTCCGACGCCTACGCCGAGGGCTGGCTGCAGAAGTGGCCGCGGATGGACAAGGAGACCATCTCCCAGTGGTCCGAGGGACTGATCGCGTCCACCGGCTGCCCCTCCGGTGAGCTGCAGACCCGGCTCCGCCTCGGTCAGTACGAGGAGGCCAAGAAGGCGGCCGCCGAGTACCAGGACATCTTCGGCAAGGACCGGTACTTCCTGGAGCTGATGGACCACGGCATCGAGATCGAGCGCCGGGTGCGCGAGGACCTGCTGAAGATCGGCAAGGAGCTCGGCATCCCCCCGCTGGTCACGAACGACTCGCACTACACCTACTCGCACGAGGCGACCGCGCACGACGCGCTGCTGTGCATCCAGACCGGCAAGAACCTCTCGGACCCGGACCGCTTCCGCTTCGACGGCACCGGCTACTACCTGAAGTCGACGGAGGAGATGTACGCCATCGACTCCTCCGAGGCGTGGCAGCAGGGCTGCGACAACACCCGGCTGATCGCCGACATGATCGACACCACCGGGATGTTCGAGAAGCGCGACCTGATGCCGAAGTTCGACATCCCCGAGGGCTTCACCGAGGTCACCTGGTTCAAGGAGGAGGTCCGGCGGGGCATGGCCCGCCGCTTCCCCGGCGGCGTCCCCGACGACCGTCAGCGGCAGGCCGAGTACGAGATGGACATCATCCTGCAGATGGGGTTCCCGGGATACTTCCTGGTCGTCGCGGACTTCATCATGTGGGCGAAGAACAACGGCATCGCGGTGGGCCCGGGGCGAGGATCGGCGGCCGGCTCGATCGTCGCGTACGCCATGGGCATCACCGACCTCGACCCGATCGAGCACGGGCTGATCTTCGAGCGGTTCCTCAACCCCGAGCGCGTGTCCATGCCCGATGTCGACATCGACTTCGACGAGCGTCGGCGCGTCGAGGTGATCCGGTACGTCACCGAGAAGTACGGCGCCGACAAGGTCGCCATGATCGGTACGTACGGCAAGATCAAGGCGAAGAACGCGATCAAGGACTCGGCCCGTGTGCTGGGCTACCCGTACGCGATGGGTGACCGCCTCACCAAGGCCATGCCCGCCGACGTCCTCGGCAAGGGCATCGACCTGGACGGCATCACCAACCCCGAGCACCCCCGCTACAGCGAGGCGGGCGAGATCCGGGGGATGTACGAGAACGAGCCGGACGTGAAGAAGGTCATCGACACCGCCAAGGGCGTCGAGGGCCTGGTCCGGCAGATGGGCGTGCACGCGGCCGGCGTGATCATGTCCAGCGAGCCGATCGTCGACCACGCCCCGCTGTGGACGCGGCACACCGACGGCGTGACGATCACGCAGTGGGACTACCCGCAGTGCGAGTCGCTCGGCCTGCTGAAGATGGACTTCCTGGGCCTGCGCAACCTCACCATCATGGACGACGCCCGGAAGATGGTGGAGGCCAACAAGGGCGTCTCGCTGGACCTCCTGGAGATCCCGCTCGACGACCCGAAGACGTATGAGCTGCTCTGCCGCGGTGACACGCTCGGCGTCTTCCAGTTCGACGGTGGCCCGATGCGTTCGCTGCTGCGCCAGATGCAGCCCGACAACTTCGAGGACATTTCCGCCGTCTCGGCCCTGTACCGGCCGGGCCCGATGGGCATGAACTCCCACACCAACTACGCGGAGCGGAAGAACGGCCGCCAGGAGATCACGCCGATCCACCCGGAGCTGGAGGAGCCGCTCAAGGAGGTCCTGGGCCTCACCTACGGCCTGATCGTCTACCAGGAGCAGGTCCAGAAGGCCGCCCAGATCGTCGCCGGGTATTCGCTGGGCGAGGCGGACGTCCTCCGCCGCGTGATGGGCAAGAAGAAGCCCGAGGAGCTGGAGAAGAACTTCGTCCTCTTCCAGGCGGGCGCCCGGAAGAACGGCTTCTCCGACCAGGCGATCCAGGCGCTGTGGGACGTGCTGGTCCCGTTCGCCGGCTACGCGTTCAACAAGGCGCACTCCTCCGCGTACGGCCTGGTCACGTACTGGACCGCCTACCTCAAGGCGAACTACCCGGCCGAGTACATGTCCGCGCTGCTCACCTCGGTGCGCGACGACAAGGACAAGTCGGCGGTCTACCTGAACGAGTGCCGCAAGATGGGCATCAAGGTCCTGCCGCCGAACGTCAACGAGTCCGAGGCGAACTTCGCCGCGCAGGGCGACGACGTGATCCTCTTCGGCCTCTCCGCCGTCCGCAACGTCGGCACGAACGTCGTCGAGGCGATCATCCGCAGCCGCAAGGCCAAGGGGAAGTTCTCCTCCTTCCCCGACTACCTCGACAAGGTCGAGGCCGTGGTCTGCAACAAGCGCACCACCGAGTCGCTGATCAAGGCCGGCGCCTTCGACGAGATGGGCCACACCCGCAAGGGCCTCACCGCGCACTACGAGACGATGATCGACAACGTCGTGCAGGTGAAGCGCAAGGAGGCCGAGGGGCAGTTCGACCTCTTCGGCGGGATGGGCGACGAGGCGGACGACGGCGGCCCCGGCTTCGGTCTGGACGTGGAGTTCTCCGACGTGGAGTGGGACAAGACCTACCTGCTCGCGCAGGAGCGCGAAATGCTGGGTCTGTACGTCTCCGACCACCCGCTGTTCGGCCTGGAGCACGTACTGTCCGACAAGGCGGACGCGGCGATCGCGCAGCTGACCGGCGGCGACTACTCCGACGGCTCGATCGTCACCATCGGCGGCATCATCTCGGGCCTCCAGCGCAAGATGACCAAGCAGGGCAACGCCTGGGCCATCGCCACGGTCGAGGACCTGGCCGGCTCCATCGACTGCATGTTCTTCCCGGCCACCTACCAGCTGGTCTCCACCCAGCTCGTCGAGGACGCGATCGTCTTCGTCAAGGGCCGTCTGGACAAGCGCGAGGACGTCCCGCGCCTGGTCGCGATGGAGATGATGATCCCCGACCTCACGGATGCCGGGACGAACGCGCCGCTGACGATCACCATCCCGACGCTCAAGGTCACCCCGCCGCTGGTCGAGAAGCTCGGTGACGTGCTGAACCAGCACCGCGGCTCCACGGAGGTGCGGATCAGGCTCCAGGGCACGCAGAAGACGACCGTGCTGCGCCTGGACAAGCACCGCGTCACCGCCGACCCCTCGCTCTTCGGCGATCTGAAGGTGCTGCTCGGCGCCTCCTGCCTCACCGGCTGAGCGGCCGGCGGACCGTACGTACGGGGGCGCGCCCGGGATCTTTCCCGGGCGCGCCCCTTTCTGTCGCGCTACCGCCGCACCGCGGCCGCGTCAGTTGTGCCCGAAGCGGCGCTCCCGGTGCTTGCGGGCGACGTCGCCCGGGTTCGCCTGGGCGGACGACTTCGACTGCGCCTCCATGGACGTCTGCTGGGCCTGCTGCTGCCCGCGCTCGGCCTGTTCGGCGGCCTTCTGATTGCGGTCACGGTTCTTGTTCTTGGCCATGATCGTCCTCCTGGGGGGATCCTGGGATCGGGGCCGAAGCCAGAGTTACACGCCGGGCAAAAGGCTGCATTTCGGGCAATTCTCTTGGGTGAGGCGGAGTGTCGGCGGCGGAATCCTGGTGCCGACGGCGTAAAGCGCCACGCCGATGATCGAGTTCCGGCAGATAACCCCCGCCCGGTCGGGCAGACTCGAAGAAAGCCGAAGACACCTCAGCCATCAGGCCGAGCCGGGGGGCGACCGGACTGCAGGACCTCAAGGGAAGAGGGTGCAACGTGGATCGCTGCGTCGTCCTGGTGGACGCCGGATACTTGCTCGGCGCCGCCGCGAGCCTGCTGGCCGGCGAGCCCGCCCGGTCCCGGATCACCGTCGACCACGCCGCCCTCATCCAGGGCCTGCGGGAGCGCGCGGAGGCCGACACCGAGCGGCAGCTGCTGCGCATCTACTGGTTCGACGGCGCCCCCGACCGGGTGCCGCAGCCCGAGCACCGCAGGCTGCGGGTGATGCCCCGGGTCACGGTACGGCTGGGCGCCCTGACCCGCAGCGACGGCCGCTGGGCGCAGAAGGGCGTGGACGCCGCCATGCACGCCGAGCTGACCGAGCTGGCCCGTAACCGCGCCTGTTCCGACATCGTCCTGGTCACCGGCGACGGCGATCTGCTGCCCGGCCTGATGTCCGCCAAGGAGCACGGCGTCGCCGTGCACCTCTGGGCCGTCCAGGCCGCCGACGGCGACTACAACCAGTCCGAGGACCTGGTCGCCGAGGCCGACGAACGCCGGGTACTGGACCGCGCCTGGATCACCCGCGCGGTCCGCGCCAAGGACATCAGCGGCGTCTGCCCGCCGGCGTCCGTGCCGCGCACCGAGATCGCCGCGATCCTCTCCGCGCCGCTCCCGGAGTCCGCCGTCGCCGCGGCCGCGGCCGCCTCCGCCGCCGACCGGGACCCCGGCGACCGCCCCGAACGCAACGGCACCGCCCGCCCGGGCCCCGTCCCGCGCTCCGGCGCGCCCGACGGCGCGGCGGCCGCGGCCCCGGCCGGCGCCGACGGTGCCTGCGTGGTGGACCGGAACGAGGAGGCGACGGCGGCCGGCGCGGGCGGCAGGGGCGTGCCCACCCCCAAGGACCTGGCGGGCCTCGGCAAGAACCACACCACGCCGCCCGCCGGCACGCCGGTGCCCGCCGCCGCGACGCTGCGCTGGTCCTCCGACAAGGGCTGGATGGAACGGACCGGCGGGCCGGTCGGCGAGCCCCCGGAGACCGCCTCGCTGCCCACCCTCGCCCAGCTGACCAGCCCCGAGCAGCGCTGGGCCGACCGCGAGGAGGACATCACCGCGGTCGGCGGCGACCCCTTCGAGGTCGGCCAGGTCTTCGCCCGCCGCTGGACCGAACGGCTCAGCGACACCGCACACCTCCAGCAGCTCTCCACGGAGTACCCGCGCATCCCGCACCGCATCGACGGCGAGCTGCTGCGCTACGCCGCCCGGTTCGGACTGCTGGCGCACAAGGACGACCAGATCGACGAGCACGACCGGTACGCCATCCGGGCCGGGTTCTGGCGCGAGGTCGACCTGCGGACGGCCGCCGAGCACGCCCCCGCGGCCGACTGACGGGCCGCCCGCCGGACGCCCCGCGGACGGCGGGCCCGCGGCGGGCGCGTACCCTCGTTCCTCGTGAGGACGGGCACACAGACGGGCACACGACGGGCCGCGGACGGCGGGACCGTGGTGGCCGTGCGGGATCTGGTCAAGACGTATCCCGCGGTGCGCGGGCGCCGCGGCGCCCCCGACGTACCCGCCGTACGTGCCAGCGACGGCATCGCGCTGGACATCGGGCGCGGCGAGATCTTCGGACTGCTGGGGCCCAACGGCGCCGGCAAGTCCACCCTGGTACGCCAGCTCACGGGCCTGCTGCGGCCGGACTCCGGCAGCGTGAGCGTGCTGGGCCACGACATCGTGCGCCACCCCGAACGCGCCGCCCGGCTGCTGGGCTACCTCGGCCAGGAGACCACCGCGCTCGACGAGATGACCGTGGCGCTCGCGGTGGAGACCACCGGGCGGCTGCGCGGGCTGGAGACCCGGGCCGCGCGTGCCGAGCGGGACGCCGTCCTCGACGAGCTGGACCTCGGCTCCCTCGCCGGGCGGCCGCTGAAGAAGCTCTCCGGCGGACAGCGGCGGCTGGCCTGCTTCGCCACCGTCCTCGTGGGCGAACGCCCGCTGCTCGTCCTGGACGAGCCGACGACCGGCATGGACCCCCTCGCACGGCGTGCCGTGTGGGCGGCCGTCGACCGGCGGCGCGCCGAGCGCGGAGCCACCGTCCTGCTCGTCACCCACAACGTCATCGAGGCGGAGACCGTGCTGGACCGGGTCGCGGTGATCGACCGCGGCCGGGTCATCGCCTGCGACACGCCCGGCGGGCTGAAAGAACTGGTGGGCCAGGAGGTACGGGTGGAACTGGTCTGGCGCGACCGCCCGCCGCTGGACGTGCCCGAGGTCGCCCGGCTCGGCGAGCACGCGCGGCAGAGCGGCCGGCGCTGGACGCTGCGGATGGCGCCGGACGAGGCGCGTGCCGCGGTGGCCGCGGTCACCGGCGGCCCCGCGTTCGCCGCGCTGGACGATTTCACCCTTGCCACGCCCAGCCTGGAGGATGTCTACCTCGCCCTGGGCGGGCGGACTGAGGAAGGCTTGGTGAAGGCGTGAGGGCGGCCCGGCCGGAACGGAAGAGGAGCGGCGCGGCGTGACAGTGGTTCCTGCGGAGGCGGTGACCGGCAAGCGGGCCGGTACCGGGACCCGCGACGTCCCGGCGGCGGCCGAACTGGCGCCGCGCGCACGACTGCGCCCGGCGCTGGCCGCCGTCTACCGCGCACAGCTCTCCCGGGCCCGGGTGGCCCGCATCCCGCTGCTGTTCGTCGCCACCTTCCAGTCCGTCGGGATCATGGTCCTGATGCGCGGTGTGGCGGACGGCCCCGACGAGGCACGGGCCGTGGTCGCCGGGTCCAGCGTGCTGGTCGTGGCGTTCGTGGCGCTCAACCTGCTCGCGCAGTACTTCGGCCAGCTGCGGGCCTGCGGCGGCCTGGACCACTACGCCACGCTGCCGGTGCCGCCCGCCGCCGTGGTGCTGGGCGCGGCCGGCGCGTACGCCTCCTTCACCGTCCCCGGCGCCGTGGTCACCGCGGTGGCCGGCAGCGTCCTCTTCCAGCTGCCGCTGGCCAACCTCTGGGTACTGGTCGCCGTCATCCCGCTCTCCGGTGCGGCACTGTCCGGCCTGGGCGCCGCGCTCGGGCTGCTCGCGCCCCGCCAGGAGCTGGCCACGCTCCTCGGCCAGCTGGGCATGTCGGCGGCGCTGCTGCTCGGCGTGCTGCCCGCCGGCCGGCTGCCCGCGGTCATCGGCTACGCGCGCGACCTGCTGCCCTCCACGTACGGCGTGGAGGCGCTGGCGCACAGCTTCGACGCGCACCCGGACTGGCTGCTGATCGGTGTCGACCTCGGCGTGTGCGCGGCCGTCGGCGTGCTCTCGCTGTCCGTGGCGACCTGGGCGTACCGCCGGGCGGCAGTACGGTGACCGGGCGGAGCGGGGCGACCGGCCCGGAGGAGCGTCCTGCCGCCGGTGGGAGAGCCGGGACCTGGCACGATGGCGGGGTGAGTGCACCGCTGACACCGCCCGACCGCCCGTCGAACCAGCAGCCGGGGGACACCCGTGACCCGTGGGCCCGGCCCGCGACCGAGGAGGACCACGTGCCGACGTCCCCGCAGGAGTACGGCGGGTCCGACGCCCGCCCCCTTGACGGGGACGGTGGCCCGGGCCTGCGCGTCGAGCTGCGCGAGGCCGTGCTGATCGTGCTGGTCACGACGGTGTGCGGGGCGCTGTTCGGGGTGCTGTGGGCATGGCTGGCGCCGCACGTTCCGCTGATCTCGGACGGCAAGGCCGTCTACCTGAAGAACGCCGAGGGCGAGGAGTCGATCGGCGCCGACGGCACGTTCCTGCTGCTCGGGCTGGGCCTGGGCGTGCTGAGCGCCGCGCTGGTCTTCCTGTGGCGGCGGCGCGGCGGCGTGCCGCTCGTGGTGGCCCTGGTGGCCGGCGGCCTGCTGGCCTCGGTGCTCGCCTGGCGGATCGGCATGCTGCTCGGGCCGGATCAGGACGTGGTCGCGCAGGCCAAGGCGGCCGGCAAGGGCATCGCCTTCGACGCGCCGCTGCGGCTCCAGGCCAAGGGCGCGCTGCTGGCCTGGCCGATCGGGGCGGCGCTGGCCAACCTCCTGCTGACCGGGGCGTTCGGCCCGCGCGACCCGGAGCCGTTCGTGCCGGACTGGAACGCGCCGCAGCCGCCCCGGGACTGACGTACCGGGTGACCCGCCCACGCGTGCCGGTCACCCGGGAGCGCCGTCCTCAGCTGGTCAGGCCGGCCGACGGCCGTGGTTGGCCCGGCCCTTCTTGACGCGCCACTTCCGTTTGCGGGTCTTCTTCGACACAGGGACCTCCTCGGTCGGTCCCTACGGGTACTAGTCGCGGCCGGGGAAGGCGTAAAGGGGTCCGGCCGGTCAGGCCCGGCCGATCGGCGCGAACGTGGCGCCGGTGAGCGCCGCCAGGTCCTTCGGCGACAGCTCGATCTCCAGGCCGCGGCGGCCGGCCGAGACGCAGACCGTCGCCAGGGCCTCGGCCGAGGCGTCCAGGACCGTACGGAGCTTCTTGCGCTGGCCCAAGGGGGAGATGCCGCCGCGTACGTAGCCGGTGGTGCGCTCGGCGAGCGCGGGGTCGGCCATCGCGGCGCGCTTGCCGCCCACCGCCGCCGCCAGCGCCTTGAGGTCCAGCGAGCCGGAGACGGGTACGACGGCCACGGTGAGCGTGCCGTCGATGTCCGCCACGAGCGTCTTGAAGACCTGGTCGGGCGAGACGCCCAGCGCCTCGGCGGCCTCCTCGCCGTACGAGGGCGCCGCCGGGTCGTGCTCGTAGGCGTGCGTGGTGAAGGGGACGCCCGCGCCGGTCAGGGCCACCGTCGCCGGGGTGCCGCCCTGCTTGCCGTTCCTGGACTTCTTCGCCAACGCCTCGGCCTCGTGTCAGTTGGGGTGGGTCTGCTGCCGGGTCAGGTCCACGGCCGGCAGCGACGGGAGCTTACCGATCACCGCGGTCTCCTGGCGCAGCATTTTCAGCTCCTGAGCGAGCCGGCTGGCGGTGTCGGGCGCCTCCAGGAGCTGCTGCTTGCGGGGGACGTCCAGCACGGTCGCCGCGGCCACCAGGTAGGAGAGGACGGCCGGATCGTCCGGCAGCTCCTGGGAGCTGGTCACCGTGCGCTCGTTCGCCCAGGCCAGCTTCTTCTGGTACATGCGGAACGCCCGCTCCACGCCGGTGGCGAGCGCGCCCGCGCCGTCGCCCTCCTCTTCCTCCAACGGCTCGATCTCGCCGGTGAGGTAGGGCCCCGAGGCATCGACGGAGAGCAGCCGGAAGCGGGTGGTGCCGGTGGTCAGCACCTCGAAGGCGGTGTTCTCGTCGCTGCCCTCGGGGGCCGGGCCCGCCGCCGTGCTCTTCTCCTGGATCGTCGCCGCGTCCGCGATGCAGCCGACCGGATGGAAGGCGCGCAGCGGGTCGTCACCGAAGCCGGCCGCCGCGCCCTGTTCGGGGACGGCGGTGCTGTCGGGCAGGCCCGGGGCGGTCGCGGCGACCTCCCGCCCGTCGCGGATCGCGACGACTCCAAAGCGGCGCTCGTCCTCCGGGAGGTCGAGCAGGTCCCGCATCAGTGCTCGGTACCGCGCCTCGAACACGTTCAGCGGGAGCACGAGTCCCGGGAACAGCACCGAGTTCAGCGGGAAGAGCGGTAGGCGCACGGAGGTCACAGCCCGTAAGCCTAAATGGTCGGCGGCGTCCCGGGAGGGGCCGGGCGTCACAGGAGTGTTTCCCGGCCCCGTGGATTACTGGCGCCGCAGCAGCCGCGAGGCGCCGGCGGCGACCGTGGTGGCCAGTACCCAGCCCGCCAGGATCATGAGCGCGGCCGCCCACTGGGAGCCGCCCTCGGGCCGCCAGTAACTGTCCTGGTTGAGGTCGATGACGGGCAGCAGGAGGTCGAGGGAGTACAGGTACGGGTTCCACAGGGGCGTCTCGCCGGGCTTGAGGGCGTGCGGCGGGTTCTGCGAGAAGAAGACCGTGCCCACCGCCCACAGGACGGCCATCCACACGGCGGCGCGGCCCGGCCGGTATCCGTAGGCCACCGTCCAGTCCTGGAGGAAGCCCCACGACTTGCCCGCGAGGGGCAGCGTCTCCCGGCGTCTGCGCTGCTTGGCGAGGAGGACCTCGCGCGCGTCCGCGTCCTCACCGCTGCTGCGGAGTGCCGCGGCGAGCATCTCGTACGGCTCGGGGGCGTACTCCGGGGTGGCCGCCGCCACCCACTGGAGGCGCAGCGAGAGCGGGAAGTGGCCGCGGGGGATCAGCGTCTCGTACGCGAAACCGGCCATCCACAGGCCGCCCAGACCGGGCCAGCTGGTCGACTTGTCGACCAGGTTCACCACCCGCGCCCCGGAGAGGATGACCCGGCCGCGCTGCGGACGCTCGCCGAGGAAGCGCAGCTCAGGGGTCTGGATGCGGCGCATCGACAGCTCCTGGTCGGACTCCAGGACGAAGCGGGCCTGGTCCAGGTCGACGGCGTCGCCGAACCGGCCGTCGTCCAGCCGCATGCCGCCCTCGCACTCGAATCGCTGCATGCGGGTGCCGCGCGCCGGGGTGGCGGTGATGCCGTACGGGGGAGTGGCGCTGCCGGCGACCGAGCCGGTGAGCCCGGCGGCGGTGAGGTAGAGCGTGCGCTCGACGGTGAGCTGCGGGGCGTTCAGCGCCCGGCGGCCGTACGGATTGCTCAGCCGGCTGCCGCGCAGGCTCAGCGACACGCCGACGGTCGCGCCGCGCAGCGTCAGCTCGCCGTAGGACTCCAGCATCTCGGCCTGGAGGTCCTGGGCCACGGTCAGGCCGTCGGCGGTGATGGACCGGCCACGCCGGTCCTTGTGCACCACGGCCTGGTTGAGCATGAGGTCCGTGCCGATGTGCGCGTCGGTGAGCCGGATGCCGTTCTGGACGACACAGCGCGGCAGGTGCAGGTCACCCTCGGTGTGCAGGCGGGCCGCCTCCAGCCGGGGGATGGCGCAGTTCACCATCCGCAGCGTCGTGAAGCGGCTCTCGGGGAGCGTGACCTCGCGCTCGAAGCGGCAGTCGCGCAGTTCCACAAATGGCTCGATCGTGCCCCCCGCGACGTCGAGGGAACCGCTGATGTAGGCGCCGGTCAGCTTCAGCGCGGAGACCCGGCCGGGCTGGGCCGGCGGGCCGTCCAGAAGGAGCAGCGCGACGATCCGGGCACGCACCGTGCGCTCGGCGCCCCACGTGTGGCGGCCGTGCGGATCGTTGCGCGCCGGATCGTCGGTGCGCAGATCGCATGTGCTGCCGTTGCGGTACGACTGCCACAGGGCCCATTCCGCAGGGCTCAGATCCAGGTCGGCCGGCGCGTCGCCGTCGGTGGGGTCACTCACCGCGGCATCCCCCTCTCGTTCCCGGCCGCGCCGTCCGGGCGCCGCCGTCCTCTCCATGCGTACCGGGCGCCCCACACGTACCGCTGCGACCCCCTCGGCTCCCCATTCCCGCAGGGCGACCGGGTGAACGCCAGTGGTCAGAATCACCCCGGGGAGTGCGTATCACCGATTGATACGGGCGGCAGGCACCGGCAGCACGTCTGAGACACTGGAGGAGTGATCTCCCGAATCGATCTGCGCGGTGACGCCCTCCCCGAGGGTGGCGCCCTGCGCGACCTGCTGCCCCGTGCCGAGTTCGACGTGGAAGCCGCCCTGGAGAAGGTGCGGCCCAT
The DNA here is from genome assembly GCF_055586425.1 of Streptomyces sp. NPDC050806. NCBI lineage: Bacteria > Bacillati > Actinomycetota > Actinomycetes > Kitasatosporales > Streptomycetaceae > Streptomyces > Streptomyces sp. NPDC050806. Next base: position 274,994 of record NZ_JBVJIF010000003.1, on the reverse strand, counting down.
CTGCGAGGACGTGCGCCATCGTGGCACGGCTGCGCTGATCGAGTACGCCCATCGGTTCGACCGGGTCGAGATCGAGCAGGTACGCGTGCCCGCCGAGGCGCTGCGCACCGCGCTGGAGGAGCTGGACCCGGCGGTCCGGGCCGCGCTGGAGGAATCCGTCAAGCGGGCCCGCACCGTCCACCGTGAGCAGCGGCGTACGGATGTGACGACGAAGGTCGTGCCCGGCGGCACCGTCACCGAGCGGTGGGTGCCGGTCGAGCGCGTCGGGTTGTATGTGCCCGGTGGCCGCTCGGTCTACCCCTCGTCCGTGGTGATGAACGTCGTCCCGGCCCAGGAGGCCGGCGTCGAGTCGCTGGCGATCGCCTCGCCCCCGCAGGCCGAGTTCGGCGGCCTGCCGCACCCGACCATCCTGGCCACCTGCGCCCTGCTGGGCGTCGACGAGGTGTACGCGGCCGGCGGCGCGCAGGCCGTCGCGATGTTCGCGTACGGCACCGAGGACTGCCTTCCGGTCAATCTGGTGACCGGTCCCGGCAATATTTACGTCGCCGCCGCCAAGCGCCTGCTCAAGGGCCGGATCGGCATCGACTCCGAGGCCGGCCCCACCGAGATCGCCGTCCTCGCCGACGACACCGCCGACCCGGCGCACGTCGCGGCCGACCTGATCAGCCAGGCCGAGCACGACCCGATGGCCGCCGCCGTCCTGGTCACGGACTCGGCGGAGCTGGCCGAGCGGGTCGAGAAGGAGCTGGAGCCGCAGGTCCGCGCGACCCGGCACATCGAGGACCGGATCATCCCGGCGCTGGCCGGCCGCCAGTCCGCGATCGTCCTGGTCGACGGCGTGGACGAGGGCCTGAAGGTGGTGGACGCCTACGGCGCCGAGCACCTGGAGATCCAGACCGCGGACGCCGCTGCGGTGGCCGCCCGGGTCCGCAACGCCGGCGCGATCTTCGTCGGCCCGTACGCCCCGGTCTCGCTCGGCGACTACTGCGCGGGCTCCAACCACGTCCTGCCCACCGGCGGCTGCGCGTGCCACTCCTCGGGGCTGTCGGTGCAGTCCTTCCTGCGCGGCATCCATGTCGTGGACTACACCCGCGACGCACTGGCCGAGGTCGCCCACCACGTGGTGACCCTCGCCGAGGCCGAGGACCTCCCGGCACACGGCGCGGCCATCAAGGCAAGGTTCGACTGGAAGGTCCCGCAGTCCAAGTGACCAGGAACCCCTCTTCGTCCCCTTGGGACGATCTCCCCATCCGGGACGAGCTGCGCGGCAAGTCCCCGTACGGCGCTCCGCAGCTGGACGTGCCGGTACGCCTGAACACCAACGAGAACCCCTACCCGCTCCCCGAGCCGCTGGTGCGGCGGATCGCCGAGCGCGTCACCGAGGCGGCCCGCGACCTCAACCGCTACCCGGACCGGGACGCGGTCGAGCTGCGCACGGAGCTGGCCCGGTACCTCTCCCGCACCGGCGGGCACGAGGTCACCAAGGACCAGGTCTGGGCGGCCAACGGCTCCAACGAGGTCATCCAGCAGCTGCTGCAGACCTTCGGCGGCCCCGGCCGCTGCGCCCTCGGCTTCGAGCCGTCGTACTCGATGCACGGCCTGATCTCGCGCGGCACGGGCACGGACTGGATCTCGGGCCCGCGCAACGACGACTTCACCATCGACGTCGAGACCGCGAAGAAGACCATCGCCGAGCGCAAGCCGGACGTGGTCTTCGTCTGCTCGCCGAACAACCCCACCGGCACCGCCGTGGAAGCGGAAACGGTTCTGGCGTTGTACGACGCGGCGCAGGCGGCCAAGGCGGACACCGCCGGGGCGCTCGTGGTCGTCGACGAGGCGTACGGCGAGTTCAGCCACCGCCCCTCGCTGCTGCCGCTGATCGAGGGCCGGCCGAACCTGGTCGTCTCCCGGACGATGTCCAAGGCGTTCGGCGCGGCCGGGCTGCGCCTGGGCTACCTCGCCGCCGACCCGGCCGTGGTCGACGCCGTACAGCTGGTGCGCCTGCCGTACCACCTCTCCTCGGTCACCCAGGCCACCGCGCTGGCGGCCCTGGAGCACACCGACACCCTGCTGAAGTACGTCGAGCAGCTGAAGACCGAGCGGGACCGCATCGTCGACGAGCTGCGCGCGATCGGCTGCGAGGTCGTCGACTCCGACGCCAACTTCGTGCAGTTCGGGCGGTTCGAGAACCAGCACGCGGCCTGGCAGGCCATCCTCGACCAGGGAGTCCTGGTCCGTGACAACGGAGTGCCGGGCTGGCTGCGGGTATCCGCCGGCACCCCGGCGGAGAACGACGCGTTCCTCGATGCGGTGCGCGCGATCATGAAGGAGAAGGGCGCATGAGCCGCGTAGGGCGCGTCGAGCGCAAGACCAAGGAGACCTCGGTCCTCGTCGAGATCGACCTCGACGGCACCGGACAGGTCGACGTCTCGACCGGCGTGGGCTTCTACGACCACATGCTCGACCAGCTCGGCCGGCACGGTCTGTTCGACCTCACCGTGAAGACCGACGGTGACCTGCACATCGACACCCACCACACCATCGAGGACACCGCCCTCGCGCTGGGTGCCGCCTTCAAGCAGGCCCTCGGCGACAAGGTGGGCATCTACCGCTTCGGCAACTGCACCGTCCCGCTGGACGAGTCGCTCGCCCAGGTGACCGTGGACCTCTCGGGCCGCCCGTACCTGATCCACACCGAGCCCGAGAACATCGCGCCGATGATCGGCACCTACGACACGACGATGACCCGGCACATCCTGGAGTCCTTCGTCGCGCAGGCGCAGATCGCCCTGCACGTCCACGTGCCGTACGGGCGCAACGCCCACCACATCGTGGAGTGCCAGTTCAAGGCGCTGGCCCGGGCGCTGCGGTACGCCTCCGAGCGGGACCCGCGCGCGGCCGGCATCCTGCCCTCCACGAAGGGCGCGCTGTGAACGGTCTGTCGACGGTCTTCATCCTCGTGGGCCTCTTCCTGCTCGGCGGGGTCTACTCCTTCTGGAAGCAGCAGCTGCCCAAGAGCGTGATCGTGCTGCTCGCCATCGGCTCGGTGCTCTGCCTGGCCGCCGGCATCGTGCGGCTGGAGGTATGGAATTGAGCGCGCCGCGCAAGAAGGTCGTCGTCTTCGACTACGGCTTCGGCAACATCCGCTCCGCCGAGCGGGCGCTGGCCCACGTCGGCGCCGATGTCGAGGTGACCCGCGACTACGACACCGCCATGAACGCCGACGGGCTGCTCGTCCCCGGCGTCGGCGCCTTCGCGTCCTGCATGCAGGGGCTGCGCGAGGCGCGCGGCGACTGGGTCGTGGGCCGCCGCCTCGCCGGCGGGCGCCCGGTCATGGGCATCTGCGTCGGCATGCAGATCCTGTTCACGCGCGGCATCGAGCACGACGTGGAGGCAGAGGGCCTGGACGAGTGGCCCGGCACGGTCGGCCCGCTCAAGGCCGACATCGTGCCGCACATGGGCTGGAACACCGTCGAGGCGGCGCGGGACTCGCGGCTCTTCGCGGGCCTGGACACCGACGCGCGTTACTACTTCGTGCACTCCTACGCGGTGCACGACTGGGAGCTGGAGGTCACCAACCCCAGCATGCGTGCCCCGCAGGTCACCTGGGCCACGCACGGCGAGCCCTTCGTGGCCGCCGTGGAGAACGGCCCGCTGTGGGCCACCCAGTTCCACCCCGAGAAGTCCGGCGACGCCGGCGCCCAGCTCCTGTCCAACTGGATCGAAACCCTGTGAGTGCTGAGAGTCCTGTGAGTGCTGTGAACAAGCTCGAACTGCTGCCCGCCGTCGACGTCCGCGACGGCCAGGCCGTCCGCCTCGTGCACGGCGAGTCCGGCTCCGAGACCTCCTACGGCGACCCGCTCCAGGCCGCACTGGCCTGGCAGCAGTCGGGCGCCGAGTGGCTGCACCTGGTCGACCTGGACGCCGCGTTCGGCACCGGTGACAACCGCGCGCAGATCGCCGAGGTGGCCCGCTCCATGGACATCAAGGTCGAGCTGTCCGGCGGCATCCGCGACGACGACTCGCTGGCCGCGGCGCTCGCCACCGGCTGCAAGCGCGTCAACATCGGCACCGCCGCCCTGGAGAACCCCGAGTGGGTCGCCAAGATCATCGCTGAGCACGGTGACAAGATCGCGGTGGGTCTGGACGTGCGCGGCACGACGCTGCGCGGCCGCGGCTGGACCCGTGACGGCGGCGACCTGTACGAGACGCTGACCCGGCTGGACGCCGAGGGCTGCGCCCGGTACGTCGTCACCGACATCGACAAGGACGGCACCCTCCAGGGCCCCAACCTGGAGCTGCTCAAGAACGTCTGCGCCGCGACCGACCGGCCCGTCGTGGCCTCCGGCGGCGTCTCCTCCCTGGACGACCTGCGGGCCATCGCCTCGCTGGTGCCCGAGGGTGTGGAGGGCGCCATCGTCGGCAAGGCCCTGTACGCCAAGGCGTTCACCCTGGAAGAGGCCCTGGAGGCCACCCGATAACGGAGGCAGTGCGATGAGCGGTGTACGGCGCGTACCTGGTGAGGGCCCCTGGGAAGAGGTCTTCGGCGCGGCACGCGCCGTCGCCGCCGGGGACCGGGTGCTGGTCTCCGGCACCACCCCGTTCGACGGCACGGTGCTGTACGGCGAGGGCGACCCGTACGAACAGACGCGGGTCGCCTTCACCCGCGCTGTCGACGCCCTGGCGGAGTTCGGCCTCGACGCCGCCTCCGTCCTGCGCACCCGCCTCTACCTCGCCCACACCCGCGACCTCGACGAAGCGGCGCGGGCCCACCAGGAGCTCTTCGGCGCGGTCCGGCCCGCCACCACGGTCGTCGTGGTCTCGGGCTTCGTCGATCCGCGGATCCTGGTCCAAGTAGAACTAGAAGCCTTCCGAGCAACCGGCGAAGGAGCCCGACCCTCATGACCCTCGCGGTCCGAGTCATCCCCTGCCTGGACGTGGACAACGGCCGGGTCGTCAAGGGCGTGAACTTCCAGAACCTCCGTGACGCCGGCGACCCCGTCGAGATGGCCAAGGTCTACGGCGAGGAGGGCGCGGACGAGCTGACCTTCCTCGACATCACCGCCTCCTCCGGCAACCGCGAGACCACCTACGACGTGGTCCGCCGCACCGCCGAGCAGGTCTTCATCCCGCTCACCGTCGGTGGCGGCGTCCGCACCCCCGAGGACGTCGACAAGCTGCTGCGCGCGGGCGCTGACAAGGTCGGCGTGAACACCGCCGCCATCGCCCGCCCGGACCTGATCCGGGAGATCGCCGAGCGCTTCGGCCGCCAGGTCCTGGTCCTCTCGGTCGACGCCCGCCGCACGCCCGAGGGCACCACCACCCCCTCCGGCTTCGAGGTCACCACGCACGGGGGCCGCCGCGGCACCGGCATCGACGCGGTCGAGTGGGCCCACCGCGCCGCCGACCTCGGCGCCGGCGAGATCCTCCTCAACTCCATGGACGCCGACGGCACCAAGGACGGCTACGACACCGAAATGATCGCCGCCGTCCGCAAGCACGTGACCATTCCGGTCATCGCCTCCGGCGGCGCCGGCAAGCTCACCGACTTCCCCCCGGCCGTCGACGCCGGTGCCGACGCGGTCCTGGCAGCCTCCGTCTTCCACTTCGGCGACCTCCGCATCGGCGAGGTGAAGAACACCCTGCGGGAGGCGGGACGACCGGTCCGCTGACGGGCTCCGCGAGGTTCACGGGGCGCGTGGGGTGCTGCGCGCCTCGGGTTCATCCTTGGTGGTGAGCGTGGTCGTGACGGTGCAACCGCGTTGTCCAGCCTGGCACCGTGCCTGACATCACGATCGAGTTCACCGAGGAAGCGCTGGTCGAGCTGCGCGCGGAGGCCGGAGAGCGCGACATCTCCGTCGAGCGGCTGTGCCACGACACGCTGACGGAGAGCATCACCCGGCGACGGCGGAAGCAGCGCTTCGTCGACGGAGCGACGGAGAAGCCGCTGACGTACGAGGCGGAGTTCGAGCGAGCCTCCCCAGGGGACACGCAGGGACGGTAAGTCCGCTGGATGCCCGCCCGCGTGGCTCGTACGCTCGCTCCATGAGCCGAGTCAACGACGTGGGTGGGCAGACCGGGTTCGGGCCGCTGCGGATCGAGGCGGACGAGCCGCCGTTCCACGCGGACTGGGAGGCGCGGGTGTATGCGCTGAACACGGCGCTGGTGCGGGGCGGGGTCTACACGCTGGACGAGTTCCGGGACGCCGTCGAGCGGATGGCGCCCGCCGAGTATCTGGCGGCCTCGTACTACGAGCGGTGGCTGCATGCCATCGAGACGCTGGTCGCCGAGCGGAAGGTGCTCGGGGGTGAGTGAGCCGCGGGCCGCCCTGTTCGCGGCGGGGCAGCGGGTGCGCGTACGGGCCGTCGATCCGGACGGGCACACGCGCGCGCCGCGGTACGTGCGCGGGCACACCGGACGGGTCGTGGAGGCGCAGGGCCGCTGGCCGCTGGCCGACGAGCGGGCCGCCGGGATCGCCGAGCCCCGCGTCGAGACGGTCTACACCGTCGCCTTTCCGGCCCGGGAGCTGTGGGGGACTGGCACGGACGCGCACGAGGTCACGGTGGATCTGTGGGAGTCGTACCTGGAGCGGGTGGGAGAGGAGCAGCTGTGAGCGGGGAGCATGCGAGCAGCACGGTGGCGGTGCGGGTCCGGCGTCTGGAGGAGCGGCTGGTCGAGGCCGGGGTGGTGGGGGACGACCAGCTGGACGCGATTCTGACCTCGGTGCTGAACGGGGCTTCGCCCGTCAACGGCGCGCGGATCGTGGCCCGGGCCTGGACGGATCCGGGCTTCCGGGAGCGGCTGCTGGACGACGCCAACGCGGCGCTGCCGGAGGTCGGGCTGTCGATGGCCGGCGGCATTCAGGAGCAGCGGCTGAAGGTGGTGGCGAATACGGCCGACCGGCACAACGTGCTGGTGTGCACGCTGTGTTCGTGCTATCCGATCGGACTGCTGGGCCCCTCGCCGTCCTGGTACAAGAGCGAGGCGTACCGGTCCCGGGTGGTGCGCGACCCGCGGTCGGTGCTCGGGGAGTTCGGGCTGGCGCTCGGCGACGACGTACGCATCACCGTCTGGGACTCCAGCGCGGAGAGCCGGTACATGGTGCTGCCACGGCGGCCCGATGGCACGGACGGGCTGGGCGAGGAAGCGCTCGCCCGGCTGGTCACCCGGGAGGGTCTCATCGGGACCGCCGCGGTCTGAGGGCGCCGCGGCCGCGGAGCGTCGGTTGCCGCCGCGGCGCCGGTACGGCGGGTCCGGACTCCCGGAGGCATGGGGAGCCCGGACCCGGGTCTGTCAGGCCTTGCGGGCAGCGCGTACGAACTCGCGGTTCATCTTGGTGATGCTGAACAGCGGGATGCCCTTCGGGCAGGCCGTCGCGCACTCACCGGTGTTGGTGCAGCCGCCGAAGCCCTCGGCATCCATCTGCCCGACCATGTCCAGGACCCGGGACTCGCGCTCCGGGGCGCCCTGCGGCAGGGAGTTGAGGTGGACGACCTTGGCGGAGGTGAAGAGCATCGCCGAGCCGTTCGGGCAGGCCGCGACGCAGGCGCCGCAGCCGATGCACTCCGCGTGCTCGAACGCGGTGTCCGCGGCCGCCTTGGGCACCGGCGTGGCGTGCGCGTCCGGCGCGGCGCCGGTCGGGACGGAGACGTACCCGCCGGAGCCGATGATCCGGTCGAAGGCGCCGCGGTCCACGACCAGGTCCTTCACGACGGGGAACGCCGAGGCGCGCCACGGCTCGATGTCGATCGTGTCGCCGTCGTCGAAGTGCCGCATGTGCAGCTGGCAGGTGGTGGTCCGCTCGGGACCGTGCGCCTCGCCGTTGATGACCATGCCGCACGCGCCGCAGATGCCCTCGCGGCAGTCGTGGTCGAAGGCGACCGGCTCCTCGCCGCGCAGGATCAGCTCTTCGTTGAGGGTGTCGAGCATTTCGAGGAACGACATCTCGGGGGAGATGTCCCGTACGTCGTACTCGGTCATGCGGCCCGCGTCGTCGGGGCCGGACTGGCGCCAGATGCGCAGGGTGAGGTTCACGCGTAGCTCCGCTGGGTGGGGTGGACGTACTCGAAGTCGAGCTGCTCCTTGTGCAGCACGGGCGCCTCGCCGCTGCCGGTGAACTCCCAGGCCGCGGCGTAGGAGAACTCCTCGTCCCGGCGCTCGGCCTCGCCGCCCGCCGTCTGGCTCTCCTCACGGAAGTGGCCGCCGCAGGACTCGGACCGGTGCAGCGCGTCCAGGCACATCAGCTCGGCGAGTTCGAAGTGGTCGGCGATCCGGTTGGCCTTCTCCAGCGACTGATTGAGGTCCTGGCCGGAGCCCGGCACCTTGATCCGGCGCCAGAACTCCGCGCGGAGTTCGGGGATCCGGTCCAGCGCCTTGCGCAGCCCGGACTCGGTACGGGCCATGCCGCACTCCTCCCACAGCAGCTCGCCCAGCTCCCGGTGGAAGGAGTCCGGGGTGCGGTCGCCGTTGTTGGAGAGGAGGCGGTAGAGGCGGTCCGTCACGGAGGTGACGGCTTCGGTGACCGCCGGGTGGTCGTGCGGCACCTCGTCGTGCGGGTGCCGGGCGAGGTAGTCGTTGATGGTGGCGGGGAGGACGAAGTAGCCGTCGGAGAGGCCCTGCATCAGCGCCGAGGCGCCGAGGCGGTTCGCGCCGTGGTCGGAGAAGTTGGCCTCGCCGATGGCGAAGAGGCCGGGCACGGTCGTCTGGAGGTCGTAGTCGACCCAGAGGCCGCCCATCGTGTAGTGGATGGCCGGGTAGATGCGCATCGGCGCCGTGTACGGGTCCTCCGCCGTGATGCGCGCGTACATGTCGAAGAGGTTGCCGTACTTCTCCTCGACCGCCTTGCGGCCCATCCGGGCGATGGCGTCGGCGAAGTCCAGGTAGACGCCCTGGCCGCCGGGGCCGACGCCGCGGCCCTCGTCGCAGACGTTCTTCGCGGCGCGCGAGGCGATGTCGCGGGGCACGAGGTTGCCGAAGGCGGGGTAGATGCGCTCCAGGTAGTAGTCGCGCTCGTCCTCGGGGATCGCGTGCGGCGGCCGGGTGTCGCCCTTGGCCCTGGGCACCCAGATGCGGCCGTCGTTGCGCAGCGACTCGCTCATCAGCGTCAGCTTGGACTGGTGGTCGCCGGAGCGCGGGATGCAGGTGGGGTGGATCTGGGTGAAGCAGGGGTTGGCGAAGTACGCGCCGCGCCGGTGTGCCCGCCAGATCGCGGTGGCGTTGGAGTTCTTGGCGTTGGTGGAGAGGTAGAAGACGTTGCCGTAGCCGCCGCTCGCCAGCACCACCGCGTCCGCGAAGTAGGTGTCGATCCGGCCGGTGAGCAGGTCGCGCGCGACGATGCCGCGGGCCCGCCCGTCGACCACGATCAGGTCGAGCATCTCGGTGCGCGGGTGCATCTCCACGGTGCCGGCCGCGACCTGCCGGGACAGCGCCTGGTACGCGCCGAGCAGCAGCTGCTGGCCCGTCTGGCCGCGGGCGTAGAACGTACGGGAGACCTGGACGCCGCCGAAGGAGCGGGTGTCGAGCAGGCCGCCGTACTCGCGGGCGAAGGGCACGCCCTGGGCCACGCACTGGTCGATGATCTCCACGGAGACCTGGGCGAGCCGGTGCACGTTGGACTCGCGCGCCCGGAAGTCGCCGCCCTTGACCGTGTCGTAGAAGAGGCGGTGGACGGAGTCGCCGTCGTTGCGGTAGTTCTTCGCCGCGTTGATGCCGCCCTGGGCGGCGATGGAGTGGGCCCGGCGCGGCGAGTCCTGGTAGCAGAACTGCACGACGTGGTAGCCCTGTTCGGCCAGGGTGGCGCCGGCCGCGCCGCCGGCCAGCCCGGTGCCGACGACGATGACGGTGTGCTTGCGCCGGTTGGCGGGGTTGACCAGCTTCGCCTCGAAGCGGCGGCGGTCCCAGCGCTCGTTGATCGGCCCTTCGGGGGCCTTGGTGTCGACGACCGGCGCGCCGACCTCGTACTCCGCGTATGTGCTCATCTCAGCTCACTACTCCGGTCATCACGGATACGGGGACGGCGAGGAAGCCGACGGTGAGGACCAGCGCCAGGGCATTGGCGACGGCCTTCAGGACCCGGTCGCGGGTCGGCCGGTTGGCGCCCAGGGTCTGCGCCGCGCTCCAGAATCCGTGCCGGATATGCAGGCCGAGCGCGAGCATCGCGACGATGTAGATGACGTTGCCGTACCAGGTGGAGAAGGTGGCGACGACATTGGCGTACGGGTGTCCGGCGGCGGCGTGCGGATTCACCGTCAGGGTCGTCAGGTCCAGGATGTGCCAGACGATGAAGAGGCCCAGGATGACCCCCCCCCAGCGCATGGTGCGGGTGGCGTAGCTCGCGCGCTTCTTCTTGTGCACGTACTTGGCCGGGCGCGCTGCGATGTCGCGGCGGCTCAGCTGGTACGCGGCGACCGCGTGCACGACGACCGCGGCCAGCAGCACCACCCGGGCGATCCACAGGAACCACTCGTGGTGCAGGAAGGGCTCGCCGATGGTGCGCAGCCAGTGGGCGTATCCGTCGAACTCGACGGCCCCGAAGAAGATCTTGAGGTTGCCCAGCATGTGGGCGACCAAGTACAGCAGCATCACGATGCCGCTGACGGCCATCGCCGTCTTCTTGCCGACGGTCGAGTGCCACAGGATGCCCGCATAGGAGGACGGCCGTCGGTCCGTCCGGGTGTCCACTGCCATGGGCACGACGGTAGGGACGCCGTAAGCCATCAGTCCAAGACATGGTGGAGCTCATCTCCATAGGCATCGGCTATCAACGCACTATCGTGGCCGCATGCAGCTCCAGCAGCTCCGCTATTTCGCCGCCGTCGCCGACACCCGGCACTTCACCCGCGCCGCCGAGCAGGAACACGTCGCCCAGCCCTCGCTCTCCCAGCAGATCCGCTCCCTGGAGCGTGAGCTGGGCGCCGAGCTGTTCCACCGGGCGCGCGGCCACATCACGCTCACCGACGCCGGCGAGACGCTGCTGCCGTTCGCCCGCCGGATCCTCGCCGACGCCGACACCGCGCGCCGCGAGGTCCAGGAGGTCGCCGGGCTGCGCCGCGGCCGGCTGCGCCTCGGGGCCCCGCCCAGCCTCTGCGCCTCCGTCGTCCCCGACGTGCTGCGCGCCTTCCACGACCGCTACCCGGGCGTCGACCTCCAGGTGCACGAGAGCGGCTCGCAGGACCTGGTGCGGGTACTGGCGGCGGGCGAACTGGACCTCGCCCTGGTCATCACCCCGCTCCCCGTCCAGGCCCCCGCGCTGACCACCGCCGAGCTGCTGCGCGAGGAGCTGGTCGTGATCTCCGCGCCGGACGCCCCGCCCCCGGTGCGCCGTACGCACATCCGCGTCGACGACCTGCGCGACCGCCCGCTGGTGATGTTCCGGCGCGGCTACGACCTGCGGGAGTTCACCGTCGCCGCGTGCCGGACGGCCGGTTTCGAGCCGGTGTTCACGGTGGAGGGCGGCGAGATGGACGCCGTCCTCGGCTTCGTACGGGCCGGGCTGGGCATCGCCGTCGTGCCCGTCATGGTCGCCGAGCGCGCCGGGCTGCGCGCCACGCCGTTCGCCGCGCCAGGACTGCACCGCAACATCTCCGTCGCGCACCGCGCCGACGTCTCGCCGCCCCGCGCGGCCCGCGAGCTGCAGCGGATCCTCGTCCGCCACCTGACGCCCGGGGCAGCGGACGGCTGACCCCGCCCCCGCGGCCCCTGCCGTAAGTGGGCGCTTTCCGGCCATAACGTCGCGATATTGCCGTACGGCGGCAGGGGCCGCCCTGCCTGGTGGCGGACGGCCGCGCGGCGCCCGCCGCGCCTCCGCGCGCTCCGCGACCGGCGGTTTCCACGCACACTTCCGGAATGCCATTGCCCGTCCCGCGGCCGCCGGTGTACCAATGCCTCACTTGCCTTCCGGCGCTACGCGGAAGGCAATCGGGGGAATGGACGGGGGAAACATCACCATGCTGCTCGAAGAGGTCTACGCGGGCGCGCCCACCGTAAAGTCGGGACGCCATCTGACGACCGTGAACGAATTCACGGACCAGACGCCCGCGCTGCGCCCGGAAGTCCTTGCCGAAGCCACCGGCCGGATGCTCGCGCTGGGGAAGTTCGACGCCGACAAGATTCTTGTCGAGGAGGACAAGGGAGCCATTCTCGGCGGGGCGCTCTCGCTCGCCGCCGGCCTGCCGCTCGCGGTCGCCCGCTGGTACACCTACGACCTCGGCGGCCGGTCCGTCGCCGTGCCCGTCGACAGCGAGTACTTCCAGGGCACGCTCTACGTCAACGGCGTCGAGCCGGGCGACCGGCTGACCCTCGTCGACGACACGATCAGCACCGGCGGCACCATGGTCGCCCTGATCGAGGCGGTGCAGGCGGCCGGCGCCCGGGTCGGCGAGGTCGTGGTGGCGGTGGAGAAGGCGGCCAACGGCGGCTGCCGGAAGGTCGCCGAGCGCTTCGGCATCACGGTCAGGTCCGTCATCCGGATCACCGTCGACGAGCGGACCGGACGCGCCGTCGTGCTGCCCTGACACCCGCTGTCGTCCTGCCCCGAGATCCGGCGCACCCGCCGGTCCCACGCGTCGCGGCCGTCGGCCCGACGCGGTCCGGGCATTTCCTCTTCACGTATTTCGCATGCTGTCCAGCACGGTTCGGGGGAGCCGCACATGAACGCATCGGCGCATGGTGCCGGTATCGGTCACACGGAATTGTACGAACTACGGGAAACTGCCGAACGGGGCGCCGCGCGGATATTCGCCAAGTGCGAGTTCCGTAATCCCACCGGCAGCCACAAGGACCGGGTCTTCGCCTTCATGCTCGACGAACTGGAACGGGCCGGCACGATCGCCCCCGGAATGACCCTGGTCGAATGCTCCACCGGAAACGGCGGTGCGGCGCTCTCCCGGGTCGGCCGGGACCGCGGCTACCGCGTCGTCATCGTCATGCCGGCGGGCATGACCGAGGAACGCCGGAAGCAGATCGCCTCCTTCGACGGCACGGTCGTCGAGACCTCTCCGGAAGGCTTCCTGCTGGAAGGCGAGGAGACCGCCCGCCGGTACGTCGCCGAGCACCCCGGCAGCCACTTCCTGGACCAGTCCACGAACGAGCTGAACTGGCGCGCCTGGCGCTCCTGCGGCACGGAGATCGTCACCGCGCTGGACGCGCTGGGCCTGGTCCCCGACCATTTCCTCTGCTCCGTGGGCACCGGCGGCACCTTCACCGGCATCGCGGATGTCCTCAAGGCCGCGTACCCCCGCCTGCGCACCACCGCCGTCGAGGTCGACCGCTCGGCCGCCCTGTACGCCAAGCGGCACGGCCTGCCCTTCGCGCACCGCACCCACAACCTGATGGGCCTCGGACCCGGCAGGGTACCGGCCAACCTGCGCGAGGAACTGGTCGACGACGTCGAACTGATCAGCGGCGACGACGGCTGGGCGGCCATGAAACGGCTGATCGAGAAAGAGGGGCTCTACGTCGGGCCCACCGCCGGCGGCAACGTCTTCGCCGCACAACGCCTGGCGCGCCGGCTGCCGCCGGAAGCCGTCGTGCTCACCGTGCTGTTCGACTCCGCCTGGAAGTACTTCAGCGTCTGGGACGGCCGGTACGCGCAGTACGCCACCGACGACGCGCCGTACGAGACCGAAAGGGCGGACTGACCGCCATGAACGAGGAACGCACCACCGCATACCGCACCGTGACCGACCGCAACGAAACCGACCGCACCGCGACCGACCGCACCGCACCCCGCGACAGGCCGCCGGACAGCCATCGTCCGGAGCCGGGGCCCGTCCCGGATCCCGCGGCGCGCCTGGCCGCCCTCACCCGCCGCCTGGACGAGGCGTGCCGGCGCGCCGGCCGCCCGCTCGGCTCCGTGACGCTCGTCGCGGTCAGCAAGTACCGCTCACGCGACGCCGTCGCCGCCGCGCTCGACGCCGGCCAGCGCGACTTCGCGGAGAGCCGGGTCCAGGAGGCCCGCGCCAAGTGGCCGCAGCTGCGCGCCCGCCATCCGGGCGTCCGGCTGCATCTCGTCGGGCCGCTCCAGACCAACAAGGCGACGGCGGCCGTCACCGGCTTCGACACGCTGCACAGCGTGGACCGCCCCGCGCTGGCCGCGGCGCTCGCCGCCGCCATGGCCCGTACCGGCCGCAGCCCCGACTGCTTCGTCCAGGTCAACACCGGCGACGAACCGCAGAAGAGCGGCGTCCCCCTGGACGGCGCCGACGCCTTCCTCAAGGAGTGCCGGGACGTGCACGGGCTGCCCGTCGTCGGCCTGATGTGCCTGCCGCCGGCCGGCCGCGACCCGCGCCCGCACTTCCGGCTGCTCCGCTCGCTCGCCGCCGCGCACGGCCTGGCCGGGCTGAGCATGGGCATGAGCGACGACTTCGAGGCGGCGGTGGCGGAGGGCGCGACCGTGATCAGGGTGGGCCGGGCGCTCTTCGGGCCCCGGCCGCGGCGCGCCGGCGGCCCGCCGGGCACCCGCTAGGCACGCCGTGCCCGCACTGTTCGCCTTCGCCCTGTTCTCCGCCCTGGTGGACGTGTTCGCCGCACACCGGCTCCAGCACCTCGACCCCGGCAGCGTCGCCGCGGTCGCCTTCACCCTCACCGGAGCCTTCTTCTGCGGTCTGACACTGCTGCGGACGCGCCCGGCACGGCTGCTCGCCGTCGTCCGGGCGCACGCCGCCGACCTGCTCGTCCTGAACCTCACCACCGCGGTCACCTGGCTGTCCCTGCTGTACGCGCTCAAGCTCATGGAACCGGCCGTCGCCAACGTCGTCTCGATCGCCATCGGCCCGGCCTGCACCGTGCTGCTCCAGTACCTGTGGTGGCGCGAGGACCGGGTACTGCCCGGCGAACTGCTCTCCGCGCTCGGCATCGTCCTCGCCCTCGCCGGCCTGGTCTGGGCCTCGCTGGACGGCCGCAGCGGCGTCGGCGACCGGGCCGCCGCGACCATGGCCCTCGGCGTGTGCGCCGCGGTCGCCTCCGGCGCCGGCGGGGCCGCCAACGTCGTCTTCTCCGCCCGGCTGGGCGCCGCCGGCGTCGACGTACCGACCGTGATGGGGCTGCGCTTCGGCCTCGTCGCCGCGGCCGGCTGGCTGCTCGCCGCCACCGGGGACACCGGCCGGCTCGGTGCCGCGCTGCTCCCCGGTGCGGTGGTCGCCGTCATCGGCGTCGGCGTGCCGGCCGTCCTCGTGCAGATCGGCGTCCGCCGGACCACCCCGGTGACCGCCTCCATGATCTGCGCCCTCGCGCCCGCGCTGACCCTGGTGCTCCAACTGGCCGACTCCCGGCTGGCGTTCTCGGTGCCGTCGGCGCTCGGCATCGCCCTCATCACCGCCCTCATCGGATGCGGGCTGCTCGCCCGCCGGGGCGTACCCCCGGCCGCCGCGGCCCGGGAAGGTCACAGGACTCATGCACTGCCTGGTGGTTGACGCCTACTCCACCGGCCGCTTCCTGCCCGCGGCGCTGGCCGCGCACGGCATCGGGACGGTCCACATCGACAGCGCCCCCGGCATCGGCGACCGCCTCGTCGGCGCGCCCTGGCCGCCCGGCACGTGCGCCGGCCGGCTCACCTACCGGGGCGACCTGGACGCCCTGGTCACCGCGGTACGCCCGTACGCGGCAGCGCGCGTCCTCCCCGGCAACGAGACCGGCGTGGACCTCGCCGACGCCCTCTCCGCGCAGCTCGGCCTGCCCGGCAACGTCGTCGACGGCCGCCGCGTGCGCCGCGACAAGTACGAGATGGCCGCGGCCGTACGGGCCCACGGGCTGCGCGCGCCCGACACGCTGCGCACCCACCGCTTCGACGCGGCCCTCGCCTGGACCCGCGCCCGCGGCCGCTGGCCCGTGGTGGTCAAGCCCGCCGACAGCGCCGGCACCGACAACGTCTTCTTCTGCGCCGGCCCCGTGGAGCTGTGCACCGCGTTCGACCACATCCTGCGCTCGGTGAACTTCGCCGGCGCCCGCAACCGCACCGTCGTCGTCCAGGAACACCTGACCGGCACCGAGTACTTCGCCAACACCGTCAGCGTGGCCGGCCGCCACCACATCGCCGAGATCTGGCGCTACCACAAGCGTCCCGGCCGCGGCGGCGCCCCGGTCTACGACTACGAGGAGCCGGTGCCCGCGCGCGATCCGGCCACCGCCGTGCTCCGCCCGTACGTCCTCGGCGTCCTGGACGCCCTCGGCGTGCGCAACGGGCCCGCGCACTCCGAGGTCATGCTCACCGGCGAAGGCCCGGTACTGATCGAGACCGGCGCCCGGCTCGCCGGCAGCATCCTGCCCGAGGTGGTCAGCCGCTGCTTCGGCACCGACCATGTGGCGCTGACCGCCCTGGCCTGCGCCGATCCGGCCGCCTTCATGGCACACACGGACCGCAGGGCACAGCCGCGCACGCACCTGCGGTACGTCTCGCTGATCGCGCCGCGCGCCGGCCGGCTGGTCTCCCTGGACCGCTTCGCGGAGATCCGCGCGCTGCCCTCGTACGCGGGCCACCACCTCGCCGTCGCGGTCGGCGACCACCTGGTCCCCACCGTCGACGCGGCCACCTCACCCGGCGTCTGCTACCTGCTCCACGACGACCCGCGGCAGATCGAGGCCGACTACCGGCGGCTGCGCGCGCTGGAAGAGGCGGACCTGTACGGCACCGGGGCCGGGACGGGCGGGCCGGACGCCCGCCGCCCGGCCTGAGCGCCCCCGCCCGGGGGCGCCCGCGACCCGGGCTACAGCCCCAGCCCGGCCTCCTGCGCCCGGACCACCGCCTCCTTGTCACCGTCCAGCTCCACCTTGGCGGCGCCCTGCCGCCCGAACAGGAACAGCGTCAGCTCGCCCGGCTCGCCGGTGACGGTCACCACCGGCGTGCCGCGGTGCGCCACCGCGGTCCGGCCGTCCGGGCGGCGCAGCACCAGGCCCACCGGGGCCTTCCGCCCCAGCACCCGGGCCATCCGCTCGATCCGGGACCACAGGGCGTCGGCGAAGCCGGAGCTCAGCTCGCGCGGCGTCCAGTCCGGCTGGGCCCGCCGCACGTCCTCGGCGTGCACGAAGAACTCCACGGTGTTCGACGCCTCGTCGATCTGCTTCAGACCGAACGGCGAGACGCGCGGCGGCCCGGTCCTGATCAGCCGGATCAGCTCCTCGTACGGCTTGGCGGCGTACTCGCTCCGCACCCGCTCCATCCGGGACGCCAGCGGCTTGAGCACCAGGCCGCCGGCCGCGTCCGCGCGCCGCTCGCGCACCACCACATGGGCGGCCAGGTCACGCGCGGTCCAGCCCTCGCACAGCGTCGGGGCCTCGGGCCCCGCGCTCTCCAACAGGTCGGCGAGAAGAAGTCGTTCACGCTTGGCATGGGTCGACATGGCCTCACCCTACGGCCCGGCCCGCCGCCCGTGCCACGACGCCGCGCGGTCCCTTCCGCACCCCGCGTCACCCCTGGACGAGGATCACCGCCATCACCACCACGGCCGCCACGAAGACCGCGCACAGCACGATCGTCGCCACCTTGGCCGCCCGGTCGTCGTCCGGGGGCGGATACCGGTCGTTCATGCCCGCATGATGCCGCACGGCACAATGGAGGGCATGAGCAGCAGTCCCGCCACCCCGTCCCCCGAGCCCTCGGCCCCGGCCGCACAGGCGGCCGCCCCCGCCGGCACCGCCCTGGACCCGGCCGTCGCCGCCCGGCTCAAGCGCACCCCCGACGGGCTGGTCCCCGCCATCGCCCAGCAGTACGACACCGGCGAGGTGCTGATGCTCGGGTGGATGGACGACGAGGCGCTGCACCGCACGCTGACCACCGGCCGCTGCACCTACTGGAGCCGCAGCCGCCGGGAGTACTGGGTCAAGGGCGACACCTCCGGTCACGTCCAGCACGTGAAGTCCGTCGCCCTGGACTGCGACGCGGACACCGTCCTGGTCAAGGTCGACCAGGTCGGCGCGGCCTGCCACACCGGCGCGCGCACCTGCTTCGACGAGGACGTCCTGCTCGCCGGGGAGTGAGCAGCGCGGCGTCCGCTGCGCCGATCAGTACGCGGACACGCCCGGCCCCCGCCGCTGATCGCTACTAGGATCCGCTGGCATGACCACGGGAACCACCGGCACCGCCACTCCGGACCTCGAAAACTTCCGCACCCTCGCGAAGGACCGCCGGGTCATCCCGGTCACCCGGCGGCTCCTCGCGGACGGCGACACTCCGGTGGGCCTGTACCGCAAACTCGCGGCGGAGCGCCCCGGCACCTTCCTCCTGGAATCCGCCGAGAACGGCCGCAGCTGGTCCCGCTACTCCTTCATCGGCGTCCGCAGCGCCGCCACCCTCACCGCCCGCGACGGGCAGGCCCACTGGCTCGGCACCCCGCCGGTCGGCGTGCCCACCGGGGGCGACCCGCTCGCCGCGCTCCGCGAGACCGTCGAGACCCTGCACACCCCGCGCGACCTCATCGAGGGCCAGGGCCTGCCGCCCTTCACCGGCGGCATGGTCGGCTACCTCGGGTACGACATCGTGCGCCGCCTGGAGAAGATCGGCGACGCCACCTCCGACGACCTGCGGCTGCCCGAGCTGACCATGCTGCTCACCTCGGACCTGGCCGTACTGGACCACTGGAACGGCACGGTCCTGCTGATCGCCAACGCGATCAACCACAACGACCTGGACACCGGCGTCGACGAGGCGTACGCGGACGCCGTGGCCCGGCTGGACACCATGGCGTACGACCTGAGCCGCCCGGCCCCCTCCAACGCCGCCGCGCTCCCGGCCTCCGAGCTGCCCGAGTACACCGCCCTGTGGGGCGCGGAAGCGTTCAAGGACGCCGTCGAGGACATCAAGGAGCGCATCCGGGCCGGCGAGGCCTTCCAGGTCGTGCCCTCGCAGCGCTTCGAGACGCCGTGCACGGCCTCCGCGCTGGACGTCTACCGGGTGCTGCGGGCCACCAACCCCAGCCCGTACATGTACCTCTTCCGCTTCGAGGGCGGCGTCGATGTCGTCGGCTCCAGCCCCGAGGCGCTGGTCAAGGTCGAGGACGGGCAGGCGATGCTGCACCCCATCGCCGGTACCCGGCCGCGCGGCGGCACCCCGCAGCTGGACCAGGCCCTCGCCGACGAGCTGCTGGCCGACCCCAAGGAGCGCGCCGAGCACCTGATGCTGGTCGACCTGGGCCGCAACGACCTGGGCCGGGTCTGCGAGCCCGGCAGCGTCGAGGTCGTCGACTTCATGTCCATCGAGCGCTACAGCCACGTCATGCACATCGTGTCCACGGTCACCGGCAAGGTCGCCGAGGGCCGCACCGCCTTCGACGTGCTCACCGCCTGCTTCCCCGCCGGCACCCTCTCCGGCGCACCGAAGCCGCGCGCCCTGCAGATCATCGAGGAGCTGGAGCCCAGCAAGCGCGGCGTCTACGGGGGCTGCGTCGGCTACCTGGACTTCGCCGGCGACTCCGACACCGCCATCGCCATCCGCACCGCCCTGCTCCGGGACGGCACGGCATACGTGCAGGCCGGCGCCGGCATCGTCGCCGACTCCGACCCGGAGGCCGAGGACCAGGAGTGTCGGAACAAGGCGGCGGCGGTGCTGCGCGCGGTGCACACGGCCAACCACCTGGGCAGCTGACGCCCGTCGGCACCCCGAGCCGACGCGAGCCCGGCGGCGTAGGCGATAGTGGTACATGTGAGTGCCGTACCCCCGCCCCGCACCGACGCCGCGACGGCCGACGCCGCAGCCCCCGCCGCCGCAGGCGACCGGGGCACCGCGCGCAAGCCCCTCGCCCTGGCCCTCCTCCTCGGAGCGCTCGGCGCCGCCCTTGCCCTGCTCTCCTCCGGCCGCACCTGGGCCACCGCCACCGCCGTGGTCGCCCAGGGCGAGCTGCCGCAGAAGGCGTCGGGCCAGGACATCACCGGCGTACCCGGCGCGCTCGCCGTCGTCGGGCTCGCCGCCCTGGTCGCGGTCTTCGCCGTACGCGGCGCAGGCCGTGTCGCCGTCTCCGCGCTGCTGGCGCTCAGCGGCGCCGGCACCCTGGCCGGCGCCCTCCTCGGCAACGCCGACACCGCCGCGCTGAAGGCCAAGGCCGCCACCGCCACGGGCATGAGCAACGCGAGCGTCCACCACGTCGCGCACACCGCCTGGCCCTGGGTGGCCGCCGGCGGCGGCGCGCTCCTGCTGATCGCCGGGCTGCTGGCACTGGTCCACGGCCGGCACTGGCCCGCGATGTCCGGGCGCTACGAGCGCGCGGACGGCGGCCCCCGGGCCGCCCGCGGACCGCGCCGCGCCGCCGCGAAGCCGGACCTGGACCGCCCGGAGGAGATCTGGAAGTCGCTGGACCGGGGCGAGGACCCCACCACCTAGCCGATGGCCGGCACCGGTCCGTACCGACCCGATGGCGGGCCCACCCCGCGCATCAGGGACAATGATTCCGAGCGAACGCCGCGCCCCGACCCAGGCGCGAGAAAGCAACGAGGAGCACTCATGTCGAGCAATGGCCACGGCCACGGACACACCCCGGCTGCCTGGACCGGCGTCATCATTTCGTTCATCGGCTTCTGCGTCTCGGGCGCCTTCATGGTGGTGGCCAACGTGCCCGGCTTCTGGGCCGGTGTGGTGCTCATCCTGGCCGGCGCCGTAGTGGGCGGCATCATGCACCTCATGGGCCTGGGCTCCGCCCCGAAGCGCGCCAAGGGCAGCCCGCAGCCGCAGCAGAGCTGACCGCCCGGCGGCCGGACACCGGTCCGGCCCCGGCCCGGGCCCGCCGCGGCCCCGTGCTCGACGCAGGCGCGGCTTCCCGGCCGTTCCGCACGCCCCGCGCTCATGGCGCGGAGTGGCCCGTGCGACGGCAGGGAAGCTGCGCCTTCGTCCGTACCGGGGGAGAATCGGTCCCGTGACGGAATCCGTGGCGCGTACCCCGGACGGCCCGCCCGCGGCGGCCCGCCGCGGCGCCGTGCGCCGCCTCGTGGCCCCGCTGGGCGCCCTCGCGGCGGTCCTGGCGGCCTTCGCGTACGTCGGTGCCGTCGACCCCAACGAAGCCGGCCACTACCCCGTCTGCCCGCTGCTGCGGCTCACCGGCCTCTACTGCCCGGCCTGCGGCGGGCTGCGCAGCGCCCACGCGGTCGCGCACGGCGACCTCGGCGCCGCGCTCGGCGCCAACGCCCCGGCAGTGCTCGGCTACGCCGCGTTCGCGCTGTTCTGGGCCGTCTGGCTGGTGCGCGCCGGGCGCGGGCTGCCGGCCGCCGGGCCGCGGCCGAGACCCGCCCACTGGTGGCTGATCGGGGGTGCTGTGCTGCTGTTCACAGTGGTACGCAACCTCCCCGCCGGATCGGCCCTCGCCCCGTGAGCGCCCCTTTCCCGCCGCTTCCGGAGCGCCCGAACGCGGCCGGTATGTATCGGTATCTGTCCATGTTGTGGGACCACGGACAGCCGGATGCGGGGCCGGAGCCCCTGGCCGGATACCATCGGAGTGCCTGCTGGGAGCGCACCGTGCCCTCGAAGGCGACAGATTTCCTCCACCGCTCTAGAAGGAGGCCGCTCGCGTGAGTGTGCTCGACGAGATCATCGACGGAGTCCGCGCCGACCTCGCCGAGCGACAGGCGCGCGTCAGCCTCGACGAGCTGAAGGAGCGGGCGAAGAAGGCCGCCCCCGCCAAGGACGGCGTGGCCGCGCTCAAGGGCGACGGCATCCGGGTGATCTGCGAGGTCAAGCGCTCCAGCCCGTCCAAGGGCGCGCTGGCCGCCATCGCCGACCCGGCCGGGCTCGCCGCCGACTACGAAGCGGGCGGCGCCGCCGTCATCTCCGTCCTCACCGAGCAGCGCCGCTTTGGCGGCTCGCTCGCCGACCTCGAAGCCGTCCGGGCCAAGGTCGACATCCCGGTCCTGCGCAAGGACTTCATCGTCAGCGCCTACCAGCTGTGGGAGGCCCGCGCCTACGGCGCCGACCTGGCGCTGCTGATCGTCGCCGCGCTGGAGCAGGAGGCGCTGGTCTCGCTCATCGAGCGGGCCGAGTCGATCGGGCTGACCCCGCTGGTCGAGGCGCACGACGAGGAAGAGGTCGAGCGCGCGGTGGCCGCCGGCGCGAAGATCATCGGCGTGAACACCCGCGACCTGAAGACGCTCAAGGTCGACCGCGGCAACTTCGGCCGGGTCGCCCCGGAGATCCCCGACCACATCGTCAAGGTCGCCGAGTCCGGCGTCCGCGGGCCGCACGACCTGATCGCTTACGCCAACGAGGGCGCGGACGCCGTGCTCGTCGGCGAGTCGCTGGTCACCGGCAAGGACCCGAAGACCGCCGTCGCCGACCTCGTCGCGGCCGGCTCCCACCCGGCCATCCGCCACGGGCGGGACTGACCGGGACATGACCGCAGCCGTCCGCCGCCACGCGCCGCGCCCGGGCCACCGCCCGGCCGCGGCCGGCGTCGCGCGCCTGCCGCAGGCGGCCCTGGGCCGCGGCTGCCCGCCCGTCTCCCGCCACCGCCCCGAGCCGAAGCGCTGCGCGCTGCCCCCGTGGCACCGCGGCTGCCGGGCCCCGGCGCGCCGCGTCCACGGACGGCGCGTCCGTTACCACATCGGCGCCGAGCCCGGCCAGATCAACGGCAGCCGATGGCCCCGCCCCGCGCCGCGCGCGGGCTCCCACGCCTGACCGGACCTTCCCCGGCGGACGACTGTCCGTACGGGTGCTCCGGCCGTGTGCGACACCCGGGACCGCGCCGCGCGCACGTAGCTTGATGCCCGTATTTCGCTACATCGAGACTTCCGGGGTGCCTGCGCGCGCCCCGGTGAGGAGTACGTCGGATGTCGTCTGACTTCTTCATTCCGGACGCCGAGGGCCAGGTGCCCAGCACCGAGGGCTACTTCGGCGCCTTCGGCGGCAAGTTCATCCCCGAGGCCCTGGTCGCCGCGGTCGACGAGGTCGCCGAGGAGTACGAAAAGGCCAAGGCCGACCCCGAGTTCGCCCGCGAGCTCGACGACCTGATGGTCAACTACACCGGCCGGCCCAGCGCCCTCACCGAGGTGCCGCGGTTCGCCGAGCACGCCGGCGGCGCGCGGATCTTCCTCAAGCGCGAGGACCTGAACCACACCGGCTCGCACAAGATCAACAACGTGCTGGGCCAGGCGCTGCTCACCAAGCGCATGGGCAAGACCCGCGTCATCGCCGAGACCGGCGCCGGCCAGCACGGCGTCGCCACCGCCACCGCCTGCGCCCTCTTCGGCCTCGAATGCACCATCTACATGGGCGAGATCGACACGAAGCGGCAGGCGCTCAACGTCGCCCGCATGCGGATGCTCGGCGCCGAGGTCATCGCCGTGAAGTCCGGCAGCCGCACCCTGAAGGACGCGATCAACGAGGCGTTCCGCGACTGGGTCGCCAACGTCGACCGCACCCACTACCTCTTCGGCACGGTCGCGGGCCCGCACCCCTTCCCCGCCCTCGTGCGCGACTTCCACCGCGTCATCGGCGTCGAGGCGCGTCGCCAGATCATCGAGCGCGCGGGCCGGCTGCCGGACGCGGCCGTGGCCTGCGTCGGCGGCGGCTCCAACGCCATCGGCCTCTTCCACGCCTTCCTGCCCGACGAGAGCGTGCGCCTGATCGGCTGCGAGCCGGGCGGCCACGGTGTCGAGAGCGGCGAGCACGCGGCCACCCTCACCGAGGGCACGCCGGGCATCCTGCACGGCTCCCGCTCCTACGTCCTGCAGGACGAGGACGGCCAGATCACCGAGCCGTACTCGATCTCCGCCGGGCTGGACTACCCGGGCATCGGCCCCGAGCACTCCTACCTCAAGGACGCCGGCCGTGCCGAGTACCGCGCCGTCACCGACGACGCCGCCATGCAGGCGCTGCGGCTGCTCTCCGAGACCGAGGGCATCATCCCGGCCATCGAGAGCGCGCACGCGCTGGCCGGCGCGCTGGAGGTCGGCCGCGAGCTGGGCAAGGACGGCCTGATCCTGGTCAACCTCTCCGGCCGCGGCGACAAGGACATGGACACGGCCGCGCGGTACTTCGGGCTGTACGACGCCCCCGCCGACGACGCCGTCGAGGCGGACGACACCGACGCCACGGACACCGCGCTCGGCGCGCACCAGGAGGGGACGAAGTGATGGCGGGCAACGTCGAACTGCTCAGCTCGGTACTGGCCGGCGCGAAGGCCGAGGGCCGCGCCGCCCTGGTCGGCTACCTCCCGGCGGGCTTCCCGACCGTGGACGGCGGCGTGCGCGCCGTCACCGCGATGATCGAGGGCGGCTGCGACGTCGTCGAGGTCGGCCTGCCGCACAGCGACCCGGTCCTGGACGGCCCGGTCATCCAGACCGCCGACGACATCGCGCTGCGCGGCGGCGTCAAGATCGTCGACGTGATCCGCACGGTCGGCGAGGCGCACGCCGCCACCGGCGCTCCCGTGCTGTGCATGACGTACTGGAACCCGGTCGACGCATACGGCGTGGAACGGTTCGCCGCCGACCTGGCCGCCGCGGGCGGCGCCGGCTGCATCCTGCCGGACCTCCCGGTCGAGGAGTCCGAGGTGTGGCGGAAGGCCGCCGAGCAGCACGGCCTGGCCACGGTCTTCGTGGTCGCGCCGAGCAGCAAGGACGCGCGGCTCGCCAAGATCACCGCGGCCGGCTCGGGCTTTGTGTACGCGGCGTCCCTGATGGGCGTCACCGGCACCCGCGAGTCCGTCGGCCGGGAGGCCCAGGACCTGGTCACCCGCACCCGGGCCACCACCGAGCTGCCGGTCTGCGTGGGCCTGGGCGTCTCCAACGCCGAGCAGGCCGCCGAGGTCGCGCAGTTCGCCGACGGGGTCATCGTCGGCTCCGCGTTCGTGAAGCGGCTGCTGGCCCACGAGGGCGACCTGGAGGCCGGGCTCGCCGGCGTACGGGAGCTGGCCGGGGATCTGGCCAAGGGCGTACGGGCGTAAAGCCGGCGCCGTCGAGGTCCCTCGATAGGGCGAAATCCGGGGCGGAGGGGCGCAGTGGCGTCCCTCCGCCTCGTTTTTCAGCGGTGTGAGCCAGAAAACCCGAGCCGAAGGCACCGCACGCGAGCGGCTGCAGGCACAGCGCGACAAGGAAAAGGCCCGCGCCCGGCGCGGCAGGCAGGCGAAGGTCGCCGCGGTGGTGGTGGCGGTCCTGGCGGTGGCCGCCGGCATCGCGGTCTGGGCGTCCTCCACGGGCGACGACAAGGACACCCCGGTCGCCGCGCCGAAGGGCGCCACCGGCGGGGACAAGCCGATGGTGACCGTCGGACAGAAGAGCGCGCCGTCCACGCTCCAGGTGTGGGAGGACTTCCGCTGCCCCGCCTGCAAGCAGTTCGAGACGGGCTTCCGCTCGACCCTCCATGAGCTCCAGGACGCCGGTGAGCTGCGTACGGACTATCACCTCGCCCTGCTCATCGACGGCAACATGGGCGGCAAGGGTTCGCTGAACGCGGCCAATGCCGCGCTGTGCGCGCAGAACGCCGGCAAGTTCCGCGAGTACCACGACGTGCTGTTCACCAACCAGCCGGCCGAGCAGCAGGACCGGTACGCCGACAAGAACTACCTGATCAAGCTCGCCGGCAAGGTGCCGGGCCTGGTGACCCAGGACTTCCGCTCCTGCGTGAACGACGGCACGTACAACGGCTTCGCGCAGAAGTCGAACGAGGCGTTCCAGAAGGCCGGCCTCCAGGGCACCCCGAGCGTGATCCTCAACGGGAAGAACCTCTTCGCCGACCAGAGCGCGCAGATGACCCCGCAGAAGCTGAAGCAGATGGTCCAGGAGGCGAACAAGAAGAAGTAGGGCAAGAAGCGAGGCAGGAAACCGGGCGGAGAAGTGCCGTCCGGGGGTCGTTACTGAGCCGTTGCCGGGTGGGTTGCCGCCCGGCCCGCCCGGCGCGGTAGCGTCGGGGCTGCCATGGACCTCGCATTCATTCCCAGCCCGTCGACCGGAGTCGTGCATCTCGGCCCGATCCCGCTGCGCGGCTACGCATTCTGCATCATCATCGGCGTCTTCATCGCCGTCTGGCTCGGCAACAAGCGCTGGGTGCAGCGCGGTGGCCAGAGCGGGACGGTCGCCGACATCGCCGTGTGGGCGGTGCCGTTCGGCCTGGTCGGAGGGCGGCTCTACCACGTCATCACGACGTACGAGCCGTACTTCGGCGCGGGCGGCGATCCGATCAAGGCGTTCTACGTCTGGGAGGGCGGCCTCGGCATCTGGGGCGCGATCGCCCTCGGCGCGGTGGGTGCCTGGATCGGCTGCCGCCGCCGGGGCATCCCGCTCCCGGCGTACGCGGACGCGGTGGCCCCGGGCATCGCGCTGGCGCAGGCGATGGGCCGCTGGGGCAACTGGTTCAACCAGGAGCTGTACGGCCGGCCGACGGACGTGCCGTGGGCGCTGAAGATCACCTCCGACCCGTCGATCGGCCGTGTGGGCGGCACGTACCACCCGACGTTCCTGTACGAGTCCCTGTGGTGCATCGGCGTCGCGATCCTGGTCATCTGGGCGGACCGGCGCTTCAAGCTGGGGCACGGCCGGGCGTTCGCGCTGTACGTCGCCTCGTACTGCGCGGGCCGCGCCTGGATCGAGTACATGCGGGTCGACGAGGCCCACCACATCCTGGGCCTGCGGCTGAACGTCTGGACGGCGCTGATCGTGCTGGTCCTCGCGCTGGTCTACATGGTGCTGTCGGCGAAGCGGTCCCCCGGCCGGGAGGCGGTGGTCGAGCCGGCGGCGGTGGAGCAGGAGACCGCTGAAGCGGAGGCTTCCGACGCGGAGCACGCCGACGCGAAGGACGAGGCCCCGAAGGACGAGGCCCCGGGAGACGCCGCCCCCAAGGACGACGCCCCGGACGCTGTCCCGGAGAGCGACGCCCCGAAGGCCGGGGGCTCGGGGGACTCCGAGGACACGGCGGTGGCCGGTACGGCGGACAAGCCCGCCGGGGCCGGGAAGAAGAAGTCCTAGCCGCATCACGCGGTGCGGTGCAGCGGGCCGTGGTCCCTTCGGGGGCCGCGGCCCGCTGCCGTGTCAGCCGAGGGCGGCGCCCGCCGGCTCCGGAGCGGCGGCGGTTCCGGTGACCGCCAGAGCCGCCGTCTCCCGGGCCAGCGCGTCGAAGCCGATGCCGTCCAGGCCGCCGACGGAGGTGGTCAGCCGATTGGCGAGCGGTGCCGTCCAGTGGGCGGGCAGGGCGTCCGGCGCACCGGCCAGCAGACCGGTGAGGGAACCGGCCGTGGCGCCGTTGGAGTCCGTGTCCCAGCCGCCGGAGACGACGCGGCAGACGGACCCGGTGAAGTCGCCGTCGGCGTGGGTGAGCGCCGCGGCCAGCAGGGCGGCGTTGGGCAGTACGTGCACCCAGTGGTGCCAGCCGTAGGCGGCGTGCAGCCGGTCCACGACGGATTCGAAGCCGCCGGGCGTGGGATCGGGCGCCTCCCGGGCCGCCGCGATCCCGAAGCGCACGGCCCGCGCGAGCCGGGAGCGGGGCGGCACGACGGCCAGGCCGGCCGTCAGGCACCGGTGCACGTCCGCGGTGCCGCCCGCGGCCGTGGCCAGCGCGGCGGCGGCGAACATCGCCCCGTACACGCCATTGGCGGTGTGGGTCAGCACGGCGTCGCGCCAGGCGGCAGCGGCGGCCCCGGCCGGGTCGCCCGGGTGCGTCCAGCCGTGGACGTCGGCGCGGATCAGGGCGCCGATCCACTCGCGGAAGGGGTTGCGGAAGCGGGCGGTCTCCGGCGGTTCGAGGCCGTCGAGGAGGTTGCGGTACGCGACGCGCTCGGCGGTGAACGTACGGCCGGCCGGCAGCTCCTCCAGCCAGAGGCGGGCGAGGTCGGCGGTGGTGAAGCCGGGGCCGTGGCGGCGGAGCAGGAGCAGCCCGAGCAGGGGGTGGTTCAGGTCGTCGTCCTCGGGCATGCCGTCGATGTTCTCGGCGAGCGAGGTGGCGCGGCTGCGGCGGTTCCAGGGGTACCGGGCGGCGGTCTCGGGGTCCAGCCCGGCTTCGGTGAACCAGGTGTGCAGCGGCCAGTTCGCGGTCGAGCGGGCGAGGGCGCGGATGCCGGCCAGGGGCAGCTTCTCCACCGGTTTGCCGAGGAGGCAGCCGGCGGCGCGGCCCAGCCAGGCGGCCTCCAGGCGGGGGAGGAGGCCGGCGGCGACGGGGCCGGGCGGGGGCCCGGGTGCCGCGGCCCGGACGGCCGCCAGGTCGGTGGGTTCGTCGGCGGCCGTGGGGCAGGGCAGGGCGGCCAGGTCGTCCAGGAGGGCGGTGGCCAGGGCGCGGAGCCGGGGGGACGCCGGCGCGGGGGAGGCGCCGGCCCGGTCGGGCGCGGGGGTGCCGCCCGCGGTGAGCCAGCGGCGGCGGATCACGGTGGCGTCGCGGCCGTCCTCGGCGGCCTGGCGCAGTTCGTGCCCGATCAGGTCTTCGGGCTGGACCCAGGTGACCCGCAGCGGGGCCGGGGGGTACGTCATCGGCTCTCCGTGAGGGCGGCGAACGCGGCTTCGTGGGCGCGGCGGCGGGACAGGTCGCGGTGGTGGATCTCGTGGGCGACGGCGGTCAGCGCGGCGGCCGGGCCCCGGAGGTCCAGGCGGCTGGCCTCGGTGACGGCCGCGGTCCACTCCGCTGGCACGGGCCGGCCGAGCGCGCCGACCAGAGCGCCGCACATGGTGGCGATGGAGTCGCAGTCGCGGCCGTAGTTGACGGCGCCGAGGACCGTCTCGCGGTAGTCGCCGCCGCCGACGATCAACAGGCCGAGCGCGACGGGCAGTTCCTCGATCGAGTGCAGCCGGGAGGGCCGCCGGGCGCCCAGTGAGGGCCGGCGGTACTCGGGCCCGACGGTGTCGAACGGCGAGACCGCGCCCCGCAACGACGTCAGCGCGGGCTCGAACTCGTCGTACTTCACCGCCACTTCGCAGACCGCTTCGATCGCCGTGCGGGTGCCGTCCTTCGCGAGGGCGAGGGCCGTGTCGACCACGGAGGCGGGGGTGGCGCCGGGGGCGCAGGCCGCGGCCACCGCGGCGGCGAGGACACCGGCCGCCTCCCGTCCGTACGAGGACTGGTGCGCGCCCGCGACGTCCAGCGCCTCGGCGTAAGCACCGCGCGGATCACCGGCGTTGACCAGACCCACCGGGGCCATGTACATCGCGGCACCGCAGTTGACGATGTTGCCGACGCCGGCCTCGCGGGGGTCGGCGTGCCCGTAGTGCAGCCGGGTGACGAGCCACTTCTCGGCGAGGAACACCCGCTGGAGGGGGAGGGCTTCGGCTTCCAGCTCGGGGATCCAGCGGGGCTCGGTGATCAGTTCGGGGACCAGGTGGTCGGCCACGGCGTACGCGTCGAGGTGGTCGCGGACCTTCTCGTACACCCTGATCAGTGCGTGGGTCATGAGGGTGTCGTCGGTGACGTGGCCGTCGCCCTTGTGGTACGGCGCGAGGGGGCGGGCCGTGCGCCAGTCCTCGTGCCAGGGGCCGACGATGCCGCGGACCGGTCCGCCGTGCCGCTCCCGGATCTGCTCCGGGCTCCGGCCCTCGACCGGTCCGCCGAGCGCGTCGCCGACGGCGGCCCCGGCCAGCGCGCCGGCCGTGCGGTCGGCGAGGCTCGGGCACGCCGTGGTGGTGGGTGGTGCCGCGGTGTCGGTCATGGCCGGTCGGGTCCTTTCGCCGAGGGCGTCTGCGGAGTGGTCAGTTCGGTGCCGGCGAGCAGCTCGGCCAGCTCGACCAGGTCGGTGCCGGCCAGCCGGGGCAGTGCGCAGCCGGAGAGCGTGCGGCAGGCGTCGCGCCAGGCGGGGGGCAGCGCGGCGGCGCCGCCGAGCGCGCCGGTCAGGGCGCCGGTGAGGGCGGGGGCCGAGTCGGCGACACGGGAGAGACAGGCGGCGGCGGGCACCGCCTCGGCGGTCCGGCCGCCGCCCGCGAGGGCCAGCGCGAGGGCGACCGGCACGGTCTCGGCGGCGGCGATGCCGTAGCTGTAGACGTGGTCGACGATCTCGTGCTCCAGGGTGGGGACGAGGGCGAACGCGGCGCCGGGGCGGCCGTCGGCGGTGGCCTCGGCCAGATGCACGGCGTGCAGGGCGTTGCGGCGGATCTCGGTGCCCTCGGGGAGCTGGGCGAGGGCGGCCTCGACGCATGCGGCGACGCCGGTGCCGCCGAGCGCGGCGGCGACCGCGGCGGCCATCGCGCGTGCGCCGTGCACGCCGTCGCCGTCCTGGGTGTACCGGGCGTCGAACTCGGCGAGCCCGGCAGCGCCCGCGGGGTCGCCGGGGTGGACGACGGCGAGTACGGCGGCGCGTACGCAGGCCGCGTCGTCGAAGAAGTGCGGGTTGTCGTGGCCGGTGGCGGGCGGCCGCAGCCCGGCGGCGAGGTTGCCGAGCCCGGCGCGTACGGAGATCCGGGCGCGCAGCGGCAGCACCGCCGACTCCACCTCCGGGGCGCGGTCGGCGGCGGCCGCGACCTCGCAGGCCAGCGCGTTCCAGGCGAGGTCGAGGGCGGCCCGCATCCGGCGGTCACGGCCCAGGTCGGAGAGGAAGGCACCGGCCGCGGTGAGCACCGAGCCGGCGGTGAAGGCGGCCCATTCGGCGTCGTCGGAGGGGCCGAGACGGAGCGGCTCGGGGGGCTGGTTGAGGGCGATGGGGACGGGGAGCGTGGTGGTGGCGTTCTGTTCGGCGAAGGTGTCCAGTTCACGGGTGAGACGGCGGGTCCACTCGGGCATCCGGGCCGCGCGGTGCCGGCTCGCGGGCCACCCGGCGGCGTCTCCGGCGGCGAGGCCCAGGAGGAGGCCCTCGATGCGGGTGCCCCTGTCGCGGGTGTGTTCGCACTGCGGGGTGGCCTCCGCGGTGCGCCCGCAGCCGGGTGGGACATCGAGCCCGTCCGGCGTTCGAGGACGGGGCCGGAGCGCGATCAGGGGCGCGGGGAACTGCGCGAACGGCCCCGGCGGTGCGGCAGTCGCCCGCGCCGGGCCGGGGGCATCCCCGGCAGCGCCGCCGCCCGGGCCGGAGGCGGTCATGACGTCACCGGGCCCGCGGGTGTCAGCAGGTCGGCGATGTCCAGGACGTGGTAGCCCGCCATGGAGGGGAGGCAGCTGCCGCGTACGGGCCCGATGGCCGCCGCCCAGTCGGCGGGGACGGCGGCGCAGCCGCCCAGCGCGCCGGCCAGGGCGCCGGCGACCGCCGCCGTGGTGTCGGCGTCCCGGCCCATGTTGACGGCGGTCAGCACCGCGCCGCGGAAGTCGCCGGCCGCCGCCGCGAACGCGCCGAAGGCCAGGCCGACCGCTTCGGGCGCCAGGTCGGTCCAGGGGTAGCCGCCGATGACGACGGCGGAGCGCACGGCGCGTTCGGTGCCGAGCCGGGTGATGCCGGGGTCCAGGCGGGAGCGCTGGGCGGCGGCCACGGCGCGGCGCAGCGAGCGGGCGGTCCAGGAGTCCTCGGGGACGACGGAGAGCGCGGCGGCGATCACCGCGTCGGTGGTCCTGGCGACCATCGCGGCGGCGACCCCGGCGGCGACGGCCTGGCCGCCGTAGATGCCCTCGCCGTCGTGGCTGACGGTGCCGTCCACCGCCACCAGGCGGGCGGCCTCGGCCGGCCGGCCCGCCGCGTGTACGCCGAAGGGTGCGGCCCGCATCGCCAGTCCGTCGCTCCAGGCATGCCGGTGCTGGGCTGAGATCGGTGCGGCGAGGCCCCTGCGGAGGTTCTCCAGGGTGCCGCGCTCGCTGAATCCGGCGCCGCGGAAGGGGCCTTCGTCCAGGTCGGCGATCCACTGGTGCCAGGCGGCCTCGACGTGCGCGACGGTGAGCGCCGAGCCGTGCTCGGCCAGCAGCAGCCCGGAGAAGATGGCGTATTCGGTGTCGTCGGTGCCTGCGGGGTCGTCGGCGACGAAGCCCTCGATGCGGCCCCACCGGCGGCGGATCTGCGAGGGCTTCATGTTCTCGGCGGGGGCGCCGAGCGCGTCGCCGACGGCGAGGCCCAGGAGGGAGCCGCGGGCCCGGTCGCGCGGATCGCCTGTGCGGTCACCCGGGGTGAGGGGGACGGGTGAGGGGGCGTGCGGTGTGCTCATGTGCGTGCCCTTCCGCCGACCGGTCCCGGATCCGTACGCGTGGGAGGGATCGTAGGGCCGGTTTGCCGCGAATGGGGGGACATCAGGCCGGATCGGAGCGATGTCGCGAGGGCCGGATCCGGGCCGCCGGGCAGCGGTCGCTGTGAGCCGGATCACGCGGTGATCGTCTTGGTAAATTTGCAGGTCAGAGCGGTAAGTACGGCCTTCCTTGCTAGCGCGGAGGGGTGTGGGCCGCATAACTTCGAAAGTGTTCCAGGGGGAAGTGCCGCTCATCGGCCCACACCTCGTGAGGGAGGGAGAGGTCCCTTATGTCCGTCACAGATGTCATGGACGCGTCGGCTCCTACGCACATTGCCCACCGTGACAACCACACCCACCGTGACGTGAACGGCGGCTGGCTCCGCCCGGCGGTGTTCGGCGCGATGGACGGCCTGGTCTCCAACCTCGCCCTGATGACGGGGGTGGCCGGCGGCTCGGTGTCGCAGCAGACCCTCGTCATCACGGGGCTGGCCGGCCTGGCCGCCGGTGCCTTCTCGATGGCCGCCGGTGAGTACACCTCGGTGGCCTCGCAGCGTGAGCTGGTCCAGGCGGAACTGGACGTGGAGCGCCGTGAGCTGCGCAAGCACCCCAAGGACGAGCAGGCCGAGCTGGCCGCCCTGTACGCGTCGCGCGGCGTGGAGCCGGCTCTCGCCCGCGAGGTGGCCGCGCAGCTCTCGAAGGACCCGGAGCAGGCCCTGGAGATTCACGCGCGCGAGGAGCTGGGCGTGGATCCGTCGGACCTGCCCTCTCCGCTCGTCGCCGCCGGTTCCTCGTTCGGCTCCTTCGCGCTGGGTGCGCTGCTGCCGGTGTTGCCGTACCTTCTGGGTGCCTCCGCGCTGTGGCCCGCCGTGATCCTGGCGCTGCTCGGACTCTTCGGCTGCGGTGCGGTGGTGGCTCGGGTGACGGCGCGTTCGTGGTGGTACAGCGGGTTGCGCCAGTTGGCCCTCGGTGGTGCCGCCGCAGGTGTGACGTACGTCCTGGGCGCACTGTTCGGAACCGCCGTAGGGTGACTTCCTATGCGTGCAGGCGCATAATTAACGTGTTACCTCGCGGTTTCAGAAAATGACCAGCGGGCATAAGGCACTGACGCCGGAGGCAACGTCGCTTGCCGGCGACCCGCGCTGTCGGACGATGCTCTGTCCCACTGCGTTCTCGATCCACCGCCCTGAGCGGTGTCCGCATGCTGGAAGCCTCTATCCGATTCCCGAGATCGAGGTCATCCTGTAACCTGCACGCAAAATTCGCGGAGGGCCAACGTCGTCCCTCGGCACTGCACATGCCACGACGACGTTGGGAGAGCCGATGCGTTCCGCGTCCACGCACTCCGCGACCACCGGCAGCGCCACCAGCGCCGCCTGGTCGCCCATGGACGGGCGCCCCGCCCAGCAGGGGATGTACGACCCGCGCAACGAGCACGACGCCTGTGGCGTCGGCTTTGTCGCGACCCTCACCGGTGAGGCGAGCCACGCGCTGGTCGAGCAGGCCCTGACTGTTCTGCGGAACCTCGAACACCGCGGCGCCACCGGCTCCGAGCCCGACTCCGGCGACGGTGCGGGCATCCTCCTGCAGATTCCCGACGCCTTCCTGCGCGAGAACGTCACCTTCGGCCTTCCCGAGGCCGGCGCCTACGCCGCGGGTATCGCCTTCCTCCCCTCGGACGCCGAGGAGGCCCAGGCCGCCGTCTCGAAGATCGAGACGATTGCGTCCGAGGAAGGGCTGAACGTCCTCGGCTGGCGCGTCGTCCCCGTCGCCCCGCAGCTGCTCGGCAACGGTGCCCGCGCCACCATGCCGGCCTTCTCCCAGATTTTTGTCTCCGACGGCGAGAACTCCGGGCTGGCCCTGGACCGCAAGGCCTTCGTGCTGCGCAAGCGCGCCGAGCGCGAGGCCGGCGTGTACTTCCCCTCGCTCTCCGCCCGGACCATCGTCTACAAGGGCATGCTGACCACCGGTCAGCTGGAGCCGTTCTTCCCGGACCTCTCCGACCGCCGCTTCGCCACCGCCATCGCGCTGGTCCACTCGCGGTTCTCCACCAACACCTTCCCGAGCTGGCCGCTGGCCCACCCGTACCGCTTCGTCGCGCACAACGGCGAGATCAACACGGTCAAGGGCAACCGCAACTGGATGCGCGCCCGCGAGTCCCAGCTCGCCTCGAAGCTCTTCGGCGACTCCACCGAGACGCTGGAGCGCCTGTTCCCCGTCTGTACGCCGGACGCCTCGGACTCCGCGTCCTTCGACGAGGTCCTGGAGCTGCTCCACCTCGGCGGCCGCTCGCTGCCGCACTCCGTGCTGATGATGGTCCCGGAGGCCTGGGAGAACAGCCCCTCCATGGACCCGGCCCGGCGCGCCTTCTACCAGTACCACTCCACGATGATGGAGCCCTGGGACGGCCCGGCCTGCGTCACCTTCACCGACGGCACCCAGGTCGGCGCGGTCCTGGACCGCAACGGCCTGCGCCCCGGCCGCTACTGGGTCACCGACGACGGCCTCGTCGTGCTCTCCTCCGAGGTCGGCGTCCTGGACATCGACCCCGCCAAGGTCGTCCGCAAGGGCCGCCTCCAGCCCGGCCGGATGTTCCTCGTGGACACCGCCGAGCACCGCATCGTCGAGGACGACGAGATCAAGGGCGCCCTCGCCGCCGAACAGCCCTACGCCGAGTGGCTGGAGGCCGGCGAGATCGAGCTGGAGGACCTCCCCGAGCGCGAGCACATCGTGCACACCCACGCCTCGGTCACCCGCCGCCAGCAGACCTTCGGCTACACCGAGGAAGAGCTGCGCGTCCTCCTCGCGCCGATGGCCAAGGCCGGTGCCGAGCCCATCGGTTCGATGGGTACGGACTCGCCGATCGCCGCGCTCTCCGAGCGCCCCCGGCTGCTGTTCGACTACTTCACCCAGCTGTTCGCGCAGGTCACCAACCCGCCGCTGGACGCCATCCGCGAGGAGCTCGTCACCTCGCTGATCTCCTCGCTCGGCCCCCAGGGCAACCTCCTGGACCCCACCGCGGCCTCCTGCCGCAGCGTCACCCTGCCCTTCCCGGTGATCGACAACGATGAGCTGGCCAAGCTCATCCACATCAACGCCGACGGCGACATGCCGGGCATGACGGCCGTGACCCTCTCCGGCCTCTACCGCGTCAGCGGCGGCGGCGAGTCCCTCGCGGCCCGTATCGACGAGATCTGCTCCGAGGCCGAGGCCGCCATCGAGGACGGCGCCCGCCTGATCGTCCTCTCCGACCGGCACTCCGACGCCGAGCACGCGCCGATCCCGTCGCTGCTGCTCACCTCCGCCGTCCACCACCACCTCATCCGCACGAAGCAGCGCACCCAGGTGGGCCTGCTCGTCGAGGCCGGTGACGTCCGCGAGGTGCACCACGTCGCGCTGCTGATCGGCTACGGCGCCGCCGCGGTCAACCCGTACCTGGCCATGGAGTCCGTTGAGGACCTGGTCCGCGCCGGCACCTTCCTGCCCGGCATCGAGGCCGAGACCGCCATCAAGCACCTGATCAAGGCGCTCGGCAAGGGCGTCCTGAAGGTCATGTCCAAGATGGGCATCTCCACCGTCGCCTCCTACCGCGGCGCGCAGGTCTTCGAGGCCGTCGGCCTGGACGAGGCCTTCGTCGACAAGTACTTCCACGGCACCGCCACCAAGATCGGCGGCGCGGGCCTGGACGTCGTCGCCAAGGAGGTCGCCCAGCGGCACGCCAAGGCGTACCCGGCCTCCGGCATCGCCCCGGCGCACCGCGCGCTGGACATCGGCGGCGAGTACCAGTGGCGCCGCGAGGGCGAGCCGCACCTCTTCGACCCGGAGACCGTCTTCCGCCTGCAGCACTCCGCGCGCTCGGGCAAGTACGACATCTTCAAGAAGTACACCGAGCGGGTGAACGAGCAGTCCGAGCGCCTGATGACGCTGCGCGGCCTGTTCGGCTTCAAGTCCGACCGGCCCTCGATCCCGATCGAGGAGGTCGAGCCGGTCAGCGAGATCGTCAAGCGGTTCTCCACCGGCGCCATGTCGTACGGCTCCATCTCCCAGGAGGCGCACGAGACCCTCGCCATCGCCATGAACCAGCTGGGCGGCAAGTCCAACACCGGTGAGGGCGGCGAGGACCCGGAGCGCCTGTACGACCCGGCGCGCCGCTCGTCCATCAAGCAGGTCGCCTCCGGCCGCTTCGGTGTCACGTCCGAGTACCTGGTCAACTCCGACGACATCCAGATCAAGATGGCCCAGGGCGCCAAGCCCGGCGAGGGCGGCCAGCTGCCCGGCCACAAGGTCTACCCGTGGGTCGCCAAGACGCGTCACTCGACGCCCGGCGTGGGCCTGATCTCCCCGCCGCCGCACCACGACATCTACTCCATCGAGGACCTGGCTCAGCTGATCCACGACCTCAAGAACGCCAACCCGCAGGCCCGCATCCACGTGAAGCTGGTCTCCGAGGTCGGCGTCGGCACGGTCGCCGCGGGTGTCTCCAAGGCGCACGCGGACGTCGTCCTCATCTCCGGCCACGACGGCGGTACGGGCGCCTCGCCGCTCACCTCGCTGAAGCACGCCGGCGGCCCCTGGGAGCTCGGCCTCGCCGAGACCCAGCAGACGCTGCTCCTCAACGGCCTGCGCGACCGCATCGTCGTGCAGACCGACGGCCAGCTGAAGACCGGCCGCGACGTGGTCATCGCCGCCCTGCTGGGCGCCGAGGAGTACGGCTTCGCGACCGCCCCGCTGGTGGTCTCCGGCTGCGTCATGATGCGCGTCTGCCACCTGGACACCTGCCCGGTCGGCATCGCCACCCAGAACCCGACGCTGCGCGAGCGGTTCAGCGGCAAGGCCGAGTACGTCGTCAACTTCTTCCAGTTCATCGCCGAGGAGGTCCGTGAGCTCCTCGCCGAGCTGGGCTTCCGCAGCCTGGAGGAGGCCGTCGGCCACGCCGAGCTGCTGGACACCACCCGCGCGGTGAACCACTGGAAGGCGCAGGGCCTGGACCTGGCCCCGCTGCTGCACGTGCCCGAGCTGCCCGAGGGCTCCGTCCGCCACCAGATCGCCATCCAGGACCACGGGCTGGAGAAGGCGCTGGACAACCAGCTCATCAAGCTGGCCGCCGACGCCCTGAACGCGGACACCGCGGAGCAGGCGGAGCCGGTCCGGGCGCAGGTCGCCATCCGCAACATCAACCGCACGGTCGGCACCATGCTCGGCCACGAGGTGACGAAGAAGTTCGGCGGCGCGGGTCTGCCCGACGACACCATCGACATCACCTTCACCGGCTCGGCCGGCCAGTCCTTCGGCGCGTTCCTGCCGAAGGGGGTCACCCTCCGCCTGGAGGGCGACGCCAACGACTACGTCGGCAAGGGCCTGTCCGGCGGCCGCGTCGTCGTCCGCCCGGACCGCGGCGCCGACCACCTGGCCGAGTACTCCACCATCGCGGGCAACACCCTCGCCTACGGCGCCACCGGCGGCGAGCTGTACCTGCGCGGCAAGGTCGGCGAGCGCTTCTGCGTCCGCAACTCCGGCGCCACGGTGGTCTCCGAGGGCGTGGGCGACCACGGCTGCGAGTACATGACCGGCGGCAACGCGGTGATCCTGGGCGAGACGGGCCGCAACTTCGCGGCCGGTATGTCCGGCGGCTTCGCGTACGTCATCGACCTGGACCCGGCCAACGTCAACAAGGAGATGACCGGCGCGGTCAACCCCTTGAACGACACCGACAAGCAGTGGCTGCACGACGTGGTGCGCCGCCACCAGGAGGAGACCGGCTCCACCGTCGCCGGGAAGCTCCTCGCCGACTGGGATGGCGCGGCCGCGCGCTTCAGCAAGGTCATCCCGCCCACGTACCAGGCAGTGCTCGTCGCCAAGGAAGCCGCCGAGCAGGCCGGACTCTCCGAGTCCGAGACCCACGAGAA
This sequence comes from Streptomyces sp. NPDC050806, assembly GCF_055586425.1. Classification (NCBI taxonomy): domain Bacteria; kingdom Bacillati; phylum Actinomycetota; class Actinomycetes; order Kitasatosporales; family Streptomycetaceae; genus Streptomyces; species Streptomyces sp. NPDC050806. The sequence goes on along the minus strand of NZ_JBVJIF010000003.1, from coordinate 237,135 downwards.
GATGATGGAGGCGGCGACCAATGGCTGACCCCAAGGGCTTCCTGAACCACGACCGCGAGGTCGCCAAGACCCGTCCCGTCGAAGAGCGCGTCAAGGACTGGAACGAGGTCTACCAGCCCGGCTCCCTGCTGCCGATCATCAGCAAGCAGGCCTCGCGCTGCATGGACTGCGGCATCCCGTTCTGCCACAACGGCTGCCCGCTCGGAAACCTCATCCCCGAGTGGAACGACTACGCGTACCGCGAGGACTGGGAGGCCGCGAGCGAGCGGCTGCACGCGACCAACAACTTCCCGGAGTTCACCGGTCGCCTCTGCCCCGCGCCGTGCGAGGCCGCCTGCGTGCTCGGCATCAACCAGCCGCCGGTGACCATCAAGAACGTCGAGGTCTCCATCATCGACAAGGCGTGGGACAACGGGGACGTCACCCCGCAGCCGCCCGAGCGCCTGTCCGGCAAGACCGTCGCCGTCATCGGCTCCGGCCCGGCCGGCCTGGCCGCCGCCCAGCAGCTGACCCGCGCCGGGCACACCGTCGCCGTCTACGAGCGCGCGGACCGTATCGGTGGTCTCCTCCGCTACGGCATCCCCGAGTTCAAGATGGAGAAGCGCCACATCAACCGCCGCATCGAGCAGATGCGCGCGGAGGGCACCAAGTTCCGCACCGAGGTGGAGATCGGCCGCGACATCGACGCCGCCAAGCTGCGCCGCCGGTACGACGCCGTCGTGATCGCCGCGGGCTCGACCACCTCCCGCGACCTGCCGGCGCCCGGCCGCGACCTCAAGGGCATCCACTTCGCGATGGAGTACCTCCCCCTCGCGAACAAGGTGCAGGAAGGTGACCTGACCGTCTCCCCGATCTCGGCCGAGGGCAAGCACGTCGTCGTCATCGGCGGCGGCGACACCGGCGCCGACTGCGTCGGCACCGCGCACCGCCAGGGCGCGGCCTCCGTCACCCAGCTGGAGATCATGCCCAAGCCGGGCGAGGAGCGGAACGAGGGCCAGCCCTGGCCGACCTTCCCGATGCTCTACAAGGTCACCTCGGCCCACGAGGAGGGCGGCGAGCGGATCTACTCCGTGAACACCACCCACTTCGAGGGCGACGAGGACGGCAACGTCCAGGCGCTCCACCTCATCGAGGTGGAGTTCAAGGACGGCAAGCTGGAGCAGAAGCCGGGCACCGAGCGGAAGATCCCGGCTCAGCTGGTCACCCTCGCGATGGGCTTCACCGGCACCGACAAGGAGAACGGCCTGGTCGAGCAGTTCGGCCTGGAGCTGGACCAGCGCGGCAACATCGCCCGTGACGAGGAGTACGCCACCAACGTCCCCGGTGTGTTCGTCGCCGGTGACGCCGGCCGCGGCCAGTCGCTGATCGTCTGGGCCATCGCCGAGGGCCGCTCCGCGGCCAAGGGCGTGGACCGCTTCCTGACCGGCGCTTCCTCCCTGCCCGCCCCCATCAAGCCGACGGACCGCGCACTGGCCGTGTAACGCCCGTGCCGGCCTGACGGCCCCAGAGATGTCCCGTACAACGACGTACGGAACAAACGCGGCGCCTGCCCCTTCCCCGACCGGTGAGGGCAGGCGCCGCGCTGTATTCCGGGGCGCGTTTCACTCGCCCCGCCGACGTCCCGGCTCCGGCTCAGCCCTGGTCCTCGTCCTCCGCCAGGCGGGCCGGGAAGCCGCCCGTGGCGATGGGGCCCCAGCGGCGGGGGGTGATGCGGATGAGGGACTTGCCCTGCTTGAGCATGGCCGCGCGGTACTCGTCCCAGTCCGGGTGCTCGCCGGAGATGTTGCGGAAGTACTCCACCAGCGGCTCGACCGAGTCCGGCGCGTCGATGACCTCGGCCTCGCCGTCGACCTGCACCCACGGGCCGTTCCACTCGTCGGACAGGACGATGACGCTGACGGACGGCGCGCGGCGGGCGTTGCGGACCTTGGCGCGCTCGGGGTATGTCGAGATCACGATCCGGCCCGAGTCGTCCACGCCGCAGGTCAGCGGCGAGCCCTGCGGGGTGCCGTCCGACCGGCGGGTCAGCAGGATGGCGCGGTGCCGGGGGCGGACGAACTCCAGCAGCTCGGCGAGTTCGACGGTGGTGTTGGTGGCGATGGAGGGGCTCATACCGGGGAGCCTAGGCGCTGGAGTGCGCTCCAAGCCCCACCGCCGCGACCGGCCCGGCGGCCGCCGTACCGCTACGGCCACACGCCCGCCCCGCCCGCCCGTGCGCCCCTATTCCTCCGGCGCCCCGTACAGGACACAGTGGACGCCCGAAGACCGACCAGGACGCCGGCAGGGCGGGGGAGCGGAGACCTGTGCGGCCGGTCGGCCGATACGAGGAGTGAGCGCGACGATGCGTGCCTACCGTGCGGCGCACGAACAGAGCATCAGCGACCCCGAAGGCTTCTGGGGAGCCGCGGCCGAGGCGGTGTCCTGGACGAAGAAACCCGGCCGCGTACTGGACGCGGACCGACCGCCGTTCTTCCGCTGGTTCCCCGACGGCGAGCTCAACACCTGCTACAACGCCCTGGACCGGCATGTCGCCGCCGGCCACGGCGACCGCACCGCGCTGATCCACGACAGCCCCGTCACCGGCACCCGGGAGCACTTCAGCTACGCCGAACTCCTGGATCTGACGGCCCGGTTCGCGGGCGTCCTCCGCTCGCTCGGCGTCGGCAGAGGCGACCGTGTCGTCCTCTACCTGCCGATGGTCCCGCAGGCCGCCGTCGCGATGCTGGCCTGTGCCCGCCTCGGTGCCGTGCACTCCGTCGTCTTCGGCGGCTTCGCGCCGCGGGAGCTCGCCGTCCGCATCGACGACGCCCGGCCCAAGGTCGTCGTCTCCGCGTCCTGCGGCATCGAGGGCAAGCGCGTCGTGCCGTACAAGCCGATGCTCGACGAGGCGCTGCGGATCGCCGGGCACACGCCCGACCACTGCGTCATCCTGCAACGGCCGCAGGAGCGCGCCGGGATGACCGGGCGGGACCTGGACTGGGACGAGGCCATGGCGGCCGCCGCACCCGCCGACTGCGTCCCCGTCGCCGCCACCGACCCGCTCTACATCCTCTACACCTCCGGCACCACCGGCCGCCCCAAGGGAGTCGTCCGCGACAACGGCGGCCACGCCGTCGCCCTCACCTGGAGCATGGCCAACGTCTTCGACATCGGCCCCGGCGACGTCTGGTGGACGGCCTCCGACGTCGGCTGGGTCGTCGGCCACTCCTACATCGTCTACGCCCCCCTGCTGACCGGCGCCACCACCGTCCTGTACGAGGGCAAACCCGTCGGCACCCCGGACGCGGCCGCCTTCTGGCGGGTGATCGCCGAACACCGCGTCAAGGCACTGTTCACCGCGCCCACCGCACTGCGCGCCGTCCGCAAGGAGGACCCCGAAGCGGCGCTCCTCGCCGGCCACGACACGGGCTCGCTGCGCACCCTCTTCATGGCCGGGGAGCGGCTGGACCCGGGGACGTACCACTGGGCGAGCCGCGTGCTGGACGTGCCGGTGATCGACAACTGGTGGCAGACCGAGACCGGCTGGCCGATCGCCGCCAACCTGCGCGGACTGGACCCGATGCCGGTCAAGCCCGGCTCGCCGACCGTGCCGGTGCCCGGCTACGACCTGCGGGTCCTGGACGAGAACGGGGAGCCGTGCGGCCCCGGGCAGGACGGCTCGGTCGCGCTGCGGCTGCCGCTGCCGCCGGGCTCGCTGCCCACCCTCTGGAACGACGACGAACGGTACGTCTCCTCGTACCTGTCGCGGTTCCCCGGCCACTACGCGACCGGCGACGGCGGGTACGTCGACGAGGACGGCTACGTCTTCATCATGGGCCGCACCGACGACGTGATCAACGTCGCCGGGCACCGGCTGTCCTCGGGGGCGATGGAGGCCGTCCTCGCGAGCCACCCGGCGGTCTCGGAGTGCGCGGTCATCGGCGTCGCCGACGCGCTCAAGGGCCAGGTGCCGCGGGCCCTGGTGGTCCTCAAGGCCGGCGCCACGGACGACCACGACCGGGTCGCCGCCGAACTGGTGCAGTCCGTACGCCGGGAGATCGGCGCGGTCGCCGCCCTGAAGGAGGCCGTGATCGTGCCCGCGCTGCCCAAGACCCGCTCCGGCAAGATCCTGCGCCGCAGCATGCGCGCCCTCGCCGACGGCGTGGACGAGCCGGTCCCCGCCACCGTCGAGGATCCCGCCGTCCTGGAGGCCCTCCGCCCGGTGCTCCGCCCACGACAGCAGGACTGACGCCCACGACAGCAGGACTGACGCCCACGGGCGACAGGACTGACGCCGCAGCGGCGCAGCGGCCCGCGCGTCCCCGCGGGCCGCTACGCGCTGGGTGAACGCCCGGCGCGCACACGCCACTTCGGCACTGAGTCTGCTTAGTGTCACCGCATGGAACCCAGACAACTCACCCCCTCCATATGGCAGTTCCCCTTCCCCGTGGGGCATGTGTACGCCGTCCGCCTGCCGGCCGGCGGTCCCGCGGGGCGGCCCGGCTACGCCCTGGTGGACACCGGCGTCCCGGGCTCGGCGCCGGCGATCCTGGCGGCACTGGCCGCGCTCGGCGGGCGCCCCGAGGACGTCCGGCAGATCGTGCTCACCCACTCGCACATCGACCACATCGGCTCGGCCGCCGACCTCGCGGCGGCCACCGGCGCCACCGTGCTGGCCGGCGCGCCCGACGCCCCGGTCATCCGCGGCGAGGCGCCCGAGCCGAAGCCGGTCCCCACCGCCGCCGAGCAGGCGCTGCACGAGCAGGTCATGGCGGGCCTCGCGGCCGCGGGGCTGCCGGAGCTGCGCCCCGCGGCGGTCGACGTCGAGCTGCGCGACGGCGACGTACTGGAGGGCTGGGGCGAGCCGGTGCACGTGTACGCCACGCACGGTCACACCCCCGGCGGCGTCGCCCTGCACCTGCCCGAGTCCGGGGTGCTCTTCCCCGGCGACATCATCGGCGAGGGGGAGGGGCGGGTGGTGCTCGGTCCGTTCAATGTCGACCGGGCGGCGGCGATCGCCTCCTTCCGGCGGCTGGCGTCGCTCACGCCGCTGGAGACGGTGTGCGTGCCGCACGGCGAGCCGGTGCTCGGGGACGCGGCGGCGGTGCTGGCGGCGGCCACGCCCGACACCGACTGGCTGTAACCGTCCCTCCTACGTGTCGCACTCCAGCTCCGTGCGGCACAGCGTGCAGCGGGCGCGGACCGGGCCGCGCACCGGCAGCCGCACGCGCTGGTGGCAGACCGGGCACGGGAAGGTGACGCGCAGCGGCCCCGGCCCGTCGAAGACGTACCCGGCGTCCGGCGGCGGGCCGGGAGCGCCGCGCGGTACCCGTGCGGCGCGCCGGTCCTTGGCGTACCGCCGCCGCTCGGACCGGCCGGCGGCGGCCAGCGGCGGCTGCCGGGTGTCCCGCAGCGCCCGCAGCCGGCCCGCGCGGTAGGCGTCGTACGCCTGCGGGCTGGTGAACCACGGCGCGGGGTCCTCGCCGAAGAACAGCGCCCGCTTGGCGAGGACGTACCCGAACTCCTCGGGGGTGAGATAGCCCAGCTTCTGCGAGGCGTTGCCGTGCTCCCGGTAGGCGTCCAGCAGCAGCCAGCCGGCGCCGAGGTAGGCGGTCGCGGTGTCGGTGAGGATCTCGTTGGCGTGCGTACCGGGAAAGGACAGGCCCAGGCGGTGCAGGTAGATGTGCATCACTTCGTGGGCGAGGGCGGCGGCGATGTCCTCGCGGTGGTTCCGGAAGCGGTCGTTGAGCTCGATGAAGTACTCGGGGCCCGCGGTCAGTTCGACATGAGCGGCGTGCCGCATCGTCCGGAAGGAAACGATCATTCGGGCGTCCGGCAGCCGCAGGTGCGCCACCATCGTGCGGGCCACCCGCTGCACGCCCAGGTGCAGGTCCTCCTGGGCGGCGAACGCCGCGTCGACGGGCGGCACCGCCATGTCGAAGGTGCGCACCGTGTCGTACGAAAGACGCTTGTAGAGCGCGGTGACGGCCGAGCGGACCGTTTCCAGGTGCGGGTAGCCGTGCACGACCTCGCTGCCGGGGCCGGCCGACCGGCCCGGGCTGCCGGGACCGCCCGGACGCCCGGTGCCTCCCACTGCCACTCCACCACTCTACGAGCAGGAGCGACCGGGCGGTATGGGGCGTACTGCCCCCGGGTACAACGGAATTGAGCGGTTGGATGCCCTTGTCACTCTTGTCTCTCGTTCCACATAATCGCAGGGCGCTTTACGGGCTCACCCCCACTGGGTCCGGACGCCTTTCCGTGCGCCGCCATTGATTCCGCAGATGTTCCTCCCGGCGGCGGACACCGGCTCCGGTGTTGGCATGGGCCCGTCATTGACAGCCGTCTTGGCGCGCAACCCCCCACGAAAGGAAGCCCGTTGAGCTACCTGAAGCACCTCAAGAGAGCCGCAGCCGTCGGAGCCGTGGCCCTCGCGGCCGTCAGCCTCCAGCCCGGCACCGCAGGCGCCGCCACCCCCGCCCGTGACGGCGGGAACGAGACCAAGGTCGTCGGCGGCACCCGCGCCCAGCAGGGCGAGTTCCCCTTCATGATCCGCCTGTCCATGGGCTGCGGCGGCGCCCTGTACGCCAAGGACGTCGTGCTGACCGCCGCGCACTGCGTGGACGGCAGCGGCCCCGACACCTCCATCACCGCGACCGCCGGCGTGGTCGACCTCCAGGACTCCGCCGCCGTGAAGGTGAAGTCCACCGAGGTCCTCCAGGCCCCGGGCTACAACGGCAAGGGCAAGGACTGGGCCCTGATCAAGCTCGCCAAGCCGATCGAGGACATCCCCACCCTGAAGATCGCCGAGAACGACACCTACAACACCGGCGACTTCACCATCGCCGGCTGGGGCGCCGACAAGGAGGGCGGCAGCCAGCAGCGCTACCTCCTCAAGGCCGAGGTGCCGTTCATCGACGACGCCACCTGCGAGCAGGCGTACGGCGCCGACCTCACCCCGGGCGACGAACTGTGCGCCGGCAAGCTGGACACCGGCGGCGTGGACACCTGCCAGGGCGACTCCGGCGGCCCGATGTTCCGCAAGGACGACGCCGGTGACTGGATCCAGGTCGGCATCGTCAGCTGGGGCGAGGGCTGCGCACGTCCCGGCAAGCCCGGCGTCTACACCGAGGTGAGCGCCTTCGCCGCGGACATAAAGAAGGGCGCGGGCGAGCTCGGCGGCTGAACACGCCGCTGACGGGGGCGGTGCCGCGTGCGGCGGCACCGCCCCTCCGCCGGTCCCACCCCTCTACCGGTCCGCCTCCGCCCCTCCAGCCGCCCCGCCTCCGCCCCTCCGTTAGTCCAACACCTGTCCCTCCTTTGTCCATGGGCGCACCCGACGCACGGGCAGCACGCTGTGCGCGACAGGACCGCCGGTGCGAAGGAGGACAGTGCGCGTGAACGGACACACAGGTGACGGGCACGGGCCCAGCCGCAGGACCGTCGTCGCCACCACCGCCCTCGCCGCCCTCGGCACCGCCCTGCCCCTCGGCGCCGGCACCGCACACGCGGCACCCCGGGCGGGCGAGGCCGTACTCCGCTCCGACCACCTCCAGGTCCGCGTCGACACCGCCTTCCCCCGCGTCATCGACTACACCGACACCGGCACCGGCGCCGTCCTGCACGGCCGGGCCGAGCCGGTCACCGAGGTCGTCATCGACGGCACCGCACACACCCCGAAGGTCACCGCGCGGCCCTCCGGCGACCGCATCGCCTACACCCTCGCCTTCGACGGCGGCACCGAGATCGACGTGACGGTCACCGTCGACGGATGGCAGGTCGGCTGGCGCGTCACACGGATCACCGACACCGCGGCGCTGCGCGTCGGCACCCTCCAGATCCCCGCGCTCGCGCTGCTCAGCGTCCGCAGCGACCAGCCCGGCGCCACCCTCCTCGCGGCCCGCGTCGAACTGGACAAGGCCAAGAGCGGCGACACCCTCGTCCGGGTCACCGACGACACGCCCGCCGACGCCGCGCCCCTCGGCTGCGCGTACGCCGTCGTCGCCACCGACGAGCTGGCCGCCGCGCTGGAGACCAACACCGTGTACGACAAGCCCGCCGGGGCCACCACCTGGGAGAACGGCCGGCTGTGGCGGCAGACCGTACGCCGCGACGGTCACACCGAGGCGCGCCTGGCCTGCGGCCAGTGGACGCACCGCGCGGCGACCGCCCCCGTGGACGCCACCGAACCGCTGCCGTACGCCACCGTGATCCTCACCCGCGACCGCAACGGCGACGGCCGCGTCGACTGGCAGGACGCCGCCATCGCGCTGCGCGACATCATGGTCGAGCCGCTCGGCGCCGACGAGCAGCACCTCCGCGTCGTCCCGCACATCCCCTTCAACTTCGCCAGCCAGGCCACCAACCCGTTCCTCGCCACCCTCGACCACGTCAAGCGGATCTCCCTCGCCACCGACGGGCTGCGGCAGTTCACCCTCCTCAAGGGCTACCAGTCCGAGGGCCACGACTCCGCGCACCCGGACTACGGCGGCAACCACAACACCCGCGCCGGCGGCCTGGACGACCTCAACGCACTGGTCCGCGCGGGAAAGAAGTGGAACAGCGACTTCGCCGTGCACGTCAACGCCACCGAGTCCTACCCGGTCGCGCACGCCTTCTCCGAGAAGCTGGTGGACAGGACGGACGAGCAGTGGGACTGGCTCGACCGGTCGTACCGCATCGACGCCCGCCGCGACCTGGTCTCAGGCGACATCGCCGCCCGCTTCCAGCAGCTGCGCGACGAGACCGACCCGGCCCTGAACACCCTCTACATCGACGTCTTCCGCGAGTCCGGCTGGAACTCCGACCGCCTCCAGCGCCACCTCCGCGACCAGGGCTGGCAGATCACCACCGAATGGGGCCACGGCCTGGAACGCTCCTCCCTCTGGTCGCACTGGGCCAACGAGACCGACTACGGCGGCGACACCTCCCGCGGCATCAACAGCAAGCTGATCCGCTTCCTCCGCAACCACCACAAGGACGTCTTCGCCGACAAGTGGCCGACACTCCTGGGCGCACCCCGCATGGGCAACTTCGAAGGCTGGGTCGGCAAGACCGACTGGCACGCCTTCTACGAGATCATCTGGCGGGACGCGCTGCCCGCCAAGTACCTCCAGGCGTACCCCGTCAGGACCTGGGGCGAGCACGAGATCACCTTCGAGGGCCCGACCCGTACGGCCGTCTCCGACGCCGACGGCGGCAAGCGGCGGATCACCACGGACGGGAGGCTGGTGTACGACGACGGCACCTACCTGCTGCCGTGGGAACCGCGCCGCGCCACCGACCCGCAGAAGCTCTACCACTACAACCCCGCGGGCGGCACGACGACCTGGACCCTGCCGCGCGGCTGGCGGACCGGCACGGTGTACCTGTACCGCCTCACCGACCAGGGCCGGGCCGACGAGCGGCGGCTGCCGGTCACGGGCGGCAAGGTCACCCTCGACGCGGCGGCCGGCGTCCCGTACGTCGTCCACAAGCGGCGGGCCGCGGCGCAGGAGGCGCCCGGCTGGGGCGAGGGCACGCCCCTGCCCGACCCCGGCTTCCACTCCGGCACGCTCGACGGCTGGCAGGTCACCGGCCCGGCGGCGGTGCGCGCGAGCGCGCTGGGCGACTACGAACTGGTCATCGGGGCCGGCGCTGCCGCCACGGTGGCCCGCCGCCTGCACCGCCTCGCGCCCGGCAGCTACGCGGCATCCGTCCAGGTCGAGGTCGGCGAGAAGGCGGGGGAGCGGCGCCGCGCCGAACTGGTCGTACGCACCGCCGACGGGGTCACCGCCGGCAACTGGACCGAGACCTCCACGGCCGGCAACTTCGTGGGCGCCGACCGCAAGCACGGCACCCGCTTCCAGCGGATGTTCACCCGCTTCACCGTCCCCGAGGGCGGCGGCCCGGTGACGCTGTCCCTGAAGGCCGCCGCGGGACAGGCCCGCGTCCGCTTCGACAACGTACGCGTCGTCCCGGCCGTCCACTCGACGAAGCCCGGCACCCTGGCGTACGAGGACTTCGAGCACGTACCGCAGGGCTGGGGCGTCTTCGTCAAGGGCGACGCGGGCGGCGCCAACGACCCGCGCACCCACATCGCCCAGCGCCACGCGCCCTACACCCAGCGCGGCTGGAACGGAAAGGCCGTCGACGACGTGATCGACGGCGGCCAGTCCCTGAAGTCGCGCGGTGAGAACGAGGGGCTGGTCTACCGGACCGTCCCGCACACCGTGCGCTTCGCGCCCGGCCGCCGCTACCGGGTCACCTTCCGGTACGAGAACGAGAAGGCCGGCCAGTACGCCTGGATCACCGCCGTCGACAGCCCGACGGCACGGGAGCTGAGCCGCACACCGCTCCCCGTGGCCACCCGGCCCACCGTCCACACCTACGAGTTCACCGCCCCGGAGGAGGGCGAGGCATGGGTGGGACTGCGGAAGACCGGGGACGACGGGACGGCGGAATGCGTCCTGGACGCGTTCGAGGTGCGGGAGGTGTGAGGGCGGGGCGTCCCGGCAGCGGGGCGCGCCCCGCTGCCGGGACGGGGCTCGGCTTCGTCGAGGGCGGTCTGGTCGGAGGGTGCCCGGTGATGCAATCAGGATTGCGTAGAGTAGTCGCATTGCAATTCTGATGACGTTCCGAGAGTGTGAAAGGCGGACGGCGCAATGGGCGCGGAGGTCAAGGAGCAAGAGCTCGCCGGACTGCGATGGCTGGTCCTGACCGGAGAACGGTCCGCCGCCTTCCGCACCCTCGGCGACACCACCCGCGCCGACATCCGCGCCGTCCAGGACGCCCTGCCCGAACGCGCCGCACTCCGCGCCCGGACCGCCGACGGCCCCGGCCGCGCCCGCGCCGAACGCCTGCTGCGCCGCACCGAGAACCACTGGCCCGTCGAGCTCGCCGAACTCCGGGAACTGGCCGCCGGCGCCGGCGTGCCCTTCCACGACCTGCTCCTCGCCAACCTCCGCGGCGACCTCGGCACCGACGACGGCACCGGCTGCACCGACCTCGGCTGGCGACGCACCCGCTCCCGCGTCGCCCACAACGAGGACGGCGCCCCCGCCCTCGCCGGCCGCCTGATGCTCCTCACCCTGCGCATCGACGGCGAAGCACCCGTCACCGTCCAGTGGTACCCGGGCTTCCTCCCCGCCAACACCTTCACCGCCACCGGCCACGGCCTCGCCTGGGGCATCAACCACCTCCAGGCCACCGCCCCCGCCGACGCGCCCGGCCGCCACTTCGTCGCCCGCGCCCTGCAACAGGCCCGCACCCTCGACGAAGCCCTCCACCACCTCACCACCCACCCCGCAGCCGGCGGCTTCGCCTACACCCTCGGCGAAGCCGCCACCGGCCGCGTCGTGGTCGTCGAAAGCGTCGCCGGCCGCACCGCCGCCCACGAAGTCGGCCCCCGCGCACCACTCCAGTGGCACACCAACCACCTCCGCCGACTGCCCGCCGCGCTGGACACCCCCGACGACGCCCCCGTGACCGGCGAAGCTTTCTCGACGGGCGATGCCCCCGCGACGTGCGACGCCGCACAGGCCGCCCGCAGCCTCGGGCAGTACGAGGAGAGCGTGGCGCGCGGCGCGGTCCTGGACCGGCTCGCCGTGCCCGAGGAGGAGCCCGGCGCCGACTGGTTCCTCGACGTCCTGACCGGCGCGCCCCTGCCGCACGGCGTGCACCGCACCGCCGCCGGCACCGACCCCCTGATGACCCTCTGCACCGCCGTCGCCGACCTCACCGAGAACCGGATCACCGTACGCGGCACCGACGGACGCACGGCCACCCTGCCCCTGCCGGCCTACGCCCGGGGCGAGCCCGCGTGAGTACCCGGGACGAGCCCGCCTGAGTGCCCGGGCAGGGCGGCCGCCCGTGCTGCCCGTGCCCGTCGTGCCGCCCGTCGCCCCGGCCGACGCGGCCCCGTACGAGAGAATCCCTGCCATGGCCCCCGCACCGTCCCACCCCTCGCACCCACCGCAGACCTACGGCGAACTCGTCGCCGAACTGCAGCGCCGAGCGGAAACCCTCACCCGCTCCCAGCGCCTCCTGGCCGACCGGCTCCTCGCCGACCCCGAAGGCGTCGCCTTCATGACCGTCTCCGAACTCGCCTCGGCCGTCGGCGTCAACGAAGCCACCGTCGTCCGCTTCGCCGCGGGCCTCGGCCTAGACGGCTACCCGGGCCTCACCCGCCTCTGCCGCGCACACCTCCGCGAACAGGCCCAACTGCTCCGCCGCTACGACAACCTCGAACAACTCGGCACCGACGACGGCGACCTCCTGGAACGCTCCGTCGCCCTGGACCGCGCCAACATCGCCCGCACCTTCGCCCGCATCCCCCAGGACACCTGGGACGCCGCCGTACGGGCACTGGCCGAGGCCCCGCGCGTCCACGTCATGGGCCTGCGCAAGTGCCACGCCCCCGCGTACCTCCTCGGCTACCTGCTGCGGATGCTGCGCGAGGAGGTCGCCACCGTCACCCCCGGGACCGGCACCCTCACCGACGACCTGCGCCGGGTCCGCCCGGGCGACTGCTTCGTGGCCGTCTCCATCCACCGCTACAGCGCCCAGACCGTACGCGCCGCCGCCTGGGCACACGACCGCGGCGCCCACTGCGTCGCCCTCACCGACAACCCCTCCTCCCCGCTCGCCGCCACCGCGCAGCAGACCTTCTACGTGGACGCCGCCGGCCCCTCCGTCCTGCGCTCGGTGACGGCGTTCACCTCCCTCGTCCAGGCCCTGGCGGCCGGCGTCGCCCAGCTCCGCGGCCACGAGGTACGCGCCACGCTCCTCCAGGAGGAAGAGCTGATGGAGGAGTTCGGCGTGTACGCGGGGGAGGGGCGGCCGGGGGCGGAGTGACGCGGCCGGTCGTCGCTGCCGGCGGCCGATACGGTCGGGATCCGGGGCCCTCAGGTGCTCAGGGGATCAGTCGGGGCGCTTCCGCCGGCGGCCCGTCCGTACCCGTCGCGGCGGCGGCGCCACCCGGTGCGGCTCCCTCCAGCTCCAGGATCAGCACCTCGTTCGCACCCTCCCGCAGGCACGGGCCCGGCACGTACAGCGACCGCTGCGGGCCCGCCGACCAGTACCGCCCCAGCGGAAAACCGCCCACCCACACGAACCCCCGCGTCCAGCCCGGCAGTTCGAGCAGCGCGTCCTCGACGCCACCCGCCGGCACCACCACCGACCCCCGGTGCAGCCCCCGCGCCCCGGCCCGCGGCGCCTCGAACGCCAGCCCCGCCACGGCCGCCGTGTCCTCCACCGCATCCAGCCGCAGCCCACGCGCCCGTACGCCGTGCAGATACTGCCGCTCGTGCAGCACCCCGCCGGTGATCCCCTTCGACTCACCCAGCCGCGGACCGTAATTGACCCGTCCCAACGACTCCACCCACAGCTCGACCTCCGCCGGCCCCGCCACCGGCCCGATCAGCCCCGCCCCGCCCCGCTCGGCCGCCGCTCCGGCCGTCTCCGGGCCTCCGTACGCCTCGTCGCACAGCACCGGCCCGGGCATCCCGTCCACGAACGTCACCGCCCGGTCGCGCAGCCCCAGCACCCGCAGGTCGTACGGGCCGCGCGGCCCCGGCAACGACAGCCGGTACCGGACCACGCCGCGGTCCACGTCCAGCTCCTCGAACGTCGGCGGCACCCCGGACCACACCTCGGGCCCGCCCAGCCCGTCCACCACCGCGTCCATCGAAGCCCAGCCCGCCAGCCGCACCTCCGCCGCCCCGCCCAGCACCGGCAGCGGAGCCGGCGGCTCCGGCAACGGCCCGTCGGCATACGGGGCCAGCACCTCCCGGAACCGCCAGAACTTCGCCGTCGGCCGGCCCCGCTCGTCCACCGGCGCGTCGTAGTCGTACGACGTCACGGTCGGCAACAGCGCGCCGTCCTGCAGCGCACCGCCCCGGTTCGCCCCCGCCCAGCCGCCGAAACTCGTCCCGCCGTGCGCCATGTAGATGTTCACCGACGCCCCGCACTCCAGGATCTCGGCCAGCGCCGCCGCGGCATCCTCCGCATCCCGTACCCCGCCCTCACCCCCGTCCTCATCCCCGTGCTCACCCTCGCCCTCCCCGGCATCCGCGTACGCATCGTCCCGGCCCGTGCCGGCCGCGCCGGGCGCCCAGTGGGAGAACCAGCCGCACCAGAACTCCATGCACATCAACGGCCCGTCCGGCCGGTGCCGGCGCAACGTCGCGAACGCCTCCCGCGCCCCCGACCCGAAATTCACCGTCGCCGTCAGCCCCGGCACGCTCCCGCCCGTCAGCATGTGATCCTCCGGCCCGTCGGAGGTGAACAACGGCACCGTCACCCCCAACGCCCGCAACCGGTCCGCCAGCCACGCGAGATACACCGCGTCCGACCCGTACGAGCCGTACTCGTTCTCCACCTGCACCATGACCACCGGACCGCCCCGGTCGCACTGCCGCGGCACCACCTGCGGCAGCACCGCCGCCAGCCACCCGTCCACCGCCCGCAGGTACCGCGGATCACGCGTCCGCACCCGCCGCCCCAACGGCCCGGTCAGCCAGTGCGGCAGCCCGCCGTTCTCCCACTCGGCACAGATGTACGGCCCCGGGCGGACGATCGCCAGCAGCCCCGCCCGCCCGACGGCGTCCAGGAACCGGCCCAGCGCCGCCAGCTCCCGGAACTCACCGGAACGCGGCTCGTGCAGATTCCACGGCACATACGTCTCCACGCAGTTCAGGCCCATCGCCCGCAGCATCGCCAGCCGGTGGTCCCAGTGCCCCTCGTGCATCCGGAAGTAGTGCAGCGCCCCCGACAGCAGCCGCACCGGCCGCCCGTCCAGCTCGAACTCCCGCTCCCCGACGACGAACCGCCGCCGCCCCGCCGCACGCTCCACATCCCCGGCCGTGTCCACCACCACGTCGCCCTTCCCTCGCATCCGCCCTCCCCCGCCCGGTCCAGCACACCCCCTGGCGGCAGGGCGGGTCCATGGACAAAGATCGGCATAGTTTGGACGGAACGCCGGGGAGGGAACGCCCGGGGCGGACCGTCCGGGCACGGAAGGCTTGGTGGCGGAACGCCTGGGCACGGAACTCCGGTGTACGAAACGGCCGTACACCAGGGTTCCGTACACCGGAGTTCCGTACGGACGGAAGGCAGCCGGGCAGCCGGGAAGGCGGCGGCGAACGGGAGGAGCCCGCGTGTACCACACCTGGATGCGCTACTTCACGCCGAGCCCGGTCCACCACCGGCTCGGCCTCGTCTGCCTCGGCGTCGGCCTCCAGCACGGCACCCTGCCCGCCGTCGGCCCCCGCACCCTCGACCACCACGTCGCCGTGATCGTCCACGCGGGCAGCGGCTGGTACGCCACCCCCGACGGCACCCGCCACCCCGTCACCGCCCCCGCCCTCCTCTGGCTCACCCCCGGCACCCCGCACCACTACGGCGCCGACCCCGACAGCGGCTGGGACGAGAGCTTCGTCGACTTCACCGGCCCGGCCGCCACCACCTACACCGAACTCGGCTACATCGAACCCGCCCCCGACCGCCCCCTCGTCCCCCTCGCCGACACCGCCGCCGCCCGCGCCGCCATCAGCCGCATCGCCCGCGCCGCCCGCCGCGGCAACCCCCTCCTCGAAGTCGAGACCTCCGCCGCCGTCCACGAACTCCTCGTCGCACTCCGCCGCGCCCGCGCCGACACCGACGCCGACGGCGACCCCGTCCTCCAGGCCCTCGCCCGCGACGCCTTCCTGCCGCTCTCCGTCGCCGAACACGCGGCGCGCCACGGCATGAGCCCCGCCGAACTCCGCACCGCCGTACGCCGCGGCGCCGGCTGCAGCCCCAAGGACTACCTCCTCGGCATCCGCCTCGGCCGCGCCAAGGAACTCCTCGCCGCCACCGAACTCCCCGTCGCCGCCGTCGCCCGCCGCGTCGGCTACGACGACCCGGCCTACTTCAGCCGCCTGTTCACCCGCAGAGTCGGCACCGCCCCCGTACGCTTCCGCCACCAACAGGGCCGCGCGGTACCGGGCGGCTGGTCCACCCGCATCCCCGACCCCGACAACCCACCCCTGGTCAGCGGAACGGGCTGAGCCCCGAGAGCGCCCCTCCGGCCGGTTCGTTCCTGCGGCCGGCTCGACCTCGCCCGCCGGGCCGCCCGCGTGCTCGACCGCCTGGGATGACGGCCGGACACGCGGGCGCGGGCACAGGCCAGGCCGGGCGTCCGCCCCCTTGGCCCCTCAGATCCCTGATCCCTCAGGGCTCTGGTCCCTCAGGGGGAGACCTCTTCGAGCGGCCGGTCGGTGGTCTCCTCGGCGAAGAACGCGGCGGCCAGCGCACCGACGAGAGCGACCCCGCCCAGCGTCAAGAACACCGCGGAGACCTGCCCGCCGCCCGCGTAGATCGCACCGACCAGGATCGGGCCGAGGATCACCCCGAGCCGGTTGAGCGCCCCACCGACGCTGCACCCCAGCGCCCGCATCCGCGTCGGGTACAGCTCGGGCGTGTACAGGTACAGGCAGATGTTGGAGCCGAAGAAGCAAACCGCTGCGAGCGAGGTCCACACCAGCACCTGCACCGGCGTACTCGCACCGAGCGCGGCCAGCACGATCAGCAGCACGGCCGCGCCACCGAGGAAGACCGCGAACACCTTGCGCCGTCCGATCAGATCGACCGTGAGCGCGACCAGCAGACACCCGAGGAAACCGGCGACCGAGGTGACGGTGGAGTACAGCAGCGAGTCGGAGAGCGACAGCCCGTACTGCTTGCCGTAGATCGTCGGCAGCCAGGAAGTGATGCCGTAGTTCACGAAGTAGCCGGTGAACCACAGCGTCCCGATGACCAGCGTCCGACGGCGGTACCGACCGGTGAACAGCCCCTTCACCCCGGTCGCGGCAGCCTCGGCGGGAGTCGCGGGGGCGAAGGCCCGGCCGCCTTGCGCGGGGGTGGGGGCCGAGCTGGGGGCTGTGCCCGGGGCCGGTGCTGATGTTCCGGTGACGGCCGGCTCCGGGGTTCCGGTGAAGGCGGGGACCGGCGGCAGCGGAGCCCCGGTCGCCGCGACGACCTTCGCCTCGATCAGATCCATCGTCGACGCGGCCTCCTGCAACCGGCCGCGGTCGGCGAGCCACCGCGGCGACTCGGGAACGGTGCGCTGCACGAGGATGCACAGCAGCCCCGGCACGGCGGCCACGACGTACATCCAGCGCCAGCCCAGCGCCGGCACGATCCACGCGGCGGCCAGTGCGCCGAGGGTGAGCCCGGCGGGGAAGACGAGCTCGTAGAGCAGGACGAAGCGACCGCGCTTGAAGCTGCGGGTGATCTCGCTGATGAACGTCGCGGCAACCGGTACCTCACCCCCGATCGCCAGGCCCTGCACGAAGCGCAGCAGCATGAAGGGCGACGGCGACGGACTCGCCGCCAGCGCGAGCGAGGCCAGCCCGGACACGCCGATGCAGATCGCGATGATCTTCACGCGCCCGATGCGGTCCGCCATCCGTCCCGAGAAGAGCGCGCCGATCAGCATGCCCAGGGAGCCGATGGTGAGGACGGCGGTGGCGTCGCCGTCCGTGAGGTGCCACTCCTGGCGCAGCTCCGGCATGGCGTACGCGATCAGCAGCTGGTCGAAGGCTTCGAAGAAGGTCACCACACCGATGACGATGCGGACGGTGACGTGCCAGCGGGACAGGGGGAGACGTTCGAACCGAGCAGCGATTCCGGCGCGTACGGCGTCGGTGTCACGGCCCGGGGAGGCGTCGAGGCTCATCCGGGATTCCTCCATACCCGCGAAGGGCGCGGGCGAGGGACAGGGGGGAGGGGAGAGGGCGCGCGGGGGCGACAGGGAGCTGGGGGAGTCCCGTACGTCCGTACGTAAGCGCCAAGTTTCTTAGGGCTTAAGTTCTACCGACTCATAGGGTGTGCACGTCAAGGGGTCCGACGCCGACAAATTTTTCTGCGGCGACCCTTGCGGGTAAATATTTAAGCCCTTAGATTTCTGGCACTGAGAGACCCAGAAGGCGAGGAGAGCCCGGAGTCGCCGCAACCGCACGGCAGTCACCACCTCCCCGACGCCCTCACCCGAGCCTCACCCCGCCCGGCCCGACCCCGGACAACTCACCTTCGGGCAACTCCTCCGGATGGTCCACCTCTGGACGGTCCACTTCCGGACAAACCTCAGCCCTTCGGTGCCAAACCCGCCCGCCCCGCTCCGCCCTGTCCCGTCCGGCGCCGTGCCCGTCCGCCCGTCAGCCCCTCCGTTCGTCCACGCGCCGTGCCACGGCCCCGTCAACGCCTGGGAACCCACCGATGCCTTCGACTCCAAAACCCCCGCCGCCCGCCACCCCGCCCACCCCGACGCACGAGGCCCCCCTCCCGAGGTACGCGTACCCGGAGGGCGAGGTCTCCGAGAGCGAGGTCCCGGACGGCGGGGGCCCGAAGAGTGAGGCCCCGCAGGGCGAGGTCCCGCAGGGCGAGCACTCCATGGCCGAGAGCGCCAAGGCCGAGCGCTCCGAGGAGGTGCGCTCAGAGGAGGTGCCCTCCGAGGCCGAGGTCCCGGTGGGCGAGGTGGGGGTGCCGCTCCCCGAGGACGAGGTGCTGATCGCAGGGGAGTGGCGCCCCGGCCGGGGTGACCCGATCACCACCCTCGACCCGGCGACCGGCGCCACCCTCACCACCCTCCGCGGCGCCTCGCTCGCCGACGTCGAAGAAGCCGCCGAGCGCGCCGCGCAGGCCGCCGCCGACCCCGCATGGCGCGACCTGCCGCCCCACGAACGCGCCCGCCTGCTCCACCGCATCGCCGCCCTCATCGAAGACGCGGCCGAAGACCTCTCCGCACTGCAGACCGCAGACACCGGCAAGTCCCGTACGGAGACTCGGGCCCTCGTACACAGCGCCGCCGGCACCTTTCGCTACACCGCCGCAGCCCTGGAAACCGCCGAGGACACCCTCACCCCCGCCCGCGGCCCGTACGTCACGATGAGCACCCACGAACCGATCGGCGTCATCGGCGCCATCACCCCGTGGAACTCACCCATCGCCAGCGACGCCCAGAAACTGGCCCCGGCCCTCGCCGCAGGCAACGCCGTACTCCTCAAGCCCGCCGAGTGGACCCCGCTGGTCTCCCTCGCGCTCGGCCGCATCATCCACCGGGCCCTGACCGAATACGGACTGCCCACCGGCCTGCTCTCCGTGCTCCCCGGCCCCGGCCGCGTCATCGGTGACGCCATCGTCCGCCATCCCGCGGTCGGCAAGGTCACCTTCACCGGCGGCACCCGCACCGGCCGCACCCTCGCACACGCCGCCGCCGACAAGCTGATGCCCGTATCCCTCGAACTCGGCGGCAAGTCACCCACCGTGGTCCTCGAGGACGCGGACATCGAACAGGCCCTGGCAGGCGTGATGTTCGGCATCTTCTCCTCCAGCGGCCAGAGCTGCATCGCCGGCTCCCGGCTCTTCATCGCCCGCCCCCTGTACGACCGCTTCCTCACCGAACTCGTCGCCCGTACGCGGAAACTCCGCATCGGCCCCGGCACCGACCCGGCCACTCAGGTCGCGCCCCTGGTCCACCACAAGCACCGGGACGCCGTCGCCGCGTACGTCGACCTCGCCCGGGAGGAAGGCGCCCGCGTCCTGTGCGGCGGCGCGGCCCCCGAGGGCGAGCAGTACCGCGACGGCGCGTACTACCTGCCCACCGTCCTGGACGGCCTGCCCAACTCCGCCCGCACCTGCCAGGAAGAGATCTTCGGCCCGGTGCTGGTCGCCCTCCCCTTCGACGACGAGGACGACCTGGTCACCCAGGCCAACGACACCGTCTACGGACTCGCCTGCGGCCTGTGGACCAAGGACGCCGCCCGCGCCTGGCGCCTCGCCCGCCGCATCGACGCCGGAACCGTCTGGATCAACACGTACAAGCAGTTCAGCATCTCCACCCCCTTCGGCGGCATGAAGGACAGCGGCCTGGGCCGCGAAAAGGGCCGCGACGGCATCCGAGCCCACCAACGCCAAAAGTCCCTCTACTGGAACACGTCCCCCGAGCCCCACCCCTGGGCCATCACCTGACACCCCCCCCAGGCCCTTCCCTCCCCCTCCCCGGGGGCCCGCCCCCCGCCCCCGCCCCCACCCACCCCCACCCCACCCCACGCCCACCCCAACCCCGCGCCGCCCCGCCCCGTACGTCTGGAGACAGCGATGCCTCGCTCCCCGCACCAGCCTCCGCCGCAGCAGCCCATCGCGCGCCTGCGCTCGCTGCGGTGCGTCGAACTGTTCACCCCCGCGTTCACCGAAGCCGCCGACTTCTACCAGGAGGTCTGGGGCCTGGAGACCGTCGAGGGCGACGGGGGCGCGCGCTGGCTGCGCGGCACCGGCGAGGAGCACCACGTCCTCCAGCTGACCAGCGCCGACCGCACCGGTCTCGGCCGGATCGCCTTCGCCGTCGCCACCCCCGCCGAGGTCGACGAAGCCGCCCGCCGGCTGCTCGCCCGCGGCATCACCCCCGTCGCCGGCCCCGGCCCGCTGGACCAGGTGGGCGGCGGCTACGGGCTCCGCTTCACCGATCCCGAGCACCGGCTCATCGAGATCAGCGCCCAGGTCGAGGCCGTCGCCCCGCGGGGCCGGGACGGTGCGGTCCCGGTCGGCGTCACCCACGCCGTGCTCAACACCGCCGACATCGACGCTGCCGTCGCCTTCTACTGCGACGTCCTGGGCCTGCGCGTCTCGGACTGGTCGGAGCACCAGATGGCGTTCCTGCGCTGCAACGCGGACCACCACTGCATCGCCTTCAACCAGGCCGAGTGGGCCTCCCTCAACCACGTCGCCTACGAGATGAGCTCGGTCGACCACTTCATGCGCGGGCTGGGCCGGCTGCGCCACCACGGCATCACCCCGCAGTGGGGACCCGGCCGGCACGGTCCCGGCAACAACACCTTCTCCTACTTCACCGACCCTTCCGGTCTCGTCTGCGAGTACACCTCCGAGGTCGCCCAGATCGTCGAGGACGCCTGGATCGCCCGTGTCTGGCGGCGTGTTCCGGAGCTGTCGGACCTGTGGGGCACCGCGGGCCCGCCGTCGGCGGAGATCCGCTCCCACATGGCCGGGCGCCCCGACCCCGGCCCACTCACCCAGCCGGCCGCACAGGAGATCTCCGCATGACCGACCAGTGCACCACCGCGACGCCGACCGCGACCAACTCCTCCTCGACGCTCACCTCGTCACCGGCTCACGCGAACACCGCCATGACCGCCTCTGCCTCCTCCACCACTCCCTCCTCCAGCACTTCTTCCTCCACCACCTCTTCCTCCAGCACTTCGGGCCCGATGTCTTCGTCCGTCACCGCCTCACCGTCCGTCGCCTCGGCGCCCTCCTCGCCTTCCGCTCCCGCCCCGCGCAAGGTCGGTCTCGTCGGCTGGGGCGCGATCGGCCGCGTCGTCGGCACCGCGCTCGCCGAGGGCGGCGTCCCCGGCGCCGAACTGGTCTGCGTCGTCGACAACCGCGCTCTCGGTGACGCGCCGGCCCCGCAGCTGTCCTTCGAGGACGCCCTCGACAGCTGCGACCTGATCGTCGAAGCGGCGGGCCAGAGCGTCGTCCGCGAGTGGGGCGAGCGCGTCCTGCAGTCCGGTACCGACCTCCTCGTCGCGTCGACCGGCGCGCTCACCGACGAGGACCTCGCCGCCGCTCTGCTCGCCGCCGGCCCGGGGCGGGTGTATTTCACCGGCGGTGCCGTCGGCGGCCTCGATCTGCTGCAGGCCGTACGCTCCCTCGGTCCGCTCACGGACGTCACCCTCACCACCACCAAGCTGCCCAGCACCCTCGAACAGCCGTGGATGGACGAGGACTTGCTGCACCGGATGCGCACGGCAACCGGCCCGGTCGAGGTCATGCGCGGCACAGCCCGGGACGTACCGGTGAAGTTCCCGAAGTCGACGAACGTCGCCGCCTCCGTCGCGCTGGCCGTCGGTGACCTGGACGCCGTACGTGTCCACGTCGTCGCCGACCCGGCGGCCCAGCACACCCGGCATGTCATCGAGGCGTCCGGCAGCCACGGCGTGTACCGCTTCGAGGTGCAGCACCTCCCGGACCCCGGTAACCCTGCGACCAGCCAGGTCGTTCCGTATGCGGTGCTGCGCAGCCTCGGTGCGCTGGCCGGCCGGAGGGGGCAGATCCTGTGACCGATTCTGTGGCCACTGCCGCTCTCTCCGATCCGGTCTCCTCGCCTTCTCCCGAGCCTTCGCCGTCGCCTTTGCCTTCGACCGCGTCTGCGTCTGAGTCGGCGTCTGCGGCTGCATCGGCGCCTGCGTCTGCGTCGGCTTCTGCATCTGCGTGTTCGGCATCCAACTCCCCTTCCTCTTCTCCTGCGCCTTCGTCTTCGTCGTCCGCTCTCGCGTCTGTGAGCGAGGCCGAGGACTCATCCTCCGAGGCGTCGCCGTTCGACCTTGCGGGGTTGCATGTGGAGGAGGCCGGTGACGCGGGGCCCGTGCTGCTGTGTCTGCACGGGATCGGTTCCTCCTCCGCCGCGTTCGTCCCGCAGCTCGCCACGCTGAGCCGGTACGTGCGCGTGGTGGCGTGGGACGCTCCCGGGTACGCCAGGTCCGCCGATCCGACGGGGCCGTTCACGCTGGACGATTTCGCCGACACCGCCGCCGCACTCATCCGGCAGCGTGGTGGCCGCGCCCATGTACTCGGCGTGTCCTGGGGCGGGGTGATCGCGCTGCGGCTCGCCGCTCGCCACCCCGAACTCGTCTCCTCTCTGATCGTTGCCGACTCCAGTGCCGGGTCGGGCACGGATCCGGTGAAGGCCGAGGCGATGCGGGCGCGCGCCGCCGAGTTGGCCGAGGTCGGTCCGCGTGCCTTCGCCGAGCGGCGCGGTCCGCGTCTGGTCTCCGACGCCGCTCCCGAAGCTCTCGTTCAGCGCGTCACCGACACCATGGCCCGGTCTCTGCGGCTGCCCGGCTACCGCTACTCGACCGAGTCGATGGCCGCCACCGACCTGCGTATCGCGGACCTTTCCGCGGTCACCGCGCCCACGCTCGTGCTGTGCGGGGACCAGGACCGGGTCACCGGGATCGAAGCGAGCCAGATGCTCACAGCAGACCTCCATTCCTCCGTGTTCGTGATCGTCAAGGACGCCGGTCACCTCGCGAACCAGGAACAGCCCGAGGCCTTCGACGCGTGGGTTCTCGCCCACCTCCGAATCTCAGCAGGGATCGCCGAAGGCTGTTGAGGACTGTCCACAGCCCTGCCCATTCGTACGACAAAAGGACGGCAGCACCATGCCCATCACCACCACCGACTACGACAACGGCGGCGACCTCGCCCGCTACACCGACTCCCTGATCGCCACCAAGGAGTCCCGCGACCCCGACTGGGACACCCTGGCGTTCCAGGCCAAGGCCGGTGACCAGTACCGTCGCGCTCAGATCCGGTACGTCGGCTCCGGCGCGACCGGCAACCACGACGGCGACAACCGCGTCCTGCCGTCCGGCGGCTTCACCTTCTCCAACATGCTGCTGCCGCCCGGCGCGGAGGGCCCGGAGCACACCCACCACGATGTCGAGGAAGCCTTCTTCGTGCTGGAGGGCAAGGTCAGGGTCGGTATCCACCGTGGCGAGGGCGAGGCCGAATACCGCACGCTCGGCTACCGGGACATGATCGTCGTGCCGGCGGGAGTGGCCCGGAGCCTGAAGAACGAGGGCGACACCGACGCCCTCTTCTGCGTCATCATCGGCACGCAGAAGCCGCAGATCCCGACCTACCCCGAGCACTCGCCGATGCACGGCGTCACCCGCGACTGATGCGCACCGTCGTCATCACCGGCGCCGGCCGTGGCCTCGGGGAGGCCATGGCCCGCCGGGCCGCGGCGGACGGCCACCGCGTCGTACTCGCCGAACTCGACGCCGAGCGCGGTAAGCGGGTGGCCGAAGAGCTGTGTGCCGAAGGCCGGGAAGCCCACTTCGTGCCGTGCGACGTGGCCGACCCGGAGTCGGTCGCCGCGATGGCGGAACGGGTCGCCGGGCTCGGGCCGCTGCACGGCCTGGTCAACAATGCCGGGCTCGCCAACGGCGTGGGCGGCAAGGAGTTCCAGGACATCGGCATCGAGGCGTGGGACCGCATCATGACGGTCAACGCCCGCGGGCCGTGGCTCGTCGCCCGCGCACTGCTGCCCCAGCTCCTCGCCGCCGGCAGCGGCCGCATCGTCAACCTGGCGTCCGACGCCGCGCTGTACGGCTCGCCGCGGCTGGCCCACTACATCGCCTCCAAGGGGGCCGTCATCGCCCTCACCCGGGCCATGGCACGTGAGCTGGGCGATCGCGGCATCACCGTCAACGCGGTCGCGCCGGGCATCACCGAGTGCGAGGCGACCGAGAACGTGCCCGCCGAGCGGCACGAGCTCTACCGGCTCAACCGGGCCATCTCCCGGGCCCAGCAGCCGGACGACCTCACCGGGGTCGTCTCCTTCCTGCTCGGCGAGGAGTCCCGCTACCTCACGGGACAGGTGCTCGCCGTCAACGGCGGCTTCACCATGCACTGACCCCGGCGCCATGCACTGACCCGGGCCGCCCTGCACCGGCCCCGGCCGCCCCGTATTGACCACCCGCCCGGAGCGCCGCCGCAAAGCGCCGCTCACCTGCCCACACCGGCTGACCGGCCCACACCGGATCCCCGGCTCCCCGGGGCACCGGCTCGCCCGACGTCGCGGCGCGCCGCCCCGGGCACTCCGCACCGCTCACCACCCCGAAAGACGAAGGACACCCCATGGACCTGGGCCTCGCCGACCGCACCGTACTGGTCACCGGAGGCAGCTCGGGCGTCGGCCTGGCCACGGTCCGCGCCCTCCTGGACGAAGGCGCACGCGTCGCCACCTGCGGCCGTGACGCCGACCGCCTCGACAAGGCCGCGGCCCGCCTCGGAGCGGGCGACGACCGGCTGCTGACCGGCGTCTGCGACGTACGGGACGCCGCTGCCGTACGTGACTTCGTCGCCCGTACCGCCGACCACTTCGGCTCCCTCGACGGCCTCGTCAACAACGCGGGACAGTCCCGTATGAAGCGGCTCGCGGAGACCACCGAGGAGGACTGGCGCGACGAACTGGAGCTGAAGTTCGCCGGCGTGCTCAACCCGCTGCACGCCGCCCTCCCGCACCTGCGCGCCTCCGACGCCGCCGGCATCGTCAACATCAACGCCGTACTCGCCAAGCAGCCCGAGCCGCGCCTCATCACCACCAGCGCCGCCCGCGCCGGCATCCTCAACCTCTCCGCGAACCTCGCCCGGGAACTCGCGCCCGACGGCATCCGCGTCAACTCCGTCTGCCTCGGCCTGATCGACACCGGGCAGTGGACGCGCCGGCACGCCGCGGCCGACAGCGGGCTGAGCTACGAGGAGTGGCAGGCCGAACTGGCCGCCGACCGTGGCATCGCCCTCGGCCGCCTGGGCCGCGCCGAGGAGGTCGCCTACGCGGTCCTGGCGCTCCTCTCCCCGCGCGCCTCCTACATCACCGGAACCAGCATCGACGTCTGCGGCGGAGTCGGCCGCGGCATCCTCTGAGGAGCCTCCATGACGCACCATCCCACCGGAGGCGACCTCCTCGTCGC
The DNA here is from genome assembly GCF_055586425.1 of Streptomyces sp. NPDC050806. Lineage (NCBI taxonomy): Bacteria > Bacillati > Actinomycetota > Actinomycetes > Kitasatosporales > Streptomycetaceae > Streptomyces > Streptomyces sp. NPDC050806. The sequence goes on along the minus strand of NZ_JBVJIF010000003.1, from coordinate 211,642 downwards.
CGTCCTGCGCGAACTCGGCATCGACACCGTCTTCGGCATCGTCAGCGTCCACAACCTGCCGCTCGTCGAGGCCGTCGACCGTGAGCTGCGCTTCGTGCCCGTACGCCACGAGGCCACCGCCGTGAACGCCGCCGACGCCTACGGGCGCGCCCGCGGCTCCCTGGGCTGTGCCCTCACCTCCACCGGGACCGGCGCGGGCAACGCGGCCGGCTCGCTCATCGAAGCGCTCAGTGCCGGTACGGGAGTTCTGCACGTCACGGGGCAGGTCGAGAGCCAGTACCTGGGCAGCGGCCGCGGATTCATCCACGAGACCAAGGACCAGCTCGGCATGTTGCGGGCGGTCTCCACGTACGCGGCGACCGTGCCCTCCACGGAGGCCGCCGGGCGCATCCTTCGTGAGGCGGCACGCGCCGCGCTGCGCGCCCCTGGTGGTCCCGCGAGCGTGGAGTGGCCGATCGACCTGCAGTACGCGGCGCAGCAGGACGACGACGCCGTGGCCCCGGAGCCGGCGACGCCCCATCCGGACGAGGCCGCGCTGGATGCCGCCGCGCGTCTGCTGGCCGGGGCCCGGCGGCCCCTCGTCTGGGCCGGGGGAGGGGCCTGCGGCGCCGCCGACCGCCTGGCGGAACTGCTGGCGCGCACCGGCGCCGGCCTGTTCACCTCCAACTCCGGCCGCGGCGCCGTACCCGAGGACCATCCGCAGGTCATCGGCAACTTCGCCACCACGCCGACGGGCCGAGCCCTGCTCGCCGACGCCGATGTCCTGCTCACCATCGGCACGCACTTCCGCTCCAACGAGACCGGCGACTACTCGCTGGCCCTGCCCGAGGCGCATCTCCAGATCGATGTCGACGCCGCCGCGCTGGGACGCGTCTACCCGGTGCGGCATGCGCTGCAGGGGGACGCGGATGCCGTGCTCGGAGCCCTGCTTGCCCGCCTGCCCGCCGCGGTCCCGGCTCCCGACGACAGCGCCGCGACCGGAGGCGCCGAGCAGGCCGCCGCGAGCACCGAGCAGGCCGCCGTGGGCGCCGAGCCCACCTGGACGGTCCGCGTCGCCTCCGTACGCGAAGAGGTGCGTGCCACGCTGCACGACGCCATCGGGCCGCAGGCCGCCGTCTGCGACGCGCTGCGCGCCGCCCTGCCCCGCCGCGCCGTCGTCGCCCGCGACGTCACCATCCCCTCCAGCAGCTGGGGCAACCGCCTGCTGGAGATCTACGACCCCCGTGACAACGTCTTCCCGCGCGGCGGCGGCATCGGCCAGGGCCTCGGCATGGGCATCGGCGCCGCCCTCGCACGGCCCGGCGAACCGACCGTCGTCATGGCCGGGGACGGCGGCCTCGCCGTGCACCTCGGAGAGCTTCTCACCCTCGCCCAGGAGCGCCCCGCCCTCACCCTCGTCGTCTTCAACGACGGCGGCTACGGCGTGCTCCGCAACATGCAGGACCGCTACAGCGAACGCCGCTCCGGAGTGGACCTCGCCACCCCCGACTTCTCCCTCCTGGCCCGCTCCTGCGGCCTGCCCTACGCCCGGATCGCCACGGAGGCCGACGCCGCGCCGGTCCTCACCGAGGCCGTCGCGTCCGGCGGCCCTACCCTCGTCGAGGTCGACCTGGCCGCCCTCGGCCCCATGAAGAACCCCTTCACTCCGCCCGTCAAGATCCCCACCGCGTGAGGAGGCCGACGCCATGACCAGCAACGACGCCCAGCCGGACACTCCCGACCAGGCCACGGCCGGCGAGGCCCGCCTCGACCTGCTCGTGCACCGCATGACCTGGGAAGCCGACGGTGTGCTCTCCGTCGACCTCGTCCACCCCGACGGCAAGCCCCTGCCCGCCTGGCAGCCCGGCGCCCACCTCGACCTGCACGTCGGCGGCCACACCCGGCAGTACTCCCTGTGCGGCGCTCCCCACGACACCACCCGTTACCGCCTCGGGGTCCTCAACGAGCCGGCCTCCCGCGGAGGTTCCCGCTTCGTCCACGACCGGCTGCGCCCCGGCCAGACCGTCACCGCCGTCGGCCCCCGCAACCACTTCGCGCTCGCCGACGCGCCCGCGTACCTGTTCATCGCCGGCGGCATCGGCATCACCCCGCTGCTGGCCATGGCCCGCGAAGCCACCCGCAGGGGCGTGCCCTGGCGGCTCGTCCACGGGGGCCGCACGCGCGCCTCGATGGCCTTCGGCACCGAACTCGCCGACCTCGCAGCCCAAGGGCCCGGCGAACTCGTCCTCCACCCGCAGGACGAGCACGGCCACATCGACCTCGACGCCGCCCTGAACGACCTCGACGCGCAGACCCTCGTGTACTGCTGCGGCCCGGAACCCCTGCTCGTCGCCGTCGAGGAACGCTGCCCCGCCGCGCAGCTCCGGGTGGAGCGGTTCGCCGCGCCCACGGTGGAGCGCAGCGGAGACGACAGCGCCTTTGAAGTGGAGTGCCGCCGCTCCGGAGTGACGCTGAGCGTCGACGCCGACACCTCGATCCTCGAAGCCGCCGAGGCCGCCGGCGTGCCGGCCGAGAACTCCTGCCGGGACGGCATCTGCGGCAGCTGCGAGACCCGCGTCCTCGAAGGCGTCCCCGAACACCGCGACTTCCTCCTCAGCGAGGCCGAGCACGCGGCGAACGCGACCATGATGATCTGCGTCTCGCGCTGTGCCTCCGACCGCCTCGTCCTCGACCTGTAAGCCACCCGCTCGCCTGTGAACCTGGAGGCACCGATGACCCCATGGCCGTACCTGGACGTCCACCAGTCCCGTACGCACGAGCCCACCCCGTACGAATACAAGCTCGCCGCGACCCTCGAAGAGGTCTTCACCAAGGAGGGCCACGAGCTCGCCGACGTCATCCGCGGTCTCAACTCCCGCCAGGTGCACGCCCCCGACGGCACCCCCTGGACCGAGGACACCTTCCGCGCCGAGATGCACCGCCTGGGAGCCTGACATGACCCTCACCCGCCCGGACACCACCGGACACACCGCCACCGCGGAACACATCTACGCCACCGGACTGCGCAACCAGTGGCACCCCGTGGTGCCCTCCCACTTCGTCACCCCCGGGGGCATGCGCAAGGTCACCGCCCTGGGGGAGGACTGGCTCCTCTTCCGCCGCGGCGACGGCACCCTCCACATGCTCGCCGACCGCTGCCCCCACCGGGGCGCCCGGCTCTCCCTCGGCAAGCACCTCGGGGACCGCGTGGCCTGCTGGTACCACGGTGTGGAGGTCGAGGGCGACGGCACCGTCTCCTCCGTGCCCGGCCTGCCCGGCTGCAACCTGGAGGGCAAGAAGCTCGTCACCAGCCTCCCCGTACGCGAGGTGGGCGGCGCGATCCTCGCGTACTTCGGCGACGAGCAGCACCCGGAGCCGTGCGAGTTGACGCTCCCCGAACCGCTCACCGACCCCGGTACGGAGGCCATCCTCTGCTACGCGGAGTGGAACGTGCCGTGGCGGTTCGGCATGGAGAACCTCCTCGACCCGATGCACGGCCAGTTCCTCCACCACGACTCGCACACGATGTTCGACGGCGACACCACCGCCAAGTTCCGCATCCGGGAGACCGACCGCGGTTACTTCTTCGAGAAGACCGACCAGCGCGGCGTCAACTTCGACTGGGTGGAGCTGTGCCGCACCGGAGTGGACTGGGTCGACCTGTCCATCCCGTACCCGCCGTCCGCGGGCCCCGGCGGCCCCTTCGGGATCGTCGGCATGATCTGCCCCGTGGACGCGCACCGCAGCGGCGTCTTCTTCTGGCGCTACCGCAACGTCGAGGGCTGGCAGCGCGACACCTGGCGCTTCCTGTACCGCACCCTCATCGAGAAGCGCCACTGGGAGGTCCTCGAACAGGACCGCGTGATGCTGGAGGCCATGCCGCACGACGCGGACCAGGCCGAGAACCTCTACCAGCACGACCTCGGAGTCGTACGGCTGCGCCGCCTCTACCGCACAGCGGCCGAACAGCAGGCCGCCGCGCTCGCCGCCCCGGAGCCCGCCACGACCGCCCCCGCCGGCGGCTGACACCGTGGCGCGTCCTGCCGTACCGCCCACCGCCGCGGCCTCCCCGCGGCGGTGGGCGGGTGTCCTCAGCCTGCTCGCCGTCGTCCTGATCTCCTACATCGACCGCGTCAACGTCTCCGTACTGATCACCGACCGGGCCTTCACCGACCACTTCGGCATGACCGGCGACCGCGTCCTCCAGGGCGCCCTGATGACCGTCTTCCTCATCGGGTACGGACTCGCCGCCTTCTTCCTCACGCCGCGGTACGAATCCGCCCTGGGCGCACGGCGCGGCCTCCTGGTGAGCGTCGCCCTGTGGGCCGCACTCACCCTGCTGTCCCCGTACGCGCTCGGCGCCCTCATGTTCGTCGCGGTCCGCTTCCTTCTGGGCGCGTCCGAAGGACCGCTGTTCTCGCTCAAGACGATGTACGTCAAGGAGCACTTCGCGCCCCACGAGGTGGGCCGGCCCAACGCGGTCAGCTCCATGGGCGTCTCCCTGGGCACCGCCCTCGGACTGCCGCTGATCACCTACCTCGTGCACCGCTACGACTGGCACACCTCCTTCGTGCTCCTCGCGCTCCTCAACGCGGCAATCGGACTGCCGCTCATCGCGCTGTTCATACGGAGCCGCCGGGACACAGCACAGGGGAGGGGCGAACACGCGCCCTCCGAAGCGCGGCGGGGCGTCGCGGCCACCCTTCGGGAAGCCCTGCGCACCCCGCGCCTGGGCTGCATCCTCCTCATCGAGATCGCCACCCTCGCCTACCTGTGGGGAAGCAGCTCCTGGCTGCCGGCGTACCTCCTCCAGGAACGCCATTTCTCCCTCGCACAGATGGGCGCCGTCTCCGCGCTGCCCTTCCTGATGAGCCTGGCCTCCGGCTTCCTCGGCGGGCACCTCATCGACAAGCTGCCCGCCCGGCGGCTGCCCCTGCTCTTCGTCATCGGCGCGTTCGGCACCGGGAGCTGCGTCCTGCTGGTCATCACCGCGGACGCCGCCTGGCTCGCCGCCACCGGACTCGTCCTCGCGGGCGGCTTCTGGGGACTGCAGGGCCCGGCCATCCCCACCCTCGTGCAGCGGCACGCACCGGTCGGCACGGTCGGCAGCGCGTACGGAGTGGTCAACGGCGTCGGCAACCTCGTTTCCGCCTTCATGCCCACCGCGATGGGGGCGGCCATCGCCCTCGGCGGCGGACACGGTTTCGGCGCCGGCTACTCCCTGCTGATCGGCGCGCAGGCCATCACGCTGGTGTGCGGGGCGTGGCTCCTGCTCCGCCCGGCCCAGGCCACCACCGACGGGCCGCTCACGCCCCGGACGGCGACTCCGGCTCCGCCGCACCCGACTCCGTGATGGACCGCTCCAGCTTGGACAGCAGCCGCGCCAGCTGACGGCACTCGGCGGGGGAGAGGCCGGCCAGCATCCGCCGCTCGTTCTCCAAGTGCTCGGCGAACAGCTCGTCGATCTTGGCCAGCCCCTCCTCCGTCAGCCGCGACCGCACCACCCGCCGGTCCTCCGGGTCCCGCTCCCTCACGATCAGCCCGTCCTTCTCCAGCCGGTCGATGCGCAACGTCACCCCCGCCGACGAGATCAGTCCCGAATCGGCCAGCTGACCCGCGGTGCGCTTGAACGGCTTCCCCGCCCGGCGCAGCGCCGTCAGGACGTCGAAACCGGCCACCGACAGCCCGTGCGCCTCCACCGAAGCCGTCAGTTTCGCGCTGTACCGCAGGAACGTACGGTGCAGCCGCGCCAGCACCTCCAGCGGCGAGGTGTCCAGCTCCGGGCGTTCCCGTCGCCAGTCCTCGATGATCCCGGCAACCGCGTCCTGCGCCGCTGTCTTCCTCGCCATCTCGGCACCCTCCCCGGGGCTCGCCCATCGGGCCGGGCTCCCGGCCGTGATCCATAAGAAATCTTAGCCCTGAGAAGCCGGGCCGCTTAACGGTCGGACCGCCCAGGCGCTCGGCCCGCCCCCGCTCGGGCGGACGGCTCGACCCCGCCGCTGAGCACCCGCGCGGCCGGCCCCGGCCCGCGCCGGCGAACCCGCCCGAGCGAGTTTTCCACAGGCAGCAAGGCATGGGTGCGCGGAGCCGTCGGCCTGCGGCAGCATGACGCCATGCCCGCATTGACGCGCGATGAAGCGCAAACCCGAGCCCGCATCCTCGACGTCCACCGCTACGACATCGACCTCGACCTCACCACCGGTGAGGAGCACTTCACCTCCCGCACGGCCATCCGCTTCAGCGCGCGCATCCCGGGCGACACCTTCCTCGACCTCCAACCCGAGGAACTCCGCAGCGTCACCCTCGACGGCACCCCCCTCGACCCGGCGGACCTGGCGGACAACCACTTTCCGCTCACCGGCCTCACCGCCGGCGAACACGAACTGCGCATCGAAGCCACCATGCGCTACTCGCGCACCGGCGAAGGCATGCACCGCTTCACTGACCCCGCCGACGGCGAGACCTACGTCTACACCCAGCTGTTCATGGAAGACGTCCAGCGCGTCTTCCCCGCCTTCGACCAGCCCGACCTCAAAGCCGTCTTCGCCCTCACCGTCACCGCCCCCGACGGCTGGACCGTCCTCGGCAACTCCCGCGCCACCCAGACCCCCGAAGGCCGCTGGACCCTGGCCCCCACCCCGCCCCTCAGCACCTACCTCATCGCCATCGCCGCCGGCCCCTGGCACTCCGTCCGCACCGAGCACGCGGGCCTGCCGTTCGGCATCCACTGCCGCCGCTCCCTCGCCCCGTATCTCAACGCCGACGCCGAAGAGATCTTCGACATCACCCGCCGGTGCTACGACCGCTACCACCAGCTCTTCGACGAGCCCTACCCCTTCGACTCCTACGACCAGGCGTTCGTCCCCGAATTCAACGCCGGCGCCATGGAGAACCCCGGCCTGGTCACCTTCCGCGACGAATTCGTCTACCGCTCCGCCGTCACCGACACCGAGCGCCAGACCCGCGGCATGGTCATCGCCCACGAAATGGCCCACATGTGGTTCGGCGACCTCGTCACCCTCGCCTGGTGGGACGACATCTGGCTCAACGAGTCCTTCGCCGAGTACATGGGCTACCAGGTCCTCAGCGAAGCCACCCACTTCACCGAGACCTGGACCGACTTCGGCGTCGCCCGCAAGAGCTGGGGATACGACGCCGACCAACGCCCCTCCACCCACCCCGTCGCCCCCGCACCCGACGCGGTCCCCGACACCGCCTCCGCCTTCCTCAACTTCGACGGCATCTCCTACGCCAAGGGCGCCTCCGCACTGCGCCAACTCGTCGCCTGGATGGGCGAGAAGGACTTCCTCGCCGGCATCAACGACCACTTCGCCCGGCACCGCTTCGGCAACGCCACCCTGGCCGACTTCACCGACTCCCTCGCCCGCGCCACCGACCGCGACGTCCACGCCTGGGCCGAACAGTGGCTGCGCACCACCGGAGTCGACACCCTCACCCCCGGCGTCGAGACCACCGACGGCTCCTGGACCCTCACCGTCACCCGCCAGGGCGACCGCCCCCACCACCTCACCATCGGCCTCTACGATCAGGACCTCACCGACCCGACCCGTCTCGTCCCCCGCCCGCCTCTCACCCACGACCTCCCCGAAGGCGGCACCCACACCTTCCCGGGCCACCGCCCCGACCTCGTCCTCCTCAACGACCGGGACCTCACCTACGCCAAGGTCCGCCTCGACCCCACCTCCTGGGCCACCGCACAGGCCGCCCTCTCCGGCCTCCCCGACTCCCTCACCCGCGCCGTGGTGTGGAACGCGGCACGCGACATGGTCCGCGACGGCGAACTGCCGCCCGCCACCTACCTCGAAGCCGTCCGCACCCACCTCCCGCACGATACCGACACCGCCGTCGTCCAGGGCGTACTGGCCTTCGCGCGCACCCAGATCGCGGACCGCTACCTCCCCGCCGCAGACCGTCCCGCGGCCCTCACCACCCTCTCCGACGTCTGCCGCGACATCCTGCGCCGCACCGAAGGCAGCGAACACGGCGACCGCCAGGGCCTGCGCCTGGCCGCCGTCCGTACCTTCATCGACAGCGCCACCACCCCCGCGGGCATCCAGGACTGGCTCGACGGCGACAGCGTGCCCGGCGGCCCCGCCCTCGACCCCGAACTGCGCTGGCGCATCCTCGGCCGCCTCGCCGTCCTCGGCGCCACCACCCCGGCCGCCATCGACGCCGAAGTCACCCGCGACCCCAGCGCCAGCGGCAAGGAAGGCGCCGCACGCTGCCGCGCCGCGCTCCCCGACCCGGCCGCCAAGAAGACCGCCTGGGAAGCCATGTTCACCACCGACCCGGCCGACGACCTGTCCGCCTATCTCTTCACCGCCACCGCCACCGGCTTCTGGGCACCCGAACAGGCCGACCTCGTACGCCCCTACGTGGAGCGGTACTTCACCGACGCCGTCGCCCTCGCCGGCCGCCGAGGCCCCGCCCTGGCCGAAGCCGCGGGCCGGAACGGCTTCCCCGCAGCGCTCGTCGAACCGGACACCCTGCGCGCCGGCGAGGCGTGCCTGCGCGACGAAGCGCCCACCCCGGCCCTCCGGCGCAAGCTCACCGACCAACTCGACGACCTGCGCCGCGCGCTGGCCGTCCGAAACGGCCAGGGGTGATGCCCACGGACCGTCTCACGACTGCCTCGTAGCAGGTCAGGCCGGGGAGGGGAGGAGGCGTCGCGGAGCCCATAGCAGATCCGCGTGCCTCAACCCGCACGTGTGTCCCTCGTGAGAGTGGACTCCGCCCGCATCTCGGAGAAGGGCTCGACACCGGAAGTAACTTAGGTCGCCCTAAACCGATCAAATCCCCGACAAGAAGGGCACATCCATGCCTGTGCCCGCCCCAGGCACCCCGGCCCCAGGCGACCGCACCCCCCGCCCCCTCGACCCCGCAAGGACCCCACCCGGCCCCCACACGACAGGAGGTGACACGGCACCGGCAGCAGGCGACCAGGGCAACCACCACACGAGTCAGGGCGCCGCGCCGGCGGTCACCACCGTCCTCCTCGACGCCGCCACAACGGGCCCCATCGACGCCGCCCCGCCCGGCCCCACCCGGCCGACCGTTCCGCCCCCCGCGGCCGCCGCCCCCGCACCCGCCGCGCCCCCCGCACCCTCCCTCGCCACCCCCGAGCTGGCCGGTGGGCACCAGGGCCCCGAGGCGCTGCGACCCCTGCTCCACACCGTGCTCGACGCCCTGTCCACCGGAGCCGCAGAGCGCGGCGGACCACTGCCCGCCGGCGGCCCCGAAAGCGTCGCCGAGACAGTGCACCACGCCTGCGTCCCCCTCCTCCCGGACACCGGCACCGGCCCGCACGCCGCCCTGCACACGATCGTCCGCACCCTCGCCGCCGGCGCCGCCGACCCCGCCGACCCGCACTGCGCGGCCCACCTGCACTGCCCGCCGCTCGCCCTGGCCACCGCGGCCGACCTCGCCGCCTCGGCCCTCAACCCCTCCATGGACTCCTGGGACCAGGCCCCCGCCGCCTCCGAACTGGAAGCCCTGACCACCCGCACCCTCGCCCGCCTCGTCCACCCCGAAGGGCCCGACGCCGACGCCCTGGTCACCACCGGCGGAACGGAGTCCAACCAGCTCGCCGTCCTCCTCGCCCGGGAGCACGCCGCCCGGGAGCACGAGACCCGCGAGCGCACCGCACGCGAGCGGGAGAACACCCCCGAGCACGCCGCCCGGGAACGCGAGACCGTACGCGAACACGCCGGCCGGACACACGGCACCGCACACGACACCGGCCGGACACACGGCACCGCACACGACACCGGCCGGGACCACGGCGCCCGGCACACCGGCGGACAACCCGGCACGCCCCTCGGCGAACGGGACGTACACCGTCCCTGCGACCGGCCCGGCCACGGCCCCGACCACCCCGGCCGCCCCCACATCTGCACCCACCCCCACACCACCACCCACCCGCACCCGCCCCACACCGCACCGGCCGCCCCCGCCGGACCACCCCTGCAGGTCGTCTGCGGCGCCAACGCGCACCACAGCGTCCACCGCGCCGCCTGGCTGCTCGGACTGCCCGCCCCCGTCACCGTCCCCACCCCCGACGGGACGCTCGCCCCCGCCGACCTGGCCGCCACCCTCGAACGCCTCGCCGGCCGGCCACTCCTCGTCGTCGCCACCGCAGGCACCACCGACTCCGGAGCCATCGACCCGCTGCCCGCACTCGCCGACATCGCCGCCGCCCATCACGCCCGGTTCCACGTCGACGCGGCCTACGGCGGCCCGCTCCTCTTCAGCGACGCCCACCGGCACCTGCTCACCGGCCTCGACCGCGCCCACACCGTCACCCTCGACCTGCACAAACTCGGCTGGCAGCCGGTGGCCGCCGGATTCCTCGCCGTCCCCGACGCACGCGACCTCGCCCCCCTCGACCACCGCGCCGACTACCTCAACGCCGACGACGACACCGAAGCCGGCCTCCCCGACCTCCTCGGCCGGTCACTGCGCACCACCCGCCGCCCCGACATCCTCAAGATCGCCGTCACCCTCAAGGCACTCGGCCGCCGCGGCATCGCCGACCTCGTCGACCGCACCGTCACCGCCGCCCGCACCCTCGCCGACCTCGTCGAAGCCCGCCCCGCCCTCGAACTCCACTCACACCCCACCCTCACCACCGTCCTCTTCCGCCCCACCGGCGCCGACGACACCACCATCGCCACCATCCGCCGCCGCCTCCTCCACGACGGCCGCGCCGTACTGGGCCGCGCCACCACCCCCACCGGCCTCTGGCTGAAGGCCACCCTCCTCAACCCCCACGCCCACCCCGACGACCTGCATTCCCTGCTCGACCTAGTGGAAGGCCACACCCCCCGATGACCACCGCCACCGCCCCGGACCCGCGCACCCCCCTCGACCTCGTCGGCGTCGGCATCGGCCCCTTCAACCTCTCGCTCGCCGCCCTCGCCCAGCCCCTCGCCGGCCTCACCTGCGCCTTCTACGACCAGCGCCCCGCCTTCCACTGGCACCCCGGCCTCATGATCGACGGCGCCACCCTCCAAGTCCCCTTCCTCGCCGACCTCGTCACCCTCGCCGACCCCACCAACCCCTGGAGCTTCCTCAACTACCTCAGGCACCGCGAGCGGCTCTTCCCCTTCTACTTCGCCGAACGCTTCCACGCCCCACGTGCCGAATACGACGCCTACTGCCGCTGGGTCAGCGAAAACCTCCCCGGCCTCCACTACCGCCACCAGATCGACGCACTCCGCTGGAACACCGAACACGCCGTCTTCGAGATCGACCACACCCAGCTCGACGGCGAGGGCGAAGCCGAAGCACTCGGCAGGACCTACGCCCGCAACGTTGTCCTCGGCATCGGCACCGCACCCCACATCCCCGAACCCCTCCAGCCCCTCGCCGCCGCCCCCGCCCTCCCCGTCCTCCACTCGGCCGACTACCTCGACCACCGCGAACGCCTGCTCGCCGCCGACCACATCACCGTCATCGGCTCCGGCCAGTCCGGCGCCGAAGTCTTCCTCGACCTGCTCCGCAACCGCCCCGCAGGAAACGAACGGTTGCACTGGCTGGCGCGCACCCCCGCCTTCGCGCCCATGGAATACAGCAAACTCGGCCTGGAACAGTTCACCCCCGACCACACCCGCTACTTCCACGGTCTCCCCGAAGCCACCCGCGACGCCCTCGTCCCCCAGCAATGGCAGCTCTACAAGGGCATCGACCACGACACCATCGCCGCCATCCACCAAGAGCTCTACGAACGCACCGTCGACGGCGGCTGGCCCGACGCCGTCCTCACCCCCGGCGTCACCGTCCGCACCGCCGGCCGCATCGGCGCCCACACCATCGAACTCCACCTGGAACACGCCCACCAGCAGGCCCGCAGCCGCCTCACCACCGACGCCGTCGTTCTCGCCACCGGCTACCGCGAACGCAGCCTCGACGCCCTCACCGGCGCCCTCGACCCCTACCTCCGCCGCGACACCGCAGGCCGCCCCCGCATCGACACCCACCACCGGCTCGACCTCGACGCCCGCGTCACCGGCTCCGTCTACGTACAGAACGCCGAACGCCACACCCACGGCGTCGGCGCACCCGACCTCGGCCTCGCCGCCTGGCGCAGCGCCGTCATCCTCAACCACCTCACCGACACCACCCCTTACCCCCTCCCCGACCGCACCGCCTTCACCACCTTCGGCCTGGCACCACAGCCGCGCTCCGCACAGACCGCCGGCGGACGGCGGCTCCAGCACCAGCCGCCCGCCACCACACGCCCCTCAGAAGACCGGAACGCCGTCCCGCGTCAGCTTCCAGTCCACTGACGCAAACCGCGACGCATCGATCGAACCCGACTCCTTCACCCACTCAATGATCAGATTCCGGATCTCGTCCGACGTCGCCCACACCTGCTCCGCCTTCGCCACATGCGGGAAATTCCCGCCGCCGCTCGCCCGGTAATTGTTCACCGCCAGCACGAAACGGGCCGCCGGATCCACCGGCTCACCGCCCAGCGACAACTTCCCGATCCGCTTCCCCGCCGGCTGCGCGACATCTATCTCGTACGACACCCCGCTCACCGCGTCATAGTTGTAATCCGGGATGTTGTCCGCATTCGTCAGCTTCGACGGATCCACCTCCCCACCCGCAGGCGTCCGCACGTAATACCGGGCCGAGAACTCCAGATAATCCTTCAGCTGCGCGCCGGTCAGTACCCGCGCCTCCAGCGTGTTGTCGAACGGATACAGCGCCGCCATCGAGCGGATCGTCACCTCCCCCTCCGGCACCTCCGCCGTACGCGAGAAACACGACGCCTGCGACACCAGCGGCAGATCCGCGTACTCCCCACCGGCCAGCGCCTTCCGCACCACCTCCGCCTGCACGAAAGCAATGAAATCGAGCACCGGAGTGTCCTTGTAAGGCGCCTCCGCCGCCGAAAGCCGCGCGGTGGACCGGCCGATCGCCTGGTTCACATACCGCACCACCTTCGCGTGCGCATCACGCAGCAGCCCGGAAATACGCTCGTCCTCCACCGCCGCATTGGAATTCAGCACCCGAGCCGACACCGAATCCACCGACCAGCGCCCGCGCTCCCACGCCAGCTCGAAGTCGAACAACGTCAGCCGCTGACCCCACTTCAACGGCTCCGAAAGCACCACCTCACGGCCCGTCCGCTCATTCTTCACCCGGTACTCCGCGATCTCCGTGTGCGCATGCCCCACGAGAATCGCGTCAATACCCGGCACCTGCTGCGCCACCAGCGCAGCCGCGTTCTCCACGTACGGCAACTGATCGCCGTACGACGACGTACCGCTCGACCCCGAATGCGCCGCGACGATCACCACGTCCGCGCCCAGCCCCAGCAGGCGGGGAACCCACTTCGCCGCCTGCTCCTCCAGCCCCGGAAAAGCCATCTTCCCCTGCACGTTCGCCTTGTCCCAGATCGCGATGCCGGGATTCGTCAGCCCCAGAACGCCGACCCGCACATCCCGGCCGTGCGGGGTACGCAGACGCTTGATGACGTACGGAGGAAACGCCGGACGCAACGACTTCGCTTCCACCGCGTTCGCGCCCAGCAGCGGAAAATCGCAGGTCTCCTCGAACTTGCGCAGCACCGGAATGCCGTAATTGAACTCGTGATTGCCGAGCGCCGCGGCGTCGTAACCGATGGCATTCATGGCCCGCGCCATCGGATGAACCGGACCGCCGGCGCCGGTGATCGGTTCCACCTTGGCGTAGTAGTACGCCAGTTGCGTCCCCTGAATGGTGTCACCCGCGTCGATCAGGAGAGTGTTGTGGCGCCCCTTCTCGGCACGCACCTCGTTCACGAGAGTCGAAATCTTCGCCAGCCCGACATCGTTGTGCGCCGCGTCGTCAAATTCCGCGTCCGTCGCGTAATCCCAGTTGAAAACGTTGCCGTGCAGATCGGTCGTCCCCATCACGGTGAACGCGTACCGCTTGCCGGAATGACCGTGCCCCGGCCCGCGACCGGCGGCGAGCGGAGCGCCCGCCGGCGCGGCCGCCGCGGCGGCGGGCGCCCCCGCACCCGTCAGCGCCACCCCGGCACCCGTGGCGACGGAACTCCCGAGAAACGTTCTGCGATCGAGCGGCATGACTCTCCTTGACCGTCCGCAACCCTGCGAACCGTTGGTCGTACAACTGGATGTACAGCGGAACAACGCGCGTAGATTCTGGCGTAGGCGCAACTCCCGCAACACCCCTCACAGGTTGCGATCGGATGACCACCACGCCGCCCACCACTCCCGCACTCGCCTGACAAACCCCCGCCACCGTGCGAGGCTCTCCACGGAAACCGAGCGAGGCCTGCCCGGACACCACGCGGCCCGGCCACTCGGAACACCACCGCGTCGCGCCACCCGAAGGAGCCCCCCGCCCCATGACCGATGCGCCCACCCCCTTCACCACCGCAGGGCACCCCGAGCCCGCCCTCCCGTACGGCACCCCCGACGCCCCGCGCGTCGCCGTACGCGGCGAAGCGCGCCTCGAAGTCGACCCCGAAATCGCCCGCATCGGCATCACCGTCCAGGCCCGCGGCACCGACCGCGCCGGCGCCCTCCAGGACCTCACCCGCCGCAACACCGAAGTCATCGACCTGGTCAAGAGCTACGGCGAAGCGGTGGAAAAACTCGCCACCGGCGCCTTCACCGTCACCCCCCAGCTCACCCACAAGGGCCGCGGCGAACGCGTCCGCGCCTACCACGGCAGCGTCCACCTCACCGCCACCGTCACCGACTTCAGCGCACTCGGCGAACTCGCCACCCGCCTCGCCGACCACGAACTCACCCGCGTCGCCGGCCCCTGGTGGGACCTGCGCCCCGACTCGCCCGCCCACCGCGAAGCCCGCCAGCAGGCCGTACGCGAAGCCGTCCAGCGCGCCCGCGAATACGCCGAAGCGCTCGGCGCCCGCCTCGACGCCCTCCTGGAACTCGCCGACATCGGCGCCGAAGCCCCCGCACCCGCCGGCAACCCCATGCTCCGCTCCCGCGCCGCCTACGGAGGCGCCGCCCACGAGGAGACCGCCCCCGCGCTCGACCTCGAACCCCAGCAACAGACCGTCTACGCACACGTCAACGCGCGCTTCACGATGACGCGCCCCACGCTCTGAAAGCGCCGCGAGCGGTGTGACGGTGCCGCACGCCCTGACAGTGACGCACGCTTTGACAGCCCCGCACACGGACATGTTGACAGCCCCGCACACGGACATGCGTACGAGCCGATCGCGCGAACAGCGAGCGGCTCGTACGGATGTATGTACGAGTGCACGTACAAGGCTCGAATGCTGCTCATAGGAGCGGACGCTCGCACATTGCAATACTTGTCAAGAGCCTTTCACCGCACCGCCGTTGGGCAGTCACTTCTCCACAGCTCTCTACCCGCCGGTAAGTCATAGGGTCGACCCATGCGCCGAGCAAAGATCGTCTGCACCCTGGGACCCGCCACAGATTCGTACGAGCAGATCAAAGCCCTCGTCGAAGCCGGAATGGACGTGGCCCGCTTCAACCTCAGCCACGGCACCTACGCCGACCACGAGGCGCGCTACGAGCGGGTCCGCAAGGCATCCGACGAGACCGGACGCAGCGTCGGCGTACTGGCCGACCTTCAAGGTCCGAAGATCCGCCTCGGCCGATTCCGAGAAGGCCCCGTCCTCCTCGAAACCGACGACGAATTCACCATCACCGTCGAACCGGACACCGAAGGCGACCGCCACGTCTGCGGCACCACCTACGAAGGGCTCGCCGCCGACGTCACCACCGGCGAACGCATCCTCGTCGACGACGGCAAGGTCACCCTCGAAGTCATCGGCGTCGACGGCTCCGAGGTCCGCACCCGCGTCATCGAAGGAGGCATGGTCTCCGACCACAAGGGACTCAACCTCCCCGGCGTCGCCGTCTCCGTCCCCGCCCTCTCCGAGAAGGACCAGGACGACCTCCGCTGGGCACTGCGCACCGGCGCCGACGTCATCGCCCTGTCCTTCGTACGCAGCGGCCGCGACATCGAGGACGTCCACCGCATCATGCGGGAGGAAGGCCGCTTCCTCCCCGTCATCGCCAAGGTCGAAAAGCCGCAGGCCGTCGACAACATCGAGGACATCGTCGCCGCGTTCGACGGCATCATGGTCGCCCGCGGAGACCTCGGCGTCGAAATGCCGCTCGAAACGGTCCCGATCGTTCAGAAGCGCGCGGTCAAGCTGGCCCGGCGCAACGCCAAACCGGTCATCGTCGCCACACAGATGCTCGACTCGATGATCGACAACTCCCGGCCCACCCGCGCCGAGGCCTCCGACGTGGCCAACGCCGTCATCGACGGCACGGACGCGGTGATGCTCTCCGGCGAGACCTCCGTCGGCAAGCACCCCACCGAAACCGTCCGCACGATGAGCCGCATCGTCGAGGCCGCCGAAGAAGACATCCTCGCCAAGGGCCTGCGTCCCCTGACCGAGACCAGCAAGCCCCGTACGCAGGGCGGCGCCGTCGCCCGCGCCGCCGCCGAGATGGGCGACTTCCTGGGCGCGAAGTTCCTCGTGGCCTTCACGCAGTCCGGCGACACGGTCCGCCGGCTCTCCCGCTACCGCTCGCCGATCCCGCTCCTCGCCTTCACGCCGGAGCCGGCCACCCGCTCCCAGCTCAACCTCACCTGGGGCGTCGAGACCTTCCTCGGCCCGACGGTCGACTCCACGGACGAGATGGTCGCCCAGGTCGACGAGCAGCTCCTCCGCATCGGCCGCTGCCGCCCCGGCGACGTCGTGATCATCACGGCCGGCTCGCCCCCCGGCGTCCCCGGTTCCTCGAACCTGGTCCGCGTCCACCACATCGGCGAGGACGATTCGCCGAGGTAGGGGTACGGCGGGTAGGCGCCTAGTACTTCGGCCCGACGTGGGCGTCCATGAGCGCGACGGACGCCTTGCGGGCGACGGACACGTTGAACGGATCGGAACCACGCGCGAGGACCGACCACTCGACCCCGACCTTGCTCAGCGTGTCCGTGTAGAGCTTCCGGATGTCGTCGGACTTGTTGGTGAAGAAGTACCGCGGATACTCGTAACGCTTGCGCTCTCCGCCGACCGTCCGCGTCGTCCAGTTGGTGATCCGGCACCCGTCGGAGTGGATCAGTCCGCGTATGAACTCCCACGGGTGCGCGTCGACGATCTCGTGCTGCCAGGGTTCGAGGGCGATGCGCCGATCGTGCTTCTTGCCGGGGCCGTGTTGGGGGAAGAGGCACCAGAGGTGCTTCGAGTAGATCTTCACGTTGCGGCAGCCGGTCCTGCGGACGCGGCACACGGAATTCTCGGGGAACACGGCGCGCATCGCCGTCTCGCACGCGTCCATCAGGCCCGGCCAGCTTTCCGAGCAGGCGATCATGAGGCTGGGGACGCGGTGCTGGGAGTATTGGATGATGTGGCCATCGCCGAGGTACAGGCCGAATAGGTACGCGTACGCGCTCTCGTCGAGGGCGGAGCTGTCGCAGCGCGGGCATCTCGGCTGCGGGCGCCCGGGGCATGCGTTGCTCTTGGCGCGATCCATGTGCAGCCAGTAGCCGATGGTCCCCAGCGGGATGTTCAGCTCGCGGGCGACGTCGGCGTTCCGGCGGCCGGAACGGAGGAGCGCGAGTGCTTTGTGTCGTACGGCGGGGTCATGCTGCGTCATGCAATCACCGTGCGTGATGCGCACAGCTCACGGGGTGATTTCCCGGAGGTTCACGCGAAGGTGATCGTCCGTTTTGTGCGTTACGAGTGCCCGGTGTGGGATTCGAACCCACATGCCCTAAGGCACGGCTGTTTGAGAGCCGCGTGTCTGACCAGTTCCACCAACCGGGCGGGCAGCATCAGACACCCTACCGTGTACGTGCGCCAGCCTGCCGCTAGGTAGGCTGCATACGCACCACCTGCCTGGAACGAGGAGTCACGTGAGCGCCGCCGAGCCCGAGCAGCCCGTCGCCGACGAGCAGTCGCACGTCCCGCCGCAGACCACCCGCGTCGTCATCGCCGAGGACGAGGCGCTCATCCGCCTGGATCTGAAGGAGATGCTGGAGGAGGAGGGCTACACGGTCGTCGGCGAGGCCGGTGACGGCGCGAAGGCCGTGGAGCTGGCCCGTGAGCACCGTCCCGACCTGGTGATCCTCGACGTGAAGATGCCCGTCCTCGACGGCATCTCCGCGGCGGAGCAGATCGCCGAGGAGAGCATCGCCCCGGTGCTGATGCTGACCGCGTTCTCCCAGCGTGAGCTGGTCGAGCGGGCGCGCGACGCCGGTGCCATGGCGTACCTGGTCAAGCCGTTCTCCAAGAGCGACGTCGTGCCGGCGATCGAGATGGCCGTGAGCCGGTTCACGGAGCTGCGGACGCTGGAGAAGGAGGTCGCGGACCTCACCCAGCGTCTGGAGACGCGCAAGCTCGTGGACCGGGCGAAGAGCATTCTGCAGACGCAGTACGGGCTGACCGAGCCCGCCGCGTTCCGGTGGATCCAGAAGACGTCGATGGACCGGCGGCTGTCGATGCAGCAGGTCGCCGAGGCGGTCATCGAGGACGCCGAGGAGAAGAAGCAGAAGGAGAAGGACAAGGGCAAGGACAACGCCTCCGAGTAGTCGGCCGTTCCGGGCCGCGCGGCGGTTCCGGGCGGTGGCGGGCGGGGCGCTTTCCGCGTACGGCGAGGGCCGCACCATGATCGTGGTGCGGCCCTCGCCGTGTTTGCGTACCCACGGCCTGCCTGCCGCTCGCGGCTTCAGTCCTCGCCGAGGTAGGCCTTGCGGACGGACTCGTCGTGGAGGAGGTGTTCTCCGGTGCCGGAGAGAACGATTTTGCCGATCTCCATGACGTGTCCGTGGTCGGCGAGGGAGAGCGCGGCCTGGGCGTTCTGCTCGACGAGGAGGATCGTCGTGCCCTGGGAGCGCAGCTCGATGATGGTCTCCATGATCTTCTGCATCATGATCGGGGAGAGGCCCATGGAGGGTTCGTCGAGCATGAGCAGTTTGGGGCGGGACATCAGGGCGCGGCCCATGGCGAGCATCTGTTGTTCGCCGCCGGAGAGGGTGCCGGAGGCTTGTTTGCGGCGTTCGCCGAGGATGGGGAAGAGCTCGTAGATCCGTTGGACATCGCGTTCGATGCCGTTGCTGTCCTTGCGGAGGAAGGCGCCGAGCTGGAGGTTTTCGGCGATGGTGAGGCGGGGGAAGAGGCGGCGGCCTTCGGGGGAGTGGGCGAGGCCGCGTTCGACGATCTTGTGGGCGCCGACGCCGTTGAGGACCTGGCCGTCGAAGGTGATCTTTCCGGCGAGTGGTTTGAGGAGGCCGGAGAGGGTGCGGAGGGTGGTGGTCTTGCCGGCGCCGTTGGTGCCGATGAGGGTGACGACCTGGCCGGCCTGGACGCTGAAGGAGATGCCCTTGACGGCTTCGATCTTGCCGTAGGCGACGCGGAGGTCCTCGACTTCGAGCAGGGCGGTCATCGGGCGTCTCCGTTCGGGGGGTTCTCGTCGGGCGCGGGGCCCGGTGCCGGTCGATTCTCGGCGGCTGCCGGAGTGTCGGCCGCTCGTGTACCGGTTTCCTGGGCACCGGTTGCCCGAGTACCGATCGTTCGCGTACCGGCTTCCTGAGCATCGACTGCCTGGGTACCGGTCGTTCGCGTACGGGTTTCCTCGGTACCGGCCGTGCGTGTGCCGGCTGCCTGTGCTTCGGCCGCGTCGACTTCGGCGGCTTCTTCCGCGCCGGGGGCGCCTTCGAAGGGTGTGCCGAGGTAGGCGGCGACGACGCGTTCGTCGGACTGGACGACGTCGGCGGTGCCTTCGATGAGTTTTTCGCCCTGTACGAGGACGGCGACGCGGTCGCAGAGGTTGAAGATGAAGCGCATGTCGTGCTCGATGACGAGGACGGCGGTGCCCTGGTCGCGGATGGCGAGGACGAGGTCCTGGGTGGCGCGGGTCTCCTGGGGGTTCATGCCGGCGGTGGGTTCGTCCAGGAGGAGGAGGCCGGGTTCGCTGGCGAGGGCGCGGGCGATTTCGAGCTTGCGCTGTTCGCCGTAGGGGAGGTTGCGGGCCAGGTGGTCGCGTTTGGCGGCGAGGCCGGTGAATTCGAGCAGTTCCAGGGCGCGGGCTTCGCTGCCGCGTTCGGCTTTCTTGAAGCCGGGTCCTCGGAGGAGTGCTGACCACAGGCCTTCTTTGGTGCGGGTGTGGCGGCCGACGAGGACGTTTTCCAGGACGGTCATGTTGGCGAAGAGGCGGATGTTCTGGAAGGTGCGTGCGACGCCGGCCTGGGTGACGAGGTGGGGTTTGGGGGAGAGGCGGTTGCCCTTGTAGCTGACGGTGCCTTCGGTGGGGGTGTAGAGGCCGGTGAGGCAGTTGAAGAAGGTGGTTTTGCCGGCGCCGTTGGGGCCGATGAGGCCGACGATTTCGCCGGGGGAGACGGTGAGGTCGACGGCGCGTACGGCGGTGAGGCCGCCGAAGCGCATGGTGACGCCGGCTGCTTCGAGGACGGCGCCGTTGCTCTTTGTGACGGTCGTGGGTGTGGTCATGGTCCTCACGCCCCTGCCTTGGTGGCGCCGGTGGTGTCCTCGCTGAGGCGCGGTTCGGGTTCGTCGGGTACGTCGAGCTGGCCGGTCTCGTGGAATTCGAGCTGTTTGCGGCGGTCGGGGATGAGGCCTTCGGGGCGGAAGCGCATGAGGAGTACGAGGGCCAGGCCGAAGAGGAACAGCTGGTAGTCCTGGAGGAAGTCCAGTTTGGCGGGGATGAGGAAGAGGAGTGCCGCGCCGACGAGGGGTCCGCTGAGGGTGCCCATGCCGCCGAGGATGACGGCGGCGAGGAGGAACGCGGAGTTGGGCGGCTGCGGTCCGGCGAACTGGAACTGCTCGGGTGTGACGGTCGTTACTACGTGTGCATGGACGGTTCCGGCGAGTCCGGCCAGGGCGGCGCCGAGTGCGAAGGCGAGGAGGCGGAGGCGGAAGGAGTTGATGCCCATGGCGATGGCGGCGGTTTCGTCCTCGCGGATGGCGATCCAGGCGCGTCCGATGCGGGAGGCGGCGGCGCGGCGGAAGACGAGGACGACGAAGGCCGTCACGAGGATCATGAGGAGGTAGTAGTTGCCGTAGGTGGCGATGGGCACGCCGAGGATGGTGTGGGGTTCGCCGAAGTTGAAGCCGAAGATCTCCAGGTTGGGGACGTTGGGGATGCCCATGGCGCCGTTGGTGACGTCGGGTCCGGTGGTGCCGTTGAGGTTGAGCATGGCGATGCGGAAGATCTCGCCGAAGCCGAGGGTGACGATGGCGAGGTAGTCGCCGCGCAGTCGCAGGGTGGGGGCGCCGATGAGGACGCCGAAGACGAGGGCTGCGGCGGCGCCGGTGAGGAGGGCTGCCCAGAAGGGGAGTTGGATGCCGAGGGCGGAGTCGGGGGAGCCGGAGACGAGGGCCGCGGCGTAGGCGCCGACGCCGAGGAAGGCGACGTAGCCGAGGTCGAGGAGGCCGGCGAGGCCGACGACGACGTTCAGTCCGAGGGCGACGGTCGCGAAGATCAGGATGTTGGCGCCGATGATCGTGTACTCGTCGGTGTCCTGGGTGAAGGGGAAGGCGGCCGCGGCGATGAAGGCGGCGGCGAGTGAGATGCCGCGGTGCCGTCGGGTGAGTGCGGTGAGGCGGTCGATGAGGCCGGCGCGGTGCAGTGCGGGGACGGCGAGGGCGACGAAGAGGAGGTAGCCGACGAAGGGGGGCCCGTCTTCGGCGTCGATGCCGTAGGTGAAGGCGTAGAGGGCGATGCCGAAGGCGACGGCGATGAGGAGGATCTCGGCCCAGGAGGGGAGTTGCTTGGCGGGGCGGGGGGTGGGGACGGCCGCGCAGCTGTTGGTGAAGCGCTGCCAGGGGCCGTGCGGGGGTGTGGAGGGGGTGCGGTCGGCGGGGAGGCCGAGGGCGCCGAGGAGGGTGATCAGTGCGGTGATGCCGGCGATGAAGCCGCCGGGTTCGAGGTTGATCAGGCCGCCGAGCTGTACGGCGATGGCGCCGAGGGTGAACCACGTGGTGGCGAAGGTGGCGAGTGCGGCGAAGAGGAGGGGTGCGTTGCGGCCGCCGGGGGTGAGTGCGGTCAGGCCGCGGATGCCGAGGCCGGCGAGGGCGAAGGCGAGGGTGAGGAGGGCGCCGGCGAGGGTGATGAGCTGGAGTCCGGCGGGGGAGCCGTAGTAGGTGAGGTCGCCGGGGAATTCGCTGCTCCAGGTCCAGGAGAGGCCGGTGGAGGCGGCGGTGAGGAGGGCGCCGGCGGCGGTGAGGAGGCGGGCGGCGCGTGCGGGTAGGGGGAGGAGGCCCGCTGGGGGTGTGTCCGTGGCGGGGGTCTTGGTAAGGGGGGTGGTGGTCATCGCTATCACGCCCGATCCGCGACGCGTTCGCCCAGGAGGCCTTGTGGCCGCAGGAGGAGTACGAGGATGAGGAGGACGAAGGCCCAGACGTCTTTCCAGGCTCCGCCGCCGAACTGGGTCATGCCGGGGATGAACTCGACGTAGGCGGTGGCGAGGGCTTCGGCGACGCCGAGGACGAGGCCGCCGAGCATGGCGCCGTAGATGTTGCCGATGCCGCCGAGTACGGCGGCGGTGAAGGCTTTCAGGCCCATGATGAAGCCCATGCGGAACTGGACTTCGCCGGTGCGCAGTCCGTAGGCGACGGCGGCGACGCCGGCGAAGGCGGCGCCGATGGCGAAGGCGAGGACGATGATGCGGTCGGTGTTGATGCCCATGAGTGCGGCGGTGTCGCGGTCCTGTGCGGTGGCCTGCATGGCGCGGCCGCTGCGGGTCCGGGAGACGAAGTAGCCGAGGGCGAGCATGCAGAGCGGGGCGGCGATGAGGACGAAGAGGTCGCCGCGCTGGACGGTGGCGCCGAGGATGTCGAAGGCGTCGCCCTTGAACTGGGGGAAGACCCGGGCCTTCTTGGCGTCGGGGTACCACTTCCAGACGGCTTGCTGGAGTGCGATGGACAGGCCGATGGCGGTGATGAGGGGGGCGAGGCGGGGTGCGCCGCGCAGGGGGCGGTAGGCGAAGCGTTCGGCGGCGACGCCGACGAGTACGGAGACGAGGATGCCGCCGATGAGCATGAGGGGGAGGGCTGCCATGAGGGGCAGGCCGGAGGGGAGGGCGAGGTAGACGGTGAGCGCGCCGAAGCCGCCGACCATGAAGATCTCGCCGTGGGCGAAGTTGATGAGCTGGACGATGCCGTAGACCATCGTGTAGCCGATCGCGATGAGTCCGTACATCGCGCCGAGGATGAGTCCGTTGGCCAGCTGTTGCGGCAGTTCGTTCACCGCAGGGCCTCCGTGGGGTGGGAAGGTACCGGTGGGCCGTGCATGCGGGGGGTGTGCGGTGTGCCGCGGGCCGCGCCAGGGGCTGGGGTGTCCTGCTGGCGCGGCCCGGTGAGGGGGGCAGAGGTGGTGCCGGTCAGCTCTTGTCGAACTTCTTGAATTCGGCGCTGAAGCGGGCTGCCCACTTCTTGTTGTCGACCTGGTAGGCGGTGATCATGGTGTTGGTGGTGTCGCCGTACTTGTCGAAGGAGACCTTGCCGGTGACGCCTTCGAAGGAGACCTTGTTCATGGCGTCGACGACCTTCTTGCGGGCGTCGTCGGGGAGCTTGCCGTTGTTGTCCTGGACGACCTGCTTGACGGCCTGGACGATGGACCAGGTGGCGTCGTAGGTGGAGCCGCCGTAGGCCTCGTAGGCGTCCTTGTAGCCGGCGTCCTTGTAGTCGGCGATGAACTTCTTGGCGGAGTCCAGCTGCTCGACGGGCTTGCCGACGGAGGAGGCGTAGTCGCCCTGTGCCTTCTTGTTGAGTTCGATGTAGTCGCCGCTGTACATGCCGTCGCCGCCCATGAGGGGTACGTCGACGCCGCCGTCCTTGAGCTGCTGGCTGAGCGGTCCGGAGGCGGGGTATTCGCCGCCGTAGAAGACGAGGTCGGGTTTGGCGCTCTTGGCCTTGGCGACGACGGCTTTGAAGTCGCGGTCGTCGGGGCTGACGTGCTCGGTGCCGACGATCTTGCCGCCGAGCTTGGCGAACTGGTCTTTGAAGGAGGAGGCCAGGCCGACGCCGTAGGTCTTCTGGTCGTCGATGACGTAGGCGGTCCTGACCTTCATCTTTTCGTAGGCGTACTGGCCGTCGAACGCGCCTTGGACCTCGTCGGTGGTGGCGGTGCGGAAGTAGGTGGAGAACTGCCGCTTGCGGTCGTTCTTCTTCCAGTTCTTTCCCTGGGTGAGGTCGGGCGTGGTGTTGGCAGGGGAGATGAGGGTGACGCCGTTGGACTGGGCGACCTGCTGCATGGACTGGGCGACGCCGGAGTTCAGCGGGCCGACGATGCCGAGTACGTCCTTGTCGCCGGCCAGTTTGGTGGCGTTCTGCTGGCCCGCGTTGGGCAGCGCCTTGTCGTCGAGGGGCCGCAGTTCGAAGGTGACGCCTTCGACCTCGTTCTGTTTGTTGGCGTTCTTCACGGCGAGGTCGGCGGAGTTCTTGATGCCCTGGCCCAGTGCGGAGAGTTCGCCGGTGAGCGGGGCGTCGAGGCCGATGACGACGGTGGCCTTGGAGCCGTCGCCGCTCTTGTCTTCGCCGCGGGAGCCGCACGCGGAGAGCGTGAGGGCGCCGGCGGCTACCGTGGTGGTGAGTATCAGCAAGGAACGGTGACGCACGATCAGTCCTTTCCCCTGGCTCGGTCACGCCACTGCGTGACCGTTCGCGCGCCGGGCTGTACGGGGTGATACAGGCCGTGCTGGTACAGCGCGCCCGGCGGCGCGGTGACTGGCGGTGATGGTAGAGCTGCCCCAACGGCGGGGGTACCGGCGCCGACGAGGATGTGACGCTCTTGTTATGACCTTCGATGAGCGTTTCGTGCGGATGGTCCTTACCGCTGAGGGGTGTACGGCAGGCGGAGCGTCAACTCGCACTTCTACGAGGGAGTTTGCCGTGTGACGCCCCAGAGGCGTCCGGAATGCGGTGCGGGCGGCGGTACGGGAGCGGCGCCGCGACGGCCCTGGGAGGCACGGCGGAGGCAAAGTGCGTGTGTGTTACACAGCGTTAGGGCGACGAGTGGCTGGGGCGTCCGTCCGCACGGAATGCGTACGGAATGCGTACGGGATGCGTACGGATCGCGGCGTCTTCGCGCACCGGATCGCCCGGGCCCCGAACGCGCCGCGGCCCCGCTCCGAGGCTGCCGGAGCGGGGCCGTACTGCGAACTGATCGTGCCAGGTCAGGAGGGCTGTGCGGGTCGGTTCAGGAGGGCTGTGCCGGGGCCTCGGTGTCGCGCAGCAGGCAGGTCAGCCGCGCGCTGCAGACACGCTTGCCCTGCTCGTCGGTGATGGCGATCTCGTATGTGGCGGTGGAGCGGCCGCGGTGCACGGGGGTGGCGACGCCGGTGACCAGTCCGGTGCGCGCGCCGCGGTGGTGGGTGCAGTTCAGGTCGACGCCGACGGCGAGCTTGCCGGGGCCGCCGTGCAGCATGGCGCCGACCGAGCCGAGCGTCTCGGCGAGCACGGCGGAGGCGCCGCCGTGCAGCAGGCCGTAGGGCTGGGTGTTGCCTTCGACGGGCATGGTGCCGACGACCCGCTCCGGGGAGGCCTCCACGACCTGCACGCTCATCCGCGTGCCGAGGTGGCCGGCGGAGAACAGGGCGGGCAGGTCCAGGCCCTGCCCGGCCCACTGGTCGAGGACTTCCTGGGGGAACGTGGTCGTGGTCTGCTCGCCCATGGCGTGCGGCTCCGTTCGCTCGCGCTGCTCGTCGTGATCGTTGTTCGTCGTGACGCTGTTCGTCGTGGTGTGCCGGTGTACTGGCCGTACGCGTACGGGCCGACGGCGCGGGCCGCAGGCCGGGCCGAGGCGGGCGTCGTGCCGCCCTCAGGCTACTGAGCGAGCGCTCAGTTCGGGGTCCGGAACGCTGTGCGGCTCGTCACTGCGGGGAGGCGGGGGGATGGGTGTGGCGGGGGGCGAGTCGTGGGCGCGGGGCGGCCGGGGGCGGTCGAGGGAGGCGTGGTCGGGCCGTCGGGGGCCGTTGTGTCCGGGCGGGGCGTGCTGGGTTGAGGGGTGGCCGACATCGGGGCGGTACGAGGCCTCGTCCCCGCGCCTGCGGCATGTCCGCCGAACCCAGGCGTCCCCCCGGCGCTGCACTGAGCCCGGCGCTGCCGTGAGCCCCAGCGCTGCGCCGAGCCCCAGCTGCGCCGAGCCCCGGCGAGTGCTCGCCGCAGCGCTCGCGGCGTCCCGGGCGTGCCCGCCGCGTCCCGCCCCGCCGGCTGCTCTCACCCTTCAGAGCGTTGTCGGTTCCAGCCTCACCACCACCGACTTGGAGGCGGGGGTGTTGCTGGTGTCGGCCGTGTGGTCGAGGGGGATCAGGACGTTGGTCTCGGGGTAGTAGGCGGCGGCGCAGCCGCGTGCGGTGGGGTAGTGGACGACGCGGAAGCCGGGTGCGCGGCGTTCGATGCCGTCGGTCCACTCGCTGACGAGGTCGGTGTACGCGCCGTCGGCGAGGCCGAGCGCGCGGGCGTCCTCGGGGTGGACCAGGACGACGCGGCGGCCGTTCTTGATGCCGCGGTAGCGGTCGTCCAGGCCGTAGATGGTGGTGTTGTACTGGTCGTGCGAGCGCAGCGTCTGGAGCAGCAGCCGGCCCGCGGGGGCGTCGGGGTACTCCACCGGGGCGGCGGTGAAGTTCGCCTTGCCGGTGGCGGTCGGGAAACGGCGGTCGTCGCGCGGGGCGTGCGGCAGGGCGAAGCCGTCCGGGTTCGCGACGCGGGTGTTGAAGTCCTCGAAGCCGGGGACGACGCGCGCGATGCGGTCGCGGACCGCGGCGTAGTCCCGCTCGAACTCCTCCCACGGTGTGCGGCTGTCCTCGCCGAGCACCCGGCGGGCGAGGCGGCAGACGATGGCGGGCTCGGAGAGCAGGTGCGGGCTCGCGGGCGCCAGGCGGCCGCGGGAGGCGTGCACCATGCCCATGGAGTCCTCGACGGTGACGAACTGCTCGCCGCTGTCCTGGACGTCCTTCTCCGTGCGTCCGAGGGTGGGCATGATCAGCGCGCGGGCGCCGGTGACGACGTGCGAGCGGTTGAGTTTGGTGGAGACGTGGACGGTGAGGTTCGCCCGGCGCACGGCGGCCTCGGTGACGTCGGTGTCGGGGGTGGCGGAGACGAAGTTGCCGCCCATGGCGAAGAAGACCTTGGCCCGGCCGTCGCGCAGCGCCCGGATGGCCCGTACGACGTCGTAGCCGTGCTCCCGGGGCGGCGCGAAGCCGAACTCCTTCTCCAGGGCCTCCAGGAAGGCGGGTGCCGGGCGTTCGAAGATGCCCATGGTGCGGTCGCCCTGGACGTTGCTGTGGCCGCGTACGGGGCAGACGCCGGCGCCGGGGCGGCCGATGTTGCCGCGCAGCAGCAGGAAGTTGACCACCTCGCGGATGGTGGGGACGGAGTGCTTGTGCTGGGTGAGGCCCATCGCCCAGCACACGATCGTCCGCTTCGATTCGAGGACCATGTCGAGTGCGCGGTCGATCTCGGCACGCGTCAGGCCCGTGGCCCGCAGGGTCTCGTCCCAGTCCGGCTTGTCGCGCGCGGCGTCCCGGAATCCTTCGAAGCCGTGCGTGTGCTCCCGGATGAAGTCCTCGTCGAGCGCGCCGTCGGTCGTGAGGAGCAGGTGGTTCAGCGCGCGGAAGAGTGCCTGGTCGCCGCCGAGACGGATCTGGAGGAAGAGGTCGGTGAGGGCGGTGCCGCCACCGGCCAGACCGCGCGGGGTCTGGGGGTTCTTGAAGCGCTCCAGGCCGGCCTCGGGCAGCGGGTTGACCGAGATGATCTTCGCGCCGTTGGCCTTGGCCTTCTCCAGGGCGCTGAGCTGACGGGGATGGTTGGTGCCCGGGTTCTGGCCGGCGACGATGATCAGATCGGCCTTGTGGAGGTCTTCCAGGGAGACGCTGCCCTTGCCTAGGCCGATGGTCTCGGTGAGGGCCGAGCCGGAGGACTCGTGACACATGTTCGAGCAGTCGGGGAGGTTGTTCGTGCCGAACTCGCGGGCGAAGAGCTGGTACAGGAACGCCGCTTCGTTGCTCGTACGGCCGGAGGTGTAGAAGACGGCCTCGTCGGGGGAGCCGAGGCCGGTCAGCTCCTCGGCGACGATGTCGAAGGCCCGCTCCCAGGACACGGGGGCGTAGTGGTCGGCGCCCTCGGCGAGGTACATCGGCTGGGTGAGGCGGCCCTGCTGGCCGAGCCAGTAGCCGCTGCGCTTCGCGAGGTCGGCGACGGAGTGGGCGGCGAAGAAGTCGGGCGTGACGCGCCGCAGGGTGGCTTCCTCGGCGACGGCCTTGGCGCCGTTCTCGCAGAACTCCGCGGCGTGCCGGTGGTCCGGGTCGGGCCAGGCGCAGCCGGGGCAGTCGAAGCCTTCCTTCTGGTTGACGCGCAGCAGCGTCAGCGCCGTGCGCTTCATGCCCATCTGCCGGTGGGAGACGCGCAGGGCGTTGGTGATCGCGGGCAGGCCGACGGCCGAGTGCTTGCGGGCGCTGACCTCGGGGGCGTCCTGTACCGGGTCCGACTCGGGTGCCTTGCCTGCCATGGCGGTCTCCTGGGTGCCGATGCCGCTGCGCTGCCGTGCGCGAGCAGCCGTTCTGTATATCACTGTTCAGCCGTGTGGATCATGCATGGAGCGGTCGTTGCGCGGTCCTCCGGCTGCCATCGATCCTGGCACGGGCGACCGGCCGTCGGCCGGTTGTCCACAGGGCGTCTTGGCAAAGGGCGACGGCGAGGGTGACGGCGTTGTCCACAGCTGACGCGCGGGAGCGGTTCCACGGTCGACGGGCCGGCACGCCGGGAGCGGTTCCACGGCCGGCCGGCAGCACGCGGGGGCGGTCCCGCGGCCGTCGCGTCGGGGAATGTCAGTGGGGCGTGGCAGGATCGGGGGCGTGGCAGCAAAGGCAGCGAAGAAGAGCGAAACGACCGGCAGCGAGACGACGGGGGGAGGACGCCCCCGGCTGCTCCTGATGGACGGGCACTCCATGGCGTACCGGGCGTTCTTCGCCCTGCCCGCGGAGAATTTCACCACCGCCACGGGGCAACCGACGAATGCCGTGTACGGCTTCGCCTCGATGCTCGCGAACACCCTGCGCGACGAGGCGCCCACCCATTTCGCGGTGGCCTTCGACGTCTCGCGCAAGACGTGGCGGTCGGAGGAGTTCCCCGACTACAAGGCCAACCGTTCCAAGACCCCGGACGAGTTCAAGGGGCAGGTGGAGCTGATCGGTGAGCTGCTGGACGCCATGAAGGTGAAGCGGTTCGCCACCGACGGCTTCGAGGCGGACGACATCATCGCCACGCTCACCACGCAGGCCACCGAGCAGGGCTTCGAGGTCTCCATCGTCACCGGCGACCGGGACTCCTTCCAGCTGGTCAACGACGACGTCACGGTGCTGTACCCCACCAAGGGCGTCTCCGAGCTGACCCGCTTCACCCCGGAGAAGGTGTTCGAGAAGTACGGCCTCACCCCGGCCCAGTACCCGGACTACGCCGCCCTGCGCGGCGACCCGTCGGACAACCTCCCCGGCATCCCCGGCGTCGGCGAGAAGACCGCCGCGAAGTGGATCAACCAGTTCGGCTCCTTCCAGGAGCTGTGCGAGCGGGCCGAAGAGGTCAAGGGCAAGGCCGGGCAGAACTTCCGCGACCACCTGGACGCCGTGAAGCTCAACCGCCGCCTGACCGAGATGATCCGCGACGTCGAGCTGCCCTGCGGCCCCGCCGAGCTGGTGCGTGAGGGCTACGACCGGCAGGCCCTCACGGTGTTCCTGGAGGCGCTGGAGATCCGCAATCAGGGTCTGCGCGACCGTCTCCTGGCCGTCGACCCCGGCGCGGAGGAGGCGGCCCCCGCCGAGCCGCTGCCGGGTGTCGAGATCGACGGCCTCGTCGCGGGCGCCGGGCAGCTCGCCCCCTGGCTCGCCGAGCACGGCAGCGCCCTCCTCGGCGTCGCCACGGTGGACTCCTGGAAGCTGGGCAGCGGCTCGGTCGCCGAGGTCGCCCTGGCCAGTGCCGAGGGCCCCGCCGTGCGGTTCGATCCGACCGAGCTGGACGAGGCCGACGACCGGGCCTTCGCCGAGTGGATCGCGGACCCGCAGCGCCCGAAGGTGATGCACAACGCCAAGGGCCTGATGCGGATCTTCCCCGAGCACGGCTGGCACATCGACGGCGTCACCATGGACACCGCTCTCGCCGCCTACCTGGTCAAGCCCGGCCGGCGCTCCTTCGCCCTCGACGCGCTCTCCGTGGAGTACCTCGGCCGTGACCTGGCCCCCGCCGCGGCCGGCGACGGGCAGCTGGCGTTCGGTGCCGACGAGCAGGCCGAGGCCGAGGCCCTGATGGCCACCGCCCGTACGGTCCTCGACCTCGGTGCTGCCTTCGAGACGCGCCTCGAAGAGGTCGGCGCCGCCGACCTGCTGCGCGACATCGAGCTGCCCACCAGCGCGCTGCTGGCCCGTATGGAGCGCTCCGGCATCGCCGCCGACAGGGGCTGGCTGGAGCGCATCGAGCAGCAGTTCGCCGCCGCCGTGCAGCAGGCCGTCACCGAGGCGCACGCCGCCGCGGGACACGAGTTCAACCTCGGCTCGCCCAAGCAGCTCCAGGAAGTGCTCTTCAACGAGCTGGGCCTGCCGAAGACCAAGAAGACCAAGACCGGCTTCACCACCGACGCGGACGCCCTCGCCTGGCTCGCGGCGCAGACCGACAACGAGCTGCCCGTGATCATGCTGCGCCACCGTGAGCAGGCCAAGCTGCGCACGACGGTCGAGGGCCTGATCAAGACCATCGCCGCGGACGGCCGCATCCACACCACCTTCAACCAGACGGTGGCCGCGACCGGCCGGCTGTCCTCCACGGACCCCAATCTGCAGAACATCCCCGTGCGCACCGACGAGGGCCGCGCCATCCGCCGCGGCTTCGTGGTCGGCGAGGGCTATCAGACGCTGCTGACCGCGGACTACAGCCAGATCGAGCTGCGCGTGATGGCGCACCTCTCCGAGGACGAGGGCCTCATCGAGGCGTTCACCTCCGGTGAGGACCTGCACACCACGGTCGCCTCGCACGTCTTCTCGGTGCCGAAGACCGACGTCGACCCCGAGATGCGCCGCAAGATCAAGGCGATGTCGTACGGGCTGGCGTACGGCCTGTCCGCGTTCGGCCTGTCCCAGCAGCTGAGCATCAGCCCGGACGAGGCCCGCAAGCTCATGGACAACTTCTTCGAGCGCTTCGGCGGCGTCCGGGACTACCTCCAGCACGTCGTCGACCGCGCCCGCGCCACGGGCTACACCGAGACCATGCTCGGCCGCCGTCGCTACCTCCCCGACCTCAACAGCGACAACCGCCAGCGCCGGGAGATGGCCGAGCGGATGGCGCTCAACGCCCCCATCCAGGGCACCGCGGCGGACATCGTCAAGATCGCGATGCTGCGCGTCGACGAGGCCATGACGGCTGCCGGGCTCAGCTCCCGGATGCTGCTCCAGGTCCACGACGAAATCGTGGTCGAGGTGGTGCCGGGCGAGCAGGAGCAGGTCGAGGAGCTGGTGCGGCGCGAGATGGCCGGCGCCGTCGAGCTGCGCGCCCCGCTGGACGTCTCCGTCGGCTCGGGCGGGGACTGGGAGTCGGCCGCGCACTGATCACGGCAGACATCGCCGCACCCCGAGTGCGGAAGGCGGCCGGGGGCGATCCGTTCGGATCAGCTCCCGGCCGTCGCCTCTTCCGCCGGAGCAGCGGCCCGTGGCCGTCGGCGCCGTCGGCCGAGGAGGTGGACCGCCGCCGCCCACACCGGCAGGCCCACCCCCAGTCCGGCGCCCGCTCCGAACAGCACCGTCGGCACGTAGTCGAACCACGTCGCCGACCCGCCGTACACCGTGTGCGCCCGCACCACCCGGTGCCCGGCGCCCAGCAGTACGCACGCCGTCAGCAGCACGCCGCACCCCGCCCGCGCCCGATTGCCGAGCGAGGGCAGCGCTTCGGGTGCGGCGTCGCGCGGCGCCCGTCGCAGCGCGGACCGCACGAACCAGGCCAGGGCCAGCAGAGCCACCGCCGACGTGCCGTACTGCACGTACGCGTACACGGGCCACCCGGCGACGTACTCCTGCAGTACGGGCAGCAGCCGGACACCCCAGCGCCCGGGATGGGTGAACGCGTCCCACACCACGTGCGTGAGCGCGCCGATCACCGCGGAGCACCAGAAGCGCACCACGAGCTGTCCGCGCGACAGCTCCCGCCAGTCCCGGCCGCGGAACAGCGCCCACGCGCGGCCCCGCCACGCCTGCGGCAGCACGGCCAGCAGCGGACCACGCAGCAGAAGCCACACTCCGACCAGAAGCGCGGCGCACAGCGTGTCCACGGTGAGAACACCGGACGGCGCGTGCGTGAACTCTCCGAACGCCATCGCGCCGGGTACGACCGTGTCCGCGAAGTACGTCAGGTCCGGCGCGAACGAACCGGCGACGAGCGCCGACGCGAGCAGCGGGCCGCGCGCCGTGCCGTTGCGGCGCACTATGGGCAGTACCGCCGCGGCATGGCTGAGTGTGAACGGCATGATCCCTCTCCTGACCGGACCCGATCGCTGTACCTGATCGAGTGATCGGTTCGAGGCAGTATGCCGGATGTGGGCGGACAGTGATGGTGAGTCGGGAACGGTAGCTGCGCGCGGGGAGTTGTCGTAGTGTCGCGTGCGTTGGAGCGCCGAGAGCGCAACGCCGTGCACCCAGCACGGTGGTTCGACGCGGAGGGGGAGTAGGGCGTATGGCAGCCAAGTTCGGCCGACGGCTCCGCAGGGGAGCGGCCTCCGGTGTGGTCGCGGCGCTGGCCGTTGCCGCGCTCACGGCCTCGCAGGCGCCGGACGCCGCCAAGGCGGTGGGCAGTTCCCGGGACGTTCCCCGGGGCGACACCCCCATCGACGGTGACTCTTCGTACTACACCGACCTCCCGCCGCTCGCCGGTCCACGGCCCGGCAAGGAGAAGGGCGGGGACGGGCCCATAGCCACCGGCCCCATGGAGTCCGGCATACCGGCGACCGTGCTCGCCGCGTACAAGAAGGCCGAAGCCTCCCTCGCGCAGAGCAACCCCGGCTGCAAACTGCCCTGGCAGTTGCTCGCCGCGATCGGCAAGGTCGAGTCCGGGCAGGCCCGCGGCGGCGCGGTCGACGCGAACGGCACGACGCTGAAGCCCATCCTCGGCCCCCAGCTCAACGGCAACGGCTTCGCCCGGATCACCGACACCGACGGCGGCCGCTTCGACAGCGACACCACGCACGACCGCGCGGTCGGCCCGATGCAGTTCATCCCGTCCACCTGGGCGAGGTGGGGCACGGACGCCAACGGCGACGGCGCGAGCGACCCCAACAACATCTACGACGCCGCCCTGTCGGCCGGCCGTTACCTCTGCGCCGCCGGCCGCGACCTGTCGGTGCAGGCAGACATGAACCGCGCGATCCTCGGCTACAACCACAGCGAGGAATACCTGCGCACGGTGCTGTCCTGGTACGAGTACTACCGCAAGGGCACGCACGAGGTGCCCGACGGCGCCGGCGTCCTGCCGACCGGCCCGCGCACGAACGACTCCGGTGCGGGCACCGGGAATTCCGGCAGCCGAGCCGGCAAGGGGAACACCGGCGGCAAGCAGAGCGGCGAGAAGGAACGGGAGAGCTCGGAGAAGGACACCGCCCCCGGGAAGAACTCCGGGTCCGACAAGGACTCCGACGCGGACAACGGCTCCGGGGGCGGCAAGGAGTCCGGCTCCGACAAGGGCACCGGCGGCTCGGGGACCGGCGGCGACACCACGAAGCCCGACCCGACCCCCGCGCCCGACGGCGACGGCGACTCCCAGCCGGGATCCGAGTCCGGCAGCGGCTCCGACGAGGACGGCTCGACCCCCGGCACGACACCGGGCAGCGGCAACGAGACGCCCACGAAGCCCCCGGCGCCCACCGAGCCCGCACCCCTCGCCTCCCTCGAACGCGTCGGGGACAAGGAGCGGACCGCCACCGCCGGTGAGACGTTCGCCGACCCGCTGCAGGTCCGCGCGGAGAACACCGCGGACCGCACCGTCTCCGGCGTCCGCGTCCAGTACGAGATACGCGGCGACGGCGACACCCGCTTCAAGGGCGGTGCCGCCAAGGCCACCGTCACCACCGACAAGGACGGCATCGCCACCGCCCCCACCCTGATCGCGGGCGGGAAGGCCGGGACCTGGACCATCCGCGCCACGGCGGTCGGCCGCGCCGTGCCGGCCACCGACTTCACCGCCACCGTGAGGGCCAAGCCGCAGGCCGACGCCCTGGCCCGCACCTCCGACGAGAAGCTGCAGGCCGAGTCGGGCGCCTCCTACGCCGACGCCGTCGAGGTGAAGGCGACCTACCACGGCAAGGCCGCGGCGGGCGTGGCGGTCACCGCGACGATGATCGCCGGGGACGCCGCCGACCCCGCCAAGGCGGAGCAGAGCACCGAAGGTCCGTACTTCAAGGACGCCAAGGACGCGCCGCTGCGCACCCTCACCGGCCTGAAGACCGACGCCGATGGCCTGCTGAAGCTGCCGCAGATCTTCACCGACAGCCACCCCGGCACGTACAAGCTGCGGCTCACCACGGCCGGCGGCGCCGTGCTCCTGGTGGACCTCAAGGTCGGCTGACCTCCGGTACCGGTACGCGGTGGGCCGCCCCCGGTGCCGGTACGCAAAGGGGCTGACACCTGTACCGGTACGCGGCGGAGGGGCGTGACGCGCGGGCGTCGCGCCCCTTTCGTACGCGCTCCGCATCCCGACTTCGTACGCGCCCCGCATCCCGGCTTCGTATGCGGTCTCGCATCCCGTGCCGGCGCAACGTGTTCTCATCTGCGCCGCCCGTTGCTACGGTGCCCCAGCCTCGCCTACTGACGGTTCGTCAGTTCTGGTGGGGAGGTCCGCAGTCGAACGGGAGGCCGAGCATGCGTGCCCTGACAGCAGCCGCGATCGGGCTGGCCGCCGCCCTCGCCCTGGTCTTCGCCATCACCGCCGTCGGCGCCCCCGACGGGCACACGTCCCCCGAACCGCTGCTGACCACCGTCCCCGAGCACCCCTGAGGCACCGCCGACCACCACACCGACGCACCCGAGGGAGGCCGCCGTCATGCGCCGCAAGGCCAGCCTCGTCCTGCTCGCCTTCGCCGTCTTCTGCACGGCCCTGTCCCCACTGATGCGGTGGTACGCCTTCCCCCGGCTCGCCAAGATCCCACCGAGCCAGTACCAGTCGATGGTCCTGGAGGCGAGCCCCGCCACCCTCGTCGACTACGGCACGATGAAGGCCAAGAAAGTCCCCAAGGTCAGCATCGTCCAGACGCTGAAGGGCAACGTGGAAGCCGCCGACAAGGTCGAACGCACCGCCGGCCGCGACGTCGTCGTCTGGGACGCGCTGTCCTACGTCGCCGGGCCCGACGGCAAGATGGTCTCCGAGATCCCCGAGCGCTACATCTTCGACGCGCACAGCCAGGAACCCGTGCACGCCGCGGGCGAGTCGGTCGACGGCGAACCGGTCCGCCGCGACGGCATCGAGTACAAGTGGCCCTTCCTCACCGAGAAGCGCGACTACACCTACTTCGACGCCCAGACCCGCACCTCCGCGCCCATCCACTACAAGGGCACCCGCCGCTTCCACGGCCTGGACGTCTACTACTTCGAGCAGACCATCCCCTGGACCAAGGTCCCGCTCCCCAAGAAGATGCCGGTCAAGGGCGTCACCCCGGAAGCCGTCGAGAAGATGGGCACCACCCGCTGGTACACCACCAAGCGGATGTTCTGGGTCGACCCGGTCACCGGCGCGCCCGTCAACGGCGAGGAGATCCACAAGGAGGAGCTGCGCGGTGGCGACCTGCTGCCCGGCGGCGGCAAGGTCACTGCCTTCGCCGGACACGTGAAGATGCGCGCCGACTACCTGGACGCCACGGTCGCCCTGGTCTCCTCCCAGCGGACCCTCGTCCTGCTGCTCACCACGTACCTGCCCTGGGGCCTCCTCGGCGCGGGCGCCGTAATGCTGACCCTGGGCCTGTACCTGGAAGCGCGCGGACGGCGCCCGCGCGCGGGGCGGGAGACGGCCGCGCCGGGCGGGCCGGCGGCGGCGCACGGGGCGATGACGGGTACGTGAGCTCTCCTGGGGCGCCCGGAGCGCGCGTTTTAGCCGGCCCAGCTGTAGGGCCCAGTTGTACGGCGGTGCCGGCACCCACGGTCGCGGAGCGGCCAGTGCGGAGCGGCCAGTGCGGTCTCGGCAGCTCAGGTGTCCATGGCTTCCGGAGTGTCCGGCGCGGGCGCGGCGTCAACCCCGTCGCATGCGGGCCGTCGTATGACGTGTCGGCTCGGCCGTCGCAGGGTCCTCGGGCCAGGGGTGCTTCGGGTACCGGCCGCGCAGCTCCGCCCGTACGGCGCGGTAACCGTCCTGCCAGAAGGACGCCAGGTCGGCGGTGACTGCGGCGGGCCGACCGGCCGGCGACAGCAGATGAACCAGCACCGGAACCCGGCCTCCCGCCACCCGCGGCGACTGCCGCAGCCCGAACATCTCCTGCAACTTCACCGCCAGCACCGGCTGATCACCGCCGTAGTCCACCCGGATGCGCGAGCCGCTGGGAACCTCGATGCGCTCCGGAGCCAGCTCGTCGAAGCGCGCCGAATCGCCGCTCGCCCACGGCAGCAACCGCGACAGCGCCTGTCCCGCGTCGATCCGCGCCAGATCCGCCCGCCGCCGCGCCCGGCTCAGCTCCGGCTCCAGCCACTCGTCCCGGCGCGCCAGCAGCGCGTCGTCCGCGACGTCCGCCCACGGCTCCCCCAGCTCTCCGTACAGGAACGCCATGCGCTCCCGGAGCGATCGCGCGCCGTCCGACCAGCGCAGCAGCCCGAGCCCTTCCCTGCGCAGACCCTCTACCAGCGCCTCTCGCACGAGCGCCGGATCCGCGTCCCGCAGCGGCCGGGACACCAACTCGATCGCGCCGAGCCGTGCCACACTTCGCGCGACCACGTCGCCGTCCGCCCAGCCGACCTCCTCGGCCTCTGCGTACAGGGCCCCTGCCGCTGCCCGCGCCGTCCCCTCGTCGACCACGGCCGCGAGCCGCACCCGGGCCGATGCCGCCGTCACCGGCCGGTCCGCCACGGCCACCGCCAGCCACTCGGCACTCCGCAGCCGCGACCCGTCGCCGACCTCGGCACCCGTCCCCGACGCCATCACGTACGCACCCGCACCGCGCTTACGGGCCACCCGCTCGGGGAAAGCCAGCGCCGCCACGATCCCCGCCACCACGTCGTCACTCTCGCCGGACGACGACGTGGCCGCCGCAGGGGACGACGGCCCGCGGCCACCGGGGGAGGGCACGGCGCCTACGCGGGAGGATGCGCCGGGGTCATGCCTCACAGCGCCGGTCGCTGCCGCAGTAACCGCTGTACTTGCCCCCGACGCGTCGGGCGTCCACGAGGTCCTGGACGTTTCCGAGGCGTCGGGCGTCCCCGAGGTGCCGGACGTCTCCGAGGTGCCGGGCGTCTCCGAAGCGCCGGACAGGGCGGAGGCCAGCCGCCGGGACTCCTGCCGCCACCGGCCGGCGTACGCGTCGCGCCCGCGGCGGGCCGTGCGCCAGGCGTCGGCGAGATCGTCGCCGTACTCGCGCGGTGGCTCCTCGCTGAGCAGTGCCACGACCTCCGCCGCCCGCCGCGTGCCCACCTGTGCCGCACCGTCCAGCAGGGCGCGCGCCAGCCGCGGGTGCAGACCGAGCCGGGCCATCCGTACGCCCCGCTCCGTCGCGCGGCCGGCCGCGTCCACCGCACCCACCGCCGTCAGCACGTCCCGCGCCGCCGCCATCGCCCCGCCCGGCGGGGCATCCGGCAGTGCCAGGCCCGACGCGTCCGGATCGCCCCAGCACGCGGCCTGCAGCGCGAACGCCGTCAGGTCCGCGACCTTGATCTCCGGGGACGGGAACCGCGGCAGCCGCCCGTTCTCCCCCTCCGACCAGCAGCGATAGACCGCACCGGGTGCCTCACGCCCCGCGCGGCCGGCCCGCTGCCGCGCCGCCGCCTGCGATGCCCGTACCGTCGTCAGCGCGCTCAGCCCCCGCGCATGATCCATCCGCGGCTCGCGCGCCAGGCCGCAGTCGACCACCACCCGTACTCCGGGAACCGTCAGGCTCGACTCCGCCACCGACGTCGCCAGCACCACCCGCCGCCGGTCACCCGCTCCGGCCAGCACCGCGTCCTGCACCGCCGCCGGTGCCCGGCCGTGCACCTGCAGCACCTCGACCCCGGCGGCCGCCAGATCGGCCAGCTGCCCGGCCACCCGGGCGATCTCCCCCACGCCCGGCAGAAAACACAGCACGTCCCCCTCCCGCTCACGCAGCGCACGCCGCACCACCGAGGCGACATGTGTCAGCAGCGCCGGATCCACCCGCATCCCGTGCGCCGGACGCACCGGCCGCTCCGGGGGCGCCCACACCGTCTCCACCGGATGCGACACCCCCTGGGCCGCCACCACCGGCGCGTCCCCCAGCAGCCGCGACCAGCCCTCAGCGTCCGTCGTCGCCGAGGCCGCCACCAGCCGCAGCTCCGGCCGCAGTGCCTCCCGTACGTCCAGCAGGAACGCGGCCGCCGTATCCGCGTCCAGATGCCGCTCGTGGCACTCATCCAGTACAACGATGTCCACGCCGGGGAGTTCCTGATCATGCTGGAGCCGCTGGAGCAGCACGCCTGTCGTCACCACCTCCACGACAGTGCGCGCCCCCACAGCGCGCTCCCCGCGCACGGTGAACCCCACCCGCTCGCCCACGCGCTCCCCGAGCAGCCACGCCATCCGCCGGGCCGCCGCACGCGCCGCGATCCGCCGCGGTTCCGCGACCAGCACCTTGCGTACGGGCGAGCCGCTCTCCGTCAGGTCCGCCAGCGCCAGCGGCACGAGAGTCGTCTTGCCGGTGCCCGGAGGCGCACACAGAACGGCGGTCCCGGCACCCTCCAGAGCCTCACGGAGCGTGGGCAGCGCGGACCGTACGGGCAGAGCATCGAGTTCATCACGGCGGATCACCCGACCAGTGTCTCGCGGGGCAGCGGGCCGCCTCAGGGGGCCGGCGCCGCTGCCGCTCTTCATGGGGCCCTCGGGCCGGTGGCGGGGACACCCCCGGGCCGGTGGCGCGGAGCCGCGGTCGTCCCGGCTCGCTGCGGAGACCGCTACTCGGCCTTGGCGGCCGTCTGCTTGGGCAGCCGCTGCAGGAAGGCCACCTGGCCGCCGTTCTTCTTGGCAGGCACCTTCACCATCTGCTCGGAGACGGAGGTGAAGGTCATTTTGTTGGTCTGCTTCTTCGGCCCGTCCAGGACCGCCTGGATCTCAGGAGTGATGTTGAACGAGTGGCCGGCGGGCAGCGTCTTGCGCTGGAAGGAGCGCGTCGCGAAGAAGGCCAGCGCGCCGCCGTCCTTCGTGCGCAGCGCCATCGCCGGGAACTTGTACGCCTGGTCGATGGTCTCGGTGCGCTGCCCCACCTGCTTGGCGGCGGCCGTGCGCTGCTGCCGCAGACGGTCGGTGTGCGGCCCGGGGGCGAAGATGTCGCCGTTGCCGGTCTTGAGGTACTTGGCGTAGGCGTTGCCGAGCTTGCCGGGGTCGATGGCCAGCCCGGCGGAACCCTTGCCGGCCGGTACGGCCTTGGCGTAGCCGTCCTTGTCGGTGGCGAACTGCGGCAGTCCGCCTGCCGGCGACGGCAGGAGGTAGGCGGCCTTCCACTTCTCCTGCGGGCCGTTGCGGGTGAAGGCCAAGAGCCAGCGTCCGGACTTGTTGCTGAGCGCGTCGGCGAGGAAGAACTTCGGCCATCCCGCCATCTTGGGGATGACGATCTTCGTGTCGCTCAGCTTCAGCGGCTGGAAGCCCCGGCCGTGCTGGCGGTCGATCTTGATGGAGGCCTCGTCGATGTCCTGCAGTGCGCCCGTTTCGTAGTTGGTCGTCACTGCTGGGTCGTGGGCCGCGTTGGCCTCGTTGTACCCGGCGACGAACTGCTTCACGGCTTTATCGGCGTCGGCTTTGGCGGACACTGCCGGGATCACGGCCAGTTCGCCGTGGACGGTCATGCATCCGCTCAGCGTCAGCAGCGCCGCGGTCGCGGTCATCATCGCGACGGGCGCCCGGAACGGCGACCTGCGTGTCATGGGGCCGGGGCTCCTTCTGGGCGACCGGGCGGCGTCCGTGGCCGCCGGGGTGGCTCGATTCGGCGTAACCCTACCGGGCAGTGGCGCGAAGGGATCCGCCCAGGGGCCGCTGATGATCGGCGGAGGACGGCGGAGGACGGCGGACAAGGCGATCGGGCGTCGCCCCGGTCGGTGTCCGGGGCCCCCGAGGGGCCGACGACATGGTCGCCGGCCCCTCGGGGGCGCATCCACGCCGCGTTACTTGAGCAGGCCGATCTTCTTGCCGTAGGCCCAGCCCTTGGCGCCCTTGTGGGCGCCGGACTGCACCTTGCCGTAGATCCAGCTAGTGGAGCCCTTGGTGTACTCGCAGTAGTAGTAGAACTTCGTCCCCTTGGACAACGTGCCCTTCGAGGAGTACTTGGTGCTGGGTCCGGTGCGCAGAGCGGCCTTCTGCAGCACGTCGAACTGGACGTTGGAGTAGTCCCAGTTGCACTTCGAGCTGCCGACGGCGCCGGCCGCCGGGGCCGTGGCGACCGCGCCACCGGCCAGGACCGCGGTCGCGGCGAGAGTGATCATCCCTCGCCCGAGCAGAGACTGTCGCAAGACGTTCCCCCATTTTTCCGAGCGCGGCGCGGCGGATGTCCCGCACCGCGCATCGCGCTGTTGTTGCTGGTCAGTTGAGCAGCTGAGCTTAACCCGGCCGGTCCCGTGCACCTCGGCCGCCTCAACAGTCCCATCCGCCCCACACCCGCCGGAAGACCGGAAGGGAGGCAGTCGCAACTCGCGTACGCAAGTGGCCAATTCGGCGCCGCGCCCGGAGCGTCCTCATGTACGCCGAAGCCCCTCCCACGAGGCCGTGCGGCCCGCGCGGCCTCGTGGGAGGGCAGTGACTGCTCACGGGGCCATCGGTTCACCGGTGGGTCATCGGTGAACCGGTGGGGGGCATCGACTCACCGGTTCACCGGGGCGACCGGTTCACGGGTCCCGTCGGCATACGAAGATCGCGGTGCCCGGGATCAGGCCGCCTCGCAAGGGGGACCAGCCGCCCCACTCCTGGGTGTTCCAGGCGGGCCACTCCGGCTCGACCAGGTCCTCCAGGCGGAAGCCGGCCGCCACGACGTCGCGTACGCGGTCACCGAGGGTGCGGTGGTGCTCCACGTACACGGCCTCGCCCCGCTCGTCCTGCTCCACGTAGGGCACGCGGTCGAAGTAGGAGGCCGCGACCGACAGACCCTCGGGGCCGGGCTCGTCCGGGAAGGCCCAGCGGATGGGGTGCGTCACCGAGAAGACCCAGCGGCCGCCCGGCCGCAGTACCCGGTGCACCTCGCGGAAGACCCGTACCGGATCGGCGACGAAGGGCACCGCCCCGTAGGCCGAGCACGCGAGATCGAAACTGCCGTCCGCGAACGGCAGCACCCCGGCGTCCGCCTCCACCAGCGCCACCTCCGGGGCCGCGGAACCCTGCGCCTGAATGTCGGCACCGATCCGGAGGGCGTGCTGCAACTGCCGGTGCGAGAGATCCAGCGCCACCGGATGCGCGCCCTGCGCCGCCAGCCAGCGCGCGCACTGTGCCGCACCCGCACCGATCTCCAGGACCCGCAGGCCCTTGAGCTCGGCCGCCGGCCCCAGCAGCCCGGCCTCCGCCTCGTCCAGCCCCTCGGGACCCCACACGAAGCGGTCGTCACCCAGAAAGCCGCCGTGCTCGATCTGGTACTCGTCGGCGTTGCGGTCCCACCAGCCACGGCTGGCCCGGCTGCTCTCCGCGTCCCCGGCGCTCCGCCGTACGGCCACGGAGTCGTCGTCCCCGGCGGCCCCGGTGCCGGCATCGGCCCCCATGGGGTGGGTGTCGTCGGCCCCCATGAGACGGGTGTCGGGGGAGTCGTCGTAGTGGTTCATCGAGCCCGTCGCGTATCCTTCGCCGAAGCTTGTAGTTTTCTGAGGTTCGTGGGGCCGCTGAGCCTGGCTGGTCACAGCCCCGCGATGGACTTGGTCAGGCCCCTGTGGCCTGCAACGGCAAGGCTGTGCGGCTCTCTCGTACCCGACATGTGCCGGTTATGAGGCGATCCGCCCGCGGTGTGCGCCTTCGCGCATTGACCGTGTCCGGCTGCCCCCGTATGCTACAAGTTGCGCTGCGGGCCTGCGCACCTCAGACGGAGCAGGTCGCGCTCGCATC
Organism: Streptomyces sp. NPDC050806; assembly: GCF_055586425.1. Classification (NCBI taxonomy): domain Bacteria; kingdom Bacillati; phylum Actinomycetota; class Actinomycetes; order Kitasatosporales; family Streptomycetaceae; genus Streptomyces; species Streptomyces sp. NPDC050806. The sequence continues at coordinate 169,416 of NZ_JBVJIF010000003.1, read as the reverse complement.
TGTTGCATGTCCCCTCGGTTTCGAGGCGCTGACCGGATTCTCCGGAGTTCCGGAGGGCGCGCCTCATTGCTGTCCGACTTCTGCAGAAGCGATAAAGGCTCTCGGCGTAGCAGTACCTACGACTTCAATGTCCGTACCGGAGCCCTTTCCCACATGACGAGCAGCACCGAGACCACCGCCACCACCCCGCAGGTAGCGGTCAACGACATCGGTAACGAGGAAGCCTTCCTCGCCGCGATCGACGAGACGATCAAGTACTTCAACGACGGCGACATCGTCGACGGCGTCATCGTGAAGGTCGACCGGGACGAGGTCCTGCTCGACATCGGTTACAAGACCGAAGGCGTCATCCCCAGCCGCGAGCTCTCCATCAAGCACGACGTCGACCCGAACGAGGTCGTCGCCGTCGGTGACGAGATCGAGGCCCTGGTTCTCCAGAAGGAGGACAAGGAAGGCCGCCTGATCCTCTCGAAGAAGCGCGCCCAGTACGAGCGTGCCTGGGGCACCATCGAGAAGATCAAGGAAGAGGACGGGATCGTCACCGGTACCGTCATCGAGGTCGTCAAGGGTGGTCTCATCCTCGACATCGGCCTCCGTGGCTTCCTCCCCGCCTCCCTGGTCGAGATGCGCCGCGTCCGCGACCTGCAGCCCTACGTGGGCAAGGAGCTCGAGGCCAAGATCATCGAGCTGGACAAGAACCGCAACAACGTGGTCCTGTCCCGCCGTGCCTGGCTGGAGCAGACCCAGAGCGAGGTCCGTCAGACCTTCCTCACCACCCTCCAGAAGGGTCAGGTGCGCTCCGGCGTCGTCTCCTCCATCGTCAACTTCGGTGCCTTCGTGGACCTGGGTGGCGTCGACGGTCTGGTCCACGTTTCCGAGCTGTCCTGGAAGCACATCGACCACCCGTCCGAGGTCGTCGAGGTCGGCCAGGAGGTCACGGTCGAGGTCCTGGACGTCGACATGGACCGCGAGCGCGTGTCCCTGTCGCTCAAGGCGACCCAGGAAGACCCGTGGCAGCAGTTCGCCCGGACCCACCAGATCGGTCAGGTCGTCCCGGGTAAGGTCACCAAGCTCGTTCCGTTCGGTGCGTTCGTCCGCGTCGACGAGGGCATCGAGGGCCTGGTCCACATCTCCGAGCTGGCCGAGCGCCACGTGGAGATCCCGGAGCAGGTCGTCCAGGTCAACGACGAGATCTTCGTCAAGGTCATCGACATCGACCTCGAGCGCCGCCGCATCAGCCTCTCGCTGAAGCAGGCCAACGAGTCCTTCGGTGCCGACCCGACGGCGGTCGAGTTCGACCCGACCCTGTACGGCATGGCCGCGTCCTACGACGACCAGGGCAACTACATCTACCCCGAGGGCTTCGACCCGGAGACCAACGACTGGCTGGAGGGCTACGAGGCCCAGCGCGAGGCCTGGGAGAACCAGTACGCCGAGGCCCAGCAGCGCTTCGAGCAGCACCAGGCGCAGGTCATCAAGTCCCGCGAGGCCGACGAGCAGGCTGCGGCCGAGGGCGCTGCGGCGCCGGCGGCCGGTGGCCAGGGTGGCGGCGGCGGCAACGTCTCCGGCGGCTCGTACTCCTCGGAGTCGGCGGACAACTCCGGCGCCCTCGCGTCGGACGAGGCGCTGGCCGCGCTCCGCGAGAAGCTGGCCGGCGGCCAGAGCTGAGCAAGCGCTCACCGCGCTAGCGCCAGTCGCTAGCCGATAGCGATGGAGGCCCGTCCCCTTCGGGGGGCGGGCCTCCATGCTGTTGTGCCTCTCAGCTCAGCGGGTCGGCTCAGTAGATCAGCTGGGTCGGCTGGGTCAGCTGGGTCAGCTCAGGGGGCAGCAGCTCGGCTCACGGGTTCAGCGGGGGGGGGGGGGCTCAGCAGCTCAGCTCACGGACTCAGCGGTGGGGGCCCAGCTCACGGGTACGCCCGGGTTGGCGATGCCGCGGCCGCCTGTCACCGTGTTGTCGCCGGTGATCGTGACCGGGCAGTCCGCCGCGTCGTAGTTGGTGATGTTGAACCCGTAGCGGCCGGAGCCCGAGGCATCGCTGAGGTCGGATTTGTTGCCGCGGAAGACCGTTCCGCAGCCCCAGCCCGACTGCTGCGTGTGTGTTTCGTAGCCGTTGTTGGTCGTGTGCGTACCGGTGTTGTTCTCGACCAGGACGTCGTTGCCCTTCACGTCGACCCAGGAGTCGTCGTAGTGGGTTCCGGTGAGCCCGCTCCCGTCGAACGTGTTGCCGATGATCTTCGCGCCCGTGGTCCCTTCCTTGATGTCGATGTTCTCGCCGCCGACATCCGGGCCGATGGTGTTACCGCGTATCTCGACGTTGTCGCTGTTGTCTCCGAGATCCCCCGCGCCGCCCACGTAGACGCCCTCGCCCATGCCGCGGCCGTCTCTGCCGGTGTCGTAGATCCGGGAATCCTTGATCACGCCGTCCTTGCTGGAGTGGCGGAAGTGGACGCCCTCCATGTCGAGCCCGTGCACGGTGACGGAGTCGATGACGACGCCCCGGGCGGCGTCCGCCATGATCCCCTTCTGCCCGCCGGTGATCGTGAGGCCCTTCACCGTCCAGTACGAGGCGCCGTTCAGGTGCAGCCCGTAGCCGCCGCTCGCGGTCAGTACGGCCTTGGAAGAGCCGGTCAGGGTGATGCGGGAAGAGGCGCTGCCGGCGACGGAGGTCTTGAAGTTGCCGCGGTACGTACCGTCCGCGAGCTGAATCATGTCGCCGGGGCGCGCCGCGCTCATCGCGTCCTTGAGCTGGGCGGCCGTGGAGACGTCGATGACGCCGCGGGTGCCCGCGGGGGGCTGCGCGGCGTCTGTGGCGTTGGAGGCGTTGGTGTTCGTGGCACTGGTGTTTGTGGCGCTGATCTTCGTGGCGTTGGTGTTCGTGGCATCCGCCGTGGCGGAGACGGCGAAGAGGGTGCCTGCCGCTACCAGGGCGGCGACCGGCACGAGCAGCAGCGGCCGGGCGTGGAGTGCCAGGAGAGGTCGGGGGGTGCGCATCCTGGGGCCTTCCTTTGCGTGGGGGAGGGAAGACGGGGAGACGGGGTGGTGCGTGTGTGCGTGCGGGGCGTGAGGGTGCGGTAGGTGGGTGGTGCGTGCGTGAGGTGTCGGCGAGTGCGTCCCGTCACGTCCTCATATGTGAACTGTGAGTTGTTACGTGAACACTCTGGGCTTCCGTGAAAGTAGAGGTGGATGGGGCGGTCGTCAATCCCTTGGGCGGGGCGGCTTTCGCGCCCACGGGCTGAGTGGTTGCTGGGTCCGCTCGCGGGGCGAGTGCTTGCTTGAATCGCTCGCGGGGGCGGTGGACCGGCTCGCCGAGCAGGCGGATCGGTTCGCCAGGCCGGAGGAACGCTTCGCCAGGCCGGCGGACCGCTTCGCTGCGCCGGTAAGGCGGGTTCCGTAAGCGCCGGACGGGGCAGGGGCGTTCGCGGGAGCGGTTCCAAACAGCGGGCGGTCCGCAGGGCCTTTGACGTCATTGACGTCCGCACGCGTGGGTGACAGCCCGCGGAGCGGGAATGCATGTGCCCCGCACCGCGTTGTTCCGGGCGGACATCGAGGAGGAGCGGTCACTGTGTTGGATCCCCAGGGTTTGTACGAATGGGAGCCGAGCGGGCTCGCGGCGGTCGACGCGATCGCCTCCCGCGACTCCGCCGGGCTGGTGCTGCTGTACCACCTGGACGGCTACATCGACGCCGGCGAGACCGGCGACCAGATCGTCGAGTCCCTCCTGGAGGGGCTGCCGAACGAGGTCGTCGCCCGCTTCGACCACGACCGTCTCGTGGACTACCGAGCCCGTCGCCCGATGCTCACCTTCGACCACGGCCGCTGGAGCTCGTACGAGACGCCCAGCATCGAACTGCGCCTGGTCCACGACGCCACCGGCGCCCCCTTCCTGCTGCTCTCCGGGCCCGAGCCGGACGTGGAGTGGGAACGCTTCACGGCCGCGGTACGCGAGATGGTCGAGCGGCTGAACGTACGCCTCTCGGTCAGCTTCCACGGCATCCCGATGGGCGTCCCGCACACCCGCCCCGTCGGCATCACCCCGCACGGCAACCGCACCGACCTGACCCCGGGCCACCGCGATCTCTTCGAGCAGGCTCAGGTCCCCGGCAGCGTCGAGGCGCTGATCGAGTACCGGCTCGCGGAAGCCGGCCACGACGTACTGGGCGTCGCCGCCCACGTACCGCACTACGTCGCGCGCTCCGCCTACCCGGACGCCGCGCTGACCGCACTGGAAGCAGTCACCGCCGCGACCGGCCTGGTCCTGCCCAGTGCCGCGCACGCGCTGCGCACCGAAGCGCTGCGCACGCAGGAAGAGATCGAACGGCAGATCTCGGAGGGCGATGAGGAACTGGTTGCGCTGGTCAGCGGCCTTGAGCACCAGTACGACGCGGTGGCCGGAGCCGAGAGCCGCGGCAACCTCGTGGCCGAGCCTGCCGAACTGCCCTCGGCCGAGGAGATCGGCCGCGAGCTGGAACGCTTCCTGGCCGACCGCGAGCGCGACCTGGGGGAGGGAAGCGCCTGAGCCGGTGCTGCGCGGGGGAGCGGGGGATGGGAGCGGGGGATGGCCTTGGGCGGGAGACCGGCCGGGAGTCTCGTCTGACCCTGCCTTGAGGGCATTGGCCCGGCGCTGCGCTGGAGCCGGACCTCCGTATAGCGTGGGGCGCATGGTCAAGGTGGGGCTCACAGGCGGCATCGGCGCGGGCAAGAGCGAGGTGTCGCGGCTGCTCGCGTCGTACGGCGCGGTGATCGTGGACGCGGACAAGATCGCACGAGAGGTCGTCGAGCCGGGTACGCCCGGCCTCGCCGCCGTCGTCGAAGCATTCGGTACGGACGTACTGACCCCGGACGGCACCCTGGACCGGCCCAAACTGGGTGCCCTCGTCTTCGCCGACCCCGACAGGCTCAAGGCGCTCAACGCCATCGTGCACCCCCTCGTCGGCGCCCGATCCGCCGAACTGGAGGCCGCGGCCGGTGCGGACGCGGTGGTCGTCCATGACGTGCCCCTGCTGACCGAGAACGGCCTCGCCCCCCTCTACGACGTGATCGTCGTGGTCGACGCCGCCCCCGGGACGCAACTGCGGCGCCTGGTGGAGCTGCGCGGCATGACCGAGGACGAGGCAAAGGCGCGCATGAACGCGCAGGCCGACCGGAAGCAGCGCCTCGCGATCGCGGACCACGTCATCGACAACGACGGCCCGCTGGAAGCCCTCGAACCGCAGGTGCGCGAGGTCTGGGAGCGGCTGCGGTCCCGCTGAGGCCGGGCGGTAGCCTCGCGCCATGACAGCTACCGATCTTGGCCCCGCGTCGTTCGTCGTCAACATACCCGGCGTCCCGGACGCCGAACTGGAACCCGAGCCGCTGGACCCGGAACAGATCGTCTCCGGCGATCCCGTCGTCACCGGCAAGGTGTACTGGGAGTCCCCGGACGGCAAGCAGCTCCGCGGCATCTGGCAGATCACGCCGGGCGTCGTGACGGACGTGGAGGCCAACGAACTGTTCGTCGTCGTGTCCGGCCGCGCCACCATCGAGGTCGAGGGCGGCTCGACCCTTGAGGTCGGTCCCGGCGACGCGTGCTTCCTGCGCGAGGGCGACCGGACGCGGTGGACGGTCCACGAGACGCTTCGGAAGGCTTACCACATCAGTTTGTAGGGGCGGGGAGTTGTGGGTCTGTGGGTCCTCGGGTGGCCCCGTGGGCCCCTGTGATCCTGGGGCCCGGGCTGGGGGCTGGGGTTGGGGTTGGGGCGGCTGAGGCCGGGCCTGTGGGTGCGAGTGGGCTTGCGAGGGTGGGCGGGGTCGGGGCGGGGAATGTGGTGGCGGGCGGCTTTGTTGGGGCTTACGTAACGACCGGGCGGTCGGCGTTCCGGGCTGCGCGCGGTCGGCGAGTCGCTGAACGTGGCGGCCACCGGTACGGCGCGGGTGCCCATGTCCGTATGTGTGACAAGCGAGTGCCCGTATCCGGGACAAGGCGAGTGCCCGTACGTACGAGGTGAATTGCCTGTACGTGTCGGAGAGGAGACGGCCGTGACCGAGCGCACCCCCGAGACGCATGTCATCGACTTCCGCGCGGCTGAACAACTGCTGGCCGCGCGCGACCCGCGGGGTGCCGTTCAGCTTCTGGACCCGGTCATCGCCGCCCACCCGGAGAACACCGCCGCCCGGCTGCTGCGCGCCCGGGCCTTCTTCCTGGCGGCGCAACTGCGCCCTGCCGAGCTGGAGTTTCAGGTCGTCCTCGAACGCGAGCCGGACAACGCCTTCGCGCACTTCGCCCTCGGCCGCACCCTCCAGCGCGCCAACCGCCCGGACGAGGCGCTGCGCCACTTCCGCCTGGCCGCCGCGCTGGACCCCCGCCCGGACTTCATCGAAGCAGCACGATTCCCGCTACCGCCGGATGACTTGGGGGAGTGAGCGGGGGACTGGAACTGGGGCTGGGGCTGGGGGGGGCGAGGGATTGGGGGAGCGAGCGGGGGACTGGGGGTGTGAAGGCGGGGTGGGGGTGGGGTGAGGTCGGGGGCGGGGGCCTCTGGCCTCCTTTTGCTCCGCTGCTCCGAGGGGGCCCCGCCCCCCCGCCCCCACCCCGCCTCCCCCTCCGCCCCTATATGTCATCTGCTCAGCGGCCACCAGCATCGCTGTTGTGGTTGCCGTCGCCGTTGCTGCTGCCACCGCCGTCGTCCCGGCCTCCGGCAACCCCACGGGCATGGTCGCCGCCACCAGGGCCGTACCCGGTGTTGCGGCCCCTGTCCGGTTCGTACGGAGGGATGTTCTTGCCGGGCTGGTAGTGCGGCCCTTGGCGTATGTGCCGGCACACGATCACAAGGTCCGTAGCGGCCAGCGCCGCCAGCACCGCACAGGCCGCGGCCCACCCGGAGCGCCCGGCGATCAGGAAGACGGCCACTCCGGCGGCCGCCCAGACCAGCCCCCACAGCGCGAGCGTCCGACGCGTCTTCAGCACGCTCCGCGCTTCGACAGGCTCACTCCCCGTGCGCATCTCTCCTCACCACTCACCCCGCCTCGTCGCCGTTCACCCATCTCGGCTCACCGCAGCTTCCGGTCGGCCGGCTCTCTCCCTTCTTGGCGTGCTCCAGCCCGCTGAACTAGGGATTTACCAAGTCCTGGCGGTTCCGCTCTCCTCAACCTTCTTGTCAAGGATCCTCCGGTTGGGGCCATCCGTCACGTCTCTGGTTCGGCCTGTGGATAACTCGTGAGAGGGCCCGGAATGGAGGGGATAGCTACTGTCCGTGCTCGCGCCTTCGAGCCTTCGAGCACCCGAGCGTCCGGGCGCCCGAGACACGTTCAGACGTCATGATCCCGACGCCAGCGCCCCGACGTCACCCGTTCCGATGTCTCCCGCCGGGTGGCTGTTGATCCAGGACAGTCCGCCGAGGTCGAGGCGTTCCCGGGCCCGGGTGACCGCCACGTACGCCAACCGCGCCTCAGCGAGATCGACCGGGCCGGGCAAAGGCTCGCCGTTCTCGTCGGTGTCTTCCAGCTCTTCCGGCTCTGTGAAGTCGGCGGCGATGCGCACGCTCGGCCACTCCCGCCCCTTCGCGCGGTGGGCAGTCGACACCGTGGTTTCGGCCGTCTCCTCGCTCGACAGGCAGCGCAGGGCTCGGAGGACGCTGTCGGCGCTGTGCTCATCGAGGAGTTCGACCAGTGGCAGCAGGTCTCGGCCGGTCGGGTCGGAGGTGGCATACTCCCGCAGCTCCTCCCAGGACGGGAACAACATCAGTTCCGGGTGGGCTGTCCGTCTGCCGAGCTGGAGATCATGTGCGGCTCGGGCCAGTGCTGTCAGTGCTTCGCCACCGCCTGTCAGTGCGACTCTGCGTCCATCCGACAGCAGCTTCATGACCTCTGCCATCGCGCCGGCGTTGGACCGGCAGAGCACCGCATCAGGGCGGGGCGCGGGGGCCAGCTCGGTGTCGAGCAGTCGTGATCCGATGAGCCGGACGGGGGCGTCGACGACGGCCAGCCAGCGGTTCGCTTCCGCTGCCAGCGCGGGCCCGAACCGGAAGGATCGGGAGAGCGTGAGCTGTCTGCCGCGGAACCCGGTCATCACATCACGTGCGCCTCGCCAGCCGTAGATGGCCTGGGCGGAGTCGCCGACGAGGACGAGCTGAGCGTGCGAGCGCTGGGCGTTGAAGACCTGCTCGACCACGGGGTTGGTGTCCTGGGCTTCGTCCAGGAGTAAGAAATCCGTCTCGATGACCGGTGCGCTCAGCGCCCACATCTTGAGGTAGTGATCGTGCTCGAAGCGGACGGCCCCTCGGTCGGGATCTTGCAGATCGGCCCATGCCTTGCGGGCGTACGGGAGGACGATCTGCGCCAACTGGTCGTGCAGTGCGTCCGACTCGGCACCACGGAGTTGTGGCACGTGAGCGGCGGTGAGTGCCGGGGCGGCAGAGCGGCAGTAGCCGGCGACGGTGCCCAGGACCGTGTACGAGAGGGCCTTGCTGGTCAGTGTTCGTGTGCCGAGGCGGAGCCGGAAGCCTGGTTCGATGCCCAGAGCGGCGCCGGTCCGCCAGCCTGCCTGGCGTGGTGCGCTCATCCGCCGCTGGAACCGATGGCCGACGGCGGCGTACGCCAAGGAATGCGCCGTACTGCACGTGACGTGAGCGGGGAAGCGCCGGGCCGCGTCCTGCGCGATGGCTTTGTTGAAGGCCAGGTATCGGCCGGGGCGGCGAGTGCTGCGGGCGAGCATGGCCAGCGTGGTCGTCTTGCCCGTGCCCGCTCCGGCCTGGATCGCAAGATGGTCGCCCGCGTGGAAGGCGTCGGCGGCGGCCAGCTGCTCGCCGGTGGGGGAGTGGGGAGTGGCTTCTCCCGGGCGGTGGCCGGGCTGTGCGTCGGGCGGCCGGCTCCGATTGCGTGGGGTGCGGGTCGGGGGTGAGGTTCCGGGCACAGGGGAGGGGGTCAGGGTGCGGGGCGCGGTGGTGAGTGCGCGGGGCCGGTCGGACATGTGTCTGCTCCCGGGTGATCGGTTGGGACGGTCATCGGCGGCGAGCAGGCTTCGGCCGGGGCGCTGAAGGCTGCTCGCCGCACTCCGAAAACTACGGAGAGTTATCGACGGGGGAACGTTAGCGGATCGCGGTGGGCTGTGGGAGAAAATTTCTTGACCAGCTCTTATGCCTGTGGATAACCCGTCGGCGGGGAGATTGTCGGGCATTGTCAGTGCTATCTGCTTCCATGAATTTCACGCTGGGTCGCGGCATCGCCGCCGCGGTCGCCCGGCGGAGGCAAGGGGGGATCAAATGGAGGCGACCGTAGACTCACGAGTCGGAGCACGACACGAACGGAACGGCATGGCAAGACGGTGGGAGACGAGCGCGCGGGACGGGGCCGGGGAGCCCCGGTCGACCAACGCCGCGTCGTCCGCGTCGGCCGTGGCGTCGCCGGGCGCGGTTCGGTACGCCGCTGTGTTCCTGCCCGACGAGCCGCCGCGGGCCGGGAAGATCGCTTTCTGGAGTCCGGACGGTCTGCCGCTGCCCGAGTCCGTCGAAGCGGCGGAAGTGACGGAGCTGAAGGCCGTGCGGCGGCACGGCAACTCCGTCCGTAGCCGTACGGTCCCCGCGCTGCGGCTGACCGTCGCCGACGCCCTGCCGCTGCTCGTCCGGGCACGTCACGACCCGGCCGCGCATCCCGCTTCCGCCTGCTGGGGCGCTGCGGCCCTGCAGGCGCTGCATCTCGCGGCGCGCGGTCGGATGCTCCCGGGGCTCACCTCCGGTGATGTGGACGCCTGGCGAGCCGGCCCGCTGGACGCCGAGGACGCCGCGCAGGTGCGGGCGATCGCCGCAGCCATGCCTGTGGAGGCGTACGCCGTCCCCGTGCCGGACAGCAGGCCCCTCCAACTGCATGCACCGAACGCACTGGTCCGTGCCTTCATCGATGCCGTCGTCGACGCCCTGCCGCGCACGCCGGCAGCGGCGGACGTGGCAGGTGCCCCGTTCGCCGCCTCGGAGCCGCAGCGGCTGCCCGGAGCGCGGGACTGGGCCGCGGAGGTCGCGGCGGGTGTGGACAGCGGGGTACGGATCTCCCTGCGCCTGGATCTGGCAGCGCACGAACTGTTCGACATGTCGGCGGAGGCAGAAACACCGGAGATGCCGCCGACGCCGTCAACGTCGCAGGCACCACCGACGCCGTCAACGACGCAGGCACCACCGACGTCGCAGACGCGGCAGGCGCAGGAGACATCGGAAGCGGAGACAGCGGCGCGGGAAACGGCGGAGACAAGTGGCAGGGCCGGGGCCGCCGCTGCTGTGCTGCAGGTCAGCCACCTCACTGATCCGACGCTGGTTGCCGACGCCCGGCAGCTGTGGAAAGGGGAGGCGCCCGACGGATTCGGGCCGCGCGCGCAGGTGGACACGCTGCTCGCCCTGCGCAGGGCGGCTCGCGTCTGGCCCCCGCTCGGCCGGCTGCTCGACCGTGACGTGCCCGATGTGCTGTCGCTCGACGAAGAAGAGCTGTACGAACTGCTGGGGGACGCCGCGCCGCGCCTGAAGGCCGCGGGGGTCGCCGTCCACTGGCCGAAGGAGCTGGCCCGGGGGCTGACCGCGAACGCTGTTCTCCGGCCGGCGCCGGGGTCGGCGGCCGACGGGTTCGGATTCTTCGACGCCGAGCGCCTGCTGAGCTTCGAATGGCAGCTGGCCCTCGGCGGAGTCCCCTTGAGCGACGCGGAGATGAACGTGCTCGCCGAGGCGCACCGCCCCCTCGTACGGCTGCGCGACCAGTGGGTGCTGGTGGATCCCGCACTCGTACGCAAGGCGCGTAAGCGCGAGCTGGGGTACCTCGATCCGACCGAAGCGCTCGCCGTGACGCTCGCCGGCGAGACCGACGTCGACGGGGAACGCGTCGAGGTCGTACCGCTCGGAGCTCTCGCCGGCCTGCGCACGCGCCTCACCACCGACGTCGCGCCCCTGGAGAAGCCCGCCGGGCTCCAGGCCACCCTCCGGGACTACCAGCTCCGCGGCCTGGCGTGGCTGGACCGCATGACCGCCCTCGGGCTCGGCGGCTGTCTCGCCGACGACATGGGGCTGGGCAAGACCGTCACCACCATCGCCCTGCACCTTCACCGCGACCACCCCGACCCGACCCTCGTGGTCTGCCCGGCCTCGCTGCTCGGGAACTGGCAGCGGGAGATCGAACGGTTCGCGCCCGGCGTGCCCGTACGGCGTTTCCACGGCACGGGCCGCAGCCTGGCAGACCTCCAGAAGGGCGGCTTCGTCCTCACCACGTACGGCACGATGCGCAGCAGCGCGAAGAGGCTGGCCGAGTGTTCCTGGGGGCTGGTCGTCGCCGACGAGGCGCAGCACGTGAAGAACCCGCAGTCGTCCACGGCCAAGGCACTGCGCACGATCAAGGCGCCCGCACGAGTGGCCCTCACGGGCACCCCCGTGGAGAACAACCTCTCCGAGCTGTGGGCGCTGCTCGACTGGACCACCCCGGGACTGCTCGGGCCGCTCAAGTCCTTCCGGGCGCTGCATGCCCGCGACATCGAAGGCGGTGAGGTGCCGGGTGCCGCGGAACGCCTCGCCCGGCTCGTCCGGCCCTTCATCCTCCGGCGGAAGAAATCCGACCCGGGCATCGCACCCGAACTGCCGCCGAAGACGGAGACCGACCACCCGGTGCCACTCGGCCGCGAGCAGGTGGCGCTGTACGAAGCGGCGGTCCGCGAGACGCTCGCGCGCATCGAGGCGGCCGACGGCATGGCGCGGCGCGGGCTGGTGATGAGGCTGCTCACCGTGCTCAAGCAGATCTGCAACCATCCTGCGCAGTACCTGAAGGAGACGGCGCCGGGTCTCACCACGCGCTCCGGAAAGCTCGAACTGCTCGACGAACTGCTGGACACCATCCTCGCGGAGGACGGTTCGGTGCTGATCTTCACGCAGTACGTGGAGATGGCGCGCCTCCTCGAAGAGCACCTCGGTGCCCGTGGCGTCCCCACGCAGCTGCTGCACGGCGGAACGCCGGTCGTCCAGCGGGAGGTGATGGTCGACCGCTTCCAGGCCGGGGAGGTGCCGGTCTTCCTGCTGTCGTTGAAGGCGGCGGGTACGGGCCTGAACCTCACCCGGGCCGGCCATGTGATCCATTACGACCGCTGGTGGAACCCGGCCGTGGAGGAGCAGGCGACGGACCGCGCCTACCGGATCGGGCAGACGCAGCCCGTCCAGGTACACCGGCTGGTCACGGAGGGCACGGTGGAGGACCGGATCGCCGAACTGCTCACCGCGAAGCGTTCCTTGGCCGAGGCCGTGCTCACCGGAGGCGAGGCGGCACTGACCGAACTCACCGACGCGGAGCTCGCCGACCTCGTCACGCTGAGGAGGACGGCATGAGCGGTCACGACCACGACGAGCACGGACAGGGCGACGTGCACGGACAGGGTGACGCGCAGGGGCAGTACGACGCGCACGAGGAGGAGCCTGCGTCGGCGGCCATGGGCGAGGGACTGGAGAAGGTCCGACGGGAACTGGAGCGCGGACGGGCCATGGCGCGGGCCCGTGAGGCCGCGGCGGAGGCTGTCCGTGCCCGGGAGGCCGAGGGGCGGCCGGGGCCGGACGAAGACCCTGCCCCCGAACCGGACGGCGCCGCGCGCGAAGAGGACGGCACCGGCCGTGGTGCGGGCGAGCCGCCCGCGGGGGACGACCGTACGCAGCAGACCGATGCGGCCGGTGCGGCGAAGGTGGCTGACGCGGCCGGGGGGAGCGGCAGTGGGCGGGCGTCCGGAGCCGGGCGGCGGAGCGAGGCTGCCGAGCGCGCGCGACGGGCGGTGCGGCGTACGGGGGAGGGGCCGCGGAGCGCCGCCCGCGAGGCAGCGGAAGCGGTTCCGAAGGCTGAGGGCGAAACGGGCGCCGGGCTGTTGTCGGCTGGAACCAGCGGCGAAGCGGGCACGGGCCGGAGCCGCGCAGCGGAGGAAGCCCGGCAAGCGTTGAAGCGGGCAGCCCCCGAAGCGAGGTGCGCCCGGGAAGAAGCCTCCCGGCCGCCGGCCCGGGAGCCGCAGCAGGACGCGGAGGCCGCCGAGAACGGCGCGGAGCAGACGGCCGTGCGCCGGAGCGCAGCCGCGGAACGAGCCCGCCAAGCGGTGACCCGCCCTGGGCGGACCAGGAAACGTACCGATGAGGGCCGCGGCCGTGAGGCTCGTGACGACGAGGGCCGAGGCCATGAGGGCTGGGGGCGCGAGACGAGCTCCGGAGCGGATCCCGCCGGTGAGGGGTCTCCCGGGGACAGGCACCCCGGCACCGAAGAGCAGGAACGGCAGTCCTTCGGTACGGGGGTCACCCGCAGTACGAAGGGAAGCCACCCCGCCGCGGCGAACGCGAAAGAGCACCCCTCCGAGTCGCATGCCGAGGAGAGCCGTTCCGAGGAAGTCGAGGAAGTCGAGGAAGTCCGCCACCACCGTCCGGCCGCCCATTGGCCAGCTTCTGGACCGGCACCTGCCGACGCGGCCGACGAGCGGCGACAGGCACGACGACAGCAGGCCCAGGCCCAGGCCCAGACCCAGGCCCAGGCACTGGCCTCGAAGTCCACGCGGCGGGCGTCACAACCGGCTCCGAGGCCCGCGCAACAGGGCCTCGGGCACGTAGGGGACGCCCTGGGAGGCGCAGGCGCAGGCGAAGGCGAACGAGGCGCTGCGCGCGCCGCGGAGGAGGAAGCCGCGGCGGCGGGTCGGGTTGCCGGGCGGGCCCGGGTGTTTCCCGCGGTGGCGGTCGGCGGTGCGGACGGGGAGGAGTTCGCCGAGACCTGGTGGGGCCGGGCGTGGCTCGACGCGCTGGAGAGCACGGCGCTCGACACGGCGCGGCTCGGAAGGGGACGGGACTACGCGAGCGGCGGGCACGTGGGCCGGATCACCGTGGCCCCCGGGCGCATCTCCGCGCCCGTGACGGGCAGCCGGCCCTACCCCTACCGGGCCGAACTCCGCTTGCGGCCCTTCCCGGACGCCGCGTGGGAAGCCTTCCTCGACGGCGTTGCCGCCCGGCCCGCTCACCTCGCGGCGCTGCTGGGCAGAACACTGCCGCGCGCGCTGGCCGAGCGCGGGGACGAGGCGGGCGTACGGTTGCTGCCGGGCCCGGGAGACCTCGTACCCCGCTGTTCGTGCCCCGACCGCGGGCATCCCTGCAAGCACGCCGCGGCGCTGTGCTTCCAGGCCGCGCGCTTGCTGGACGCCGACCCGTTCGTGCTGCTCCTCATGCGCGGACGCGGCGAGCGTGAGCTGCTCGACGAGTTGTCGCGACGCAACGCCACGCACAGCGCCGACACCGAACGAGCGGCCCGCGCGACGCTTCCCGCGGTCCCGGCTCGCGCCGCGCTGCACGCACGGGAACTTCCGCCGCTGCCGCCCCCGTTGTCCGTACCGGAGCACACCGGCCGGCCTCCGGTGCTGCCGACGGCTGACGACCCCGCCATCGATCCGGCCGCCGTCGAACTGCTGGCCGCCGACGCCGCCGCCCGGGCCCGCGCCTGCCTTGCCGCCGCGCAGGCTGCCGTCGCCACCTCGAGGCAGACCGGTTCCACCTCGCGGGAGGACGGACCCACGCCGTTCCCCGCCCGTACGCTGTGGGAGGACGCGATCCGGCTGGTCGCCGGGGCGCATCCCACTTCCGGGCTGACCGCCAGCACCCGGGAGATCTACCGCGGTGTAGCCGAGGCCACCGGACGGCCGGTGAACGATGTCGCGCGGGCCGTGGCCGCCTGGCGGCAGGGCGGCCCCGAAGGCCTCGACCTCCTGGAGTCGACATGGGAACCGCCGGCCGGTGACTTCGACCGCGCCCGCAGCGCCCTGACGGCAGCGGACCTCCCCACGCTGCGGCCCCGGCACAACCACCTCACGGACGCCGACCGCGGCATACAGCTCCGCTTCGGCCGCGACGGCCGCTGGTACCCGTACGAATCCGACCCCGGGACGGAGGACTGGTGGCCCACCGGGCGCGCAGACGCCGACCCCGTGGGCGCCCTCACCCCGCTGCTCGCGACGGAATAGGGTTTTTCGGGTCACCGTTCACCGCCCATTAGAGTCACCCCGTGGAAGGCCTAGACACACTCACCAGTGCCCTGGCGCGGCGGACGCCCGAGGGGCTTGCTGTGCTTCTTGCCCGGCATGCCGAGCCGTTGTCGCGTCGGCCGGCTCCGGGGCGGCTCCGGGAGCTGGCTGCCGCTCTGTGGTCGTACGAGACGCTCCACCAAGTGGTGCTCGGGCTCGACAAGCCGGGGCTGCACGTGCTGGCCGTGACCGCGCGGCTCAGTCAGGAGCGGGCCCGGGAGGACGCGCACGGGCCGGCCGCGCCCGAGCCGGGGGCCGGTTACCAGTCCCTCATGGCGCACCGCCTGGCCTTCCCTGACCTCGCGGCGGAGCCGGTGCCGGTGGCGGACGTGTACGCGGCGTTGGCGGCGGCCGGGCACGGGGGCGACGCGGACCGGGAGGCCATCGGGGCGGCGCTGGAGGGGCTGTACGAGGTGGCGCTCGCCGCGCCGACGGAGGACGGCCGGGTCGTGGTGCCGCCACGTACGGCGCAGTTGATCGGCGGGCATGAGCTGGGTGCCTTCGAGGCTGCGCCCCACTACGAGGCGAACGCTTGCACGGGTGGTGACGGGGCAGCGGAGGCGGCCGCAGGCTCGGGTGCGGGTGCGGGTGCGGGAGCGCGTCCTGCGCCGGTGGAGGAGCGCGTGCTGGCCGGGGAGTCGCAGGCCGCGGCTGCCGGGCTCGCCGCGGCGTCGGAGCGGCTGCTCGCGGCGCTGGCTGTGCAGCCGGCGGCGCTGCGCAAGTCGGGCGGGCCCGCCGTACGGGAGATCAAGCGGCTGGCGAAGGCGGCCGGCACCTCCGAGCCGCGCACCCGGCTCCTCCTCGACCTGCTGCTCGCGGCCGATCTGCTCGCGCTGACCCGCACGCCCACCGGGACCGTGGCGCTGCCCACCGCCGGTTACGACGACTGGCTCGCGCTGCCGCCCGGCGAGCGGTTGCTGCCCGTCCTCACCGCGTGGACCGGGCACTGGGCGATCGCGACGTGGACGCCGTTCGGGGAGACCCCGACGGCTCTGGAACGTGGCGACGACCGCCGGGCACCCGCCCTGCGCCACGGACTGCTCGCCGCGCTCGTCACCTGCGCCACCGAGGGCGGGCCCGGCGTGCCGATTCCGGTGCCGGACGCCCCGTCGCTGGAGGCGCTGAGGCCACTGGTCGCGGTCACGGCCTGGCACCGCCCGCTGGCCGTCGCCGACGAGCCGCTGATCCTGGAACGCGCCGCCCACACCCTCGACGAGGCCGCCTTCCTCGGGCTCGTCGCTTACGGGACGCTCACCCCGCTCGGCCGGGCCCTGCTGCGTACGGAGACGGACGTCGACCCGGGCCCGTTGCGCGCGGCCCTGCGGTCGCTGCTCCCGCCCCCGCTCGAACAGGCCCTCTTCCAGGGGGACCTGACGGCCGTCGTGCCCGGCCCGCCCTCCACCGCGCTGTCCGGGCTGCTCGCGCTCGCCGCCGACCGCGAGTCCGAGGACAGCGCCACCGCGTGGCGCTTCAGCGGCGCTTCCGTCCGGCGGGCACTGGACGCGGGCAGCACGGCGGACGCGCTGATCGAGGAGCTCACCGCGGTGTCCGCCACGGGGCCCCTGCCGCATCCGCTCACGTACCTGATCAAGGACACGGCGCGCACGCACGGGCGCGTACGGGTCGTACGCGCCGGCTGCTGCATCCGTTCCGACGACACCGCCCTCGTGGCCGAACTGACCGCCCACCGGGCGCTGCGTGACCTGGGACTGCGGGCCATCGCGCCGACCGTGCTGGTCAGTGCTCGGGAGCCCGGCCCCACTCTGGAGGCGCTGCGGGCGGCCGGTTACGCCCCGGCCCTCGAAGCCGAGACCGGCACGACCGTCGTCGAACGCGCGCCGACCCATCGCAGCCGGGCGCCGCTCCGGAAGCCCGCCGATCCGCTCGCCGTGGCCCGGCGGCTGCTGGAGAACGCGCCGGAGTGAAGGTGTGGAGGGTGCGGAGGCGTGGACGGGTGAGTGCAGGGAGGGTGGGAGCCCTCCGGCCGGCTGTCCGTGCGGCCGGAGAGACCCCCACGTCATGATCAACTAAGCGGGCCGGGAGGTCAACGACGTGCCCTCCCGGCCGGCCGCTCCTGCAGAATGGCGGGGTGCGGCTGGAAGCGATCACATGGGAACGGCTGACCGAAGCGCTCGCGGAAGAGGTGGCGGGCAGGACGGCGCACGACGGCAGCCCGTGGCTGCGCGTGGGCATCGACGCGGCCCCGGCGGCGCGCCCCGGTGAGCTGGCCGGGCGGCTCACCGACGCGCTGCGGCTGCGCGGCCGGTCCGTGCAGACGAACAGCGCCCATGGATTCCTGCGGCCGGCGTCGCTGCGGCTGGAGTACGGGCGGCACGACCCGGACGCGTACTACGACGAGTGGTTCGACCGGCAGGCGTTGTGGCGGGAGGTGTTCAACCCGCTGGAGCCCGGGGGCAGCGGCCGCGTCCTCCCGGACCTGTGGGACCCCGAGCGCGACCGGGCGACGCGCAGCCCGTACGTCCGGCTGCCGCCCGGCGGCGTCCTGCTGCTGCACGGCCCGCTGCTGCTCGGACAGTGGTTCCCGTTCGACCTGACCGTGCATCTGGGGCTGTCCGAGGGCGCGCTGAAGCGGCGTACGGAGGAGAGCGAGCGGTGGACGCTGCCCGCCTTCGAACGGTACGAGGCGGAGGTCGCGCCCCGGGAAGCGGCCGACGTGGTCGTACGGGCCGACGACCCGCGGCGCCCCGCGTGGGGCGGCATCGGCGGGCACGGCGGAGCGTGAGCCCGCACGGGCCCCGGCGTACGAGCCCGCGCCTTCCCGTAACCGCCGCCCGAGCCCGTGCCTCCCCGCGGCCGGTGCCCGAGCCCGCGCCTCCTGGTGACCGCCGCCCGAGCCCGAGGGCCCCCTCAGCCCTCACTCTTCCTTGATCCACTGGCCGATACCGTGAAGCCCATGGCAATGGATGAACTGGGCGAACAGGCGGTGCTGCCGGGCAGTGCCGGGCGGACGGCGACCGCGGAGGCGCACCCGCGGACGGTCGGCGCGGTCAGGACGGTGTACGCGCCGGACCACGACGGCGATCCGGACCCCGGCGAGATCGTGTGGACCTGGGTGCCGTACGAGGAGAACGACGGGCGCGGCAAGGACCGGCCCGTGCTGGTCGTCGCCCGGGAGCCGGCGGGCACGCTGCTCGCCGTGCAGCTGTCCAGCAAGCGGCACGACGACCACGAGTGGGTGGCGATCGGCGCCGGGCCCTGGGACCGCGCCGGACGGCCCTCGTGGGTCGACCTGGACAGGGTGCTGCGGGTGCATCCGGAGGGGATGCGGCGCGAGGCCTGCGCGCTGGACCGCGGCCGCTTCAACCTGGTCGTGAACCGGCTGCGGGAGCGGTACGGCTGGCGCTGAGCGCATACGGCTGGGCGGGCGCAGCAGCCGGTGCTGTCGAGGTCCCCGGCGGTCGGCGGCGGAGGGCCGTGGGGCTCAGCCGCCGTCGGTCTCAGCCGCCGACCGCCTCACCCGCCGTGAGTCTCACCCGCCGTCGGCCGCCGCCAGGATCTTGAGGACGGTGTTCCAGTTGCGGGCGGTGGCCGTGACGCCCAGCTTGACGCTCTCCGCGGTGACGGCCGCGGCCAGCTGGGAACGGCCGATGCCGCCCGGGCACCAGAGGTACAGGTCGCGGCCGACCAGCCGGAACGTGTCGGGCGCGTATCCGGCCGCGTCCAGGGCGTCCAGCGGAGCCGTGTCGGAGGGCGGCTCCGACAGGAACGTGAGGTGCAGCGTCTTTGGCTCCGCCGCGGCCTCCGGGAACGGGTTGGCCGCCACGGCTGCGGCGATGTCGTCGTGGGTGCGGACCATGACCGGTACGGCGAAGCCCAGGGCGGCCGCGAACCCGGCCTCCAGGGTGCGGGCCGTCTCCTCCGGCGGGGTGCCGGGGTCGGCGAAGACGATGTTGCCGGTCTGGAGGAGGACGGTGACGTCCCGGAAGCCCAGCTCCGCCATGAGCGTGCGCTGCTGCGCCATGGGGAACTTCTTGTGCCCTCCGACATTGATGCCGCGGAGGAGGGCGACCTGGCGGGGCATGAGCGGGACCTTTCGTGAAAGGGGCGGGGCCGGGCGGGACGCACGCGGCGGGCGGCTCAGAACAGCGGCTGCGGGAGCACCCCCTCCAGCGCCAGGAGCTGCCGCTTCGTCTCCAGGCCACCGCCGAAGCCGCCCAGTCCGCCGCCGCTCTCGACGACGCGGTGGCACGGCACGACGACCGGCAGCGGATTGGAACCCATCGCGACACCGACCGCACGCGCGGCACCGCGCTCCCCGACCCGGTCCGCCAGGTCCTGATAGCCGACGACCGTGCCGTACGGGACGTGGGCGGCCAGCTCGCGGAGCACCCGTTCGTTGAACCCCGAGGACAGCGACCAGTCCAGCGGGACCGTGAAGTCCCGCAGCTCACCGGCGAAGTACGCGACGAGCTCCGCTGCGGCCGTGTCCACCGCCGGTATCGCGGCGACCGGCTCGGGACCGAACGCGCCGCGCAGCCGGGCGAGCGACCTGGCCCGGGCCCGTTCGTCGGCGTGGAAGACGACCATGGCCAGGCCCGTGTCGGTCCCGGCGAGCAGGAGCGGTCCGATGGGGGTGTCCAGCATGCGCCAGGCCCATGCGCGGGGAGGCCGGGCCGGTGTCCGCGCGCCGTCGGGCGCGGGTGTCGTGGCCGTGCCGGTGGGCTCGGCGGCGGTCGCTCCGGCAGCCGCCGTTGCGGGGATTTCGCGTTCCTCGGAAATCGTCACGGCTTCAGCCTAGGGCCGCCCACCGACAAGTGCCGTGGGGAGCGGAGATGCGGCCACCGCTCCCGACGGCAGGGGCCTGCGGCCCCGATGCGATGTACGGGCCTTATGCGGCCGGGATCATGAATCCGGCGCTCTTCACGGCGTCCCGGACGACGTCCGGCTTGTTGGTGATGATGCCGTCCACGCCCCAGCCCGCGACCTTCTTCGCCGTGGCCGCGTCGTCGACGGTCCAGGTGTAGACCTCCAGCGGACGCCCGTGCGCTCCCTCGAAGGCGTGCACCGCCGAGACGTACGCCATGCTCAGGGTCTTGTGGCTGGGGTTGATCTGGTCGGTGAACTGCGCGTACTTGGGCAGGTCGGCGACGGCCGGGGTGCCGAGGAAGCCCGTCTTGATGTCCGGCCGCAGCTCGTGCACCTTCTTGACCGAGTCACCGTTGAAGCTCTGGATGATCAGCCGGCGCTTCACGTGCTGCCGGTCGGTCCAGCCCTCGCGCCGCAGCTCCTCGATGGTCTGCGCTTCGATGCCCGGGTAGCTCTCCGGGGACTTCAGCTCCAGGAGCAGCTTCTGGTGGTTGCGGGTGACCGCGTCCATGTAGCGCTCCAGCGTGGGGACCCGCTGGCCCTTGAACTTCGCGTCGAACCAGCTTCCGGCGTCCAGCTTCCGGATCTCCCCGAGGGTGAAGTCGGCGACCTTCCACGGGGAGCGGTTCGGGTACAGCTCCTCGACGTTCGTGGTGCGGTTGAGCGTCGTGTCGTGCATGACGACCAACTTGCCGTCCTTGGTGCGCTGGACGTCGTTCTCCACCCAGTCGATGCCCATGCGGCGCGCCGCGTCGACTGCGGCGATGGTGTTCTCGGGGGCGTACGCCGAAGCCCCTCGGTGTGCGACGGTGACCGGTCTGTGCGGGTGGTCCGCGGCCTGGGCGGCGGCAGCGGGGAGGCTGAACGCCGTCAGCCCCACGAGCGCGCCGGTAACGGCGGCAACAGGCCGAATGTGCATACGGACTCCTCGGAATCGTCGTCGGCGGGGGTGGTCGGCGGCAGGTTCCCAGCGGGGGTGTACTGGAAGATAGGTCAGGGATGGACATAAATTGAACGAGAAGTGTCGTGTGTCCTGGGTTTGGGACCGTCCGGGGTGGATTCGTGTGGCGTGACCGCGCAACGGGAGTCCTGGCCGGAGCCGGGAAACCGCCGGTTGACCTGCGTTCGACGGCGCCTGGTGGCAGATCGTCGCCTTTTCATCGATCGGCGGGTTTGGCTGGTTCGTTCCTTACGTGCCGCCGTTGTCTCGAATAGGGGCCGGAGGTGGTGGCCGGTCCGTGGAGGCGGGAGCAAGCGCCGTGACGCGGGGTGTCCGGGGGCTTCCGGTCCGTCGTCACCGGCGTCACGGCCCCCGGTTGTCAGTGGCGGGCCGTACGGTGGGTGACATGCGGCCCGTTTCCCACATCGAACGCACGGTGGCGCCTTTCGAGGTCGTCAGCCCGTATCAGCCCAGCGGCGACCAGCCCACGGCCATCGCCGAGCTGGAGCAGCGCATCCGCGGCGGTGAGAAGGACGTCGTCCTGCTGGGCGCGACCGGCACCGGCAAGTCGGCGACGACCGCGTGGATGATCGAGAAGCTGCAGCGCCCGACCCTCGTCATGGCGCCCAACAAGACCCTCGCGGCCCAGCTCGCCAACGAATTCCGCGAGCTGCTGCCGAACAACGCCGTCGAGTACTTCGTCTCGTACTACGACTACTACCAGCCCGAGGCGTACGTCCCGCAGTCCGACACGTACATCGAGAAGGACTCCTCGATCAACGAAGAGGTCGAGCGGCTGCGCCACTCCGCGACCAATTCGCTGCTCACCCGGCGGGACGTGATCGTGGTCTCGTCCGTGTCCTGCATCTACGGCCTGGGCACGCCCCAGGAGTACGTCGACCGGATGGTCCCCCTGAAGGTCGGCGAGGAGATCGACCGCGACCAGCTGCTGCGCCGCTTCGTCGACATCCAGTACACGCGCAACGACGTGTCCTTCACGCGCGGCACCTTCCGGGTGCGCGGCGACACCATCGAGATCTTCCCGGTCTACGAGGAGCTCGCCGTCCGCATCGAGATGTTCGGCGACGAGATCGAGGCGCTGTCGACGCTCCATCCGCTCACCGGCGAGGTCATCAGCGACGACCAGCAGCTGTACGTCTTCCCCGCGAGCCACTACGTGGCGGGCCCCGAGCGCATGGAGAAGGCCATCGCCGGCATCGAGGCCGAGCTCGCCGACCAGCTCGCCAAGATGGAGAAGCAGGGCAAGCTGCTGGAGGCCCAGCGGCTCCGGATGCGTACGACGTACGACATCGAGATGATGCGCCAGATCGGCACCTGCTCCGGCATCGAGAACTACTCGCTGCACATCGACGGCCGTGAGCCGGGCACCGCGCCGAACACCCTCCTCGACTACTTCCCCGAGGACTTCCTGCTGGTCATCGACGAGTCGCACGTCACCGTGCCGCAGATCGGTGCCATGTACGAGGGCGACGCCTCCCGTAAGCGGACCCTGGTCGACCACGGTTTCCGGCTGCCCTCGGCGCTGGACAACCGCCCGCTGAAGTGGGAGGAGTTCCAGGAGCGGATCGGGCAGGCCGTCTACCTCTCCGCGACGCCGGGCCAGTACGAGCTCTCGCGGGGCGACGGCCATGTGGAGCAGATCATCCGCCCGACCGGGCTGGTCGACCCCGAGGTCGTGGTCAAGCCCACCGAAGGGCAGATCGACGACCTGGTCCACGAGATCCGTACGCGCACCGAGAAGGACGAGCGCGTCCTGGTCACCACGCTCACCAAGAAGATGGCCGAGGACCTCACGGACTACTTCCTGGAGCTCGGCATCCAGGTGCGCTACCTCCACAGCGACGTGGACACCCTGCGCCGCGTGGAGCTGCTGCGCGAGCTGCGGGCCGGCGAGTACGACGTCCTGGTCGGCATCAACCTCCTCCGGGAGGGCCTGGACCTGCCCGAGGTCTCCCTGGTGGCGATCCTCGACGCCGACAAGGAAGGCTTCCTGCGGTCGGGCACGTCCCTGATCCAGACGATCGGCCGTGCGGCGCGCAACGTCTCCGGCCAGGTGCACATGTACGCCGACAAGGTCACCCCGGCGATGGCCAAGGCCATTGACGAGACCAACCGGCGCCGCGAGAAGCAGCTCGCGTACAACAAGGAGCACGGCATCGACCCGCAGCCGCTCCGTAAGAAGATCAACGACATCGTCGCGACGATCGCGCGCGAGGAGGTCGACACCCAGGAGCTGCTCGGTACGGGCTATCGCAAGGGCGCCGACGGCAAGGGCAAGGCGCCGGTGCCCGACCTGGGCGGCGCGGCGGAGAAGGGCGGCAAGAGCGGCAAGAAGAAGGCCGCCGTCACGCCGACCGACCGGCCCGCCGCCGAGCTCGCCGAGATGATCGAGGAAATGACGGAGCGGATGCGGGCCGCAGCGGCGGAGCTGCAGTTCGAGGTCGCCGCCCGGCTGCGCGACGAGGTGGGGGAGCTCAAGAAGGAGCTGCGCCAGATGAGGGAGGCAGGGCTGAAGTAGGCGGGGAAACGGGCAGAACGGTAGGCGTACGGGCGTGGCCCGTGCGCCTACCGGCATGTCGAGAGGAAGGCGGGACGTTCCCCATGGACCCGCTACGACCTGCAGTTTTGCATATCTCTTTACTTATCCATGGGGTTCCTTTACTCTCGATGGTGCGGAGGGGAGTATTCCCTGCTGCGGCGTACCCGTCATCACGGATCGAATGGAGATCCCGGGGCGTCGGCCCATTCGGTGTCGCGGAGCACAGCGCGCGATCTCGGGGCGGAAGAGACCTCCGGCAGCGACGACGCTGTGGTGTTGTTACGAACCTGCCGGAGGAGTGCAGTGGACGTTTCCCTGACCATGTGGCTGCTGACCATTCTCGGTCTGTGTGCCCTCATCGCCGCCGACTTCTTCATCGGCGGCCGCAAACCGCACGACGTATCGATCAAGGAAGCCGGTATCTGGACCGGCGTGTGGATCGCGCTCGCCGCCCTCTTCGGGCTCGGGCTTCTCCTGTTCTCCGGCGGACAGCCGGCCGGTGAGTTCTTCGCCGGCTTCATCACCGAGAAGTCGCTGAGCGTCGACAACCTCTTCGTCTTCGTCCTGATCATGGCGAAGTTCGCGGTGCCGTCGATATACCAGCAACGGGTGCTGATGATCGGCGTGCTGATCGCGCTCGTACTGCGCGCCGTCTTCATCGGCGCCGGCGCGGCGATCATCGCCAACTTCTCCTGGGTCTTCTACATCTTCGGCGCCTTCCTCATCTGGACGGCCTGGAAGCTCATCCAGGAGGCGCGGGCCGAGGAGCAGGACGAGGAGTTCGAGGAGAACCGCTTCCTGAAGATGGTCGAGCGGCGCTTCCCGTCGACCGACAAGTACCACGGCACGAAGCTGTTCATCGTGGAGAACGGCAAGCGCCTGATGACGCCGATGCTGATCGTCATGCTGGCGATCGGCACCACCGACGTCCTCTTCGCGCTGGACTCGATCCCCGCGATCTTCGGTCTCACCCAGGACCCGTACATCGTGTTCACCGCCAACGCCTTCGCCCTGATGGGTCTGCGGCAGCTGTACTTCCTCATCGGCGGACTGCTGAAGAAGCTGGTCCACCTCTCGTACGGCCTGTCGGTCATCCTGGGCTTCATCGGCGTGAAGCTGGTGCTGCACGCACTGCACGAGTCGGGGGTGCACGTCCCGGAGATCAGCATCCCGGTCTCGCTGGGCGTCATCTGCGCCGTGCTGATCATTACGACGATCACCAGCCTGCGGGCCTCGAAGAAGCAGGCGGAGGCCGAGGCGGCCGCCGGTACGCAGGACGACGAGAAGAAGTCGATAGGCGCCTGACGCCGAACGCACACGCGCGGTGTGCGGGCACCAGCCCGCACACCGCGCGTCGTCGTTCTGGCCGGCTCTACCAGCCGCGCTCGCGCCACTCCGCGAGGTGCGGGCGCTCGGCGCCGAGGGTGGTGTCCGCGCCGTGGCCCGGGTAGACCCAGGTCTCGTCCGCCAGCTGAGCGAAGAGCTTGCTCTCCACGTCGTCGATGAGGCTGGCGAAGTGCGCGGCGTCGCCGTGGGTGTTGCCGACCCCGCCGGGGAAGAGGCAGTCGCCGGTGAAGAGGTGCGGGTGGCCGTGCGGGTCGTCGTAGACCAGGGCGATGCTGCCGGGCGTGTGCCCCTTCAGATGACGGGCGGTGAGCGTGACCCGTCCGACGCTGATCGTGTCGCCGTCGTCGACCAGCACGTCCGTCGGTACGGGAATGCCCTCGGCGTCGTAGCGGCCGGCGAAGGTCCGCGCGCCGGTCCGCTCGACGACCTCGCCGAGCGCTCCCCAGTGGTCGCCGTGCTGGTGCGTGGTGACGACCGAGGAGATGCCGCCCTCGCCGATCAGCCCGAGGAGCGTGTCCGGCTCCGCCGCGGCGTCGATCAGCACCTGCGCATCGGTTGCGCGACAGCGCAGCAGGTAGGCGTTGTTGTTCATCGGACCGACCGCGATCTTGGAGATGATCAGGTCGGTCAGCTCGTGTACGTCGGCGGGTCCGCCGACCTTGACTGCTCCGGTGTACGCCATGCCCGCAGCCTACTGGCCGGGCCCGGGGAAGCAGCGGGTGCGTACGGCCCGTGCGGCCGCGCCCGGCGCGGTGCCGGGATCAGCGGTCCGGCAGCGTCGGCAGCGCTGCCTCGCCGTCGGTGGAGAGGCCGGCGCCCGCGGTGCGGCCGGTGAGCCAGCCGACGAGCGCGGCCGGGGAGCCGCTGACGGTGAGCGGAATGCCGTCCGCGCGGCCGGTCCGCCAGCTCCGGCCGTCGTCCGCGCGCAGCTCCAGCGCGGCGACCTCGGCGTGGCCCTTCAGCCGCCGCTCCGCGAGGAAGGCCAGCTCGGCGTCCAGGTACTCCGGGGCCAGGTGGTCGACGGTGTAGCCGACGCCGAGGTCCACGTGGTGCAGCTCGACCTCGGCGAGGCGGCGGAAGGGCAGCCGCCCGGCCCGCTCGACGACGCCGTTCCGCATCTCCACCTCGTACGCCAGACGCTCGGGGCCGAGGGCCGAGCAGGCCGCCTCCCAGCGCTCGGCGGCGGACCGCAGGTCCTCCAGGTGGGCCGTCAGCGGGCGGTCGGCGTCCCGCTCGATGTCGGCGTCGCGGGCGGCGGGGGAGGCGTACATGGGCGTGGGTGTGCCCGTACGCGCCCACGTGAGGAGGTTGACGAGCGCGTCGGCGTTGCGGGCGAGGTGCGCGAGCACATGGCCGCGGGTCCAGTCGGGCAGGAGGGAGGGCTCGCCGACGGCCTCGTCGTCGAGCTTGCCGACGGAGACCAGCAGGCGGTCGGTGGCGGCGTGGACGGCTGCCGCGTCGTACGCGAATTCCTGTGCGATGTCGGTCATGAACCGAAGCTAGCGCTGCCATCGGGCCGGCGGGAGTCGGCGCGCGTCGCCAGCCGGGAGCGCACGAGTGCCGGGGTACGCGCCACGGCGGAAGGGATCGGGCGGTCACGGTGTTGTGGGAGGGGGGCGTCCGGATCGGGGCGGTGCGTGCCCGGCGCCCGCCGGGTTCCTGGATTCGACCGGATACGTGCAGGTCAAAAGCTGTGCGAGCGGTTCGGGACCGGGCGTTGTCAGACCCCGGCAGTACGGTGAATGACGCGGTGGGCTCTGCCGTCCGGTGCATCCGTGAGCAGGTCTTCGGCACGGCGCCGCCAGGCGGTCGGAACCACCGTGCAGCAGGCTGTCCGGCGCTTGCGTGCCGGGCCACCGGCGCCTTTGCGTCAGTGGTCCGCCGTCCGGCCACACCTTCGGGTGAACCCGGCTGGCGGACACCGTAAATCGAATGCACGTGCTATAGGCTCGTGTGTGGCATCGAAACGACTTTGAACAGACATTGCCGCGGCGGCCCCCATACCCTGGGGCGGGGGTGCGCGGCACCCCGCCCCTCTCACGAAAGGTGCCGACCGGCGTGACAGACCGTCTCATCGTCCGTGGCGCTCGCGAGCACAACCTCCGCAACGTCTCGCTCGACCTCCCCCGTGACTCCCTCATCGTGTTCACGGGTCTCTCCGGGTCGGGCAAGTCCTCGCTCGCGTTCGACACGATCTTCGCCGAGGGCCAGCGGCGCTACGTCGAGTCGCTGTCCTCGTACGCCCGGCAGTTCCTCGGGCAGATGGACAAGCCCGATGTGGACTTCATCGAGGGCCTCTCCCCGGCGGTCTCGATCGACCAGAAGTCGACGTCGCGCAACCCGCGCTCGACGGTCGGCACGATCACCGAGGTCTACGACTACCTCCGCCTGCTGTTCGCCCGCATCGGCAAGCCGCACTGTCCCGAGTGCGGCCGCCCGATCGCCCGCCAGTCGCCGCAGGCCATCGTGGACAAGGTGCTGGAGCTGCCCGAGGGCAGCCGCTTCCAGGTCCTCTCGCCGCTCGTCCGCGAGCGCAAGGGCGAGTTCGTCGACCTCTTCTCCGACCTGCAGACCAAGGGGTACAGCCGGGCCCGGGTCGACGGCGAGACGATCCAGCTCTCCGAGCCGCCGAAGCTCAAGAAGCAGGAGAAGCACACGATCGAGGTGGTCGTCGACCGCCTCACGGTCAAGGACAGCGCCAAGCGCCGGCTGACCGACTCCGTCGAGACCGCGCTCGGCCTCTCCGGCGGCATGGTCATCCTCGACTTCGTCGACCTCGAAGCCGACGATCCGCAGCGCGAGCGGATGTACTCGGAGCACCTCTACTGCCCGTACGACGACCTGTCGTTCGAGGAGCTGGAGCCGCGGTCCTTCTCGTTCAACTCGCCGTTCGGCGCCTGCCCCGAGTGCACCGGCATCGGTACGCGCATGGAGGTCGACCCCGAGCTGATCGTCCCGGACGAGGACAAGTCGCTCGACGAAGGCGCCATCCACCCCTGGTCGCACGGCCACAACAGGGAGTACTTCGGCCGGCTGATCGACGCGCTCGCGGACGCGCTCGGCTTCCGTACGGACATCCCGTGGGCCGGCCTGCCGCAGCGCGCCAAGAAGGCCCTGCTCAACGGGCACCGGACCCGCATCGAGGTGCGCTACCGCAACCGCTACGGCCGGGAGCGGGCGTACACCACGCCGTTCGAGGGCGCCCTGCCGTTCGTGCGGCGGCGGCACTCCGAGGCGGAGAGCGACTCCAGCCGTGAGCGCTTCGAGGGCTACATGCGCGAGGTGCCCTGCCCCACCTGTGACGGCACGCGCCTGAAGCCGATCGTGCTGGCCGTCACCGTGCAGGGCAGGTCCATCGCCGAGGTCGCAGCCATGTCCATCAGCGACTGCGCCGACTTCCTGCGGGACATGAAGCTGGACGCCCGCCAGAAGAAGATCGCCGAGCGGGTGCTCAAGGAGGTCAACGAGCGGCTGCGCTTCTTGGTCGACGTCGGCCTGGACTACCTCTCGCTGAACCGGGCCGCCGGCACCCTGTCCGGCGGCGAGGCCCAGCGCATCCGGCTCGCCACCCAGATCGGTTCCGGGCTGGTCGGCGTGTTGTACGTGCTCGACGAGCCGTCGATCGGCCTGCACCAGCGGGACAACCACCGCCTCATCGAGACGCTGGTCCGGCTGCGGGACCTCGGTAACACCCTGATCGTCGTCGAGCACGACGAGGACACCATCAAGACCTCGGACTGGGTGGTGGACATCGGCCCCGGCGCCGGTGAGCACGGCGGCAAGGTCGTGCACAGCGGCCCGTTGAAGGAGCTGCTGGCCAACGAGGAGTCGATGACCGGGCAGTACCTGGCCGGCAAGAAGGTCATCCCGACGCCGGACGTGCGCCGGCCCGTCGACCCCGAGCGCCGCCTCACGGTGCACGGCGCCAAGGAGAACAACCTCCAGGACATCGACGTGTCCTTCCCGCTGGGCGTGCTGACCGCTGTCACGGGTGTCTCCGGATCCGGCAAGTCGACGCTGGTCAACGACATCCTCTACACCCACCTGGCGCGCGAGCTGAACGGCGCCAAGTCGGTGCCGGGCCGGCACACCCGGGTCGAGGGCGACGACCTGGTCGACAAGGTCGTGCACGTGGACCAGTCGCCCATCGGCCGTACGCCGCGGTCGAACCCGGCGACGTACACCGGTGTCTTCGACCACGTCCGCAAGCTGTTCGCGGAGACGATGGAGGCGAAGGTCCGCGGCTATCTGCCGGGCCGGTTCTCCTTCAACGTCAAGGGCGGCCGCTGCGAGAACTGCTCCGGCGACGGCACGATCAAGATCGAGATGAACTTCCTGCCGGACGTCTACGTCCCGTGCGAGGTGTGCCACGGGGCGCGGTACAACCGCGAGACGCTGGAGGTGCACTACAAGGGCAAGTCCATCGCCGAGGTGCTGGACATGCCGATCGAGGAGGCGCTGGACTTCTTCGAGGCGGTGCCGACCATCTCGCGGCATCTGAAGACGCTCCACGAGGTCGGCCTCGGTTACGTCCGGCTCGGCCAGCCCGCGCCGACGCTCTCCGGCGGTGAGGCGCAGCGCGTCAAGCTGGCGTCCGAGCTGCAGAAGCGCTCCACGGGCCGCACGGTCTACGTCCTGGACGAGCCGACGACCGGTCTGCACTTCGAGGACATCAACAAGCTGATCCGTGTGCTGTCCGGCCTGGTCGACAAGGGCAACTCCGTGATCGTCATCGAGCACAACCTCGATGTGATCAAGACGGCCGACTGGCTCGTGGACATGGGTCCCGAAGGCGGCAACGGCGGCGGTCTCGTCGTCGCCGAGGGCACACCCGAGCAGGTCGCGGCGGTCCCGGCCAGCCACACCGGCAAGTTCCTGCGGGACATCCTCGGCGACCGGGTCAGCGACGCCACCCCGTCGAAGAAGACCGCGGCCAAGCGCGCGGTGGCGAAGAAGTCCACGTCCACCGCGGCGAAGGCGCCGGCCAAGAAGACGGCGGCGAAGAAGGCCGCGGCCGGCAAGACGGTGGCCGCGGAGAAGTCCCCCAAGAAGAAGACGGTTACCAAGGCGGTCAAGCCGAAGACGACCCGCGCGAAGGGGAAGGCCGCGGGGTAGCACGGGGAGCGTGGCCGGGCCTGGTGGTGGGGGAGCCGGGCCCGGCCGCGCCGGGCGGTCCCGGGGCCGGGAGCCCTTGAGGGACGAGGCCAGGTGCGGACGAGGTCGGGTGCGGACGAGGTCAGGTGGGGCCGGCGGGGTGACCGGCCCAGCCTGATCGGTCCGGCGTGATCCGTCCGGGCGTGATCGTCGGGGCGTGATCGGTCCTCGTGCTGTCGGCCGGGCGCCGGTGCCCGGGAGACGTAGCGACGGGCTCGCGTAGGCAGGTGGGGTTTCCCCGCCGGTGACGTAGGGGCCGTGTGGTCAGTTCTCCAGGATCCGGAGGGTGGCCGTGAGGGACGGCGTTGTGGCGGGGCGGCGGTTGTGGGGGAGCCTGGCCAGGGCCCTCGCCATGCCGCAGGTGTCGGTGGCGGCCGAGAAGACCAGGCCGGCGCCGATGGCGGCGGAGAGATACTTCGCGCCCGGCAGGACGCGGTCGGCGAGCACACCGGCCAGCACGATCGATCCGGCGGCGAGCCGTACCTGGCGCTCCATGGGCCAGACGGCGCGGCCCTCGGCCGGGCGCTCCAGGGGCTGGCCGACGGCGGCCCAGGCGCTCGTGCCGCCGGTCACCGAGGCGGCCGTGACCCCGGCGTCGGCGAGCAGGTCGCAGGCGGTGGCGGAACGGTTGCCGCCCGCGCAGACCACGGCGAGCGGCCCCCGCGCGGTGACCGAGCGCAGGACCGGTACGGCGCGGTCGAGCTGGTCGAGCTGGTCGAGGGGGACGTTGAGGGCGCCGGGGATGTGTCCCGAGGCGTACTCCCCGGGCGTGCGGACATCGATGAGTGTCAGCTCCGGAAGGCGGGGACGGAGCTCTTCGACCGACAGGGGAGCGGCGGGGGTGGCCATGGGGGTCCTCTCGCAGACGTACCGGGAATGCGGGTGTCAGGACCAGCGCTACCATACCCGCGGGGGTATTCGTGGAAAGGAACGGCCGTGGAGCTGCCAGCAGAGGAACTGAAGGGCGCGGTCAACCGGCTGCGCCGGGCCCAGGGGCAGATCTCCGGGGTGATAGGGATGATCGAGCAGGGCCGGTCCTGCGAAGAGGTCGTCACGCAGCTCGCCGCGGCGTCCCGCGCCCTGGACCGGGCCGGTTTCGCGATCATCGCCACGGGCCTGGAGCACTGCCTGACGGACGACGGGACGGGGCCGGAGATGGAGCGCGACGAGATGCGCGCCAAGCTGGAGAAGCTGTTCCTGTCGCTGGCATGAGCCCGGCGAGCCGCCGGGGCGCCTTCCTGGCGTGAGCTGCCGGGGCGTCTTCCTGGTGTGAGCCGCCGGGGCGGCCTCGACACACGCCCCGGGTCCCTCGGCCGGCCGGCCGCTCAGGCGAGTTCTGCCGCGTACGGGGGTTCCGCGCCGGGGCGGGAGCAGGTGACGGCCGCGGCCCGCGCGGCGTAGCCGAGGATGTCGCGCCAGGAGTCCTCGCCGAGCGCCGCGAGCGCGGTGGGGGAGAGGGCGTGGTGCGCGTCCAGCCGGTGCAGGAGCGCCGCGTTGACCGTGTCGCCCGCGCCGATCGTGTCCACGACGTCGACGCGTTCGCCCGGTACGGAGACCTCGCCGGAGGTGGTCGCGACGGTCAGGCCGTCGCCGCCGCGGGTGAGTACGACGGCCGCCGGGCCGACGGCCAGCCACTCCTTCACCGCACCGGTCACCGCGTCGGCCGCCGCCTCCTCCGGGAGGTCGTCGGCGCCGGCCAGCCAGCGCGCGTCCTCCTCGGAGAGCTTGAGCAGCGCGACGTGCGGGAGCCAGGAGTGGAAGCGGGCGCGGTAGGCGTCCGGGTCGGGGATCAGACCGGCGCGGATGTTCGGGTCCAGCGCGGTGAACACCCCGCGGGCCGCCTCGCGGCGCAGCAGCGCCTCGTACGCGCTGGCGCCCGGTTCCAGCACGAGGGAGCAGGTGCCCAGGGAGAGGGCGCGTACGCCGTCGGGGAGTGCGGGCGGCAGGGTGAAGAGGCGGTCGGCGGTGCCGTCGACGTAGAAGCCGTAGCCGGCCGAGCCGTCGGGGCTGATGTCGGCCAGCGCGAGCGTGGTGGGCTCGGTGCCCCGCTGGACCAGCGTGGTGTCGACGCCCGCCGACCGCAGGCCGTCCAGGAGGGACGTGCCGAAGGCGTCGGTGGAGATCCGCGAGCAGAAGGCGGCCGGTGAGCCGAGCCGTCCGAGGGCGACCGCGGTGTTGTACGGGCCGCCGCCCCGGCGCGGCGACAGCGTGGGCAGCGCCGCCGCGCTGTCCGCGGGGGCGGGCTCGCCGTCCGCGGCGCTCGTGGGGACGAGGTCGATGAGGGCTTCGCCGGCGACGACGATCACGAGAGGTCCTTTCCGGGGGCGGTCCGGGGTGCGGGAACGGCCCGCTGTACGCGGACGGTCCGAGGTTCGACTGCGACTGCGACTGCGGCCGCGGGGGCGGTCCGCGGTACGCGGTGGAGTCGGGGTGCGTGGCCGGTCCGGTGCGCGGCGACGGCCCCGGGCTCGGGGAAGGTCCCGGGCTCGGGGAAGGTCCCGGGTCCATGGGCCGGCCGTTGCGTGGAGTCGGCCCGTCGCGCGGCGGGCCGCGGCGCGCGGGCGGGTGTCGTGCGGGCCGTAGGGGAGTGAGGCGTACGGCGCGGTCCCGGACCGCCCGGCGTCCCGCCCCGTTCGGCGAGGCGGGCGGTTGCATGGAGCGCGCCGGCGCGATGCGCGTCCGCCCCGTGCGCCTCGGCACGGCGCGCCTCCGTACGGCGTGCCCCCGCGTCGCACACCCCACCACCGCGTCCCTCCGCAGCTCGCACCTCTGGCTCAC
The DNA here is from genome assembly GCF_055586425.1 of Streptomyces sp. NPDC050806. Taxonomy (NCBI): domain Bacteria; kingdom Bacillati; phylum Actinomycetota; class Actinomycetes; order Kitasatosporales; family Streptomycetaceae; genus Streptomyces; species Streptomyces sp. NPDC050806. Next base: position 136,791 of record NZ_JBVJIF010000003.1, on the reverse strand, counting down.
TCCCCGCAGCCGCAGGACGTGCGGTGGATGAAGGTGCAGGGGAGGCGGAGGGTGCGGGGTGGGCGGGCCGGGGTCCGGAGGCGGTCCAGGAGGAGGTCGACGGCGGCGGCGCCGATCTCGCGGCTGGGCTGGGAGATCGCGGTGAGCCGGGGGGAGAAGAGGTCCGCCCACGAGAAGTCGTCGAAGCAGGCGAGCGCGATGTCGTGCGGCACCCGGAGGCCCAGCTCGCCGAGGGCCTTCAGGGCGCCGATGGTCATGGCGTTGTTGGCGGTGATCACGGCGGTGGGCGGTTCGGGGGCGGCGAGGAGGTGCCGGGTGGCGTCCTCGGCGCCCTCCGCCTCGGAGTTGCCGCCCGCGAGCAGTTCCGGCGCGAACGGCAGGCCGCGGGAGCGCAGGCCCTCGCGGTAGCCCGCGACGCGTTCGGTGGTCGTGCTCAGGCCGGGGAGTCCGGCGATCAGGCCGATACGGGTGTGGCCCAGGTCGGCCAGGTGCTCGACCAGTTGCCGCACGGGGCCCGTGCTCTCGGCGCACACCTGGTCGTACGCGTCGCCGACCAGCCGGTCCAGGAAGACCGTGGGGACCTCGCGCTTGGTGACGTACTCGACGAGCGCGGCGGGTTCGGCGGACGGGGCGACGATCATGCCGTCCACGCGGCGTTCGTGCAGCAGCTGGACGACCTTGCGCTCGTGCGCGGGGTCGTCGTGCGGGTCGGCGATCAGCAGGCTGTATCCGGCCTCCAGGGCGCCGGCCTCGACGCCCTGGAGGATCTCGGTGAAGTACGGGTTGCTGATCGCGGAGACCGCGAGGCCGATGGAGCGGGTGCGCGAGGTCACGAGGGAGCGGGCGAGCGTGTTGTGGGTGTAGCCCAGCTCGTCGATCGCTTCCAGGACGGACTCGCGGGTGTCGGGGCGGACGGGCCGGGTCTCGTTCAGGACGTGCGAGACCGTCGCCACGGAGACGCCCGCGCGGCGTGCGACATCCACCATCGTCGCCATCCGATGCCGTCCTCCCCGACGTGGCCGACGTGACCGACGGCGTGCGTGATTGTGGGGAAACCGTAACGCATGAGAAGCGTGCCGTAAACGCTTGCGTAAGCGTTTACGTGCGAGCTAGCCTCCCGGCAACCGAGGGCCGGCGAAGCCCCACGGAACCGAGGAGTTACGGAGCCCCCGCGCGAAGCCTCGGGGCGGGAAGCGGCGCAGCCGCACCAGCACCAGCCGCAGTACCCAGAAGCCGCAGCACAACGAAGTGGAGGCGCGATATGCGCGCTGTCGTGGTCACCGAGCCGGGCCGAGCCGCCCCGGCCGACGTGCCGGACCCCCGGCCTGAACCCGGCGAGGTCGTCGTCCGCGTCTCCTCGTGCGGCCTGTGCGGGACGGACATGCACATCCTCGGCGGCGAGCTGCCGCCGGTGACGTACCCGGTGATCCCCGGGCACGAGCTGACCGGCGAGGTGATCGCGGTCGGCGAGGGCGTCGCCGTACCGGCCGTCGGCGACCGGGTGGCCGTGGACCCCAACATGCCGTGCGGCGCCTGCCACTACTGCCGGATCGGCCGCGGGAACCTCTGCGAGGACTACCGGGCGATCGGCGTCACGCAGGCGGGCGGCTTCGCCGAGCAGGTGGCCGTCCCGGCGCGCTGCTGTTACGTGATCCCGGCGTCCTTCTCCGAGGCGGCGGCCGGTCTGATCGAGCCGCTGTCCTGCGCGGTGCACGGGCTGAACCGGCTGCCGCGCCGCCCCGGCGAGCACTACCTGATCTACGGCGCGGGCACGATGGGCCTGATGATGGCCGCGCTCGTACGGACCGCGGGCGCCGCCTCCGTCTCGGTGGTCGACCTGAACGAGGAGCGGCTGGCGTTCGCCGAGTCGTTCGGCCTGGACGCGGCCGTGACCAGCGCGGACAAGCTCGGGCGCGGCAAGAGTCCGGGCTTCGAGGTGGTCGTGGACGCGACCGGCGCCGTGCCCGCCATCGAGGACGGGCTCGGCCGGGTACGCAAGGGCGGCACGTTCCTGCAGTTCGGCGTGGCGGACCCGGCCCGGAAGGCCGCGTTCTCGCCGTACCTCGTATACAACAGCGAGATCGACATCATCGGCTCGATGGCCGTGCACAACAGCTTCCAGCCCGCCATCGACGTGCTCGCCTCCGGGCTCGACCTGGATCCGCTGGTCAGCGACGTGTTCGGGCTGGAGGACTTCGACGAAGCCGTCGCCCGCTTCAAGGCCGGCACCGGCCGCAAGATCCACATCGCGCCGGACAAGGGGTGACGCAGATGGCAACCGCGGTCCCCGCGACACAGCGGGCCTCTCGCCTGAAGAACGGGCTGATCTGGGTCTTCGGCGCCCTCGGCGGCATCCTGTGGGGCTACGACACCGGCGTGATCTCCGGGGCGCTGCTCTACATCAAGCGGGACATCCCGATGACCCCGCTGCTGGAAGGCATGGTCGTCTCCGGGCTGCTGGTCGGCGCGATGCTGGGCGCCGGCCTGTCCGGGCGGCTGTCGGACTCCTGGGGCCGCCGGCGGCTGATCCTCGCCGCCTCCGGGGTCTTCATCCTGGGCACGCTCGGCGCGGCGCTCGCCACGCACGTCTGGGCGCTGATCGCCTTCCGCTTCGTCCTCGGCATCGGTGTCGGCATCGCGTCCGTCGTCGTGCCGCTCTACCTGACCGAGCTGGCGCCCAAGCACGTGCGCGGCGGACTGGCCTCGCTGATGCAGCTGCTGGTCACGGTCGGCATCTTCCTCGCGTACGTCACCGACTACGTCTTCCACGACTCCGGCGCCTGGCGCTGGATGATCGGGCTCGGCGTCGTGCCCGCCGCGGTACTGGCGGTCGGCATCATCACGCAGCCGGAGAGCCCGCGCTGGCTCGTCGGCAAGGGGCGTGGCGACGAGGCGCGGCGGGTGCTGTTCCAGCTGCGCGGGGAGGGCGAGGCGGCCCGGGCCGAACTGGCCGAGATCGAGGAGACCGTACGGACCGAGCGCGAGCAGACCGAGAGCCTGACCTTCCGGCACCTGCTGTCGCCGAAGCTGCGGCCGGTCTTCGTCGTCGGGATGCTGCTGGTGTTCTTCCAGAACTTCGTCGGCATCAACACGATCATCTACTACGCGCCCCGGCTGCTGACCAACGTCGGCTTCGGGGACAGCGGCGCGATCATCGCCACTATGGGCGTCGGCGCGCTGAACATGCTGATGACGCTGCCCGCGATGCGGCTGATCGACCGCAAGGGGCGCAAGCCGCTGCTCCTGTGGGGCGCGCTGGGCATGTGCGCCGCCATGGTGCTGCTGGCCGTCACGAACCTCAGCGGACTCGGGTACGGCGCGCTGCTGTCCGTCCTCACGCTCTTCGGGATCGGCCTCTACATCGCGTCGTTCGCCGTCTCCTGGGGGCCGGTGCAGTGGGTGATGCTGCCCGAGCTGTTCCCGATGCGGCTGCGGGCCGCGGCGGTCGGCCTGTGCGTGATCTTCAACTGGCTGTTCAACATGGCGGTCGCGCTGGTGTTCCCCTCGCTCCTCGACACCTTCGGGGCGGGCGCCAACTTCCTCTTCTTCGCGGTGATGACGTTCCTCGCCTTCGTGTTCGTGCGGAAGCTGCTCCCCGAGACGAAGGGGCGCAGCCTGGAGGAGATCGAGCAGGACCTGCTGCGGAGGACGGCGAGCGATCCGGCGGACCCGGCCGGGGGCGCGGATTCCGTCCCGGTATCGTCGGGAAGCAGCGTCGGCCCCTGAGAGCGCGCGCGTCCCGCGAGGGGGCGCACACCCCGGGGAAGGCATCCCGCCCCCGGAACGCAGGAGTCATGACCATGAGCGAGCCCCTCCACCGCCGTACCGTGCTGCGCGGGGCCGCGCTCGCGGGCATCGCGTGCGTCGGCGCCGCCGCGTGCTCCGCGGGCGGTTCGGGGTCGGGCTCGGCCCCGAAGGCGCCCACGCAGGAGACGGAGCTGGGTGCTGCCGCCGAGATACCGGTCGGCGGCGCCAAGCTCTACCCCGAGGAGAAGCTGGTCGTCTCGCAGCCGGCCGAGGGGGAGTTCAAGTGCTTCAGCTCGGTGTGCACGCACGCCGGCGCGGTACTGAACAAGCTCGACAAGGAAGTGGCGACCTGCCCGCTGCACGGGAGCCGGTTCGACGTGGCCACGGGAAAGCCCGTGCACGGGCCGGCGACCACGCCGCTGGAGGAGATCCCGGTCAAGGTCAAGGGCGGCAAGCTGATCGCGGGTTCGTAGGGCCGCCTTTCCGCGCCCCCGAAGGGCTCAGCCCCAGTCCCATTCGATGCCGAGCAGGCCCGGGCGTACCGACTGGTCGACCAGGTGGACGGCGCGGTGCTGCCCCGTGAGGGTCAGGTCCTGGCGGGCCGTGCGGGGCGCGGCCATCGTGGCCTGCGCGAAGCGGCCGCAGCGCACGGGGAGCGCCGCCTCGTCGAAGCGGATCTGGAGGACGTACTGCCCGCCGGGGAACGGGAAGCCGCGCAGGTACTCCGTGCTCTCGCCCGCGGTCCCGTCGCGGAACCCGTAGGAGAAGACGTACGTCTCGCCCGCCCGCAGCCGGGTGTCGAAGAGCAGCTCGGCGACCACGAGCGGCGCCTCCGGGGCGTACCGCACCCGGCCCACCCGGCAGTTCTCCGTGGCCCGCACGGCCATCCGCGCCGGATCGGCGCCCTCGTCGCCGCAGTGGATGGCGACGTACCGGTCGATGCCGTCCCGGTGCGCGCGCACCACGTGCTGCGACTCGCGGTCCAGCAGCTCGCGCCGCGCCCCTATGCGCACCCGCTCCGACTGCCCCACGGTGTGCAGCCCGCCGTCCGTGGGGGCGCCGAGGTCGGCGAGGAGCTTGCGCACCACGTCGGAGGCCTCGGTCAGGGTGCGGTACGACCGGCCCGTGGGCCGCTCCACGTCCGGGAACACCGGGGTCTGCGACTCCAGGAGCCGGGTCAGGGAGCCGGCCGGCAGCTCCAGCACCTCCTCCAGGGCGGTCACCGCGCGCAGCGACTCGGGGCGCTGCGGGCGGCGGGCGCCCTGCTGCCAGTAACTGAGGCTGGTGACGCCGACCTTGATGCCGCGCTGCGCGAGCTTGTACTGCACGCGGTGCAGGGCCAGGCCGCGTTCGGCCAGTGCGGCCCGCAGGGCCAGGTGGAACGGCCCGGTGCGCAGCACCTGTGCCAGCACGTCCGATGCGGCGGTGTCCTGTGCCATTGCCAACCCTCCGGTGCGCGGGGTGAACGTTCACAACCGGAGTTCACACGTCCCGCTGGCGCTGTCCGTTCCTCGCAGATCGCCGGGCAGGGGACGTTCACACCAGGGACCGTCCGTCCACACCCCCGCGTCATCTCGCATTGAAGCGTGTTGACCTGCCCCGGACAACACCCGATGCTCCTCAGCATCATCCGGATGCGTTCCTCTCCCTCTTCCCACCCCCCTCGGGAGGACCGCCATGCACCGCCAATCCCGCGGCACACGCTCGTGCCGTACCCGCGCAACGCGCCGCAGATGGCCCCTGATCGCGGCCGTCGCCGCCGTCCTCACCGGCTTCCCCGCCGCGACGGCGACGGCCGCCCCCGACACCGCCCTCGGCAGCAAGAAGCTGAACCTCACGATGCAGGCCCAGCAGAACAGCAACTGGTGCTGGGCGGCCTCCGGCAACACCATCGCCACCTGGTTCGGCCGCAACTACAGCCAGAACCAGTTCTGCAACGCCTCCTTCGGGCGGCAGCAGGGCACCACCTGTCCCAACAGCCAGGCGACCCTGGGGGACGTGCAGAACGGCCTCGACTGGGCCGGCGTCAACCCCGGCAGCTACGTCGGCGGCTACCTGAACTACAGCACCGTACAGAGCGAGATCAACGCCAACAGGCCCGTGGAGACCCGCATCCAGTGGTCTTCCGGAGGCGGTCACATGCACGTCCTGTACGGCTTCGACACCGCGAACAACTGGGTGTACTGGGGCGACCCCTGGCCGGACAACAACCGCTACAACTGGGGCGATTACCGCTACTACGTCAACGGCAGCGAGTTCTCCTGGACGCACTCCCTCTACCGGATCGGAGCCTGAGGCGATGACGCACAGGAACGTGAAGCGGGGCGCCGTCACCGCGGCGCTGACCACCGCGCTCGCCGCGCTCGCCCCGCAGGCCGCGTCGGCGGCCGACACCCCCGCGCCGCCCGGGAGGCCGGCCGCGGCGAGCGTGGCCGCCGCCCACGAGGCGGCGACCGCGCCGGACACCCTGAAGACCCTCGCGCGCTTCTTCGCCCGTGACGGCAGGGTGAGCGTCAAGGCGGCCGGTCCGCGCATCGAGGGCGCCACCGTGCCCGTCTACGTGCTCTCGCCGGACTTCGTGCGCGGCCGCTCCGGCGCCTCCGTGGCGAAGCTCGACTTCCTCGCCAGCAAGGCCGTCTCCGCCGACGGCCAGGAGGCGTCGGTGTGGACCGTACGCCCCAAGGGAGCGGACGACTGGCGGGTGGTGAACATCGCCACCGGCGCGGACGAGACGACGTACGCGGCCAAGGCCGGGGCCGCGGGCGGCACGCTCTTCCGCGAGCCGCAGATCGACGCCTGGTACGTCCTGCGCGGGGACCGCGTCCAGCCGCTGGACGCGGACGCACGGCGGGCGGTGGGCGCGGCCGGGACGACGGTCGCCGCGTACGGGAAGCGGGTGCGCGCGGCCTACGGCGACAAGCTGCCAGGCTCGGCGTACGACCGGCGCGGCGAGGCCGGCGGTTACGGAGCGGCCGCCCGGCCCTCCGGCGCCGCGGCGGACCGCCCGGCCGCCGGGCAGGCCGCTCAGCCGGTCGCGGCGGCCACCACCGGGGGCAGCGGTCCGCTCGTGGCGGTGCTGACCGCCCTGGGCACCGTGCTCGTGCTGGCGGTCGGCGGCGCGCTCGTCTCCCGCAGCCTTCGCCGCTGATCCCGCGGCCCGCGCAGCCGGCCGCGCGCGGCAGCCGCTCGCACCGGCTTCCGTGAGCGGCTCCACAGCGCCACCCCCCGCACCGGCCCCGGCCCCCGGCGACGCGTTCCGCCGCGGGCCGGGGCCTTCCACGCCTGCCGCCGGTGTCCTCGCCCGTGCCCGGGTTGTCAGTGGTCACCAGTAGGGTGGCGGACATGGCAGACCCCAGCAGCTATCGACCCAAGCCGGGACAGATCCCCGACTCGCCGGGGGTCTACAAGTTCCGGGACGAGCACCGGCGCGTGATCTACGTGGGCAAGGCCAAGAGCCTGCGTCAGCGCCTGTCGAACTACTTCCAGGACCTCGCGAATCTGCACCCGCGCACGCGCACGATGGTCACCACCGCCGCGGCCGTGGAGTGGACCGTCGTCTCCACCGAGGTCGAGGCGCTCCAGCTGGAGTACAGCTGGATCAAGGAGTTCGACCCGCGGTTCAACGTCAAGTACCGCGACGACAAGAGCTATCCGTACCTCGCGGTCACCCTCAACGAGGAGTTCCCGCGGGTCCAGGTCATGCGCGGCGCCAAGAAGAAGGGCGTGCGCTACTTCGGCCCGTACGCGCACGCCTGGGCCATCCGCGAGACCGTCGACCTGATGCTGCGGGTCTTCCCCGTCCGGACCTGCTCCGCCGGGGTCTTCAAGCGCTCCCGCCAGATCGGCCGCCCCTGCCTGCTGGGGTACATCGGCAAGTGCTCGGCCCCCTGCGTCGAACGGGTCTCCGCCGAGGAGCACCGCGAACTGGCCGACGAGTTCTGCGACTTCATGGCCGGCCGCACCGGCGCGTACATCCGCCGCCTGGAGCGGCTGATGGGCGAGGCCGCAGAGGAGATGGAGTACGAGCGGGCGGCTCGGCTGCGCGACGACATAGAGGCGCTCAAGCGCGCCATGGAGAAGAGCGCCGTCGTGCTCGCCGACGCCACCGACGCCGACCTCGTCGCCCTCGCCGAGGACGAGCTGGAGGCCGCCGTCCAGATCTTCCACGTGCGCGGCGGCCGGGTGCGCGGCCAGCGCGGCTGGGTCACCGACAAGGTCGAGAACGTCGACAGCGCGGCCCTCGTCGAGCACGCCCTGCAGCAGCTCTACGGCGAGGAGCGCGGCGACGCCGTGCCCAAGGAGGTCCTGGTCCCGGCGCTGCCCGACCCCGTCGAGCCGGTCCAGCAGTGGCTGACCGAGCGCCGCGGGTCGAACGTCTCGCTGCGCGTCCCGCAGCGCGGCGACAAGAAGGACCTGATGGCCACGGTCGAGCGCAACGCCCAGCAGGCCCTCGCGCTGCACAAGACCAAGCGCGCCTCGGACCTGACGACCCGCTCCCGGGCGCTGGAGGAGATCGCCGAGGCGCTGGAGCTGGACTCGGTGCCGCTGCGCATCGAGTGCTTCGACATCTCCCACCTCCAGGGCGACGACGTCGTGGCGTCCATGGTCGTCTTCGAGGACGGGCTGGCCCGCAAGAGCGAGTACAGACGCTTCCAGATCAAGACCTTCCAGGGCCAGGACGACGTCCGGTCGATGCACGAGGTGATCTCCCGCCGCTTCAAGCGGTACCTGGCGGAGAAGCAGAAGACCGGCGAGTGGGAGGAGGAGACCGGGCCGGACGCCGCCGGACCGGTCTCGGGACCCGCCCCGGGACCGGCGGACCTCTCCGGGCCGGAGCCGGGCCCGAAGGACGAGGAGGGCCGCCCCAAGCGGTTCGCGTACCCGCCGCAGCTGGTCGTCGTCGACGGCGGCCGGCCGCAGGTGGCCGCGGCGCAGCAGGCGCTGGACGAGCTGGGCATCGACGACGTCGCGGTCTGCGGGCTGGCCAAGCGCCTGGAGGAGGTCTGGGTGCCCGGCGAGGAGGACCCGGTCGTCCTGCCCCGTACGAGCGAGGGGCTGTACATCCTCCAGCGCGTCCGTGACGAGGCGCACCGCTTCGCCATCGCCTACCAGCGCAACAAGCGCGGCAAGCGACTCACGGCGGGCCCCCTGGACACCGTGCCCGGCCTCGGCGAGAGTCGCCGCCAGGCCCTCCTGAAGCACTTCGGCTCCCTGAAGAAACTCAGGGCCGCGACGATCGAGGAGATCTGCGAGGTGCCCGGCGTCGGCCGCAAGACCGCCGAGACCGTCGCGGCGACCCTGGCCCAGGCCGCTCCGGCCGCCCCGGCGGTCAACACCGCCACCGGAGAGATCATTGAAGATGAGGGGGCACCGCAGGCCGCGTTGCCTTCAGAACAGGGACAGGAACGATGAGCGACAGCAGCCCCGAGCAGCAGACCGAGAGAGAAGGCGCGCAGATGGGTGCGGCGCCGATCCGCGACGACCAGGACCGCAGTCCCGCGATCCCCGAGCTGGTGATCATCTCCGGGATGTCCGGGGCCGGGCGGAGCACGGCGGCGAAGTGCCTGGAGGACCTGGGCTGGTTCGTGGTCGACAACATCCCGCCGGAGCTCATTCCGCCGATGGTCGACCTCGGCGCCCGCTCCCAGGGCAACGTCGCCCGTATCGCGGTGGTCGTCGACGTCCGCGGCCGGCGCTTCTTCGACAACCTCAAGGAGTCCCTGGCCGCGCTGGACGCCGCGCACGTCAAGCGCCGGATCGTCTTCCTGGAGTCCTCCGACGAGGCCCTGGTACGCCGCTTCGAGTCGGTCCGCCGCCCGCACCCGCTGCAGGGCGACGGCCGCATCGTCGACGGCATCGCGGCCGAGCGCGACCTGCTGCGCGAGCTGCGCGGCGACGCCGACCTGGTGATCGACACCTCCAGCCTGAACGTCCACGAGCTGCGCGCCAAGATGGACGCCCAGTTCGCCGGCGAGGAGGTCCCCGAGCTGCGGGCCACGGTGATGTCCTTCGGCTTCAAGTACGGCCTGCCGGTCGACGCCGACCTCGTGGTGGACTGCCGCTTCATCCCGAACCCGCACTGGGTCCCGGAGCTGCGCCCGTACACCGGCCTGAACGAAGAGGTGTCCAACTACGTCTTCAGCCAGCCCGGCGCCAAGGAGTTCCTGGACGGCTACGCCGAGCTGCTGCGCATCGTCGCCGAGGGGTACCGCCGCGAGGGCAAGCGGTACGTGACCATCGCCGTCGGCTGCACGGGCGGCAAGCACCGCAGCGTCGCCATGTCGGAGAAGCTCGCCCGCCGCCTGGTCTCCGAAGGAGTCGAGACGGTCGTCGTCCACCGGGACATGGGGCGCGAGTGACCAGCCGCGCGCCCCGCATGCGCCGCGTACGCCGGCTCGTACGGGGCAGCTCGCCGAAGGGCGCCACCCCGAAGGTCGTCGCCCTGGGGGGCGGCATGGGCCTGTCCGCCTCGCTCGCCGCACTGCGCCGCATCACGCGCGACCTGACCGCCGTGGTCACCGTCGCCGACGACGGCGGCTCCAGCGGCCGGCTCCGCGACGAGCTGGGCGTCCTGCCGCCGGGCGACCTGCGCAAGGCCCTCGCGGCCCTGTGCGGCGACGACGACTGGGGCCAGACCTGGGCCCGGGTGATCCAGCACCGCTTCCAGAGCGGCGGCGAGCTGCACGACCACGCTGTGGGAAATCTCCTGATCGTCGCCCTGTGGGAACAGCTGGGCGATCACGTCCAGGCGCTGGACCTGGTCGGCAAGCTGCTGGGCGCGCACGGCCGGGTGCTCCCGATGTCCGCCGTGCCGCTGGAGCTCCAGGCCCTGGTCAAGGGCCATCACGAAGACCGCCCGGACGAGATCTCCACCGTCCGCGGCCAGGCCACGGTCGCCCTCACCCGCGGCGAGGTGCAGTCCGTGCACGTCGTCCCCGAGGCCCCGCCGGCCGTCCCGGAGGTCGTCGAGGCGGTCCGGGACGCGGACTGGGTGGTGCTCGGCCCCGGGTCCTGGTTCTCCTCCGTGATCCCGCACCTCCTGGTGCCGCAGCTGCGCGAGGCGCTGGAGGAGACCAAGGCACGTAAGGTTCTCTCGTTGAACCTCGCACCCCAGCCGGGAGAGACGGACGGTTTTTCCCCGCAGCGTCATTTGGAGGTTTTGGCCCGACACGCCCCTAAACTCGCCTTCGACGTGGTGCTGGCCGATCAGGACGCCGTGCCCGACCGGGAAAGCCTGACCGGAGTGGCCAAGGAGCTCTTCGGCAGCGAGGTCGAGCTGGCGGCCGTGGCCGCTCAAGGCGAAGCCTCCCAGGGAAAGCCCGGGGGCGGTTCTCCTCGGCACGACCCCGAGCTGCTGGCGGCCGCGTACGACCGTATTTTTCGGATGCATGGAAGGATCGGCCCATGGCGATGACGGCAGCGGTGAAGGACGAAATCTCCCGGCTCCCCGTCACCCGGACCTGCTGCCGGAAGTCGGAGGTCTCGTCGATCCTTCGGTTCGCGGGCGGGTTGCACCTGGTCAGCGGGCGGATCGTGATCGAGGCGGAGCTGGACACGGGCATCGCGGCCCGGCGGCTCCGGAAGGACATCCTGGAGATCTTCGGGCACTCCTCCGACCTCGTGGTGATGGCGCCCGGCGGACTGCGCCGCGGCAGCCGGTACGTCGTCCGGGTGGTGGCCGGCGGCGACCAGCTCGCGCGCCAGACCGGCCTGGTGGACGGCCGTGGCCGCCCCATCCGCGGCCTGCCCCCGCAGGTGGTCTCGGGGGCCACCTGCGACGCGGAGGCCGCCTGGCGCGGCGCGTTCCTGGCCCACGGCTCGCTCACCGAGCCCGGCCGCTCCTCCTCCCTGGAGGTGACCTGTCCCGGCCCGGAGGCGGCGCTCGCGCTGGTCGGCGCGGCCCGTCGGCTCGGCATCGGGGCCAAGGCCCGCGAGGTGCGCGGCGTGGACCGGGTGGTGGTCCGTGACGGTGACGCGATCGGTGCGCTGTTGACGCGGCTCGGCGCGCACGAGTCGGTGCTGGCCTGGGAAGAGCGCAGAATGCGCCGCGAGGTCCGGGCCACGGCCAACCGCCTCGCCAACTTCGACGACGCCAACCTCCGCCGCTCGGCGCGGGCCGCGGTCGCCGCCGGCGCCCGTGTGCAGCGCGCGCTGGAGATCCTCGGCGAGGAGGTGCCGGAGCACCTCGCGGCCGCCGGCCGGCTGCGCATGGAGCACAAGCAGGCGTCCCTGGAGGAGCTGGGCGCGCTCGCCGACCCGCCGCTCACCAAGGACGCGGTCGCGGGCCGGATCCGCCGGCTGCTCGCGATGGCCGACAAGCGCGCGCAGGACCTCGGCATTCCGGGTACGGAATCCAATCTCGCCGACGACCTCGCGGAGGGCATGGTCGGCTGAACCGGATCGCTACTTCTCAGTACGCGCCCCCGGCACCCGCACTGGGTGCCGGGGGCGCGTGCGTACTGACGTGGGGCCCGTGCGCAGGGGTTTCAGAGGGGCTCAAGGGTGCTCAACTGAGCAGAAGGAGAGCCCCATGTCAATGTCACGTACGTCTCGTACAGGGGGTAGGGTCGGAGGCGGTCGGGGACATCCCATACAGCTCGGCGGTGCACAAACCGCCGTACCAACGAGGAGATCGGTTTCGTGACGATCCGCGTAGGCATCAACGGCTTTGGCCGCATCGGTCGTAACTACTTCCGCGCGCTGCTGGAGCAGGGTGCGGACATCGAGATCGTGGCTGTCAACGACCTGGGTGACACCGCGACCACCGCGCATCTGCTGAAGTACGACACCATCCTGGGCCGCCTCAAGGCCGAGGTGTCGCACACCGAGGACACCATCACCGTCGACGGCCACACCATCAAGGTGCTGTCCGAGCGCAACCCCGCCGACATCCCCTGGGGTCAGCTGGGCGTCGACATCGTGATCGAGTCGACCGGCATCTTCACCAAGAAGGCCGACGCGGAGAAGCACATCGCCGGTGGCGCGAAGAAGGTCCTCATCTCGGCTCCGGCCAAGGACGAGGACATCACCATCGTGATGGGCGTCAACCAGGACAAGTACGACGCGGCCAACCACCACGTCATCTCCAACGCCTCCTGCACCACCAACTGTGTGGCGCCGATGGCCAAGGTTCTCGACGAGAACTTCGGCATCGTCAAGGGCATGATGACCACGGTCCACGCGTACACCAACGACCAGCGCATCCTGGACTTCCCGCACAAGGACCTGCGCCGCGCCCGCGCCGCCGCGGAGAACATCATCCCGACCTCCACCGGTGCCGCCAAGGCCACCGCGCTGGTCCTCCCGCAGCTCAAGGGCAAGCTGGACGGCATCGCCATGCGCGTGCCCGTGCCCACCGGCTCGGTCACCGACCTCGTGCTGGAGCTCGACCGCGAGGTCACCGCCGACGAGATCAACGCCGCCTTCCAGAAGGCCGCCGAGGGCCAGCTGAAGGGCATCCTGGAGTACACCGAGGACCCGATCGTCTCCTCGGACATCGTGAACTTCCCGGCCTCCTGCACCTTCGACTCCGGCCTCACCATGGCGCAGGGCAAGCAGGTCAAGATCGTCGGCTGGTACGACAACGAGTGGGGCTACTCCAACCGTCTGGTCGACCTGACCGTCTTCGTCGGCGGCCAGCTCTGATCCCTGCCTGACCCGCAGGGCAGCACCAGCGAGATGTGAGGACGGGGCTCGTACGACGCGATGAAGCGTCGTACGGGCCCCGTGCTATGACTGACTTTCCGAACAGAGCCACGGAGTCACCATGAAGACGATCGACGACCTTCAGGTAGCGGGAAAGCGGGTCTTCGTCCGCGCCGACCTGAATGTGCCGCTGGACGGCACCACCATCACCGACGACGGCCGCATCCGCGCCGTGCAGCCGACCATCGCCAAGCTCGCCCAGGCGGGCGCCAAGGTGGTCGTGGCCTCGCACCTGGGCCGCCCCAAGGGTGCACCGGACCCGGCCTTCTCGCTCGCCCCGGCGGCGGAGCGGCTGGGTGAACTGCTCGGACGGCCCGTCGCTTTCGCCACCGACACGGTCGGCGAGTCCGCGAAGGCCACCGTCGCGGGCCTGGGCGACGGCGAGGTGGCCGTCCTGGAGAACCTCCGCTTCAACGCGGGCGAGACCAGCAAGGACGACGCCGAGCGCGGCGTGTTCGCCGACCAGCTGGCCGCCCTCGCCGACCTCTACGTGGGCGACGGCTTCGGCGCCGTGCACCGCAAGCACGCCTCGGTGTACGACCTGCCGGCCCGCCTGCCGCACGCCGCCGGCGAGCTGATCGCCGCCGAGGTCACCGTTCTGAAGAAGCTCACCGAGGACGTCAAGCGCCCCTACGCGGTGGTGCTCGGCGGTGCCAAGGTCTCCGACAAGCTCGGTGTCATCGACCACCTGCTGGAGAAGGCCGACCGCATCCTCATCGGCGGCGGCATGGCGTACACCTTCCTCAAGGCCCAGGGCCACGAGGTCGGCATCTCGCTCCTCCAGGAGGACCAGATCCCGGCGGTCCAGGAATACCTGAAGCGTGCCGACGAGCGCGGCGTGGAGTTCGTCCTCCCCGTCGACGTGCTGGTCTCCGCCGAATTCCCGGACCTGAAGACCAAGGCCCCGGCCAACCCCACCGTGGTCGCCGCCGACGCCATCCCGGCGGACCAGGAGGGCCTGGACATCGGCCCCAAGACCCGTGAGCTGTACGCCGAGAAGCTCAAGGACGCGGCCACCGTCTTCTGGAACGGTCCGATGGGCGTCTTCGAACACCCCGACTACGCGAACGGCACCAAGGCCGTCGCGAAGGGCCTGCTCGACTCGGACGCGTTCACCGTCGTCGGCGGCGGTGACTCGGCCGCTGCCGTACGCCTGCTCGGTTTCGACGAGAATGCTTTCGGCCACATCTCGACCGGTGGCGGCGCCAGCCTCGAATACCTCGAAGGCAAGACGCTCCCCGGCCTCGCCGCTCTGGAGGACTGAAGAACCGTGACGGAACGCACCCCGCTGATGGCGGGCAACTGGAAGATGAACCTCAACCACCTCGAGGCCATCGCCCACGTCCAGAAGCTCGCCTTCGCACTCGCCGACAAGGACTACGAGGCCGTCGAGGTCGCGGTCCTGCCGCCCTTCACCGACCTGCGGTCGGTGCAGTCGCTGGTCGACGGCGACAAGCTGAAGATCAAGTACGGCGCCCAGGACATCTCGGCGCACGACTCCGGTGCCTTCACCGGTGAGATCTCCGGCCCCATGCTCGCCAAGCTGAAGTGCGCGTACGTGGCCGTCGGCCACAGCGAGCGCCGCCAGTACCACGGCGAGGACGAGGCCGTCTGCAACGCCAAGGTCAAGGCCGCCTTCAAGAACGGCATCACGCCGATCCTCTGCGTGGGTGAGGGCCTGGACGTCCGCAAGGCCGGCAACCAGGTCGCGCACACCCTCGCCCAGGTCGACGGCGGCCTCAAGGACGTCCCGGCCGAGCAGGCCGAGACGATCGTCATCGCGTACGAGCCGGTGTGGGCCATCGGCACCGGCGAGGTCGCCACGCCCGAGGACGCGCAGGAGGTCTGCGGTGCGATCCGCGGCCGCCTCGCGGAGCTGTACAGCCAGGAACTCGCCGACAAGGTGCGGATCCAGTACGGCGGCTCGGTCAAGTCCGGTAATGTCGCCGCGATCATGGCGCAGCCGGACGTCGACGGCGCCCTGATCGGCGGTGCGGCGCTGGACCCGGACGAGTTCGTCAAGATCGTTCGATTCCGCGACCAGTAACGGTCACGGCCGCGCTCCGTACCACTGTGAGCAGCGGCTATGACGGCGGGCCCGGCCCGTCGTAGGCTGTCGGGGCCGGGACCGGTGTCACACGATGCCGACCCGGCCCCTCCGCATCACAACCGCCCGTACTTCCCGTCCGTCAGTCCTAGAGAGTTGGTCCAGCCGTGGTCATGGGATTCTCGATCGCCCTCATCGTCTTCAGCGCGCTGCTGATGATGCTGGTGCTCATGCACAAGGGGAAGGGCGGCGGCCTGTCCGACATGTTCGGTGGCGGCATGCAGTCCTCGGTCGGCGGCTCCTCCGTGGCCGAGCGGAACCTCGACCGCATCACCATCGTCGTGGGCCTCCTCTGGTTCGCCTGCATCGTCGTTCTCGGCATCCTGATGAAGCTGGACAACTGACATACCGTCGGGGGCGCGGCTTATCATAAGTGCGGCGTCCTTCCGTGGCCGGGTAACTCCTGTCACTGGACGCGCGTTGGGCCTTACGTAGACTGGGGCGCTCCGCAGCGAAGAATCCCGTCGATGCTTCGCAGCACCATGACGCAGGGAGTTACGACCGTGGCAAGTGGCAACGCGATCCGAGGAAGTCGGGTCGGGGCGGGGCCGATGGGGGAGGCCGAGCGGGGCGAGTCCGCGCCGCGCATCCGCATCTCCTTCTGGTGCTCCAACGGGCACGAGACACAGCCCAGCTTCGCCGGCGACGCGCAGATTCCTGACACCTGGGACTGCCCGCGCTGTGGCTTCCCCGCAGGCAAGGACCGGGACAACCCGCCGGACCCGCCGCGCACCGAGCCGTACAAGACGCACCTGGCGTACGTACGGGAGCGCCGCACGGACGCGGACGGTGAGGCGATTCTCGCGGAGGCACTCGCCAAGCTCCGCGGCGAGATCTGACGACGCCTCGCGCGCGGCGGTACGGACGGAACAGAAGAGTGGCGGACCGGCCCGGCCGGAAGGTTTTGGCCTTCCTGCCGGGCCGGTCGCGTTCCGCTGTTGGAGTGGCCTCGCAGGTGAATCCGGTACGGACCACGGGCGTCAGCCGATCGACGGCGGGCGGACATCCTTCCCCGCTCTCGGCTTCGCTCGAGTGGGAGGTGCCCGCACCGTCCTCTGATCAATTAGGTTGGGGGATGGCGGGGCCGATACGAGACCAAAGAAGGCTGATGTCCGAGATGAACGCAGATGGCCGCAGCAGGCTCGACCAGACGTCCGAGTGGGCGGCCCTGGGCAAGCACCGCGAACAACTCGCGAGCACGCATCTGCGCGAGCTGTTCGACCAGGACCCCGGCCGTGCGGAGCGCTACACGCTCCAGGTCGGCGACCTGCACCTGGATTATTCGAAGCACCTGGTGACCGACGAGACGCTGCGGCTGCTGCGCGAGCTGGCCGCCGCGACGAAGGTCACCGAGCTGCGGGACGCCATGTTCCGCGGCGAGAAGATCAATATCACCGAGAACCGCGCGGTGCTGCACACCGCGCTGCGCGCGCCGGAGTCGGCGGTGGTCAAGGTCGACGGGGAGAACGTCGTCCCCGCCGTGCACGCCGTGCTGCGCAAGATGCAGGTGTTCACCGACCGGATCCGCAACGGCGACTGGAAGGGCCACACCGGCAAGCGCATCAAGAACGTCGTCAACGTCGGCATCGGCGGCTCCGACCTGGGCCCGGCCATGGCGTACGAGGCGCTGCGCGCCTACACCGACCGCGACATGACGTTCCGCTTCGTCTCCAACGTCGACGGCGCGGACCTGCACGAGGCCGTGCGCGACCTGGACCCGGCCGAGACGCTGTTCATCATCGCCTCGAAGACCTTCACCACCATTGAGACGATCACCAACGCGAAGTCGGCCCGCGAGTGGCTGCTGAGCGGACTGGGTGCCGGCGACGAGGCGGTGGCCAAGCACTTCGTGGCGCTGTCCACCAACGCCGAGAAGGTCGCCGAGTTCGGCATCGACACGGCCAATATGTTCGAGTTCTGGGACTGGGTCGGCGGCCGTTATTCGTACGACTCGGCCATCGGCCTGTCGCTGATGATCGCGATCGGCCCGGAGCACTTCCGCGAGATGCTGGCCGGCTTCCACCTGGTCGACGAGCACTTCCGGTGCACGCCGCCCGAGGAGAACGCACCGCTGCTGCTCGGCCTGCTGGGCGTCTGGTACGGCAACTTCTGGGACGCGCAGTCCCACGCGGTGCTGCCGTACAGCCACTACCTCTCCAAGTTCACCGCCTACCTCCAGCAGCTGGACATGGAGTCCAACGGCAAGTACGTGGGCCGTGACGGCGACGAGGTGAGCTGGCAGACCGGCCCGGTGGTCTGGGGCACGCCCGGCACCAACGGCCAGCACGCGTACTACCAGCTGCTGCACCAGGGCACGAAGATGATCCCGGCCGACTTCATCGGCTTCGCGCAGCCCGTGGACGACCTCCAGCCCCGCCTGGTCGCCCAGCACGACCTGCTGATGGCCAACCTCTTCGCGCAGGGCCAGGCGCTGGCCTTCGGCAAGACGCCGGAGGAGGTGCGCGCCGAGGGCGTGCCGGAGGAGCTGGTGACGCACAAGACGTTCAAGGGCAACCGCCCCTCCACCACCATCCTGGCCAAGGAGCTCAGCCCGTCGGTGCTGGGCCAGCTGATCGCCCTCTACGAGCACAAGGTGTTCGTCCAGGGCGCCGTCTGGAACATCGACTCCTTCGACCAGTGGGGCGTGGAGCTCGGCAAGGTCCTCGCCAAGCGCGTGGAGCCGGCGCTCACCGAGGGCGCCGAGGTCGAGGGGCTGGACGCCTCGACGAAGTCGCTCGTGGCCACCTACCGCACGATGCGGGGGCGTTGATCCCGATGCACGAGGACGCGCTCCTGAGCTTTCTGAGGCTGCTGACGCCGGAGAACCGCGAGTGGCTGGCGGCCCAGCCGGCGGCGAAGCAGCAGGAGGTGGCCGCCCGACACCTCGAAGTGGAGCAGGGCGACAAGGGGGCCGGTCTCGGCCCGTACAACACCCTGGACGAGGACGTCGAGGGCGTCGCGGTGGGCGACCTCCAGGACCCCGCACACCTGGCCAACGCAATGGTCCGCCAGGAACGGGAGCGGCGGCAGTGACCGGCTGAGCCGCCGTTCGCCGTACGGCGCGCACGCTGTCGGCTAATATCCCCCGGACGATCATCGGTACCGCGTTCGTTCGGGGGATACGCGCATGCTGTGGCGCTGGCTGTGGGGCGGGGGGAGCGGGCGGCACCGGTCCCGGTGGGGGATGGCCGACCCCAAGCACGCGGCCTGGCGGTTCTTCCACCCGGAGTGGGTGCCGGAGGCGGACGACCCGGCCGTGGAGCGGCTCAAGCGCATACGTGTCCTCGCCGGCCTGCTCGTGTCGTTCGGGGTCTACACGTTCGTGGCCCACGACTTCGACTTCGACCAGGCCCTGGAGAACATCGCGGTCGCCGGCCTGGTCCTGCTTCTCATCACCCCGCTGACGGTCGGCGTGATGCTGCTGGTCTGGCGGCGCGGCGGGCCGTTGCGGCCGCTGCGGCGCACGCTGCTGGGCTGCCTGAAGCTGCTGGTGGGGTTTGTCGGGACGCTGACCGGCACGGTCCTGCTGTGTGTGTACTTCACGCAGCAGGGCGGCGTCGTGGTGCTGCTCCCGGTGGTGCTCTGGCTGCTGGGCTTCCTCGTCCAGGCCGCCCTGCGGGTCAACGGCAACTTCTTCGGCACCGGTGCGGTTCACCGCTGTCTGCCGCCGGTCCTGGCGGCCGTCACCTCCTGGCTGATGGCGCTGCCCGACCTGGCCACCGGTGATCTGCACGGCCTCGGGGCGCGGCTCGGCACGGTCTTCATCCTGGGCGCGCCCGTCCTGGTCACCCTGATCGCCCTGCTGGAGATGCGCCGGCTGCGGCGCTTCCACGGCATCCGGCTGCGGGACCACCCCGTGGCGCAGCGCCGGGCCGGCGGTCCGCCGCCGCGGGGGCCGGCCACGAACCCGTACGCGTAGCCCGGGACCGAAGACGCGAGGGGCCCGCACCGGCGTCCGGTGCGGGCCCCTCGCGGATATACGGCTCAGGCCGAGGCCGGTGGGTACAGGTCGCGGGGCAGCTGGGAGGCGGCTGCCTCGTCCAGGAGCCAGAGCGTGCGGCTGCGGCCGTACGCGCCTGCTGCCGGGGCCTGTATCTCGCCCGCGCCGGAGAGGGCCATCGCGGCGGCGTTCGCCTTGTCCTCGCCCGCCGCGAGCAGCCAGACCTCCCGCGCCGCGCGGATGGCGGGCAGGGTCAGCGAGATCCGGGTGGGCGGCGGCTTGGGCGCGCCGTGCACGCCGACCACCGTCCGCTCGGTCTCCCGCGCCGCCGGGTGCTCGGGGAAGAGCGAGGCGACGTGGGTGTCCGGGCCGACGCCCAGGAGGAGGACGTCGAAGGACGGGACGGGGCCGTGGTCCTCCGGGCCCGCCGCGGCGGCCAGTTCGGCGGCGTACGCCTCGGCCGCGGCGTCCGCGTCGTTGCCGTACCCGCCGTCGGACGGCGCCATCACGTGCACCCGGGCCGGGTTGAGCGGGACGCTGTCCAGCAGCGCCTCGCGGGCCTGGGTGTGGTTGCGCTCCGGGTCGCCGTCGGGCAGGAACCGCTCGTCGCCCCACCACAGGTCCAGCCGGGACCAGTCGACCGCGTCCCGGGCCGGCGCCTCGGCGAGGGCCGCGAGCAGCCCGTTGCCGTTGCGGCCGCCGGTCAGGACGACGGAGGCCGAGCCGCGCGCCGCCTGGGCGTCCACGATCTTCGTGATCAGCCGGGCGGCCGCGGCCTTCGCCATCAGCTCCTTGTCGCGGTGGACGACGACCTGCGGCGCGCTCACTTGGCTGCCGCCTTCTTCGCGGGCGCCTTCTTCGCCGCGGCCTTGCCCTTGGGGGCGTCCTCGGCGGACTGCGCCTCGGCCTCCCGCTCGGCGTCCTCGGCGGTCTTCGCCGATTCGCCCGGGAGCCCGTCCTTGTACGCACCCAGCCGCTCCACGCCGTACTTCAGCGCGGACGCGTAGGTGTCGTCCGGGTCGAGCCGGCGCAGCTCCTCGGCGAGCAGCTCGGCGGTCTCCCGCCGCTGCAGCGCCACCGCACGGTCCGGCTGGCCGGACATGCACAGCGTGGCGAGCGCGCCGTCGGCGCGGTCCAGCACGATCGGGCCGCTCTTGGTCTCCAGGCGGACGGCCGTCAGGCCGGGGCCCTCGGAGAGCGTGCGCTGGACGGGGACGTGCAGCCGGTCGGCGAGCCACATGGCGAGCAGCTCGCAGCTGGGGTTGTACTCCTCGCCCTCGACCGTGACCGAGGTGACCTCGCTCGGCTGCTGGTCGAGCGCGGCGGCCAGCATCGAACGCCAGGGCGTGATGCGGGTCCAGGCCAGGTCGGTGTCGCCGGGGGTGTACTTCTCGGCGCGCGCGGCCAGCTCCTGGACGGGCTGCTCGGCGGCGTAGGTGTCGGTGACACGGCGCTGGGCGAGCGCCCCGAGCGGGTCGGCGGCCGGCTCCGTCGGGCCGCCGACCGGCCACCAGACCACCACGGGGGCGTCCGGCAGCAGCAGGGGCAGCACGACCGACTGGGCGTGGTTGATGGCCTCGCCGTACAGCCGCAGCACGACCGTCTCGCCGGTGCCGGCGTCCGCGCCGACCCGTACCTCGGCATCGAGGCGGGCCTGGGCACGGCCCCGCGGCGAGCGGGAGACGCGCTTGATGACGACCAGGGTGCGCGAGGGGTGCTCGCGCGAGGCGTCGTTGGCGGCCTTGAGCGCGTCGTAGGCGTTCTCCTCGTCGGTGACGATGACGAGGGTGAGCACCATGCCGACGGCCGGGGTACCGATGGCCCGGCGGCCCTGGACCAGCGCCTTGTTGATCTTGCTGGCCGTGGTTTCGGTGAGATCGATCTTCATGGCCGACGCCAGCTCCGTCCGTCTCGTGCGAGCATTTCGTCCGCCTCGACGGGTCCCCAGGTACCCGCCGGGTACTGCGCGGGCTTGCCGTGCGTGTCCCAGTACTGCTCGATCGGGTCGAGGATCTTCCAGGACAGCTCGACCTCCTCCGTGCGCGGGAAGAGGTTGGCGTCGCCGAGCAGGACGTCCAGGATCAGGCGCTCGTACGCCTCGGGGCTGGACTCCGTGAAGGACTCGCCGTACGCGAAGTCCATGGAGACGTCCCGCACCTCCATCGAGGTGCCCGGCACCTTCGAGCCGAACCGCACGGTGACGCCCTCGTCCGGCTGCACCCGGATGACCAGGGCGTTCTGCCCCAGCTCCTCGGTGGCGGTGTGGTCGAAGGGGGAGTGCGGTGCCCGCTGGAAGACGACCGCGATCTCGGTGACGCGGCGGCCCAGGCGCTTGCCGGTACGCAGGTAGAAGGGCACGCCCGCCCAGCGGCGGTTGTCGATGCCCAGCTTGATCGCGGCGTAGGTGTCGGTCTTCGACTTGGGGTCGATGCCGTCTTCCTGGAGGTAGCCGACGGCCTTCTCGCCGCCCTGCCAGCCTTCCGCGTACTGCGCCCGTACGGTCTCCTTGCCCAGGTCCCTGGGCAGCTTGACCGCGCCGAGGACCTTGGCCTTCTCCGCGACCAGCGCGTCCGCGTCGAAGGAGGCGGGCTCCTCCATGGCGGTCAGCGCCAGCAGCTGGAGGAGGTGGTTCTGGATCACGTCACGGGCGGCGCCGATGCCGTCGTAGTAGCCGGCCCGGCCGCCGATGCCGATGTCCTCGGCCATCGTGATCTGTACGTGGTCCACGTAGGAGCGGTTCCACAGCGGCTCGAACATCGTGTTGGCGAAGCGCAGCGCCAGGATGTTCTGGACCGTCTCCTTGCCGAGGTAGTGGTCGATCCGGAAGACCTCTTCCGGCGGGAACACCTCGTGCACGATGCGGTTGAGCTCGCGCGCGCTCTCCAGGTCGTGGCCGAACGGCTTCTCGATGACCGCGCGGCGCCAGGAGTCGGCCTTCTGGTCGGCCAGCCCGTGGTGCTTGAGCTGCTGGACGACCTTGGGGAAGAACTTCGGCGGCACCGAGAGGTAGAACGCGAAGTTGCCGCCCGTGCCCTGGGCCTTGTCCAGGTCCTGGATCGTGGACTTGAGCGTCTCGAAGGCCTGGTCGTCGTCGAAGTCGCCCTGGACGAAGCGCATGCCCTGGCTGAGCTGCTGCCAGACCTCCTCGCGGAACGGGGTCCGCGAGTGTTCCTTGACCGCGTCGTGGACGACCTGGGCGAAGTCCTCGTTCTCCCAGTCGCGGCGGGCGAAGCCGATGAGCGAGAAGCCCGGCGGCAGCAGGCCGCGATTGGCCAGGTCGTAAACGGCAGGCATCAACTTTTTACGGGACAAATCGCCCGTGACGCCGAAGATGACGAGGCCCGACGGCCCCGCGATACGCGGGAGCCGTCGGTCCGCGGCGTCACGCAGCGGATTGCTGCTTGACAAGAGTCTCAGCCCTCCGAAGGAGCGAGGCGCTTGAGCTCCGCCTCGGTCGACTTGAGCAGGTCGTTCCAGGCCGCCTCGAACTTGTCGACGCCCTCGTCCTCCAGCACCTGCACGACGTCGTCGTACGAGACGCCGAACTTCGCGAGCGCGTCGATGTCGGCCTGGGCCTGCTCGTACCCGCCGCTCACGGTGTCACCCGTGATGTCGCCGTGGTCGGCGGTGGCATCCAGGGTGGCCTCCGGCATGGTGTTGACCGTGTTCGGCGCGACCAGCTGCTCGACGTACAGCGTGTCCTTGAGCTCGGGGTCCTTCACACCGGTGGAGGCCCACAGCGGACGCTGCTTGTTGGCGCCGGCCTTCTCCAGGGCGGCCCAGCGGTCCGAGGAGAAGACCTCCTCGTACGCCTGGTACGCCAGGCGGGCGTTGGCGAGCGCCGCCTTGCCCTTGAGGGCCTTGGCCTCGTCGGAGCCGACGCCGTCCAGCCGCTTGTCGATCTCGGTGTCCACGCGGGACACGAAGAAGGACGCCACGGAGTGGATCTTGTCCAGCTCCAGACCCAGCGACTTGGCCTTCTCCAGGCCGGCCAGGTAGGCGTCCATGACCTCGCGGTAGCGCTCCAGCGAGAAGATCAGCGTGACGTTGACGCTGATGCCCTTGCCGATGACCTCGGTGATCGCGGGCAGGCCCGCCTTGGTCGCCGGGATCTTGATGAGCGTGTTCGGACGGTCCACCAGCCAGGCCAGCTGCTTGGCCTCGGCCACGGTCGCCTTGGTGTTGTGCGCCAGGCGCGGGTCGACCTCGATGGACACCCGGCCGTCCTGGCCGTCGGTGGCGTCGAAGACCGGGCGCAGGATGTCGGCCGCGTCCCGGACGTCCGCGGTGGTGATCATGCGGATGGCTTCCTCGACGGTGACCTTGCGGGCCGCGAGGTCGGAGACCTGCTGCTCGTAGCCCTCACCCGAGGAGATCGCCTTCTGGAAGATCGACGGGTTGGTGGTGACACCCACCACGTGGCTCTGGTCGATCAGCTCGGCGAGGTTGCCGGACGTGATGCGCTTGCGCGACAGGTCGTCCAGCCAGATCGCAACGCCTTCGTCGGAAAGGCGCTTGAGTGCGTCTGTCATGGGAATTGCATCTCCTACTTGTCGTCTATGGACGTCAGCGCGCGGCGGCGTCGATCGATT
The DNA here is from genome assembly GCF_055586425.1 of Streptomyces sp. NPDC050806. Taxonomy (NCBI): domain Bacteria; kingdom Bacillati; phylum Actinomycetota; class Actinomycetes; order Kitasatosporales; family Streptomycetaceae; genus Streptomyces; species Streptomyces sp. NPDC050806. The sequence goes on along the minus strand of NZ_JBVJIF010000003.1, from coordinate 112,700 downwards.
CCCGCGCGGCGGCGGCCACGTTCTCGGGCGTGAAGCCGAACTCGCGGAAGAGGACCTTGCCGTCGGCGGAGGCGCCGAAGTGCTCCAGCGACACGATGCGGCCGGCGTCGCCCACGTACTTGTGCCAGGTCAGGCCGATGCCGGCCTCGACGGCAACCCGGGCCTTGACGGTCGGCGGCAGGACGGAGTCCTTGTACGCCTGGTCCTGCTCCTCGAACCACTCGACGCACGGCATCGAGACGACCCGGGTCGGGACGCCCGCGGCCTGCAGCTGCTCGCGCGCCTCGACCGCGAGGTGCACCTCGGAACCGGTGGCGATCAGCACCGCCTGCGGCTCGCCGCCCTCGGCGTCGAACAGGACGTAGCCGCCCTTGGCCACACCCTCGGCGTTGGGCTCGTACGTCGGCACGCCCTGGCGGGTCAGCGCCAGGCCGTGCGGGGCGCCCTTGCCGAACTCCTTGGTCCAGCGCTTGTTGATCTCGCCCCAGGCCAGCGCGGTCTCGTTGGCGTCGGCCGGCCGGACCACGTTCAGGCCCGGGATGGCACGCAGCGAGGCCAGGTGCTCCACCGGCTGGTGGGTCGGGCCGTCCTCGCCCAGACCGATCGAGTCGTGCGTCCACACGTACGTGACCGGCAGGTGCATCAGGGCCGACAGGCGGACGGCGTTGCGCATGTAGTCGGAGAACACCAGGAAGGTGCCGCCGTAGATGCGGGTGTTGCCGTGCAGCGCGATGCCGTTCATCTCCGCGGCCATGGAGTGCTCACGGATACCGAAGTGGATCGTACGCCCGTACGGGTCGGCCTCGGGCAGGGTGTTGCCCACCGGCAGGAACGAGGAGTTCTTGTCGATGGTGGTGTTGTTCGAGCCCGCCAGGTCGGCGGAGCCGCCCCACAGCTCGGGGACGACGGTACCCAGCGCCTGCAGGACCTTGCCGGAGGCGGCGCGGGTGGCCACCGCCTTGCCGGTCTCGAAGACGGGCAGGTGCTGCTCCCAGCCCTCGGGCAGCTCACCGGCGCGGACGCGGTCGAACGTGGCGGCGTGCTCGGGGTTGGCGGTCCGCCACTCGCCGAACGCCTTCTCCCACTCGGCCTTCGCGTCACGGCCGCGGTCCAGCGCCGCACGGGTGTGCGCCAGGACCTCGTCGGAGACCTCGAAGTCCTTCTCGGGGTCGAAGCCCAGGACGCGCTTGGTGGCGGCGACCTCCTCGGCACCCAGCGCCGAGCCGTGCGCGGCCTCGGTGTTCTGGGCGTTGGGGGCCGGCCAGGCGATGATCGAGCGCATGGCGATGAAGGACGGACGGTCCGTCACGGCCTTGGCCGCCTCGATCGCCGCGTACAGCGCCTCGGGGTCCAGGTCGCCGTCGGCCTTGGGCTCCACGCGCTGGACGTGCCAGCCGTAGGCCTCGTAGCGCTTCTCGGTGTCCTCGGAGATCGCGGTCTCGGTGTCGCCCTCGATCGAGATGTGGTTGTCGTCCCACAGCAGGATCAGGTTGCCGAGCTTCTGGTGCCCGGCCATCGACGACGCCTCGGCGGAGATGCCCTCCTGGAGGCAGCCGTCACCGGCGATCGCGTAGATGTAGTGGTCGAACGGCGAGGTGCCGGCGGCCGCCTCCGGGTCGAACAGGCCACGCTCGTACCGGGCGGCCATCGCCATGCCCACTGCGTTGGCCACGCCCTGGCCCAGCGGGCCCGTGGTGGTCTCGACGCCCGTGGTGTGGCCGTACTCCGGGTGGCCGGGGGTCTTGGAGCCCCAGGTGCGGAACGCCTTGAGGTCGTCCAGCTCCAGGCCGAAGCCGGCCAGGTACAGCTGGATGTAGAGGGTCAGGGACGAGTGCCCCGCGGACAGCACGAACCGGTCGCGGCCGGTCCACTCCGCGTCGGCGGGGTCGTGCCGCATGACCTTCTGGAAAAGGGTGTAGGCGGCAGGAGCGAGGCTCATGGCCGTGCCCGGGTGGCCGTTACCGACCTTCTGCACGGCATCTGCTGCCAGAACGCGGACGGTATCGACGGCCCGCTGGTCCATTTCGGTCCACTCAAGACCTGTGGTGGTCGGCTTGGTGCTCACCCTGGGTCAGGGCTCCTCTCCACATGTCGAATGCCGGGGGTCGGAAATGCCCTCGGACGCTGTCGAGCCTACCTGCGCGGGAGGCGCAATTTTCCGCCGGAACCCCGGTCGGCGTCACCTGCAACACATGAGTTTTCCGAACCCCGAACGAGCGCCCGAATGAGCAGGTGAACGCCCAGGAGACAGGGGGTGCCGAGCCTGCTTTCAGAGTGCCGTCCGGAGCCCCCTTTCGCCCGCCGATCGTCCGCGTGTCCGGGCACTCGGGTGTCATTCCTTCCGGCCGGGGCGGCGCCAACACGACCCCACCCCCGCGAAGATCGCGCTACCCGCAACGTCTAGAGTGGCGTGGTACGCGCAAGTCTTCACCGGGCCTTCATCGCCCGGCTGAGCTTGCTGGCCTTTCTCTCCGCGGTGAACGAGCCGCAGAAGTTACTTTCCAGGGGTGTGCGTGACGGCCGTCGAATCCCGTCCTGCGGGGGCGCTCTCTCGGAGCCCGGGGAATCCCGGTTCCGCGAACCGGCCGTTCGGGGCCCGGGTCATGGCATTCGTGGCACTGACCAAGCCGCGGATCATCGAGCTGCTGCTCATCACCACCGTGCCGGTGATGTTCCTTGCCGAACAGGGCGTGCCCGACCTGACGCTGGTGCTTCTCACCTGCGTCGGCGGGTACCTCTCCGCGGGCGGCGCCAACGCGCTGAACATGTACATCGACCGGGACATCGACGCGCTCATGGAGCGCACGTCGCAGCGTCCGCTGGTCACCGGCATGGTCAGCCCGCGCGAGTGCCTGGTCTTCGGCATCTCGCTCGCGGTCGTCTCCACGCTGCTTTTCGGACTGACCGTCAACTGGCTCTCGGCCTGGCTCTCGCTCGGCGCACTGCTGTTCTACGTGGTCGTCTACACGATGATCCTCAAGCGCCGCACCTCCCAGAACATCGTCTGGGGCGGCATCGCCGGCTGCCTGCCGGTCCTCATCGGCTGGTCCTCGGTGACCAACTCGATGTCGTGGGCGCCGGTCATCCTCTTCATGGTGATGTTCTTCTGGACGCCGCCGCACTACTGGCCGCTGTCCATGAAGGTGAAGGACGACTACGCGCGCGTGGGCGTGCCGATGCTCCCCGTGCTCGCCTCCAACAAGGTGGTCGCGCGGCAGATCGTGGCGTACAGCTGGGTGATGGTCGCCGTGTCGCTGCTGCTGCAGCCGCTGGGCTACACGGGCTGGTTCTACACGATCGTGGCCGTCCTGTGCGGCGCCTTCTGGCTGAAGGAGGCGCACGGCCTGCAGGCCCGCGCCAAGGCCGAGGTCACCGGCGCCAAGCTCAAGGAGATGCGGCTCTTCCACTGGTCGATCACCTACGTGTCGCTGCTCTTCGTGGCGGTCGCGGTGGATCCCTTCCTGCGCTTCTGACCCTCGCACTCCCGTGGAGGCCGTGCGCCGGTGGCCGTGAGGCCGTTCGGCGGCGGCCTCTTCCACGTTCTATTACCGACGGGTAGCATGCGGCTCATGGCAGACACCACGCAGGCGGACGAGCAGCCGGACACGCGCGACGAGCGGCTGGACAAGCGCTCCGAGAAGCAGGCGGCCAGGCTCGCCCGGGAGATGCAGGCCTTCGCCAAGAGCCACGGCGGCAGCGCCGAGGGCCAGCTGGCGCACATCGGCCGCGGCCGTACCCGCGTCGCCCTGGTCGGCGCCAACGGCGAGTGGGGCAACCTCGTGGCGCGCTCGCACGCGGCCGCCCAGAAGGCCGCGGAGCAGGCCGGCATCACCCTCCACGACGACTTCGACGGCGACCTGGCCGCCAAGGTGCGCACCGGCCGCTACGAGTGGTCGCGGATGGCGGGCATCCAGCTGGGCGGACCGTCGAACGACTGACGCCCGGCGCGCTCACGCACGGCAAAGCCCGCCGGCCACGGTCATCGGACCGTGGCCGGCGGGCTTTGCCGTGCGTGCGGGACGGGGCCTCAGGCCGCCGTGGTGGCCTTGGCGGCCTCGACCGGCTCCTGGTCCCCGGCGGGGGCCGGAACGGCCGGCAGCGGGCCGCGCTCGCGCAGCGAGAGGAAGACCCGCAGGACGCAGATCCACACCAGCGTGGAGCCGAACATGTGGATGCCGACGACCAGCTCCGGCAGGTGCAGGAAGTACTGGACGTAGCCGATGACGCCCTGGAAGGCGAGGCAGACGAAGAGCTCCAGGACCATCCGGCGCGGCGCCGCGGGCGCCTTGACCGCACGGAGCGTGAACCACAGGGCGACGCTCAGGCCGACCACGATGTACACGAAGTCCACGTGCAGCTGGGTGATCTCCTGCCAGTCCAGCGGGATGCGGTGCACCTTGCGCGCGTCGCCCGCGTGCGGGCCGGCGCCGGTGACGACCGTGCCGATCAGGGTGAGCGCCGCGGTGGCCAGCACCAGCAGCCAGGAGAGCTGGCGGACCGGCCGAGCGACCAGGTCGCGCGGCTCCGCGTCACCCTCGGAGGCCCGCCGCCACGAGATCACCGCCACCGTGAGCAGCGCCGTCGACACCAGGAAGTGCGCGCTGACGATGTACGGGTTCAGGCCGGTCAGCACGGTGATGCCGCCGACCACGGCGTTGCCCATGACGACCCAGAACTGGGCCCAGCCCAGGCGGGTGAGCGAGCGGCGCCGGGGGTGGCGGGCGCGGGCGGCGATGATGAAGAGGCCGACGACCGCGCACAGTACGTAGGTGAGCAGCCGGTTCCCGAACTCGATCAGGCCGTTGATGCCCATCTCGTGGGTCGGCGTCAGGCTGCCGGGAGTGCACTGGGGCCACGTGGAGCAGCCCAGACCGGACTGGGTCAGCCGGACCGCGCCGCCGGTCACGACGATGACGACGGCCATGACGACCGTGGCCAGCGCGGCGCGTCGCACGAAGGCCGCGGACGGCTGCCAGCGGCGGGCGATCTGCTCTAGGGGGTTCAGCGAATTCGGCACGGCCTCATCGTATGCGGCGGCTTGTGCGGATTTTCACGAGGGGGCCGGGGAGTCGGCTCCCCGGGGGACGCAGCCACGAGGGGGCCGGGGAGTCGGCTCCCCGGGGGGACACAGCCACGAGGGGTGCGAAACGGTGCGCACCTCGTACTCCGCGTGGCCCACTGGTCACTCCCAGCGGAAGAGCTTCGCCGCCGCGCCCAGCCCGAGCACCGTCCACACGGCGAGGATGCCGAGGTCGGCCAGGGGGAGCCCCGCGCCGTGCTGGAGGACGTCGCGCAGCCCGTCCGAGAGCGCCGAGATCGGCAGCAGCTGGAGTACGGACTGCACCGCGCCGGGGAACTTCTCCAGCGGCACGATGACGCCGCCGCCGACCAGCAGGAGCAGGAAGACCAGGTTGGCCGCCGCGAGCGTGGCCTCGGCCTTGAGCGTGCCGGCCATGAGCAGGCCGAGGCCGGAGAACGCCGCCGTACCGAGGACCAGCAGCAGCACGACCCATACGGGGTTGCCGTGCGGGGACCAGCCGAGCGCGAAGGCGACCACGGTGAGCAGCACGATCTGGAGGACCTCCGTGACCAGCACGGAGCAGGTCTTGGCGGTCATCAGCCCCCAGCGGGGCAGCGGGGAGGCGCCGAGCCGCTTGAGCACGCCGTAGCGCCGCTCGAAGCCGGTGGCGATGGCCTGCCCGGTGAAGGCGGTGGACATCACGGCCAGCGCGAGGATGCCGGGCGCCAGGAAGTCCACGGACTTCCCCGATCCGGTGTCGACGATGTCGACGGCGGAGAACAGCACCAGGAGGAGCGTCGGAATGATGACGGTGAGCAGCAGCTGCTCCCCGTTGCGCAGCAGCATCTTCGTTTCGAGGAGGGCCTGCGCGCGGATCATCCGGGGGAGGGGCGCGGCGCCCGGCTTCGGGGTGAAGACACCCTCGGCGGCGGTCGTGCTCATGCGCGCAGCTCCTTGCCGGTCAATTCCAGGAAGACGTCCTCCAGGGTGTGCCGCTCCACCGCTATGCGGTCCGGCATGACGCCGTTCTGTGCGCACCAGGAGGTGACGGTGGCGAGCAGCTGCGGGTCGATCGTGCCGGTGACCCGGTACGCGCCGGGCGTCAGCTCGGCCGCGGCGGACTCCGCCGGCAGCGCCTTGAGGAGCGAGGCGAGGTCCAGGCCGGGGCGGCCGGTGAAGCGCAGCGTGTTCTCCGCGCCGCCCTTGCACAGCGTCTCGGGGCTGCCCTGGGCGATGACCTTGCCCCCGTCGATGATCGCGACGTCGTCGGCGAGCTGCTCGGCCTCGTCCATGAAGTGGGTGGTCAGCACCACGCTGACGCCGTCCGAGCGCAGCTCGCGCACGAGGTCCCACGTGGCGTGCCGGGCCTGCGGGTCCAGGCCCGCGGTCGGCTCGTCGAGGAAGACCAGCTCGGGGCGGCCGACGACGGCCATGGCGAGCGCCAGGCGCTGCTGCTGGCCGCCGGAGAGCCGCCGGTAGTTCGTACGGCCGCAGGAGCCCAGGCCCAGCCGCTCGATCAGGAGGTCGACGTCGACGGGATGGGCGTGCAGCGAGGCGGTGTGCCGCAGCATTTCCTCGGCGTGGGCCCCCGGGTACACGCCCCCGGACTGGAGCATCACGCCGATACGGGGGCGCAGTGCGGCGGCGTCGGCGACGGGGTCCAGGCCCAGGACGCGGACGGTGCCGGCGTCGGCCCGGCGGTAGCCCTCGCAGGTCTCGACGGTGGTGGTCTTTCCGGCGCCGTTCGGGCCGAGGACGGCGGTGATGCCGCCGCGGGCGACGGTGAGGTCGAGGCCGTCCACGGCGGTCTTGGCGCCGTACCGCTTGACCAGGCCCGTGACCTCGACGGCAGGCTCTCGCCCGTGGGTCCGGGGGGCGTCCCCCGGGGAGGTGCTGCGCATGACCGGCAGTCTACGAAGGGGCGCCCCGCCGCTCCCACGGGGGCTCCCGCGTCCCGTCGCGATGCGGCCTTGCACTTAGGCATGCCTAAGTGATAGAGGCCACCACGCGAAGCCTTGGGTGAGGCTTGTCCTGGTCTGAAGAATTACGCAACAATGTCGTTGTGAAATACGCGAGCGAGGATCGACAGGTACCCGCGGCCGGCCCGGCCGCCGGGCCGGTGACCTCAGCCTCTGCGCAGGTCACCCCCCAGGAGGAAGCGCACGGCACGCGCAACCGCGTCGCCCGCTCCATCCTGGACCACGGCCCCTCCACCGCCGCCGAGCTGGCGGTCCGGCTGGAGCTGACCCAGGCCGCCGTACGCCGCCATCTCGACACCCTCGCGGCAGAGGGCGTCGTCGAACCCCGCGAGCAGCGGGTGTACGGCACACGCTCCCGGGGCCGCCCCGCCAAGGCCTTCGCGCTGACGGACTGCGGCCGGGACGCCTTCGACCAGGCGTACGACAGCCTGGCCTCCGACGCCCTGCGCTGGATCGCGCAGGCCGCGGGCGGCGGCGAGCGCGGCGAGGCCGCGGTCGCGGAATTCGCCCGCGCCCGGCTGGAGGCGCAGGCGGAGGAGTACCGCACGGCGGTCGAGGCCGCGCCCCCCGAGGAGCGCACGACGGCCCTGGCGAAGGCGTTGACCGCGGACGGGTACGCTGCTACGGCGCGCAGCGCCCCCCATCTGCAGCAAGGTGAGCAGCTCTGCCAGCACCACTGTCCGGTCGCCCATGTGGCCGAGCAGTTCCCTCAGCTGTGCGAGGCGGAGACCGAGGTCTTCTCGCGCCTGCTCGGGACCCATGTGCAGCGTCTTGCCACCATCGCCCACGGCGACGGGGTCTGCACGACCTTCGTACCGAAGGCGACCGCCCAGGGCGCCCCCAAGGCCCAGGGCCCGCCGCGCACGCCGAAGGCCACCGGCAAGGCCGACCACCGCATCACAAAGACCACCACCGCATCTGCAAGTACGGCCGGGAGGAACCCCGCATGACGCTCCCTACGGAGACTGCTCACCCTGAGCTCGAGGGTCTGGGCAACTACGAATACGGCTGGGCCGACTCCGACGTCGCCGGCGCGTCCGCCAAGCGCGGCCTCTCCGAGGAGGTCGTCCGCGACATCTCGGCGAAGAAGAACGAGCCGGAGTGGATGCTCAAGCTTCGCCTCAAGGGCCTGAAGCTGTTCGACAAGAAGCCCATGCCGAACTGGGGCTCGGACCTCTCGGGCATCGACTTCGACAACATCAAGTACTTCGTCCGCTCCACGGAGCAGCAGGCCGCCAGCTGGGAGGACCTGCCCGAGGACATCAAGAACACGTACGACAAGCTCGGCATCCCGGAGGCGGAGAAGCAGCGCCTCGTCGCCGGTGTCGCCGCGCAGTACGAGTCCGAGGTCGTCTACCACCAGATCCGGGAGGACCTGGAGGAGCAGGGCGTCCTGTTCCTGGACACCGACACCGCGCTCAAGGAGCACCCGGAGCTCTTCAAGGAGTACTTCGGCACGGTGATCCCCGCGGGCGACAACAAGTTCGCCTCGCTGAACACCGCGGTGTGGTCCGGCGGCTCGTTCATCTACGTGCCCCCGGGCGTGCACGTCGACATCCCGCTGCAGGCCTACTTCCGGATCAACACCGAGAACATGGGCCAGTTCGAGCGGACGCTGATCATCGTCGACGAGGACGCCTACGTCCACTACGTCGAGGGCTGCACGGCTCCGATCTACAAGTCGGACTCGCTGCACTCCGCGGTCGTGGAGATCATCGTCAAGAAGGGCGGCCGCTGCCGCTACACGACGATCCAGAACTGGTCGAACAACGTCTACAACCTGGTCACCAAGCGTGCCGTGGCCTACGAGGGCGCGACCATGGAGTGGGTCGACGGCAACCTCGGCTCCAAGGTGACGATGAAGTACCCGGCCGTCTACCTGATGGGCGAGCACGCCAAGGGCGAGACCCTGTCCATCGCCTTCGCGGGCGAGGGCCAGCACCAGGACGCCGGCTCCAAGATGGTCCACATGGCGCCGAACACCTCCTCCAACATCGTCTCCAAGTCGGTGGCGCGAGGCGGCGGCCGGACCTCCTACCGCGGTCTGGTCGAGATCGGCGAGGGCGCCGCGGGCTCCAAGTCCAACGTGCTGTGCGACGCCCTGCTGGTGGACACCATCTCCCGCTCGGACACCTACCCCTACGTGGACGTCCGCGAGGACGACGTGTCCATGGGCCACGAGGCGACCGTCTCCAAGGTCAGCGACGACCAGCTCTTCTACCTGATGGCGCGCGGCCTCTCCGAGGACGAGGCCATGGCGATGATCGTCCGCGGCTTCGTCGAGCCGATCGCCCGCGAGCTGCCCATGGAGTACGCGCTGGAGCTCAACCGGCTGATCGAGCTGCAGATGGAGGGCTCGGTCGGCTGACCGACCGTCCCCGGGGGGCCGGGCTGCCCGGCCCCTTCCGTCCGCAGCAAACTTCTTGACCCAGAAAGTGAGCACTACGACAGCCATGGCTGAGGCTCAGAACATCCCCGCGGGTTACGCCACCACGGGCTCGATCGCGGTGGCCGCCGAGTCCACCGTCGCCACCCGGATGAGCGCCCCGCCGTCCTACGACGTGGCGGACTTCCCCGTGCCGCACGGCCGCGAGGAGGAGTGGCGCTTCACGCCGCTGGAGCGCCTGAAGGGCCTCCACGACGGCACCGCCACCGCCACCGGCGGCGTCTCGGTGGAGATCAACGCGCCGGAGGGCGTGACGGTCGAGACCGCGGACCGGGACGACGCGCGGGTCGGCAAGGCCGGCAAGCCCATCGACCGCGTCGCCGCGCAGGCCTACAGCTCCTTCGAGAAGGCCTCCGTGGTCTCCGTGCCCAAGGAGACCGTGCTCAGCGAGCCCATCCGCATCGCCGTCCACGGCGAGGGCGGGGTCGCCTACGGCCACCAGGTCATCGAGCTGGGAGCCTTCGCCGAGGCCGTCGTCGTCATCGACCACACCGGTGACGCCACCCTCGCCGCCAACGTCGACTACCTCCTCGGCGACGGCGCGAAGCTCACCGTCGTCTCCGTCCAGGACTGGGACGACACCGCGGTCCACGCCGGCCAGCACAACGCCCTGGTCGGCCGGGACGCCTCCTTCAAGTCCGTGGTCGTCACCTTCGGCGGCGACCTGGTCCGGCTGAACCCCCGCGTGACGTACGCCGCCCCCGGCGGCGAGGCCGAGTTCTACGGCCTGTACTTCACCGACAACGGCCAGCACCAGGAGCACCGTCTCTTCGTCGACCACGAGGCGGCCAACTGCCGCTCCAACGTCGTCTACAAGGGCGCCCTCCAGGGCGAGGACGCGCACGCCGTCTGGATCGGTGACGTGCTCATCCGCGCCGCGGCGACCGGCACGGACACCTACGAGCTCAACCGCAACCTCGTCCTCACCGACGGCGCGCGGGTGGACTCGGTGCCGAACCTGGAGATCGAGACCGGCGAGATCGTCGGCGCCGGCCACGCCTCGGCGACCGGCCGCTTCGACGACGAGCAGCTGTTCTACCTGATGGCGCGCGGCATCCCGGCCGAGGAGGCCCGCCGTCTGGTGGTCCGCGGCTTCTTCGCCGAGCTGGTCCAGCAGATCGGCCTGCCGGACGTCGAGGAGCGCCTCATCGCCAAGATCGATGAAGAGCTGGAGGCGTCCGTAGCATGACCGCCACCTTCGTACGAGCCTGTGGGCTGAGCGAGCTCGAAGACGACACGCCCAAGCGGGTCGAGCTCGACGGCACCCCTGTCTCGGTCGTCCGTACCGAGGGCGAGGTGTTCGCGATCAACGACATCTGCTCGCACGCGAACGTCTCCCTCTCGGAGGGCGAGGTGGAGGACTGCTCCATCGAATGCTGGCTGCACGGCTCCAGCTTCGACCTCCGCACCGGCAAGCCGTCCGGCCTTCCCGCGACGCAGCCCGTCCCCGTATACCCCGTAAAGATCGAAGGGGACGACGTGCTCGTCTCCGTCACCCAGGAGTCCTGAGTTCCCCATGGCAACGCTTGAGATTCACGACCTGCACGTCTCCGTCGAGGCCGAGAACGGCCCGCGCGAGATCCTGAAGGGCGTCGACCTGACCGTGAAGCAGGGCGAGACGCACGCCATCATGGGCCCCAACGGCTCCGGCAAGTCCACCCTCGCGTACTCGCTCGCGGGTCACCCCAAGTACACGATCACCGGCGGCACCGTCACCCTCGACGGCGAGGACGTCCTGGAGATGTCCGTCGACGAGCGCGCCCGTGCCGGCGTCTTCCTCGCCATGCAGTACCCGGTCGAGGTCCCCGGTGTCTCCGTCTCCAACTTCCTGCGCACCTCCGCCACCGCGATCCGCGGTGAGGCTCCCAAGCTGCGGACGTGGGTCAAGGAGGTCAAGGAGGCCATGGAGCGCCTCAACATGGACCCGGCGTTCGCCGAGCGCAACGTCAACGAGGGCTTCTCCGGCGGTGAGAAGAAGCGCCACGAGATCCTCCAGCTGGAGCTGCTCAAGCCGAAGATCGCGATCCTCGACGAGACCGACTCCGGCCTGGACGTCGACGCGCTGCGCATCGTCTCCGAGGGCGTCAACCGGGTCCGTGAGGGCGGTGAGGTCGGCACCCTGCTGATCACCCACTACACGCGGATCCTCCGCTACATCAAGCCCGACCACGTCCACGTGTTCGCCAACGGCCGGATCGCCGAGTCCGGTGGCCCGGAGCTGGCGGACAAGCTGGAGGCCGAGGGCTACGAGGCGTACGTGAAGGGTGGCGCAACCGCGTGACACAGCTGCCGGGCCTCCTCGACACAGAGGCGATCCGTAAGGACTTCCCCATCCTGGGGCGCGAGCTCCATGACGGGAAGAAGCTCGTCTACCTGGACAGCGCTGCGACCTCGCAGACGCCCAGCCAGGTCATCGACGTGCTGAGCGAGTACTACGAACGCTACAACGCCAATGTCCACCGCGGCGTGCACGTGCTCGCCGAGGAGGCCACGGCGCTGTACGAAGGCGCTCGCGACAAGGTCGCCGAGTTCATCAACGCACCGAGCCGCGACGAGGTGATCTTCACCAAGAACGCCTCGGAGTCGCTCAACCTCGTCGCGAACATGCTGGGCTGGGCCGACGAGCCCTACCGCGTGGACCACGAGACCGAGATCGTCATCACGGAGATGGAGCACCACTCCAACATCGTGCCGTGGCAGCTGCTCTCGCAGCGCACGGGCGCGAAGCTGAAGTGGTTCGGGCTGACCGAGGACGGCCGGCTGGACCTCTCCAACATCGACGAGATCATCACGGAGAAGACCAAGGTCGTCTCCCTGACCCTGGTCTCCAACCTCATGGGCACGGTCAACCCGGTCGAGACGATCGTCCGGAAGGCCCAGGAGGTCGGCGCGCTGGTCTGCTTCGACGCCTCGCAGGCCGCGCCGCACATGCCGCTGGACGTCCAGGCGCTCCAGGCCGACTTCGTGGCCTTCACCGGCCACAAGATGTGCGGCCCGACCGGCATCGGCGTGCTGTGGGGCCGTCAGGAGCTGCTGGAGGACCTGCCGCCGTTCCTCGGTGGCGGCGAGATGATCGAGACCGTCTCGATGAACTCCTCCACCTACGCCCCGGCGCCGCACAAGTTCGAGGCCGGTACGCCCCCGATCGCCCAGGCCGTCGGCCTCGGCGCGGCGGTGGACTACCTCAACTCCATCGGCATGGAGAACATCGCCGCGCACGAGCACGCGCTGACCGAGTACGCGGTCAAGCGGCTGCTGGAGGTCCCGGACCTGCGGATCATCGGCCCGACCACGGCCGAGGACCGGGGCGCGGCGATCTCCTTCACGCTCGGTGACATCCACCCGCACGACGTGGGGCAGGTGCTGGACGAGCAGGGCATCGCGGTCCGGGTGGGCCACCACTGTGCCCGTCCGGTCTGCCTGCGGTACGGAATTCCTGCGACGACACGAGCGTCGTTCTATCTGTACTCCACCCCGGCCGAGGTCGACGCTCTGGTCGACGGCCTGGAGCACGTCCGTAATTTCTTCGGATGAGGACGAGGACTGACTGACCCGTGAAGCTGGATTCCATGTACCAGGACGTCATCCTGGACCACTACAAGCACCCGCACGGCCGGGGCTTGCGGGACGGCGACGCCGAGGTGCATCACGTCAACCCGACCTGCGGCGACGAGATCACCCTGCGCGTCCGGCTGGACGGCGCGACCATTGAGGACGTGTCCTACGAAGGCCAGGGCTGCTCCATCAGCCAGGCCTCCGCTTCCGTCCTCAATGAACTCCTGGTCGGCAAGGAGCTCGGCGAGGCGCAGAAGATCCAGGAGACCTTCCTGGAGCTGATGCAGTCCAAGGGCCAGCTGGAGCCCGACGACGCCATGGAGGAGGTGCTGGAGGACGCCGTGGCGTTCGCCGGCGTCTCGAAGTACCCCGCCCGCGTCAAGTGCGCCCTCCTGAGCTGGATGGCGTGGAAGGACGCGACTGCCAAGGCCCTCTCCGAGGAGGCGAAGACCGCATGACCGAGAACGCAAGCGCCGCGGAGGCGCCGGCCGGGGCAGCCGCCCTGAAGCCGGCCACCGAGGAAGAGGTCCGCGAGGCCCTGTACGACGTCGTCGACCCCGAGCTGGGCATCGACGTGGTCAACCTCGGCCTGATCTACGGCATCCACATCGACGACGCCAACATCGCCACCATCGACATGACGCTCACCTCGGCGGCCTGCCCGCTGACCGACGTCATCGAGGACCAGGCGAAGTCCGCCACGGACGGCATCGTCAACGAGCTGAAGATCAACTGGGTCTGGATGCCGCCGTGGGGCCCCGACAAGATCACCGACGACGGCCGCGAGCAGCTGCGCGCGCTGGGGTTCAACGTCTGAGAACCACCGCCGTCAGCGTGTGAATTTGCGTGAAGAGGCCATGCCCGCCAGGCACACTGGCGGGCATGGCCTCTTCTCTGTACCAGATCGCCGTCGACGCCCATGACCTTCCGCGGATGGCCCGTTTCTGGGTGGACGTCCTCGACTGGCAGATCGTCTTCGAGGAGCCCGGCGAGGTGATCATCGGGGCGACGGCGGAGGCGCTGCCGGGCATCGTGTTCCTGCCCGTTCCCGAGGCGAAGGCCGGCAAGAACCGTCTCCACCTCGACCTCACCCCGGACGACCAGGAGGCGGAGGTCGCGCGGATCCTCGCGCTCGGCGCCCGCCGGGTGGACGTCGGGCAGGGCGCGAACGTCACCTGGACCGTGCTCGCCGACCCGGAGGGCAACGAGTTCTGCGTCCTGCGGCCGAAGCGGACGCTGCTGGACTGAACCGGTGCGGACACCTCTTTGTGTACGGTCGTACGCATCGTTGTGTACGCTTGTACGTATGGCCTATGTGACGCTCGGCGCGGCGATACTGGTGGAGGTGCTCGCCACCACCGCGATGAAGTACAGCGAGGGGTTCACGAAGCTGTGGCCCTCGCTCGGCACCGCGGTGGGGTACCTCATCGCCTTCGTGCTGCTCGCGCAGACGCTGAAGACGATGAGCGTGGGCACCACGTACGCGATCTGGTCCGGGGCCGGGACCGCCGTGATCGCCGCCATCGGGATGCTGTTCCTCGGGGAGGCGGCCAACGCGGCACGGCTGATCGGCATCGCCCTGATCATCGGCGGCGTGGTCATGCTGAACCTCGGCGGGGCGGCGCACTGATGCCCCGGCGCTACGACCCCGAGCGGCGGCAGCGGATCATCGACGCGGCGATCCGGGTGGCCGAGGAGCAGGGCATCGGGGCCCTCACCCACCGCGTGGTGGCCCGCGCGGCGGACGTGCCGCTGGGCTCGACCACGTACCACTTCGCGTCCCTGGACGACCTGCTGGTGGCCGCGCTGCGGCAGGTCTGCGGCGAAGCGGGCACCACGGTCGAGGGCTGGACGGAGTACCTGGACCGGGACGCGCCGCTCGCGGACCGCATCGCCGACCTGCTCCGGGCGTACATGGACGACGAGCGGCACGGCCGCGTGCGGATGGAGTACGAGCTCTACCTGGCGGCGCTGCGGCGGCCCGCGCTGAGCCCGGTGGCCGCCGAGTGGCTGGACAGCACGCTGGACGTGCTCGGCCGGTACACCGACCCCGGTACGGCGCGCACGCTCAGCGCTCTGATCGACGGCATGCTCCTGCAGCTGCTGCTCACCGGCCGGCCGTTCGACCGGGAGGCGGTCCGCGCCGAAGTGGCCCGGGTGACCGGCGAGCTGCCCGTGGAGCGTCCTCGCACGTCTGACGGCTGAGACCGGTTCGCCAGGCCGGGGGCGCGCCGGTTAGGTTTTCCGCATGACCGAAGCAGCAGCCTCCTCCCGTACCACCGGCGCCGTCGCCGCCGGACTCGCCACCGTCACCACCGACGGCACCGTCCTGGACACCTGGTTCCCGGCGCCCGAGGTCGTCGCCGAGCCCGGCCCGGCCGGCACCGAGCGGCTGACCGCCGAGCGCGCCGCCGAGCTCCTCGGCGACGCCGCGCCCAAGGCGCTCGGCGCCGACGCCCGCCGCGGCGTGGAGATCGTGGCCGTCCGCACGGTCATCTCCTCCCTGGACGACAAGCCGCTGGACGCGCACGACGTCTACCTGCGCCTGCACCTGCTCAGCCACCGCCTGGTCCGGCCGAACGGCCAGAACCTCGACGGCATCTTCGGCCTGATGGCGAACGTCGCGTGGACCTCGCTCGGCCCGGTGGCCGTGGACAGGCTGGAGACCGTGCGGCTGAACGCCCGCGCCGAGGGCCTGCACCTCGCCGTCTTCGGCGTCGACAAGTTCCCGCGGATGACCGACTACGTCGCCCCGTCCGGCGTCCGCATCGCCGACGCCGACCGGGTCCGCCTGGGCGCGCACCTCGCGGCCGGCACCACCGTCATGCACGAGGGCTTCGTCAACTTCAACGCCGGCACGCTCGGCAACTCCATGGTCGAGGGCCGCATCAGCCAGGGCGTCGTGGTCGGCGACGGCTCCGACATCGGCGGCGGCGCGTCCACCATGGGCACCCTCTCCGGCGGCGGCAAGGAGCGCATCCGCATCGGCGAGCGCAGCCTGGTCGGCGCCGAGGCCGGTGTCGGCATCGCGCTGGGCAACGAGTGCGTGGTCGAGGCGGGTCTCTACATCACCGCCGGTACCCGCGTGACGATGCCCGACGGGCAGATCGTCAAGGCCGCCGAGCTGTCCGGCGCCGACAACATCCTCTTCCGCCGCAACTCCACCACCGGCGTGGTGGAGGCCCGCCCGAACAACGCGGAGTGGGGCGGCCTGAACGACGTGCTGCACCACAACTGAGCCGCACGTCCACGGCACCGCGGAACGGCCCGTGCGCCCCGGATTCCGTCCGGGCGCACGGGCCGTCCGCGTACGGCTGGGACGTGCCGCGCTGCCCCGATAGGGTGACCGTATGCGTGATCTTGTGGCGGGGCTGGGTTACTGGGGCAAGGGGCAGCGCTGGGTCGCGCGGCACGGCCGGTGGTGGGGGTTCGGGCTGCTGCCCGCGCTCGTCGCCCTCGTGCTGTACGCGGTCGCGCTGACCGTCTTCTTCTTCTGGGCGGACGACATCGCGGCCTGGGCGACGCCGTTCGCCGACGGTTGGGGCTCGCCCTGGCAGGGGCTGCTGCGGGGGCTGTTCGTCGCGCTGCTCGTCGCGGGCGGCCTGCTGCTGTCCGTCCTCACCTTCACCGCCGTCACGCTGGTGATCGGCGACCCGTTCTACGAGTCGCTCTCGGAGAAGGTGGAGGAGTCCGAGGGGGAGTGCCCGGAGGGCCCGGACCTGTCGCTGTGGCGGGAGGTGTGGATCGCGGTCAAGGACAGTGTGTACGTCCTGCTGCGCGCCGCCGGTTTCGGACTGCTCTTCTTCGTCCTCGGCTTCGTGCCGGTCATCGGCCAGACCGTGATCCCGGCCATCGGCTTCTGCGTCTCCGGCTTCTTCCTCACCGTCGAGCTGACCTCCGTCGCCCTGCAGCGCCGCGGCGTCCCCGTACGGGAGCGGATGCGCCTGCTGCGCGGCCGCAAGGCGCTCGCCGTCGGCTTCGGCACCCCGCTCGTCCTGCTCTTCCTCGTCCCGTTCATCGCCGTCGTCCTGATGCCGGGCGCGGTCGCGGGCGCGACGCTGCTGGTACGGGATCTGGTGTCGGCGGCCGACGACGCACCGGACGACGGGGCCGCGCCCGCGCCCCCGTACCCCGCGGACCCCGGGCAGCACGCGCCGGTGGACGGCAATCCGTACACCACGAAGTGACGCCGTAGCGCCCGGGGGCGGGCACGATGCGCATCATGCTGGACACCAACGTGTGGTCCTACCTGCGGGACCAGGGAGCGGCCGCGGAGTTCGACGCGTTCGTCCGCTCGCGCGGAGCGACCGTCGTGGTGCCGCCGAGCGTGCTGCTCGAAGTGCTCAGGCTGCCGAAGCCCGACAAGCGCGACCCGATCCTGCGCGCGCTGCTCGGCGGGCCGCGCCGACGGCTGACCAGCGAGGCCGACCTGGAGTCCGCCGAGGTCGTCGCCCAGGAGGACAGCACACTCGCGGACTGGGTCGGCGCGCGCGTCGATCTGCGCGCCGCCTGTGCGGACCCCGCCGATTTCACCGCGTTCTGGCTGTACGAGGCGGAGGCTTCCCGGATGCCGCGCAACTGGCTGCGCTGGGCCGCCGACATCGCCCAGGCGGACATGCGCATCGGGCCGGGCAACCCCTACGACGCCCAGCGCAGCGCCTACCTGCCGGACTGCGACGTCTTCCTGACCGCTGACAAGAACTACGTACGGGTGCTGGACCGGCTCGCCGCACATGCCCCGGTGCCGATAGCGCGGGCGCGGAGGGTCGCCCCCGCCGCGCACTCGGGTGTCGTCGACGCCGTGCGGGCGGCCCTGGAGGAAGGGTGAGGCGTGGCACGGGGCCCGTGCCACGCCCGCCCAGGGTTCACGGCCTGACGCGCAGCACCTGCGGGTCGTGGTCGCTGGCCTGGTCGGCGAACTCGGCGTTGAGGTGGACGATGTCGTAGTCGGCGCGGGTCAGGGCCGGGCTGGTGAGCATGTGGTCCAGGGCCTGGGAGTTGCCGTTGTAGACGTAGCCGTAGCGCTCGGCCTTCGGGAGCCGGTTCACCTGGTCGGTGAGGACGCCGCCCGCGGTGAGCTTCTTGAGCGCCGGGGAGAACTGGTAGTCGTTCAGGTCGCCCGCGACGATCACGGCCGCCTTCGGGTCGGCGGCGAGGACGTCCGTCACAAAGCCGTGCACGGCCTCGGCCTGCGCGGTGCGCTGGGTCTCGGAGGTACGGGCCGGCGGCTGGAAGCGGCTGTCCAGGCCCTGGTCGCCGCCCTTGGAGTTGAAGTGGTTGGCGACCACGAAGACCGGCTTGCCACGGAAGGAGAACTGGCCGGCGAGCGGCTTGCGGCTGTCCTTCCACGCCGCGTTGCCCGGGTCGATGCGGCCGGGGGAGGCGGAGAGGGCGGCGCGGCCGTCCTTCTTCTCGACCTTCACCGGGGTCGTCGCGTCGCCGCCGGGCGTGCTGGTGAACGAGACCCGGTCGGGGTTGTAGAGGAAGGCGACGCGGATGTTGCCGCCCGGCTGGCCGCCGTCCTGGTCGTCGGCCGGGTCGATCTGCGCCCACTTGTACGCCGGGCCGCCCGCCTTCGCGATGGCGTCGGTGAGCTTCTTGAGCGTGGCGCCCGCAGACACCACCCCGTCGTTCGTCGCCCCGTTGTCGTCCTGGACCTCCTCCAGGGCGACGACGTCGGGCGAGGCGAGGTTCTCGACCAGCGCCTCGGCCAGCCGGTCGAACTTGGTCTGCGCGGTCTTCGGCGAGAGGTTCTCGACGTTGTAGGTGGCGACCGACAGCTCATCGGCGGACTGCTTGCGGGTGGTCTCGTGACGCGGCCCGCGGTCGGCGAGCGCGCCGAGATCCGTGGCCTCGATCGTGTAGCCGCCGAAGTTGTCGTAGTCCAGCGGCCCGGCGGTGGTGCCGGTCAGCGCGTCACCGACGTCCGCGACGGGGAAGGGCCGCTCGGCGAACGGGATCAGCGAGGTGACCTTCAGCCGGCCCGCGTTCGGATCGGCGTAGGAGCTGTAGAGCGTGCCGCCGCGTGCGGTGCGCTGGTGCTTGGGCTCGGCGGTCACCCACAGCTCGTTGTACGACGTGGTGGGGCCGACGACCGGCGCGTCGGAGACGGCGACCCGCATGCCCTCCAGCGACTCGTAGCGGTCCAGCGCGTAGGAGCCGGGCCGCAGCTTCAGCGGCTCGATGTCCTTGCCGCCGTGGTCCGGGGCGTATCGATTCGGCACGGACGAAGGGGTCAGCCGGAACGCCGCGGGGAGACGATTCTTCGCCGAGGTCACCGTCCACTTCGCGCCAGTGATCTCGGTGACGGACTGGAGCCCCGCGTCCTTGCCGCCGGGGTAGTACTCGCTGACCGTGCCGGCCACCTCCAGCGCGTCGCCCACGGCGACGTCCGGGGTCTCCTTGCCGGTGAAGACGAAGATCGCCTCGCTGGTGGCGGCATCGCGGTCCGGGCGCGGGTCCTGAAGCCAGAAACCGCGCGCGGAGCCGAAGGACCGTACGGCGGTGACCACGCCCGGCACGCCCGTGACCTGCTTCCCGGCCAGCGGGGATATCCGGGTGGTGCCCTGGATGTCGCGGATCCTGGCGTCGGCGGCCGATGCGGACTGCGGGACCGCGAGCAGCCCTGCGGCGAGGGCGGCGGCGGCCGCCGCGGTGAGCGTGAGCGGCCTGCGGAGCGTATGGCGGGACGGCATGGTGGCCTCCGGGAGCGTGGGGAAACGAGGGAGGAACGACGTATCGGAGGACGGTCCGCTACGCGCGTCAATCTCTTGTGTGCGCACGGAAGTTGTCAAGGCTCGTCCGATGGACCGCGGCGGAAGGGCCGGTGAACCGCCCGGGAAGGTCACGATTCCGTCTACGCTGGGCGGCGCACCAGCAGTAGTCCGCCCGAGGAGCTGAACCGTAGATGTCCGACGAGCGCCCCACCCTTCCCCCGGTGCGGCTGCACCCCGAAGCGGAGCTGGCCAGGGACGCGCTGAGCGCGCCCCTCTTCGCCCGGGCGGCGAAGCTCGCCCGCTGGGCCGAGCGCGAGGTACCGGTCGGCGTCGGCGGTGACCTCCTCGAAGAGCAGCTCGCCGAGGCCGCGGCCCACCTCGGCCTGGCCGTCGACGAGGACGGCACCGGCTACGCCGCCGAGGCCTGGCAGCTGGCCGTGGACACCGGCCTGGTCGAGATCGAGGAGCAGGCCGGCGAGGACGAGGACCTGCCCGACGGTGCACCGGCCGGCACCGCGGCGCCCGGCGAGGAGCTGCGCCTGCTGACCGGCGGCAGCCCGCAGGACGTGCTGGCGATCTGGCTCGGCGGCATGGAGACCGTGCTGGCCGACGCCGCCGCGCCGGACCTCGGCGACCTCGTCGAGCAGATCGCCGAGGGCGGCGAGCTGGACCTGGACTCCATCGACTGGAATCCGGAGGACGAGGCCGAGCTGCTGGACGGCATCCTCGGCAACCTCTACATGCTCTGCGCGCTGGCCGAGGACCCCGAGCAGAGCGTCCCGCTGCCGGCCCTCGCCGCCTCCATGATCGTCCCGGCCGACATGGACGAGCCCACCGACGACATCCTCGAAGAGGTCTCCGAGGCGATGATGCGCCTGGACGACCAGTTCCGGGTCCTGGAGCCGATCGGGCTGGTCGCGTACCAGCCGGTGGACGAGGCGCTCATCGAGGAGCTGGACGAGGAGGGCGAGACCGTCCGGTCCGCCGAGCCGCTGGAGGAGGAGGACGTCAGCCGGTACGGCATGGTCCGCCTCACCCCGCTCGGCATGTACGCGGTCCGGGCGCGGATGCTGGACGCGGGCGTCGAGGCGCCCGCCGTCGGTGACCTCGCCGACAAGGGCGCCGACGTGCTGCTCGCCGCTCTGCCCGGCTACCCGGAGAACCTCGCGCAGGCCGAGTCCGAGCAGTGGCTCGCGGCCCGCGACGCCCTCTCCGCGGCGCGCGACCTGCTGTCCGCCGCGCGCGGCGACGACGAGCGGGCGCCGCAGCGCCGGCTCGCCTGCCAGCAGACGCTGTCGCTGGTCAGCGCGGAGGCCGAGCCCGCGCTGCGCGAGGTGCTCGACGACCGGCAGCTGGGCGGCCTGGCCCGGGTGTGGCTGGCCGAGCACGGCGCGCCCGGCATCCCCGAGCCGTCCCAGGACATGATCTTCTGGCTCACCGTGGACACCCTCGCGGCGCAGCTGGGCACCGCCGACGAGGACACGGCCGAGCTGCGGGACCTGATCGAGGGACTGGTCGGCCAGCACGCGGGCTTCTTCGACGCGGTCTGGCGGGTGGACCACCCGGCGACCGCCGACGTCCTGGAGGCCATGGGCCGGCTCCACCCGGACAAGAAGGCGGCGAAGGAGGCCCGCAAGGCGGCCTTCAAGGCCCGCTCCAAGAAGGACGGCTGACCGGGCCGCTCCATGAAGGACGGTTGACCGGGCTGCTCAATGAAGGACGGCCGGCCCGGGAGCGACCGCCGGCCGGACAGGAGTGGCCGACGCCCGTCGGCGGGAGCGGCCCGTCGCCCGTACGCGCACGTGTACGGGCGGCGGGCCGCTCCCGTGCCACGGCCGGGTGAATCGGTTCCTGGACGTCGTGTCGCGTTCAACTGGAATTCGGGGGCGCACGGGAACGTGTGCGGCAATCGCAGGGGTCCGGAACCGGCCGTCCAGGAGAAGACCATGTCGCTCAGCCGAAGAGACTTCGCCAAGCGCTCCGCCGCCACCGGCGCCGGAGTGGCGCTGACCGGAAGCGTGGGCGTGCTCGCCACCGCGCCCGGCGCCGTCGGGGAGGAGGCCCGGCACACCCCCGCCGGGCAGGCCGGTACGCACCTCGGCTACGGCCCGCTGATCGACGACCCGAAGGGCGTCCTCGCGCTGCCCGCCGGCTTCGGCTACCGGGTGCTCACCCGTACCGGGGTCACCAAGCTGGAGAGCGGTGAGCCCACGCCCTCGAACCACGACGGCACCGCCACCTTCGAAGGCCCGCGCGGCACGACGCTGATCGTCAACAACCACGAGCTGGGCGGCGCGCGCGGCAAGTGGCCGCACCCGGTCCCGCTCGCCGAGGGCCTGGTCTACGACCCGGCGGCGGCCGGCGGCTGCACCGTCGTGGAGATCTCCAAGGACGGCGAGCCCGTCGGTGAGCGGGTCGGCATCGCCGGTACCTCCACCAACTGCGCCGGCGGCAGCACCCCCTGGGGCACCTGGCTGACCTGCGAGGAGACCGAGGACAAGGCCGGCAGCAACGGCATGACCAAGGACCACGGCTACGTGTTCGAGGTCGACCCGCACGACGAGCGGGCCGCCCGCGACCCGAAGCCGGTCAAGGCGCTCGGCCGGTACGCCCACGAAGCCGTCGTCGTCGACCCCAAGCGCGGCCACCTCTACCTCACCGAGGACGCCTCGGGCCCGAACGGCCTGTTCTACCGCTGGACCCCGCCGCAGGGCTTCCGGCACGGGCGCGGCCGGCTGCGCACCCTTGCCGACGACGCCGGCGTGCTCACCGCCTTCAAGTGCTTCGACTCCGGCGGCCGCTTCGTCGACGACCTCTCGCGGGCCACGAAGCCCGGCACGGTCTACGGCGTGGACTGGGTCGAGGTCCCCGACCGGGACGCCCGCTCCACCTCGGTACGCAAGCAGTTCAAGGACGGCGAGGTCACCCGCGCCCGCAAGCTGGAGGGCATGTGGTGGGCGGACGGTGGCGTGTACGTCGTCTCCTCCTACGCCCGCGAGGAGAGTCCGGTGCAGCACGACGGGCAGGTGTGGTTCTACCACCCGGCCCGCCGCACGCTGACCCTGAAGGTCCGCTTCGGCGTCAACCCCGACCCGGACAAGGACGGCGCCTTCGACGGCCCGGACAACATCAGCGTCTCGCCCTACGGCGGGCTGATCATCGCCGAGGACGGCGAGGGCGTGCAGCACCTCTTCGGCGCCACCGAGGACGGCCGCACCTACCCGGTCGCGCGCAACGAGCTGAACATCGGCACCGCCGAGGAGCCGGAGTACAGCGAGTTCACCGGGCCGGTCTTCTCGCCCGACGGCAAGACCCTGTTCGCCAACATCCAGGAGCCGGGCATCCTGCTCGCGATCACCGGCCCCTGGCGGCGGCAGGGCTGAGGGGACGCCGGCGCGCCGCCGGGCCCGGCCGGTTTCAGGGGGAGCCCGGCCGGTCCGCGGTGAGCACGTAGTAGTCCAGCAGCCCCTTCTCGTACGCGGTCAGGAACCGGCGCGGCCACAGGTCGCGCAGCTCGGGCACCTGATCGAGGTACCGGTCGTACGCGGCCCACACCGATTCCCCGATCGCCCGGATCCGCACGTCCGACAGCCCGGCCGCCGCCAGCGCGGCGGCCACCTCGTCCGCCACGTGGGCGAGGTCGAGGCCGTCGGCGTAGGTGGGCAGCAGTCCGGGCAGCGCGCGGGCGGCCTCCTGGCCGGTGGCGAAGAACGTCGTCAGCGCCAGCCGGCCGCCCGCGCGCAGCACTCGCGCGGCCTCGCGCGCGAAGCCCGGCACGTCGGGGAAGTGCTGGGCCGCCTCGACCGAGAACAGGCAGTCCACCGAGGCGTCCGGCAGCGGCATCCGCTGGGCCGCGCCGCGCCGGTAGTCCAGCCGGTCCGGGTGTGCGGCCCGCACGTCGGCGTTCCGCCGCCGGGCCCGTTCGACCTGGTCGGGGTGGACGTCCAGGCCGACGACCGAGCCGAAGCGGTACTCCTCCAGCGCGAGGGCCGAGCCGAGGCCGAGCCCGCAGCCGACCTCGGCGGCGTCCCGCCCCTCGGTACGGCCGAACTCGCGCAGCACCAGCCGGTACAGCGCCTGCTCCGTGGCGATCCGGTCGGCCTCGCTCAGCGGACCGCCGGACGGCGCGTCCGCCCAGTAGCCGAAGTTGATGAACCCGCCGGCGAACGCGGGGACGGTGCTGAGGTCGAACTCCCCGTAGATCTCGTCGACGGGGCCGGGGACGGGGCCGGATGCGGGGCCGGTGCCGGGCGTGGGGGAGTCGGACGGGGGCGGCTGGACGGCGGACATCGGGCTCCTCGCGGCGGGCGGGCGGCGGGCGGCGGGCGACGGATGCGGGGACGCCCGGCGGCCTGCCGTACGTCCGGAATCCTGAGCGGCGGGAAACGTTGTACAGAGGGTGAACTCGACGACTTCGGCCCCACGATTCTCGGTCCTGGACCGGTCCCGCACCAGAGTGGGACGGCCGGAGGCCGAAGCGCTCCAGGAAACGGTGCGCTTCGCCCGGGAGGCGGAGCGGCTCGGCTATCACCGCTTCTGGCTGTCGGAGCACCACAGCGTGCCCGGCGTGGCGGGCTCCGCGCCCACCGTGCTGGCCGCCGCCGTCGCCGCCGCGACCGACCGCATCCGCGTCGGCACGGGCGGGGTGATGCTGCCCAACCACCGGCCGCTGGTCGTCGCCGAGCAGTTCGGCGTGCTCGCCTCGCTCTTCCCCGGCCGCATCGACATGGGCCTGGGCCGCTCGGTCGGCTTCACCGACGGCATCCGGCGGGCGCTGGGGACGGAGAAGGACGCCACCGAGGACTTCGGCGCGCAGCTCGCCGAGCTGACCGGCTATTTCACCGGCACCCAGACCGCCCACCCGCAGGTGCACGCACGGCCCGCCGAGGGCCTGACCGTGCCCGCCTTCGTGCTGGCCACGGGCGCCGGCGCGGAGATCGCGGCGGAGGCCGGGCTGGCACTGGTGATCGGCGACGTCCGCGGCCGGGACGCGCTGCTGCGCGCCATCGACCGCTACCGCACGGGCTTCCGGCCCTCGACGCTGTGGGAGCGCCCGTACGTCGTCGTCTCCGCGACCGTCGCGGTGGCCGCCACCACGGAGGAAGCCCGCCGGCTGCTGCTCCCGGAGGCCTGGGCGATGGCCTACTCCCGGACGCGCGGCGTCTTCCCACCACTGGAACCGGCCGAGGACGTACTCGCCCGGGAAGCGACCATGACGCCCCGGGAGCGGGAGCTGTACGAGGCAGCGCAACGGGGCCATGTGCACGGCACGGAGGCCGAGGTCCGCACGGCCCTCGGCGAACTCTTCACGGCCACCGCCGCGGACGAGCTCCTGGTCACCACGAGCACGCACGACCGCGCCGCGCAGCTGGACTCGTACCGGCGGCTGGCGGGGGTGGCGGGGCTCGACGGCGGGGGGCCTGCGACGGTCGCCTAGTCCGTGACGTAGCTTCCGGCGCCCAGGACCGTGTGGAGGCGGCCCTCCTTGCGAAGCTGGACGATGGCCTTCTGGACCGTGGACTGAGTGATCCGGTACTCAGCAGCCAATGCGACCGTGCCGGGGAACCGTTCGCCGGGAGCCCATTCTCCGGCATCGAGGCGACGGCGGAGGTCAGCGGCCACTTGCGGCCACACCGGAACAGAGCGATCAAGGTCCATACCTATAGCGTGCGCGGAGCCGCGGCAACGAGCTACCGCGTAACCGCGAAACCGCGTAAGCTCGCCGAACGGAAGAGCCCCGGCGGCCGGATCGGACCCGGCCCCGAGGCGTGGCCCTCGCTTCAAGGGAGCGAAGACATGGAGACCCTACGACGACTGCCGTGGACGGAAGAGGGGCGGGCGGTCTACGTCCCGCCAGGAGACGGCTTCGTGAATGACCTGGCGGACGCCATGGAGGGCGAGATGCTGGGGATGGCCAGGGCCGATGCCTCTCGGGGGCGGGCGCTGGCCGACGACCCGGCGGCCTATGGGGTGGAACTGCGCAGGGCGGTCTGGTACCTCGCCCGCGCGGTCGAGGACGCTGCCCTGGTCGCCGACCTCCGGGCGGAGCGGCTGCCCGGCGTGGAGGCGTAGCGACAGGCGGCCGCGCCGGGGCGGTGGGAACGGCCGCCGCCCCGGCGTGTCCGTTACAGCGCCTGCGCGCCCGGCTTGACCATGCCGCGGACCGTGCGGGAGTCGACGTAGTCGCCGAGGGCGGTCATTTCCCATTCGCCGCTGTACTGGCGGATGAGCTTGGCCATCAGGACGCCCGTGCGCTTTTCCGAACCGGTCAGGTCGAAGCGGACCAGTTCCTCGCCGGACTGGGCGTCCAGCAGGCGGCAGTAGGCCTTGGCGACGTCGGTGAACTTCTGGCCGGAGAAGCTGTTCACCGTGAAGACCAGGCCGGTGACCTCCGGGGGGAGGCCGCCGAGGTGGACCGTGATCGCCTCGTCGTCGCCCGCGCCCTCACCGGTGAGGTTGTCCCCGGAGTGCTGGATCGCGCCGTTGAGGATCGCGAGCTTGCCGAAGAAGCAGTTGTCGATCTTCTTGCGGTCCGGGCCGTACGCGATGACCGAGGCGTCCAGGTCGACGCTCTTGCCGCGGAAGGCGGGCTCCCAGCCGAGGCCCATCCGGACGGAGGAGAGCAGCGGTTTGCCGCCCTTGACCAGGGACACGGTCTGGTTCTTCTGGAGGCTGACCCGGCCCTTGTCGAGGTTGATCTTCCCGGCGCCGGGGGCCGGGGCGGACGGGGCCGCGGGCGGCGGCGTGGGCGTGCCCATGGAGCCCGGCGCGCCGGGGACGGAGGTCGGCGGGGCGAGCGGGGCCGGGGAGCCGGTGGGCGGGCCCCACTGGCCGGCGGCCGGCGCGCCCGGCTGCGGCGGCGCGGGCGGCGCGGCGGGCTGCTGCGGCTGCGCGGGGGCCGCTGCGGGCTCCTCGACGGAGACGCCGAAGTCCGTGGCGATGCCGGCCAGGCCGTTGGCGTAGCCCTGGCCGACCGCGCGGACCTTCCAGGCGCCGTTGCGGCGGTAGACCTCGACGACCACGAGGGCGGTCTCGGAGCCCAGCTGGGGCGGGGTGAACGTGGCGATCACACTGCCGTCGTCGGCGCTGCGGACCGTGGCCGTCGGCTCCGTGCCCGCGAAGGTGGCGCCCGGCGCGTCCAGGCTTGCCGTGACGACGATCTTCTCGATGCCGGCCGGCACGGCGGCGGTGTCCACCGTGATGGTGTCGCCGCTGCCGCCCCCGCCCGCGGTGTGGGTCACGCCGGGGCCGCTCGGTTGGTTGTAGAAGACGAAGTCGTCGTCCGAGCGCACCTTGCCGTCGGCGGTCAGCAGGAGGCCCGAGACGTCCAGCCGCACGGGCGCGGTGACGTCCACCGCCACCCGCGCTGCGGAGAGCGGGAGGTTCGAGCCGGGAGTCATAGCGGTCATGTTGTGGGTAACGACCGGCGCCGCTTTACGGTTCCATTACCCGCTCGATCATGTGCGGACCGCCCGCTCGATCATCCGCCGGCCGTTGTGGAAGGGCTCCGGCCGCCCGTCGTCAGTGCCGTTCGCGGGAGTTGCCGAAGAGCAGCCGGTAGATGATCAGCAGGACCAGGGCGCCCGCGATGGAGGCGATCCACATGGACGGCTCGAAGAAGTCCTTCGGTATCGGACGGTCGAGGAGCTTGGTGGAGAGCCAGCCGCCGACGAACGAGCCCACGATGCCGGTCAGCGTCGTGCCGACCAGGCCGCCCGGGTCCCGTCCGGGCAGCAGGATCTTGGCGATGACGCCGGCGATCAGCCCCAGTACGAGCCAGCTGACGATGCCCATGATGGTGTTCCTCGTTCCTGCAAGGGGTTGTTACGTCTTCAAGGACGCGAGGAGGCTGCCCGGAGTTCCGTGCCGTATACCACCATCGGTGCACGTCGGCCGCGTGCCGGCCGGTGTTCAGTACGGCCAGATCGGCGGGTCCGTGCAGAAGGCGCCGCCGAGGTGCGCGTGTTCGGGATTGTCCGGGTCCAGGGGGCCCTGCTCGGCGAGGAGTTCGGCGGCGTACGCCTCGGAGTCGTCCTGCGGCTCGTATCCGAGGGCGCGGGCGCTGCTCAGGTCCCACCACAGCCGGGTGTTGGCGGAGGAGCCGTAGACGACGGTATGGCCGACGTCCTTCGCGGTCACCGCCGCGTGCAGCAGCCGGGCGCAGTCGGCGGGGCTCATCCAGATCGACAGCATGCGCACCGACGTGGGCCGCGGGAAGCAGGAGCCGATGCGTACGGAGACGGTCTCGATGCCGTGCAGGTCCCAGTAGAGCGAGGCCAAGTCCTCCCCGAAGCCCTTGGACAGTCCGTAGAAGGTGTCGGGGCGGCGCGGGGTGTTGAGCGGGATGGCGCCGGAGCCGTCCTCGGGGCGCGGGGTGAAGCCCACGGCGTGGTTGGAGGAGGCGAAGACGATCCGCCGCACGCCTGCCTCGCGGGCCGCTTCGTAGAGGTTGTACGTGCCCTCGATGTTGGCCTGGAGGATCTTCTCGAACGTCGACTCCAGGGAGATGCCGGCCAGGTGGATCACCGCGTCGACGCCCTCCACGGCCTTGCGCAGCGCGTCCCGGTCGGCGAGGTCGGCGACGATCGCGTCCGGCTCGCCCTCGATGGGCAGCCGGTCGAAGAGCCGCAGCCGGTAGCCGTACGAGGGCAGCAGTTCTCGCATCAGGGTGCCGAGGCCGCCGGCGGCGCCGGTCAGCAGAACGGTGCGGGGTGCGGTCATGGCGGTCAACGTAAAGAAGTGTGGTGTCCCGGTCAAGATGGTGGACGCGGAACGGCTCTTGACCCGCCGGACGGGCTGTCTTAGCGTCATCGCGTTCACTCATATGGACACTGGCCACGGATGCGTTTCTGCGGACGTGGTTCTTCGAAGGGAGCCCGATGCGCGCCGCCGCCTTCCTCTACCCCTGGGACGTCGTCGGGGACCCGGCCGCCGCGCGCCGGATCGCCGGGCTCGGGGTCGCGCAGGTCACCCTCGCCGCCGCCTACCACTCCACCCGGGCCCTCACCCCACGCCACCCCCGGCACCGCGTCGTCACCGCCCGGCACTCCGCCGTCCTCTACCCGCCCGCCCCGGAGCGCTGGGCGGGCCGCGCGCTGCGCCCGTATGCGCAGGACTGGCTCCCGGAGTCCGACCCGTACACGGAGGCCGCCCGCGCGCTCACGGACGCGGGCCTGGAGGTGCACTCCTGGGTGGTGCTCGCGCACAACTCCCGGCTGGGCGCCGAGCACCCGGAGTCCGTCGTCCGCAACGCCTACGGGGACGCCTACCCCTGGGCCCCCTGCATCGCCCGTCCCGAGGTGCACGAGTACCTGGTGACGCTGGCCGCCGAGGCCGCCGTGCGGCCGCACACCCGCGGCACCGAACTGGAGTCGTGCGGCTGGTACGGCCTCGCGCACCTGCACGCACACGACAAGATCGGCGGCGCCCCCCTGAGCGGCGCGGCACAGTACCTGATGTCGCTGTGCTTCTGCGGCGAGTGCCGCAACGGGTACGCGGCGCTCGGCGCCGACCCCGAAGGGCTGCGGCGCGCCGTGGTGCGCGCCCTGGAGCCCGTGTGGGCGGGCAGCGGCGGCGCGGGGGCGGGGGATCGCGAGGGGGAGTGGGCCGAGGTCGTCGAAGCGCTGGGGGAGGAGTACGCGCGCACCGTCGCCGACTGGCGGAACCGGGCCGCCGGGGAACTGCGGCGCGCGGCCGTGGCCGCCGTACGGGCCGCCGCCGGGCCGGACTTCCGCGTCCTGCTGCACGCCGATCCGGCCCCGCACCGCTGCGGCGCGAACGTGGGTGTCGCCCCCCGGCAGGTCTTCTCCTACGCGGACGGCGTGGTCGTGCCGTGCACGGGGGACGCGGCGGGGCGGGCCGCCGCGCTGGCGCCGTTCGAGGGGCGCGGCGTACGGGCGGCGAACTTCACCGTGGTGCGGGGGATGGGCGGCAGTCCGGAGACGCTCGCCGCCGACGCCGCCCACGCGGCCGCGTCCGGCGCCGACGAACTGCGGCTGTACCACGCGGGGCTGGCCTCGGACGCGGACCTGACTGTGGTGCGTACGGCCCTCACGGAGCTGAGCGGATCCCGTACCTGACGGGGGACCTGCCGAGCCGCCGCGGGAAGCGCCGCGCCGCTGACGTCCGAAGGCACCACGTCACCGGCCTCTGGAGGCGCTGCGCTGTCGGCGTCTTGAAGTGCCGCGCACGGGTCTTCGAAGGCGTCGCGCCGCCGCCCTCAGAAGTGCCGCGCCGCCCCCGGAAGTGCCGCGGCACCGGGCACCGAAGGTGCCGCGCCGTCGCCGCCTAGAGGCGCCGCGTCGCCAGAGTCAGGCGGTCCCGCGCGTCGAAGAGCGCGTCCTTGATCATCTGCTCGTGCGCGGGGGTGAGCCGGGCGACCGGCACGGAGCAGCTGATGGCGTCGCGGGCCGGCGTGCGGTACGGGATCGCCACGCCGAAGCAGCGCAGCCCGAGGGTGTTCTCCTCGCGGTCGACCGCGTACCCCTGCTCCCGCACCGTGTGCAGCTCCTCGATCAGCCGCTCGCGGTCGGTGTTGGTGTGCTCGGTGAGCGGGGGCAGCGTCTCGGGGAGCATCTTGCGGACCTGCTCGTCGGAGTAGGTCGCGAGCAGCGCCTTGCCCAGCGACGTGGAGTGCGCGGGCAGCCGGCGGCCGACCCGGGTGAACGGGCGGAGGTAGTGCTGCGACTGACGGGTGGCCAGGTAGACGACGTTGGTGCCGTCCAGGCGGGCGAGGTGGATGGTCTCGGTGGTGTCGTCCGAGAGCCGGTCCAGCGTCGGCCGGGCGGCGGCCACGACCTCGTCGCCGTCGATGTAGGACGTGCCGACGAGCAGGGCGCGCACCCCGATGCCGTACCGCGTGCCGGTGGCGTCCGTCTCCACCCAGCCGAGGTCGACGAGCGTGCGCAGCAGCATGTAGAGGCTGGATTTGGGGTAGCCCACGGCCTCCTGGACGGAGGCGAGGCTGTGCATCCCGGGACGGCCCGCGAAGTACTCCAGCAGTTCGACCGTCCGCACTGCGGACTTGACCTGTGATCCCCCGGTCTCGGCAGCCGCCATCGCCCTTGACCCCTCAGTTCGGACAGTCATAGAGTCGCCGGTGTTCACACTCCGGGACGGAGTTCAGTATATCGAACAGGCCCCGGTGTGCAGCAAGTACTCGGCCCGGGAGGAATGCACGGTGGCAGCACCAGTCTGGAGCGTCGACCCCCGCAGCGGGAAGCAGCGCGAAGAGGTTGCGGCCGAGGCCACAGCCGAGGAAGTGGACGCGACCGTACGCGCCGCGCACGAGGCACGCGGCTCCCTCGCCGACCGGACCGTGCGTGCCGCCTTCCTGCGCCGCGCTGCCGACCTGCTGGACCAGGCGGGCGAGTCGGTCATCGAGGCAGCCGACGCGGAGACCGCGCTCGGCCCCGGCCGGCTCACCGGTGAACTGGCCCGCACCACCTACCAGTTGCGCGCCTTCGCGGACATCGTGGACGAGGGTGCCTTCCTGGACGTGCACATCGACCACGCGGACCCGCAGCTCGCCCCGCCCCGCCCCGACCTGCGGCGCTACAAGATCCCGCTCGGTGTGGTCGCCGTCTACTCGGCCTCCAACTTCCCGCTCGCCTTCTCGGTGCCCGGCGGCGACACCGCCAGCGCCCTGGCCGCGGGCTGCCCGGTCGTCGTCAAGGCCCACCCCGACCACCCCGCCACCTCCGAGCTGTGCGCGGCCCTGCTGCGCCGCGCCGCCACCGAGTCCGGCCTGCCCGAGGCCGTGGTCGGCCTGGTGCACGGCTTCGACGCGGGCGTCGAGCTGGTCCGCCACCCGCTGGTCTCCGCCGCCGGCTTCACCGGCTCCGTGCGCGGCGGCCGCGCGCTGTACGACGCGGCGGCGGCCCGTCCGCGGCCGATCCCCTTCCACGGCGAGCTGGGCAGCCTCAACCCCGTCGTGGTCACCCGGGACGCCGCGGAGGAGCGCCCCGAGCAGATCGGCGCCGGCCTGGCCGGCGCGATGACGCTGGGCGTCGGGCAGTTCTGCGTCAAGCCCGGCCTGGTGCTGGTGCCCGAGGGCGCGGCCGGCGACGGGCTCGTCAAGGAGCTGACCGCCAAGGTCAGCGACACCGAGGCGGGCGTGCTGCTGGACCACCGGATGCGGGACGCCTTCGTCGCGGGCGTGCAGAGCCGCGCCGCCCTCCCCGACGTGGAGGCCCCGGTGACGCCCGGCGCGGGCGGCGAGCACACCGTGTCCGCCGGCTTCCTCACCCTCCCCGCGGCCCGGCTGGCCGCCGAGGGCCCGCACGACCTGCTCCTGGAGGAGTGCTTCGGCCCGGTGACCGTCGTCGCGCGGTACGCCGACGAGGCCGAGGCGACCGCCGTCCTCGGCCGGCTGCCCGGCAACCTCACCGCCACCCTGCAGCTCTCCGGCGCCGAGGGCGCGGGCGAGGGCCGGGGCGGCGAGCTGCTCGCCGAGGTCACCGCGCTCGCGGGCCGTGTCGTGGTCAACGGCTGGCCCACCGGCGTCGCCGTGGCCCCCGCCCAGCACCACGGCGGCCCGTACCCGGCGACCACGTCCACCTCCACCTCCGTGGGCGGCACGGCCATCGAGCGCTGGCTGCGCCCGGTGGCCTACCAGGACACCCCGCCCGCGCTGCTGCCGCCCGAGCTGCGCGAGGAGAACCCGCTGGGGCTGCCGCGCCGGGTCGACGGCGTGCGCGAGGCGTGACGGCCGTGCCCCACGCCGCGAGCGGCCCGGACCTCACCGTCCGGGCCGCCGTGCCGGGGGACCTGGAAGCGATCGTCGCGCTGCACGGCCGGGCCCGCGCGTCCTACTACCGGGGGCGGCTGCCCGACGCGCTCCTGGACGACCCGGCGGAGCAGGCCCGATGGCGCGAGGCATGGGCCACGGCCGTCGAGCGGCCGGACGGCACCGTGCTGTGCGCGGAACGCTCCGGTACGACCGTGGGTGTCGCGTCCTTCCGCCGCGAGGAGGGGGCGCGGCCGGACGCCGTCGTGCTGCACCAGCTGCACGTCGACCCCGCCCACTGGCGCAGCGGCGTCGGCACCGCGCTGCACGACGCCTGCGTCACCGCCTGGCGCACCGCGGGCCACGCCACCGCCCGTCTCCAGGTGTACTGGCACAACCGCCGGGCGCGGGACTTCTACGCCCGGCACGGCTGGCTGCCGGACGACACCCGCCGCCCCGCCCCCGACGCCACGCACCTCGGCCTGCTGCTCACGCTGGCTCCCGGCGCGCGATGAGCTGCACCCGCCGTACGGAATGACCGTGCAGCGCGCCGACAACGGCGGTGCGCTCCTCGGCCACGGCGAAGCCGTGCATCCGCAGCAGCCGCCGCAGCTGCTCCGGCTCGTGGTGCCGGACCACCGCGCCGTCCTCCGTGCGGAACACCCCGTACGCCCCGAACTCGTCCTCGTACGCGGCGTACCGGGCCCGGGAGCGCGGATCGGTCTGCAGCGGCACGTCGCTGAGATGAAGCAGCCCGCCGGGGCGCACCACGCGTGCCAGCTCCCCGAGGACCGCCCGCTGCTCCGCGTCCTCCGGCAGGCCGGTGAGCACTCCGAAGAGCAGCGCCGCCGCGTAGCGGCCCGCTTCGAAGGGCAGCGGCAGCCGGGGACAGTGCGTGAGCCGCAGCCCGGGGTGCTCCCGCCGCCCGCGCTCGACCAGCGTCCGCGCCCCGTCCACGCCCTCGGCCGCGTACCCCAGCCGCACCAGCTCCGCTACCCGCCCGCCGCGGCCGCAGCCGTGGTCCAGGACCCGTGCGCCCGGCGCCAGCTGCGCGCGAAGGACCGCGGGGTCGAAGGGGTGGCTGTCGGCGGTGGCGGTCCCGGCTGTCTCCCATGAGCCGAGACGTTCCTGCGGCGTCCTCATGTGCGGACCGTACCGGGGCGTGGCGGCGCTGACGGCCGGCTGCACGGCAAGTGCGTCGGCGGGCGTGCGAGAACAGCGGAAAACCGCCCATGGTTGGGTAAAAGTGATTCCTCGCGCCGCTCCGCGACCGCCCCTCGGGCAGCGTCCGGAAGGCCCCCAAGGCGTCCTTGGGGGGCGTCCAAGGCGAGGCGGGATGGACGGCCGGACCACGGGCGATCACAGTGGGCGGATGGAGCGACTGGCCGGCGCGGAGTTCGCGCCCGAGACGACGTACCTGAACACGCCGGGCAGCGGCCTGCTGCCCGCCAGGACCATCGACGCACTGCGGGACGAGGCCGGGGCGTCCGCCTCGTACGGCTCGATGGGCCGGGACTACTTCGGCCCGGCCGCCGCCGCCCGGGCCTCCTTCGCCCGGCTGGTGGGCACCGCACCGGACCGGGTCGCCATCGGCAGCTCGGTCGCCGTGTCCGCCGCACTGATCGCCGCCGCACTGCCCGACGGCGCCGAAGTACTGCTCCCCGAGGGCGACTTCAGCTCGCTGGTCAATCCCTTCGCCGTGCGCGCCGGGCTGCGCCTGCGCACCGCACCGCTGGAGCGGCTGGCCGACGCGGTACGGCCGGGCACCGCGCTGGTCGGCTGCAGCGCGGTGCAGGCGCTGGACGGCCGGATCGCCGACCTCGCGGCCGTCCGGGAGGCGGCCCGTACGCACGGTGCCCGCACCCTGCTGGACATGACGCAGGGCGCGGGCTGGCTGCCGCTGGATGCCGGGCAGTTCGACTACGCCGTGTGCGGCGCGTACAAGTGGCTGCTGTGCCCGCGCGGCACCTCGTTCCTGGTGGTGGCCGAGGACGCGCCGCAGCCGCCCGCCTTCCACGCGGGCTGGGTGGCCGGCGCCGACCCGGGCGAGGCCAACTACGGCCCGGTCGAGCGCCTGGCCGAGGACGCCCGCCGGTACGACGAGCCGCACGGCCACCTCGTCCACGTCGGTGCGCAGCACTCCCTCGCGCTCCTCGAAGAGGTCGGGGTGGCCGCGACGCACGCCCACGACACCGCGCTGGCCGAGCGGTACCGCGCCGGGCTCGCCGAACTGGGATACGCGCCGCTGCCCGCGCCCGGGTCGGCGATCGTCACCGTCCCCGGCCTGGCCGAGGCGCACGGACCGCTGGCCCGGGAAGGGGTCCTGGTGGCCGTCCGGGCCGGGAAGCTGCGGGCCGGGTTCCACCTGTACAACACGGCGGACGACGTCGACCGGCTGCTGGCACTCCTCAAGCGGCTGGATCTGCCCCGGAGCTGACACGGTGCCGGGCGGGCGGGAATGCCGTGGCGGCGGTGGGTGTTGGGCCCGGTGACCCACCGGCCCTCGTGAAAGGGAACTCTTGACCACTGCTTTCGACCCCGTCGACCTGGCCGGGCTGCCGCTCGCCAACCGTCTCGTCATGGCACCGATGACGCGCAACCGCGCCACCGCCGACGGCGTCCCCACCCCGTCCATGGTCCGCTACTACACGCAGCGTGCCTCGGCCGGCCTGATCATCACCGAGGCCACCCAGCCGAACGTGGTGGGCCGCGGCTACCCGCTCACCCCCGGGCTGCACACCCCCGAGCAGATCGAGGGCTGGCGCGAGGTCACCGACTCCGTGCACGCCGCGGGCGGCACGATCTTCGCGCAGCTGTGGCACGGCGGCCGGATCGGCCACCCCACCGTGCTGCCGGACGGCCTGATACCGGTCGCGCCCTCGGCCGTCGCCGCCGAACAGCAGGTCTTCACCGAGGACGGCATGAAGGACTGCGTCGTCCCGCGCGAACTGTCCGACGACGAGATCCGCGAGACGATCGCGGACTTCGCGACCGCGGCGCGCAACGCCATCGAGGCCGGCTTCGACGGCGTGGAGATCCACGGCGCCAACGGCTACCTGATCCACCAGTTCCTCTCGCCCGCGAGCAACCTGCGCACCGACGAGTGGGGCGGCTCGGACGAGGCCCGCGCCCGGTTCGCCGTCGAGGTCGTCCGGGCCGTCGCGGCGGAGATCGGCGCCCGCCGCACCGCCCTGCGCATCTCGCCCGGCAACCCCTTCAACGGCATGAACGCGCCCGAGCCGGAGGCCACCTACACCGCGCTGGTCGAGGCGGTCGCCCCGCTCGGCCTGGCCTACCTGCACGCCTGCGACGTGCGGGACGCCGAGCTGCTGGCCCGGCTGCGGAAGCGCTTCGGCGGCACGTTCGTGCTGAACCCCGCCACCGACGGCGGTTCCGCCGGCCCCGAGGCGCTGTCCCTGATCGAGGAGGGCGAGGCCGACCTGCTGGCGTACGGCCGGCTCTTCCTCGCCAACCCCGACCTGCCCGCGCGCCTCGCGGCCGGCGGCCCGTTCAACGAGCCGGTACGCGAGAGCTTCTACGGCGGCGACGACAGCGGCTACGTGGACTACCCGGCGCTGACCGGCTGACCTCCCCGTGAGACCCCGGGCGGGTGGCCGCGCCCTACGGTCATCCGCCCGGCCCCGCGCCGACCGGTGCTCAGACCTCGCCGCGCACCATGCGCAGCAGCCGGTCCAGGACCGCGCCGTCGCTGACGGTCAGCCCGTCGTGCTCCCACTCGTTGGTCACCCACGCCCGCAGGCCGCGGACGCGCTCCGCGGTACGCAGCGAGTGCCCGGCGTCCACGTACATGTCGTCCGCGTACACCGCCGCCACGACCGGGACCTCGCACGCAGCCAGCCGCTCCGCGTCGTAGAGGTCGGGCCAGTCGGTGCGCTCGGCCAGCGCGTGGGCGGTCTCCTTCAGCGGCCGCAGCGTGGGGTCGGTGTCGAAGAGCCAGGGGAAGATCGTCTCGCCCGTGAAGTGCAGCGGGCCGCCGTCCGCCAGCGCCCGGTCCACGTCGAACTGCGGGAACTCGCCGCGCACCGCCTCGGCCGCCCAGCCCGTGCCCTTCGCGTCCACCGACCGCTGGCCGTAGATCGACTCGTGCAGCACGGCGAACATCGGGGCCTCGGCGAACGACAGCCGCGCCCGCACCCGCTCCAGGAACGCGTCCGACAGCTCGGGCCCGGACACCCCGGTCACCCACGCCTCGTCCAGGAGGTCGTGCAGCACGTACGAGCCGCCGCCGGCGCCCAGCAGCATCCCGAGCCCCTGGAACGCCTCGGCGGTCAGCAGCCCGCCGCCCGGCAGCCGCACCTCCCGCTCCCGCAGGTGCGCGGCGATCCGCAGGACCGACTCCACGTCCTGCGGATAACGGGCGTAATGGGCCGCGTTCTTGCGCGCGATACGGGGATACGCCGCCCGGTAGACCTCCCGGGCGCTCACGTCCAGGCCCGGCAGGCCGCCGGTGACGAACGCCTCGCGCAGCCCTTCGGGGGCGCGGCTGAGGTAGTGCACCGTGCAGAAGCCGCCGAAGCTCTGCCCCAGCACGCTCCACCGCTCCTCGCCGATCAGATGGCGGCGGAACAGCTCGGCGTCCCGGACGATCGAGTCGGCGCGGAAGTGGGCGAGACAGCCGGCCTGTTCCTGCGGCGAGCCGCGGCGCGCGAGGGTCTGCCGGGTCGCGGGCGTGGAACGCCCCGTGCCCCGCTGGTCCAGGAGCAGCACGCGGTAGTCGCGCAGCGCGCGGCTCAGCCAGGAGTCGCGGGCGAGCGGCCGGGGCGTCGCGAGCCCCGGGCCGCCGCGCAGATACAGCAGCCACGGCAGCCGCTCCCGCTCCCGCCCCGCGGCCACCGCCTCCCGTGCGAACACCTCGATCCGCTCGCCGTCGGGCGCCGCGTGGTCCAGCGGGACCCGCAGGACGTGATCGGTCAGGACGACCCCCGGGCGGCGGTCGACGGCCATGGCTCTCCCTCGGTTCGAGTCGTTCGGGTGTGTCCGCTTGTTCCCTGCCGGGGCGGTGCCACGTCAGGCTAGCCTCCGGGGCGCGCCGGGCAATTCGGCCGGGCGGACGGCTACCGCGCGGCGGCGCGGGCGGCTAGGAATGGCAGCACGACCTCACGAGGTGGTGCCGGTGGACCGGAGACCTGCAAGTACATCACCGCCGCGCGACGAGGACCTGCACCGGCGACTGGTGTACGGCGACGAGTCCGCCCTCGGGGAGGTGTACGACGCCTTCGGCGGGCTGGCGCACGCCGTGGCCCGCCGCGTCACGCGCAGCACGAACGCCGCGGAGGAGGTCGTCCAGGAGATCCTCACCCAGCTGTGGGCCCGCCCCTACACGTTCGACCCGGCACGCGGCTCGCTGCGGGCCTGGCTCAGCATGCGGGCCCACCGGCGGGCCGTGGACCGGATGTGCGAGACCGAGGAGCGGGCCCTGCCCGCCGGCGCCGCGCTGCTGCCGCACACCGCGCTCGCCGAACTCCCGCTGGCCCAGCGCCAGGTGCTGCACCTGGCGTACTTCGCCGGGCGCACCTACCGCCAGGCCGCGGTGGAACTGGGCATTCCCGAAGGCACCGCCAAGACCAGGCTCCGCGTGGCGCTGCGCAGCCTCGCCGACCGGCTGGCCGACCCGCCGGATCCGGCCGTCGAGAAGGGCACCTGATGGGCTGGGACCCCGCGGAGGAGCACCCCGAGATCGCCGAGCTGCTCGCCGCCTGGGCACTGGACGCCGTGATGTCCGGCGACGCGGAACGCATCCGCGCGCACGTCGAGGACTGCGCGGAGTGCGCTGAGGAGCTGGTGCGGCTGCGGGAGGCGGTGCACCGGCTGGACGGGCCGCCCGCCGCGCCGGCCAAGGGCGCCCGCCGGGGCGCCGACAAGGTCGGCCGCGGGCGGCTGATGGCGGCGGCCCGGGCCGCCCGCACCGGGCACGACGCGCCGGCCGCCCACGCCGCCCCGTACGCCGCGGCGGTGGCGAGCCTGGAGGCGCTGCTGCGCGAGCTGGACGGCGATCCGGCGCGCTGGGGCACGCCGGTGGTGCACGACTGGGACGTCCAGGGCACGGTCGCGCACCTGATCGCGGCGGACGAGCCGCTGGCCGAGCGGCTGGGGATGCTGCCGGTGACGCGGGCCGAGGCGGGCGGCACCGGGGACGCGGCGCCGTGGGAGGTGCGCTGGGCGGCGCGTACGGAGGAGGTGGTGGCGTACGAGCACACCCGGCCGCCGGCCGAGACGGCCGAGGCGTGGCGGACCCAGGCGCACGGCCTGCTGGACCTGCCGGAGGCCCGGGAGGAGGAGCCGGCCGCGCTGCCCACGGCGCTGATGGGGAAGCGGCTGCCGGTCGCCGACCACTACGTGATCAGGGCGTTCGAGACGTGGATCCACACCCGGGACATCGGGCGTGCGCTGGGGCTGACCGTGCCTCCGCCGCCGCCCGTGCACCTGCGGCGGCTGGTGGCGCTCGCGGTGCGGATCGTGGACCTGGCGCTGGGGGACGGCACCCGGCCCGTGCTGCTGGGGGTGGAGGGCGCGGCGGGCGGCGACTGGGTACTGGGCCCGGCCGCCGAGCCGGTCGCCGCCGAGCTGGTGCTGGACGCGGTCGACCTCTGCCTGCTGGTGGGCGGCCGGCTCACCCCGCAGGAGGTGAGCCGGGGCCAGGCAGGCGACGCGGCCGCCGCTCAGCACGTGCTGGCGACGGCCGCGTCACTGGCCTGGTTGTGAGCCGGGGACCCCTGGGCGGAACCCAAGACCCCCCGGCCCGGAACCGGGCTCCTGCTCACGAGGGAGCGGACACCACGGGGTCGTGCCTCACTTGACCGGGGTGAAGTCCCGGGCGCCGATGTACTCCGGGCGCCGCACCGGGGCCGCGAACGGCTCCACGGCGGTGTTCTCCACGCTGTTGAAGACGATGAAGACGTTGCTGCGCGGGTACGGCGTGATGTTGTCGCCGGAACCGTGCATGGCGTTGCAGTCGAACCAGGTCGCCGAGCCTGCCTTGCCGGTGAACAGCTTGATGCCGTACTGGTCGGCCAGCTTGGCCAGCGCCTCGTCCGAGGGCGTGCCCGCGTCCTGCATCTGCAGCGACTTCTTGTAGTTGTCCACGGGCGTCTCGCCCGAGCACCCCAGGAAGTACTTGTGCGACCCCGGCATGATCATGAGGCCGCCGTTGGTGTCGTAGTTCTCGGTCAGCGCGATCGAGACGGACACCGTGCGCATGTTCGCCAGGCCGTCCTCGGCGTGCCAGGTCTCGAAGTCCGAGTGCCAGTAGAAACCGGACGCACCGAAGCCCGGCTTCACGTTGATCCGCGACTGGTGGACGTAGACGTCCGAGCCGAGGATCTGACGGGCGCGCCCTACCACGCGCGGGTCGGCGACCAGCTTGGCGAACACCTCGCTGATCTTGTGCACCTCGAATACGGTCCGGACCTTGTCCGACTTCGCCTCGACGATCGAGCGGGGGTCGGCCTTGACCTCCGGGGCATGAGTGAGCCGGTCCAGTTCGGTCCGGTACACCGCGACCTCGTCCGCCGTGAGGAGTTCCTCGTCAGCGAAGAAGCCGTCGCGTTCGAAGTCGCTCAGCTCGGACGGCTGGAACGGGCCTGCCGTGCCGGGCTGCGACCACACCACCGGGTCCTGCCGCGGAGTGATGACCTCGGTCTTCCCGCGGGTCGGGTACAGGTCGGCGGTGCGCTCGGGTGCGGTGGTCATGGTGTTGCCTTCCTCTCCTCTCGTACGTGCCTTCCTCAACTGCCGGACGGGGCAGCGGGCCTGATTCCAGCGGCGTCAGCTCGCCTCGGGCTCGGTGAGCAGCGGGTACACGCCGTTCTCGTCGTGGTCCTCGCGACCGGTGACCGGCGGATTGAAGACGCACACGCAACGGAAGTCCGTCTTCGGCCGCAGGGTGTGCTTCTCGTGGCCGTTGAGCAGGTACATCGTGCCGGGCTCGATCCAGTGCTTCTCGCCGGTCTCCCGGTTCTCCAGCTCTGCTTCGCCCTCTACGCACAGTACGGCCTCGATGTGGTTCGCGTACCACATGTCGGTCTCGGTGCCCGCGTAAAGGATGGTCTCGTGCAGCGAGAAACCGACGCGCTCCTTGGCGAGCACGATGCGCTTGCTCTCCCAGGTCCCCGAAGCGGACTTGACGTGGCGGTCGGTGCCCTCGATGTCCTTGAACGAGCGAACGATCACGTGGTTTGTGCCTTTCTGTTCTGCGAGTGGTCTGGTCCGAAAGAAGGGGGCCGGCCTCGCCGGCCGGCCCCCTTTGCGCCTCTCAGGCGCAGTCTCGGACCGCGCGGGCGAGGATGCGGAGACCCTCGTCCAGTTCCTCGGGGGTGGTGGTGAGCGCCGGCAGCAGCTTGACGACCTCGCTCTCCGGTCCCGAAGTCTCGATGAGCAGGCCCAGTTCGAAGGCCCGCTTGGAGATCTTGTTCGCCAGGGTCTTGTCGGCGAACTCCATGCCCCAGACCATGCCGCGGCCGCGGTAGTCCACACCGGCCCGCGGGTGCTCCTCGGCGATGGCTCGCAGGTGGGACTCGATGATCTCACCGCGGGCGATGGTCTGCTTCTCCATCTGGCCGTCGGCCCAGTAGGTGTCCAGGGTGGCGGCGGCGGTCACGAAGGCCGGGTTGTTGCCGCGGAAGGTGCCGTTGTGCTCGCCCGGCTCCCAGACGTCCAGCTCCGGCTTGAACATCGTGAGCGCCAGCGGCAGGCCGTAGCCGCTGATGGACTTGGAGACGGTGACGATGTCCGGCACGATGCCCGCCTCCTCGAAGGAGAAGAAGGCACCCGTACGGCCGCAGCCCATCTGGATGTCGTCGACGATGAGCAGCATGTCGCGGCGCTCGCACAGATCGGCCAGGGCGCGCAGCCACTCGGGACGGGCGACGTTGATGCCGCCCTCGCCCTGGACCGTCTCGACGATCACGGCGGCGGGGGTGTTCAGGCCGGAGCCCTGGTCCTCCAGCAGCCGCTCGAACCAGAGGAAGTCCGGGTAGCGGCCGTCGAGGTAGTGGTCGAACGGCATCGGGGTGCCGTGGACCAGCGGGATGCCGGCGCCGGCGCGCTTGAAGGCGTTGCCGGTGACCGCGAGCGAGCCCAGCGACATGCCGTGGAAGGCGTTGGTGAAGGACACGATCGACTCGCGGCCCTTGACCTTGCGGGCGAGCTTCAGCGCGGCCTCGACGGCGTTGGTGCCCGTCGGGCCCGGGAACATGACCTTGTAGGGCAGGTCACGCGGGCGCAGGATGACGTTCTGGAAGGACTCCAGGAACGCCCGCTTGGCCGTGGTGGACATGTCCAGGCCGTGGGTGACGCCGTCCCGCTCGATGTAGTCGATCAGGGCCCGTTTGAGTACC
Organism: Streptomyces sp. NPDC050806; assembly: GCF_055586425.1. Classification (NCBI taxonomy): domain Bacteria; kingdom Bacillati; phylum Actinomycetota; class Actinomycetes; order Kitasatosporales; family Streptomycetaceae; genus Streptomyces; species Streptomyces sp. NPDC050806. The sequence goes on along the minus strand of NZ_JBVJIF010000003.1, from coordinate 70,901 downwards.
GGGTTGTTGTGGCCGTAGTTCAGCGACCCGGCGCCGGCGAAGAAGTCGAGGTAGGCGTGGCCGTCCTCGTCGTACATGCGGCTGCCCTGCGCCCGGTCGAAGACGGTGGGCCAGCCGCGGCAGTAGCTCCGCACCTCGGATTCGACGGTCTCGAAGACGCTCAGGTCCGGCTGGGTGATGGTCACAGCATGCTCCTGGGAGATGTGGGGTGTGACAGGGAGTGGGAAGTCTTGGGGCGTGCTCAGCGCTGAGCAGGCGGGGCGAGGGGACCGATGCGGTGCAGCACCTCGGGCTCGTGGCCCTCCTCGGGGAACAGCCCGGCGTCGAAGAGGACCTCGCGCTCCACGGAGGCCTTGTGGCGCTCGGCGAAGGAGGCGAACAGCCGGTTCGACGCGGCGTTGTCCGGTGAGATCGTGGTCTCGAGGCGAGTGACGCCCTGCTCCTGCGCGACACGGCCGGCGAGGCCGTCCAGGAGAGCTGCGGCCAGTCCGCGGCCCCGGTGCGCGTCGTCGACGGCGACCTGCCAGACGACGAGGGTCTCGGGGCGGGCGGGCCGGATGTAGCCGGTGATGAAGGCGGCCGGCTCGCCCTCCGCGTCGCGGGCGACGACGGAGGTGGCGGCGAAGTCACGACACCACAGCAGGTAGCTGTAGGACGAGTTGAGGTCCAGCGTTCCGGAGTCCCGGGCTATGCGCCAGATGGCCGCCCCGTCCTCCACTCGCGGGGCATCGAGCTTGAAGCCCTCCGGCATTTCTCTGAATTCGCTTCGGGCACGTGCAAGGTCTGCTTGTGCGGCGGTCATGGGAATTAAATTTACCGAGGGAAATTGGAAAATGCATCGCGGGTTGGGGTTACGGAGGCGGGGGGTTCTATGTTATCGCGCGGGGGCGCACGGGCGCACGACAGACCTCTGGGATGTCTTGGTTTGCCCGGAAAATACGGGGCAAAGCGACCCGCTTGTGTGGTCGGTCACATGTGCGTAACGGCCGCGAGATCCGTCCGAATTACGGGCCTTGCGGGTCACCTGAATCGACGCGTTTGAGCTGCGGAAAAGCGGGCAGAAGAATACGGGAAGCTGCGCACCAGAAGAATTGGAAATTCTCCGGTAACAGGTGTACAGCAAGGAAAGCCCGGAGCGCCATGGGGTTTCCGGGATTCCTCCGCCGGGGCCGCCCCGTCCAGGCGACCGGGCCCGGCTCGTACAGTGCGTGCATGACCGATAGCGCGGTGCTGCACATCAAGGGGAGGGTCCTGGCCGGGCCCGACGACGTACGCGAGGACCTCTGGGTCGTCGGCGGGCGCGTCACTTTCACCCGACCGGCCGGATCGCGGGAGATCGACACCATCGAGGGATGGGCGCTGCCGGGCCTGGTCGACGCCCACTGCCACGTGGGCCTGGACGCGCACGGCGCGGTCGACGAGGCGACCAGCGAGAAGCAGGCGCTCACCGACCGTGAGGCGGGCACGCTGCTCATCCGGGACGCCGGTTCGCCCGCGGACACCCGGTGGATCGACGACCGGGAGGACCTGCCGCGGATCATCCGCGCCGGGCGCCACATCGCACGCACCCGCCGCTACATCCGCAACTACGCGCACGAGATCGAGCCCGAGGACCTGGTGGCGTACGTCGCCCAGGAGGCGCGGCGGGGCGACGGCTGGGTCAAGCTCGTCGGCGACTGGATCGACCGCGAGACCGGCGACCTGTCGTCCTGCTGGCCGCCCGGCGCGGTGGCCGCCGCCATCGCCGAGGCGCACCGGCTGGGGGCGCGCGTCACGGCCCACTGCTTTGCCGAGGAGTCCCTCGCGCCTCTCGTGGAGGCCGGCATCGACTGCATCGAGCACGCGACGGGCCTCACCGAGGAGACCATTCCGCTCTTCGCCGAGCGCGGCGTCGCGATCGTGCCCACGCTCGTGAACATCGCGACCTTCCCGCAGCTGGCGGCCGGCGGTGAGCAGAAGTACCCGCGCTGGGCCGACCACATGCGACGGCTGCACGAGCGCCGCTACGACACCGTACGGGCGGCGTACGACGCCGGGGTGCCGGTGTACGTCGGTACGGACGCCGGCGGGGCGCTCGCGCACGGTCTCGTCGCCCAGGAGGTGGGAGAGCTGGTCAAGGCCGGTATCCCGGCCCTGGACGCGGTGTCGGCTGCCGCCTGGGGCGCGCGGGAGTGGCTGGGCCGCCCCGGGCTCGTGGAGGGCGCTGCGGCCGACCTGGTGGTGTATGACGTGGATCCGCGGGAAGACGTACGGGCGCTCGGCTCGCCGCGGCGGGTGGTTCTGCGGGGGCGGGTGGTCGGGTAGGTCCCGCCGTCGAGGCGCGGGGCTGTGGTCTCCCTGCGGCGCCGTTGTGGCCGGTCGCGCAGTTCCCCGCGCCCCTGTGGAGCGGCGCTGCGCGCCTGCTCCAGGGGGCGTCGCGTCACGCGCCGCTCTTGCGGGCGCCGCGGGCCATCCAGGCCGCGACCACCGCGCCCGAGATGTTGTGCCAGACCGAGAAGACCGCTGCCGGGAGGGCCGCCGCGGGGCTGAAGTGGGCCGTGGCCAGGGAGGCCGCCAGGCCGGAGTTCTGCATGCCGACCTCGAAGGCCATCGCGCGGCTCGCCGGGCGGCCCAGCCTGGCCAGCGAGCCCGCCCCGTAGCCCAGCGCCAGGCCCAGCCCGTTGTGCAGCACCACGGCGAGCAGCACCAGCGCGGCCGCGTCCTTGATCTGGGCCGCGCTGCCCGCCACCACGACCAGCACGATCACCGCGATGGTCAGCGCCGACAGCCAGGGCAGCGTCCGGAGCAGCCGGTCGACGAAGCGTCCGGCGACCAGCCGGACCAGCAGACCGGCGAAGACCGGCAGCAGCACGGTCTTGAGGATGTCGGTCACCATCACCCCGGCGTCCACGTGCATGAACTGTCCGGCGAGCAGGTACGTCAGCGGCGGCGTCACGAACGGCGCGACCACGGTGGAGACCGTGGCCACCGACACCGACAGGGCGACGTCGCCGCGCGCCAGGTAGGTCACGACGTTGGAGGCCGTGCCGCTCGGGGCGCAGCCCACCAGGATCACGCCGGCCGCCAGCGCGGGCGGCAGGTCCAGCACGGTGGCCACCAGCCAGCCCAGCCCCGGCATGATCACGTAGTGCGCCACCAGGCCCAGGCCGACCGCCCACGGTCGCTTGGCGACCGCGGCGAAGTCCGGGACGGTGAGCGTGAGGCCCATGGAGAACATCACGACGCCGAGCAGCCACGGCACGGCCGGGGCCCAGCCGGTGAAGTGGGACGGCCAGCACAGGCCGATCAGCCCGGCGACGATGACGAGCAGCGGGAAGAGCGTGACGGCACGGCGCGCCGCCCGGTCGGACGCGGGGAGGTCGCCGGTCTCCGCGGGAGGGGCTGCCGCCGGCTTCTGGTTCGTCTGGTGCGTCTGCTCGTTCGTCACGGCCGCACCTTACGGCGCCCTTACGTGTAGCAGGCAACGGGGTTCCGGATGGTGGACGCGCCACCGGATTCCCGGCCCTTCGCGAGTCGGGTGCGGCGCGCCGAAGGGGCCTACGCCCGCTCTCGGACCACCTTTGCCAGGGCCGTCACGAAGCGGTCGGTGGTGTCCCGGTCCCGGACCGCCAGCCGCAGCCAGTCGTCGCCCAGCCCCGGGAAGGTGTCACCGCGCCGGACCGCGAAGCCCAGCTGCCGCAGCCGCTCCCGTACGGCCGCCGCGTCCGCCAGCCGGATCAGCACGAACGGCCCGGCGGCCGGCTCCGCCACCGTGACCGCCGGGAACCCGCCCAGCCGCGCGATCAGGTACGCACGGTCGGCGGCGATGTCCGCGGCCGCCGCCTCCGCCTCCGCGAGCGCCTCCGGCCCGCAGCATGCCTCAGCGGCGGTCAGCGCGGGCGAGGAGACCGGCCACAGCGGCTGGGCCCGCTCCAGCGCGGCGATGATCTCCGGTCCGGCCAGTACGTAGCCGACCCGCAGCCCGGCCAGCCCCCAGGTCTTGGTCAGGCTGCGCAGCACCACCAGGCCCGGCAGGTCCGTACGGGAGGCGAGGGACTCCGCCTCGCCCGGCACCGCGTCCATGAACGCCTCGTCCACCACCAGCGTGCGGCCGGGCCTGGCCAGCGCCGCGACGGCCCCTGCGGGGTGCAGCACGGACGTGGGGTTGGTCGGATTGCCGATCACGACCAGGTCCGCTTCGTCCGGCACCGCCGCCGGATCGAGCCGGAAGCCGTCCCGCTCGGCGAGCAGCACCCGGCCCACCTCGTGCCCGGCGTCCCGCAGCGCCGCCTCCGGCTCGGTGAACTGCGGGTGCACCACGACCGGCCGCTCGGCCCGTACGGCCCGCGCGAGCAGCACGAACGCCTCCGCCGCACCGGCCGTGAGCAGCACCCGGGAGGCCGGCAGCCCGTGCCGCGCCGCGACCGCCGCGCGCGCGGCCCGGCCGTCCGGATAGGCGGCCAGCCCGTCCAGCGAGGCGGCGATGCGGGCCTTGAGCCAGGCCGGCGGGGTGCCGGTACGGACGTTGACGGCGAGGTCGGTCAGGTCCGCCGCGCCGCGGATCTCGGCGTCCCCGTGGTGGCGCAGGTCGGGAGGGGTGGTCACGGCGTCGTCTCCTCGTGCGTGCGTACGTACGTGTGCGAGCGGGCCGGGGGCGCGGCGGCCCGGCGGGCGACCGCGCAGGTGGCGCGGGAAGTGCCACCGTCCGCAGGCGCGGCCTTCCGCTTGGGGACGGCCAGCGTGGCACCGGGGCCCGCCGCGGCCAGCGCGGCGGCCTCCGCGACGGCCGGCGTCCCCGTGGCGGCCCGCACCGCGTCGGACGGGTGCGGCACCGGTACGGCCGCCAGCACCTCGGCCGGGAACGCCCGCAGCGGCGCCCCCAGCAGCGCCGCCGCGGCCCGCAGCCCCGGCTCCCCGGCCCTGGCGTCCACGGTGGCCAGCGCGCACACGGCGGCGGGGGACAGCCCGGCCGCCGCGAGCACGTCCGTGATCAGCGCCGTCACCTCCGCCGCCGGTACACCGGGCCGCGCGCCGACCCCCACCACCAGGTCCGGCGCCCGCCCGGCGCCACCGGCCCCGTCGGTCATGAGGAGTCCTTTCGACGGGTGCGGGCAAAGGGGAGGACAGCGGAACAGGACATGCGGGACCGGCCGGGGATCAGTAAGCAGGGGACACGGGTACCGGCAGCGGTGCCGGTACGGAACCGTCGGCGAGAGGGGCGGCACAGTGCCAGTGGTCATCGCGGTCGGCGCGTTCCTGATGACCCTCATCGGGGGCTGGGTCGCCCACCGGGTCACCGACCGCCGCCACCTCATCCTCGGCCTCGCCGGCGGACTGATGCTCGGCGTCGTCGGCCTCGACCTGCTGCCGGAGGCCCTCGAAGCGGCCGATGTGCAGCTCCTCGGGGTGCCCGCCGCGCTGCTCTGCTTCGTACTCGGCTTCCTGGCGGCGCACGCAGCGGAACGCCTGCTGGCCGTACGGAAGGCCGCGCGCGGGATGGGCCGGTTCAATACTGCAGCGCGAAGCGCTTCCGACGAAGGGCGGTGGCGGGAGACGGGTGGGCGCGTGCCGCAGGTGGGGCTGACGGCCGCGGCCGCCATGGTCGTGCACAGCCTGATGGACGGCTTCGCGATCGGCGCGGCCTACCAGGTCGGCAGCGAGATGGCGGTGGCCGTCGCGGTCGCCGTGATCGCCCACGACTTCGCCGACGGCTTCAACACGTACACCATCGCCAGCCTCTACGGGAACGCCCGGCGAAAGGCCCTGCTGCTGCTCTGCGCGGACGCGCTGGCCCCCATGGTGGGCGCCGCGGCGACCCTCCTGGTCACCCTGCCGGAGCAACCGCTCGGCTTCTACCTGGGTTTCTTCGGCGGCGTCCTGCTGTACCTCGCGACCTCCGACATCCTGCCCGAGGCCCACCACGACCACCCCGCCCTGTCGACGCTGGCCTGCACGGCCGCGGGCGTGGGCTTCATGTGGCTGGTGGTCGGAGTGTCGGGCTGAGGCCCGGCAGCCGGACGCCGCCGCGGTCATCAGGCGCTCGCCGCCCATACCGCGGCGCTCGCCGCGAACCGGTGCGCGAGCGACGGCTCGGCCGCCCAGTGCACATGCAGGTACGAGGCGTGCACACCGTCCCGGACGAAGCCCTCGGTACGCCGCTCGGGGCGCACGAAACCCCACGCCGGGCTCTCGCCCGTGCCCGGCTCCAGCACCGTGCGGTGGAACTCGTGGCCACGCACCCGCGTCCCGGCCGCCGCCAGCGCGCTGTCGCCGACCGCCACGGCCTCCCGGTAGCCCAGCGTCAGCCGCTCCGACATCCGCCCGTCCGCCGGCAGCACGCCGCACATCGGCTTCCCGTCCAGCGACCGGGACAGGTACAGCAGGCCCGCGCACTCCGCGGCGACCGGCGCGCCCGCCGCCGCCAGCCGGGCGACCGCCGCGCGCAGCGGCTCGTTCGCCGACAGCTCCGGCGCGTACACCTCGGGGAAGCCGCCGCCGATCACCAGGCCCGCGGTGCCCGTGGGCAGCTTCTCGTCCCGCAGCGGATCAAAGGTGACCACCTCGGCGCCGGCGGCGGTCAGCAGCTCCGCGTGCTCGGCGTAGGAGAACGTGAACGCCGCACCGCCCGCCACCGCGATGACCGGACGGCCCGGGGCGGGCGTCTCCGGGGCCTGCGGCGCCCAGGCGGGCCCGGTCAGCTCCGGCGCGCTGTGCGCCAGCGCCAGCAGGCCCTGAAGATCGCAGCCCGCCCGGATCTGCTCCGCGAGCGCCGCCACCGAGTCCACCGCCTCCGGGGCCCGCTCCGCGACCGGGACCAGGCCCAGGTGCCGGGCGGGCGTATTGACCCGCGGCGCGCGCCGCAGACAGCCCAGCACCGGCACGCCCGCGCCGCCGAGCGCCTCGCGCAGCAGCGCCTCGTGCCGGTCGGAGCCCACCTTGTTGAGGATCACCCCGGCGAGCCGCACCTCCGGGTCCCAGGACGCGAAGCCGTGCACCAGCGCCGCCACCGACCGGGACTGCGAGGACGCGTCCACGACCAGCACGACGGGCGCCCGCAGCAACTTCGCCACCTGCGCCGTCGACCCCAGCTCGCCCATGCCGGACGCGCCGTCGAACATGCCCATGACGCCCTCGACGAGCGCCAGGTCCGCGCCCGCCGCGCCGTGCAGGAACAGCGGCTCGACCCGCTCCGGACCGCACAGGTACGCGTCGAGGTTGCGGCCCGGGCGCCCCGTGGCCAGCGCGTGGTAGCCCGGATCGATGTAGTCCGGACCCACCTTGTGCGGGGACACCGCGAGACCGGCCTCGCGGAACGCCGCCATCAGGCCGGTGGCGACGGTGGTCTTGCCGGCGCCCGAGGAGGGCGCGGCGATCACCAGGCGCGGGATGTTCACCACGTGCTCGTCTCCCCGGTCGCCGCCGGGCACTCGTCTCCGGTCACCACCGGGTACTCACCACTCAATGCCCCGCTGGCCCTTCTGGCCCGCGTCCATCGGGTGCTTGACCTTGGTCATGTCGGTGACCAGGTCGGCGAAGTCCACCAGCTTCTCCGGCGCGTTCCGGCCGGTGATCACCACGTGCTGGGTGCCGGGACGGTTCCGCAGCACCTCGATCACCTCGTCGGTGTCGATCCAGCCCCAGTGCATCGGGTAAGCGAACTCGTCCAGCACGTACAGCCGGTACGTCTCGGCCGCCAGGTCCCGCTTGACCTGCTCCCAGCCCTCGCGCGCCGCCTCCTCACTGGACTCGATGTCGCGCTGGACCCACGACCAGCCCTCGCCCATCTTGTGCCAGGCCACCGTGCCGCCCTCGCCGGTCTCCCCGAGGACGCGCAGCGCACGCTCCTCGCCGACCTTCCACTTGGCGGATTTCACGAACTGGAACACCCCGACCGGCCAGCCCTGGTTCCAGGCCCGCAGCGCCAGGCCGAACGCGGCGGTGGACTTGCCCTTGCCGGTGCCGGTGTGGACGAAGACGAGCGGGCGATTGCGGCGCTGACGGGTGGTGAGGCCGTCGTTCGGTACGACGGTCGGCTGTCCCTGCGGCATCAGGCGGCCCTCCGGTGGGTGGTGTCGGTGACGTTGCGTACGAGCGCGGAGACGCTGTCCGCGCGCAGTTCGTCGAGGGTGACGGCGGTGCCCTGCAGATCGCGGGCCAGCTCCCCGGCCAGACCGAGGCGGACGGGGCCCGCCTCGCAGTCCACGACCACCGAGGCGACGCCCTCGGAGGCCAGCAGCCGTGCGGCCTTCGAAGCGCGCGGCCGCGGCTCCACACCGCCGGTCGCCCGGCCGTCGGTGACCACGACCACCAGCGGGCGGCGCGAGGCGTCCCGCATGCGCTCCACCCGCAGCACCTCATGGGCCTTCAGCAGGCCCGCGGCCAGCGGCGTCCGGCCGCCGGTCGGCAGCTGCTCCAGCCGGGCCGCGCCCGCCTCCACGGAGGACGTGGGCGGCAGCGCGAGCGCGGCGTCCGCGCCCCGGAAGGTGATCATCCCGACCTTGTCGCGCCGCTGGTACGCGTCCAGCAGCAGCGACAGCACCGCGCCCTTGACCGCCGTCATCCGCTTCCGGGCGGCCATCGAACCGGAGGCGTCCACGACGAACAGCACGAGGTTGCCCTCGCGGCCCTCGCGCACCGCCTCCCGCAGATCGTCCCGGCGGACGACGAGCCCGGTACCGCTGCGCCCGCGCCGCTTCTGGTGCGGCGCCGCGGCCTGCACGGTAGCGGCCAGGTGCAGCTTGCCCAGCGCGCCCTGCGGACGGCGGGACCCGGTGGTGCGGCCGTGTGCGGTACGGGCCCGGGAGCGCCGGCCGTCGGCGCCCTCGCCGAGCCCCGGCACGTCCAGCCGCTTGGTCTTGAACGGCTCGGTGGCGCCGACGGCCGCCTTCTCCGGAGCCGCGCCGCCCTCGGAGGGCTCCGGAGACGCCTCGCCCTGCGGCTGCGCGGGCTGCTCCTCACGACCGCCCTCGGGGCGCTGGTCCGGTACGGACGGCTGCTCGGGGCCCGCGTCCGCACCCGACGGCTGCGGCGCGTCGTCCGGGCCGTCCTGCGGCGGCTGTCCGCCGCCCCCGTCGGGACCTCCGCCGTCCGGCCCGTCGTCCGGGCCCTCCGGCTCGGGGTCCGGCTCGTCGTCGTCCTGCGGGCCGTACTCCTCCAGCGTCCGGTCGAGCTTGTCCTCGTCGAGGCCGGGGGCGTCGAAGGGGTTGCGGCGGCGCCGGTGCGGCAGCGCGAGGAGCGCGGCCTGCCGCACGTCCTCCTCGGCGACCTCGCCCCGGCCCGCCCAGGCGGCGAGCGCCGTCGCGGTGCGGGCCATCACGATGTCGGCGCGCATGCCGTCCACCTCGAACGCCGCGCAGGTCGCCGAGATCTGGCGGAGCGCGGCGTCGCCGAGCGCAACGCCCGGGAGCAGCGCGCGGGCCGTGGCGATCCGCTGCCGCAGCGCCTCCTCCTCGGCGGCCCAGCGCGCCGCGAAGCCGGCCGGGTCGGCGTCGTACGCCAGCCGCCGCCGGACCACCTCGACCCGCTGGTCGGGCTCGCGGGAGGCGGCGACCTCCACGGTCAGACCGAAGCGGTCCAGCAACTGCGGCCGCAGCTCGCCCTCTTCGGGGTTCATCGTGCCGACCAGCAGGAAGCGCGCCGCGTGCCGCACGGAGACACCCTCGCGCTCGACGTACGAAGAGCCCATGGCGGCGGCGTCCAGCAACAAGTCCACGAGGTGGTCGTGAAGCAAGTTGACCTCGTCGACGTACAGCACGCCCCGGTGCGCGTCGGCCAGCAGGCCCGGCTCGAAGGCCTTCACGCCCTCCGACAGTGCACGCTCGATGTCCAGCGCGCCGACGAGACGGTCTTCGGAGGCGCCGACCGGCAGCTCGACCATCCGCGTGGGGCGGTCGACGCCGGCGCCCGCCTGGTCGTGCGGCCCGTCAGGACAGTCGGGATCCGGAGCGGCCGGGGCGCAGGAGAAGCGGCAGCCGGGCACGACGTCGACGTGCGGCATCAGCGAGGCGAGCGCCCTGACGGCGGTGCTCTTGGCGGTGCCCTTCTCGCCGCGGACGAGCACGCCGCCCACCGCCGGTGAGACGGCGTTCAGCAGGAGCGCCAGCCGCAAGTCGTCCATGCCGACGATCGCGGTGAACGGGTACGGGGTGGTCACGTGCTGATCACTCCTTCGAGTGGCTTGCGATTGCTGCTGGCCGAACTGCGGGCGCTGTGGGAGATCGTTGAGCCCTGTCCCCCGCCTGAGCGGGGATGTTCCACTCCTGCACGAGCACGTGATCGAGCTCCTGCTGTGGTCCCCGCCACCGCGGGGTTCTCGCCGGGGGCGCTCACGGCGCCCCCGGCGGGACGAACGGCAGGCCCGGGGGCACCCCGTTCTCGATCAGGCGCAGCAGCGCCTCCGTGTCGGCGTGTTCCTCGATCAGGTCGCCCAGCGCGTCGAGCTGTTCCTCGCGCAGCGCGTCGAAGCAGGTGTCCGGCGCGGGCACGAACGCGCGCCCCGCGTCCGCCGCGACCCGGCGCAGGAACGCGCGCCGGAAGCCGTCGCTCTCCAGGGAGCCGTGCCAGTGCGTGCCCCATACGGAGCCGACGCGGCAGCCGTCCAGGAACGGCTCGTCGCCCTCCCGGACGCCGGCGACGCCGTGGTGGATCTCGTACCCCGCCACCGGCTCGCCCAGCGCCTCGCCCTCGGGCCTGGCCAGGGTCTTCTCCGCCGCGAACCGCACGCGTACGGGCAGCAGTCCGAGCCCGTCGACCGCGCCGGCCCGCGACTCCACCTCGTCCTCGATGTGCTCGGCGAGCATCTGGAAGCCGCCGCAGATGCCCAGCACCGGGCGGCCCTCGGCGGCCCGGCGCGCGACCGCGTCCGCGAGCCCGCGCTCGCGCAGCCACTGCAGCGCCCGTACGGTCCCGCGGGTGCCGGGCAGCACTACGAGGTCGGCGTCGGCCAGCTCCTCGGGGCGGTCCACGAAGCGCACCACGACGCCCGGTTCGGCGGCGAGCGCGTCCACGTCGGTGAAGTTGGACATCAGCGGCACGGCCGCGACGGCGACGCGCAGGATGTCGTCGCCGTGCGGCGCCGCGACCGTGCTCTCGCGCACCGCGCCGCGGAGCGACACCCGCAGGCCGTCCTCCTCGTCGATGCCGAGCCCGTGCCGGAAGGGCAGCACGCCCAGCGTCGGCCGGCCGCTCAGCTTCTTGAGCATGTCCAGCCCCGGTTCCAGCAGCGTCACGTCGCCGCGGAACTTGTTCACCAGGAAGCCCGCGAGGTGCGCCTGGTCGGCCTCGGACAGCAGCGCCGTCGTACCGAAGAAGGACGCGAAGACCCCGCCGCGGTCGATGTCGCCGACGACGACCACGGGGAGGCCCGCGGCGCGCGCGAGCCCCATGTTCACGATGTCGGTCCGGCGCAGGTTGATCTCGGCCGGGCTGCCCGCGCCCTCGCAGATCACCGCGTCGTGCGTACGGCGCAGCTCGGTCAGGCAGTCGGTGACCGTGCCGAGCAGCTTCTCCTGGCGCCCGGAGTGGTAGCCTCGCGCGCTCAGCTCGCCGACCGGCCTGCCCAGCAGCACGACCTGGCTGCTGCGGTCGCTGCCGGGCTTGAGCAGCACCGGGTTCATCAGCGCGGTCGGCTCGACCCGGGCCGCCGCGGCCTGCATGGCCTGCGCCCGCCCGATCTCCGCGCCCTCGCGCGTCACATACGAATTGAGCGACATGTTCTGGGCCTTGAAGGGCGCCACCTTGACGCCCTTGCGCGCCAGCCAGCGGCAGATGCCCGCCGTCACCACGCTCTTGCCCGCGTCCGACGTCGTCCCCGCGACCAGCAGTCCGCCGCCGGGCCTTTCCCGCGCTCCGCTCACCGCGGCCTCCTCGTCCCTCGCGCCGCGCGCACCGCGCCCACGGCGATCCGCGCCCCGACCGTCGTCGCCAGCGCCAGCGCGCTCACCCGGCGCGACAGGCGCACCGCACGCGCGATGTCGGCCCCCTCGACCGCGCGGGCACCGCCGTTGAGCACCGGGCGGTGCTCGACCCGTCCCGCGTACGCCAGCGTGCCGCCCAGCCGTACGCCCAGCGCCCCGGCGAACGACGCCTCCACGGGGCCCGCGTTGGGGCTCGGGTGCCGCTTGCCGTCGGCCCGCCGGCTGCGCCACGCGCCGCGCGGATCGGGCCCGGCGGCGGTGGCCAGCAGGGCGGTCAGCCGCGCCCCGGGCCAGCCCGCCACGTCGTCCAGCCGGGCCGAGGCCCAGCCGTACCGGCGGTAGCGGTCGGACTTGTGCCCCACCATCGCGTCCAGCGTGTTCACCGCGCGGAAGGCGACCAGGCCCGGCACACCGCCGACGGCGCCCCAGACCAGCGCGCCCACGACCGCGTCGGAGGTGTTCTCGGCGACGGACTCCACGACGGCGCGGGCCATCTGCGGCCCGTCCAGCGCCTGCGGGTCGCGGCCGCACAGGTGCGGCAGCCGCTCGCGCGCCACGTCGAGATCGCCGGCTTCCAGCGCGCCGCCGATGGCGCGCGCCTCGCGGCCCAGCGTCGTACCGCCCAGCACGGCCCAGGTGGCGGCGGCGGTCAGCGCGATGCGGGCGGGGGCGCAGCGGCGTACGGAACGGGAGAGCAGGGCGGCGCCCAGCGCTGCCCCACCGGCGCACAGCGCGGTGTGCGCCGCGCCGTATCCGCGGTGGTCGCGCCACAGCCCGCGCTCCACGGCGGCCGCTGCCCGCCCGAAGGCGGCCACCGGGTGACCGCGGCGCGGATCGCCCACGGCCAGGTCGCCGAGAAAGCCCAGAGCCGCGCCGCACGCATAGGTGGCGTGTTCGGCACGCATCGTCGGATCAGCCCGCCGTCGTGCCTCGGCGGGACGGCCGGCCGCGGTCGCGTGCCGGGCGTACGGCGGAGGGCAGGGGTCTCGGCTCGGAGCCCGGCATGGCGTGTGTCCTCACTCAGGGTCCGCGCCCTGGCTCGACGTGACCGGCGACGAGAGTCTCCTGGCTCCCGGATCGACGCTTCCCCCGGCCTTCCAGCCCGTGCCTGTGGCGGGCCGTGGCTTCTTCTGGAGGAGCGCTCCCCGGTGACAGTGGCGGGACCGCGCCGGATTCTCACCGGACTTCCTCATCTGTCGCCGAATGGCACCGGGCAGTCCACCACGTGCCGCGAAAGCCGTCAACTCACCCTTGACCTGCGACGCAGGCGTATGCCGGTCCGTGTGGCCGACACCACAGGCCGGGGACACGCGAAGGCGCCCGGCGGCCGCGGAGTACGCGGCGCCGGGCGCCTTCGGGTGCGGTGCGGGGGTCAGCCGGCGACGATCAGGAAGATGCCGTAGCCGACGGCCGCGAGGCAGAGCGTGAAGCAGGCGTACCCGCCGGCGCGGGCGACGGCCGAGGAGCCGCCGGCGGCGACCGCGGTGGCGCCCGTCCCGCCCTCCTGCGGGGCCTTGCGGGACGTCCCCACGATGCCCAGGGTGAACAGGCCCACCATGCCGACGGTCACCACGAGCGTGGTGCCGAAGACCTGGCCGAGTGCAGCCCAGTCGATGTTCATGGCGTCGGTTCCTTAACGCGAGCGGCCGGCGGTCAGCGGACGGCCGTGGTGGCGGGGGAGCGCTTGGCGGACTGCGCCGGGATGCCGTCGATGGTGCCGGCTCCGGCCGTGGTCGCGCCCGCGGGCGGCGGGGAGACGGTCTGGAGCGCGGTGGTGACGACACCGGCCGGCTCGACGGGCTCCACGTCGTTGACGTTGCTGTGGTCCACCGGCTTGCGGCGGGAGGCGGCCCAGATGGCACCGCAGATCGCGAGGCCCAGCACGGCGACGGTGGTGACGCCCCAGGTGCCCTGGCCCGCCAGGAAGGCGGCGCCCGCGGCGACCAGGCCGGCGGCCGGCAGGGTCAGGCCCCAGGCGATCACCATGCGGCCCGCGGTGGACCAGCGCACCACGCCGCCCTTCTTGCCCAGGCCCGAGCCCATGACCGAGCCCGAGCAGACCTGGGTGGTGGAGAGCGCGAAGCCGAGGTGCGAGGAGGCCAGGATCGTGACGGCGGCGCCGGTCTGGGCGGCGAAGCCCTGCGGCGGCTGGATGTCGGTGATGCCCTTGCCCATCGTGCGGATGATCCGCCAGCCGCCCAGGTACGTGCCGAGGGCGATGGCGAGGCCGGCCGAGGCGATGACCCACATCGGCGGGTCGGCCTGCGGGGCGAGCGCGCCGCCGGTGATCAGCGCGAGGGTGATGACGCCCATCGTCTTCTGGGCGTCGTTGGTGCCGTGGGCGAGGGAGACCAGGGCGGCCGAGGCGATCTGCCCGGCGCGGTAGCCCTTCGCGGTGTCCTGCTCGGCGCGGTTGCGGGCCAGCCGGTAGGTGAGCCGGGTGGCGAAGGTCGCGGCGAGGCCCGCGACGATCGGCGCGGCCACGGCCGGGATGAGGACCTTCATGACGACGGCGTCCCCGTTGACCCCGCTCATGCCGACGGACACCAGGGTCGCGCCGATCAGGCCGCCGAAGAGGGCGTGCGAGGAGCTGGAGGGGAGACCGGCGAGCCAGGTCAGGAGGTTCCAGACGATGGCACCGACGAGGCCGGCGAAGATCACCTCTGGTCTGATGCCGGCGCCTTCGTCGATGATGCCGCCGGAAATGGTCTTGGCGACCTCCACGGAGAGGAATGCGCCGACGAGATTCAGCACCGCCGACATCGCCACCGCGGTCTTGGGCTTCAGTGCCCCGGTGGAGATGGTGGTGGCCATGGCGTTGGCCGTGTCGTGGAAGCCGTTCGTGAAGTCGAACACCAAGGCCGTGACGATCACGATCCCGATGAGAAGCGTGATGTGTTCCATTCACCCAGGCAATCAGTTCGATGGTCAGTGACGCGAGCGACCGTACGGAGGGTGGGTGAACGGAAGATGAACGACAACGGGCCTGGTGGTGACGCCCCCGCCGTTTTCGTGCGGAGGCGTCTCACCCGTCACTTGTGGTTCATTCCGCGGTGCCTTTGACGTGCTTGGGGCACCGCTCCGGTCTAGCCGCCGGCGAACCTGCGGAGCTGTCCGTAGGAGCCGTTCCAGGCGTTCTGATCGCCGGGCAGCGCGCCCTTGTTCGAGTACTGCCAGATGCTCAGGAAGGACCACCCCTTCGGCAGAGCGCCCGGCTCGCCGTGCCACGATGCCAGCCACAGCGGGTGGCTCTGCGCGAAGGCGCCGCTGCCGCCGGTGCAGGTGTTCCACCAGCGGGTGGTCGTGTAGATCACCGGCCGGCGTCCGGTCTGCCGTTTGATCTCGTCGCTGAAGTCCCAGATCCAGGCGACCATCTTCTTCTTGCTCACGCCGTAGCACTTGTGTTTCTTGCTGTACGGGTTGTGCTCGATGTCCAGGGCCGGCGGCAGCGTCCAGCCGTCCGCCGTCCAGCCGCCGCCGTTGCGCAGGAAGTACCGCGCCTGGGCCGCGCCGGAGGACTGGTTGGGCACCGCGAAGTGGTACGCGCCGCGCAGCAGGCCGGCCCCGCGGGCGCCGTCGTACTGCTGGCCGAAGTAGGGATTGGTGTAGTCGGTCGACTCGCTGGCCTTGACGTAGACGAAGCGCGCGCCCTTCGCGCGGGCCTTGTTCCAGTTGACCTTCTTCTGGTGCGAGGAGACGTCGTGGCCGTGCGGCACGCCGGCCGCCGCAACGGGGCTCGCGGTGGCGAGCCCGGTCAGCGCCGTGCCGGCCAGCGCGGCCAGCGCGAGGGCCGTTGCGGTGGCGACGGAGGCCGGACGGCGCCGCCGGCGCGGCGCGCCGGGTGTCGGGTCGGGTGCCGGGTCGCTGGTACGGGTACTAGGAGTCGGTTTGCGGTCACGAGCCATGATTCCCCCCGGATGGCGACGTGCATGACAAAACATCCTGAGGCTAGGGGAAGATCCCGAGATGCCGGATCGGCTCCGGCCAATCACTGGCCAAAGCCGAAATGCTCCGCTTTGCGGGATACCGAAGGGGAATGGTCCGCCTTACAGTGCGGCGGCTGCGCGGGGTACCCCCGGTACGGTGCGCAGCGCGGGGGTTCCAGGAGGGAGCGGGGCGGCATGACGGATCGCGGGCCGGGACCGGCGGAAGAGGTGACGGAGGCGTGGGCCGCCCTGGTGGCCGCCGCGCGGCGCACGGTGACGGACGGACTGGTGGTCGGCACGTCGGGCAACGTGTCCGTGCGCGCCGGCGGGCTCGTGCTCGTCACGCCCAGCGGCGTCCCGTACGACCGGCTGGGCCCGGACGACCTGGTGGCGGTGGACCCGGCGGACGGGCGGCAGGTGGCCGGTGAGCTGAGGCCGACGAGCGAGCTGCCGATGCACCTCGCGGTGTACCGCCACACCGGCGCCACCGCTGTCGTCCACACCCACGCGGTGCACGCCACCGCGGTGTCCACACTGGTCCCGGAACTCCCGCCGGTGCACTACATGACCGCGGCCCTCGGGGGTACCGTCCGGGTCGCCCCCTACGCGACGTACGGCAGCCAGGAGTTGGCCGACAACATGCTGCACGCGCTGCGCGACCGCACGGGCGTGCTGCTGCAGAACCACGGGACGCTCACCTACGGCGACACCCTCGACCAGGCGTACGACCGCACGGCGCAGCTGGAATGGATGTGCCGGCTCTGGCTGACCGCCTCCTCCGTCCCCGGGCGCACGCCGTCCCTGCTCTCCGACGGCCAGCTGGCCGAGGTGGCCGAACGGCTGCGGGGGTACGGACAGCGGGGCTGACCCCGCGCGACGGAGGGCGAAACGCACGGCAGCCCGGCACCGGGCGGCCCGTTCCGTCACTCGGGCGCGCGGGCCCACTGGCCACGGGCCGCGGCGCTCCCCAGACTGGGGAGGGTGCGCCTGGGTACCGCGGCGGCAGCGGCCGTCACCACTGTGATCGGTACCGGTGCGGCCGCGCTCGCGGCCGGCCGGTACGCCAGCGACGTCGCCCTGCGGCCCGCCCCCGACCGGCCGTTGCCGGGCGACGGGCGGCTGACGGTGCACGCCACCACCGCCGACCGGATCACCCTCACCCGCAGCATCTCCGCGCTGCGGCCGGGCCGGTACGGGCTGACGGGCCGCGGCTGCCACGCCGTCGTCGGCCCGGTGACCGACGACGTGCCGCACGCGGCGGACACCGTCGTCCGGCGCCTGGAGCGGGTCACCCACGGCACCCTCGGGCGCGGCACACACGTGTGGCTGACCCCGCAGGTGCACCTCGGCAACCCCTCCGACGCGCTCGGCCTGGAGTGCGCCGACGTCGACGTGCCCGGCGAACTGGGCGCGCTGCCCACGTGGTTCCTGCCGGGCGAGCGGGAGACCTGGGTCATCACCGTGCACGGCCTCGGCACGACCCGGGAGCACCCGATGGTCGTCATGCCGTTCCTGCACCGCCACCGCTTCCCGGTGCTCGCCCCGGCCTACCGCAACGACCAGGGCGCGCCGCGCACCGCCGACGGCAAGGCCCATCTCGGTGACGCCGAGTGGCGCGACGTGGACGCGGTGATCCGGTACGCCCTCCGGTACGGCGCGCGCCGGGTGGTCCTGCACGGCTGGTCCACCGGCGCGACGATGGCGCTGCACGCCACGGCGCACTCCGCGCTGCGGGACCGGATCGCCGGACTGGTGCTGGACTCGCCGGTGCTGGACTGGCGCGCGACGGTACGGGCGCTGGCGGCGGCCCGGCGCGTGCCGCGTCCGCTGCTGCCGCTGGCGGTACGGGCCGCGGAGGGCAGCACGGGCCTGCACTCCGACCGGCTGGCCGAGGCGTGCGACCCGGCACTGCTCTCCGTCCCCACGCTGATCCTCCACGGCCCCGGCGACACCGTCGCGCCGTGGTCCGCCTCCCGCCGCCTGGCGGCCGCCCGGCCGGACCTGGTCAGCCTGCACACCGTCAGGGACGCCCCGCACGCCGCCATGTGGAACGCCGGGCCCGAGGACTACGAAGAGACGCTCCGCCGGTTCCTGACGCCGTTGATGTAGTGGATGCAGAGGCCTTTCCCGTGCGGCTGATGAAGGGCCGCTAAGGGCCGCTGACGAAGGGGTGCTGCCGCAGCGGCCGGCGCGGCGTCGGTGAGCGGTCCGCCCGGTGTGTGCAGGGGCGTGGCACGCAGGGCCGACGGCGTGGCACGGGGTGCCGCGGGGAAGGGGGCGATCGCGGGCGGATCGGGCACCAAGGGCCCTTCCGGAGAACGCAAGCGGACTTCCGATTGGGTTTTCGGGCCCACAGGAGCAAGACTGCTCCTGTGACGTCCCGTACTCCGCGCGACTCCCGGCTCCGCCTCGTCCCCAGACAACCGATCGCCGCCGCCCGCCGAGCGGTGAGCACGCGGTCCACCAGGCCCGCGCCACGGCCGCCCGAGGGCACTCCACCGCCCGCGGAGCTGGCCCGGATGGCACGCGGCGCGCTGGCGGGCGCCGTCCGGGTGGCCCGCTGGGCCGCCCGCGAGCGGGGCGAGGGCACCGGCGCACGCGCCGCCGCCGACGGCTCGCTCCCGGACGGCGCCGCCGAGCAGGCAGCCGCCGCACTGGAACTGACGCCGCAGCAGGTCCGGGCCGACTGGGACCGGGCCCGGCTCGCCGGCCTCATCGAACTGCACGGAGGCGTGGCCCGCCCCGGCTGGCGGCTGCGCGCCTGGGACCGGGACGACTCCGCCGCGCTGCGCGGCTGGGTCGCGCTCTTCGACGCCTGGTCGCTGGCGCTCCCCGCGCCCGCTGACACCGGCCCCGGGGCGGTCGCCGAGGTGATCGAGGCGCTGCCGCAGGTGCTGTCGCTGCTCTATCTCTCGGCGGGCCCGGTCGAGGTGGCCGACCTCCTGGAACTCCTCGACCAGCGGATCGCCGAACTCCGCACGGAGCGCTGCGAGGTGCCGTACGAGCGCGCGGTCCGGAGCGAGCCGTCGGTTCGGGGCGAGTCGTCGGCCCGGAGCGAGTCGTCGGCGGCGGGCCCCGGCGCCACGGCGGGCCCGGTACCGGCCCCCGGGGGCGGGCAGAGCGCGGGCCCCGGCGTCGCGGCAGGTCCGGTGCCGGTCCCGGCGGCCGGTCAGGACACGGAGCCCGGTCAGGACGCGGAGCCCGGGCACGACATGCAGCCCGGCGGGCCGGACGGCGCCGTCGCTCCGAGCCCGGCAGCCGAGGGCGGCGCCGCCCCGGATGCCGGTGGCCAGACCACTGACCAGGCGCACGGCCGGCCGGCTCCCGGCGGCCCGGACGGCACGGCCGACGCCGGCGACGGCGCGGGGGCGTCGTCCGCGTCCCTGCTGGACTGGGCGCTGGAGGCGCTGGCCGCGGTCGGCGCGCTGGTCGTACCGGGCGGCGGCACCCGTGCGCGCGGTGCCGCGGATGCCGCCGCACTGCTGCGCGGCGGCGAACCGGCCGGTGAGCGTCAGGCCCGCCTCACCCCGCTCGGCAGCTGGGCGGTCTGGGTCAAGCTGGAGCAGATCTGCGTGGCCGCGCAGAGCCCCGCCGGCAACATCGAGCAGTCCGCCGAGGCGATGCTGCGCGGCTGCGCGCGGCTGACCCCCGGCCCCGCCCGGGCGGAGTACCGGGCATGGCTGGCCGCGCGCTCCGCCGGCAGCGCGGTCGAGGAGCTGCTGGCGGTCGCCCGCGGCGAGGACGCCCTGCTGCGCGGGCTCGCCTTCGAAGCGCTGCGCACGGTCGGCGCGCCGGCCGAGCCCGCCGTACGGGCCGCCGCCTCCGAGGCGGCGCTGCGGCCCTACGCCCTGCTGTGGCTGGTGGAGCACGAAGGGGGCGACCCCGAGACCGCGCCGGACGTGCTCACCCGTGAGGAGTCCACCTGGCTCTGGGTGGACACCGCGGCCGCCGTCGCCGACCACGGCGAGAGCCGGCTGCTCGTACGCCACTTGGACTCCGCCGTGCAGGGCTCCGTGCCGCGCCTCCTGGAGGAGGTGCGCGCCGTCGGGCACCCGCGCACCGTCCAGGTCCTCGTGGCGCTGGCCGCGGCTCACCCGGACCCGGCGCTCGCCAAGGCCGTCCGCCGCGCGGCGTTCCAGGTCCACACCGGCGGCGCCTGACCGCCGGCCCCGCGCCGGGCGGGCGCGGCTCAGGCGTCCGTGCCGTCGGCCTCCGTGGTCGTCGGGGCGTACGTGCCGAAGCTCCAGATGTTGCCCTCCTCGTCCCGCGCCATGTAGTCGCGTGAGCCGTAGTCCTGGTCGGTGGGCGGCACGAGGATCTCCGCGCCGGCCGCCGCTGCCCGCCGGTGATGGGCGTCGACGTCGGCCACGGCGACGTACACACCGGTCGGCCCGGCGTCGCCCATGGCCTCGGCGAAGACGCCGCCGCGGCCCTTCGCGCCGAGCATGATCGTGCCGTTGCCGTAGGACAGTTCGGCGTGCAGCACGGTGCCGGACTCGTCCTCGTACAGCGCGCCGCGGGTGAAGCCGAAGGCGGCCGTCAGGAGCTCGATCGCGGCCTTGGGATCGCGGTAGAGCAGGGTCGGACAGATCGAGGGGGACGGGGTGGCGGACATGGTCTCGGTCCCTTCGCGAGCCGGTGTGGCCTGACTCACATCAGTCTGCCAGTGGGGTCCGACAATGCCATGTGACCTGGGAGTACCCCCTGTCCCGAGGGAGCCGCGCGCAGGGCGTCGCGGCGCCGGTGACGGCGGGGAAATCTGCTTGCACACCACCGTTAGACTGGGTCCATGGCAATTCTCCTTGTGCATTAGACGGCGTCGGCCCGTCCGCGCTCCTCGTGGAGCGCGCCGCGTTGCGGCTTCTCCCGCCCGTCCGTTCCGCCGTCCACCCTGCCCTGGAGTCTTTCCGTGATCACCGCCTCCGGTCTCGAGCTGCGCGCCGGCGCCCGAGTACTCATCGAGTCCGCCTCGTTCCGCATCGCCAAGGGCGACCGCATCGGCCTGGTCGGCCGCAACGGCGCGGGCAAGACCACCCTCACCAAGGTGCTGGCCGGCGAGGGCATCCCCGCGTCGGGCACGGTCACCCGGTCCGGCGAGGTCGGCTACCTCCCGCAGGACCCGCGCACCGGCGACCTGGAGGTACTGGCCCGCGACCGCGTGCTCTCCGCCCGCGGCCTGGACGAGGTCCTGCGCAAGATGCGCGAGAACGAGGACCGGATGGCCAACGGCAAGGGCGCCACCCGCGAGCGCGCGATGAAGAAGTACGAGCGCCTGGAGACCGAGTTCCTGACCAAGGGCGGGTACGCCGCCGAGGCGGAGGCCGCGACCATCTGCGCCAGCCTCGGCCTGCCCGACCGCGTCCTCGGCCAGCCGCTGCACACCCTCTCCGGTGGTCAGCGCCGCCGCGTCGAGCTGGCCCGGATCCTCTTCTCGGACTCCGACACGCTCCTCCTGGACGAGCCGACCAACCACCTCGACGCCGACTCGATCCTCTGGCTGCGGGACTATCTCAAGACCTACCGCGGCGGCTTCATCGTCATCTCCCACGACGTGGACCTCGTCGAGACCGTGGTCAACAAGGTGTTCTACCTGGACGCCAACCGGTCGCACATCGACATCTACAACATGGGCTGGAAGCTGTACCAGCAGCAGCGCGAGGCCGACGAGAAGCGCCGCAAGCGCGAGCGCGCCAACGCCGAGAAGAAGGCCGCCGCGCTGAACACCCAGGCGGACAAGATGCGCGCGAAGGCGACCAAGACCGTCGCCGCGCAGAACATGGCCAGGCGCGCCGAGAAGCTGCTGGCCGGCCTGGAGGAGGTGCGGCAGTCGGACAAGGTCGCCAAGTTGCGCTTCCCGAAGCCCGCGCCGTGCGGCAAGACCCCGCTCACGGCGGAGGGCCTGTCCAAGTCGTACGGCTCGCTGGAGATCTTCACCGACGTCGACCTGGCCATCGACAAGGGCTCCCGGGTGGTCATCCTGGGCCTGAACGGTGCCGGCAAGACGACCCTGCTGCGGCTGCTGGCCGGCGCGGAGAAGCCCGACACCGGCCAGGTCACCCCCGGCCACGGCCTCAAGCTCGGCTATTACGCGCAGGAGCACGAGACGCTCGACCCGGACCGCACGGTCCTGGAGAACATGCGCTCGTCGGCCCCGGACCTGGACCTCGTGGAGATCCGCAAGACCCTGGGCTCCTTCCTGTTCTCCGGCGACGACGTGGACAAGCCGGCCGGCGTGCTCTCCGGCGGCGAGAAGACCCGGCTCGCGCTCGCGACGCTGGTCGTCTCCTCCGCCAACGTCCTCCTCCTGGACGAGCCCACCAACAACCTCGACCCGGCCAGCCGCGAGGAGATCCTCGGGGCGCTGCGCACGTACGAGGGCGCGGTGGTCCTGGTGACCCACGACGAGGGCGCGGTGGACGCGCTGGAGCCGGAGCGGATCATCCTGCTGCCGGACGGCGTGGAGGACCTCTGGGGCCCGGACTACGCGGATCTGGTGGCACTCGCCTGAGCCCCCGCCGCGGCCCCCGCGCGGTGCCCGGCACCGCGCGGCACAGGCCGTAGAGCATCTTGATCAACGCGGTATGGATCATTCGGCCGACGGGTGATCCATCATCTGAGTGAGAACGGCTCGTACCCGGCGCGCCACGCTGTGCGAGGGGCCGCGGACGGCCGCGTGGCTGCTCTTGTTCCACCCCGTACCCCCTGACCTGGCCCTTCTTCGCGCCGCTCGGCCGAGGCCGCTCAGTAAGGTCCTTGGAATCATTCATTCCGGGCGGCTGTGCGCCCTCCCGCGCGCCAAACGTTGTCCTACGGACCTTGCCGAATGGGTGGCCAGGACGGGCGGGAGGGGTGATCATGAGAGTCCAGAGCGCACTTCCCATGAGGAGGCACGGGTGGCCGAGACTCTGAAGAAGGGCAGCCGGGTGACCGGCGCCGCGCGCGAGAAGCTCGCGGCTGACCTGAAGAAGAAGTACGACTCCGGAGCGAGCATCCGGGCGCTGGCCGAGGAAACCGGCCGCTCCTACGGATTCGTGCACCGGATGCTCAGCGAATCCGGTGTGGTCCTGCGCGGTCGTGGCGGGGCAACGAGGGGCAAGAAGGCCGCCTCGGCCTGAACCGAGGCGGCCCGCGACTCCGAAGAGCCGACGGTGCCACCCGGTCGAAGAAGTGATCGACCGGGTGGTTACTGTTCAGTTAACTTAGCGGTTGCTGTGCAGTGACCGTTGAAGACTCGGAGGCGCTCGATGACCCTGCTCGACAAGGACGGTGTCCGGCTCACCGTTGACGACGCCGTCGCCACGGTGACCCTGACCAACCCCGCGAAGCGCAACGCCCAGTCGCCCGCCCTGTGGCGGGCCCTGGCCGAGGCGGGGCAGCAGCTGCCGGGGAGCGTGCGGGTCGTCGTGCTGCGCGGAGAGGGCAAGTCCTTCTCCGCCGGCCTGGACCGGCAGGCCTTCACCCCCGAAGGCTTCCCGGGCGAACCGTCCTTCCTGGACATGCGGCGCGGCCCGGAGCACGACATGGACGCGCTGATCGCCGAGTACCAAGAGGCGTTCACGTGGTGGCGGCGGAACGACATCGTCTCCATCGCGGCCGTCCAGGGCCATGCCATCGGTGCCGGCTTCCAGCTCGCGCTCGCCTGCGACCTGCGGGTGGTCGCGCAGGACGTGCAGTTCGCGATGCGTGAGACGAGCCTGGGCCTGGTGCCGGACCTGACCGGCACCAAGCCGCTCGTCCATCTGGTGGGCTATGCCCGTGCCCTGGAGATCTGCGCCACCGGGCGGTACGTCCACGCCGAGGAGGCCGAGCGCACCGGCCTCGCCAACCTCGTGGTGCCCGGCGACCAGCTCGACGGTGCCGTCGCCGACCTCGCCGCCGCGCTGACGGCCGCGCCCCGGGACGCCGTCATCGAGACCAAGGCCCTGCTGGCCGGGGCCGCCGCGCGCACGCTCGACGAGCAGCGCGCAGCGGAGCGGGCGGCGCAGGGCCGCCGGCTGCGCGATCTCGCCGGCGCGGGCGAGTAGCCTCCGCGTACCTCCATGTGCCCGGGGCGTGCTGAGGCGCGACCCGGGCACACGTGCGACTGCTCCGCGCCGTTCTTACGCCCCCGACCCGTCCAGTCGGCGTATCCCGGTGGCATCCCGGCGGCGGTCCGTGCCGACCACGCCTAATGTGGGCCCCGGAGCGCATGCCAGGTGTGCCCGCTCCTCCTCGAGGAAAGGGACGATGCGATGAGCGACACCGCACAGGGCGGCCGGCCGCAAGGCGAGGGCGCCGCCCGGAAGACCCTCGGCTCCGAGCGCGGCGGCGGTGACCCGGCGACCCGGGGACGCACGACCATCGCGGACGGCGTCGTCGAGAAGATCGCCGGAATGGCCGCCCGGGACGTCATGGGCGTCCACGCCATGGGCAGCGGCCTGTCCCGCACGTTCGGCGCGGTGCGCGACCGGGTGCCCGGTGGCAAGTCCGTCACGCGCGGCGTCAAGGCCGAGGTCGGCGAGGTACAGACGGCTCTGGACCTGGAGATCGTCGTCGAGTACGGCGTGGCGATCGCGGAGGTGGCCAGGGCGGTACGGGAGAACGTCATCGCGGCGGTCGAGCGGATGACGGGCCTGGAGGTCGTCGAGGTCAACATCGCGGTCAGCGACGTGAAGCTGCCGGACGAGGAAGAGGAAGAGGAAACGGAGTCCCGGCTCCAGTAGCGGTTCGAGCCGTCGGTCGGCCCGGCCGGCCGGACGGTAAGGATGCCGGCGGCCGGGTTCCGGCACTGTTCCGGCAGGTCAGCCATCCCGCCCGGGGTGGCAGCGAGGGAGTGCACGATGAGCATGGCCGTGGCCGGTCTGTTGGCCGGCATGGCACTGGGCTTCGCCGGGTACTTCGGCGGATTCGGGGCCTTCTTGCTGGTGGCCGCGCTGGGCGCGGTCGGGTTCGTGGCCGGCCGGTTCCTGGACGGCGACCTGGAGCCCGGCGAGTTCTTCCGGCGGCCGGGAGTCCGTGACCGCGGCGCCCGGCGGCGGTGAGGCGTGGCCGGACAGCTTCCGGAGCCCGTCGTCGAGGCGGGGCAGCGCGGCGCGACGCGGATCGCCGACCGGGTGGTCGCCAAGATCGCGGCGCAGGCCGCACGGGAGGCGCTGCGGCACGGCCCGGAGGGCGTGCCGGCGAACGGCAGCGGCGCGCACGCCGCCGGCCGTACGTCCCCCGGCGCGCCGGACCGCGACGCCGCGGACGCCGGTGACGCCCCGGCGCGCGAGGACCGGGCGCCCCACGACGCGGCCCCCGGAGACGGGTCGGCCGCCCGCGGCCCCCGTTCGCGTGACGTCCGTTCCGGTGACGCCGACGCCACCGTCGTCGTACGGCGGCACAACACCCAGGACACCTTCGGCGAGGCCCGCGTACGGGTCACCGTCGAGCTCGGCTACCCCGGCGACATCGGCGCGCAGTGCGGCGCCGTGCGTCGGCGGGTGACCGAACGGGTATGGGCGTTGGCGGGCATGACGGTGCCCGAGGTGGCGATCCAGGTGACCCGCCTGCACTCGCCGCATCTGAAGCGGGCCGGGCAGGGGAGAGTGCGATGACACGTACGGTGACCCGGGCGACGGGACGCGGGACATGAGCGAACCGGACACGACGCGACGTCTCCCGACGCTGGAGAAGACGGAGCGGGGCCCCGACGGCCCCGAGCAGTCGGCCTCCGCCGCCGCGTACACCTCCGCCGGCGGCGGCCGGGCGGGGCGCTTCTGGTCGGCCCGGCGGCTGCCGGCCGGACTGGTGGCGCTGGTGGTGCTCGCCGTGGCCGCACTGTTCCTCTACGACGTGGCCGCCGTACGTTCCGGACAGCCCGCGATGGCCTGGCGCCGGCGGCTGGCCGACGAGCTGGCGAGCCGCCCCCTGGAGAACACCTGGGTGCTGGCCGCCGCCGCGCTCGCCATGGCCCTGGGACTCTGGCTGCTCGTGCTCGCGGTGACGCCCGGACTGCGCGGCGTCCTGCCGATGCGGCCCGCGACGCCCACGGTCCGCGCGGGCCTGGACCGCTCGGCCGCGGCGCTGGTGCTGCGCGACCGGGTGATGGAGGTGCCGGGCGTGCAGGCCGTACGGATCACGATGTCCCGGCGCAAGGTCACGGCGCGCGCGGTCGCGCACTTCCGTGAGCTGGACGAGGTGCGCGGCGACGTGGACGCCGCGCTCGCCGAGGGCCTGGAGCGGCTCGGCCTCGCCCGCACGCCGGGCATGTCCGTCCACGTACGCCGCGCCGGGAAGAGGTGAGCGGTGGCGATGCGTCAAGTACGGCGGACCGTCAACCGGGTGCTGCTCGGGCTGACCGGACTGGTGCTGCTGGGGACCGGCGGGACGGTGCTCTTCGCCGGCCTCGCGCTGCCGGAGAAGTGGCACGCGGGGCTGCCGGAGGGCTGGCCGTGGGACGCGCCCGGTGACGTCCTGCTCCGGGCGCCGGACCGGACGCGCTGGACGGGTGAGGGCTGGTGGTGGCCGGCCGTGCTCGCCGCGCTGGCCGTGCTGGTGCTGCTGGCCCTGTGGTGGCTGCTGGTCCAGTTCCGCAACCGCCGGCTGCGGGAGGTCCTCGTCGACACCGGGGACGGCGAGGGGGCGCTGCTGCGCGGGCGCGCCCTGGAGGACGTCCTCGCCGCCGAGGCGGAGAGCGCGGACGGGGTGCACCGCGCCGTCGTGCGGCTGGCCGGCCGGCGCCGCGAGCCGCACGTACGGGTCCGCCTGCTGCTGGAGCCGCACGCGGACCCGGCCTGCGCCGTGCAGCTGCTGGGCACCCGGGCGGTGGCCGGGGCCCGCGAGGCGACCGGCCTGGCGGAACTCCCGGCCGAGGTGCGGCTGCGCGCCGTACGGCACCGCGCCGAACGGGTCACCTGAGCGTCGGCGCAGGCCCGGGAGTGCGGCCGGTCCGGCGGCACTCCCGGGCCTGCGGCACGGCGCCTGCGGGCCGGGCGAGGACGGCCGGCAGACGCGGGACGGTCAGAAGCCGTGCCGCGCGCCGCCGTCGACGGGCACCATGACGCCGGTGACGTAGGACGCCGCCGGGGAGAGCAGGAAGGCCGCGGTGCGGCCGAACTCCTCCGGCGAGCCGTAGCGGCGCAGCGGAATCGAGGCGGAGTTGCGGGTCCGCGAGGCCTCCGCGTCGCCCGACAGCTCGTCCAGCTGCGTCATGCGGTCGGTCGCGATGCGGCCGGGCAGCACGCCGACGACCCGGATGCCCTTCGGGCCCAGCTCGACGGAGAGCGACTTGGCGAAGCCGGCCAGGCCGGGGCGGAGGCCGTTGGAGATGGTGAGGCCGGGAATCGGCTCGTGCACGGAGCCGGAGAGCACGAAGCCGATCACGCCGCCCTCGCCGAGCGCCCCGGCCGCCGTACGGGCCAGCCGGACCGCGCCCAGGAAGACGGATTCGAAGGCGGCCTGCCACTGCTCGTCGGTGTTGGCCGAGTCCCCCGTGGCGCCGCTGCCGGGCGGCGGCCCGCCGACGCTGATGAGGATGCCGTCCAGGCCGCCGAAGCGGTCGCGGGCCGCGTCCACCAGGCGCTGCGCGGTCGCCGGGTCGGCGTTGTCCGCGCCGACGCCCAGGGCGCGCGGCCCCAGCTTCTCCGCGGCCGCGGCGGCGGCCTCGTCCGTACGGCCGGTGATCACGACGTTCGCGCCGTCGGCGACGAGCGCACTCGCGGTGGCGTGGCCCAGGCCGCGGGTGGCTCCGGTGACGATGTACGTCCGGTCGGTGAGTCCAAGATCCATGGGGTCAGTCTGCCTTGGGCCTGCCCGCCATGGTGAAGGCGGTACCGATCAGGCCGACATGGCTGAACGCCTGCGGGAAATTGCCGAGCTGGCAGCCGCTGACCGGGTCGAACTCCTCGGCCAGCAGCCCGAGGTCGGTACGGAGGTCCAGCAGCCGGTCGAACAGCTCGCGGGCCTCCTTCTGCCGCCCGGTGAGGTACAGCGCGTCGGCGAGCCAGAAGGAGCACACCAGGAAGGCGCCCTCCTCACCCGGCAGCCCGTCGGTCGCGTGCTCACCGTCGCCGTGCCGGGCGCTGTAGCGGCGCACGAGTCCGGTGGGGCCACCTCCCATGCCCTTGGGGCCATGGGGGAGCGTCAGCTCGCGGCGGACCGCGTCGACCGTGCCGATGACGCGCGGGTCGTCGCCCGGCAGGAAGCCGACGCGCGGGATGAGGAGCGTCGCGGCGTCCAGCTCCTCGGAGCCGTAGTACTGGGTGAACGTGCCGCGCTCCGGGTCGTACCCCTTCTCGCACACCTCCCGGTGCACCTCGTCCCGCATCTCGCGCCAGGCGTCCAGGTCCGCCTTCAGGCGGGGGTGCGCCTCGGCGGTGCGGATGGCGCGGTCGGCGGCGGCCCAGGCCATGACCTTGGAGTGCACGAAGTGCCGGCGCGGGCCGCGTACCTCCCACAGGCCCTCGTCCGGCTCCCGCCAGTTCTTCTGGAGGAAGGCGAGCAGGGCGCACTGGATGTTCCAGGCGTGCGGCTTGTCCTCCAGGCCCGCGTGGCGGGCGAGGAACAGGGAGTCCAGGACCTCGCCGTAGACGTCGAGCTGGAGCTGGTCGACGGCGGCGTTGCCGATGCGTACGGGCGTGGAGCCGGAGTACCCCTCCAGCCAGGGCAGCTCCGCCTCCGGGAGCCGGCGCTCGCCCGCCAGGCCGTACATGATCTGCAGGTCGGCGGGGGAGCCGGCCACCGCGCGCAGCAGCCAGTCGCGCCAGGCCGCGGCCTCCTCGGTGTACCCGGCGGAGAGCAGGGCGTTGAGGGTGAGGGTGGCGTCGCGCAGCCAGCAGTAGCGGTAGTCCCAGTTGCGGACGCCGCCGATCTCCTCGGGCAGGGAGGTGGTGGGCGCCGCGACGATGCCGCCGGTGGGCGCGTACGTCAGCGCCTTCAGCGTGATCAGGGAGCGGACGACGGCGTCCCGGTGCGGCCCCTCGTACGTGCAGCGCGCCGCCCACTGCTTCCAGTCGTCCAGCGTGCACTGGAGCGCCTCGTACGGGTCGATGCAGCGGGGGCGGGGCCGGTGGGAGGGGTGCCAGGTGAGGATGAAGGCGACCTTCTCGCCGGCCTCGACGGTGAAGTCCGAGCGGGTGCTGAAGCCCTGGCCGTACGTCGTCACGGCCGGCTCGGCGTGCAGCCAGACGGAGTCGGGCCCGGCGACGGCCACCCGGCAGTCCTCGACGTGCCGTACCCAGGGGACGACGCGTCCGTAGTCGAAGCGCAGCCGCAGCACGCCCCGCATCTCGACGCTGCCCTCCAGGCCCTCGACGATGCGGACGACGTCGGGCGCGCGGTCCCGCTGCGGCATGAAGTCGGTGACCCGGACGCGGCCGGTGCCGGTGGTCCACTCGGTGTCCAGCACGAGTGAGTCGCCCCGGTACGAGCGCTCCGCACGGGCCTCGTGGTCGGCGGGCGCGAGCCGCCAGTGGCCGTTGTCCCGGTTGCCCAGCAGCGCGGCGAAGCAGGCCGCCGAGTCGAAGCGGGGCAGGCACAGCCAGTCGATGGAGCCGTCGCGGCCGATGAGCCCGGCGGTCTGCAGGTCTCCGATGAGCGCGTAGTCCTCGATAGGTGGGTGCACGCTGTCACGACTGCCCGGAGCGGGCGGGGGCTATGCAGTAGCCGTTGTCCTGCGCACCGGCCGCCGGCGGGCCTGCGCGGCCCCCGGCAGGGCCCGGTGGCCGGCTAGTCCGAGGCGGCGGACCCGGCCGTTTCCTGGGCCCGCTCGGGCTCTGCCGGTGCGGTGGTGTCGTCGGCGGTGGCGGCGGCCGCGGCGCGGTCCCGGCGTTCGCGGCGTACGAGGATCACCCAGCCGACCGGTACCGCGGCGGCGAAGAGCCACCACTGAACGGCGTACGCCATGTGCGGGCCGATGCTGTCGTGGTCCGGTTCGGGAACCAGTTCGGGCTTGCCGCCGGCGGGCTCCGGGGCGGTCTGCTCGATGTAGCCGCCGAGCACAGAGCGGTGCAGCCGCTCGGCCGCCTGCTTGCTGTTGATCAGCATGACCTGGCGGTCGGGCAGGCCCTTGGTGTTCTTGATGCCGCTCTCGGCGGTGGTCTCGTCGGGGATCGCCCGTCCGGTGACGGTGACCGTTCCCTTCGGCGCCGGGGGCACGTCGGGGAAGGTGGTGAGCGCGCCGCCGCTGGGTGCGATCCAGCCGCGGTTGACCAGGACGGTGGAGCCGCCGGTCAGCCGCAGCGGGGTGAGGACGTAGTAGCCGATGCTCTGCTCGTCGGCGGCGGTGCGGTTCCGCACCACGACCTCGCCCTCGGTGTCGTACCGGCCCGTGGCCTTCACCGGGTGCCAGCGGTCCGCCTCCGGCAGGTCGCGCCCCGGCTTCGCGAGGTCGGTGACCGGTACCGGCTTCGCGTTCAGCGCCCTGGCGATCTGGGCGTTCTGCGCGACCTTGTGCTCGTGGCGGTGCAGCTGCCAGAAGCCCAGCTCGATCATCACAGGGATCAGGACGAGGGCGATGAGGGTGAGGATCACCCACTGCCGGGACAACAGGAAGCGGTACACGGTATTGACGGTACCTGTCACGATTCCGCCCACGACGGCAGGGTCCCGCCGTGGGCCGCCGGCAGCCCGGCGCCCGGCCGTCAGACCCGGTCGACGATGCCCACCTTCCCCTCCGCGCGGGCGCAGTGGGCGCAGCAGTACCAGTGGCCGTCGGCCTCGACGCCGTGGCCGATGACCTGGCACCGGCAGTGCTCGCAGATGGGCGCCATGCGGTGGATGGCGCAGGAGAAGCAGTCGAAGACGTGCACCGCGCCCTGCGCGTGCACCTCGAACGTCATGCCGTAGTCGTTTCCGCAGACCTCGCAACTTGCCATGCGCCCAGGGTGGGGCGCGGTTTTCCGACACGGGGTGCGGTGGGCGGGTGTGTTGTCCGGCTTCACCCGGACGGTGGCCAGGGCCCGCGGCTGCCCGCCGCGGGGCTTCGGCCGTCGCCCGGTGCTCCCGCCGTGCCGGCCGCTCGCGCGGTTCCCCGCGGTGCGTGGCTCAGTCCGCGGGCTGTACGTCCTGGAGGAGCTGCATGAAGGCGGCCTCGTCGATGACCGGGGTGCCGAAGGAGCGGGCCTTGGCGGTCTTGGACGTCGGGGAGTCCGGGTCGTTGGTGACCAGCAGGCTGGTCAGCCGGGAGACGCTGGTCGCGACGTGCAGTCCGGCCTCGACGGCGCGGTCCTCCAGCAGCTCGCGGTCGACGGAGGTGTCGCCGGAGAAGGCGACCCGCATGCCCTGCTTCAGCCGGCCGGCCGGTTCGTACCGCCCGGGGTTCGGATACGGGCAGGCCGGGCGCTTGCGGGAGGGGCGCCAGGTCGTCGGGCGGTACCCGCCGCCGTAACCGGAGCGCTGCGCGGGCGGGCGCGGCGCGTCGGACCACTCGGTCAGCGGCTGGCAGGTGAGCAGCGGCAGCCGGAGGTTCTCCCGGGCGGCCAGCAGGAGGCTGGGCCGGAACGCCTCGGCGAGTACCCGGGCGTCGTCCAGGGCGTGGTGCGCGTGCTCCTGTACGACGCCGTAGTGCGCCGCGAGGGACTCCAGCTTGTGGTTGGGCAGCGGCAGCCGCAGCTCCTTGGCGAGCGCGATCGTGCACAGCCGCTGGCGCACCGGCGCCTGGGCCTTCGCGCGGGCGTACTCGCGGGCGATCATCGACCAGTCGAACATCGCGTTGTGCGCGACGAGGACGCGGTTCTCCAGGCGCCGGGACAGCTCGGGGACGATCTCCGGAAAGAGCGGGGCGCTCTCCAGTACGTCGCTCGTGAGGCCGTGGATCCAGACCGGGCCGGGGTCGCGCTCGGGGTTGACGAGGGTGTACCAGCGGTCCTGGACCTCGCCACGGGCGTCCAGTTGATACACGGCGGCAGAGATGATCCGGTCGTCGCGGGCCAGGCCGGTGGTCTCCACGTCGACCACCGCGTACCCCTCGGGGTACGCGGTGGGCCAGGCGGCCTGTTCCTCCTGCGGGGCCGGCTGCCGCACGATCTCCGGGGAGAGCGGGCGGTCGGCTGCCGTGCGGTCTTCGAGCATGGTCCATGAGGATACGGGCCGGGACTGACAGCGCCGCCCCGTGGGGGCGCGCAGATTCGCGCTTGGGGATGTTTCGGACATCGTGCGCCCCCTGT
Source organism: Streptomyces sp. NPDC050806 (assembly GCF_055586425.1). Classification (NCBI taxonomy): domain Bacteria; kingdom Bacillati; phylum Actinomycetota; class Actinomycetes; order Kitasatosporales; family Streptomycetaceae; genus Streptomyces; species Streptomyces sp. NPDC050806. The sequence continues at coordinate 38,957 of NZ_JBVJIF010000003.1, read as the reverse complement.
GCGGGCGGCCCCCGAAAGGGCGTCAGGTCCCCTGCCCCACGTAGGTCGTGCGGGGGCCGACGGCGGGGCGCGCGCGTCCCCGTCCCCCTCGTGACGTGCGTCTTGTGGGGGTGCGCCTGCCGAGCGGGCCCCAACGTCCGCTTCCGCACGGCCCGTTGGCGGGATCCGGGTGCCGGGCCGGGGTGCGGCCGGTGGTACGGATCGCGCCACGGTGCCGTGACCCGTGCACGTCTCTTTACCCCTTGCGGTGGAGCGCTGTAACCCTGATGCAGCACGGGCACGACATGCACGCGACACGCGCGTGCGGGACCACCTCGAACGTTTCCTTCCGGACCGACCGAGGAGCCGCGATGACGGACCCGACCGACCCGTACCTGATCATCTCCGCCGCCTGCCACGCCGGGCTGCCTGCCGAGCAGTACCGGCCCTACCTGGAGGCCGCTCACCACCGGGCATTCGACGAACACCTCGGGCAGCGGGACGCCCGGCGCGCCGGCGCCGACCGGTGCGGTGCCCGGAACGGCACGTCCGCCATGAAGTGGTACGAGGACAACGAGGAGGGCCTGCGCGGCGGCTGGGACGCCGTTCAGCGCGTCAAGGAGCTGGACGGCGACGGGGTGGCCGGTGAGGTCGTGTTCCCCGACGCGGACACCGCGGACGGCGGTACCGCGCCGCCCTTCGGGGCGGGCCTGGCCCCGGCCGCCGGGCAGGACCCGGAGGCGGTCATGGCGGGCGCGCGGGCGTACAACCGCTGGCTCGCGGAGTTCTGCGCCACCGATCCCGAGCGGCACCGCGGCGTCGCCGTGCTCCCGGCCGCCGCCGACCCGGACGCGGTGGTCGACGAGATCCACCGGGCCGCGGAGTCGGGCCTCGGCGCGCTGCTGATCCCCGCGGAGTGGGGCGACGGGGCGCCCTACCACGACCGCCGGTACGACCCGGTGTGGGCGGCCGCCGCCGAGACCGCGCTGCCCGTCCTCACCCGTGCGGACACCGCGCCCCGGCCGGAGCACGGCGGCCACCTCGGCATCCAGCTCTCCGAAGCGGCGTGGTGGCCGGCCCGTCCGCTGTGGTTCCTGATGTGGTCCGGTGCCTTCGAACGCCACCCGGGGCTGCGCTTCGGAGTCGCGGGGGCCGGCTGCTGGTGGCTGCCGGACCTGCTGTGGCACATGGACCGGCTCTACGCCGGCGGGCACGGCGGCCGGAAACTCTCGCCGTTCGCCGCCCTGAAGCGCTCCCCGCACGAGTACCTCGACCGCCAGGTCTTCGTCTGCGCCACCGCGCCCTCCCGGCACGAGCTGGCGCGGCGCTACGAGATCGGCGTGGACAACATCCTCTGGGGCTCCGGCTTCCCGCACCCCGAGGGCACCTGGCCGCACACGGGGGAGTGGCTGCGCAGGGCCTTCCACGACATCCCGGTGGGGGAGACCCGCCGGATGCTGGGCGAGTCCGCCGCCGAGGCCTTCGGCTTCGACAAGCGGAAGCTCACGCCGGTCGCGCGCCGCATCGGTCCCACCCCGGACGACCTCGGGCAGCCGCGCAACCAGGCGCCGGTGGAGGCCTCCTGGCGGCGGGCCCGGGAGACCGGACGGCACTGGCTGACCGGCTTCGACTTCCCGTTCGTCGGCATGGGCGAGTGAGGCGGGTGGGCCGGCGCCGTCGAGGAGGTCCGAGGGGGCCGCGCCGGCCGACCTGAGCGTACCGGCGGTAACTTTGACCAATACTCGTTGGTAACAACCTCTAGCCGAGTCCCCGTACGCCGTCCTATGGTGCCCGCATGCCGCACCTGCCCGATGTCGTGTTGTGGTCGATACCGGCCTTCGTCCTGCTCACCGTCCTGGAGATGGTGAGCTACCGGCTGCACCCGGACGAGGACGCCGCCGGATACGAGACCAAGGACGCCGCCACCAGCGTCGGCATGGGGCTCGGCAGCCTCGTCTTCGACGCGCTGTGGAAGATCCCGATCGTGGCGATCTACTCCGCCGTCTACGCGCTGACACCGCTGCACATCCCCGTGCTGTGGTGGACGCTGCCCCTGATGCTGCTCGCGCAGGACTTCTTCTACTACTGGTCGCACCGCGGGCACCACGTCATCCGCATCCTGTGGGCCTGCCACGTGGTCCACCACTCCAGCCGCAAGTTCAATCTCACCACGGCGCTCCGCCAGCCCTGGACCTCCTTGACCGTCTGGCCGTTCTACCTCCCGATGATCGCCCTCGGCGTGCACCCGGCGGCCCTCGCGTTCTGCTCCTCGGCCAACCTCGTCTACCAGTTCTGGGTGCACACCGAGCGGGTCGACAAGCTGCCCCGTCCCTTCGAGTTCGTGCTCAACACGCCCTCGCACCACCGCGTCCACCACGCCTCCCAGGGCGGCTACCTGGACCGCAACTTCGGGGGCATCCTCATCGTCTGGGACCGGATGTTCGGCTCGTTCGTCGCGGAGACCGAACGGCCCGTCTTCGGGCTCACGAAGAACATCGACACCTTCAACCCGCTGCGCGTCGCCACGCACGAGTACGCGGCCATCGCCCGGGACGTACGGGCGGCGGGAAGCTGGCGGGAGCGCGCCGGGCGCGTCTTCCGGGGGCCGGGGTGGCAGCCCGCACGCGGCGGGGACGACGCCGCGCCCCGGGTGCCGGACACCAACGCCGAGGCGTCCGCCGCATGACCCGCGAGACCGCCGCCCGCGCCCTCCTCACCGCCTTCGGAGCGCTCACGGTCGTGCACCTCGGTGCGCTGCTCGCCGGAGCCGGGACGGTGGATGTGGTGACCAAGCCGGCACTGATGCCGGTCCTCGCCGCGTACGTGCTCGCCCGCGGCGGCCCCGTACTGCTCGCCGTCGCGCTGCTCTTCGGATGCGGCGGCGACACCCTCCTCCAAGTGGGCGGCGACACCGCATTCCTCGTGGGGATGGCGTCCTTCGCGGCCGGGCACGTCTGCTACCTGGTGCTGTTCGTGCGGCGGGGCGCCGCACCGGGGTGGGGCCGCCGGATTCCGCCGGCCGCGGTGGCCGCCGGGTACGCCGTGGCCTGGCTCGGCACCGTGGCGCTGCTGTGGCCGGGCCTGCCGGCCGATCTGCGCGGCCCGGTCGCCGGGTACAGCCTGCTGCTCACCGCGATGGCGTACGGGGCGCTGCGGGCCGGGCCCCGGGCCCTCCTCGGCGGCCTGCTCTTCCTGGGCTCCGACACCCTGATCGCGAGCGGCATCGCGCACTGGCCGCAGCCGCCGGCCCCGCAGTTCTGCATCATGGCCGGCTATATCGCTGCCCAGTGGCTGCTGGCCGACGGGGTGCTGCGGACCACGGGCCCGCAGGGGGCCGCACGCGCGGCCGCCTCGGGGGGAGAGGCGCGGCGCACCGTCGTACCGGGCGCCGACGCGGCCTGAGACGCTGCGCCCGCGGCACACGAAGGGCAGCGGGCGCAGCACATGCAGGGCAGCGGTGGCGGCACATCAGGGCCGCCGCGGTCCGCCCGCCTCAGGGACGGACGGACCGCCCGGCCGCCGGGACTCGGCTGCCACGGGCCCCGGCGCCGCTCCGATCAGCGCTGTTCGACGGCGTCCAGCGCGTCCACGATCCCGTACCCGTAGTGGCCGTTGACGTGCTGAGTACCGGTGCACGTCGCGTCACCCTGGGGACAGCCCGGGTTGTCGGCGTCCTTCTTCAGCAGCCACTGGATCTCCTGCGGGCTGCTCTTCGGGTGCGCGCTCTTCACCAGCGCCGCGACGCCCGCCACGTGGGGCGTCGCCATCGAGGTGCCCGCCAGGTAGGCCCAGTCGCCGCCCGGCATGGTGGAGAGGATGTTGCCGTTCTTCGCCGGGAGGTCGGGGACCTGCCGGCTGTCACCGCCCGGCGCGGCCACGTCGATCACGCCGTTGCCGTAGTTGGAGTAGTACGACTTGAGCTTCTTCACGCCGGTCGCGGCGACCGTGACGGTGCCCGGGAGCTGGGTGGGCACGTCCCAGCACTTGGCGGGGTCGATCTTCCGCTCCACCGGGGTGGTGTCGTTCGGGCTCGACTTGTCGGTGAGTTCCTTCGCCGCCAGGTCGAGGTTGGAGTTGCCGGCCGCGGCGACGTTGATCGCACCCTTGCGCTCGGCGTACTCGGCCGCCCGGCCCACCGCGTCGACGATCGCACCCTGGTCGGGGTCGTCCTTGCAGTTGAACATCCACGGGTCGACGTAGTAGCTGTTGTTGGTGACCTCGACGCCGTGGTCGGCCGCGAACACGAAGGCACAGACCACGCTCTCGGCGTAGAACAGGCTCGTCTTCGGCTCGCTGACCTTGATGGCGGAGATCTTCACGCCCGGCGCGACGCCGGCCACGCCGGCCCCGTTGCGCGCCGCGGCGATCGTGCCGGCGACGTGCGTGCCGTGGTAGTCCTCGGCGGGGTCGTACGGGCGCCAGGAGCCGCGGGTGGTGTCGGCCACGCCGCCCACGCAGTTCGCGGACTGTCCGGCGGAGAAGTTGGGCTTCAGGTCCGGGTGGGTGTCGTCCACGCCGGTGTCGATGACCGCGACGGTGACCTTCTTGCTGCCGGGGTTCACCTTCGCCGCCTGGTCGGCCTTGATGGCCGGCAGGTCCCACTGCAGGGACTCCAGGGGCTCCTCGCCCGCGGCCTTCGCCTTGGCGCCGGCCAGCTGTGCTGCCTTGCTCAGATCGGCCTTCTGCGGCTTCCCGATGTCGGTGGTGCCGCCGGCCTTCAGGGGGGCGGTGCGGGTGGCGCCGGCCGACTGGACGCCGCGCACCGTGCGTATCGCCTCCGCGAACTGCGGGTTCGCGGAGTGGGCGACTATCACGCCGATCTTCGCGTGGGCGACGACCACCGTGCCGCCGGCCGCGCGTATCGCCTTGCCGACCCTGGCCGCCGAGGCCTTGCCGGGCGTGGCGTTGACGACGTACGAAAGCAGCGGGCCGTCGGCCGCCGCCGTGGTGCGGGGTGCCTCCTGAGGAGCGGCGGTGGCCGCCTGCGGGAGGAAGCCGAGGGAGGCCACGAGGGCCAGTCCGACCGGTACGCCGAGCGCGCGCACCCGTCTGGATCTCCGATGTGCCATGGGTACTCCACATCATCTCTGACCGCTCGCGGGCAGGTCGCGCGCGAGCCGGTTCGTGACGAGTGAAGCTATCCGTGATCACTCGGACAGTTCAATGGCCGGTAAAGAAAACCCGCCGACCGGCGGGGAAAACCCGTCAACTGCCGCAGGTGCGGGGCCCGTCAGCCACTGCGGCGGCGGCGCAGCGCACCGATGCTCAGCAGTGGCAGCGTGATGCGCCGGCCGTCCCAGCCACGGGTGTCGTTCCTGGTGGAACGGGGTGGCGCCGGAGGAGGGACGGCGACCGGGAACGGCAACTTGACGGCGCCGTACGGCAGTCGGCCCGGTCCCGGTGGCTGGCGTGGCGGCGAAGGCGTCACACCCGGACAACGACCCGGCACCCGGCCGGTGGCGGTCGTACCCCCCGATTTCCTGGGGATTTCCGCCCCCGCCTCTGTCGTAAGGAGCCCGCGCACCTCTAGCATGCGTGATCCGCATCACTGATCTGGACTTTATGTCGCCGGACGCAAGCCGCCGGACATTGCGAGAAACAGGAGACCGCGTGAGCACCGCCGCCCAGCCGCCCGCCGATGACGGGCCGCACAAGGCCCACGAGGCGCCGCCCGACGCGCCCCATGCGACGCCGCCCTTCACCGAAGTGCAGTCCGGCGCGGAGTTCACCGAACTGCGCCGCTCGTACCGCTCGTTCGCCTTCCCGCTGACCATCGCCTTCGTGCTCTGGTACCTGCTGTACGTGCTGCTCAGCAACTACGCGGGCGGCTTCATGGGCACCAAGGTCGTCGGCAACGTCAACGTCGCCTTCGTCTTCGGCCTCGCCCAGTTCGTGACGACCTTCCTCATCGCCTGGTGGTACTCCCGGCACGCCGCCGCGAAGCTCGACCCCAAGGCCGAGGCGATCAAGGCCCGGCTGGAGAACGACGCCCCGCGCGGGGAGGGTGACGCATGAGCCTCACGTACCAGCTCGCCGCCGGGGCCCCGGCCCTGGCCGCCGAGGGCGCCGGCCAGCACCGCGCACTGATCATCACGATCTTCGCGGTCTTCGTCGCCGCCACCCTGGCCATCACCGTGTGGGCCGGCCGGCAGACCAAGGGCGCCGAGGACTTCTACGCCGGCGGCCGGCAGTTCTCCGGCTTCCAGAACGGCCTGGCGATCTCCGGCGACTACATGTCCGCCGCGTCCTTCCTCGGCATCGCGGGCGCCATCGCCCTCTTCGGGTACGACGGCTTCCTGTACTCCATCGGCTTCCTCGTCGCGTGGCTGGTCGCGCTGCTGCTGGTCGCCGAGCCGCTGCGCAACTCCGGCCGCTTCACCATGGGCGACGTGCTCGCGTACCGGATGCGGCAGCGCCCCGTCCGTACCGCGGCGGGCGTCTCCACCATCGTGGTCTCGATCTTCTACCTGCTGGCCCAGATGGCGGGCGCCGGCGCGCTGGTCACGCTGCTGCTCGGCATCACCAGCGAAGCCGGCAAGATGCTCGTCGTCGTCCTCGTCGGCATCGTGATGATCCTCTACGTCTCCATCGGCGGGATGAAGGGCACCACCTGGGTGCAGATGGTCAAGGCCGTCCTGCTGATCGCGGGCACCCTGCTCATCACGTTCCTGGTGATGCTCAAGTTCCACTTCAACGTCTCCGAACTGCTCGGCAAGGCCGCCGAGGAGAGCGGCAAGGGCGCGGCGTTCCTGGAGCCCGGCCTGAAGTACGGCGCCACCGCCACCTCGAAGATCGACTTCATCTCGCTGGGCATCGCGCTGGTGCTCGGCACCGCGGGACTGCCGCACATCCTCATCCGCTTCTACACCGTGCCCACCGCCAAGGCCGCCCGTAAGTCGGTGAACTGGGCCATCGGCATCATCGGCGTCTTCTACCTGATGACCATCGCGCTCGGCTTCGGCGCCGCGGCCCTGGTCGGCCCGAAGGCGATCACCGAGTCGAACCCGGCGGGCAACACCGCGGCCACCCTGCTCGCCCAGGAGATCGGCGGCGGCGCGGACTCCACCGGCGGCGCGATCCTGCTCGCCGTGATCTCGGCGGTCGCCTTCGCCACCATCCTCGCGGTGGTCGCGGGCCTCACCCTCGCCTCGTCCTCGTCCTTCGCGCACGACCTCTACGTCAACGTGATCAAGAAGGGCAACGCGTCGGAGAAGGAGGAGGTGCGGGCCGCGCGCTGGGCCACCGTCGGCATCGGCGCCGTCGCGATCGTCCTCGGCGTCTTCGCCCGCGGCCTGAACGTCGCGGGCCTGGTCGCGCTGGCCTTCGCGGTCGCGGCCTCCGCCAACCTGCCGACGATCCTCTACAGCCTCTTCTGGAAGCGCTTCACCACCTCCGGAGCGCTGTGGTCGATCTACGGCGGTCTGATCTCCTCCGTGCTGCTCGTGCTCTTCTCGCCGGTCGTCTCCGGCAAGGAGACCTCGATGTTCCCCGGCGCCGACTTCGCCGTCTTCCCGCTGGAGAACCCGGGCCTGATCTCCATCCCGCTGGGCTTCCTGCTCGGCTGGCTCGGATCCCTCCTCTCCAAGGAGGAGCCGGACGTGAAGAAGTACGCCGAGCTGGAGGTCCGGTCCCTGACCGGCACCGGAGCACACTGACCCGTACCCCGTCCCCACGGAGAACCGGCCGCGTCGTAGATCCCTACGACGCGGCCGGCCCCGCATCGTGACATCGGAGCCGTGCTCGTTGTCACACCTATCGCGTAGGCTCGACAACGTACTGATCCGACACCGGGGGAGGGGGCCTCGTGCTCATCGACACATACGGGCGGGTAGCCACCGACCTGCGGGTCTCGCTGACCGACCGGTGCAACCTGCGGTGCACCTACTGCATGCCCGAAGAAGGCCTGCAGTGGCTCGCCAAGCCCGACCTACTCACGGACGACGAGATCGTCCGGCTCATCGACATCGCGGTCACCCGCCTCGGCATCGAAGAGGTCCGGTTCACCGGCGGGGAACCGCTGCTCCGGCCCGGCCTCGTCTCGATCGTCGAACGCGTCGCGGCCCTCGCGCCGCGCCCGCAGATGTCCCTCACCACCAACGGCATCGGCCTGGAGCGCACCGCCGCCGCGCTGCGCGACGCCGGCCTGGACCGGGTCAACGTCTCGCTGGACACCCTGCGCCCGGACGTCTTCCAGGCCCTGACCCGCCGAAAGCGCCACACCGACGTGCTGCGCGGCCTGGAGGCCGCCCGCGCCGCCGGGCTCACCCCGGTCAAGGTCAATTCCGTCCTGATGCCGGGGCTCAACGCCGACGAGGCGCCCGACCTCCTCGCCTGGGCGGTGGAGAACGACTACGAGCTCCGCTTCATCGAGCAGATGCCGCTCGACGCCCAGCACGGCTGGAAGCGTGACGGCATGATCACCGCCGGTGACATCCTGGCCTCGCTGCGCACCCGCTTCGAGCTGAGCCCCGAGGGCCAGGAGGAGCGTGGCTCCGCGCCCGCCGAGCGGTGGCTCGTGGACGGCGGCCCGCACCGCGTCGGCGTCATCGCCTCGGTGACCCGCCCCTTCTGCCGGGCCTGCGACCGTACCCGGCTGACCGCCGACGGCCAGGTGCGCACCTGCCTGTTCGCCACGGAGGAGACGGACCTGCGGGCCGCGCTCCGCTCGGACGCGCCGGACGAGGAGATCGCGCAGATCTGGAAGGGCGCGATGTGGGGCAAGAAGGCGGGCTCGGGCCTGGACGACCCGAGCTTCCTGCAGCCGCAGCGGCCGATGTCGGCGATCGGCGGCTGACCGTGCCCGGCACCCGGGCGGCCGTCCGACTCCGGAGGCCGCCCGCGGCCGGACGGTTCCGGCGGGGCTCAGCCCTCCCGGGGTGACCCGTCCTGCTCCGGGCCGGACGGTTCGGCGCCCTCCTGCCGGGCCTCCCACTCCGCCAGTTTGACCACGTCCTTCAGGAAGCTGCGGACGTCGAGGAATTGGGCGAGGTGCTCGCGGTGCTCGTCGCACGCGAGCCAGGTCTTGCGCCGGTCGGGCGTGTGGATCTTCGGGTTGTTCCAGGCCAGCACCCACACCGCGGCCGCACGGCAGCCCTTGGCGGAGCAGATCACTGCGTTATCAGGGGAGTTCACACCCTCAACCCTACGTCGCCCCTGATCCCGGACATGGCGACGCCGGGCAGCCACGGGGGGAGCCGCCCGGCGTCGGTCCGTCGCTCCGACGGGGGATGCGGAGCGCGTACGAAGTATGTCATGGGGGACCGTGCCGGGTGCACCGGAACCACATGATTGATCTGAGCTTTTCTTGAGCTTTGCGTACCGTCGGAAGATCAGCCGTGGTCACCGCGGTGTTCGGCGGACTCGGTCCGCCCCGCTTCCGCCGCGGGTTCCGCCGGTGCATCACCCGAACGAGCGGTCAGCATAGGCCGCGACGGTGCCGCGATGAAGTTCGACGGGAGTGAAGTCGCGTTCTCCCGGCCCGCGTTGGCGATGACTACCGCAATGTAGGGCAGCACCAGACCCGCGATCAGGGTGATAATGGCGACGGGCCGCTCGACGTTCCAGAGCACGGCGGTGAGAATCACCGCCACCGTCCGCAGGGACATCGAGATCACGTAGCGTCGCTGCCGCCCACGGACGTCCTCGGTCAGCCCCTGGCGGGCTCCCGTGATCCGGAAAGTCTGGGCGCTGCTCTGCTTCCGCATCACGTTCCACCACCTGTTGTCATACCGGGCAACCCCTATGCCGGACCTGTCCCACGTTACGCCGGGCCTGCGCAGCGTTCGAGACCGGGGCGCGATGTCCCGGATCGGCCGCACAGCGGTCTCATGCGTACGGGCGGCTCCGACGTGCGCCGTACGGGTGGCGGTACGACACTGAACGATGCACGGCCTTGTACACCGCGCCCCACTGGGAGGCGACATGAATTGGTTGTGGGCCATCATTCTGGGTCTGGTCCTGGGCGTGATCGCGAGGGCCCTCATCCCCGGGAAACAGGCGATTCCGCTCTGGCTGACCGTGATCTTCGGCATGCTCGGCAGCGTGCTGGGGAACTGGGCGGCCACCGGCATCGGAGTCGAGGACACCAAGGGCATCGACTGGACCCGGCACCTGCTCCAGCTGATCGGCGCGGTGATCGTCGTCGGCGTGGGCAGTCGGCTGTGGGCCATGGTGCGCGGGAGGACACACCGGCAACAGCGGGTCTGATCCCACCGTCGTGAACCGTTCCGGCCGGCCTGACGAACAGGTCCGCCGGAACGGTACCGAGCCCGGGGCGCCGAGCGGGAAGACCCGCGCGCCCCGGGCGACTGTTGTTTCCGAAGGGCGGCGGCTACGCGTCGCCCTGGAGCTGGGCCAGCTTGCGGCCCGCCTTGAGGTACGGCGTACCGGGGGTGGCGGCCAGCTTCTCCGCCAGCACCTCGGCCAGCGGGCGGATGGCGTCCGCCTCGGCCAGCACCACCGTCTCCTGGCCCGACTCGGCCTCGATGACCAGCCGCAGGGCGTTCTGCTTCGCCAGCCGGCGGGCCGCCGACGCGCTCGGCGTGAACTCCAGCACCTGGGTGAGCACCGTGGCCACCGTGTCCGAGCCGTGCGCCGCGAGGTCCACCGACGGCAGCGTGCCGACATCGGCGAAGGACTTCTTGGAGAACTGCGCGACGAACCCGGCACGGGCCGTCATCGCCGCCTCGATGCCGTACAGCGCGGCCACGACCTCACCCGCGAGGACCTTCTTCAGGTCCATCGGGTGCAGCGTCTTCGCCTCGATGCGGGCCAGCGCCTGGGCGATCTCCTCGTCCGTCCACTCCGTCCACGCCTTGAGGTACGGCTCCATCAGCCGGTCCGGGACCGACATGATCTTGCCGAAGACGTCCTCGGCGGGCGCGTTCAGGCCGACGTAGTTGCCCTTGGACTTGGACATCTTCGCGCCGGTGCCGTCGGTGCCCTCGATGAGCGGCATCGTGACCACGAGCTGCGGCTGCTGGCCCTTGAGCTCCATGAGCTTGCGGCCCATCTGGAGGTTCAGCAGCTGGTCGGCGCCGCCCAGCTCCACGTCGCACTCCAGCGCCACCGAGTCCAGGCCCTGCGCGATCGGGTACAGCATCTCCGTCATGGTCAGGCCCGCGCCCGACGCGAGGCGGGTACGGAAGTCCTCGCGCTGGAGCAGCTGGGAGGCCGGCACCTTGGAGAGCAGGCTCAGCAGCTCGGGGAAGGTGTACGGCGCCAGCCACTCGCTGTTCTGCCGGAAGCTGACCTTGTCGAAGTCGAAGAACGGCCGGACCTGCTCGCGGTAGCTCGCGAGGTTGTGCGCGATGTCCTCGTCGGTCAGCGGCGGGCGCTCGGCCGTGCGGCCCGAGGGGTCGCCGATCTTGGCCGTGAAGTCGCCGATGATCAGCGTGACGTCGTGGCCGAGCCGCTGGAAGCGGCTGAGGATGATCAGGGGGACCGCGTGCCCCAGATGCACATCGGTCGCCGTCGGGTCGATGCCCAGCTTGATGTGCAGGCCCTTGCCGGCCGCCGTGCGCTCCTCGATGCGCTCGGCGAGCTGGTCCACGCCCGGCAGCACCTCGACCGTACGGGAGGCGATCAGCTCGGCCTGCTCCTTGGCCGGCAGGTCCGTCAGGTCGAGATAGCGCCGCGAGCCGGTCTCCTTCAGCAGCTCCGCGACGGTGGCGTCTGCGGAGAGGTCTGCGGAGAGCAGCGAGCTGGCGCGGGCGACGGATTCGCCGAGGCGTGTCATGGCGTTCCTGATCGGTCGTTGATCCCAAACGGGAGGACGGAACCGATTCTATTCGCCGTGCGCAGCGTGGCCGACCGAGTATCCACAGGCCGGCCACGCGGTACGACAAGTGCCCGCACCCTGGTGAAGCGGGGCACCCCCGCCCTCACACCCCCGGGCTCACCGAGCTCATGTTGAAGTCCGGGATCCGCAGCGCGGGCATCGCGGCGCGCGTGAAGTAGTCGCTCCACTCGCGCGGCAGGGTGCGCTCCGTACGGCCCGCCTCGGTCGCCCGCCCCAGCAGGTCCACCGGCGACTCGTTGAACCGGAAGTTGTTCACCTCACCGACCACCTCGCCGCCCTCCACCAGGTACACGCCGTCCCGGGTCAGCCCCGTGAGCAGCAGCGTCGCCGGATCGACCTCGCGGATGTACCACAGGCAGGTCAGCAGCAGCCCCCGCTCGGTACCGGCCACCAGCTCGTCCAGGGACTTGCTGCCGCCCGCCTCCAGCAGCAGGTTGTCGACGGCCGGGGCCACCGGCAGGCCGGTCAGGTCCGCACTGTGCCGGGTCGTGAGGAGCTGGTTCAGCGCGCCGTCCCGGATCCAGTCCGTCGGCTCCAGCGGCAGCCCGTTGTCGAAGACCGAGGCGTCGTCCCCGGAGCTGTGCGCCAGCACGAAGGGCGCGCACTCCAGACCCGCTGCCCCCGGGTCGCTGCGCAGCGTCATCGGCAGCCCGGAGAGCTTCTCGCCGACCCGGGTGCCCCCGCCGGGCGCCGAGAAGACCGTACGGCCCTCCGCTGCGTCCCGGGCCCCGGACGACCAGATCTGGTACACGAGCAGGTCGGCGACGGCGGTGGGCGGCAGCAGCGTCTCGTACCGGCCCGCCGGCAGCTCGATCCGCCGCTCCGCCCAGGCCAGCCGGCGTGCCAGCTCGGCATCCATGGCCAGCGGGTCGACGTCCCCGAAGTCCCGGGTGGCGCGGCCCGCCCAGGCCGAGCGGGAGCGGTCGGGCGACTTGGCGTTCAGCTCCAGCGTCCCGGTGGGCTGGTCGTGCCGGAGCCGCAGCCCCGTGGAGGAGCCCACGTACGAGGAGACCATCCCGTGGCTGGCGAACCCGTACAGCTCACGGCCGCCGTCCCGGGCCCGCCGGAAGGACTCGCCCAGCGCGGGCGCGAAGTCCGCGAAGACCTCGGAGGAGGTCTCGGCGGGCGGCTCGGTGAAGCCGGGCGAGGCGGCGCCGCCCGGCACGAGCGGCCGCGCGTCGTCGGCGGGCCCGGCGGCACCGGCGGCCGCCTCGGCGGCCCGCACCAGCGCCTCCAGGTCGTCGGCGGTCACCGCGGCCCGGGACACGACGCCCGAGGCGGTGCCCTCCTTGCCGTCCACGGTGGCGATCACCGTCAGGGTGCGGCCACGGGTGACGCCATTGGTGGTCAGCGCGTTGCCCGCCCAGCGCAGGTTGGCGGTGGTCGTCTCGTCCGCGATCACCACACAGCCGTCGGCCCGCGAGAGGGCCAGCGCGCGCTCGACGACCTCGTGCGGCGCGTTCGTCCGCGGCGTACGGGTGCTCATCGACCGGCCTCCTGGGTCGTGTTCAGGATATTGACGTCCGTGAAGAGGGCGGAGGGGCAGCCGTGCGAGACGGAGGCGACCTGGCCCGGCTGGGCCTTGCCGCAGTTGAAGGCGCCGCCCAGCACGTACGTCTGCGGGCCGCCCACCGCGGCCATCGAGCCCCAGAAGTCGGTGGTGGTGGCCTGGTACGCCACGTCCCGCAGCTGCCCCGCCAGCCGCCCGTGCTCGATCCGGAAGAACCGCTGCCCGGTGAACTGGAAGTTGTACCGCTGCTGATCGATCGACCACGACCGGTCGCCGACCACGTAGATGCCGCGCTCCACGCCCCCGATCAGCTCCTCGGTGGACGGGCCTTCGGGCGCAGGCTGCAAGGACACGTTGGCCATCCGCTGCACCGGTACGTGGCCCGGCGAGTCCGCGTACGCGCACCCGTTGGACCGTTCGAAGCCGGTCAGTTTCGCGATCCTGCGATCCAGCTGGTAGCCGACCAGCACACCGTCCTTGACCAGGTCCCAGGACTGCGTCCGGACGCCCTCGTCGTCGTACCCGATCGTGGCCAGCCCGTGCTCGGCGGTCCGGTCGCCCGTCACGTGCATGAGCTCCGAGCCGTACTTCAAGGTGCCCAGCTGGTCGAAGGTGGCGAACGAGGTGCCCGCGTACGCCGCTTCGTAGCCCAGCGCCCGGTCCAGCTCGGTCGCGTGCCCGATCGACTCGTGGATCGTCAGCCAGAGGTTGGAGGGATCCACCACCAGGTCGTACCGCCCGGACCGCACGCTCGGCGCCCGCATCTTCTCCGCGAGCAGCTCCGGCATCTCCGCCAGCTCCGCGTCCCAGTCGTACCGGCCGTCGGTCAGGTACTCCCAGCCCCGGCCGACGGGCGGTGCGATCGTCCGCATCGAGTCGAACTCGCCGGTGCGCCCGTCCACCGCGACGGCCGTCAGCTCCGGGTGCAGCCGGACCCGCTGCTGCGTGGTCGTGGTGCCCGCGGTGTCGGCGTAGAACTTGTTCTCCCGGACCGTGAGCAGCGAGGCGTCGGCGTGCGTCACGCCCGGCGCGGCCAGCAGCCGCCCGCTCCACTCCGCCAGCAGCCCGCTCTTGTCCGCGTCCGGCACGTCGAAGGGGTCCAGCTCGTACGAGGACACCCAGGTGCGGTCCGGATGGGCGGGCTCGTCGGCCAGCTCGACGACCTCCTCCGAGCCCGCCGCCTCGATCACCTTCGCCGACAGCTTCGCCATCGCGACGGCCTGCGCGGCGACCCGCGCCGCCGCGTCCATGGTCAGGTCGACGCCGGACGCGAAGCCCCAGGCCCCGCCGTGCACCACCCGCACCGCGTACCCCAGGTCGGTGGTGTCCGAGGAACCGGCGGTCTTCGCGTCCCGGAGCCGCCAGGACGCGTACCGGATGCGTTCCAGCCGGAAGTCGGCATGGGCGGCCCCCAGCGCCCGGGCCCGGGCGAGCGCGGCGTCGGCCAGCGCGCGCAGGGGCAGGGCGAGGAAGCTCTCGTCTACGGAACGAGGTGTAGCAGGCACGGCATCCCTCCCGTGGTCGGCGCCACGCATCATGCCGTGCCGGAGCCCCGGTGCGCAGGACGCCCTTCCGGTGCGCGGGGGTGTTCCACCGGGGTGCGGCGCGGTCGGTTCTGTAGGGACCCGACAGTGACCGGGATGTGCCCCTGTGCGAGGTCGATTCTCCGTATGGGGTCGCTGACCGCTAGTTTCGTAGGGAACACACGTCGGACAGGACACGGAAAGGGTGATCTCTTGAGCCGCTCGGTTCTGGTCACCGGAGGCAACCGCGGCATCGGCCTCGCCATCGCCCGCGCCTTCGCCGAGGCAGGCGACAAGGTCGCCATCACCTACCGCTCCGGCGAACCCCCGGCGGGGTTCTTGGCCGTGAAGTGCGACATCACCGACACGGAGCAGGTCGAGCAGGCGTACAAGGAGATCGAGGAGAAGCACGGCGCGGTCGAGGTGCTGGTGGCCAACGCCGGCGTCACCCGTGACCAGCTGCTGATGCGGATGTCGGAGGACGACTTCGCCTCGGTCCTGGAGACCAACCTCACCGGTACGTTCCGCGTGGTCAAGCGGGCCAACCGCGGCATGCTGCGGGCGCGCAAGGGCCGCATCGTGCTGATCTCCTCGGTGGTGGGCCTGCTGGGCTCGGCGGGCCAGGCGAACTACGCGGCCTCCAAGGCCGGCCTCGTCGGCTTCGCCCGCTCGATCGCCCGCGAGCTGGGTTCCCGCAACATCACGTGCAACGTCGTGGCCCCCGGCTTCGTCGACACGGACATGACCCGCGCGCTCACCGACGAGCAGCGCGAGAACATCGTGAAGCAGGTGCCGCTCGCGCGTTACGCGCAGCCCGAGGAGATCGCCGCCTCGGTCCGCTTCCTGGCCTCCGACGAGGCCGCGTACATCACTGGAGCCGTCATTCCCGTCGACGGCGGATTGGGCATGGGTCACTGATCGATATGAGCGGAATCCTCGCCGGCAAGCGCATTCTGATCACCGGTGTGCTGATGGAGTCCTCCATCGCCTTCCACGCGGCCAAGGTCGCGCAGGAGCAGGGCGCCGAGGTCATCCTCACGGCCTTCCCGCGGCCCACGCTCACCGAGCGCATCGCGAAGAAGCTGCCCAAGCCCGCCAAGGTCATCGAGCTGGACGTGACCAACCAGGAGCACCTGGACGGTCTGGAGGCCAAGGTCCGCGAGGAGCTCGGCGGCCTGGACGGCGTCGTCCACTCCATCGGTTTCGCCCCGCAGGACGCGCTCGGCGGCAACTTCCTGAACACGTCCTTCGAGTCGGTCTCCACGGCCATGCACGTCTCGGCGTTCTCGCTGAAGGCGCTGACCATGGCCTGCCTGCCGCTGATGCCGGAGGAGGGCGGCGCGGTGGTCGGCCTGACCTTCGACGCGCAGTTCGCCTGGCCGCAGTACGACTGGATGGGCCCGGCCAAGGCCGCGCTGGAGGCCACCAGCCGCTACGTGGCCCGTGACCTCGGCGCGCGGAACGTCCGCTGCAACCTGGTCTCCGCCGGCCCGATCGGCTCGATGGCCGCCAAGTCCATCCCGGGCTTCTCCGAGCTCGCCAAGGTGTGGGACACCCGCTCCCCGCTGAACTGGGACATGGGCGACCCGGAGCCGGCCGGCAAGGGCGTCGTCGCGCTGCTCTCGGACTTCTTCCCGAAGACCACCGGAGAGATCGTGCACGTCGACGGCGGCGTACACATGATGGGCGCCTGACCTACTCGGCTGTAACCACTCGGCTGTGAGTGCGGGCCACCGGGCCCGTGAGTGAGTGCGGGCTACCCGGCTCGTGAGTGAGGGCTGCGGCCCGTTCCGTACGCGACGTACGGAACGGGCCGCAGCCCTTCTTCGTTTGCGGGGCGGCCTTCGGGTCTTCGGGGCTTCGCTCGCGCGGCCGCCTTCGGCGCTTCGTTGGCGCGGCCGCCTTCGGGGCGAATCGAACGAGATCGTCCCCCCAGCAGGGGGTTACCCAAGGGGTGGGGGCGGGAACCGCCGGGTGGAGCGGGCGGGCGGGAAACCGCCGGTCGCCTCGGAGCGGATGCTGTCCTCGGAGCGGATGCTGCCCTTGCACCGGACGCTGTCCTTGTACCGGGCACGCTGTCCTCGGGCCGGCCGGTCGCCTCAGCCCCGGCCCAGTCGGCAGCCGTACGGGTGGGCGCTTGCTTCCGCTGCCGCGCGGTCGCCGTCACCGTCGCGGATCGCGTCCACCAGCCGGGAGTGGTCCAGGTGCGACTCCGGGCGCAGTTCGTCGCCCACGTCGGCGCGGAGGAACTCCCGCAGCACGCCGCCGAGGTCCGCGTACAGCTCCGCCAGTACGTCGTTGTGCGAAGCCGCCACGATCGCCATGTGCAGGTTGGCGTCCGCCTCCACGAAGGCCGCGGCGGCGCCGGACTCCCAGGCCTGCTCGCGCCGCTGCAGGGCCGCGTCCAGCTGCTTGAGATCGGTCTCCGAACGGCGCTCCGCGGCCCGCCGGGCGGCCTCCGCCTCCAGCGCGCTGCGCAGCTCGGCGACGTGCCGCGGGTCGGCGTCGGCGAACCTGCGGTTCATCACGCCCGCCAGTTCACTGGTGGCGACCACGTACGTGCCGGAGCCCTGGCGGATGTCCAGCAGACCGTTGTGGGCCAGTGCCCGGACCGCCTCGCGGACGGTGTTGCGGGCCACGCCGAGCTGCTCGACCAGCTCGGGCTCGGTGGGGATGCGCGAGCCGACCGGCCACTCGCCCGAGGTGATCTGGGCACGCAGCTGTGCGATCACCTGGTCGGCCAGGGCGGAACGCCGGGGCGAGGTCAGCGGCATACGAGCGCTCCCGAGGACACGAGCAAGGATTCGGCATCGCTGATGCTAAGCCTTTCCCGGCCGGTCACCGGGAGGCGAGAATCACCTGGACAAGCATTCATCCCATGATTCTATGATGTACGTATGGCAGACGACGACCTCGCGACCCTCGGCACCGTCACCGAGGCACCTCAGACCACCGGGACGCCCGGCGGCGACCCGCTCGACCGCGCCCCCGCGCGCGTACCGCGCTGGCTCGGCGCGGTCCTGACCGCCGGTCTCGTCCTCGCCGCGCTCAACCTCCGCCCGGCCATCACCAGCCTGGGCGCCCTCATGGAGGAGGTGCGGGACGGACTCGGCATGAGCGGCACCATCGCGGGCCTGCTCACGTCCGTGCCGGCCCTGTGCTTCGCCGTCTTCGGCATCGCGGCGCCGCGGCTGGCCCGCCGCTTCGGCCCGGGCGCCATCGTGTGCGCCGGCATGGCCGCGATCACCATCGGCGTCGTGGTGCGGCCCTTCGCCGGAGGTACGGCCGGCTTCCTCGTCGCCAGCGCCCTCGCCCTCGCCGGTATCGCGGTCAGCAACATCCTGCTGCCCGTCGTCATCAAGACCTTCTTCCCCGACCGGGTCGGCTCGATGACCGGGCTGTACTCCATGGCCCTGGCGCTGGGCACCTCGCTCGCCGCCGCGCTCACCGTGCCGGTCACCGGCGCGCTCGGCGGCGGCTGGCAGGCCGGGCTGGCGATCTGGGCGGTGATCGGCGCCCTCGCCATCGTGCCCTGGCTCGCCGTGCTGCGGCACCGCGCGCCGCAGACGGCTCCGCAGGCGGCCGGTGCGCCGCGGGAGGACGCCCCCGCCATCCGGATCAGCCGCTCGCCCACCGCCTGGTCGCTCGCCGTCTTCTTCGGCCTCCAGGCCACCGCCGCGTACATCACCATGGGCTGGCTGCCGCAGATCTTCCGCGACGCCGGAGTGCCCGCCGGGACCGCGGGCGTCCTGCTCGCGATCACCATGGCGATGGGCATCCCGCTGTCCTTCCTGCTGCCGCGGGTGGCGGCCCGGATGCGCCATCAGGGGCCGCTGGCCGTGCTTCTCGGGGCCTGCGGGCTCGCCGGGTATGCGGGCCTGTGGCTGGCGCCCGCCGCCGGCGCGTGGGGCTGGGCACTGCTGCTCGGCATATCGAACTGCGCCTTCCCGCTGGCCCTCACCATGATCGGCATGCGTGCCCGCAGCGCCGCCGGCGTCGTCAAGCTGTCCGCCTTCGCCCAGTGCATCGGCTACCTGATCTCCATCCCGGGCCCGCTCCTGGTGGGCGCGCTGTACCAGCACAGCGGCGGCTGGGGCCTGCCGATCGCGCTGATGGCGGGGCTGATGGTGCCGCAGATCGCGGTGGGCACGCTGGCCGGCCGGGACCGCCGCATCGAGGACGAGAAGTAGACGAGAGGTAGGCGAGCGGTGGGCGAGCGGTGGGGGACCGCCCCGGCCCCCTTGGCCGGTCCTGCCGACCGGTGGTCCGGAGCCGTTTGCGACACTGGGCACATGCCAGTGCTCGAACCGAATCCGCAGGGCGGACAGAAGAAGCTGCTCCTCGTCCTGGGCGCGATGCTCGCCGTCACCGTCGTCGTCGGGATCATCGCCAGCATCGCCGCTCCGTGACCCGGCGTCGTATCGCCGCTCCGTGACCCGGCGTCGTATCGCCGCTCCGTGATCCGGCGCCGCGGGGCGCACGGTGGGGCTGTCCCCACCGTCCCCTAGGGGGCCAGGGTCAGGGGCAAGTGGGTGGTGCACCTGATGGGCCGTGCGGACCGGGAACCGTAGGTTCGAAGGACACCGCCCCGCAGCGGTGGGCGCGGCCCGCGACAAGGCCGCGCGGCCGCTCGACCGCACGGAGGCGATCCCATGTCCGCCGCTCACCCCAGGCACGCCGAGAACGGCGCCCGGTCCGTGCGGCTGCCGTGGTGGGCCGTGGCCCTGCCGGTGGTCTCGTTCGTGACGCTGCTCTTCGTGATGACCCCCGCCGCGGAGGCCGAGGCGGCCGGTGCGCCGCCCGCCGTGCTGTCCGTGGTCCACTTGCTCGCGCGGCTGGTCGGCGCCGGAGTGTAGTCGCTGGTTCCGCATCCCGCCTCGTGGGACGAGGCTGTCAACACCCCGCGCCCCGCGCTGCGTTTCATGCGAAGCTGGGACACATGAGCGTCGATTCTCCTCGCCGGATTGTTCTTCTCCGACATGCCAAGGCCGAGTGGTCGCAGGAGAGCGACCACGAGCGGCCGCTCGCCGAGCGCGGCCGCCGGGACGCCCCCGTCGCCGGACGATGGCTCGCGGGAGCGGGCGTCAGCCCCGACCTGACCCTCTGCTCCACGGCACTGCGCACCCGCGAGACATGGAAACTCTGCGTCCAAGAACTCCCTCAGCGCCCCAAGACCGTCTACGACGAGCGGCTGTACGAAGCCTCGCTCGGCGAGCTGATCGCGGTGGTCAACGAGACCTCGGACGAGGTGGGCGACCTGCTGCTGGTCGGCCACAACCCCGGCATGCACGCGCTCGCCGACGCCCTCGCCGGCGAGGCGGACGGCGACCTGCTGAACCGGATGAACCGCGGTGGCTTCCCGACCGCCTCCATGGCGGTGGTGTCCTTCAACGGCTCCTGGAAGTCCGTCGA
Organism: Streptomyces sp. NPDC050806; assembly: GCF_055586425.1. Classification (NCBI taxonomy): domain Bacteria; kingdom Bacillati; phylum Actinomycetota; class Actinomycetes; order Kitasatosporales; family Streptomycetaceae; genus Streptomyces; species Streptomyces sp. NPDC050806. The sequence continues at coordinate 18,733 of NZ_JBVJIF010000003.1, read as the reverse complement.
GCACGGCGTCGGCCGTCTGGTCGCGTACTGGACGCCGCAGGGCTGACCCGCCCCGGCCCTGCACGCCGAAGGGCCCCTGCACGCCGAAGGGCCCCGGCACGCTCCGTGCCGGGGCCCTTTCGTATGCCGTGTGCCGTCTGCTCCGCTTCGTGCCGTGCGCTCCGCTTCCGCGGCCGCGTACGGAGGGTGACCGTTCAGTCCGCCGCTGTGTCAGTCCGCCACCGTGTCAGTCCTGCGGCGGGCGGGCCGGGCGGCGTCACCGAGTCAGTCCGCCATCGTGTCGGCGGCCTCGACCTCTTCGCGGGTGATTCCGAGCAGGTACAGCACGGTGTCCAGGAACGGCACGTTCACGGCGGTGTGCGCGGCCTCCCGTACGACCGGCTTGGCGTTGAAGGCGACGCCCAGCCCGGCGGTGTTCAGCATGTCCAGGTCGTTGGCGCCGTCGCCGATCGCGACCGTCTGCGCCAGCGGGACGCCGGCCTGCTGGGCGAAGGAGCGCAGCAGCCGGGCCTTGCCCGCGCGGTCCACGATGTCGCCGGTGACCTTGCCGGTGAACCGGCCGTCCACGATCTCCAGGGTGTTGGCCGAGGCGAAGTCCAGCCCCAGTTCGTCCTTGAGCGCGTCGGTGACCTGCGTGAAGCCGCCGGAGACCACGCCGACCTGGTACCCCAGGCGCTTGAGCGTACGTACCAGGGTCCGCGCGCCGGGGGTCAGCCGCACCTCCTTGCGCACCTGCTCCACGACCGAGGCGTCCAGCCCCGCCAGCAGCTCCACCCGGGCGTGCAGCGACTGCTCGAAGTCCAGCTCGCCGCGCATCGCGGCGGCGGTCACCTCGGCGACCTCGTTCTCGCAGCCCGCGTGCGCCGCGAACAGCTCGATGACCTCGTCCTGGATCAGTGTGGAGTCCACGTCCATGACGACCAGGCGCTGCGCCCGGCGCTGCAGCCCGGAGGCGCTCACGGCGATGTCCACGCCGAGCACGGCGGCTTCGGTGGCGAGCGCGGTGCGCAGGACGTCGGTCGGGGTGCCGGAGACCGCGAACTCCACCGCGGTCACGGGGTACTTGGCGAGCCGGAAGATACGGTCGATGTTGCCGCCGGTGGCCGTTATGGCGGCGGCGATGGCGGAGGTGGACTCGGCGGTGAGCGGGTGGCCGAGCACGGTGACGTGCGAACGCCCCGTGCCGCGCGGGCGGTTGTCGCCGGTACCCGAGATGATCTCGGCCTGGAGGTGCAGCGACTCCGCCCAGCTGTGCACGGTCGCGCGCAGGTCGCCTTCGGAGGCGCCGTTCGACGCGCTCCCCTTCGGCGTAGTGACCAGGGCGCACAGCACGATGCGGCCCCGGGTCACGACCTGCTCGATGTCGACGACGTCGACGGAGTAGGCGGCGAGGGTGTCGAAGAGGCCGGCGGTGATGCCGGGCCGGTCCTTACCGAAGATCTTGACGAGGAGGGTCGGTACGTCGTCGCCCGGTACGGCGGTGGCAGGCGGTGTCTGCGATGCGCTCATGGTGCTCTTACGGTATCCGGCTCCGCCACGGGACCGTACAGGTGTCCCGCCGAGTGGACGTCCCCCACCACGCGGCCGAGTGGGACTCAAGGGACGTACGGGGCGTTCCGCCGCCCGTGTCGCGGGGGTCCCGACGCGTCCGGCGGCGCGTCCTCGGGACCCTCGGGGGGCCGTCGCGCTCCGCGCGCTTCCGGGGCGCTCGCGCTCGCCGGGCCCTCAGCGGCCGGCGCCGGGGCGTCCGGGTGGCGGCGGGGGCTCCGGCGGCGGATCGTCCCATCGCCGCTTCGGACGGGCAGGCGGCCGGCCGGGGCGCGGCAGCGGAGCGCCGCTCACGGTCGGCGCCGAGGCGGTGTCGCTGCCGTGCGGGGGCGGCCCGGCGGGCGGCGGACGGTCCGGCGGGGGCGGTGTGCCCGGTGGCGTGCCGGGCGGAGGCCCGTCCGGCGGGGGCGGCACGCGGTGCTCCGGCTCCCGGCGCTGGAGCGTCCGCAGGTACGGATTGGTGTCCGGGTTCGGCGGCCGGTAGGGACGGGACGGCGTGTACGGTCCCGGGCCGCCGCCCGGCCCCGGCCCGTACGGCGACGGCACGTGCCCCGGGCCGGCCGGGGCCGTGGCGCGTCGCCCGGCCAGCCCGGTCCCGGCCGCCAGCAGGGCGCCCACCAGCCCCGCAGCGCCGCCCCAGAGGGCTCCCAGGACCGCTCCGGTGCCGAGGCTCCCGTGCAGGGTCAGGCCGGTCTCGTGGACGCCGATACCGAAGAGGCTCAGCCGGACGGCCACCGCCGCCTCCGTCAGCCGCACCAGTAGGGGCACGGCGAGCGCGGTGGCCACGCCCAGCCGCAGCGCGCAGCCGCCCGCATACGCCAGGAGACCGGCCTCCGTGCGGGCCGTACGCATCGCCGTGAGCACCCCGGCCAGCAGCATCAGCACCACCGCCACCAGCGCCGTCGCCCACACCCCAGGGGTCTGCTCCGCCAGCCGCGACAGGGTGACCGGCCGCTCGCCCCCACCGCCGAGCAGCTCCCGCAGGGACGCGGGCAGCACGTGGAGCAGTGCGCCGCTCGCCGAGCCGTACCAGGGCACGAGCAGGCCCAGGGGCAGCGCGAGCCACGCCCCGTTGGGCGCGCCGAGCAGCGCGGCGCCCAGCGCCCGCAGTGGCTGTCCGCCCTCGGTGACGCCGTACAGCCCGGCGGCGAGCCCCAGGAGTACCGCGACGAGCAGCACCTGGGTCAGCGCGGAGGCGGCGGGCCGGACGACGCGGTCCGCGCCGGCCAGCGCGCGGGGGAGAGGGGTGCGCCGGGAGGCGGCGAGCGCGATCAGCAGGACGCCGAGCGCCCACAGTGCGCCCGCCACGAGCGAGGGCCCTGCCGCCACCGCGAAGTCCACCCGGAGCCGGGCGTCCGCGAGGCCGGGCAGCAGCCCCGGCAGGCCGCCCGCCGCGCCCTGGCCGCCGAGGCCGGGCAGCCCGCCGAGGTCGCCGAGGCCCGGCAGGTCGCCCAGGCCCGGGAGGTCACCGAGGCCGGGCAGCCGGTCGAGCGGCCCGCCGCCCCCGCCGGCCGGCGCCGGGATCAGCTTCCGTGCCGGGATCGTTACGGAGTCGTGCCCGGCCCAGGCGAGGCCGCCGACCAGCGCGGTGAAGAGCGCGACGACCGCTGCCGCGCGGGCCGCCAGGCCGCCGGACGTGGCCCCGCCCGGCACGGCCCGCAGCGACCGGAGGAACAGCAGCCCCAGCAGCAGCGCGCCGACCACGGAGACGCCCAACGGCACGATGTCAATGGCGGTTTCGGCCGTGACGCCGGACACCCCGAAGGCCGATACGTCACCGTGCGGGGAGACGGTTCCGCCGACCGCCAGCACCACGACGGCGGCCGTCATCGGGCCCAGCGAGCCGTACGCGTCGGCGCCCAGCAGATGCAGCCCGAGGGCCGCGACCCCGGTCATCGCCAGGAACGCCCAGCAGACCGTGGCGACGGCGGAGAGCAGCACAGCGGCCGCTCCGGTGTGCGGAGTCGCGGTCACGCTCATCGCAGCCCCCGATCGATTCCGGGTTGCCCGCATCGCGTGGCATCCGTACGGATCCGTGGGTTTCTCCCACTCTCCGGGGGGCTTTCGGCGGCGTCAACGCTGTCCGCTTCATGCTCTTGCCACGGCCCGGCTTTCGGTCGTGGCCCTCTGCCTGGAATAGTTCCTCACGATGTTCACCATCCCTAGACTTCCCGTGCAGGGGGTCACTCGGGGGACAACTAGTGGGGCATGGAGTGCCTGAACTCGTACTCGAAATCAATGGAATGACCTGGACGCTCGATCCGTCCCGGTCGTACGGCCTGGGCCGTGATCCGCAGGGCGACATGGTGCTGGACGACGCGAGGGTGTCGTGGCGGCACGCGACCGTGCGCTGGGGAGGGCGCAGTTGGGTCATCGAGGACCACGGCAGCACCAACGGCACGTACGTGCAGGGGCAGCGGATCCACCAGATGGAGATCGGCCCCGGCTCGACCGTGCACCTCGGCAACGCCACCGACGGTCCCCGGCTGACCCTCAGCGGCACCGCGGCCGCTGCCGCCGCCGACGCCTACGCCGCGCAGCCCACGGCCCCGGCCAACGCCGCCCAGCCGGCCGCCGCGGCCCCCGCCCAGCAGGGCGCCCCCGGCTGGGCCGGAGCGCAGCAGCCGCCGGCACAGCAGCAGGGATGGCAGGGCGCGCCGCCGCAGCAGGGTCCGCCGCCCCAGCAGGGCCCGCCCTCGTACGGCGCCGGCGTCCCGCCGCAGGGCGGACCGCAGCAGCCCCCGGCACAGGGCGCCGCGGTCCCGCAGCCGTCCGGCGACCGCAGCCCGACCACCTTCCACCAGCTGGACCTCGGCCGTGTCATGCGCATCGGCCGTGCCCTGGAGAACGAGCTGGTCGTCTCCGACCTGCAGGTCTCCCGGCACCACGCGGAGTTCCGGGCCACACCCGACGGCCGCTTCGAGATCCACGACCTCGGCAGCCACAACGGTACGTACGTCAACGGCCAGCCGGTCCCCAAGAGCGGTTCGGCGCTCATCGGCCCGAACGACACCGTCGGCGTCGGCCACTCCACGTTCCGGCTGGTCGGCGACCGCCTGGAAGAGTTCGTCGACACCGGTGCGGTCTCCTTCTCCGCGCGCCACCTCACCGTCACGGTCGACGGCGGCAAGCAGATCCTCAAGGACGTCTCGTTCGGGGTGCCGGAGAAGTCGCTGGTCGCGGTCATCGGCCCGTCCGGTTCCGGAAAGTCCACGCTGCTCAAGGCGCTCACCGGTTACCGCCCCGCCAACGAGGGCGACGTCCTCTACGACAACCGGAACCTCTACAAGCAGTTCGCCGAGCTGCGGCAGCGCATCGGGCTGGTCCCGCAGGACGACATCCTGCACAAGGAGCTGACCGTCCAGAAGGCGCTGCGGTACGCGGCCAAGCTCCGCTTCCCCGGTGACACCGCGACGGCCGAGCGCGAGGCCCGCATCGACGAGGTGCTGCACGAGCTCAAGCTGCACGTGCACAAGGAGAAGAAGGTCACCTCGCTCTCCGGCGGCCAGCGCAAGCGCGTCTCGGTCGCCCTGGAGCTGCTGACCAAGCCGTCGCTGATCTTCCTGGACGAGCCGACCTCCGGCCTCGACCCGGGCATGGACCGCGACGTCATGAAGCTGCTCCGCGACCTCGCCGACGACGGCCGTACGGTCCTGGTCGTCACGCACTCCGTCGCCGAGCTCGCGCTCTGTGACAAGCTGCTGGTCATGGCGCCGGGCGGCGGTGTCGCCTACTTCGGCCCGCCCGAGGAGGCGCTGAACTTCTTCCAGTACGAGTCCTGGGCGGACGTCTTCTCGGCGTTCGAGAACTACCGCGACTACGACTGGATGGGCCGCTGGCGCGGCTCCCCGCACTACCAGATGTACGCGGCCGACCTCGACGCCGTCGCGCCGCAGTCGGTCGACGTCCAGGCGCCGCCGGCCCGCATGCAGAAGTCCCAGAGCTGGGGCTCGCAGCTGTGGACCCTGATGCGCCGGTACGTCTCCGTGATCGCTTCCGACCGCGGCTTCCTCGGGCTGATGCTGATCCTGCCGGCCGTGCTCGGCGTGGTCTCCATGCTGATCCCGAGCGACTTCGGCCTCGGCTACGGCCCGATCGAGCGGGCCCGCACCAACCGCGACGCCGCGACGATCATGCTGATCCTCACGGTCGGCATGTGCTTCTCCGGCGCGGCCAACTCGGTACGAGAACTGATCAAGGAACGCGTCATCTACGAGCGCGAACGGGCCACCGGCCTGTCCCGCTCGGCGTACCTGATGTCGAAGGTGATCGTGCTCGGCGTGGTCACCGCCGTACAGGGCGTGATCATCGCGGCGATCGGCTTCTCGACCCGCAAGATGCCCGCCGAGGGCCTGATCGTGCAGGATCTGCCGGCCGTCGAGATGACCGTGGCGATCATCGCCCTGGGCTTCACCTCGATGATGTTCGGCCTGATCATCTCCGCGCTGGTCAAGACCGCCGAGAAGACCATGCCGCTGCTGGTCATGTTCGCCATCGTGCAGGTCGTCTTCACCGGCGTGCTCTTCCAGCTCTTCGACACCCCGGGCGTCGCCCAGCTCTCCTGGCTGATGCCCTCGCGCTGGGCGGTCGCCGCGCTGGGCGCCACCGCCGACCTGAACACCCTCCTCCCGTGGGAGAAGGGCAACCCCGACCCGCTGTGGCAGCACCAGACCGGTGTCTACGTGATGGACATGGTCTTCATGCTGGCGCTCGGCGTCGTGCTCGCCTTCGCGGTGGCGCGCCTGCTGCGCCGCCACGAGCCCGAGGTCATGCGCAAGTAGGCCCCGCCGTCCGCACGACGACAGCCGCGAGGGGCGGCACCCTGTCCGGGTGCCGCCCCTCGCGGCGTTCATCGTCCGGCGCCGGAGCTCCGGCGCGCAGCAGTGGCTCAGTACGCCGAGTCGACGTTGTCCATGGAGCCGTACTTGTCGGCCGCGTAGTTGCAGGAGGCGACGATGTTGGCGACCGGGTCGTACTGGTCGTTCGCCGTGCCGTCGACGTGGTACTGGTCGAAGGTGGGCTTGATGATCTGCAGCAGGCCCTTGGACGGGATACCCATCTGGGCGTTCACGTCCCAGTTGTTGATCGCCCGCGGGTTACCGCCGGACTCACGCATGATGTTGCGCTTGATGCCCTCGTAGGAGCCGGGGATCCCGTGCTTCTTCATGATCGACATGGATTCCTTGATCCAGCCGTCCAGGTTGTTGGCGTAGGTGACCGGCTTGCGCTCGGCGGACCGGCTGGCGGCCTGCGTCGTGGTGCGCTGCTGGTCGGCCTTGTTCTTGGCGGCCTCCTTGGCCTGGGCGGCCGCGTCGGCGGCAGCCTTGGCCTTGGCCTGAGCGGCGGCCTTGGCGTCGCCCTCGGCCTGCTTCTTCGCGGCGAAGGCCTCGTTGCCGGCCTGCTCGGCGGCGCGCGTGCTGTTCTGGGTCAGCTCGGCGTTCTGCGCCTTGGCGGCGGCGTTGTCGACCAGGCTGTAGGCCGAGGAGTCGTCGACCACGTGGTAGGCGACGGGCTTGACGTTCTGGGCCGACGCGGAGTGCGCCGGCTCGGCGTTGGCCGAACCCGGAACGACGGCGATGACGACGGCGGCGGCACCGCCCGCGGCCACGGCAGCGGCGGAGAGCTTGTGATTCCGGTTCAGGCGGCTGTAGCCAGGAATGGCGTGCAGGGGCATGCGGAAAGAACCTCTTCCAATGGGGGACGTCGCGTGGGCCGGAATGGCGCGAGAACGCCGAGATCCTTTTCCACGGCGCCGGGCGACGTCAGCCATTGTTAGCGGTCGGAATTTGGCGCTGCAATCATGTGACGTACGAAGCTGTTTAGTGGAACCGGGGGTCGCCGAATTGCGTCCCGTTCCGTTCTCTCCAAGGGGTGACCCGGATGCGATCCCGCCGCTGCCCGCATTCGCATACCACTAACATTCTTCGTAAGTGATGTACGCCCTATGTGCGGGCTCACATGTTTACGGGGGGCGTATGGCGTTATGTCATCGCGGCGGCACGCACCGTGAGCGTTATCGCTCCACCAGAACCTGGTCCAGCGATTTGCGCACCAGATCCGGCACCTCGCAGTCCGCCGCGGGGTGCCCCACCGGGATCACCGCGAACGCCTTCTCGTTGACCGGCCGCCCCAGCTCCGCCCGCAGGAAGCCCATCGGGCTGGGGGTGTGCACCAGCGCCGCCAGGCCCGACAGGTGGAGCGCGGACAGCAGCATGCCCACCGCGATCCCCACCGATTCGTCCACGTAGTAGTGCTTGCGCTTGGTGCCGTCCGGGCCCAGCCAGTAGCGCTGCTGGAAGACCACGATCAGATGCGGCGCGTCGGTCAGGTGCGGCTTGACCTCGTCGGTGCCCAGCGGCCGCAGCGCCGTCAGCCACTCCTCGCCCAGCCGCCCGTCGTACGAAAGGCGCTCCTCCGCCTCCGCGGCCGCCCGGATGCGCCGCCGTACTTCCGGATCCTTGACCAGCACGAACGTCCAGGGCTGCTGATGTGCCCCGGAGGGCGCGGTGGCGGCGCACGCTATGGCGTCCCTGATCACCTGCTCGGGCACCGGATCGGGGGCGAAACGGCGTACCGTACGGCGCTCCGCCATCCGTTCCCGCAGTTCCGCCGCGCGCGCCCGGGATTCCGCGGCCGGCATCCGCGCGGGCCGGTGGGGGACGGGACGGTACGGCTCGCCGTGGACGGGGGACCAGCTTTTCCGTGAAGTCGTCATGGCCGGGAGTGTGGCCCGTACCGGGCGACCGCGAAAGACCGCCTCGGGCGCGCGCGAAAGACTGTCTTCGGGCGCGCGCGAAACACCGCCTTCGGGCGGACGTGAAAGAACGCCTTGAGCAGGCGCAATAGGCCGCCGTTCCTTTCCCCTATATATAGGGGGCACAAAGTCCCGCTTCCGGAGCGGCCATGGTCCCCTGTGGCCGGGGCGGAAATGCCCACCGGATCCGGCTCCCGGCACCGGGACTCCGGACCTACGTCCCGGGACCCGGCCGGGGCCCCGCCGCGGGCCGATACGGACCGTGCGGCCCACCGGTACCGTGAGTGCATGACCAACGGACCAGGGGCGGAGCGGGGTGCCGGGCTCTCCGCGGTGAGCAGCGCCATCCTCGCCATGAGCCGGCACCTGGAGGTGCGCGACGTGCTCAAGACGATCGTCGCCTCCGCCCGCGAGCTCCTGGACGCCGAGTACGCGGCGCTGGGGGTGCCGGACGATCACGGTGGCTTCGCGCAGTTCGTCGTGGACGGGGTGAGCGAGGAGCAGTGGAAGGCCATCGGCCCGCTGCCCCGCCAGCACGGCATCCTCGCCGCGATGCTCAAGGACGCCACCCCGCAGCGTCTCGGCGACGTCCGCAACGACCCCCGCTTCGAGGGCTGGCCCAGCGCCCACCCCGACATGTCGGACTTCCTGGGCATGCCGGTGGCCGACGGCGACGAGATCCTCGGCGCGCTCTTCCTCGCCAACAAGCGGTGCCCGCTGCCGACCGGCGGCTGCAACTTCACCGCCGAGGACGAGGCGCTGCTCGGCATGCTCGCCCAGCACGCCGCCATCGCCCTGACCAACGCCCGGCTCTACGAGCGGAGCCGCGAGCTGACCATCGCGGGGGAGCGCGCCCGGCTGGCCCACGAGCTGCACGACGCGGTCTCCCAGAAGCTCTTCTCGCTGCGGCTGACCGCGCAGGCCGCCACCGCGCTCGTCGACCGCGACCCGGCCCGCGCCAAGGACGAGCTGCAGCAGGTCACCCGGCTCGCCGCGGAGGCCGCCGACGAGCTGCGCGCCGCCGTCGTGGAGCTGCGGCCGGCGGCCCTGGACGAGGACGGGCTGATCGCCACACTGCGTACCCAGATCCAGGTCCTCGACCGCGCGCACAACGCCAAGGTCACCTTCGCCGCCCACGGGCTGCGGGCGCTGCCCGCCGCGCAGGAGGAGGCGCTGCTGCGGGTGGCGCAGGAGGCGCTGCACAACGCGCTCCGGCACGCCGACGCGCAGCGTGTCGACGTGACGCTCGCCCGGCACCGGCAGGGCGCGGTACTGCGGATCGCCGACGACGGCCGCGGCTTCGACCCCGGCGCCGTCCGCCGCGCCGGGCGCCATCTGGGCCTGGTGTCGATGCGGGACCGGGCGAGTGGCGTCGGCGGCACGCTCACGGTGGAATCGGGGCCCGGCAAGGGCACCGCTGTCGAGATGGAGGTCCCCGGTGGCTGACGGAGACAGGGGCTCGCTCGGCGGCCCCATCAAGGTGCTGCTCGTCGACGACCACCAGGTCGTGCGGCGGGGCCTGCGGACGTTCCTGGAGGTCCAGGACGACATCGAGGTCGTGGGCGAGGCCGCCGACGGCGAGGAGGGCGTCGCCGCGGCCGAGCGTCTCGGGCCGGACGTCGTCCTGATGGACGTCAAGATGCCCGGCATGGACGGGGTCGAGGCGCTGCGGCTGCTGCGTGAGCAGCGCAACCCGGCCAGAGTGCTGATCGTCACCAGCTTCACCGAGCAGCGGACCGTGATCCCGGCGCTCCGGGCGGGCGCCGCCGGCTACGTCTACAAGGACATCGACCCCGACGCGCTGGCCGGCGCCATCCGGTCCGTGCACGCCGGGCACGTCCTGCTGCAGCCGGAGGTGGCCGACGCGCTGCTCAGCCAGGAGGAAGCGAGCAACGGCCAGGGCCGCGGCGGCTCCCTCACCGACCGGGAGCGCGAGGTACTGGCCCTGATAGCGGACGGCCGCTCCAACCGCGAGATCGCCCGTGCCCTGGTCCTCTCCGAGAAGACCGTGAAGACCCACGTCTCCAACATCCTCATGAAACTGGACCTGGCAGACCGCACCCAGGCAGCCCTCTGGGCGGTCCGCCACGGCGTGGGCGCATAAGCGCCACAAAGGGGCGCGGGGAACGGCGCGAGCAACCACGTCGGTGGTGCACCCGGCTGCGTACGGGAAGGCCCACGGCGGGCCGCCGGCTTGAGGGGCGCGGGGAACTGCGCGCCCGGCCACGACGGTGGCGCGCCCGGCCGCGTACCGAAAAGTGTACGGCGGGCCGCCGGCTTAAGGGGCGCGGGGAACTGCGCGCCAGGCCACGACGGTGGCGCGCCCGCCATCGCACAGCACCCCTACGGCGTTCGGCCGGGCGCTCCGCCGCCCAGACCGCAGCCCCCGTCGGAGATCCGGCCCCCTAGGGGGCCCTCCGTTCCCGTTCCTCCACGAACGAGTCGTACGCCGCCACCTGCGCCCGCCGCGCAGTCCGCTCCACCGGACGCAACGCGTCCATCCGTGCGGCGATCTGCGACGAGCTGACCGCCGCCCCGTGCTCCCGCCCGTCGCCGCCCGCGGGGCCCCGCGCGATGTCGATCAGCGCCCCGACCTTCTGCGCCAGCTCCAGCACCCGCACCGCGCGCGGCGGGTACCCCGGCGCGAGCAGCTGCCGGCCCGCCTCGGCCCGCGCCCGGTACGCCTCCAGCGCCGCCGCGGCGACCGGTCCGGATCCGGCCACGTCCAGCTTCGCCAGCAGCTCCGTCGCCTCCCGCAGCGCCTCGGCCAGCTCCCGCTCCGCCTCGCCCAGCGAGGGGACGTCGGCCGGCGGCGCGTCCCGGACGGTCGTGCAGTGCCACACGACCTCGACGTGCACATCGCCCTCGGGCCCGGCCTCGTGCACCTCCGGCACCAGGCCCAGCGCCACCCCGCAGGCGATCACCGCCTCCCCGGCCGCCAGCGCCCGCGCATTGAACTCCGGCGGGCCGCTCAGCCCCAGCGGGTGGCCCGGCACCGGCAGCGCCACGCGCAGGCCGGTCGCGCCCAGCGCCCGCAGCCGGCCCAGCGCGAGCGTCAGCCCCACCGGCCCCGATTCGCCGGGCAGCCCGGTGACGCGGTGCACCGCGTCACCCTCCGCGATCCGCTCCGCTGCGTCATCAGGTGGGACCAATCCGGCCAAAAGGGCATTTCCCCACGCGGCCAGCCGTCCTGAGCGAGGTTCATCGAGCATGGACCCAGCCTAAGGACAGGCACTGACAATGGGTGGCGTAGGTTTGCAGGGGGGCTGCGCCTACAGGTGCACGCGAGGACCGAGATGCAATGGGAGACAACGCGCTCATGAGCGATGTTCTGGAGCTGGTGGACGTATCCGTGGTCCGCGAGGGCCGGGCTCTGGTGGACCAGGTCTCCTGGTCGGTGAAGGAGGGAGAGCGCTGGGTGATCCTGGGCCCGAACGGCGCCGGCAAGACCACCCTCCTCAATGTCGCCTCCAGCTACGTCTTCCCGACCACGGGCACCAGCACGATCCTGGGAGAGACCCTCGGCAAGGTCGACGTCTTCGACCTCCGGCCGCGCATCGGCATGGCCGGTATCGCGCTCGCCGACAAGCTGCCGCGCCGCCAGACCGTGCTGCAGACCGTGCTCACCGCCGCGTACGGCATGACCGCCACCTGGCAGGAGCACTACGACGAGGTCGACGAGCAGCGCGCCCGCGCCTTCCTCGACCGGCTGGGCATGACGGCCTATCTCGACCGGAAGTTCGGCACGCTCTCCGAGGGCGAGCGCAAGCGGACCCTCATCGCCCGCGCGATGATGACCGACCCCGAGCTGCTCCTCCTGGACGAGCCGGCCGCCGGCCTGGACCTCGGCGGCCGCGAGGACCTCGTACGCCGCCTCGGCCGGCTCGCCCGCGACCCGTTCGCGCCGTCGATGATCATGGTCACGCACCACGTCGAAGAGATCGCGCCGGGCTTCACCCACGTACTGATGATCCGTCAGGGCAAGGTGCTCGCCGCCGGCCCCATCGATCTGGAGCTGACCTCCAGCAACCTCTCGCGCTGCTTCGGCCTCCCGCTGGTCGTCGAGCGCAACGGCGACCGCTGGACGGCTCAAGGTCTGCCGCTCGCCTGACAGTTGACGCGGCGCGGGGCCCCGGCGCGCGGCCGGGGCCGAAAAGCCCCGCACGATCCGGCCGCGATCGATCGGACCCTGTCCGCGGGGCCGCCCGCCGATCTACCATGACACCGTGGATGCATGGGTGTGGTGGCTCATCGCCGCCGTAGGGCTGGGTATTCCTCTCGTCGTCACCGCGATGCCGGAATTCGGGATGTTCGCTGTCGGCGCCGTGGCCGGTGCCGTCGTGGCCGCCCTCGGCGGCGGCACGGTGATGCAGGTCATCGTCTTCGCGGCCGTCTCGGTCGCGCTCGTCGCGGTCGTCCGCCCGATCGCCAACCGCGCCCGCTCACGGCCGGCCGCCATGGCTTCCGGCGTCGACGCCCTGAAGGGCCGCCAGGCCACCGTCCTGGAGCGGGTCGACAGCTCCGGCGGCGGCCGGATCAAACTGAACGGCGAGGTGTGGTCCGCGCGCGCCCTGGACGAGAGCCAGGTCTACGAGCCGGGGCAGAAAGTGGACGTCGTGGACATCGAGGGAGCAACCGCCGTCGTGATGTGACGCTCTTGATCAACAGGCCCTCGCGGGACCGGAGAACGGCCTGCACAAGAGGGTGAGTCTCTGAAAGACTCGATCAACGACACGCCGGGCGGGACCGGCCGACAGCTACGAAAGGGACACGGGGAGCCACTGTGGAACCGATCATCATCGTCCTGATCATCCTGGTGGTGCTGGTGTTCGTCGCACTCATCAAGACGATCCAGGTCATTCCGCAGGCCAGCGCCGCCATCGTCGAGCGTTTCGGCCGCTACACCCGCACCCTGAACGCGGGCCTGAACATCGTCGTGCCGTTCATCGACTCCATCCGGAACCGCATCGACCTGCGTGAACAGGTCGTCCCGTTCCCGCCGCAGCCGGTCATCACCCAGGACAACCTGGTCGTGAACATCGACACGGTCATCTACTACCAGGTGACCGACGCCCGCGCCGCGACGTACGAGGTCGCCAGCTACATCCAGGCGATCGAGCAGCTCACCGTCACCACGCTCCGGAACATCATCGGCGGCATGGACCTGGAGCGCACCCTGACCTCCCGTGAGGAGATCAACGCGGCACTGCGCGGTGTCCTGGACGAGGCCACCGGCAAGTGGGGCATCCGCGTCAACCGCGTCGAGCTCAAGGCCATCGAGCCGCCGACCTCCATCCAGGACTCGATGGAGAAGCAGATGCGCGCCGACCGTGACAAGCGCGCCGCGATCCTCCAGGCCGAGGGTGTCCGGCAGTCCGAGATCCTCCGCGCCGAGGGTGAGAAGCAGTCCGCGATCCTGCGCGCCGAAGGTGAGGCCAAGGCCGCGGCCCTGCGCGCCGAGGGTGAGGCGCAGGCGATCCGGACGGTCTTCGAGTCCATCCACGCCGGTGACCCGGACCAGAAGCTGCTCTCCTACCAGTACCTCCAGATGCTCCCGAAGATCGCCGAGGGCGACGCCAACAAGCTCTGGATCGTGCCCAGCGAGATCGGCGACGCGCTCAAGGGCCTCGGCGGCGCCATCAACAGCTTCGCCCCGGCCGGCGGTGCCCCCGCGGCCCCGGCCCCGGCGGCCCCGCCCCGCCAGCAGCCGCCCATCGACTGACGCCCCACCGCGGCCGTCTCGGACCGTGGTCCCGCAGCACACCCACCGAACCCCTGGTGCATGATCGGTTCATGACGCATCGATCACGCGCCAGGGGTTCGGCATGACTGTCTGGGAAGCCCTCGCCGTCCTCGCCGCCGGTATGGGCGCCGGCGCCATCAACGTCGTCGTCGGGTCCGGGACGCTCATCACCTTCCCCGTACTGCTCGCCGTCGGCCTGCCGCCCATCACCGCCAACGTCTCCAACAGCCTCGGCCTCGTACCGGGCTCCGTGAGCGGCGCCATAGGCTACCGGCGCGAACTGCGCGGCCAGCGCCGCCGCGTCGTCCGCTTCGGTATCGCCGCCCTCCTCGGCGGCCTGGCCGGGGCCGTGCTGCTGCTCGCCCTGCCCTCCGACGCCTTCGACGCGATCGTCCCCGCGCTCATCGCCGTCGCGCTCGTCCTCGTCGTCCTCCAGCCCCGGCTCTCCGCCGCCGTCAAGGCCCGCCGCGCCCGCAACGGCACCACACCGCACCGCGACGGCGGCCTCGGACTGCTGACCGGACTGCTGCTCGCCAGCGCGTACGGCGGCTACTTCGGCGCCGCCCAGGGCGTCCTGTACATCTCCCTGATGGGCCTGTTGCTCGACGAGGACCTGCAGCGCCTCAACGCCCTCAAGAACGTGCTCGCGCTGCTCGTCAACGGCGTCGCCGCGCTCTTCTTCCTCTTCGTCGCCGACTTCGACTGGACCGCCGTCGTACTGATCGCCGTCGGCTCCGCGCTCGGCGGCCAGCTCGGCGCGAAGATCGGCCGCCGGCTGTCGCCCACCGTCCTGCGCGGCGTCATCGTCACCGTCGGCATCGTGGCGATCGCCCAACTCCTGCTGCGCTGAGGCACGCGTACGACGAAGGGGCGCGGGTCTCCCCGCGCCCCCTCACACGCACCAGTGCGCCCGCCCCTACGCCGGCTGCGCCAGCCAGTCCGGCAGCGCCTCCCGCGCGGACACCCCCAGCGCCGCCAGCATCGTGTCGGCCGGCGTCGGCACGAACGGCCGCCGCAGCAGCTCCATCCCCGCCTGCTCCGGCGTACGGTCCGCTTTGCGGTGGTTGTCCGTGGCACACGACGCGACCGTATTCAGCCAGGTGTCACCGCCCCCGTGCGCCCGTGGCACCACGTGGTCCACCGTCGTCGCGCGCCGCCCGCAGTACGCGCAGCGGTGCTGGTCCCGCACCAGCACACCCCGCCGCGACCACGGCGCCTGTCTTCGGAACGGCACCCGTACGTAGTGGCTCAGCCTGATCACCTGCGGCACCGGAAGATCCAGCGAGGCGGCCCGGACACGCAGTCCCGGGTGCGCCTGCTCGACCACGGCCTTGTCCTGCATGACCAGCACCACCGCGCGCCGCAGCGACACCGTCGACAGCGGCTCGAAGCTCGCATTGAGGACCAGCGTCTCGCGCATCCCGACCACCTCCCGCATCCGTCCGCCGCTCGGCGAAGTGGCTCCACTGTGCAGTTCCAGTGATCCCCTGGACAACGCAATTTCCGTCTGCCGCAAGGGAGATGGCAGGTGAGCGAAAGGCGAACGAACGGCGAACCGGGAACGGGAGCGCGAGGCCGGGGAAGGGAGGGGAGAAGCGCGGGGAGAAGAGAGGGCAAGGGAACGCTCCGGGCCCCACCCCCGTGACAAGGGACCCGGAGCGCCCACGGCAGCCGGCGCGGACGTCCGACACGAAGCGGACTCCGGCAGGCAGCGAGGAGACACACCTGCGCCCCGCCGCCCCCGCCACTGCGGTGCCGACTGCCCGACGGCCATGTGGCAACCGTCGGCCGAACACCACTGTGCGATCCGGGGCGCCGGGGCGCAACGGAATTACGGACGCACGGACCCGCGCACGGCATGCGGGCGGGTACGCGCGTACGGAACCGCGGTCAGCTCTCGGCGGGAATCTCGTACTCGCCGATCAGCTGGGCCCGGCCCAGCGTGTGGAACCGCAGGTTGAAGCCCACCACGGCGGGCGAGGCGTCCGCGTCCGCGTCCGGACCGAGCTTCTCCTGGTCCACCGCGTACACGGTGAAGACGTAGCGGTGCGAGCCGTCACCGGGCGGCGGCGCGGCGCCCCCGAAGTCCCGCGTCCCGTAGTCGTTGCGTACGTGGACCGCACCCTCGGGCAGGCCCTTCATGTCACCGGAGCCCGCACCGGCGGGCAGCTCCGTCACCGACGCCGGGATGTCGAACACCGACCAGTGCCAGAAACCGCTGCCGGTCGGCGCGTCCGGGTCGAAGCAGGTGACGGCGTAACTGCCGGTGCCCTCCGGGGCACCCTCCCACCGCAGGTGCGGCGAGGTGTTCCCCGCGCTGAACACCTGGGCGTCCGCCAACGTCCCGCCCTCCTGCAGATCGTCGCTCACCACCGTGAACGAGGGCACCTGCGGATGAAAGTCGTGCGGGAGCGGCCGGCGCTTCTGCTCGGACACTTCGACACCTCCTGATCGCGTTCGGAGACCGTCCGGCCAGGTTAGAACCTCTTCGCGACAGAACCGGTGCCCGGCCCGGCGGATCTCATGCCCGCGGGCCGGACACCGATGCGCTGTCGGCTCAGAACCAGTTCCGCTTGCCGCCGACCTCGGCCAGCCACTGGTTCAGGTACGCCGCCCAGTCCGTGTTCTGGAAGTCGTGCAGCCCCACCTCGAAGGAGCGGAAGGTGTCGCTGCCCTCGGTGAACAGGCCCGGCTTCTTGTCCATCTCCAGGACGACGTCCATCGCCCGGTCGTCCGCCACGAAGGACAGCTCGACCTGGTTCAGGCCCCGGTACTGCTGCGGCGCGAAGAACTCGACCTCCTGGTAGAAGGGCAGCTTCTGCCGCGTCCCCCGGATGTGCCCGCGCTCCAGGTCCGCACTCTTGAACCGGAACCCGAGCTGCCCGAAGGCGTCGAGGATCGCCTGCTGCGCCGGCAGCGGGTGCACGTTCACCGGATCGAGGTCACCGGAGTCGACCGCACGGGCGATCGCCAGCTCCGTGGTGACGCCGACGTTCATCCCGTGCAGGTGCTGCCCGAGGAACATCGTGACCGGCGTCTCCCACGGGATCTCCAGCCCGAACGGCACCGCGTGCGTGGCGCCGGCCTGCACCTCGAAGGCGCCGCCCAGCTTCTGCCGGGTGAACTCGATGTCCTGCTTGTACTCCTGGTCCTGCCCCTCGACCTCGACCCGGGCCTGCAGACCGACCGACAGGCCCTCGATCTGCTGCGCGACCGATCCGCCCTGGATGCGCACCTCACCCTGTACGACGCCGCCGGGCACGACGTTCTCCTCGAAGAGCACCGTCTCCACGGACGCGCCCCCCGCACCCAGACTCGCCAGCAGCTTCTTGAACCCCATTGATCGTCCTCCCCAGGCACGTGCCTGTACTCCGTTGTTCTCCGGCCGCGACGATCCCGCCCGGCCCGGGCTTGACCCCTACGAACGCGAAACGGCGTACGGCGGTTCCCCCGGCGGCCGGCCGCCGCACGCCCACACCCTGCCAAGACGCGGTGCTCACCGGCCACTCCGGAGCCCCGGAAGAAACGCCCCGAGGTCCATTACCCTGGGAACGCATGATCTCCGAACCCGCACGAATGCCGCTGCCGCGGACATTCTTCGACCGTCCCGTCCTCGAGGTCGCCCCCGACCTGCTCGGCCGCACTCTGGTGCGCAACACCCCCGAGGGCCCCGTCGAGCTGCGCCTCACGGAGGTCGAGGCGTACGACGGGGAGAACGACCCCGGCTCGCACGCCTATCGGGGCCGTACGGAGCGGAACGCATCGATGTTCGGCCCGCCCGGACACGCGTATGTGTACTTCATCTACGGCATGTGGTTCAGCCTCAACCTCGTGTGCGGCCCCGACGGCTACGCGAGCGGTGTCCTGCTGCGCGCCGGCGAGGTGCTGTCCGGCACGGACCAGGTGGCGGAGCGTCGCCCCAAGTCCCGCCGCGAGAGCGAACTGGCCCAGGGCCCGGCCCGGCTGGCCACCGGCCTGGCCGTCGACCGGCAGCTGAACGGCACGGACGTGTGCGCGGGCCCGGATGCGCCGCTCTCCGTCCTGACGGGCACTCCGGCGGACCGGGACCGGGTGCGCAACGGCCCGCGCACCGGAGTCGGCGGCGAGGGGGCGACCCACCCCTGGCGCTTCTGGATCGAGGGCGATCCGACGGTCAGTCCGTACCGCGCGCACGTCCCGCGGAAACGACGGACCAGGGCTGCTTGACTCTGCCGCAGCACGCCCGTAATGTAGCCCGAGCCGCTTGAGACGGGCAGCGCTATGTGCGCACGCCGCAGGCGGCACCACCATCACTTCGAACGATTCCCTCAACCGGGTTCATTTTCGCGTTGCCGAAAATCGGATTTCGGTTGTATCGGGCCGACCAGGTCGACGCCGATTATGAGCAATCAAGGGAATCCGCTAAAGTGGCGGCACGCCGAAAGGCGTAACCCCTCCCGACAGGGAATCGGAAACGAATTCGAGCCGGAAAAGGCACGGACCAGGATCTGATAGAGTCGGAAACGCCGAAAGGGAAAGCCCGCAAGGGCCCGACCGGAAAGCAACCCCGCTCCAGCAGGGGGCCGGATCACCGAAAAGGATCTGGTAAGGTTGGAAACACCGAAGGGAAGCGCCCGGAGGAAAGCCCGAGAGGGTGAGTACAAAGGAAGCGTCCGTTCCTTGAGAACTCAACAGCGTGCCAAAAGTCA
>NZ_JBVJIF010000002.1:0-875071 GCF_055586425.1 Streptomyces sp. NPDC050806 | reverse complement strand
CCTCCCGAAGGAGGTTCATCGTTCGACTTGCATGTGTTAAGCACGCCGCCAGCGTTCGTCCTGAGCCAGGATCAAACTCTCCGTGAATGTTTACCGGTAATCCGGTGAAACACACACGAGAGCGGAACAGGTCGGAGGAATAGTCCAACCCGTTCACAGCGTCCTCGCTGTGTGTGCCTGCGCCGGACCATGCCGGGCAGGACTTTCAAAGGAACCTCGTCCCAGCGAATGCTGGAGACGGGGTATCAACATATCTGGCGTTGACTTTTGGCACGCTGTTGAGTTCTCAAGGAACGGACGCTTCCTTTGTACTCACCCTCTCGGGCTTTCCTCCGGGCGCTTCCCTTCGGTGTTTCACACTCTATCAGGCCTTTTCGGTCTTCCGAACCGCGTCCCTTTCCGCATCAATGCACACATCACAAGAAGCGATGCAGGCATGCAGAAATGATCGAGATTCTCAGATCAAGACTGATGGGGTGCTGCTTCCTTCGCGGGCCGCAGTGATTGCGTCCTCGTTCCGGGGCAGGAGTAAGACAGTACAGGTGGGGTTGGGGCGAGGCAAATCGGGGGAGGGCCGCCGTCCAGCTGCACCCCTTCACACGCATGATCGCGCCTCCCGTCTGTCGTGCGGAGTGTCCACTTCTTATGACTTACGCTCTGACCGGTGCGCCGTCCGGGACAGGTAGTGACGGCGACCTGATAGATCTCCACCCCTGGGAGGCTTCCCATGACCACCGTGACGTCCCCGCTCGCCGGACGCGCCATCGGGCTCAGCGCAGTTCCTGACCCCGTCTTCTCCGGCGCGATGGTGGGGCCCGGTACCGCTATCGACCCGGCCCGCGAGCCTTCCGTGGCGCTCGCGCCCGTGGACGGCGTCGTTGTTTCTCTGCACCCGCACGCGTTCGTCGTCGTCGACGGCGAAGGGCACGGCGTGCTCACGCACCTGGGCATCGACACCGTTCAGCTCAATGGCGAGGGCTTCGAGCTGCTCGTCAACAAGGGGGACACCGTGACGCGCGGCCAAGGCGTCGTCCGCTGGGACCCGGCCGCCGTCGAAGAGGCCGGCAAGTCGCCGGTCTGCCCCGTCGTCGCCCTCGAGGCCACTGCCGACGCGCTCGGTGACGTGCGCGAGGACGGCGACGTGAAGGCCGGGGACCAGCTCTTCAGCTGGCAGTGACGCCGACGCCGTTCCGTACAGCGGTACCGCAAGACGGTACGCAGGAACGGCACGTACGACATTCAACGCGGCGGCACCGGCCGTCGCATCACACGGAGACGGGTGCAATGGAGACAACGCTGCGAGGCGTCGGCGTGAGCCACGGTGTCGCCATAGGCGAGGTACGGCACATGGGGACGGCGGTGCTGGAGCCGCCGGCCAAGCAGATCCCCGCCGAGGAAGCGGAGCGCGAGCAGGGGCGCGCCCGCCAGGCCGTGGAAGCCGTGGCCGCCGACCTGATCGCCCGCGGCAACCTCGCGGGCGGTGAGGCGCAGGCGGTGCTGGAGGCCCAGGCCATGATGGCCCAGGACCCCGAGCTGATGGCCGACGTCGACCGTCGGATCGCGGTGGGCAGCACGGCCGAGCGCGGCGTGTACGACGCGTTCGCCGCGTACCGGGCGCTGCTGGCCGGTGCCGGGGAGTACCTGGCGGGCCGGGTCGCGGACCTGGACGACGTGCGGAACCGGATCGTCGCGCGGCTGCTGGGCGTGCCCATGCCGGGTGTGCCGGACAGCGACGAGCCGTACGTGCTGATCGCGCGGGACCTCGCGCCGGCCGACACGGCGCTGCTGGACCCGTCGCTGGTGCTCGGTTTTGTCACCGAGGAGGGCGGGCCGACCAGCCACAGCGCGATTCTCGCGCGGGCGCTGGGCGTGCCGGCCGTCGTCGCGCTGCCGGGCGCGCACGAGTTGGTCGAGGGCACGGTGGTGGCCGTGGACGGCAGCACCGGGGAGATCTTCATCAACCCGAGCGACGAGAAGCGCGCGGAGATGGAGCGGGCGGCCGAGGAGCGGAAGGCCGCGCTGGCCGCCGCCACGGGTCCGGGTGCGACGTCGGACGGGCACAAGGTGCCGCTGCTGGCGAACGTCGGCGGTCCGGCGGACGTGCCGGCGGCGGTGGAGGCCGGTGCCGAGGGCGTCGGCCTGTTCCGTACCGAGTTCCTGTTCCTCGACGACAGCAAGAACGCGCCGTCGGAGGAGAAGCAGGTCGAGGCGTACCGCCAGGTGCTGGAGGCCTTCCCCGAGGGCCGGGTGGTCGTGCGTGTGCTGGACGCGGGCGCGGACAAGCCGCTGGACTTCCTGACGCCGGCGGACGAGCCGAACCCGGCGCTGGGCGTGCGGGGTCTGCGTACCCTGCTCGACCACCCCGATGTGCTGCGGACCCAGCTCACCGCGCTGGCGAAGGCGGCGGAGGGGCTGCCGGTCTACCTCGAAGTCATGGCCCCGATGGTGGCCGACCGTACGGACGCCAAGGCGTTCGCCGACGCGTGCCGTGAGGCGGGGCTGCAGGCGAAGTTCGGTGCGATGGTGGAGATTCCGTCCGCCGCGCTCCGGGCGCGTTCGATCCTGCAGGAGGTGGAGTTCCTGTCGCTGGGCACGAACGACCTGGCGCAGTACACCTTCGCGGCCGACCGTCAGGTCGGTGCGGTGTCCCGGCTGCAGGACCCGTGGCAGCCCGCGCTGCTCGACCTGGTGGCGACGTCGGCCGAGGCCGCCAAGGCCGAGGGCAAGAGCTGTGGTGTGTGCGGCGAGGCGGCTTCGGACCCGCTGCTCGCGTGTGTGCTGACGGGGCTCGGCGTCACCAGCCTTTCCATGGGTGCGGCGTCGCTTCCTTACGTGCGCGCGACGCTGGCGAAGCACACGCTGGCGCAGTGCGAGCGTGCCGCGTCGGCGGCGCGTGCGGCGGACACTGCTGAGGAGGCGCGTCTGGCGGCGCAGGCGGTGCTCTCCGGCGAGTGAGCGCAGCGTGCTCAACGGCGTAGTGCCGTGGTCTTGATGGCCGTCCCGCCCTGGTGGCGGGGCGGCCATCTGCTTTTCGGGTTCGTTTGCCCTCCCTTACGTGTCCCCGCAGCGCTCGTGGGCGTAGGTGGGTGAGGGCAGGGCGATGCCGGGGAGGTAGTCGACGCCTGGTTCGGGTGAGAGGGGGTCGCCTGTCCTGGCGTCGGTGCAGTACGCGGAGAAGACCTCGGCCGCGGTGAGGGCGGTGAGCCAGTTGCCGCGGAGGGACCAGCCGCGGACCTCGTCGCCGCGCTGGTCGTCGAGGGTGCGGGAGACGACGCCGCCGGGGCCGCGGAGGGTGATGCCGGCGGCGAGGACGGTGCAGAAGACCAGGGCTTCCGCTTCGGCCAGGTGCAGGCGGCCGTCGGGGAGCGCCGTGGCGTGCACGGCCGCGAGGAGCGGGCCACTGTCGCTCGCGGTGACGCTGCAGACGAGGTGGTGGCTGCCGGGCCCGAGGGCGTCGAGGAGTCGGAGCATGGCCTGGGAGGCATGTTCGAAGGCGTCGTGTGCGGTGTCGCCGTCGCAGGTGGGGCAGCGGCCGGCGGCCGTGAGGAGGGCACCGGCCCGGTCCCAGGTGTCCTGGCGGGCGGCTTCGTCGCGGAGCGCGGGCAGGGTGTCGGTGAGCCGTCGGCCGCTGTACGGAACGATGGCGCCGGTGGCGGCGACCTCGGTGGTGTAGCGGGCGCGGCTCTCCGGCCGGTCGGGGTCGAGGCCGGTGTCGCTGCAGTAGGTGGCGTATTCGCCGGGATCGAAGAGGGTGAGGGCCGTGTGCCGGCCCTGGGCGGTGCGAGTGCGGAGGAGGCCGTCGAGTCGGCGGAGGTAGCCGGTGTGGTCCTGGCCGGTGAAGGGGAAGGTGCGGTAGCGGCTCATGGCCGCGAGGTCCTCGGGCGTCGGCAGGACGGCGAGGGTGCCGGGGATTTCGCGGGCCAGTCGTCGTGGAGCCGTGGCGGTCCTGCGGCGGGCGCGGCTAGCGGGGCCGCGGGCGCGACGGGTGTGACGTCGTTTGCCGCCGTGCCGGTCGGCGGGCTGGGTGCGGCGTGCGGTCCTGGCCATGGTTTCCCCCTTGATGACGCTGGTGAGCGAGCGGGGGCCGGCCGGCGGGCCGGTCCGCGCTCGGGAGTCGTCGTCGCCGATGACTCAT
This sequence comes from Streptomyces sp. NPDC050806, assembly GCF_055586425.1. NCBI lineage: Bacteria > Bacillati > Actinomycetota > Actinomycetes > Kitasatosporales > Streptomycetaceae > Streptomyces > Streptomyces sp. NPDC050806. The sequence continues at coordinate 870,936 of NZ_JBVJIF010000002.1, read as the reverse complement.
TGCTCACTGAGCGTAAGCGAGGGGTCTGACAATGGCCGGTGTGAGCCGCCGGAACCGACCATGAACAGGGCTTTCCGGCGGCTCGGATGATCACTGTGCGCGGTCGGCGGCGATCCGCTCGTAGAACCGGAGGAGTTCGAGGTTGTCGACCGAGCCGGGGTTGACCGCCTTTTCGAGCGGGGTGCCCTGGAGCAGGCGCTTGACGGGTACTTCGATGCGCTTGCCGGTGAGCGTGTGCGGCACTCCGGGGGCCTCGATGATGTCGTCGGGGACGTGGCGCGGCGAGAGCTGGGTGCGGATGGTCTGCTTGATCCGGCCGCGCAGGTCGTCGTCGAGGGTGGCGCCCTCGGCGAGGTGCACGAAGAGGGGCATCCAGTAGCCGCCGTCCGGGAGTTCGAGACCGATGACGAGGGATTCGCGGATCTCGGGGAGGCGTTCGACGGCTTCGTAGATGTCGGCGGAGCCCATGCGGACGCCCTGGCGGTTCAGGGTGGAGTCGGAGCGGCCGTGGATGACGACGGTGCCGCGTGCGGTGAGGGTGATCCAGTCGCCGTGCCGCCAGGTGCCGGGGTACATCTCGAAGTAGCTGTCCCGGTAGCGGCTGCCGTCGGGGTCGTTCCAGAAGCGGATCGGCATGGAGGGCAGCGGGTTGGTGACGACGAGCTCGCCGACCTCGTCGGTGAGCGGCTTGCCCTGCGGGTCCCAGGCCTGGAGGTCGGTGCCGAGGCAGGGGGCCTGGAGTTCGCCGATGTACACCGGGAGGGTGGGTACGGCGCCGGCGAAGCAGCTGCAGACGTCGGTGCCGCCGCTGACGGAGGCGATCCAGAGGTCTTCGGCGACTTCGTCGTGGAGCCAGCGGAAGCCGTCAGGGGGCAGCGGGGAGCCGGTGGTGGCGACGCATTTGACGCGGGAGAGGTCGTAGTCGCGTCCGGGGTGGACGCCGGCCTTGGCGCAGGCCATGACGTAGGCGGCGGAGGTGCCGAAGAGGGTGGCGCCGGTGCGTTCGGCGATTCGCCACTGTGCGCCGGTGTCGGGGAAGCCGGGGCTGCCGTCGTAGAGGACGATCGTGGAGCCCACGAGGAGGCCGGCGGCGAGGAAGTTCCACATCATCCAGCCGGTGGAGGTGTACCAGAAGAAGCGGTCTCCGGGGCCGAGGTCGCAGTGGAGTCCGGCCTGCTTGAGGTGTTCGAGGAGGATGCCGCCCTGGGACTGGACGATGGCCTTGGGGAGGCCCGTGGTGCCGGAGGAGTACAGCACCCACAGGGGGTGGTCGAACGGCACCTGCTCGAAGACCGGCTCTTCGTCACGGGAGACGACGTCGTCCCAGTGGAGCGCGCCCTCGGGGGCCTCGGTGCCGAGCAGGGGGATGTGCACGACGGCGGTGAGGCTGGGCAGTTCGGCGCGCAGTTCGTTGACGGTGGCGCGGCGGTCGTGCTCCTTGCCGCCGTAGCGGTAGCCGTCGACGGTGAACAGGACGACCGGTTCGACCTGCTGGAAGCGGTCCAGGACGCTGCGGGCGCCGAAATCGGGGGCGCAGGAGGTCCAGACGGCGCCGACGGCGGCGGAGGCCAGGAGGGCGACGACGGCCTGCGGGACGTTGGGTACGTAGCCGCTGACGCGGTCGCCGGGGCGGACGCCGAGGCGGCGGAGTTCGGCGGCGAGCGAGCCGACCTGGGCGCGCAGCTCGGCCCAGGTGACGGGGGTGGGTTCGTGGCTCTCGTCGACGTGCAGGAGGGCGGGGTCGGCCGCCCTGGCGGGGTCCTCACCGGCGCGCAGGGCGTGCTCGGCGTAGTTGAGTGTGGCGCCGGGGAACCAGCGGGCGCCGGGCATGGTGGCGTCGGCCAGCACGGTGTCGTAGGGGGTGCTGAAGCGGACGTCGAACCATTCGGCGGTGGCGCGCCAGAAGGTGCTCAGCTCGTCGACGGACCAGCGGTGCAGGGCGGCGTAGCTCGCGACGGGGTCGCCCTGTGTTGCTGCGGGCGCGCCGTAGTGGGTGGCGGCCCATTCCTGGAAGCGGGTGACCTGTGCTCCGGCGATACGGTCCGCGCCGGGCTGCCACAGGGGCTCCGGGTGGGGTGCGGGCTGCGGTGCGGTGGTCATCATGCGGCTCCCGGGCTGTACACGGCTGGTGTGCCGGTCCGTGCGCCGCGGTGGGCGGTGCCGCCGGTCGCCCTCGTCCGGTGGCGCCCGACGCGTCCGTAGGGGTGCGCAGGACACGACTGCTCAGGACGATGCCATGTGATCGTCTTCGGCACCAGGGTGGACGCCCCACATTCGGGGGGAATGGTGTGTGGCGCGGACACAAGGTGAGCGGCGCGCTCCGCAGTGGGTCAGAGGGCCCGGGGCGCGGTGTCTCTTTTGCGGACACAGCAGGTCAACGCAGGTGAACGGAAGCTGAACGATGCTTTCACCGGGGTGCGCTGATGGCAGGCTGAGCGATATGGACGGGCGGGATCTGGTGCGGTCGGCACGGACGGTCAGGGCAGTGGGCACCTCGCAGGGGTGGTTGTCGGTACGGTCGGCGCTGCGGCGGAGGCGGGCCGATGCGGCGGGGCTGCCGCGGCGGGGTACGGAACGGGCGCGGGTTCCGGGTGCGGCGGTGGGGGCGGAGCCGCAGCCGGGCGGTGGGGTGGTGCGGTTCGCGCGGTCCTCGCTGCGGATCAGGGTGACGGCGGGCGGCGCGGTGTTCTGCGGCTGGGACGGTGCGGCGCCGGAGCCTTCGTACGCGCTGGTGGGGGCCGGCCCCGAGGCGGACGGCCGGGCGGAGCTGGAGCCGGACACCGAGGGCGGCTGGCGTGTGGTCTCGGAGCGGGTGACGGTAGCGGTGTCGCGGTTCGGCGCGGTGGAGATCCGTACGCCGGGTGGTGTGGTGCTGCGCCGGGAGTCGCCGCCCCGGTGGTGGGACGTGGCGCCGGAGGCGGGCCACGAGGACGGTACGGCCCAGGAGAGTCTCTCGGAACAGGAGGCACTGTCCGGGGGCGACAGCGAGGCTGTGCGGGCCGGGTCGTGCGGTGGTGAGTCGCGGTGGATGCAGCGCTCCGAGGTGGCGGCGGATGCGCGGTTCTTCGGGCTGGGCGGCCGGGCGGGCGGGCCGCGGCTGCGGGACGGCACGTACCGGCTGTGGAACACCGACCCCGGGGGCGCGTTCGGGCCCGGTGATGATCCGCTGTCGCTGACGATGCCGGTGCAGCTGGTCGTCGCGGACGCCGGTACGCACCTGGTGTTCCATGACAACTCGTGGGACGGGCGGGTCTCGCTGCAGGAGGGCGAGGAGGGCAGGGGCTCGGGGCACGACCGGGCCGGCTCCTGCGAGATCCGGATGGACGGCGGTCCGCTGCGCTACTGGGTGCTGACGGGCACGCCTGCCCGGGTACTGCACGGTTGGGCGTCTCTTACGGGTGCGCCCGCGCTGCCGCCCCGCTGGGCCCTCGGGCATCAGCACGCCCGGTTCGGTTTCGGTGATGCCGCGGAGGTACGGCGGGTGGCCGCCGGTTACCGGACGCACGGCGTGCCGCTGTCGGCTCTCCACCTGGACATCGATCACCTCGACGGCCACCGGGTGTTCACGGTGGACCGTCACCGCTTCCCCGATCTGCCGGGACTCGCCTCGGAGCTGCGTCAGGAGGGCGTGCGGCTCGTGTCGATCGTGGACCCCGGGGTGAAGGCGGAGCCTGGGAACGCGGTGTACGAGAGCGGGGCGGCCGCCGACGCGTTCGTGCGGGAGGCGCGTGGGCGCGAGGTGCGGGGCGTGGTGTGGCCAGGCGAGGCGGTCTTTCCCGACTTCACGGACGCCCGGGTGCGCAAGTGGTGGGGCGGGCTGTATGCGGAGCGGCTGGCCCAGGGGTTCGCGGGCGTGTGGCACGACATGAACGAGCCGTCGTCGTTCGTCGCGTTCGGGGAGCCGACGCTGCCGCGGTCGGCGCGGCACGCCCTGGAGGGCCGGGGTGGGGACCACCGGGAGGCGCACAACGTCTACGGCCTGGCGATGGCGCGCGCGGGCTATGAGGGGCTGTGCGAGCTGCGCCCCGAGGAGCGCCCGTTCCTGTTCTCGCGCTCCGGGTGGGCGGGGATGCAGCGCTACGGGGGTACGTGGTCGGGTGATGTGGCGACCGGGTGGCCGGGGCTGCGGGCCTCCCTGGCGCTGGTGCTGGGCCTGGGGCTGTGCGGTGTTCCGTACAGCGGCCCGGACATCGGGGGCTGTTCGGAGGTGCCGTCGGCGGAGCTGTACCTGCGGTGGTTCCAGCTGGGGGCGTATCTGCCGCTGTTCCGTACGCACTGCGCGCACGATGCGGGGCGCCGGGAACCGTGGGAATTCGGGGACGAGGTGCTGGCGCACGCTCGTGCGGCGGCCCTCGAACGCGAGCGGCTGCTGCCGTACGTGCACACGCTGGGTCAGTTGGCACGGCTGGCCGGTGCGCCTTACGTGCGTCCGCTGTGGTGGAACTCGCCGCGCGACCGGGCGCTGCGTGACTGCGAGGACGCGTTTCTGCTCGGGGACGCGTTGCTGGTGGCGCCGGTGCTGGAGGAGGGCGCGCGACGGCGGTCCGTACGCCTGCCTCGGGGACGCTGGTACGACACGGCGACGGGACGGGTGTACGAGGGGCCCGGGCAGGTGGTGGTCGATGCGCCGCTGTCGCGGATTCCGGTGCTGGCCCGGGCGGGCGCTGTGGTACCGGTGGCAGGCGCGGACGGCGAAGTGGAGCTGGAGGTCTGGGCGCCGGGTCCGGGACGGAAGGGCGGCGGGCTGGTCGTGCCGGATTCCGGGGACGGTTGGGAGCGTCCGGACGTTGAACGGATGGAATCGCAGTGGGAGTCGGGGCGCGTGGTGGTGAGCCGGCCGGACGGCGAGCCGGTGGGCTATCGGGTACGGGTGCGCGGAGCAGGCTCCGAGGCGGAGACGGGTGAGGTCGGACCCGATGCGCAGGGGGGACGTGACAGGGCATGACACGGGGCGCGGCAGTGGCGGACGAACGGAGACAGTGATGGGGGCAGCGGCTTCGGAGCATCTCGGGGACGTCTCCGGCGTGCCGGTGGCCGGCGCGTCCCGGAGCGCGGCGGAGCTGGCGGATCTGGTGACGCCGATGGCCGTACGGACCGCGGCGACGCTGCGGCTCGCGGACCGCGTCGCCGACGGCATACGGACGGCGGCCGCGCTCGCCGATGCCACGGGCAGCGATCCGGGCGCACTGGAGCAGCTGCTGCGCCACCTGGTCTCCGTCGGGCTGTTCCGGCAGGCCGATGACGCCTCGTCCGTGTACGAGCTCACCGTCGCGGGCGAGGAGTTGCGGGAGGGCCACCCGGGCGGGTTGCGGCGGATGCTGGACACCGCTACGGCGATCGGGCGGGCGGACCTCGCGTTCGTCGAGCTGTCGCACTCGGTCCGTACCGGCGCGGCGGCGTTCCCCGAGCGGTACGGACAGGGCTTCTGGGCCGACCTGCGGGCGGATCCGGCACGGACGGCGGACTACGACGCGCAGATGGCCGTGGACGTGACCTCGTGGGCCGAGGCCGTGCTGCCGGTGTACGACTGGGCAGCGCTCGGCCGGCTGGTGGACGTCGGCGGCGGCAACGGCACGATGCTCGCCGCGCTGTTGGGGGCCCATCCCGGTTTGCGGGGCGCGGTGTTCGATCAGCCGGAGACGGTGCGGGCGGCGCGGGCCACCCTCGCGGCGGCCGGTGTCGCGGACCGTGGGGACGCGGTGAGCGGCGACTTCTTCGGGGAGCTGCCGTCCGGTGCGGGCGGCTATCTGCTGTGTGCCGTGCTGCACGACTGGGACGACGAGTCGGCGGTGGCGATCCTGAGGAGCTGTGCGCGGGCGGCCGGCCGTACGGGCAAGGTCCTGGTGGTGGAGAAGTTCGGCACGGGCGGGGAGGCGGTCAGCACGGCGATGGACCTGCGGATGCTGGTGTACTTCGGCGGCCGTGAGCGCGGTGTCACGGACCTGACCGCGCTGGCGGGGCGGGCCGGGCTGGAGGTGAGCGGGGTCCGTCCGGCGGGGCGGCTGGCGGTCGTGGAGCTGACGGTGAGCTGACCGGCGCCGGTCCGGAGGCGGCGCTCGGGCCCGCGTGGTGGTCTTCCGCCGGCCGGGGCGGGCCTGGTAGACGATGGGCATGCCAAGACTTGCTGCCGCGCTGCGCGGCCTCGCCGTCTCCGCCGCCACCCTGGTCTCCGTCGCCGCGCTGCCCTCGGGGGCGCAGGCCCAGCAGCCGCAGGGAACGCCGTCCTCCGGTCCGGCCGCACCGGCCGAGGGTGCCAAGGATCCGAAGGCCCCGAAGGAGTTCGTGGCGCTGCGCGACGTGGATCCGACGATCCGGCAGGAGATCCGGTACTTCACGCCGCACAACTTCATGGGCGTGCCGGTCACCGGCTACGAGAAGCCGATGTGTCTCCTCACCCGGGACGCGGCGAAGGCGCTGCATCGGGCGCAGGTGTCGTTCCTCAAGAAGGGCTACACCCTGAAGGTGTACGACTGCTACCGGCCGCAGCGGGCGGTGAACCACTTCGTGGAGTGGGCCAAGGACCTGGACGACCAGCGTATGAAGGGTGAGTTCTATCCCCAGGTCGACAAGTCGACGCTCTTCGAGGACGGGTACATCGCCGAGAAGTCCGGGCACAGCCGCGGCAGCACGATCGACCTGACGCTGGCGAAGCTGCCCGCGCCGCCCACCCGCCCGTACGTGCCCGGTGAGCCGCTGCACCCGTGTTACGGCCCGCAGGACGAGCGGTTCCCGGACAACTCGCTCGACATGGGCACGGGGTTCGACTGCTTCGACACCCTGGCGCACACCCTCGATCCGCACATCAAGGGTGAGCAGCGGAAGAACCGGCTGCTCCTCAAGGCCGGGCTGGAGAAGGCCGGCTTCGTGAACTACGAGAACGAGTGGTGGCACTACACCTTCCAGCCGGAGACGTTCCCCGACACCTACTTCGACTTCCCCATCACCCGGAAGTCGCTCGCCGGACGCCACTGACAGCCGTCGCGGACCGGCGCTACCGTGCGCGCATGACGACACGGGAATTCGGAAGCTACGAGGAGTTCTGGCCGTACTACGTCGCGATGCACTCGAAGGCCGCGACCCGGTGGGTGCACCTGACGGGCACGCTCACCGGGCTCGCTGTCTCGGCGTACGGGCTGATACGGCGGCGCCGGAAGCTGCTGCTCGGGCTGCCGCTGATCGGATACGGAACGGCCTGGCCCGCGCACTTCCTCATCGAGGGCAACAACCCGGCCACCTTCGGGCACCCGGCCTGGTCGCTGCGCGGTGACGCGCAGATGATCCGCATGATGCTTTCGGGGCGGGACGCCGAGCTGGACGAGATCGCCCGCAAATGGCTCGCGGAGAACGCGGAGTAGACCGGAAGGAGGCCGCTCCCCCGCCCTCTTCACCATCCGTGCGGCAGCCCGCCGAGGCGGGCGCGCTCACAGCCGACCGCCGGCCGAATCCGACGAGAGCCGCTGGGCCACGTACACCGGGATCACCGACAGAGCGATGAGCAGCGCGGCGACGACATTGATGACCGGAGCCTGATTCGGGCGGGCCAGGTTCTCGTAGATCCAGATGGGCAGCGTCTTCGTCCCCGGCCCGGCGGTGAACGTGGTGACCACGATCTCGTCGAAGGAGAGGGCGAAGGCGAGCAGGGCGCCCGCGAAGAGGGCCGACCGCAGCGCGGGCAGCGTGACGTGACGGAAGGTCTGGGCGGGGCGGGCGCCCAGGTCGGCGGAGGCCTCGGCGAGCGAGGGCGCGATGCGGCGCAGCCGGGCGGCGACGTTGTTGAAGACGATGACGACGCAGAAGGTCGTATGGCCGACGATCACGGTGAACAGGCCGAAACCGATGCCGAGCGGATCCAGAACGGTACGGAACGCCGCGTTGAGCGCGATGCCGGTGACGATGCCCGGCAGCGCGATCGGCAGCACGACCAGGAACGAGACCGTCTGCCGGCCGAAGAAACGGTGCCGGTGCACGGCGAAAGCGGCTAGCACGCCGAGGACCAGGGCGATGGCGGTGGCGGCGAGGCCGGCCCGCAGCGACGTCCACAAGGCGTCCCGCACACCCTGACTGTGTACGGCACGTACCCACCACTCGCCGGTCAGCCCACTGGGCGGCCAGGCGAAGGAGCGGTCGGCGTTGAAGGAGTTGAGGACGACCAGGAGCAGGGGCACGTGAACGATCGCCAGCCCCGCGGCCATGAGCACGCCGAGCACGAGCCGGGCGGTGCGGGTCAGATGCACCTCGTGTCCTCCTCACGGAATCCGGGGGCGGAATGAGTTTTTGGATACGGGAACCGGGGCGTTCGGCGAACCGTTGTCACTGTGAGTAAGGAAATCGGGGCGGAGTGCAGAGGTAGAGGGCGATGTGAGATACGGGGGGGGTCACAGTGAGTCCAGTGCTCCGGCGCGCCGCACGGCCGCCAGATAACAGACGATCAGCACGACCGGTACGGCGGAGAGCGCGGCTGCCAGCGGCAGGTCCAGGGTGACCTGCGAGGCGATGACGTTGCCGAGCAGCTGGGTGCGGCCGCCGACGATCTGGACGGTGAGGTAGTCGCCGAGACTGAGGGAGAAGGTGAAGACGGAGCCGGCGAACAGGGCGGGGCGTACGGCGGGCAGGACGATGAGGCGCAGGGTGCGCCAGGCGCCGGCACCGAGGTCGGCGGAGGCCTCCAGGTGGTGGGTGGGCAGCCGCTCCAGGGCCGCGAAAACGGGGAGGATCATGTACGGAAGCCAGAGATAGGCGAGGACGAGGACGACGGCGGGCAGGCCGTAGCCCGGGCCGGTCAGGCCGAGCGGGGCGAGTACCGCGTTGACCAGGCCGTGTTCGCCGAGCATGACGCGCCAGGCGTACGCCTTGACGAGGTAGCCGGCCCACAGGGGCGTCAGCACGGCCACGAGCAGGGCGCGCCGCCATCGCCCGGACGCCACTCGCGCCATGAAGAAGGCCATGGGCAGGGCGAGGAGGGCGTCGATGAGGGTGACGGCGACGGCCACGCCGAGGGTGCGCAGGGTGATCGTGCGGTAGACCGAGTCGGTCAGGATCGTGCGGAAGTTGTCGGTGTTCCAGACGTGAACGACATCGGAGGTGAAGCTGTCGGTGGTCCAGAAAGCGGAGAGCAGGAGGACGGCGAGCGAGCCGAGGTAGGCGAGGCCGAGCCACAGCAGGGGTGGCGCGAGCAGCGCCGCCAGCCTCAGCCGCGCTCCCACCCGGGAGTCCGGCTTCGCGGGAGTCCCTGTCGCTGAGGCGTCGGTCGTGCAGGGGTCGGTCGTGCAGGGGTCGGTCGCACTGGTGTCGGTCGCGTAGGGGTCAGTCGCCGATGTCCCTGTCGGCGTGGGGCGTGTCGGCGAGGAGCCTGGCGGCTGGGGCCCCGTCGGCGAGGTCACCGGTCTGGTCCTCTCAGCCCTTGATCTCCGTCCAGGCGCGGGTCCATTGCGCGTAGTCGGTGCACTTCACGGTCGTCCGTCCGTCCAGGCACTGCCTGACGGGCGTGGTCCAGAAGTGGACGCGCTTGTAGTAGCTCTCGTCGTCGGCGTGGTACGTGACGCAGTGCTTGGGGTCGGACGTCTCGTCGCACGCCTTCGCGTTGGCGGGTGCCTCGCCGAAGTACTCGGCGACCTGGGCGTTCACCTTGGGCGAGACGATCCAGTCGAGCCACTTGTACGCGCAATTGGGGTGCTGGGCCTTGGCGGACACCATCCAGGTGTCCGACCAGCCGGTGGCGCCCTCCTTGGGCAGGACAGCCTTGACCGGGGCCTTCTCGGCCTCGGTGAGGTTGGCGATGACCTGCCAGGTGGTGCCGACGACGCTGTCGCCACCCTTGAAGGCGGTGACTTCCTTCTGGTAATCGCTCCAGTACTCGCCGATGTTGGCGTGCTGCTTCTTCAGGAGTGCGACGGCTGCGTCCAGTTGGCGCTGGTCCAGGGCGTACGGGTTCTTGATGCCCAGCTGCGGCTCGGTCTTCATCAGGTACAGCGCGGCGTCGGCGATGTAGATGGGCGAGTCATAGGCGGTCACCTTGCCTTCGTGCTCGGTGGCGTCCTCGAAGACGGCCCGCCAGGAGTCGGGGGCGGGCTTGACCTTGTCGGTGCGGTACATGAGGAGGTTGGCGCCGCGGCCGTGCGGGATGCCGTACATCTGTCCGTCGACGGAGTTGAACGGCTGCTTCTTCAGGCCCGCGAAGATGTCCTTGTAGTTCGGTACGAGCTTGGTGTTGACGGGTGCGGCGTCGCCGGAGGCGATCAGGCGCAGAGTCGCGTCGCCGGAGGCCGAGACGGTGTCGTACTGCCCGGTCTTCATCAGCGAGACCATCTCGTCGGAGGTGCCCGCGATCTTGGTGTTGACCTTGCAACCGGTCTGCTTCTCGAACGGGTGGACCCAGTCGGTCTTCGGGTCGTTGGAGCCGTCCTCGGCGTAGCCCGCCCAGGCGATGACGTTGACCTGCCCCTCGCCCTTGCCGAGCGACTTCTTCATGGGGACGTCGGGCGCATGGAAGCCGCCGCTCCGAGCGGCTCCTCCATCACCACCGCCGGAGGAGCCGCATCCGGCGGCCAGCAGCAGGGCCGTGGCCGCGGCGGCGGCCTTCCACACGTTCGTGTTGCGCATCCGGTTCTCTCCCGTCGCACACGGCGTCAGACACAGGCGCTGAGCGTCGCTCAGTATGCGGATCAAGGGCTCACTCCACCAGAGCGCGTGGCGAAATGGTCGGGCCGGCCGAGGGGACGGGGCGCGCTTCGGGCCGGCTGCCGAGGCCGGTCAGTTGGGGACGGGGTAGGCGTCGTCGGGGGTCCAGGTGAGGCGGACCGGGGAGTCGGGCCGGACGGACAGGGCGGGAGCCGTGTTCAGGCGCAGTACGGTCAGGCGGTCGCCGCCCTCGTCCAGCCGGACGCTGAAGCGGGTGTGCGGTCCGGCGTGGGCGATGTCGGTGATCCGGCCGGTGGCCGAGCACTCGGCCGGGGCCGTGGACTGTGCGGGCTCCGCAGCGGTCGGCGCGGCCTTTCCGGCAGGTGCGGACTCACCGGCGGGTGCTGACTCACCGGCAAGTGCGGGAATTGTGGCGGGTGCGGGATTTGGGGCTGGCGTGGCCTGCTCTGCTGACCTGGCCACCTTCGCTGGCCCGGGCATCTCGGCTGGCCCGGGCATCTCCGCTGGCGTGGACTTCTCCGCGGACCTGACCACCTCCGGTGACCTGGTCACCTCCGCTGGTGTGGTGGTGGATGTCGGGGGTTGAGGGTTGCTCAGGGGGGTGAGGTGTATGCGTTCGGGGCGGATGCTGTAGGTGCCGGGGCGGCCTGTGACTCGTTGTGCGGCCTCGCCGCGCAGCAGGTTCGTCATGCCGACGAAGCCCGCTACGAAGGCGGTGGCCGGGCGGTCGTAGATCTCCAGGGGCGGACCGACCTGTTCGATGCGGCCGCCGTCCAGGACCGCGACCCGGTCACTCATCGTCAGCGCCTCCTCCTGGTCGTGAGTGACGAGGAGGAACGTGATGCCGGTGGTGCGCTGGATCTGCTTCAGCTCGGTCTGCATCTGCTGGCGCAGCTTGAGGTCGAGCGCGCCGAGCGGCTCGTCGAGGAGCAGCAGTCCGGGGCGGTCGACGAGGGCCCGGGCGAGGGCTACCCGTTGCCGCTGGCCGCCGGAGAGCTGTGCGGGGCGGCGGTCGCCGAAGCCGTCGAGCCGTACGGTGGCGAGCGCTTCGCGGGCGCGGGCCCGGCGTTCGTCCTTGCGGACGCCGGCGACGAGGAGTGCGTACGCGACGTTCTGCTCGACGGTCATGTGCGGGAAGAGGGCGTAGTCCTGGAAGACGGTGTGCACGTCGCGGTGGTGGGGCGGCAATGCGGTGACGTCGCGACCGGCGAGTTCGACGCGCCCTGAGCTGGGGCGTTCGAAGCCGGCGATAAGGCGGAGGAGTGTCGATTTGCCGGAACCGGACGGGCCGAGGAGGGAGAAGAACTCGCCCGCCCGGATGGTGAGTTCGGCGTTGTCGACGGCTCGTACGGTGCCGAAGTCCTTGGTGAGGGCGGTCAGACGGACCGCCGCTCCGGGCGTCGCGTTGTCGTCGGCCATGCGGTCTCCCCCGAGTGGGACGGCTTGATCGCGCCGGGCGACTGTACCGGGGTGACCGGGCCCGCGTCACCGGCGAAAGGCGGGAAGAGGGCGAGGGCAGGGGGTGAGGGTGAGGGCGGCAGGAGCCATGGCTCGACCGGTTCTACCAACTACCGGCCGCAGGCCCCCAGCTCCCGGCTCCCGGCCACCCGGCTGGGGTGGTCGTCGGGTGGGTTGTGGGGGGGCGGCTCATTCTCCCTACGCAGGGGAAGGGTGCGTGAACAGCGCGTGAACCCTGCTGCGTATGGGGCGGGTGGGAGGCATGCTGTCCGCGTGCCTGCCTGGACGGACCAGCTCCGATTCGCCTACCAGCCCGTCGTCAACCTCACGACCGGTTCCGTCGCCGCGCTGGAGATACTCGCCCGTCCCGAGCGCGGGGACGTGCTCGCCCAGGCCCACCGCTCCCCCGCCCTCGACGTCGAGCTGGCCGCGCTGGGTATCCGGCACGCCGCGCATCGCGAGACGCTGCTGCCGCTCCAGGTGAACCTCTTCGCGTCCACCGCCGCCGAGTTCCCCGAACTGACGGCGCTCCGCGCCGCGGTGAGCGCGTCCGGACGGCGGCCGTGCGAGGTCACCGTCGACCTGACCGGGCCGTACACCCACGTACCTGCCGGTGCGTTGTTGGAGACGGTCGCGGGGCTGCGCGCCGACGGCTTCCGGATCTGCGCGGACGGGGTGGGCGACGGGGACATACCGCTGCGCCTGCTGGGAGATCTGGCGCCGGACATCATCAAGCTGGACGCCTCGCTCTGCACGGACCTGGACGTCCGGCCGGGGCGAGCGGCGGTGGTACGGATGGTGCGGCAGCTCTGCGACGAGCTGGGCGGGTTGCTGGCGGTGGAGGGCGTGGAGACCGAGCGGAGTTACGCGGCGGTGCGGCGGGCCGGGGCGCAGCTCGGGCAGGGGCATCTGTTCGCACCTCCCGCGCGCCGGCCCGCGGCCGAGGTTTTCGTACCCGCGCAGGTACCGCCCGCACCGCTCGTACCCTCCGCGTCGGCCACGTCGTCCACGTCGCACGTATCGGCCACGTCGCCTTCCGTATCGGCCGCGCCATCGGTATCACCCGAACCCTCCATGTCGGCCGGCCCCGTGCAGGGCGGGGCATTCGCAGGCGGCGGAGTGTCGGGAGCCGACGGAGTGTCGGAGGTCGATGGAGTGTCGGAAGCCGGCGGGGCGTTGGAGAACGGTGGGGCGTCGGCCGGGCCGCCGGTGGCGCAGTTCGTGCAGCCGGCCGCGCTGCTTCCGGTGACGGCCTCGGCGGAAGAGGTGCGCAGCCGGCTCACGGGGCTGCCGGACGTCTCCGGAGTGCTGCTGGTGGACGCGGACGGCGTTCCCGTACGGGCGGTGGACCGGAACCGGTTCCTGTTGTCGCTGTCCGGGCGGTACGGGCACGCGCTGTACGCGGACCGGCCGGCCCTGCGGCTGGGCGACCGGCCGCGCACGGTCGGCGCCGACGCGACAGCGTGGGAGGTGCTCGACGTCATCGCGGACGGCGACCGGGACCGTACGGGGGACGACGTCGCGGTGGTGGACGGGCGGGGCCGGTGCATCGGGGTGGTGCACCTGGCGGACATCCTGCGGGCGCTGGCGGAGAGCCGGGTGGAGGAGGCGGCACGGCTCAATCCGCTGACGCGGCTGCCGGGTTCCGACGCGGTCAACGCGGAGGTGGACCGGCGGCTCGCGCAGAGCCGACCGGTCGCCGTGAGCTGGCTGGACGTGGACGGGTTCAAGCAGGTCAACGACGGGGCCGGGTTCGCGGCGGGGGACGAACTGATCCGGTCGGTGGGCGCGGCACTGGCCCGGGCGGCGAGCGGGGACGCGGCCTGCCGGGTGGGGCACATCGGGGGCGACGACTTCCTGGTGCTGACCGACCCCGACGGGCTGGACGCGGTGGCCGCGGCGGTACTGGACGTGCCCTGGTCGGCGGGCGGGCGGACGGTGACGCTGTCGCTGGCCACGGTGGTGTGCCCGGCCGGTACGGTCACGGGGCACGCGGAGGCCGCGGCTGCGCTGGCCCCGCTGAAGAAGGCGGCCAAGGGGCTGTCGGGGGCGAGCTGGGTGCTCAGCCGCCACGGTTCGGCGCACCAGGAGGTCCGCCGGGGACGGCCGACCGGGACGACGACGTCGACGACCGGTCCGGTGTCGGCCGGAACAACCAGAACGACCAGGGCAGCCAGAACGACCGGGGCAGTCAGAACAGTCAGGGCAGCCAGAACAGTCGGGGCAGGCGGAGCAGGCAGGGCAGACGAACCGGTAGGAACGACCGGAGCAACCGAAACGACGGTTTCCGCCCGGGCCGGGGCCGTGGGCCATCCGCAGACCGAACCGGCAGTCAGCCCGTCAACCCAGCCTGCGGTCAGCCCGTCAACCCAGCCTGCAGTCAGCCCGTCGACCGGTTCGACGTACGGGCCCGTGGCCGGAAACCCGGGTGGCCAGGCACCCATGGCATACGCCGAAGAGCCGCACGCTCACGTCGGCCCCGTCGGCCCCGTCGGCCCCGTCGACGCCATCGGCCCCGTCGACGCCATCGACGCCATCGGCCGCGGCGGCCATACCGACCAAGCCGACCGCCCCCGCAGCAAGCACGGCCGCGAGGAGTTGCCCGCCACGTACTGAGCACCGCTCCCCCGACCTCGACCCCGACCCCGGCCCCCATCCCCGTCCCATCCCGTCCCCTTCCCCATCCCACGGTCGCGGTTCGGATGCGGTCCGGTACCGGTTCGGGCGGGGAGGGGCCCTGTCGGCGGGCGGTCGGGCGGTGTTCGGACCCGCGGCCTGCAAGTTCCGGGGGCGGCGAGGCCTGTGGGGCGGGGCACGCCTTGAGTGTCGCCGGTCGTTGCTGTCCATGTCCTTGACGCTCCATGACGGCCGGTGAACACTTCCGGTGTCAGTCGGCGTGCCGTACGCAGGCTCCCCCGACCGCGTGGCGTCGCCACGCGCCGTCCTGCGCCCCACCGGTGTCCGGCCGCACTGGCACGCTCGTCGCGGAGGCCGGGCGGGACATGCGGGAATCACGGCCGTCGGCTCCGCCCCGTACGGACACCGTGGCGCGTCCGGAATTCATGTGGCCGGGCCATGGGAGAGGTACGCACCCTGCACGGAGGACCGGGGTCCGTCCCCGGGCAAGGGCCCAAGGAGCCGCAGATGTATTCCAATGGGGACATTTTCGTCGGTGAAGTCATCGGCACCGCGATCCTGATTCTCTTCGGCGCGGGCGTCTGCGCCGCCGTCACCCTGAACTACTCGAAGGCGAAGTCGGCCGGCTGGGTGGCCATCGCGTTCGGCTGGGGCCTCGGCGTGCTCGCCGGTGCCTACACCTCGGCGCCGCTGTCCGGCGGCCACCTCAACCCCGCCGTCACCCTCGGTTCGGCCGTCGCGGGCGGCACCCCGTGGTCCAAGGTGCCGCTCTACATGGCGGCGCAGCTCATCGGGGCACTCATCGGCGCGGCGCTCACGTGGGGCGTGTACTACGCGCAGTTCGCGGCCAACTCGCAGGCGGACAAGGCCCAGCCGACGCTGGGGATCTTCTCCACCGGGCCGGAGGTCCGCAAGCCCGTGGCGAACCTGGTCACGGAGATCATCGCGACCGTCGGCCTGGTGCTGCCGATCCTGTTCTTCGGCGAGAACAAGGGCATCGGCATCGGCCCGATCCCGGGCACGGACGGCGGGGTGTACGGCTCGGGCATCAACGTACTGCTCGTCGCCCTGCTGGTGGTCGGCATCGGTCTGTCCCTCGGTGGCCCGACGGGGTACGCCATCAACCCGGCCCGTGACCTCGGCCCGCGTATCGCGCACGCGCTGCTGCCCATCCCGAACAAGGGGACGTCCGACTGGGGTTACGCCTGGGTGCCGGTCGCGGGCCCGCTGATCGGGGCGGTGCTCTCCGCGCTGATCTACAACGCGGCCTTCTGACCCAGCCCCCCTCTGCCCCAGACCCCTTCGGACCCAGACCTTCCGGCCCGGCGGCGGCCCCAGGGCCGGCCCCCCCGATCGCCCCCGATCGGCCCCGATCGGCCCCCGTACGCACGCCGTCCCGCCGACCTCCCCCCGCACACAGAAGCCGACATCCGCGTACGCCCTACCGACCGCCCCGTTCCGCCCGCAGCCTGGCGCTGCGGGCATCACGGCCCGCCGACTGCGGTCATCCCACCGAGGAGACGCCATGACGGACAGCACGCCGAAGAAGTCGCAGAAGTACGTCGCCGCGATCGACCAGGGCACCACCTCCAGCCGTTGCATCATCTTCGACCAGGACGGCGCGATCGTCGCCGTCGACCAGCGCGAGCACCGGCAGATCTTCCCGAAGCCGGGCTGGGTGGAGCACGACGCGGCCGAGATCTGGTCCAAGGTGCAGGCCGTGGTGGCGGGCGCGCTCGCCGAAGCGGGGCTGCGTGCGGACCAGCTCAGCGCGCTGGGCATCACCAACCAGCGGGAGACGACGGTCCTGTGGGACCGGCGGACCGGCAAGCCGGTGCACAACGCGATCGTCTGGCAGGACACCCGTACCGCGGCGCTCTGCAACGAGCTGGGCGGGGCTGACGGCCAGGACCGGTTCCGGGACGCCACGGGACTGCCGCTGGCCAGTTATTTTTCCGGGCCGAAGGCGGCCTGGCTGCTGGACAACGTTCCCGGGCTGCGGGCGCGCGCGGAAGCCGGGGAGATCGCGTTCGGCACCATCGACTCCTGGCTGATCTGGAACCTCACCGGCGGTACGGACGGCGGGGCGCATGTCACCGACGTGACCAACGCCGGCCGGACGATGCTGATGAACCTCTCGACGCTCCAGTGGGACCCGGCGATCCTCTCGGCGATGCGGGTGCCCGAGGCGGTACTGCCGGAGATCAAGTCGTCGGCGGAGGTGTACGGGACGGCCGTGGGGCAGCTGGCGGGCGTGCCGGTGGCGTCGGCGCTGGGCGATCAGCAGGCGGCGGTGTTCGGGCAGACCTGCTACGGCGTCGGCGAGGCCAAGAACACCTACGGCACCGGATCGTTCCTGCTGCTCAACACCGGTAACCGGCCCGTGCCGTCGAAGAGCGGGCTGCTCACCACGATGGGGTACCAGCTCGGCGGTGAGGCCCCGGTGTACTGCCTGGAGGGCTCGATCGCGATCACCGGCGCGCTGGTGCAGTGGTTCCGCGACCAGCTGGGCATCATCAGCTCCGCCGACGAGATCGAGACGCTCGCGGCGGGCGTGGACGACAACGGCGGCGCGTACATCGTCCCGGCGTTCTCCGGGCTGTACGCGCCGTACTGGCGCTCCGACGCGCGCGGGGTGATCACCGGGCTGACCCGGTACGTCACCAAGGCGCATCTGGCGCGTGCCGTGCTGGAGGCGACCAGCTGGCAGACGCGCGAGGTCGTGGACGCGATGTACCAGGACTCCGGCGTGCAGATCACGACGCTGAAGGTGGACGGCGGGATGACCGCCAACAACCTGCTGATGCAGCATCAGGCGGATGTGCTGGGCGTGCCGGTGATCCGGCCGGTGGTCGCCGAGACCACCTGCCTGGGCGCGGCGTACGCGGCGGGCCTGGCCACCGGGGTCTGGCAGGACCTGGACGAGCTGCGGGCGCACTGGAAGCAGGACGCGGAGTGGTCGCCGCGGATGCCGGGCGAGGTCCGCGAGCGGGAGTACGCGCAGTGGCGGAAGGCGGTGGAGCGCAGCTTCGGCTGGCTGGACGAGAACGGCGAGTAGGGCGGGCAGGACGAGCGGAGCGTCCCACGGGCCGCCGCACGGCGCCCGCGGGAACGTCGCGGCCCGTACCCCGGACGGCGGGGTACGGGCCGCGCGGCGCCGTCGGAGGGCTCCCGGGCCCCGGTGCGGGGCGGCTGCGCGAGGCCCGGCAGGGCGACGCGGCACGGCAGGCACGGCGCGGCGGCACGCCCCGGCGGCGGACCGACGGCGAGACGGCGCGAAGGCCCGTCACCCGGCCCGGCGGTCAGGACAGCGCCGGTTCGTGCTGCTCCTCGCTCATGCGCAGGGCGTGCTGGACGACGTCGATGAGGACGTCGCGCGCCGAGTCCTTCTCGCGGGCGTCGCAGTCCACGATGCTGACGTCGGGGTCCAGGTCCAGCGCTTCGCGGACGGTCTCGGCGGGGTAGCGGTCGGCGCCCTCGAAGCAGTTGACGGCGACGGTGAAGGGGATGCCGCGGCGCTCGAAGTAGTCGATCGCGGCGAAGGAGTCCTCCAGGCGGCGGGTGTCGGCGAGCACGACGGCGCCCAGCGCGCCGGTGGCCAGCTCGTCCCACAGGAACCAGAAGCGGTCCTGGCCCGGGGTGCCGAAGAGGTAGAGGACCAGGTCCTCGCGGAGGGTGATCCGGCCGAAGTCCATGGCGACGGTGGTGGTGTGCTTGCCCTCGACACCCGAGGTGTCGTCGACGGGCCGCCCCGCCTCGGTCAGCTGCTCCTCCGTGCGGAGCGGCTTGATCTCGCTCACCGCGCCGACCAGGGTCGTCTTGCCGACGCCGAAACCGCCCGCGACCAGGATCTTGAGCGTGACCGGCTCGACGGCTTGCTTGCGGCGTCGCTCAGCGCGCCCGAAGACCATTGACCGCTTCCTCCGATTCAGGTGGTGTCGCGTCAGCGACGGGCCGGCGCACCGTCGCGGCTGACGACAACTCGTGGAGTACGACAACTCCTGCGTGGGAGTGGATCGTTCCGCACCGACTGTACCGACGACAAGCCTGCGGCCCGGCACCGCCCCTGTGTGATGTGCTCATGATCACTGAGCGTGCGGAGTGCGACACTCCGGAACCCCTGCCCGGCGGACCGCCACCCAGCCGGCGGCAAACCCGCTGGTCAGACATTTACGCAGGTCAATACGGGTGGCGTAACTCTGGCGTAACGCCACAGCGGTACCGTCGACGGCTCCGGAGGACGCGGCGGCGGCACGGTGCCGCCACATGCCGCCACGGAAGGGAGTCGGCATGCGGGAGACAGCACCACCGGGTGCGCGGGGCGGGGACGACGGGCCATGGGTGTCCTCGCGGCCCCGGGCCGAGCGGGCCCGGCAGCTGGCCGACGTGCTCCGCCACCGGATCACCAGCGGCGCGTACGACGGCGGGGTGCTGCCCGGGGAGAGCGAGCTGGGCGCGCACCTCGGAGCGTCGCGCAACGCCGTACGTGAAGCGCTGGGACTGCTGCGCAACGAAGGGCTGATCACCCGCAAGCAGGGTGTGGGCACCACGGTCATGATGCCCAAGTACGGCCACGGACTGGACCGGTTGGCGGGCCTCGCGGAGACGCTGACCGGGCACGGGACGGTCACCAACGAGGTACGCGCCGCGCGCCCGGTCCCGGCTCCCCCGGCTGCCATCGCGGAGCGGCTGCGGCTGGCCCCGGGCGAAGGCGCGGTGCACATCGAACGGCTGCGCCGGCTGGGCGGCCTGCCGCTCTCCCTGGACACCACGTACCTGACGGCGGACATCGGGACGCCGCTGCTCGGCTGCGACCTGGCGCACCGCGACCTGTTCTCGCTCATCGAGGAGACCTCGGGGCAGCGGCTGGGCCGGGCGGAGGTCTCGGTGCACGCGGTCAACGCGGACCCGGACACCGCCGCGCTGCTGGGCGTGGAGGCGGGCGCCGCGGTCTTCGCCATCGAGCGGCTCACGCATCTCGCGGACGGCCGCCCCGTGGACGCCGAGTCGCTGCACATCAGGGCGGACCGGCTGGCCCTGCACGCCACGTTGCACCGCGGCCCGGCCCAGGAGGAGCAGCGGTGACGGCAGCCGGTATCGACACCGCCACACTGGTGCTGCTGGCCCTCTTCGGACTGGTCGCCGGGGTGGGCATCACGGCCGTGGGGCCCGGCGGCGTCCTCGCGACCGTCGGGCTGTTCGTCCTCACGGACCTCTCCCCCGCCCAGGTCGCCGGCACCGCCATCGTCACGCACGTGGCGACGGGCCTGCTGGGCACCGCCGCGTACGTGCGCTCCGGCGAGCTGCGGGAGCCCCGTGCACGGCGTACGGCATGGGTCCTGGCGGGTGCGGCGGTGCTCGGGACGCCGCTCGGCGTGCTGGCCAACACCCTCGTCTCCGGGCGGGCCTTCGGGCTGCTGCTGGGTGCCTTCGTGGCGCTGGTCGGCGTACTGCTCTGGTACCGCGAGCGGCGCGCCGCGCCTACGGGGGCGGCGTACCCCTCGGCCCGGGTGACGGCCCCGCTGGGCTTCGGGGTCGCGGTGGCGAGCGGCGTGTTCGGTGTGGGCGGGCCGATGCTCACCGTGCCGCTGCTGGTCGCGCTCCGGATGCCGGTACTGGCCGCGCTGGCCGTCGCGCAGGCCCAGTCGGTGGTCATCGCCACCGCGGGCACGCTCGGCTACGTCGCGCACGGCGCGGTCGACTGGCCGCTGGCGGCGCTCGTCGGGGTGCCGGAGCTGGCGGGCGTGCTGATCGGCTGGCGGGTCGCCCGCGCGGTGCCCGCGCGCACGCTCAAGACCGGTCTGGTGGTGGCCCTGTTCGCGCTGGCGCCGTATCTGGCCCTGTACGGCGGCTGAGCGGGCGTACGCGGGCGGGCCGGACCCCGGGGCGTCCGGGGTCCGGACGGGCCGCTCAGAGGGCACGCAGGCCGTTGATGACTTCGCGCAGGATGCCCTCGTCGGGGAGTTCGGCGGGCGGCACGGGACGGGTGACCCGTACCAGGTCGGCCTCCATCAGGTCGCCGATCAGGACCCGGACCACGCCGACGGGCAGGTCCAGTTCGGCGGCCAGTTCGGCCACCGAGAGCGGGGCTTCCCTGGTGAGGTCGACGATATCGAGGTGCTCGGGCGAGAGGGACTGGTCGGTGACCGGCTCGTCGGCGCGGCTCTCCGCGATCACCTGCGCGATCAGGTCGAGCCCGGCGACGGCGCCGCTGGCGGTACGGCCGCGGGTCATGGCGTACGGGCGTACGACAGGGCCCGCCTCGTCGTCGAACCACCGGGCCGGGCCCGCTCCGGGCCCGGCCTGTTCTCCTCGGTTCATTCGGTCACTCGGTTCATGCGCTCACCGTCGCCATCCTCAACTGGGCCGGTCGCCCCTGGGCGCCGTGCCCAGGTGCGTACCCACCCGCTTGACCAGCAGCGTCATCTCGTACGCGATCAGGCCCACGTCGGAGTCGGCGTCGGCGAGCACGGCGAGGCAGCTGCCGTCGCCCGCGGCGCTCACGAACAGGAACGCCTCGTCCAGCTCGACCATCGTCTGGCGCACCTGGCCCGCCTCGAAGTGCCGGCCCACACCCTTGGCCAGGCTGTGGAAGCCGGAGGCGACGGCCGCCAGGTGCTCCGCGTCCTCCCGGGACAGGTCGGCCGAGGCGCCGGTGGCCAGGCCGTCGCTGGAGAGGATGAGCGCCTTGCGGATGAAGCCGACCCGGCCGACCAACTCGTCGAGCAGCCAGCCCAGTTCGCCCGAGCCCTTCGCTGCGGTCCCGGCTGCTGTTGCCTTCGGTGCGGTCATCGACCGTCCCCTCCCATGTTCTTTCTCGGTGCTGTGCCGCTGCCGTCGTCGCCGGATTCGCGCCGGCCTCGCTGCCAGCCGCGCTGGAGCGATGCCATACGGGCTCGCACGGCCTCGGCGTCACGGTCGGCCGCGGGGTCCGCGGCCTCGGGTGCCGCGCCGGCCTGCCGGTCGGGCGACGTCTTGAGCTGGGGGGCGAGACTGGCCTGCCGTACCCGCCGGGGCAGGCCGCGCACCGTCCGCGCGAGCTGCGCCTCTTCGGAGGGCGCGGGCGCGGCCTCGGTACGCGCGGCCTCGGTACGCGCCGTCTCGGGGCGCGCGGCCTCGGTGGGGGCAGCCTCCGCGGGGAGAGCCTCGGTGGGCCGCCGTTCGCCGCGGACCTCCTCGGCCGGCCGGTCCGCGTCCGCCACCGGGCGGCCGTGGTCGCTGACCAGTGCCGGGGAGCGGCGGCGGCGCGGCAGGGGCGCGGGGCCGTCGCCCGGGGCCCGGTCGCGGGCCGGGGGCTGCTGCTCGCGCGCGGCGGGCACCGGGCCGGTGGGCTGCGCGGGGCGGCTCTCCTCGGGGCGGCGCTGCCTCCGGGGGCCGCGGAGGGCGTTCGCGTCCTCGTCCGCGGCCGGCCGCTGCGCCGGCATGTCCGAGGTGCGCTCCGGGAGCGGCACCGGGATCTGGGCGAGCGCCGCCAGGTCGCCGCCGCGCGCGGCCGGCGCGGGCCGCTTCACCGGCACCGAGCCGGTGTCCTCGCCGCGGCCGTCGGAGGTCTCGGTCAGCAGCGTGCCCGGGATGAACACCACAGCGGTGGTCCCGCCGTACGGGGAGGCCTGCAGCGAGACGCGTACGCCCTGCCGCTGGGCGAGCCGGCTGACCACGAAGAGGCCGAGCCGGTCGGTGTCGGAGAGTTCGAACTCGGGGGTCTCGGCGAGCCGGAGGTTGGCGTCCAGGAGCGCGTCGGGCGCCATGCCCAGGCCCCGGTCGTGGATCTCCAGGGTGAAACCGTTGGCGACCCGCTCGCCGACCACCTGCACGGCGGTGTGCGGCGGCGAGAAGACGGTGGCGTTCTCCAGGAGTTCGGCGGTGAGGTGGGTGAGGTCGGAGACGGCCGGGCCCTCCACCGCGAGGCGCGGCAGCCGCCGCACCTCGATGCGCTCGTAGTCCTCGACCTCGGAGACCGCGGCGCGCACGACATCCATGAGCTGGATGGGCTTGCGCCACTGCCGGGACGGCGCGGCGCCCGAGAGGATGACCAGGCCCTCGGCGTGCCGCCGCATACGGGTGGTGAGGTGGTCCAGGCGGAAGAGGTCGGCCAGCTCCTCGGTGTCCTCGGTGCGCCGCTCCATGGCGTCCAGCAGGGTGAGCTGACGGTGCAGCAGGACCTGGCTGCGGCGGGCGAGGTTGACGAAGACCTCGGAGACGCCGCGGCGCATGTCGGCCTGCTTGACGGCGGCCTCGATGGCGGCCCGCTGAAGGGTGTTGAGCGCCTGGGCGACCTGGCCCATCTCGTCCTGGGTGAACTCCAGCCGCGGCGCCTCGGTCTCCACGTCGACGTGCTCGCCCGCGGCGAGCCGGCGCATGACGCTGGGCAGCCGTACGCCGGAGACCTCGTGCGCGTCCTTGCGGAGCCGGCTGAGGTCCTTCACGTGCCGGCGGCCCAGCCGGAAGGAAACGACGATGGAGACGAGCAGGGCGACGAAGCCGAGTACGCCGGCGAAGGCGGCCTTGACGAGCACGGTCATCGCGGCGGGCTGGACGCGGTCCGCGAAGCGGTCGCCCGCTTCCTTGTTCAGCCGGTCCAGGTCGCCGAGGACCCGGCCGGCGACGCTGTGCCAGCGTTCGGCGTTGACCGCGGTGGGGGCGGCCGAGGGCCCGGCGGCGATCACCCTGTCCTCGAAGGCCTGCAGTTCGCGCGGCTTGTCGCCGTTCCAGTAGTCCTCGTAGACGGCCCGCTCGCTCGCGGGCAGGGAGGTGAGGCTGGTGTCGTACAGGAGCTTGCGCTCGGCCACCCGGTCGGCGAAGTCCCGCAGTTCGCGCGGGGTCATCGAACGGGACACCAGCGCGGCGCTGAGCACCGCGTCCTCGCGGGAGATGGCTTCGCGCCCGCGGGTGATGCTCACCAGCGCGCCGCCCTCCTTGGAGATGTCCGCGTCGGGCAGGAAGTGCAGGCTGCCCATGAAGTCGTAGCAGGGGTCGACCAGGGCGTTGTACTGCTGGAACGCCTCGCGGCGGGTGAGGGTGTTGTTCTCCACCTGCTCGCGCAGCTCGTCCAGGCCCGTGAAGCCGTCGAGCGCGGTCCGCAGCCGCGGGCCCGCGCCCCCGATCAGGTCCTCGCGTACGTCGGAGGAGTCGGCGTTGCTGCGCAGCCGGTCAACGGCCTCGTCCGTGGCGCGGGTTCGGCGGCGCAGGTCGGTCAGGGAGCCCGCGATGCGCGGGTCCGCGAGGTAGACCAGGGTGGCGCGGCGCTCCTTCTGCAGGGCCTGTACCGCGTCCTCCGTCGGATAGCCGACCTTGTCGACGATGACCGCGACCTGCAGCAGCTGGCGGGCCTCGCTTCCGGTGACGTAGGTGGCGAACGCCCACATGGCGGTCAGGGACACCAGTGGTACGAGCAGCAACGCCACGATCTTCCGGCGGATGGACTTCCCGCGAAAGCGCATGGCCTCCCCTACGTCAACCCCGGCGCGCGGGGGTGGTGTTCCGTCAACAAACGGCGCGAGCCTACTACTGTCGGGGGATCAACTCGAAGAGCTGTCCGGCGGAGCGGGCCGCAGGTCAGGCCTGGATAGCCGCCCTTGTCCGGTGATTCCGGGACAACCCGCCCGTCCATGTGGCCTCCGCCACGGAGCGCGGGGCGGGTCATCATAAGATCGGGAACGCCGGTACGCGGCGGCATGTACCGGAGAAATCCGGGCAGTCACCGAAGGGCCGGGCAGGCGGGCGGGGAAGCACGGGGAGAGTGACGCTTTCATGGACATCGGCAGAAGCGGCACGCTGTGGCAGGAGGAGCCGACCGCCCGCCCCCGGATGCCCGATCCGGTCCGCGCCGCCGCCGTACGCGCCGTGATCATCGTGGCGGTGACGCTCGTCCAGGCGATGGTCGCCTTCCTCGGCACGCTCGCCGGGTCCTGGCTCGCCTTCCCCGCGGTGCTCAGCACGGTCGCCTCGACGATCGTCGCCACATGGGGCGTGCTGGACGTCTGGGTGACCCGGCAGGTGTGGCTCCAGCGCAACGGCGTGGAGTCGCGCCCGAGCAGCACGGCCAGGGCGCTGCGCCGTGAGCGGCGGCGCGCCCGTCGGCAGGAGCGCCGCTCGGCCGCCGCGTGAGACCGCACCCGTACCGGCCGTCTTCCTTCGCCACACCGTACGGAGCGGAAAGACTTCCCGCGGTTTCGGCCACCATCTGGCCTCTTTGACGTCGATCGGTATGATGACGTTTCCCATTGCGCATCGCTCGGCGTGATGCGCAACTGGGTGACGCGCAACAGACCGAGCTCCGGGAGCGGGTCACGACGGGCTCCCGACAACTGGCCGCACAGGGCCACCGGGCGGTGACGCACAGACCGATGCCGAAGACGACCGACAGCAGCACCAACGAGACCGTCGAGGAAACCGGCGACAGCACACGCGGCGGAGGCGGCTCCGTCCAGTCCGTCGACCGGGCGGTGAGCGTGCTGGAGATCCTGGCCCGGCTGGGCGAGGCCAAGGTGACCGAGCTGGCCGAGGAGCTGGGCGTCCACAAGTCGACGGCCTTCCGGATCCTCGGCGTCCTGGAGAACCGCGGACTGGTCGAGCAGGAGGGCGAGCGCGGCAAGTACTACCTGGGCGCCGGCGTGCTGCGACTGGCGGGCGCCGCCGCGATCCGGCTGGACATCTCCCAGGAGGGCGCGCCGGTGTGCCGGGCGCTGGCCGAGGACACCGGCGAGACCGCCAACATCGCGGTGCTGGACGGCGACGCGGCGGTCAACATCATGCAGGCGCGCGGCTCGGCCGCGGTCACGGCGTACAACTGGCTGGGTCGGCGCACGCCGCTGCACGCCACCGCGAGCGGCAAGGTCCTGCTGGCGCACCTGCCGCGGGAGCGCCGCGACAACCTGCTGACCCGCTCGCTGCCCCGTTTCACCGAACGCACCCTCACGACCGCGCCGCTGCGCGCGCAGCTGACGGACGCTCTGGAGCAGGGCTTCGCCTGCACCGTCGAGGAGCTGGAGATCGGTCTGAACGCGGTCGCCGCGCCGGTACGGGCGCACGACGGCGCGGTGA
The DNA here is from genome assembly GCF_055586425.1 of Streptomyces sp. NPDC050806. NCBI lineage: Bacteria > Bacillati > Actinomycetota > Actinomycetes > Kitasatosporales > Streptomycetaceae > Streptomyces > Streptomyces sp. NPDC050806. Next base: position 845,160 of record NZ_JBVJIF010000002.1, on the reverse strand, counting down.
TCGGCGCGATCGGCGTGTCCGGACCGGCGTACCGCATGGAGGAGGAGCTGCTGCCGGAGCTCGCCGAACGGGCCGTGAAGGCGGCCGCCGAGCTCTCCCGCGCCATGGGCTTCGCGATCTGAACTCCCTTGCCCCGCAGGGGCGAAAACCTCTTGACGGATCCGCCCCTGAATCCCAGCATGTCTCATATGATGCAACAGACCGCATCATAGGCAACATAAACCGGGCACCGACCTCCGCCGCCGCAGGCGCTGTCGAGGAGTGAAGACATGCCGCACGAAGCCCGCGCCGTCATCGCCGTGAAAAAGGGGGCGCCGGTCGAGGTCCTGCCGGTCCTGGTGCCCGATCCGGGGCCCGGAGAAGTCCTCGTACAGGTGCAGGCGTGCGGCGTCTGCCCCACCGACGTGCACCACCGTGACGGCGCCGCCGGAGACGCGTTTCCGTACCTGCTCGGCCACGAGGCGGCCGGCATCGTCGAGGCCACCGGGCCCGGCTGCGGTGATCTCTCCCCCGGCGACTATGTCGTCCTCGCCTGGCGCGCCCCCTGCGGCTCCTGTCGTTCCTGCCGCCGCGGCCGCCCCTGGTACTGCTTCGACTCCCGTACGGCGCGCGGCAGGACGACCCTGCTGGACGGTACGCCGCTGACGCCCGCGCTCGGCATCGGCGCGTTCGCCGAGAAGGTACTGGTCGCCGCCGGCCAGGCGGTCAGGGTCGACCCGTCGGCCCGGCCCGAGGCCGCCGGGCTGGTCGGCTGCGCGGTGATGGCCGGGTACGGCGCCGCGGTGTACACGGGGCGGGTCGGCAACGGCGACACCGTGGCCGTGATCGGCTGCGGCGGGGTCGGCAACGCCGCCATCGCCGGGGCCTCGCTGGCCGGTGCCCGCCGGGTGATCGCGGTGGACGTGGACGCCCGCAAGCTGGACGCCGCCGAGCGCTTCGGGGCCACCGATACCGTCAACTCCCGCTGGACCGACCCGGTCGAGGCGGTCCGCACGCTGACCGGCGGGCACGGCGCGGACGTCACCATCGACGCGGTAGGCAGCCCGGACACCTTCCGGCAGGCGCTCGCGATGCGCGACCTGGCCGGGGTCCTCGTCCAGGTCGGGGCCCCCGAGGAGGACCTGCACGTCGAAATCCCGCTGCACGACCTCTTCTCGCGCGGCGGCGCCCTGAAGACCTCCTGGTACGGCGACTGCCTGCCCAGCCGCGACTTCCCCGTGCTGATCGACCTCCACCTGCGCGGCAAGCTCGACCTGGAGGCGTTCGTCTCGGAGACGGTCGCGCTGGACGACCTGGAGAGCGCCTTCGGACGGCTGCAACGGGGAGACGTCCTGCGGTCGGTGGCGGTGCTGTGAGCGCCGCTCCCGGGCGCCCCGCCCGCTGCCACCCCTGAGGGTGATCGCGGCCGTTCGGCGTGCCCGGCCGGTGCCGTACCCGGCCGGGCAGCGGCGCGGCGTAACGGCTACCGCTCCGCCGTCGGGCCGTCCGGCGCGGGCGCCTCCGAAGCCGTCGGTTCGTCCGGTGCTGTCGACGCGTCCGATGCCGCCGACTCGGCCTGTGCGACCGCCGGCTCGTCCGGTGTGGTCGCCGGCTCCTCCCCCGGGGCCGTCCTGCGGTCGCCCTGCGGGATGCGCGGGGCTTCCTGTTCCTCCGGGCGTTTGAACATCCGGGTGGCGGTGATCTCGCCGTGGATCGTCTCCGCCTCGCGCTGCTGCGGCAGGCCGGGCCGCAGGTGCTCCTCGACGCTGATGTACTTCAGGCCCGCGCGCAGGTCCGCGTCGTTCCGCAACCGGATGACCAGCGGGAATTCGGCGAGCGCCGTGGTGTCGAACAGGCCCGTGGTGTACAGCAGCTGGACGCCCAGCGCGTCGGCGACGGCACGCTGGAGCTCCAGGAGGTACGTGGCGTTGGCGCGGCCGATGGGGTTGTCCAGGAACAGCGTGCCGGCGTGCCGCTCCTTGTCACGGCCCCGGTCGTTGCTGCGCAGCGCCGCCATCGTGCAGTACAGCGCGATGGCCGCGGTGAGCAGCTGGCCGCCGGAGAAGACGTCGCCCATCTGCCCGACCGGCACCCGCTCGGCACGGAGCACCGCGTCCGGCTTGAGGATCTCCACGGCGACGCCGCGCGGCTGGAGGGCCGCGCCGACGCCCCGCAGGAGGAGGGACATGCCGTCCCGGCGCAGGTCGCTGTTGCGCTTGACGGCCGCCCGGGTCGCCTCGTCGATGACCTCGCCGAGCCGCTCGGTGAGCGTGGCCTGGTCCGGGTCGTCGAAGCGGATGCGCAGGAACTCCTGGCCCGACCACTCCCCCAGGCCCTCGGGGAGGCGCGAGAGCCGCTGCGCCGAACGGAGCGTGGCCAGCGAGGACTCCACGAGCCCGCGCAGCCGGTCGACGATGCTGTCGCGGTTGCGCTCCAGCTGCTCCAGTTCATCGGTGAGCACCCGCAGCCGGGGGGCGAACGCCTCGGCCCACTTGGCCGCGTGGTCCGGCAGCGCGGCGGCGGGCAGCTCGCGGATCTGCTGCCGGGCCGGGGTCTTGACCATCTCGTACCGGGTGGAGTTGGCGTGCCGTACGAGCACGTCGCTCGCCTCGCGGACCGCGGAGTCCGCCGCCGACAGGTCGCTCGCGCAGCCGCGCAGCGAGCGGCGGGCCTCGGCGGCCGCCTGCCGGGCCTCCTCCAGCCGGCCCCGGTACGGCTCGGGCGCTTCCTGGTCCTCCTCCGGGGTGTTGTCGCGGAGGATGTCGCGCAGCATCGCGGCGGTCTCGTCGAAGCCGCCCGCCGCGTCCTCGGCCGTGCGGTGGCCGCGCAGCAGCTCGGCGTGGGTGGCGCGGGCGGTGTCCAGCGCATCGGTGGCCGTGGCCAGTTCGGCGTTGGCGGTGCGCAGCAGCTCCTTGGCGCGGTCGGCGTCGGCCGGTACCAGCTCCTCGGGCAGTTCGGTGTGCGCCTCGACGCCCTCGGGGGGCGCCAGCCGCTCCGTCTCACCGCGCAGCCGGCCCAGCTGCTCGCTCGCCGCGGAGGCGCGCGACTCCAGCATCGCGACCAGTTCCTCGGCACGGGCCGCGGCGGCCTGCCGGGACGGGCCGTCGGCCGCGTCCGGGCTCTGCAGCAGGGTCTCGGCGCGCGTACGGACCTTGTTGGTGAGCCGGTCCAGTTCGTTGCGCGCGTTGCTCTCGTCGCCCTCGGCACGGGCCTGCTCGGCCCGGAGGTCGGCGCCGACGCCGACCTTCTCGTACAGCTGGGACGCGGCACGATAAGCCTCGCGGAGCGTCGGCAGCGAGGACTCCGGCGGGGCCTCCTCCTCGCCCAGGTCGTCCGGCACGCCCGCGATCTCGGCCCGCTCGGCGCGGAGCGCACGGGCGGTGCGGCGGGCGTCGTCGGCGGCGCGCTGGGCGGCGCGGCGGTCCTCGTCAGCGGCGCGCGCCCGGTCGACGCACTCCTCCGCACGGGACTCGTACTCCGCGCCCTCGTCGGCCAGCTCGCGCAGCTTGGTCTGCCAGGCGGCGCGCTCGCGGAGCCGGTACGCGAGCCCGGCCAGCGCGTCGGCGACCCGGCGGGCGCGCTGGGCGGCCTCGCCTCGCTCCTCCCGGACGCGGGCCGCCTCGCCGGCGGCCTCGTCCGCCTCGGCGCGTGCCGTACGGGACTCGGTCAGCTCGGCCGTGGCGGCGTCGGCGGCCGTACGGGTCTCCTCGGCGGCGGCCGCCAGTTCGGCGAGCCGGCCGGCGGGGCAGCCCGTGCGCCAGGAGGCGAGCCGGGCGGCGAGCGCGCGGTCGGCGGAGAGCCGGGCGGCGAGCTGCCGGATCTCCTCGTCGCGCGCCGTGGCGCGGGCACGCAGCGCCTGGCGCTCCTCGTCGGCGGCCGACTCGTCGTGCATGGCCGGGTTCGGCGGCACGAGGAAGACACCGCTGTCCTCGGCCTCCGGGGGCGGGGTCGGCGCGAGCAGGGCGGCGGCCGTACCGACGGCGACGGCGGACCGCGGCAGCAGCGCGGCCTGGGCCAGCACGTCGCGGGCGCGGGCGTGGGTGTCGGGGTCGGTGATGATGACGCCGTCCACCAGCTCGGGGCGGGCGGCGAGGACCCTGGCGTGGTCCACGGGGTCGACGGACTGGGCGAGGTAGCGCCAGCCGGGCAGGGCCGGGACGCCGTGCTCGCCCAGGTACTCGACGGCGGCCAGCACGTCGGGGCCGGGCGGCAGGAGGCCGCCGTCACCGAGCGCGCCGAGGATGCGCGCGTCGTCGGCGGCGGCGGTCCGCATCTCGAAGAGCTGCCGCTCGGCGGAGCTGACGCCCTCGTCGAGCAGTTCCTGCAGCGCGTCGGCGTTCCGGTCGACCTCTTCGGCGGAGAGGGGGCCGTCGGCACCGGTGCGCCGGGGGCGGGCGGCAGCCGCTTCGTGCGGGCCGTCGCCGCCGCCCTCGTCGTCGGGGCAGGCTTCCTCGTCTGCGGGCGCTTCCTCCGCGGGGGCGGCGTCGGTGGGGGCTTCGGGGGCGAAGCCGACGCCCGTCTCGGGGCCGCTGCCGGTCCGTGCCTCGGGGGCCGCGGACGTGTCGACCGCGTCGGCACCGCCCGCCGGTCCGGCGCCCTGTGCCGGGGCGGCCTCGCCCTCGTGCCCGTCGTCCGCGGCTCCTTCCGGCTCCTCATCGTGCCCGTCGTCCGCGGCGCCTTCCGGGTGCCCGTCGGCGTCGATCCGAGCCGAGACCTCGTCACGGGAATCCGATTCGGCGGCGTACGTGCCGCGTCCGCCGGCGGGCCGCTCGTCGGAGACGGGCGCCTCGTCCTCGGCGGAGGCGCCGAGGCCCACGACACCGGACGCCCAGGAGCCGCCGCCCACGGCCATCGCGTCGGCGGTGCCGGACGTACCGGCCTCGTCCGTGTGCGCGGGCGTGGCCGGCAGCGTCCGGTCCGGGGCGCTGCCCATCACGGGCCCGGCGAAGTACCCGTCGTCCGGCTCGCCGTCGTCCGCGTCCGTACCGTGCGCGCCGGCCCCGTCGTCCTCGGGAGCCGCCGCGAGCGCCTCGTCCGCGTCGTCCAGGCGGACCGTCACGCGGAGCGGCGGGTGGGCGTCCGCGGCGTACGGGCGGCCGGCGCCGCGCTGGCCCGGGAGGCCCGGCGCGGGTGCGGCCGGGGCCGTCGGCAGGCCCAGCAGCTCCGCGAGCCGGGGCTCGGCGCCGATGGACTCGGCGGCGCGGCGCTCCGCGTCGTACGCGCGCTCGGCGGCCAGTGCGGCGTCCTCCGCGCGGGCCGCGGCCAGTTCGGCGCGGGACTGGCGGGCCGCGGCCTCCTTGGCGCGGTCACCGGTCACCCGGGCGGCCTCGCGGGCGGTGTCCCAGGACTCGACCGCGGCCTTCTCCGCGTCCGTCGCGGCGAGCGCTGCGCGGGCCGGGTCGGCGTCCGGCGCGGTGTCGTCCAGCCAGCCGGCCCGTACCGCCTCGGCGGTCTCCTGCTCGACCTCGGTCAGCCGCTGCCTGAGGTGCTCGGTCTCACTGCGGGCACGCTGCGCCGCGGTGGCGGCGGCGGTGGCGTCACGATGCGCCGCCTCTCCCGTCTCCTGAAGCGCGGCGGACCGCTCCTCCTCCTGGTTGGCCCAGGTCTCCGCCTCGGTAGCGGCGCCGTGCAGCGCCCGTACGAGGTCGGCCGCGGCCTTGCTGCGGGCGGCGAGCGCCGGTGCGGCGTCCCGCTCCGCCTCCTGGATGGCCGCGGCGACGCGTGCCGAGCGGTCGGCCGCCGCGCGGTGCCGCAGCACGGTCTCGGCGGCCTGCCAGGCGGAGTGCAGCGTACGGGCGTCGTTCAGCTCGCGGCGCTGCGCAGCGGCGCCCTTCTCGGCGGCGGCGAGGGCCAGCGAGGCGTGCCGGTAGGCGATCTCGGCGGAGATCAGGGAGCGCCGCTCGCGGGTGGCCTCGGCCTCGGTGACGGCGTGGGCTGCGCCGGCGACCTGCTCGGCCAGCTCGGCGGCGCGGCCCCGCTCCTCGGTGGCGCGGGCGTGCAGCCGCTGCGAGAGGTGGCGCGTACGCCGCTCGGCACCGGCGTGCACGTCCCGGGCGCGCTCGCGGTGTTCGGCGTTCTCCGCGATCTTCGAGAGGAGGTCGAGGGAGCCGGCCGTGAAGTCGCGTTCGGCGGTCAGCTCGGCGCGGCGGCCGAGCTTGTGCGCGAAGCCGTGCACGAGGTCGGCGAGGCCGTCGGTGTCCCGGGTGTCCGTGACGGCGCGCAGCAGCAGGTCGGTGAAGTCGGAGTCGTTCTTGACCGCGAAGAGGCCGGCGGCCTCGCCCTCGTCGGCGTTCATCTCCCGCTGGTAGCGGAAGAGTTCGGGGTCCAGGCCCAGCTCGCCGAGGTGTTCGTTCCAGCGCTCGTGGATCTCGACCCAGACGACGTCGAGGTTGGGATAGTTCTTGCCGGCCTCGGTGAGGGCGTCGCGGAAGCCCTTCATCGTGCGGCGGCGGCCCTGCGCGCCGGACGCGCCCTCGACGATCGGGCGTACGGCGGTGGACTCGGCCACGGGGAGGGAGTCCAGGCTCATCCCGGGCCCCGGGCGGAAGCTGTACCACGCCTCGGCGAACTTCCGCGGATCGTTGGAGACCTGGCGGCCGCGCCACTCGCTGACCTTGCCGACCACCACGGTCTCGCCGGTCACCGTGTGCTGCCACTCCAGCGCCACGTGGCCGCAGTCGTCGGCGAGCAGGAACTTGCGCAGCACGCCGGAGCTGGCCCCGCCGAGGGTGTTGCGGTGGCCGGGCAGCATGACCGAGAAGATCAGCTTGAGCAGTACGGACTTGCCGCCGCCGTTCTCCAGGAAGAGCACGCCGGCGGGGGCCGGGCGGCGCGGCGGGCCGACCGGCTCCTCCTCGAAGAAGTCCGCCTGGGCCGGGGCCGGTCGGGGCACGGGCTCACCGACTCCGCGCAGGTCCAGGACGGTGTCGGCGTAGCGCGCACCGGCGGGCCCGATGGAGTAGAGGCGAACCCGGGACAGCTCGTACATAGAGGCGGACTCTCGTTGTCGTGACGGTGGTCGGTGGGCGACCGGCCTGCCTGGCCGGTCCTCGGTCGGTCGTGGCCGCGGCCCTACGGGGAAGCCGCGGCCCTACGGGGTGGGGTCAGCCCGAGTGGAAGGGCAGCCCCGCGTCGGCGACCAGGTCCAGGTCGTCGGTGTCCTCGGCGGGCAGCAGCGAGGCGCTGCCGTCCGCTATGGGGACCACGCCCAGCTCCAGCAGCTCGGCCATGGCGGCCGTGCCCGCCATGTCGCGCACCTGGAGCTGGTAGCGGGCCGTGGTGCGGTACGTGCCGCCCGCGTCGTCCCCGGTGCGCTGCAGGAACCCGGAGTCGACTAGGAAGGAGACGGCCTTGGCGATGATGCCGGTGGTCGAACCCGCCAGCCGCCGGGCGTCCTTGGTGGCGCCCGTCGAACTGCGCCGGGCGTACACCCGCCAGGACGCCTCCAGGCCGGGCGCGCCGCTGGTGGGGTCGGTGTTCTCGCCGGCCTCGGCGGCGCGCTCCTCCAAGCGCCGGCAGGCCTGCCGCACGAAGGCGTCCACGCCGTTGACCGTGATGCGGCCGATGTAGCCGTCGTCGGCGAGGTCCTCGGGGCGCGGGAAGGCCATCGCGGCGACGGCCAGGTGCGCGAGGCCGTGCAGGAAGCGGTCGCCCGCGTCCGTGGAGGCGCGGCGGGCGTAGTCGCCCATACGGACCGCGAAGACGGAGTCCTCTGCGGCGGTGACGGCCATCCCGGCGCGGGTGGAGACCTCCAGGACGACCAGGCCGAGCCCGGAGGCGACGGCGTCGGCGAGGCGCGCGAACGCGGGGTCGTCCCGGTAGCGCCGCAGCAGCTCGCCGTACTCGGCGTCGCGGGCGGGCAGCAGCTTGGGCTGGAGGCCGAAGGACACCAGGCGGGCGGCGTCCGCGGCGTCGGCGGGGGTGACCGGCGCGGGGCCCTTGGCGGGCTGCTCCGCCTCCGGTGCGGGCAGGTACCGGCCGTCGCCCGCGCCCGCCGTCGGATCCGGCCGCGCGGTGTCGTCGGCGTCGTACTCGGTCACGAATCTGGCTCCTTGCGGATCACGTTGTCGGCTCCTGCGCGCCCGTCGGTGGGCTCCGCTCCTGCGCGCTCCACGGCGGGCCCCCTCGGGGCGGCCACTTCGCGGGACACCATTGCCACGGCACCGGTCATCACGCCACCTCCGACCGCTCGGCCGCCATGCCCGCCGCGTCCAGCAGGGCTGTGCCCACGATGAGGTCGGCGCCGCCGAACTCGTGGTCCACCAGCTCCGTGCCGTCGTCGACCGCGAAGAGCAGCTGCCCTTCGCCCTGGCGGTACGCCGTGCCGACCGGCGGGCTCGCGGCGTGCACCGCCAGCAGCGCGACGAGGTAGGGCAGTTCGGGGTCCTGGCGGCGCGCCTCGGCGAGCAGACCGGAGAGCCGGCGCGGCGCGTCCGGGGGCAGCGTGAGCAGCGCGGTCGCGGCGTCCAGCTGCTCCTCGCTGAACCGGCTGTCGTCGGGTGTGGCGATGAGGTCGGGCTCGGGCATCTCGGCGCCGAGGTGCTCGCGCTCCTGGGGCGGGGTGAGCAGCATCTCGACCAGGTCGCCGACCCGTACGGCGGTGGGGGTGCGCAGGCCGGTGCCCTGGGCGAAGAAGGCGTCGGTGACCCGGGTGGACTGCTCGACGGGCAGCGGCAGTACGGGGGCGACCAGCTGGCCGTACAGGTCCAGCCCGGCGTGCGCCGTGGGCGGCGCGAACGCCTGCCGGTCCTGCTCGGCGCGGAAGAGCGGGCCGGCCTCCAAGAGGCGGGACTGGAGCTGGGTGTGGCGGCGGATGCAGTCCTTGACGATGTCGACGAGCTCGGCGGCGCGCCGCTTGTGCTCCGCCGTCTTCGGGTCGTTCCCCGTCTCGGCCTCGTCCCGGGCGCGGCGGATGTTGGTGAGGATCGCGTTCTCGTGGCGGTACCGGTCGGCGACGTGGTCGAGCGCCTCGGTGATCATGTCGGGGACGGTGCGCAGCCAGTCCACGGCGCGGACGTTGCGCCGGGTCGCGTCGAGGGTCTTGCGGAGCGTCTCGGCGTACTGCACGGTGCGGTACCGCGCCTGCTCGGCGGCGAGCTGGGCGTCGGCGAGGCGACCGCGGCTGATCAGCACCTCCAGCTTGACCTCGGCGGCGATCTGGGCGCTGGTGACGTCCGTGTCCAACGCGCCGACCAGGACGTTGACCGCCTCGTCGGTGGTACGGAGGTAGACCGTGCCGCCGGGGCCCGGGACCTCTTCGATGAGCTTGAAGTCGTAGTCCCGGCGGACGTAGTCGCCGTCGGCGGTAAAGGTGCCGTAGACCGCGCGGAAGCCGCGGTCCACGCTGCCGACGTTGATCAGGTTCTCCAGGACCCAGCGGGCGACGCGCTCGTGCTCGGCCGCCGGGCGGCCCGGCGCCTGCGCCGCGATGCGGGGCTGCAGCCTGGCCACTATCTGCTCGTGGTCGGCCCCGGTGTCGAAGTCCATGTGAAGCGTGACGAGGTCGATCGCGGACAGCGCGACCTCGGCCATGGCGTAGACGCCGTACTCCCCCGCGAGGTTGGCCTTGCGCGCGTCGAGGTCGTGCAGCGGCGCCGTGCACGCGAGCGCGCGCAGCCGCCGGGCCAGGCCCTCATCGGCGGCCGGGCCCGGCGCGGGTCGCGTCACCCCGCTGAACTGGGGCGCAGCGCTCTGGGGGGATGGAGAAGTCACGGTGAACAGATTAGGCCGTCGCACTGACAACGGACGAAACGGCACGGCCCCGCAGGTCAGTGTGTGGCACCTCCCACAGCCTTGATGTCGTCGGCACGGCCCGCCGCCGTGACCATGATCACGCGCAGCGCCTCGGCGGTGGCGTCGACGGGAAGCGACGGCTCGCCCTTGTCGGTGACCTGCTCGGGCGCGTACGGGACGTGCACGAAGCCGCCGCGCGTGGCGGGCCGTTCGGTGGCCAGGAGGTGCATCAGCCCGTAGAAGACGTGGTTGCAGACGAACGTGCCGGCGGTCTGCGAGACGGAGGCGGGCAGCCCGGCCTCGCGTACGGCGACGACGCAGGCCTTGAGGGGCAGCGTGGTGAAGTACGCCGCGGGACCGTCCTCGACGATCGGCACATCGATGGGCTGCTCACCCGAATTGTCGGGAATGCGGGCATCGTCGACGTTGATGGCCACCCGCTCGACGGTGACGTCCGGGCGGCCGCCGGCCTGGCCTACGCAGAGCACGACCTCCGGGTCCGCCGCCGCGACGGCCTCACGGAGCACGTCGAGCGCTTCCCCGAAGACGCAGGGCAGCTCGGCGGTCACGACCTCGAAGCCGGGGGGCGGATCGGCGGCGACGGCCTCCACGGCCCGCTGGGAGGGGTTGACGTCACTCCCCTCGAAAGGGGCGAAACCCGTCAGAAGTACCCGTGTCATGCGCTGTTCCTCGGCGTCGTTCGGAGCGTGTCGTGTGCGGTGGGATCAGAAGGCGAAGGCGGCCATGATGACGATGTTGCAGCCGAGCAGCACGACCGCGGTGGGCAGCTGGGCCTTGATCGGACCGTACTGGTCCTTCAGTTCCAGCAGCGCCGCCGGCACGACGTTGAAGTTGGCGGCCATCGGTGTCACGAGGGTGCCGCAGAAGCCGCACAGCATGCCGATCGCGAGGATCGCCGGCGCGTTGCCGTGCGCCTGCTCGATGAGGACGGGCCAGCCGACGGCAGCGGTCATGACCGGGAAGGCCGCGAAGCCATTGCCCATGATGACCGTGAACAGGAACATCCCGACGCAGTAGACGACGACCGCGGTGATCACCGAACCGTGCGGCAGCACCGCCTCGGTAATGATGCCGACCTGCTTGCCGACACCGGAGACCGCGAAGATCGTGCCGAGGGTGGCCAGCAGCTGCGGCAGCAGCATCGCCCAGCCCATGGACTCCAGCATGGAACGGCCGGCGTGCAGCGGCGCGGCGACGCTCTTCTCGCGGAGCATGAACATCGCCAGGACGAGCGCCACGATGGCGCCGATCCCGAGGCCCAGGATGGTCTCGCTGCCCTCCTGGAGGAGCGGCCCACCCCCGAAGGAGAGCTTCGGGACGAGGACGGCGCACACCAGGGCGACTGCCGGGATGGTGAGCGCGGGAAGGAACAGCTTGCTGCCGTGCTTGGCGGCGCTCGCCCGCCGCTCCTCCGTGGTGGTCGTACGGGCCTTGCCGCGTCCGGTGAACCCGAAGGCGGCGAGGCAGATCATCACGAGGACGGCGACACCGAGCGGCTCGGCGGGGGCGGACTTGTCGACGACCCAGGAGCTGTACACGAAGCCGGCGCCGAGCAGGCCCCAGAAGGCCGCGGTACCGAAGCGCTTCGGGTTCGTGCGGTCGGCCGCCATCTGCAGGGCGAGCACCATGAAGAGCGCGCCGACGAGCCAGTAGAACCACTCTGCCTTGATCACTTCGCGGCCTCCTGGGTGGCGAGTTCCACGCGGGCGCCGAGCAGTTCGCGTTCCAGCGTGCGGTCCATGCGGAGCAGCCGGCCGCCGTGCACGACGAGGGCGCACAGCCCGGTCGGGATGGCCCAGAGGGCGAGCTGCAGCGGTTCGAGGTGGGTGTCGTACGTGGAGTTGGCGAAGCCGGTGATCAGCAGGATCGAGCCGACGGCGAGGAAGACGTCCTCGCCGAAGAACAGCCCGACGTTGTCGGCGCTGGCGGTGAAGGACCGGATCCGCTCCCGCGTCTTGTCCGGCAGCGCCCCGTAGCGGCGCTCGGCGGCGCCCTCGGCCATCGGGGCGGCGAGCGGGCGCACGGTCTGCGCGGGCCCGAAGAGGTCCCGCAGGCCGAGCGCGGCGAAGCCCTGACGGAGCACGAGGTACAGCGTCAGGAAGCGTCCGGTGGTCAGCTTCGAGAAGCGCGAGATGAGGTTGCGCGCCTGCTCCTGGAGGCCGTGGCGCTCCAGGAGGCCGATGACCGGCAGCGTGATGACGAAGATCGTCACGGCCCGGCTGGAGGCGAAGCCGTCCCCGAAGGCCGCGAGCACCTTCTGCGGGGACAGCCCGCCGAGGAAGCCGGTGGCGATACCCGCCACCCCCACCACCAGCAGAGGATTGCGCCGCGTGGCGAAGCCGATGATCACCACGAGAACGCCCAGAAGAACGATCACCGGGACCGCCTTTCGCACGCAGAACCCCACGGACGTCGTGAGGATGTGCCAGGACGGTAGAGGATCGTTCTACGATCCGACAATAGGTTGAACGCTCTGTTACCTCGCGGAAACTTGTCCGGACACCTGCTGCGCGTACGCGCTCGCCAGCTGCGCCCGGGAGTCCTCCAGGTAGGACGCGAGCAGCCGCTCGGCCTGCGCCGTGTCGCCGCCCTGAAGCGCTTCGAGGATCTGCCGGTTCCGCGTGAGGTAGGGCTCATGGAAGCGGCGCGGGTCGTCCATCACGTGGAACACCAGTCGCAGCTCGGCGAGGACACCGCGCATCAGCTCGTCCGTGCGCGGGCTGCCGGCCAGCGCGACCAGCGCCTGGTGGAATCGGATGTTGGCGGTCGACAGGTCCTGCCAGGACCGCTCCAGGGCCGCCCGCTCCCCCGCCAGCACGGCCGCCTCGACCTGGTCCAGCTCGTACGGCGGCTCGCCCAGGCCGCGGATCACAGCGCATTCGATCATGGCGCGCACCCGGTAGATGTCGAGCAGGTCGTCCACCGCGACCACTCGCACGAAGACGCCCCGGTTCAGCTCGTGCACCAGCAGCCGTTCGTGCGTGAGCAGCCGGAACGACTCCCGGAGGGTGTTGCGCGAGACCCCCAGCGCCCCGCCGATGGAGTCCTCCGACAGCCGCACTCCGGGCGGGAAGAACCCCTCCGCAATACGGTCGCGCAGTATGTCGGCGACCCGTTCGGCGGTGCTCGTCCGTCCCAGCAGCGCCCGGTCCACCGCCAGCCCGGCCGGCTCCACGAGCCCCCGGTCGATGCCCTTCGCCACGTCGCGCCTCACTTTCGTCCCCCGGTCACCCGACCGCGTACGGCGGCCGTCCGGCCGCTCACGAGGGCACGCAGTCAATCCCAGATCGACGAACAAGACAACAACCCTCTTGTCCTATCGTTCAACAATCCTCTAGCTTGATGCGGTAACCGGTCGGCCCGAGCGCCCCAGGAGGACAGCCGCTACGGAAACGGGCCGGCCGGCTCTGCCTTGCCCTGCCCCCGTCCGGCCCCGCCGGCCTGTTGGAACGGACGCACATGACGGACCCGGTGATCGACCTCAACGCCGACCTCGGTGAAGGGTTCGGACGGTGGCACCTCACCGACGACGACAGTCTCCTCTCCGTCGTCACCAGCGCCAACGTCGCGTGCGGCTTCCACGCGGGCGACCCCTCGACGATGCGCAGGGTATGCGAGACCGCCGCCGAGCGCGGCGTCCGCATCGGCGCCCAGGTCTCCTACCGCGACCTCGCCGGCTTCGGCCGCCGCGCCATGGACGTGCCCGCTGACGAACTCGCCGACGAGATCGCCTACCAGGTCGGTGCCCTGGAGGTCTTCGCGCGCGCCGCGGGCTCGCAGGTCACGTACGTGAAGCCGCACGGCGCGCTGTACAACCGTGCCGTGCACGACGCCGATCAGGCCGCCGCCGTCGTGGCGGGCATCCGGCGCGCGGCCGGCCCGCTGCCCGTCCTCGGGCTCCCCGGCTCACAGTTGCACGCGGCGGCGCACGCCGCCGGACTGCCCACCGTCACCGAGGCGTTCGCCGACCGCGCCTACACCGCCGCCGGCACCCTGGTGTCGCGCCGTGAGCCCGGCGCGGTCGTCCACGACCCGGACGCCGTCGTCAAGCGCTCCCTCGGCCTCGCCCGCGACCACGCCGTCACCGCCATCGACGGCGAGCGCGTGGAGGTCGACGTGCGGTCGCTGTGCCTGCACGGTGACACCCCGGGCGCCGCGGCGCTCGCCCGGCGGGTACGCGACGAACTGACGGCCGCCGGCGTCCGCGTGGCGGCGTTCGCATGACCGCACCCCCGCCCGCCTCCACCGCGGCCCGCGTCGTTCCGCTGCGCACCCTGCCCGTGGGCGACCACGGCCTGCTGGTCGAGCTGGACAGCGGCGAGGCCGTCGAGGCGCTCCACGCCGAGCTGCTGCGCCGCGCCGCTGCCGGGCGACTCCCCGCCACCCGCGAGATCGTGCCGGCGGCCCGTACCGTGCTGATCGACGGGCTCGCCGCACCGGAGCGGTTCGCGGCCGAGCTGGCCGGCTGGGAGATCCCGCCGGCCGCCCGCTCCGGTGCGCGGACCATCGAGGTCCCCGTCCGCTACGACGGCCCGGACCTCGCCGACGTCGCCGAGCTGTGGGGCGTCACCCCCGACGAGGTCGTGCGGATCCACTCCGGCACCGAATTCCGCGTCGCCTTCTGCGGATTCGCGCCCGGCTTCGGCTACCTCACCGGCCTGCCCGAGCGCTACCACGTGCCGCGCCGCGCCACTCCGAGGACCCGCCTCCCGGTCGGCTCCGTGGCCCTCGCAGGTCCGTACACGGGGGTGTACCCGCGCTCCTCCCCCGGTGGCTGGCAGTTGCTGGGCACTACGGACGCCGTCCTGTGGGACTCCTCCCGGGAGCCGGCGGCCCTGTTCACTCCGGGCACCCTCGTACGCTTCGTCCCCCAGCCCTTCGATCCGCACCCGGAGGCGGCCCAGTGACCGACCGCGCATTCGCCGTCGTACGCGCGGGGGCACTGACCACCGTCCAGGACCTCGGGCGCACCGGCCATGCCCACGTGGGCGTCCCGCGCTCCGGCGCGCTGGACGCGGCCGCGCACCGCCTGGCCAACCGCCTCGTCGGCAACGCCCCCGAAGAGGCGACCCTGGAGACCACCGTCACCGGCTGTGCGGTACGGATGCGGTGCGCGGTCACCGTGGCCGTCACCGGGGCGCCCTGCCCGGTGACCGTCGACGGCCGCCCCGCCGCCTGGGGCACCCCCGTGCACGTGCCGGCCGACGCCGTACTGGAGGTGGGCACCGCCACCCACGGGCTGCGCAGCTACGTGGCCTTCGCGGGCGGTGTCGACGCCGAGCCGGTGCTGGGCAGCCGCGCCACCGACCTCCTCTCGGGGCTCGGCCCCGACCCCCTCGCCGACGGCGCCGTACTGCCGCTCGGCGCACCGGGCGCGCCGGCCGACGCCGCCGACGCGGTGCCGCACGCCGGTCCGGTGCGTGAGCTGGTGCTGCCGGTCCGCCTCGGACCGCGCGACGACTGGTTCACGGCGGCCGGGCTGCGCACCCTGCTGACGGGGGTCTGGCGGGTGTCGTCCGCGAGCAACCGCATCGGCCTGCGGACGGAGGGCCCGTCGCTGGAGCGTGCGCGGGACGGCGAACTCCCCAGCGAGGGCATGGCGCTGGGCGCCGTCCAGGTGCCCCCGAACGGCCTCCCGGTGCTCTTCCTCGCCGACCACCCGACGACCGGCGGTTACCCGGTCATCGGCGTCGTCCAGGAGGCCGCGCTGCCGGCCGCCGCACAGGCCGCGCCGGGGACCCCGGTGCGTTTCGTACGCGCCCACAGCGGTCCCCGGGCACGCGGCTGATCGAGCCGGCCGGCGGTCCGGGCGCTGCGGGCCAGGATCACCAGGGAGCGGACCGGCGACACGGCCACCAGCGCCATCTGGCGGACCGCGACGGGCACGATGGAGCCGCGCGGCCCGGCTGTCGCCGCCTTCGTGCGCCGTGGCGCTGCCCGCGGCCTTCGGGTGGCGTCCATGTCAGCGCCCCGAGATGCGGTCGGCGAGCTTCGCGATCGGCGCCGTGGTGGTGCGGCGCGCCGCCTCGCTGCGGTCCGCCGCCCGGTAGGCGGCGTACATCCCGTGCACGCCCAGCCAGCGGGCCGGCTCCGGCTCCCACGCCCGGGTCCGGTGACCGGTCCACGGCAGGCACGTCAGCCCGGTGTCCCGCTCCAGTACGAGGTCGCGCAGCGTGCGGCCGGCCAGGTTGGTGGCCGCGACGCCGTGGCCCACGTAGCCGCCCGCCCAGCCCAGCCCCGTGGCCCGGTCGTAGGAGACGGACGCGCACCAGTCACGCGGTACGGCGAGCACTCCGGACCAGGCGTGGTCGAGCCGCGCCCCGACGGTCGCGGGCAGCAGCCGGTTCAGGGTGTCCCGCAGTGCCCGTACCGTCTTCGGGCTGGTGCGCCCGTCCCGGTCCACGCGGGACCCGAAGCGGTACGGGACGCCGCGCCCGCCGATCGCGATCCGGCCGTCGGCGGTGCGCTGCGCATACGTGTAGGCGTGCGTGAGGTCGCTGAGCAGTTCCTGGCCGTCCCAGCCGATGGCCTTCCAGGCAGCGGCGGAGAGCGGCTCCGTGACGACCATGGAGGAGTTCATCGGCAGCCAGGTGCGGCGCTCTCCGTGCAGGTCCGTGGTGAAGCCCTCGGTGGCCCGCAGGACGCTTCGGGCCCGTACCGTCCCGAAGGGCGTCTCCACGCGCCCCGGGGCGATGCGGGTGGCGGGGGTGGACTCGTGGATGCGGACGCCGAGGGCAGCGACCGCCCGGGCGAGTCCCTGGACCAGCTTGGCCGGGTGGACTCGGGCGCAGTGCGGGTTGTGCACGCCGCCCAGTGCGCCGGCCACATCGACGCGGTCGCGCACCTCGCGTCCCGAGAGCAGTACCTCGTCCTCGTTCCCCCAGTACCGCGACCTCTCGTGCGCGGCGCGCAGTCGTGGCAGCTGGGCGGGCCGGTGGGCCACGCTCAGGTAGCCGCTCTTGACCACGTCGGCGTCGATGCCCTCGGCCTCGGCCACGGCGATGACCTCGTCCACCGTGGCATTCATGGCCCGTTGCAGCTCCAGGACGGACTGCCGGCCCCGCTCCTTCGCGTACGTCGCGGGCGAGCCGGCGATCTTCGCGCTGAGCCAGCCGGCGTTGCGCCCAGAAGCACCGAAGCCGGCGAACTCCCGTTCCAGTACGACGATGTCGAGGCCCGGGTCGGCCTTCTTCAGGTAGTACGCGGTCCACAGTCCGGTGAAGCCGGCGCCGACGACGCACACGTCGGCGTCGACCGGGCCGTCCAGGGGATCGCGCCGGCTGGGGACGCCGGTCTGGCGGTACCAGAAGGAGATGTTGCCGTTCCACGTCATCGTCGCCTCCGTCGCTCAGTAGCTGGGCGGGCCGATCACCCACAGGACCCTGGCGCCGTCGCCGCCGGTCTCCACGAGCTTGTGCGGGACCGCGCTGCTGTGCCGGATGCTGTCGCCGACCCCGAGGGAGAACCGCTCGTCCCCGAGGTGCAGTTCGACCTCGCCCTCCAGCACGTAGAGGAACTCCTCGGAGTCCCCGTGGGTGTAGGGGCGGTCGCCGGTCGACCCGCCGGGCGCGAACTCGCCGAGGAACGCCTCCAGGTGGTGCTGCGGCCCCGGTGTGAGCCGGAACTTCCGCCCCAGCACCCCGAAGGTGAGGCTCGGCGCCGCGGCCGCCTTCAGGACCCGCGGGCCGGTCGTGTAGTCGGCGGCGAACAGATCGCCCATCTTCAGGCCGAGCGCGCCGGCGATCTGCTGGAGCGTGGCGATGCTCGGGTTCGCCATGCCGCGTTCGACCTGGCTGAGGTACCCCTCGCTGATGCCGGCCGCGTCGGCCACCGCCCGCAGTGTCCGCCGCCGCGCACGGCGCAGGGCGCGCAGCCGGTCGCCCACGGGGACGTCCCCGGCACCGTCGTCCTGCCGCCCGTCGGGCTCATGTGCCATGGCGGGGAACCTAAAGAACTCTGGTCCCGAGGACAAGAGTTCTTGCACAGCACCTCAGAAATCTTTACCGCCGTGCCACGGGCTGCGGGTCACCGATCGCTACGCAGAAGGCTTCCCGTACCCGCCGCCGCCCGGCGTACGGACCACCAGCACGTCACCGGTGTCCATCTCGGCCACGTCACAGCCCGCCAGCCGCTCCGTGCGGCCGTCCGCGCGCTCCACGAGGTTCTCGCCCGGGACGCCCGGCGCGCCGCCCGCCATGCCGTACGGCGGCACCCTGCGGTGCCCGGTCAGCAGGGCCACCGTCATGGGCTCCAGGAAGCGGAGGCGGCGGGTGACGCCGCAGCCGCCGTGCCACCGCCCGTGGCCGCCGCTCCCGTCCCGGACGGAGAAGTCCTCGACACGTACCGGACAGCGCCACTCCAGCACTTCGGGGTCGGTGAGCCGGGAGTTGGTCATGTGGGTCTGCACGGCATCGGCACCATGGAAGCCGTCGCCCGCGCCCGAGCCGCTGGCGACCGTCTCGTAGTACTGCACGCGGTCGTTCCCGAAGGTGACGTTGTTCATCGTGCCGGCGCCCTCGGCCTGGACACCGAGTGCCCCGTAGAGCGCGCCGGTGACCGCCTGGGAGGTCTCCACGTTCCCCGCGACAGTGGCGGCCGGGAAGACCGGCGCGAGCATCGAGCCCTCCGGGATGCGCACCCGGAGGGGCTTCAGGCAGCCGCTGTTGAGCGGGATGTCGTCGGCGACCAGGGTCCGGAAGACGTACAGCACCGCGGCCATCACCACCGAGCTGGGCGCGTTGGCGTTGCCGGGCTGCTGGGGCGAGGTACCGGCGAAGTCGAGCACCGCGCCGCGCTCTTCGTGGTCAACGGTCAGCGCGACCCGGATCTCCGCTCCGCTGTCGGTCTCGTACCGGAAGGAGCCGTCGGCGAGGCCTGCGATGATGCGGCGCACCGATTCCTCGGCGTTGTCCTGCACGTGGCCCATGTAGGCACGTACGACATCGAGGCCGAACTGACCGATCATCCTGTGCAGCTCCCGGATGCCCTTCTCGTTCGCGGCGATCTGGGCCCGCAGGTCGGCGATGTTGGCGTCCGGGGAGCGCGAGGGGTACGGCCCTTCGGTGAGCAGCTGCCGCGTCTCCTGCTCGCGCAGCCGGCCGTCCCGCACGAGGAGCCAGTTGTCGAAGAGCACCCCCTCCTCCTCGACCGTGCGGCTGAAGGCCGGCATGGAGCCGGGCGTGATGCCGCCGATCTCGGCGTGGTGGCCGCGGGAGGCCACCAGGAAGAGCAACTGCTCGCCCCGCTCGTCGAAGACGGGGGTGACGACCGTGACGTCGGGGAGGTGCGTGCCGCCGTGGTAGGGGTCGTTGATCGCGTACACGTCGCCGGGGCGCATGTCGTCCGCGCGCCGCCGCAGCACCTCCTTGATGGACTCCCCCATCGACCCGAGGTGGACCGGGATGTGGGGAGCGTTGGCGATCAGGTTGCCGTCGGCGTCGAACAGCGCGCAGGAGAAGTCGAGCCGTTCCTTGATGTTGACGGAGTGCGCGGTGTGTTCGAGGCGCACCCCCATCTGCTCGGCGATGGCCATGAAGAGGCTGTTGAAGACCTCCAGCATGACCGGGTCGGCGGCGGTGCCGACGGCCGTGCGCTCCGGCCGCGCCTCGGCCCGGGAGAGCAGCAGGTGGCCGTGGTCTCCCGCGGCCGCCTGCCACCCCGGGTCGACCACGGTGGTCGCGTCGTCCTCCACGACGATCGCGGGGCCGGTCACGGTGTCCCCGGGACGCAGCTCCGTACGCCGGTACAGGCGGGTCTCCCGCCACTGCCCGCCGACGAACATCCGGACGGTGTCCAGCGGCCTCAGCGGGCCCTCCCGGTCCGCCGCGAGGCTGCGGTGGCGCGAGGTGCCGCCGGCCGCGCCGACGGCCTCCACGGAGGCCGCCTCGGCGATCAGCGGCTTGTCCATGGTGAACGCGTACCGGGTGCGGTGGACGCGGGCGAACTCGGCGGCCATGTCGTCCGCACCGGCGAGCGGCACGGGGATGCCGGCGTCGGTGCCCGCGTACCGGAGGACGACGCGGGCCCGGGTGGTGATGCTCTCCCGGGGCACCCCGTCGGCGAGGAGCTCGTCGCGGGTCCGCTCGGCGAGCCCGTCACAGGTCGCGCGGATCCGCTCCATGGAGTCGGCCGTCAGCTCGGTCTCGATGGCCTGTTCCCGCATCGCCGTGGCGTCGGCGACCCCGATGCCGTAGGCGGAGAGCACGCCCGCCAGCGGGGGCACGACGACCGTGCCGATGCCGAGCGCGTCGGCGACCGCGCAGGCGTGCTGGCCGCCCGCGCCGCCGAAACTGGTGAGCGCGTACCGGGTCACGTCGTGGCCGCGCTGCACGGAGATCTTCTTGACCGCGTTGGCCATGTTGAGCACGGCGATGTCCAGGAAGCCCGCGGCGACCTCCTCCGGGCCGCGCCGGTCGCCCACCGCCTTCTCGGCCTCCCGCGCGAGCCCTTCGAAGCGCTCGCGCACCTCGTCGGCGTCCAGCGGCTGGTCGCCGTGCGGGCCGAACACCGCGGGGAAGTGCGCGGGCTGGATGCGGCCGAGCATGACGTTCGCGTCGGTGACCGTGAGGGGGCCGCCACGGCGGTAGCAGGCGGGCCCCGGGACGGCGCCCGCCGAGTCGGGCCCCACCCGGTAGCGGCGCCCGTCGAAGTGCAGGACGGAGCCGCCGCCGGCCGCGACCGTGTGGATGTTCATCATGGGCGCGCGCATCCGTACGCCCGCGACCTCACTGCCCAGTACCCGCTCGAACTCGCCCGCGTAGTGCGACACATCGGTGGACGTGCCGCCCATGTCGAACCCGATGACCTTGTCGTGCCCGGCCTCGGCGGCGGAACGGACCATGCCCACGACGCCGCCCGCCGGACCGGAGAGCACCGCGTCCTTCCCCCTGAAGTGCTCGGCCTTCCGCAGCCCTCCGTTGGACTGCATGAACATCAGCCGAATGCCGGGGAGTTGAGCGGCGACCTCTTCCACGTAGCGCCGCAGGATGGGCGACAGGTAGGCATCGACCACGGTGGTGTCGCCGCGCGGCACGAGCTTCATCAGCGGGCTCACCTCGTGCGAGCAGCTGACCTGGGTGAACCCCGCCTCCGTTGCCAGCCCGGCGAGCTCCTTCTCGTGCGCCGGATGACGGTACCCGTGGAGCAGTACGACGGCGGCACTGCGAAGGCCCGCTTCGTAGGCGGCGGTCAGCGCCTCCCGGGCAGCGCCGGCATCGAGGGGCGTGACCGTCTCCCCGTGCGCGTCCACGCGCTCCGGCACCTCGATCACCCGGTCGTACAGCGCGTCGGGCAGCACGATGTGCCGGTCGAACAGCCGGGGCCGGTTCTGGTAGGCGATACGGAGCGCGTCCCTGAAGCCGCGAGTGGTGACGAGCACGGTGGGCTCGCCCTTGCGCTCCAGAAGGGCGTTGGTGGCCACGGTGGTGCCCATCTTCACGACGGCCACCTGCTCCGCGGGCACCGCCTCCCCGGGCGCGAGCCCCAGCACCTCCCGGATCCCCGCGACGGCCGCGTCGTCGTACCGCTCGGGATGGTGCGAGAGCAGCTTGCGCGTGACCAGCCCCCCGTCGGGCCGCCGCGCCACCACGTCCGTGAAGGTCCCGCCCCGGTCGATCCAGAACTCCCAGCGTCCCGTCATGCGCCCATTGTGACAACGGAACCAGACCGACGGGGCGCTCCGAAGGGGACGGCGCGTTGCCCATGAGAAGCGACCGCCGCACGCGCGGGAGCGCTCCGAAGGAGCGGCGAGGCCCCTGAGAGACGCGGGCTGGCGCCCCCCGGGCGGGCGCCAGGTCGCCCCCCTGAAAGCCGACGGGCGGGGCGGAAGGAGGCGGTGAGGACACGGCCACCGCAGCACGCGAGCCGAAGGGGACAGCGGTGCCCATGAGACACGGACGCCGCGCCCGCACGAGAACTCCGTAGGCGCGGCAAGACCTCCGCCCCCAGGAGGCGCGGATGACGCACCTCCGAGTGGGCGTCAGGCCGCCCCTGAGAACCGACGGGCAGGACAGGGTGAGGGAGCGCGTCGCGGGCGGTGCGGAAAACGGCCACCGCAGCGTGCAAGCCGACGGGGGGCGGCGGTACCCGTGACACACGGACGCCGAACCACACACCCCAGGGGCGTCAGGCCGCTCCCCTGAGGGCCGGTGGGCGGGACGGGGTGAGGGTGGCTGCGTCGTGGGCGGTGAGGAAGGCGTTGATCGCGGCGTGCCAGCCGAAGTGTTCGGCGCGCCGGCGGGCCGCGGTGCGGCGGGGTTCCTCGGGGCGGGCCAGGACGCGGCGGACGGCGGCGGCGATGCTGTCGCCGTCGTCGAGGGCGGTGTCGCCCGCGGGGCCGATCAGGCCGGCGAGCGCGGAGCCGGCGTTGGCGACGACCGGGGTACCGCAGGCCAGCGCCTCCAGAGCGGCGAGCCCGAACGTTTCGGCGGGTCCCGGTGCGAGGAGGACGTCGGCGCTGGCCTGGAGGGCGGCGAGCGCGCAGGCGTCGGTGACGTGACCGAGGAACGCCACCGGCAGCCGCTCGGCCCGGGCGCGGGACTCCAGGCGGGCGCGCAGCGGGCCGTCACCGGCCACGGCCAGCGCGGCGTCCACCCCGTCGGCGCGGAGCCGGGAGAGGGCGTCCAGGGCCCTTCCCGGACGCTTCTCCACCGACAGCCGGGAACACAGCAGGAGCACGGCGGACGCGCCGCCGCCGGTCCGCCGGCGCAGTTCCTCGCTGCGGCAGCCGGGGTGGGCGCGGGCCAGGTCGACGCCGAGCGGGGCGGTGACCACGTTGCGCGCACCCGTCCTGGTGAACTCGGCCGCCGCCCACTCGGTCGTGCAGACGACCCGCGTGTAGGCGTGCGCGGTACGGAGGTTGAGCCGGTCCGCGACCGAACGCGCGGCGGACCGGGGCACGCCCCACGTGTGCAGCACCCCGTCCACGCTCTCGTGCGACACCATCACCGCGGGCACCCGGGCGCGCCGGGCCCACTCCCCGGTCCAGCGCAGGGTCGTACGGTCGGAGACCTCCAGGCGGTCCGGGGCGAGGGTGCGCAGCAGCCGCTCCAGGCGCGCGCGTCCGGCGAGGACCCGGTACCCGCCGGTGCCGGGCAGCACCGGGCCGGGGAGCGTGATCACCCGCCCCTGCGGGGTGCGTTCGTCGCTCGCTGCCGGTCCCGGAACCACGAGCACCGGGTCATGGCCGGCCGCCCGGTATCCCTCGCCCAGCTCCCGCAGGGCCGTGCGCAGCCCACCGGACGCCGGGGTGACGAAGTTCGCGAGCCGTACGATGCGCAGCCCCTCGAGGCGCGGATCCCCGTGACAGGTGCCGTCCACGTCGGGCTGCCTCCGACTGTGCTCCGTGCAGTCGCACCCTGGGCGGTCGTGCCCCGCGTACCCCGTGCGGTCGTACCCCGTGAAGTCGTACCCCGCGCGGTCGTGCTCCGTACCGTCGCGCCTCATGCCGGCACCGCCTCCCGTTGTCCCAGTACGTCCTCGTAGTGCGCCAGCAGCCGGTCGCCGACCGCCTCCCACGTGCGGTCCGTGACGGCCGCCCGTCCCGCCGCCCCGTATGCGACGCGCAGCCGCGGGTTGTCGGCGAGCACCTGCACCGCGTCCCGCAGCGCGGCGGCGTCGCCCGGTGCGACGAGCAGGCCGGTGCGCCCGTGCGCCACGAGATCCAGCGGGCCGCCCGCCGCCGGCGCCACCACCGGCACCCCGCTCGCCATGGCCTCCTGCACGGTCTGGCCGAAGGTCTCGTACGGGCCGGTGTGCACGAAGACGTCCAGGCTGGCGAAGAGCCGGGCCAGTTCGTCCCCGGTGCGGCGGCCCAGAAAGCGGGTCTCGGGCAGCGCCCCGCGCAGCGCCGGTGCGCTCGGCCCGTCACCGATCACGATGGTCCGTACGCCCGGCAGCCGCTCCGCCTCCCGCAGCAGACCGACCTCCTTCTCCGGGGCGAGCCGCCCGATGTACCCCACCAGCACCTCCCGCCCGGCGGCCAGCGAACTGCGCAGCACCTCGTCGCGCCGGGCCGGGTGGAACCGCACGGAGTCCACCCCGCGCGGCCACAGGAGCACCCGCGGGACGCCGTGCTCGGTCAGTTCCCGGACCGCGGCCGTGGACGGCGCCAGG
This sequence comes from Streptomyces sp. NPDC050806, assembly GCF_055586425.1. Taxonomy (NCBI): domain Bacteria; kingdom Bacillati; phylum Actinomycetota; class Actinomycetes; order Kitasatosporales; family Streptomycetaceae; genus Streptomyces; species Streptomyces sp. NPDC050806. Next base: position 821,316 of record NZ_JBVJIF010000002.1, on the reverse strand, counting down.
GTGCGGTCCGCCGCGCTGTGCACCGCGCGCAGCCGCCGCCAGGCCGCCGCGCTGCCCGTGCCCAGGTACGTACGGGCGTAGCGGCCCAGATCGGTCTGGTAGACGGCGACGGCGGGCACCCCGAGGCGGGCGGCGGCCGCCATGCCGCGTACGCCGAGCACGAAGGGGCTCGCGAGGTGGACGAGGTCGGGCCGGTGCGCGCCGAGCGCGGCGGCCAGCTTGCGGCCCGGCAGCGCGACCCGGACCTGCGGGTAGCCGGGCAGCGGCAGCGAGGGCACCCGCACGACCGGGCACGGCGGGATTCGGCCCGCCGCCGGGTCCTGCGCCGTCGCCGGGGCCACGACCAGCGGCTCGTGGCCCCGCCGCACCAGATGCCGGGCGGTCTCCAGGGTGCAGTGCGCGACGCCGTTGACGTCGGGCGGGAAGGATTCGGTGACGATGACGACACGCATACCGGTGTTGTCGGCGGGCCGGGCGTGGACGGGGCCAAGGGGATCTTTCCAACGGGGGAACGTCCCATGAGCGTTGGTCGCCCGAGTGATAAGAGGTGCTTGAGTGGCAAGAGTGATTCGAGTGGCGGGAGGGCCCCGAGACGGCGCGGCGTGCTCATCGCTCGCACGCGCAGTGGCGTACCGCGCTCAGCACGACGGTGGTGGGAGTTCCCGTACGGCTGTTCTCTGTCCGGGTCCACTACGCCCTGTCCCGTACGCGCGTCGACGGCCCCGTGTACGGCGAGCCGGTCGCCTCGTACGGGGCCGCGGCCCGCAGCCCGTCGTAGGACGTACGGCAACGCGCCACACGACGGGGCCGCGGTCCGCGGCACACGAAAGCCGGAGGCGACACCGCACACGGAAGCCGGCAGCGACGCCGCACACGAAAGGGGGCAGCGGCGCCGCGCACGAGAACGGGTGACAGCTCGGCGCACGAGAACGGGTGACAGCTCGGCGCACGAGAGCGGGTGGCAGCGCCGCGCACGAGACGGGTGGCGACGCGGCGCACGAAGGGGCTTGTCGGGCCCGGCGGGCCCGCGGGTCAGACCTCGGCGGCGTCCGGGCCGATGCGTCCGCGTACGGCGGTCTGGACCTCGGTCTCCTCGGCCGGGTCGGCGGCGAGCCGGCGGAGCTGCTCGACGACGCGGGCGTCGCCGGTGGCGGCGGTCCGTGCGGCGAGCTCCCGGGTGGTCTCCTCGCAGTCCCAGAGGCACTCGACGGCGAACCCGGCGGCGAAGCCGGGATCGGTGGCCGCGAGCGCGGCGGCCGCCCGGCCGCGCAGATGGGAGGAGGACGTCTCGCGGTAGATGTGACGCAGTACGGGGGCGGCGCACTCCACGCCCAGCCGTCCGACGCCGTCGGCCAGCTCCCACAGACCGTCCGCGTCCGGGCCCTCGGCCTGCACCGTCCTGCGCAGCGCCGCGAGCACCGTACCGGCGTCCTGGACGCCGCCGCGGCGGGCGAGCAGCCCGGCGGCCACGGCGCCCAGCCGGTCCGGGCGGCGGGCCCAGACCCTGGCGCGTTCGACGGCTGCCACGGCGCGCATGCGGACAAAGGCGCCGGTCGCTGCTTCGGTGAGCTCCGCGCATCCGAGCGGGTCGGAGACGGCGGCCTCGATCAGGTCGAGCGCTTCGGGGTCGCCGCGCTCGGCGAGGTGGCGCAGAGCGGCGGCGCGGGCCGCGTCCGGGCCGCCGCGGGCGGCGGCGAGCAGCTCGGGGCGGTCCTCGGGGCCGGCCACCGCGGCGAGGCAGCGGGCGGCGGCGCCGGTCCGCCACTCGGCGGGCCGGGCGGCCCGGCCGTCCTCGGCCCACTGGAGGACCTCACGGACGCTCCAGCCGGGGCGCGGACCGCTCGGCGTGAGCTGGCGCTGCCAGCGGTCGAAGCAGCCCTGCTCGCCCGCGGCCCGCACCCGGGCGCCGTACCGGTCCTCCTCGGCCCACAGGCGCCACGGGCGGGGCTCGAAGGCGTCCCGTACGGCGGCGGCCAGCTCGGCCTCGCCCTCGGGGGTCTCCGGGAAGCGCGCCAGTACGGCGGGCGCAAGGGACAGCAGGCCGTCGTCGTCGTCACGCAGGGCGAGCTCGTCCAGGGCCCAGCGCCAGTTGGCGCCGACCGCGGCGTAGCTGCGCAAGAGGAGCAGCGCGGCGTCGCGCCCGTAGGAGGCGAGGTGGCCGAGCACGGAGAGCGCGAGGCCGGTGCGTTCCTCACGGGTGTCGGTGCGGTCGTCGGGGTGGAAGAGGTGCCGTTCGATCTCTTCGAGTCCGCCGTCGAGCTGCATGTAGAGGCGTGCGTAATACAGCGAGCGGTTCTCCAGCTGCCAGTCGCGCCGTGGGTCGCGCAGCACGCTGTCGTCGAGGGCGGCCAGGGCCTCGGCCCGGGGCGCCGCCAAGGCATGCAGGGTCCCGTCGCCGCGGCCTCGCTGGAGGAGGCCGAGCAGGGTGCCACTGGGCGCTATGTCTGGATCGAACATGAGGTCAGCATCCGGTGCGGGGGACTGGCTGGCAACGGGATTTCCGCTGACCGGCATTCTTGCCGGTGTCCGCGGGCCGTATGCGTCGTTCACCGGAGTGGATCGGCGGAACGACTGCCGTACGGCGGCCGAAGCCTAGCCCGGAGTGACGGATTCCGCAGCGTCCGGGAGGGTTACGGAGGCACAGCCGGAGGCATATGCCATGTGCACCACCGTATCGGGTCATGCCAAATCCCTTACGCGCGGTCGCAGCCTGTGCAACAGTCGTTACCGGCCCTTCCGTCAGACATGGCCGACAAGGCCGGAGACATGGCCGAGCGCCGCCTGATATCGGAGTACGTCATGCCGTCCCATCTTTTCGCGGACCATCATCACGCGCAGCCGCCCGAGCGCGGCGCGGTCGACGCACTCATTTCGCAGGCCCGCCGGCTCCGTGGCGGTCTGGACGCCGTACGCCGTGAGACAGCAGCCGGCGGGCTGCCGGACGAGGACGCCCGGCTGCGCTGGCAGCGGGCGCTGTGCGACCTCGCGGTCCACCACCTGGAGGACCTCGGCGGGCATCTGGACCAGCTGAGAGAGGGTCTGCCGGCCGGGCCCGCGGACGCTACGGACGACGTCCTGCCGCAGCCGGCGGCCCCGCCCGACCCGGACCCCGAGGCCCGGGCCCGCGGCTCGCTGCTGAGCCGGGTGGGCAGCGCGGAGTGGAATCTGCTCACCGACCGGGTCAGCTGGTCCGAGGAGCTGTTCGGGATCTTCGGCCGGGACCCGGCCGACGGGCCGCTCACGCTGGACGAGCTGCCCTCCCTGATCTTCTCCGACGACCAGGCCCAGGTGACCGCGATGGTCACGGACTGCCTGGTGGACGGCAAACCGATCGACGGCGAATTCCGCATCGTGCGCTCCGACACGAGCGTGCGCACGGTGCACATGGTGGGCGAGCCGGTGCTCGACGCCGACGGCAGCACTGCCTGCATGTGGGCCGTGCTGCGGGACGTCAGCGAGCTGCGCCGCAGCCAGCGGGCGGTGCGCGAGACCCGTGACTCGCTGCAGCGCCAACGGCATATCGCGCAGACCGAGCACCGGCTTGCGGTCGAGCTGCAGGAAGCCGTGCTGCCGCCGTGGCGCGGCTCCCTGCGGTTCCCGCAAGGCGGCCCGGTCGCCCTTGACCTGGCCGCTCATTACCTCCCCTCCGGTTCCAGCGCCCTCGTCGGCGGCGACTGGTACGACGCGCTGCAGCTCCCCGACGGGCGCACGCTGCTCAGCGCCGGCGACCTCACCGGACACGGCGTCGCCGCCACCTCCGGCATGGCGATGCTCCTCGGTGCGCTGCGGGGCATGGCCGTGTCGGGCCAGGAACCGGGCCCCCTGATGGGCTATCTCAACCAGCTCCTGGACGCCTCGGCGCAGCCCGCCCTGGGCAGCGCGGTGTGCTGCCGCTTCGACCCGGCCACCCGCAGGCTGGACTGGGCGCAGGCCGGGCACCCCGCCCCGCTGCTCTTCCGGGACGGGCGAGGACGGGAGCTGCAGCCGCCCGAGGGCGTGCTGCTGGGCGCGACCTCCCACGCCACGTACGCACAGCGCAGCGAGCAGCTGGCCCCCGGCGACCTGCTCGTGCTGTACACCGACGGCCTGGCGCCCCGGCGCAGTACGCACGGCACGGACAGCGCACACGAAAGCGCGGACCGGCTGCTCGCCCTGGCCCCGCGGTTCGCCGAGGCACGGAGCGCGCAGGACAGCGTCCGTATCGCCATCGAGGAGTTCGGCAACGCCGAACGGGATGACGACGGGTGCGTGTTGATCGCCAGGATCTGCGACTGACCGCGCGCCGGGTGACGGTGGACAGCCGCTGACAGGCGTCTGAGTACGCCTGCACGAGTACACCGCTGCCGCCTGAGTGCACCGATGCTCGGCACTCACGCGCGGCAGTGGGCTGCTGGCGGCAGAACGACGCAGAAGACAGCAGAACGGCACAGTGGAAACAGTGGAAGGCGCCCCGAGGTCTTGGGGGCGTCTTTCACGCTGTTCCGAACCCGTTCCCGACCTGCTTCCCGACCTGCGGAACGCGGCCGGGGAACGGCAGGCGGCCGCTCAGGCCCGCCCGTTGCGTTCCTTCGGCTTCTTCTGCTTGGGCAGCGCCAGTTCGATCTCCTCGCGCAGCGCCTGCACCTTGGGGTAGTCGGCGTACTGCCCCGTGAGGCGGTACATCTCGCGCAGCCGGTCCCAGGTGCGGTGCGAGGAGTTCTCCCCGATCGACACCAGGGCGAGCCGGGCGTACCGGTCCGCCTGTTCGGGATCATGGGCGATGAACAGGGCGGAGGCCAGCGACAGGTAGTCGAAGATCTGCGAGCGCTGGTAGCCGTCCCGGCGCAGCGCGAGCGCCTGCTGGGCGTGCCCCTGGGCGATCTTGGCCGCCTTGGGGTCGTGGTCGGCCAGCGTGCGGTACGCCAGGGCCTGCATACCGTGCAGATCGGCCTCGTCGAAGCTCTGCATCCAACTGGGCGGCGGCACGTCCCGCTTGTCCGAGACGAACAGTTCCTCGGCCTCGCCGAGAGTGCGCCGCATCGCCTGCCCCTGGCCCTTCGACGCCTGCGCCCACGCCTCGATCGTGTGCAGCATCGCACGCGTGCGCGGCAGGGTCTCCTCGCCGGAGCCGGACTGGGCGAGCTTCATCAGGTCCAGGGCGTCGTCGGGACGGCCCAGGTGGACCATCTGCCGCGCCGCGCGGGAGAGCGCCTCCCCCGCGCGCGGCCGGTCGCCGCCCTCGCGCGCCGCGTGCGCGGCGATGACGAAGTACTTCTGGGCGGTGGGCTCCAGGCCCACGTCGTGGGACATCCAGCCGGCCAGTACGGCCAGGTTGGCCGCCACGCCCCACAGCCGCCGCTGGAGGTGTTCGGGGTGGCGGTAGGAGAGCATGCCGCCCACCTCGTTGAGCTGGCCCACCACCGCCTTGCGCTGCAACCCGCCGCCGCGGGCCGCGTCCCAGCGGCGGAAGACCTCCACGGAGCGCTCCAGGGCGTCGATCTCCTGGGAGCCCACGGGTGCCGCTTCGTAGCGGTCCATGCCGGCCTGGTCGAGGGTGCGGACGGAAAGGGGGTTGTCGGTACTGGGTGCGTCGGCTGCCAGTGCCGGGTCGGCGTGCAGCCAGTCGTGCATGGCGCTGCTGAGCGCGGAGCCCGCGGCGAGCGCCGCGCCCGCGCCCACCAAGCCGCGTCGGTTGAGCATGAGGTCCATTCCCGTGAATTCCGTGAGGACCGCGGCGGTACGGTCGGGCGGCCACGGCAGGCCGTCGGCGGCCTGCCGCTTCCCCGCGCGCCCGGAGCGTGCAAAACCGAGGTCCTCGATGGTTACGACACGGCCGAGGCGCTCGGTGAACAGGGATGCCAGGACTTTCGGCACGGGATCGCGGGGGGTCTCCCCCATGTCGATCCAGCGCCGTACTCGGGACGTGTCGGTCGCCAGCTGCGGGTGGCCCATGGCCGCCGCCTGCCGGTTGACCAACCTCGCCAGCTCGCCCTTCGACCAGCCGGCGAGCTGGAAAAGGTCCGCGAGACGGGTGTTCGGCTCCCTGTTCACGTCAAGCCCCCAGGTTCCTCGACTGAGTTGACAGTAACCGGCCGTCATGTGCCGGGCGAGCATTCGCCAGGGTTCGCCAGGGTGCGCCAGATGGTCTGCCACCCGTAGTCGCGTGTTCTGTAGAGATGCAGCCCCCGGCCCGGTGGCGGAAACGCATTCCCCAGGGTGTCGGAGCCCTCACCGGGCCGGTGGCGCACCGCCACTCGTCGGCGCACGAAGGGACCTCATCCACCCATGTACGCAGCATCGTCCGCCGCGACCGCCCCGCCCCGGCCGTACCGACCGCAGCCCGCGGGCAGCGGTCCGTATCTCGATCCCGCCCACTCCTCGGGAATGGCCGCAGGGCCCGCGGGCGGCCGCCTGAGGCGGGCGCAGGGGCCCGGACCTCAACCGCTCAGCGGGAGACTCGACTTGTCCGGCCCTCAGGGCGCGCAGCTGCGCGCGGCGGTCGCCTCGGTGCAGCGCATCTGTCCGGAGTTCAATCCGGTCCAGGTACTGCGGCGGGGCGGGAAGTCCGTCCTTCTCGTCGGCACGACCGGTCGTACGACCGCGGTCGCGAAGGTTTTACTGGACCACTCGCCGGCCTGGGTCGAGCGGTTCCGGCACGAAATAGCGGCGTATCGCGCCTTCGTCCGCCACCGCCCGCCGGTGCGCGTGCCGAGGTTGGTCGCCGCGGATCCTGACAACTGCACCCTGGTCGTCGAGCGGATGCCCGGGCGGGTGGCCGCCGTACAGCGCCACCCCACCGAAGCGCCGCCGCGTGCGGACATCCGGGCCGCGCTCGGCGCGGTCTGCCGGATCAACCTCTGGCGTCCGCCGGCCGGCATGTTCGACGCGCCTCTGGACTACGCGAACCGCATCGGGCGGTACCACGATCTCGGTCTGCTGACCGACCGGGACCTCGGGGACCTGCAGAAGCTGATGCACGGCCTGGCGCACTCCACGGGCCAGTTCTGCCACGGTGACGCGCTGCTGAACAATGTCCTGCTCTCCCCGGCCGGCCCGGTGCTGCTGGACTGGGAGCACGCCGGCTGGTACCTGCCGGGCTACGACCTCGCGACGCTGTGGTCGGTGCTCGGTGACGCACCGGTCGCGCGCCGGCAGATCAGCCAGCTCGCGCAGGCCGCCGGCCCCGCGGTCCGGGACTCCTTCCTGGTCAATCTGATGCTGGTGCTGACCCGGGAGATCCGGCGCTACGAGACCGCGGTGCAGCGGACCATGCGGGAAGAGGTGCCGCCCGGTGCCTCCGGCCCGGGACAGCCGGGAGCGCCCGCCGCAGGCGAGGAACAGCGTCTGCTGCTGCGGCGGCTGCACGACGACGCCCAGATGGCGCGGCGTGCGGTGCGGGCGGCGGTCGGCACCCGCTGATCCGCTGACGGGGGGACGAAGCGGCGCGCCTGTGCTGGGGCGCGCCGCTGTCGTATGCCCACGCCGCAGCCGAGAGGGGTGGCGTACGGCTGCACCCGGGTGGCGTATCGACGTGGTCTGCGGGGCATCACCCACACGCACCACACGACGGTGCGGAACCCGAGGTCCACCGGCTCGACGCTTCCCGGAATTGGTCCACACCACTGACGCGCCGCAGGCCCCGGGCCCGGCCCGCGAAAAGCCTTCCGGGCCCGCGCCCACCTGCGGAATCACCCGGTTGCCGGGTGATTGACGGATCGTCGGTGAACCGATACCTCTTGACGGGTTCCCGCACGCCCAGCGGCGCACCATCCGCCACACCGCCCGGTACGGGCCGGCCCGAGGAGGCTGCATTGCGAGGATCCGCCCCCGTCGGCGTCGCCAGACGCGACGCCTTCCGCACCCGCAGAACGACGAGGAGGGCGGCGACCGCGGTCGCGGCGACCGCCCTCCTCCTGCCCTTGGTATCGGCCGCGCCCACCGCCACCGCCGGCTCGGACACCGGCTCGCTCCAGCGCGCCTTCGCCGACGCCGCCGCCCGGTACGACGTACCGCAGAGCGTGCTGCTGGCCGTCTCGTACCTGGAGTCCCGCTGGGACGGCCACCGGGGCGCGCCCAGCGTGGCCGGCGGCTACGGTCCCATGCACCTCACGGACGCGCGGACCGCGCTCGCCAGGGAGGCGCCGCACCACAGCGAGGGCACCGAGGACGCCCGCGGCGACTCGGCGCGCTCCCGGAAGACCGCCGAGGCGAAGCTGCCCGCGGCGTCCGAGCTGCCGGCCCGGCTGAAGACCCTGCCGAAGGCCGCGGCGCTCACCGGCCTGCCGGCGCGCGAGCTGCGGGAGAACCCCGCGGCGAACATCAGCGGCGGCGCGGCCCTCCTCGCCGACCAGCAGCGCCGGCTCGGCCTGAAGCCGAGCGCGGACCCCGCCGACTGGTACGCCGCCGTGGCCCGCTACTCCGGCGCGAGCGACGCCAGGAGCGCCACGGTCTTCGCCGACCAGGTCTACGACGTGCTGCGCGGCGGCGCGTCCCGGACCACCGACGCGGGCCAGCGCGTCACCCTCGCCAAGTCCCCCCGCCTCTCCCCCGACCGCGCCCAGACCCGGGTCCTGGGCCTGCGCAAGGCCTCCGGGGCCGGGACCGAGTGCCCGTCGAGCGTGGCGTGCGAGTCGGTGCCGGCGCCGTACCAGAAGCTCCCCGACGACGACTACGGCAACCACGACCTGGCGGACCGCCCCGAGGACCAGAGCGTCGACTACATCGTCATCCACGACACGGAAGCGACGTGGGAGACGACGCTGAAGCTGGTCCAGGACCCGACCTACGTGTCCTGGCACTACAGCCTCCGGTCCTCCGACGGGCTGATCGCCCAGCACGTCCCGACCAAGGACGTCGGCTGGCACGCGGGCAACTGGTACATCAACTCCCGCTCCATCGGCCTGGAGCACGAGGGCTTCCTGGTCGCGCCGGACGCCTGGTACACGGAGGCGATGTACCGCACGTCCGCCCGGCTGGTGCGGTACCTGGCGCACAAGTACGACATCCCGCTGAACCGGCAGCGCATCCTCGGCCACGACAACGTGCCGGGCACCACCACCGCGTCGATCAAGGGCATGCACACCGACCCGGGCCCCTACTGGGACTGGGACCACTACTTCGCCCTGCTGGGCAGGCCGTTGACGCCCACCGCGGGCCCGCGCGGCGGTCTCGTCACCATCGACCCGGTCTACGAGATGAACGAACTGGCGTACACGGGCTGCGAGAAGGCCGGTCAGCCGTGTGCCCCGCACGGCTCGGGCGCGGTGCGGCTGCACTCCGCGCCCAGTGAGGACGCCCCGCTGGTGAAGGACGAGGGGCTGCACCCCGGGGGCGCCGACTCCACCATCGGGGTGAACGACACCGGCGCCCGCGCCAGCACCGGCCAGCAGTTCGCCGTCGCGGACCGCGAGGGTGACTGGACGGCGATCTGGTACCTCGGCCAGAAGGCGTGGTTCGAGAACCCCGGTTCGGAGCCGACCGCGGTGAACGCCAGGGGCTGGGTCGCCACGCCCAAGAAGGGCCGGACGGAGATCCCGGTCTACGGCCGGGCGTACCCGGAGAAGGAGGCCTACCCGGCGGACGTCCCGGTCCAGTCGGTCTCGCCGCTGCCGTACTCCCTCAAGGCCGGCCAGCGGTACGCGATCGGCGGGCGGACGCACGGCGAGTACTTCTACGCGCCCACGTTCGACACGAGCAAGCACGCCGTCGTGCGCGGCAAGGACGTGTACTACGAGATCCAGGTCGGCCACCGGGTCGGCTACGTCCGGGCGGCGGACATCGACGTCCGCTGGTCCGGCCGCTAGGGTCTGTCGTTTGGATCAGGCTGGATCAGTGAGCGGCGTCTGGTGCCGTGCATCGCAAGGCGAAGGAGGGAGCCACTGCGGAGCATTGGCGAGTGACGACAACGCCGCGAGGTGCGGTGTCCAGGCGTCGCGAGCCCAGCAAGATCCGAACGAGAGGCCCTAGCACCACAGCGGCGGCCGGCGGGACCCCGAACGGGCCCGCCGGCCGCCGCGCCGTGTCGTGCGCGCCTCAGCCCGCGCCGGCCACGTTCCGGCTGCGCTGCTCCTGGCCGGGGCCGCCGTACGGGTAGTCGGCGGCGCCGGGGTCGCTCACCTTGTCCAGCCGGGCGCGTTCCTCGTCCGAGAGCCGGAGGCCGGCGGAGGCGAGGTTGTCGTCCAGCTGATCCACGGTGCGGGCGCCGAGGATCACCGAGGACACGGCCGGCCGGTCGCGCACCCACGCGAGCGCGACCTGTGCCATGGAGACGCCGCGTTCCTCGGCCACCGCGCGCACCTCGTCGACGACGTCCCAGGTGCGCTCGACGCTGCCGCGCCGGTCGTACGCCTCGGTACCGCGCTCGGGGTTCTCGCCGAGCCGGGTCGCGCCGGCGGGCCGGGCGTCCCGCCGGTACTTACCCGTCAGCCAGCCGCCGCCGAGCGGGCTCCACGGGAGCAGGCCGAGCCCTTCGGAGACGCAGGCCGGCACGATCTCCCACTCGATCTCGCGGGAGACCAGGCTGTACTGCGGCTGGAGGGTGACCGGGCGGGCCAGGCCGCGGAAGTCGGCGACGTCCACCGTCTTCTGGAGCTGCCAGCCGGTGAAGTTGGACAGCCCGATGTAGTGGACCTTGCCCTGGCGCACCGCGTCGTCCAGGAAGCGCAGGGTCTCCTCGACGGGCGTCATCGGGTCCCAGGCGTGGACCTGGTACAGGTCGATCGTCTCGACGCCGAGGCGGCGCAGCGAGGCATCCAGCGCCCGGTGCAGGTGGCGGCGGGAGAGCCCGGCGCCGTTCGGGTCCTGGGCCATGGGGAAGCGGCCCTTGGAGGCGAGGACGACGCGGTCGGTGACATCGGTGGTGCGAGCGGCGAACCAGCGGCCGATGATCTCCTCGGAGGCGCCGGCCGTGTAGACGTCGGCGGTGTCCACGAGGGTGCCGCCGGCCTCGACGAACCGGTCCAGCTGGGCGTGCGCCTCCGTCTCCCCGGTCTCGTGACCGAAGGTCATGGTGCCCAGCGCCAGGGCCGAGACGGCGCAGCCTCCGGTCCCGAGGGTGCGGTACTCCATGTCAGGTGCTCCTTCCGTGCGGCCGGTGGTCACAGGGCGAGCCACACCGCGTGGTCCGGTGCCAGCCGGCCGTCCGCGAGCGGGCCGCTGGCCAGCAGTACCTCCTCGTGCTCCGGGAGCGGATACGGCTCGGCCGAGAGGTTGACGACGCACAAAAAGCCGGGCTCGCGCCGCAGGGCGAGGACGCCGGCCGGGGTGTCGAGCCAGGTCATCAGGCCGTCGCCGAGCGCCGGGTGGTCGCGGCGGGTGCGCAGCGCGCGGCGGTAGAGCGCCAGCATGGAGTCCTCGTCGCCTTCCTGTGCGGCGACGCTCAGCTCGCGCCACAGCGGCGGCTGGGGCAGCCAGGGTTCGCCGGCCGCGCCCTCCGGGCTGAAGCCGTACGGTGCCTGGTCACCGGACCACGGGATCGGCACCCGGCAGCCGTCCCGGCCGCGGTCGGTGTGGCCGGACCGCTCCCAGGTGGGGTCCTGGAGCACCGCTTCGGGCAGTTCCTCGACCTCGGGCAGGCCGAGTTCCTCGCCCTGGTAGACGTAGGCGCCGCCGGGCAGGGCGAGCATGAGGAGGGCCGCGGCGCGGGCGCGGCGGGTGCCGAGGGCGAGGTCGAGCGGGCCTTCGGGCCGGTAGGTCTCGTTGGCGACCCACTTCTTGACGACCTTGCGGCCGTAGCGGCTGGGGTGGCGCACCACGTCGTGGTTGGAGAGCACCCAGGTGGCCGGGGCACCGACGGCGCCGAGCATGGCGAGGGAGTGGTCGATGACCGCGCGCAGCTCCTTGGCGTCCCAGCTCGCCATGAGGAAGTCGAAGTTGAAGGCGGTGTGCAGGCCGTCCTGGCGGACGTAGGCGGCGAGCCGTTCGGGGGTGTCGGCCCAGGCCTCGGCGACGAAGGCGCGGTCGCCGGGGAATTCGTCGGCGACCCGGCGCCAGGCGCGGTAGATCTCGTGCACCTCGTCGCGGTCCCAGTGCGGGTGGTCCAGGTGCTGCCCCGGGACGCGGTCGGCCGGGGCGGGGAGGGCCGGCAGGTCGGGCAGCTCGGGGTGCTTGACCAGGCCGTGGGCGACGTCGATACGGAAGCCGTCGACCCCGCGCCGGAACCAGAACCGCAGGATGTCCTCGAACTCGGCCAGGACGTCGGGGTGGTCCCAGTTGAGGTCGGGCTGTTCGGGCGCGAAGAGGTGGAGGTACCACTGCCCGTCGGGCACCCGGGTCCAGGCGCGGCCGCCGAAGCAGGACCGCCAGTCGTTGGGCGGCTCGGCGCCGTCGGGGCCGCGGCCGTCGCGGAAGACGTAGCGGGCGCGCTCGGGGCTGCCGGGCCCGGCGGCCAGCGCGGCGCGGAACCAGGCGTGCTGGTCGGAGGTGTGGTTGGGCACGATGTCCGGGATGACACGGATACCGGCGGCGTGGGCCTCCTCGATCAGCGCCTCGGCCTCCTCGACGGTGCCGAAGCGCGGGTCGATGGCCCGGAAGTCGGCGACGTCGTAACCGTGGTCGGCCTGCGGGGACTTGTACCAGGGGTTGATCCAGATCGCGTCCACGCCGAGCGACTTCAGGTACGGCAGGCGGGAGCGGATGCCGGCGATGTCACCGATGCCGTCGCCGTTCCCGTCGGCGAAGCTGCGGATGTAGACCTGGTAGATGACGGCGTCGCGCCACCAGGGTGCGGTGCGGGTCATGGGGCGTACTCCTTGTACGGGCGAGGTACGGGCGGTCTGGGCTACTTCGCGGCGCCGGCGGTGAGGCCGGCGACGATCCGGCGCTGGAAGAGCAGCACCACGATCACGAGCGGTACGGTCACGAGCACCCCGGCCGCCATCTGGCTGCCGAACGGCGTCTCGAACTGGGTGGCGCCGGAGAACTTGGAGATCGCGACGGGCGCGGTCTGCATCTCCGGCTTGTTGGTCATGGACAGGGCGATGAGGAATTCGTTCCACGCCGCGATGAAGGTGATGATCGCGGTGGTGAACAGGCCGGGTGCGGCGAGCGGGACGATGACCCTGCGGAAGGCCTGGCCACGGGTGCAGCCGTCGACCATGGCGGCCTGTTCCAGCTCGTCGGGGAGCTGCCGGAAGAAGGCGGTGAGGTTCCAGACCGCCAGCGGCAGGGTGAAGGACATGCTGGGCACGATCATGGCCTGGTAGGTGTTGATCCAGCCCAGGCCGACGAAGAGCTTCAGGAGCGGCACGGCGATCGAGACCACCGGGAACATCGAGGTGGCGATGATCAGGGTGAGCACCAGCCGCTTGAGGCGGAACTCCAGCCGGGCCATGGCGTACGCGGTGAAGGTGGCGAGCAGCAGTGCGAGGCAGGTGGTCACGCCCGCCACGACCAGGCTGTTGAGGAGAGCGCGGGTGAAGGCCTGGGCGGGGTCGAAGACCGCGCGGTAGTTCTCCAGGGACAGCGGGGACGGCAGCGGGGAGTTGTCGAAGATGTCGGAGGTGCGGCGCAGGCTGGAGACCAGCATCCAGCCGAACGGCGCGAGGCAGTAGGCCACGACCGCGGCGACACCGAGGAACAACAGGCACTTGCGAAGGCTTGCCGGGAGCGTCATGCCGCAACCCCCTGAGTGCGGCGCGGCAGCCGCCGGCGGCGTCGGAGGGGCTTGCCGTCGTCCCCCACGATGTCCGCGCCGAGCAGCCGTACGAAGGCCAGCGCGATGAGGAACACGTAGACGAAGAGGATCACCGCGTATGCGGAAGCGGGGCCGAACCGCACGTTGGCCGCCTGGTCCTGGGCGAGCATCGACAGCGTCTCCACCGAGGTCTTCTGCGCGCCGATCAGGATGTACGGCAGGTCGAACATGCGGAGCGCGTCGAGGGTGCGGAACAGCACCGCCACCAGCAGCGCGGGCTTCACCAGCGGCAGGGTGATGTGCCGGAACCGGCGCAGCGCCCCGGCCCCGTCGATGCGCGCCGCTTCGTACACCTCGTTCGGGATGACCTGAAGACCGGCCAGGACGAGCAGGCCCACGAAGGGCGCGGTCTTCCAGACGTCGGCGATGATGACGGCGGCCTTGGCGTGGAACCCCTCGGTGGTCCAGAGCACTTGGTGGCCGATGAGGGCGTTGGCGATGCCGTCGCTGTGGAAGATCCAGCGCCAGAGCAGGCCGGTCACGGCGGTGGGGATGGCCCACGGGATGAGGATGCTCGCGCGGACCAGGGCGCGGCCGCGGAAGGCGCGATGCATGATCAGCGCCATCGCCACGCCGATGAGGGTCTCCAGCAGGACCGTGGTGGCGGTGAGGAAGGTGGTGTTCCAGAAGGCGTTCCAGAAGCGGGCACCGGCCTCGCCGAAGATCGCGGCGAAGTTCTGGAGCCCGACGAACGGCTCGCCGTCCTCGACGAATCCGGTCTTCGGGTCCAGCCCCCGGGGGCCGTACAACGACTGCTTCAGGGCGACGAGGGTCGGGTAGAGCACGACGACGCCGAGGACGAGCAGGGTGGGCGACACGAGGAGCGCGGCGAGCCGGGCGGTGCCCGCGGTGGCCCGCGCCGGGCGGCGGCGGGCGGGCGCGGTGGGTGGTTCTCTGCGCGCGGCCGGCGGTACGGGCCGGGCGGGCGTCTGGGTCTCGGCCATCGGGGCGTGGCTCCTTACTCGGCCATGGGCTGCCGCAGCGCCCGCTGGAGGTCCGTGAGCGCCTGGGCACTGCTCTTCTCGCCGGTCAGCGCGGCGTAGGCCTCGCGCTGCACGGCCGCGGTCAGGTCGCCGTACTGGAAGACGCGCGGGCGCGGCACGGCGTGCAGGATCGACCGCTTGAGGGTGGGGAGGTAGGGATAGGTCTTCACCAGGGCGGGATCCCGGTAGAGGGACTCGTACGTGGGGGCGGCGGGCGCGTATTTGAGGGAGAAGCGCTGGTTCTGCTCGTTGGTGAAGAACTTCATGAAGTCCAGCGCGGTGGCCTTGTTCTTCGCGGAGGCGGTGAGCGCGAGGTTGTGGCCGCCGAGGCTGGAGGCGCCGGGGCCGTTCAGGCCGGGCAGCGGGGCGACGCCGAACTTCCCGGCGACCTTGCTGGAGCCGTCCTTCTTCGCGGCGAGCGGATACATGTACGGCCACTGCCGTTCGAAGACCAGCTTTCCGTCCTGGAACGCCCGCCGGGCGTCCTCCTCCTGGTAGGTGATGGCCTCCTTCGGGGCCGTGCCGTCCCGGAGGGCGTCGACGAGGAAGTCGAGCCCGGCCCTGGCCTGCGGGGTGTCCAGGTGCGGGCGGCCGCGGGCGTCGGTGACGGTGCCGCCGGCCGAGTGGACGGCCTCGGCGACGTTGACGGTGAGCCCTTCGTACTTCTGGAACTGGCCGGCGTAGCAGGACATCCCGCGTGCCTCGGGCAGCTTCTTCACCTTCGCGCAGCCGGCCTTCATCTCCGCCCAAGTGACCGGCGGCCTCTCGATGCCGGCACGGCGCAGCAGGTCGGTGCGGTAGTAGAGCATGCCGCCGTCGGAGCTGGCCGGGACCGCGTAGAGGCCGCCCCGGTAGGTGGCGGTCCCCACGATCGGGTCGAGCATCCTGTCGAGCGGGAAGCGGTCGGCGGGCAGCCGGTCGACCCAGCGGTGGGCGGCGAACTCCGAGGTCCAGACGGCGTCCAGGGAGAGCACCGTGAACGCGTCGGACTTGAGCTCGGCGTTCTGGATCATCTGCTGACGCTGCGCGTCGGGGTCGGTGGGCAGCTGGACGAAGGTGACCTTCTCGTCCGGATGCGCCGTGTTCCAGCGGTCGAGCACGGCCTGCACGGTGCCGGTGGTGTCCTTGCCCGCGACGTACGTGATGGGGCCGCGGCCCTCGAACGTACCGGCCTTCCCGGCGGGCGGCGCGCCGCCGGAGGTGCCGCAGGCGGTCACGGCGGTGAGTCCGACGAGTCCGGCACAGGCGCTCCGGACGGCTCTGATGGTCCTGGTCTTCACTGTCTCTCCTGGCAGCTGGGCTCCGCATCGGAGTTCCGTGCGGTGCGCCGACCGTGTGACTGCGCTGTCATCCGCGTCCCGCGCATGCAGGAACAAGAGGGGCCCATTTCAAGGGAGTTAAGGGAAAGAGAGGTGCAGGAGCGGGGGAAGTGGGCGGCCACTCCGTAACAACGCTTGCACGCTAGGAGCAGGCCATGGGGAAGTCAACGCGTTACGTCGAGGTAATTTCCCGGTTCTCCAGGGGTGCTATGCACCGGTTTCCTGCGGTTGATTGAGGGTGGCGCTCAAGGATGGGCACCCGAGACAGCGTTGTCACGAGAAGGGCGTGACAGCGCTGTCTCGGAAGGGTTTCCGCGCGCCGTGACCGGTGCTACCGTCCGCTCATGCCACCAGCCCAGCGGCACCACCCCACGCTGGCCGACGTCGCCCAGCGGGCCGGGGTGTCCGCCTCCACCGTCTCCCGCACCATGCGCGGCATGTCGACCGTCTCGCCGGACGTGCGTGCCCGCGTCGAACAGGCCGCGCGCGAACTGCACTTCGTGGTCTCCCGCCAGGCGTCCAGCCTGGTGACCGGCCGTACGGGCGTGGTCGCCGTGCTCGCGCCCACGCTCAACTCCTGGTTCATCGGCTCGGCGCTCTCCAGCCTGGGCCCCGTCCTGCGCGCGGCCGGCCTGGAGCTGCTCGTCTACGTCATCCCGGACCTGGCCGAGCGGACCGACTTCTTCGACCGGCTGCCCGCGCGGCGCAACGCCGATGCGCTGCTGGTGTTCTCCTTCGACCTCTCCGAGGAGGAGAGCGCGCGCCTGGACGACCTCGGGATGCCGGTGGTCTACCTCAGCCAGCACGCCGAGGGCCGGCCGAGCGTGTACGTGGACGACGTGGCCGGGGCCCGCGCCGGCACCCGGCACCTGCTCGGCCTCGGGCACCGCCGGATCGCCTTCGTGCAGACCACCGGGGCCAGCGGCTTCTCGTTCAGCTCGCACGAGCGGCTGCTCGGCCACCGGCAGGCGCTCACCGAGGCGGGCGTGGCGCCGGACGGTGAACTGGTCGTGGCCACGCCGCCCGGGGACAAGCGCCGTACCGCCGAGGCGGTCGGGGCTCTGCTGAGCCTGCGCGAGCCGCCCACCGCGATCTTCGCCGAACAGGACGAGGTCGCCGTCTCGGTCCTCTGGACGCTGCGGAAGGCCCACATCGACGTGCCCGGACGGATGTCCGTGCTGGGCTTCGACGACCATCAGATGGCCGAGTGGTCGGACCTGACCACGATCGCCCAGTCCCCCGCCGACATCGGACGGGCGGCCGGCGAGCTGGCCCGCGATCTGATCAACGACCCGGAAGCGGACCGGACCCGGCACCTGGTCCTGCCCACCCGGCTGATCCCGCGAGCCACCACGGCACCGCCGCGCCCGGCCGACGGGGACCGTCCGTCCGACGCGGACGAGCCCCCTGTACCGGCTACTGCGGAATGAACTCGTACGAGTGACCGCCGCGCGCCCCGAGGAAGGCCACCCTCGCCTCCGTACGGGGCACCAGGTCCGTGCCTGCCGTCAAGTCGCGGACCGCGTACGCCCTCGTGAAGAGCGCGCCGCGCAACCGCAGTTCGCCGTCCCGGCCCGCATGGATCACCACGCGGCGCGCGGCGCCGCCCGACCACGTGAGGTCCACGCCCGCGTCGCCGCGCGCCCGGAGCCCGGTCACCGAGCCGTCGGGCCAGCGGGCCGGGAGCGCGGGCAGCACCTCGATCGCGTCGAGGTGGCTCTGCAGCAGCATCTCGGTGATCCCGGCGGTGGCGCCGAAGTTGCCGTCGATCTGGAACGGCGGATGGGTGTCCCACAGGTTGGGCAGGGTGGAGGAGGACAGCAGCTGGGTGAGCATCGTGTGCGCGTGGTCGCCGTCGCGCAGCCGCGCCCAGAAATTGATCTTCCATGCCTTGGACCAGCCGGTACCACCGTCGCCCCGTGCGCGCAGTGAGACCTTCGCCGCCTCCGCCCACTCGCCGCCGGGCCCGATCGCCCGCCCCGGGTGCAGCGCGAAGAGGTGGGAGACGTGCCGGTGGGTGTCCGCCGGGTCGTCCAGGTCGGCCTTCCACTCCTGGAGCTGCCCCCAGGAACCGACGCGCAGCCCCGGGTCGAGCCGGTCCAGCGCCCGCCGCAGCTCCGTACGGAACTCCGTGCCGTCACCCGTCAGCCGGGCCGCCTCCAGGGTGTTGACGAACAGGTCGCGGACGATCTGCTGGGAGATGGCGGCGCCCGCGGTGAAGGCCCCGTGCTCGGGCGAGTAGCTCGGCGAGACGACGAGGGTGCCGTCGCGCGGGTCTGTGTGCAGGGTGTCCAGCCAGAAGAGGGCGGCCCCCTTCATCGCCGGATAGGCGGTACGGCGCAGGAAGCCGGGGTCGCGGGTGAAGCGGTAGTGGTCGTAGAGGTGGTGCGCGAGCCACGCGGCGGCCTCGGGGAACCAGAAGGCCGTGGCCCAGTCGTGCACGCCGGTGAAGCCGTACGGGTTGGTCTCGTTGTGCACCACCCAGCCGCGGGCGCCGAACATGCCCTTCGCCGAGACCTCGCCGGGCGGGCGCAGCGCCGTGATGAAACGCTCCAGCGGCTCGGCCGCCTCGGCGAGGCCCGCCACGTGCACCGGCCAGTAGTTCATCTGGAGGTTGATGTTGGTGTGATAGTCCGCAGCCCAGGGCGGGGCGGTGGAGTCGTTCCACACGCCCTGGAGGTTGGCGGGCGGCGAGCCCCGGCGCGAGGAGGCGAGGAGGAGATAGCGGCCGTACGCGAAGTACAGCGTCTCCAGCGCGCGGTCGGCGGCGCCGGCGCCGCCGGTGTACGAGGCGAGCAGGCGGTCGGTGGGGACGCCGGCCGGCATCCGTCCGCCGAGGTCTAGCGCGACGCGGCCGAACAGCCGCCGGTGGTCCCGCAGATGGGCCGCGAGCAGCCGGTCGAAGCCCTTGGCGACCGCGGCGTCCACGGTCCGGGTGACCCGGCCGTGCGGGTCGGGGCCGCGGTAGTGCGGGTGCCGGTCCGCGTAGTCGGTGCCGGCGGCGAGCACGAACCACACCGCGTCGGCGGCCTGGACGGTGACCGTGCCGTCGGCGTGCTCGCGGACCGTGCCGCCCTCCGCCACCACCCGCAGCTGCGCCTCGAAGACCATGCCGTTGTCCTGGAGCGCGCCCCGTACGGTGATCCGGCCGTCCCGTGCGGTGACCGTGCGGTCCTCGCGGGGTGAGGTGGTGCGGAGGGTGCAGCCGACGGCGCCGGGCCGGTCGGCGGTGAGGCGGCCGACGAGGACGCCGTCGGGGTGCGAGGCGAAATAGGCACGGTGGTGGGTGGTGGTGCCGGCGCGGTAGCGCACCCGCGCCACGGCGGAATCGAGGTCCAGCTCACGGCGGTAGTCCGCCGGGGAGGCCGGCGGGTCCGCCAGGTCCAGATGGAGGTCGCCGAAGGTCTGGTACGCGCCGTAGCCGGTCTTCGGCTGCCCCAGCAGCTCGGCCACCCGCTCGGGGTCGGCGCTGCCCTCGTCGTCGATCAGCTGCCTGACCTGCGCGAGGGCTTGGGGGCGCGGCGTGTGCCAGTTGCCGGCGTCGTAGCCCGGGGAGCCGGGGCCACCGGTCCACAGCGTCTTCTCGTTGAACTGGAGGCGTTCGCTCGCGACGGTGCCGAAGATCATGGCGCCGAGCGCACCGTTGCCGACGGGCAGGGCCTCGCGCTCCCACTCCTCGGCGGGACGGTCGTACCAGAGGACACCGAGGGCCGAGCCCGGGTCATCGGAGGTCTGGCCCGACTTCTCGGTCGTACGCTCCTGGGCCGCCGCGTGCCGCCGCGGCCCGCCGAGGGCGAGCGCGCCGCCCACCCCGACTCCACCCAGTACAGCGGTTCTTCGAGCAATTCCCGGACACATCGGCGGCTCCCGGAGGACACGAGACGCGGCTCACCCCGGCGGGGCGCCGCCGATGCTAGAGGTCCGATGAATAGGGCGACAAGAGGCCGTACGGGATCGAGGGCGCCGGTCCGTGGCCCCGCTCCCGGCTCAGCCCTGCTGGAACATCTCCGCGGGCAGCGGCTTGAGCAGCGCGTACAGGTCGTCCGTGATCGGGCGGTCCCAGCTGGCGATGGTGACCAGCACGCCGTCGCTCCGGTCGAACTGCACGCAGGAGATCCGGCCCTCGGAGCACTTGATGCGCTTGACGATCAACAGGTTGTTGTCGTGCATGACCGGGAGGTCCTCGGTCTCCACGACGGAGACCTCCTCGTCGTGCCCCAGTGCGTCCAGCAGCTGCGCCACCTCGAAGGGCACCTCGCCCTCGCCGAGCTCCCGCGCCGGGGAGCCCTCGGGGAGGTTGCCGATGATCATCGCCGGGCCGCGGCCGCCGAAGAGGTCGTACCGCAGGAAGACGCCCTGGCAGGTGCCGTCGGGAGCGGGCAGCAGCCCGGCGCCCAGGTTGCCGGGCCAGTCCCCGGGATCCATGGCAAGCACATCAAAATCGGGCCCGGCAGGCACGGCGCTACGGCGGCGGAGGAACGACATACAGCCATCGTACGTGGCGCGCCGCGGCACCATGCTGCGGTCCCGGGCGGCCGTCACGGCTCCGGAGCGGCCGGCGGCGGGGCCGTGACGGCACCCGCGCTCTCCAGCAGCCGCGGCAGGCCGCCGTGGTCCGTGCCCATCTTGCGGTAGACCCCGGACAGCAGCCGGCTGACGGCCGGAACCTGCGTACCCAGCTCCACCGCGATCCGGTCCTTGGTCCAGCCCTGCACGACCCACTCGGCCACCGCCCGCTCCTGGGCGGTGAGGGCGTCCGTGCCGGAACTGCGCAGCTGGAGCGGGCGCAGCCCGGCGGCGGACAGCTCGTCCCTGGCACGTGCGGCCAGCGCCTCGGCGCCGCAGTGCAGGGCGCTGTCCAGACCGCGGTAGAGACGGTCGGCGGCATCCTGCGGCAGGCCCGCCCGGCGCAGTGCGGCGCCGTGCTCGACCAGCGCCTAGGCCAGCTCGAAGGCGGACGGGGAACGCTCGAAGTGGCGGACCGCCTCGGCCAGCAGCTTCATGCCCTCCGCGCCGCCGACCACGCCGGCCTTGCAGAACAGCGCCTGCCCGATGGCCGACTCGGTACCGAAGTCCTTGGCGCGCTGCAGTGCGTCGTCGACCAGGGTGAGGGCCCTGGCCCGGTCGGTGAGGGCGATCGCGCGGGCGAGGTGCAGCTGCCAGGGGCACCAGGCGGGGTTGCGCATGGCGCGCGGCTCCAGCCGCCTGCCGACCGCCGTGAGCTGCTGTTCCGCGTCCCGGTGCAGGCCGCGCGCGAGCAGCAGCTCGCTGTAGACGGTCTGCGAGTCCGGGTAGACGACGGCGTTCGGCACGACCTCGCCGTAGCTGTACGTGTCGGCCAGCTCCTGGGCCTCGGCGACCCGGCCGCGGGCGAGCAGGATCTCGATGAGGATGCCGATCGCGAACCACTGGGCCGGCACCCGCTGCCCCACCCGGTGCGCGATCCGCAGGCCCCCGTGGACCAGGTCCTCGGCCTCCGCGAGCCGCCCGCGGCGGTAGCGGATGTAGCCGAGCAGGGTGTACCCGAAGGAGAGGTGGGCGCCGCGCCAGCCCTTGCGCTCGCACTCGGCGATGCCCTTGTGGAACAGCTCCTCGGCACGGCCCGGCTGGTCGCAGTACATGAAGGTGAGCGCGACGAGGACGGGCACTTCGAACCCCCACTCCTCGTCCGTCCACGGCAGGCCGTCGCCGAGCGCCTCCTCGGCGTAGTGCAGCGCGGTCTGCGCGCCCTCGCCGCGCACCATTGCGTCCCAGGCGCGCAGTCCGAGGATGTACCGCTCGGCCATGCCGCGCCCGGTGAGGTGGTCGGCGAGCTTGGCCAGCAGCCGGGAGCGGGCGGGCGAGTCCTGCTCGTCGGCCCGGAAGGCGTTCCACATGAACTGCTCGGCCTGCATCCGCAGCCGCGTCCGCGCGTTCGTCGCGCTCTGCGCCTCGGCGGCGACGACCTGCGCCGCCTCCTCCATGCGGTCGGCGTGCCCGAGCGCCTGCGCCAGCTTGTATGTGATCGTCTCGCGCAGGTCCGCGTCCAGCTCGTCCTCCTCCAGCGCCGCGCGGAGGTGGTTCACCGTGGTCGCGGGCTCGCTGAGCAGGGAGGAGCAGCCCAGCTCGAAGAGGACCCGGGCGCGGTCCTGGAGGGCCGGGGGCTCGCGCAGCGCACGGGCCAGGCAGCGGCGGGCCGCGTCGGGCGCGCCCGCGCGGAAGTACTCGCTCGCGGCCTCCCGCAGCCGCTGCACGACCCAGTCGTCGTGCTCGGGGTGCATCTCCAGCAGATGGCGGGCCGCGGACGTGGCGCCCTGTCCCGCGTCCACGACCGCGGCGGCCGCCTGACCGTGCAGCGCGACCCGCAGCGCCCCGGGGATGGCCTGGTAGACGGCGCTGGCGACGAGGGGGTGGAAGAAGCGGAGGTTGCCGTTGTCCGAGGAGCGGACGGGGGCGAGGATGCGGGCGTCGCGCAGCTTGTCCACGACGTCGGCGGCCTGGACGGAGCCGAGGCCCGCGACGTTGGCGGCGAGCGTCGGGGAGACCTCCGTACCGAGGACGGACGCGGCCCAGGCGAAGCGGACGGCGGCGGTTCCGAGCCGCTCCAGGCGCTCGATGAGCCCGCTGTCCTTGATGGCCATGACCAGCTCGCGCAGCTGGGAGACGTTGGCCTGCTGCGGCTTGATGTCGCGCTCGCGGATCTTGGCGCTCAGCTCGACGACCTCGTACGGGTTGCCGCCGGTGACGGCCCAGCACTCGCGGCAGAACGCCTCGTCGGCGCCGTCGCCGACCATATGGGTCACCACGCGCCGGACGGCGGTGGGGGTGAGCGGGGTCAGCTCGAAGGGGCGGGAGCCGCTGCGCTCGGCGATCCGGCGCAGCGGGCCGGCGCCGGCCGGCAGCTCGTCGGGGCGGTACCCGACGATGATCAGTATGGGGAGCTCCTCCGCGCGGGCGGCGAACGCGGTGAGCCAGGCGAGGGATTCGGGGTCGGCCCAGTGGGCGTCGTCCAGAATGAGGACGACGGGCGTGAAGTGCACGGCGAAGCGGGTGACGACCCAGTCCAGGCCGTCCCGCACGCCCTGCGGGTCGGGCGAGGCGTCGCCGTCCGCCGCGACCAGGCCGACGGCGGGCGCGACGATGTCGTACCAGGTGCCGAGGATCCGGCGGTGTTCCTCGGGGGACTCGGCGGCGAACACCGGCTGCACCAGCTGCCGTACGACGTGGAAGGCCACCTCCTGCTCCTGCTCGCCGCCGCGGCCGAGCAGCACCGTGCAGCCGCGGGCGACGGCGCGTCGCCGGGCCTCGGTGATCAGCGCGGTCTTGCCCATGCCCGGTGGCCCGGCGAAGGCGATCAGGCCGCCTGTCCGCACCCCTCCGTCCTCGCCGCCGGAGCCGCACAGGTCGGTCAACATGCCGTCCAGTGCGCTCAGTTCCGTTTCTCGTTCGAGCATGGGCCTGCGCGCCCGGCCGGACCGCCCGGTGATCTCCGCCATGTTTCCGTCCTCACCCCTTGTGCATATGGCGACGAGCCTAGCGTCGCGCGGCTCCCCGTGGTCGGGCCCGGACAACTTCCGACCATGAACCGACGGGGCGCACAGGGAGGTTCCGCGCCTCGCGGGGCATTGCGCGGCGCGCGGCCCATGGCCTGCGCGGGTGGCGCGAGCGGGCGTCGTCCACAAATTCATTGACCGATAAACCGGCTCGCTTCTTGACTGGTTATCGCAGGAGCCTCAGGCTCCCCTGACTGCGCCGCGGGGCGCAGCTTGAAGGAGGCGGACCATGAACGACCAGAACAGTGCGGCGGTAGCACCGCTGCCTCCCGTCCCCAGGCGTACCGCGCCCCTCGCCATCCCCTTCCCGGCGCAGCTGAACCCCGGGGTGGAAGTGGCGCGGCGGCACACCCTCGGCTGGCTGCACGGGTACGGCATGCTCTGCGGCGCGGCGGCGACGCAGGAGTACGACGCGCTGCGGCTGGACCGGCTCATGGCCTACTTCTATCCGGAGGCCGACGCCGCCCGGCTGGCGCTGGCGACGGACTTCAATGCCTGGTTCTTCCTCTTCGACGACCAGTTCGACGGCGAGCTGGGCCAGTGCCCGGATTCCGTGGCCCACTTCGTGGACCGTGTGATGCGCACGATGGACGAGACACCCGATCTGCTGCCCGAGGAGCCCGACAGCCCGCTGGTCGCCGGGTACCGCGACATCTGGCAGCGGATCACCGCCGGGGCGCCCCGCGCCTGGCAGTTGCGCTTCCAGGGCCACTGGGAGCGGTACCTCGGCGCGTACCACTGGGAAGCGCAGAACCGTACCCGCAAGGGCGTGCTGTCGCTTGATCAGTACCTCAAGGGCCGCCGGGACTCCATAGGGGTGCAGCCCTGCCTGGACTTCGCCGAGCGGTGCGGCGGTTACGTCCTCCCGCGTGAACTGCACGGCAGACCGCCGCTGGCGGAGCTGCGCCGGCTCACCGCCGAAGTGGTGATCTTCGTCAACGACATCGTGTCGGTGGACAAGGAACTGGCGGCCGGCGACGTCAACAACAGCGTGATCATCCTGCAGCGGTCGACCGGCTGCACGCTGGACCAGGCGGTGCGCAGAATCGTCCGGACGTGCAACGCACGCGTGGAGCAGTTCCAGCAGATCGCCGCGACCCTGCCCGCGACGCTCAGGGAGCTGGGCATGCCGGCCGATGTGCACGACCACGTGGCGCACTACGCCTGGAGCATGCGGAACCTGATGACCGGCAACCTGGTGTGGTCGCAGGAGACCCCGCGCTACGACGACACCGGCACCGCCTCGGTACGGAGCCGGCCCTGGGCCGACCTCTTCGCGGCCGCCGACCCCGGCGGGTTCCCGGCGCAGCGCACGGCCGGTTCCTGACCGGGCGGGGGGCGCGGTGTCGGAGGTGCTCAACCACGGGAAGGCCGGACTGGATTCCGTACCGGCGGAGGTGTGGGAGGCGGTGCCCGGCCCGCGCGTGCGGATCCTCGCCGACAACGCGCTCACCCGGCTGCCCGCCTCACTCGGCGACCTGACCGGCCTGTCCGGCTGTCTGCACCTCCACGACAACCGGCTGGCCGAACTGCCTGCCGCACTGGGGCGGCCGGCCCGTCTCGGCTGCGCGAGCTGTGGCTGCGCGGCAAGCGCCTCACCGCGCTGCCGGGCGCCTTCGCCGGGCTGCGGGAGCTGCGCGAACTGGAGCTCCGCGAGAACGAGCCGGCCGAGATCCCCGTGGCGCTGCGCGGACTCCCGCTGCTGCGCCGGCTGGACCTGCGCGCCAACCGCATCGGTACGCTCCCCCGCTGGCTGCCGGAGTGGCCGTCGCTGGAGAAGCTGGACCTGCGCTGGAACGCCGTCGACGAGTCGGCGCCGGAGCTGCGTGCCCTGCGGGACCGCGGCTGCGTCGTCCTCGTCCGACAGCCGTGCCACCCGACCGGGATTTGGTCCGGGTGGCACGTCCTCGGCCCGTGGCGCCGTCCGGGCGCCCGGGGTTCATGTCAGGTCGAACTCGCCGTCCCGGGCGCGCAGCACGAAGCCGCGCCATTCGCCGGGTGAGAAGACGACGGCCGGGCCGTCCGGGCTGCGGCGGTCCCGCATCGCGATGAAACCGTCGACGAAGGCGATCTGGACGTCGCCCACAGCCTGGCCACTGGGCTGCCACTGGGCCTGCGTGAGATCGAGTTCGGGCTGCTTGTCGCCGGTGATCCGCTGCTCGGTGATGGTGCTTTCGGCCACGTTTACCGCTCCTCCCCGGTGGGGTCCGCCGTCCCGGTCAGCGTAGTCACCGTGCCCGGCATCCAACAGGCCGCGACGGGCCGCGTGGCCCCGTTCCGTACGTCACCGGTCAGGTGGCGGGCGGCTCGGCTCCGACCAGCCACATCGCGAAGAACTGCGAGCCGCCGCCGTACGCGTGCCCCAACGCCCTTCGCGCACCGGCCACTTGATGTTCGCCGGCCATGCCGCGTACCTGGAGTGCCGCCTCGGCGAAGCGGATCATGCCCGAGGCGCCGATCGGATTGGTGGAGAGGACACCGCCCGAAGGATTCACCGGAAGGTCACCGTCCAGTTCCGTCACGCCGGCCTCGGTGAGCTTCCAGCCCTCGCCCTCCGCGGCGAACCCGAGGTTCTCCAGCCACATCGGCTCGTACCAGCTGAACGGCACGTACATCTCGACCGCGTCGAGCTGGCCGCGCGGGTCGGTGATGCCGGCCTGCCGGTAGACGTCGGCCGCGCAGTCCCGGCCGGCGCGCGGCGAGACGGCGTCCTTGCCCGCGAACAGCGTCGGTTCGCTGCGCATCGCCCCGCCGTGCACCCACGCGGGCGGGTGCGGCGACCTGGCGGCGCCGGCCCGCCCGGTGAGGACCATCGCGCACGCGCCGTCCGAGGAGGGGCAGGTCTCGGAGTACCGGACGGGGTCCCACAGCATCGGGGACGCCTGCACCTTCTCCAGGGTGAGGTCGTGCTCGTGCAGATGCGCGTACGGGTTCTTGAGCGCGTTGCGGCGGTCCTTGTAGGCGACGAGGGAGCCAATCGTGTCGGGCGCGCCGGTGCGCCGCATGTAGGCGCGGACGTGCGGGGCGAAGAAGCCGCCGGCCCCGGCGAGCAGAGGCTGCTGGAAGGGGACGGGCAGGGACAGGCCCCACATGGCGTTGGACTCGGACTGCTTCTCGAAGGCGAGGGTGAGGACGGTGCCGTGCACCCCCGCGGCGACGAGGTTGGCGGCCACCAGGGCGGTGGAGCCGCCCACGGAGCCCGCGGTGTGCACCCGGAGCATCGGCTTGCCGACGGCGCCGAGCGCGTCGGCGAGGTACAGCTCGGGCATCATGACGCCCTCGAAGAAGTCGGGCGCCTTGCCGATCACGACGGCGTCGATGTCGGCCCAGGTCAGTCCGGCGTCCTCCAGGGCGCGCACGGCGGCCTCGCGGACCATTCCCGCGATGGAGACGTCCTTGCGTGCGGCGACGTGCCGGGTCTGGCCGATGCCGACGACGGCCACGGGCTCCTTGCTCATGACGGCCTCACTCCCCTTCCAGGACGGCGACCAGGTTCTGCTGCAGGCACGGGCCGGAGGTGGCGTGCGCGAGGGCGCGGTGCGAATGGCCGCGCTGGATACGGGCGGCCGCCTCGCCGAGCCGGATGAGGCCGGCGGCCATCATCGGGTTGGCGGCGAGCGCGCCGCCCGAGGGGTTCACCGTCACGTCGTCGCCGAGCTTCAGGGCGCGGCGGAGCACGATCTCCTGGGAGGTGAAGGGCGCGTGCAGCTCCGCGGTGTCCACGGGCCGGTCGAAGGCCCCGGCCCGTTCGGCGGCGAGCCGGGTGGAGGGCGAGTCCGTGAGGTCGCGTACGCCGAGTGCGTGGGCCTCGATGCGATGGTCGATGCCCCGGATCCAGGCGGGCCGGTCGCAGAGCGCGCGGGCGGTGTCCCCGGCGGCCAGGACCACGGCCGCGGCGCCGTCGCCCACGGGTGCGCAGTCGCCGCGCCTCAAGGGGGCGACGACGTGCTCCCCCATGGGGACGTCGCCGCGCAGCTGGGCGTGCGGATTGCCGGCCGCGTCGGTACGGCTGCGCGCCGCGACCCCCGCCAGAACCCGCTCGTCGGCGGCGCCCGCGTCGAACAGGGCCTGCGCCTGAAGGGCGGCGAGCGCCACGGAGTCGGGCCACAGCGGCGCCACGTAGTACGGGTCGAGCTGGCGGGTGAGCACCTCGCGCAGGTCGCCGGGGGACGACTTGCCGTAGGAGTAGACGAGGGCGGTGTCGGCCTCGCCGGTGAGGAGCTTCACCCAGGCTTCGTACAGCGCCCAGGCGCCGTCCATCTCGACGTGCGACTCGGCGACCGGCGGCCAGGCGCCGACACCGTCCAGGGCCATGGTGAAGGAGAACGCACGCCCCGCGAGATAGTCGCTGGACCCGGAGCACACGAAGCCGAGGTCGGCGGTCTCCAGGGAGACCGCGTCGAGCACCTCCCTCAGCACCGGCATCAGCATCTCCACCTCGGAGACCTCACGGCTGTCCGGTACGTGGTCGGACTGCCCGAACGCGACGATCGCCACGTCTCGCATCACACCAGCTCCTTGTACGTGTCGTAGTCGGCGTCCGGCTCTCCCGTGGGCCGGTAGTGGTCGGGCCAGCGCTGCCCGTCCTTCCAGACCGGCTCGACCCGCATCCCCATCCGGACCTGGTCGTACGGGATTCCGGCGATCCGGCCGTGCAGCGCCAGCCCGGCGCCGTCCAGGGCGATGTGGGCGTAGACGTAGGGCACTTCGATGTCCAGGTTCTTGGCCTTGATGTTGACGATGCAGTAGGTGGTGACCGTGCCCTTCGGGCCGACCTCGACGCGCTCGCCGGTGGGGACGCCGCAGGTGGGGCAGGCGCCGCGCGGCGGCACGTACACCTTGGCGCACTCGGGGCAGCGCTCGCCCACGGTGCGCCGCTCGGCGAGCGCCCGGAGGTAGGCGGTCTGGGCCCGCCCCGGGCCGTAGGTGTAGTCGAGGCGGGCGGGGAGGGTGACAACGGAGACGGCGTCGGCGAAGTCGCCGCCGTGTGCGCGCGGCGCGGGACCGGCCGCGCCGTCGTACGGCTCGAAGCAGGCGATGTCGGTGATGGCGCCGGTCCGGGCCTCCGCCCAGCGGATGCGGACCCGCATGCCGGTGGAGACGGCGTCGGGCGAGGGCGCGTCCAGGGCGTGCAGCAGGGAGCTGTCGGTGCCGTCGAGCCGGACGAGCACCCAGGCGAAGGGCCGGTCGAGGGGGTGCTTTCCGGTGGGGTGCGGGTTCCAGGCCCAGGTGGTGACGGTGCCGGTCTCCGCGACCTGGACCAGTTCGTGCAGCTCGTCGGCGGTGACCGGGTCGTACTCGGTGGGCGGTACCAGCACGGAGCCGGCGGTGGTCCGCACGCCGAGGACGGTGCGCTCGCGGAGGCCGGTGAGGAAGGCGCTCTGCACGGGCCCGAGGGAGCGGGTGAAGGGGAATTCGACGACGAGCGGGGCGGCGAGGATTTCGGTGGTCACGGCTGCTCCTCAAGTGCGCCGGTAGACGGGCGGGCGCTTCTCGGCGAAGGCTTTCGCGCCTTCCTTGGCATCGGCGGTGGCAAAGATCGGCCAGCCCTGGGCGAGTTCGTGTGCCAGTCCGTCGGTCTCGGTCATCTCCGCGGTCTCGTAGACCGAGGCCTTGACCGCTTCGACCGCGAGCGGGCCGCAGGCGTTGATCTGTTCGGCGATCTCCAGGGCCTTGGCGCGGGCGGTGCCGTCGGGCACGACATGGCCGATCAGCCCGGTGTGTTCGGCCTCGCGGGCGGTGTACGGGCGGCCGGTCAGCAGCATCTCCAGGGCGTGGGTGCGCGGGATCTGGCGCTGCAGCCGCACGGTCGAGCCGCCTATGGGGAAGAGCCCGCGCCGCACTTCGAAGAGGCCGAAGGTCGCGCTCTCACCGGCCACGCGGATGTCGGTGCCCTGCAGGATCTCCGTACCGCCCGCCACGCACGGCCCTTCGACGGCGGCGATGACGGGTTTGCGCGGCCGGTGGTGCCGCAGCATGGCCTTCCAGTGCAGATCCGGGTCGGCCTTCATCCGGTCGCGGTACCCGCCGTCGGCCATGCCGTCGCCGGCCAGCGCCTTGAGGTCCATGCCGGCGCAGAAGACGCCGCCCGCGCCGGTGAGGACGACGGACCGGATGTCGTCGTCGGCGTCGGCGGCCAGCCAGCCGTCGTACAGGCCGACCAGCATCGGCGGCGAAAGGGCGTTCTTCGCCGCCGGGCGGTTCAGAGTGAGTACGAGTGTCGCGCCGACGCGTTCCACGGTGAGGTGTTCGGTGCCGGTACCGGGGGTGCCGCCCATGCCGTTCTCCCGTCCTGCCCGTGTGCAGGATCCGCTCCTGCCAGGGCGAAGAATGCAGAACAGGTTGCAGGAGCGGCACGGCGACTTCAAGAGTTTTCTGACACTCAGTCAGATTTATTGGCCGCGGCTCTTCCCCCTTCCCGCCCCGGCGGCTCTAATGAGCGCCGGACCAGCGGCCGCGCGATCAGGAGGAGACGT
The DNA here is from genome assembly GCF_055586425.1 of Streptomyces sp. NPDC050806. Lineage (NCBI taxonomy): Bacteria > Bacillati > Actinomycetota > Actinomycetes > Kitasatosporales > Streptomycetaceae > Streptomyces > Streptomyces sp. NPDC050806. The sequence continues at coordinate 791,334 of NZ_JBVJIF010000002.1, read as the reverse complement.
GGAGTACAACCTTGCCGACCTCTTCGAGTCGATCGTCGACGCGGTACCCGACCGCGAGGCGCTGGTGTACGCCGACCACCCCGGCAGCGGCGCCGAACGCCGCCTCACGTACCGCCGGCTGGACCGGGCGGCCAACCGCCTCGCCCACCACCTCCAGGACTCCGGCGTACGCCCCGGCGACCACGTCGGCCTGCACCTCTACAACGGCGTCGAGTACCTCCAGACCTTCTACGCCTGTCTGAAGATCCGCGCGGTGCCCGTCAACGTCAACTACCGCTACGTCGAGGAGGAACTGGCCTACCTCTACCGCGACGCCGACCTGGTCGCGCTCGTCTTCGACGCGGAGTTCACCGAGCGGGTGGCCGCCGTCGCGCCCCGGGCACCGCACCTGCGCCATCTCGTACGGGTCGGCACCCCGCCGCCCGGCGCGCCCGAACCCGCGTGCCCCCTCGTACCCTTCACCGACGCCGAGGCCGCCGGCTCCCCCGAACGCGGCTTCGGGCCGCGCAGCGCCGACGACCGCGTCATCATCTACACGGGCGGCACGACCGGCATGCCCAAGGGTGTGGTCTGGCGCCACGAGGACCTCTTCTTCTCCGGCACGGGCGGCGGCGCGCCCACCGGCGAACCGGTCTCCCGCGCCGAGGAACTCGCCGAACGGGCCGCCGCGAGCGGCGAAGGCCTGGTCTTCTTCCCCACTCCCCCGCTCATGCACGGCACCTCCACCCTCACCGCCCTCATAGCCTTCCACTTCGGCCAGAAAGTGGTCCTGCACCGTAAATACGTGCCCGAAGAGGTACTTCGAACGATCGAACGGGAGCGGGTCACCAGCGTCTCCCTCGTCGGCGACGCCATGCTGCGCCCCCTGACGGACGCCCTTGCCGGCCCCCTCAAGGGCACCGACTGCACCACCCTCTTCGCCGTCTCCAGCTCCGGCGCGATCCTCTCCGACACCGTACGGAACCAGTTCACCGCCCTGCTCCCCCACGCGATGCTGCTGAACAACTTCGGCTCCTCCGAGTCCGGCTTCAACGGCACAGCGACCGACGACGCGGGCCCGGACACCGGCTTCCGGCTGCACGTCAACGGCCGTACGGCGGTGGTCGACCCCGTGACGCACGCACCCGTGCCGCCCGGCGAGCCCGGCCGGCTGGCCCAGCGCGGCCACGTCCCGCTGGGCTACTACAACGACCCCGCCAAGACCGCCGACACGTTCTTCGAGGCCGACGGCGAACGCTGGGTGCTCCTCGGCGACATGGCCACGGTCGACGAGGACGGCGTGGTCACGGTCCTCGGGCGCGGCTCGCAGTGCATCAACTCCGGCGGCGAGAAGATCTACCCGGAGGAGGTCGAGCAGGCGCTCAAGGCCCACCCGGACGTGTACGACGCACTCGTCGCGGGCGTCCCGGACGACCGCTGGGGCAACCGGGTCGCGGCCGTGGTGCAACTCCGCCCGGGCGCGGCCCCGGTGGACCCGGCCGCCGTCCAGGCCCACTGCCGCACCCGGCTCGCCGGCTACAAGATCCCCCGCACGGTCGTCTTCACCGACCACATCCAACGCTCCCCCAGCGGCAAGGCGGACTACCGGTGGGCCAAACGGGTGGCGGGTGAGGGGTGAGTTCCGGGCCGGTGGCTCGGGGGCCAGGAACTCGGCAGCGAGCCGGGATCGGTAGCCGGGGCGTTCACCGGGGTCAACGTCGGCCCGCCGCCGAGGGTTCCCGAGCGCCGCCGGCCCCGCGATGCGGCCGGGCACGAACTTCCGGTGCAGAACCACTTTCCGGCCGAAGCGAAAGGCTGCGCAGCGTTCACCGGCCGACCCGGCCGCGCTGTCTCCCCGCACCGGCTCCCCGGCCCGCCCCCGCCGCCACGACGGCCAGGGCACCGACCGCCAGCCCACCGCCCGTCCACAGGACCGCCGGGATGCCCGCCCCGTCCGCCACCCGCCCGCCCACCAGCGCACCCAGCGCGATCGAGGCATTGAACACGCCGACGAAGAGCGCGGCGGCCGCCTCCCGCGCGTGCGGTGCCGCGGCCTGCACCATGCTCTGCGTCGCCACCGACACGCCCCCGTAGGCCAGCCCCCACACCACCAGCAACGCACCGCCGGCCGGCGGCGAGCCGCCCAGCCGGGGCAACAGCAGCACGGCGGCGGCGAGTACTGCGCTGATAGCGAGGAGCGCGCCGCGCGGGGAGCGCACCGCACCGGCCGCACCGGCGAAGTTGCCCACGACACCGGCGACTCCGTAGGCCAGCAGCAACGCACCGACAACCTCGTGGCTCGCCCCGGAGATTTCCTCCAGCACCGGACGCACGTACGTGTACGCGGCGAAATGACCGGTGACCAGCAGCCCGACGATCACGAGCCCGGTGCGGACACGACGGTCCCCCGCCAGCCGGAGCAGGCCGCCGGACTTCACCGAACGCTCCACCGGTAGCCGCGGCAGCAGCATCACCAGCGCCGACGCAACGGCGGCGCCCAGCAGCCCCGTCACGACGAACGCCGCGCGCCAGCCCGCGGCTTCCCCGAGAAACGCACCGGCCGGCACGCCGAGCACGGAGGCGACGGCTATACCGCTGAAGATCAACGAGGTGGCGGCCCCCACCTGCCGTCCGGGCACCAGGCGCACGGCGAGCGACGCCGCCAGTGTCCACACCCCGCCCATGCCCACGCCGACCAGCACGCGGCCGGCCATCATCACCGGGAAGTGCGGAGCCCATGCGGCCAGCAGATTCCCGGCGGTCAGCACCAGCATCAGCACACCCAGAACGGTCCGCCGGTCCCGGCGTCCCAGAAGCGGCGTCATGAGCGGCGCGGACACCGCCGCGACGAGCCCGGTCACCGTCAGCGTCAGCCCGGCCGTCCCCTCGCTCACGCCGAGCGAGCCTCCCATGGGACTCAGCAGCCCCACCGGCAGCATTTCGGAGGTCACGACCGTAAAGGTGGCGGCGGCCACGGCTCCGACCCCCGCCCACCCGCGCAGCGCGGACCCGCCCGGCTCCGGTTCTGATGCCGGTTCTGCTTCCTTCCGGGGATGCGCGCCCCGCCCCACAACCGCCGTATCCACTGTCTCTTCCATGCCTTCAGGCAACCGTTCGCCCGCCTCGGGAACAACGGCCGTTCTCTCATCCTTCGATGAGTCAGGCTCATCGATCGCCGATCGGGGATCATGGGTGAGGCACACTCGTCCCATGCGCCGGTACGAGTGCGCGGGCACCAGCGACAGGAGGGAGCGCAGCTTCATGAGCGGCCTGGACGTACGGGAACTGGAGTGCTTCCTCGTGCTCGCCGAGGAACTGCACTTCGGCCGGACCGGGGAACGGCTGTACGTCTCGCAGAGCCGGGTCAGCCAGCTGCTGAGCTCCCTGGAGAGCCGCATCGGCGCCCGGCTGTTCGCCCGTACCAGCCGCCGCGTACGGCTGACGCCGCTGGGCGAACGGTTCCTCGCCGGTCTTCGGCCGGTCTACGACGACCTGCACGCGGTCGTCGGCGAGGCACGCGCCGCGGCCCGCGGCGTCACGGGCACCCTGCGCATCGGCTTCCAGGGCGCCGCCAACGACCAGCTGATGCACGCGGTGGCCCGCTTCCAGGAGCAGTACCCCGACTGTCCCACGGAGCTGGTCGAGGTACCGCTCCGCGATCTGTTCGGCGCGGTACGACGCGGCGACGCGGACCTGGCCGTCGTACTGATGCCGGTGGCGGAGGACGACCTGATCGTGGGCGCGGTCTTCTCGGAACAGCAGCAGCACCTGGCCGTCTCGGCACGCCACCCCTTCGCCGACCGGCCCTCGGTGTCCGCCGAGGACCTCGCCGACTGCACGCTGATCGGGGTGGCCGGGCCCGCCCCCGCGTACTGGCGCGCCGTCATCGCGCCGCGCGCCACACCGGAGGGGCTGCCGATCCCGGCGGGCCCGGCGGTCGGCACGTTGCAGGAAGGGCTCACCCTGGCCGCGACGGGCCGTGGCGCGCTGCTGCTCTGCGCACCGACCGCCGAATACCACGCCCGCAGCGCACTCGCCTCCGTACCGGTGACCGGCCTCCCGCCCTCGGCACTGGCACTCGTCTGGCACCGCGACCACGAAACCGCCCGCGTACGCGCCTTCGCGGAGTCACTGCCGCCGGCACGGGACCGACCACCCGGGCGCCCCTCGGTGGGCCGGGCCGTCCTCCGGTGAGCCGGGCCTTCTCCGGCCGGCCGAGGTATACCTGGTCGGCCGGGACCGCTCCTGCTAGCCGCACACCGAGCGCAAGGAGCGCGCCAGGGCCACCGTGTGCAGCGGGTCGAGGTGTTCGTCCCGTACGACGCGGGCCGCGGCCACCGCGAGGACGGGGGCGCAGGACGGCGACGTACGCGCAGCCGGGGAGTCGGCGATGGCGCGTACCAGTCCCTCGTTGATGCGGTTGATCTCCTCCCGTACCTCGTCGAGGTCGGGGCGGGTGGTGGGCGCCCGGTCGGGGTCGGCGGTCCAGGCGCGGTGCAGACCCCGCTGCACGATCTTGTTCGCCTCGATCTGATCGCGGAAGACCGCGACCGTACGCTCGGGGTCCGCGCCCAGCTCACGCGCCCGCCGGTCCACCGCGGCGAGCACCTGCCGCTCGCGCGCCGGGTCGTCGATGGGGCTGCCGGTACCCCACTTGGCCGCCGCGACCAGGTCAGCGGTGGCCAGCCGCTCGGCGGACAGCACGGCGAGGGGACGCAGCGCGGCGTAGGGACTCGTACGGGGAGCCGGGGTGGCGGCGGACGCCGTGGCTACGGCGGGCCGGTCCCCCCGGGCCGTAGGTGCGGCGATCGCGCTGGGCGCTCCGGCGGACAGGACGGCCGCGGCGGCAGCCGCGACCATCGCGCGGCGGACGAGGACGCGCCGCGGTGCACCACGGCGGACGGAGGAGCTGAGAGGCACGGGTTGCCCTTCTCGGTCGGTGTTTTCGCCTTTTCTACTGGAACAACGACGTTCTACTGGAACAACGACCGCCGCGGCCACCGAGGTCCACCGGGCGGACGGCCGACCACCGCCGGGCAGTCGACCGTCCCCGGGGAGCCGACCGCCGTCCGGACGGCCGACCACCGTCCGCCCACCGGGCTCACCCTTCGCGCACCAGGAAGCCCTTCACCGCGTCGAGGAATTCGCGCGGCCGCTCCTCATGGACGAGGTGCCCCGCACCGTCGATCGTGATCAGTTCGGCGCGCGGGATCAGCTCCGCCATCCGGGCCAGCTGCTCCTGCGGGATGTGACTGTCGGCACCGCCGCCGATCACGAGCGTGGGCGCGGTGATCCGCGCGAGGCCGTCCCACCACCGCGGGTCCGGCGCGTTCCGCTCCGCCACCACCGCGGCCTTCGCCGCCCAGTCGAACGCCGCCGGGCCGGGCGGCGCCTCCGGTACCTCCTGCGGCGGATCCGCGGGCAGCGGCGGGGCCGCCTCCTCCACGACCAGCCGGTTCACCAGCTCGGGCCGCTCGGCGGCCAGCAGCAGCGCGGCCACCGCACCCAGGGAGTGACCGATGAGCGTGACCTCGTCGAGCCCCAGTTCACGGAGGAAGCCGATCGCGTCGTCCCGCCACCGCTCGAAGCCGTACTCGCCGGGCCAGTCGCTCTTCCCGTGCCCACGCTGGTCCAGCGCGTACACCCGGTGGGTGGTCGCCAGCTGCCCGACCACCCCGCGCCAGTCCTCACCGTCCTCGCCGAGACAGTGCAGCAGCACCGCCGGGGGCGCGTCCTCCTCGCCCCACACCCGGTACGCCAGCTCGACTCCGTCCACCTTCACTTTCTGTACGTCCGCCATGGGCCGAAGGTACCCACGACCGCACGCCCGATCCCCCTCGACGCGTTCGCCACACGCTGATTGCTCACCGGCCGTCAGCTGTCGCTTCGGGGGCCCCTCCCCCCTCCCCCGCCCCGCCCCCTCGCTCCGGTTGCTCTGTCAGCTCGTCGGCGGCTCCCCCTTGATGATGGCGAAGACGGCTCCGTACGGGTCGCGGAACATCGCCAGGCGGCCGACTCCCTCCGCGTCGACCGGCGGGATGAGGGCCGTCGCGCCGCGCTCCGTCGCCACCGCGGCTGTCGCGTCGCAGTCGTCCACACCGAAGTACGGGTGCCACTCCGAAATCTCACCACGGTCGAGGTGCTCCTGCGGCAGTTGCATGATGCCGCCCTGCCCGAACGCGGGGGACGCCGCGACCCCCGCCGGGACGACGATGGTGTACGCGCCCGCTTCGCCCATCGGCAGGTCCTGGTACTGCCAGGAGAAGACCGCGCTGTAGAAGTCCTTCGCCGTCGCGCCGTCGGTGGTGTACAGCTCGGTCCAGCACAGGGCGTTGGACTCCATCACCGCTTCCAGCCCCTTGACCTCGCCCGGCTGCCAGACCGCGAACTGGGCGCCGGTGGGGTCGGTGAACGCGGCCAGCCGACCCGCGGTGAAGACGTCCATCGGCTCCGCCCGCACCCGGCCACCGGCCGACACGACGGCCTTGGCCGTGCCGTCCGCGTCCGGGGTGTGGAAGTAGAGCGTCCAGGACGGGGCGGCGCCCTCCTCGACCAGCGGGCCGATCGCGGCGACGGTCCGGCCGTCCAGCCGGAAGAAGCCGTATCCGCCGGCGTCCGGCCCCAGGGACTCGAAGGTCCAGCCGAACACCTCGCTGTAGAAGGCGACGGCCTCGTCCACGTCGGGGACGCCGAGGTCCAGCCAGTTCGGCGCGCCCGGTACGTACTGGGTCGAGAGCATGAGCAGATCCTTCGGTGTGTGGCGAAGCTGGTGAACTGCTGTCGTGGCGGTGCCCGGCCGCCGGCCGATCACGGCCCGCACCGCCCGGTTTTCCGAACAATTCACAGCATGGCAGGCACCACTGACAGTCGCCCCGCAACGACGCATTACCCCAGGTCAGGCGGCATGCCGCGCCCGCACCACCCGGTCACCGGCGAACGCCGGACCCGCACCTCGCCGGCAGCTCCGCGATCCGGACCTCGCCGGAGCCTCCTCAACCCCGTTCACCGCCCCAGCCGGTCCCTCAGCTCACGCTTGAGGATCTTGCCGCTGGCGTTGCGCGGGAGTTCGGGGACGAAGACGACCCGCTTGGGCGTCTTGAAGGCGGGCAGCCGGCTGCGGGCCGCGGCGATCAGTTCCTGCTCGTCCAGGTCGCCGACGTCCGCCTTCGGCACGACCACCGCCGTGACCGCCTCGATCCACCGGGCGTCCGGCAGCCCGATCACCGCGACCTCGGCGACCTTCGGATGCTCGTACAGCACGTCCTCGACCTGCCGCGAGGCGACCAGCACGCCGCCCGAGTTGATGACGTCCTTCACCCGGTCGACGACCGTGAGGTACCCCTCGGGGTCCCGTACGGCGAGGTCGCCGGAGCGGAACCAGCCGTCCCTGAAGGCCACCGCGGTCTCCTCCGGCTTCTCCCAGTAGCCCTCGCACAGCTGCGGTGAGCGGTAGACGACCTCGCCCGGTGTCCCGTCGGGCACGTCCCGGCCCTCCTCGTCGACCACCCGCGCCTCCACGAAGAGCACGGGCCGCCCGCAGGAGTCCATCCGTCCTTCGTGCTCGTCGGGCCCCAGCACGGTGGCCAGCGGGCCGATCTCGCTCTGCCCGAAGCAGTTGTAGAAGGCGAGGTCGGGGAGGCGGCCGCGGAGCCGTTCCAGTACGGGTACCGGCATGATCGACGCCCCGTAGTACGCCTTGCGCAGCCCCGTGAGGTCGCGTGCGGCGAAGTCGGGGTGGTGGGAGAGGCCGATCCACACCGTGGGCGGCGCAAAGAGGCTGTCCGCACGGCCCGCGCCCACCAGTTCGAAGATGACGTCTGCCGCGGGCGCGTCCAGGATGGTGTTCTCCGCACCCACCGCCAGATAGGGCAGCAGGAAGACGTGCATCTGGGCGGAGTGGTAGAGCGGCAGGGAGTGCAGCGGCCGGTCGGCCTCGGTCAGATCCAGGGCCGTGATGGCGCTGACGTATTCGTGCACGAGGGCGCGGTGGGTCATCATCGCGCCCTTCGGGAGCGCGGTGGTGCCCGAGGTGTAGAGCAGTTGGGCCAGGGACTCGCCGTCGACGTCGCGCAGCGGCGGGAGCGCGGCCTGTGCCGCGGGGTTCGCGCGCAGCCGGTCGAGCCGTGCGAGCAGCCCGTCCTCGGTGTCGCGCAGCGGCAGTGCGGGCGCGCCGGCCGGGAGTTCGTGGGCGAGGGCGGGGTCGGTGAGGACGAGCGAGCTGCCGGACTGTTCGACGATGTACCGGAGGTCGTCGCCCGTGAGGTGGTGGTTGACGGGCACGTGGACGAGGCCGGCGCGGGCGCAGGCCAGGAAGCCGATCAGGTAGGCGTCGGAGTTGTGCCCGTAGGAGCCGACCCGGTCGCCGGGGCGCAGTCCCTCGCCGAGGAGCAGCCGGGCGGCGGCGGTGACCGCCTCGTCCAGTTCCCGGTAGGTCCAGGAGCGTTCGGCGTACCGCACCGCCGTGCGCTCCGGCACCCGCCGGGCGCTCCGCCGCAGCGTTCCGTCGACCGTACTGCTCCGCACTCCAGCCATGGCGCGATCCTGTGCCCCGCCTCCGTCCGGGTCAAGGGAGACGGCACCGGGCGCGGCGGTCTCCGGTTGCCGCGCCCGCCGTGCCGGGTATCAGAGGGCGCGTTCGCGGCCCTCCCAGTACGGTGCGCGCAGCCGCCTCTTGTAGAGCTTGCCGTTGGGGTCGCGAGGCAGGGTGGTGAGGAAGTCGACGCTCTTGGGGCGCTTGTAGCCGGCCAGCCGGGTGGCGCAGTGGGCGAGTATCTCGGCGGCCAGTTCCGGGCCCGCTGTGCGGCCTTCCTCGGGCTGTACGACGGCCTTGACCTCCTCGCCCCAGTCGTCGTGCGGGATGCCGAAGGCGGCGGCGTCGGCGACGGCGGGGTGGGCGAGCAGCGCGGACTCGATCTCGGCGGGGTAGATGTTGACGCCGCCGGAGATGATCATGTCGATCTTGCGGTCGCGGAGGAAGAGGTAGCCGTCCTCGTCGAGATAGCCGAGGTCGCCGACGGTGAAGAAGTCGCCGATGCGGTTCTTCTCGGTCTTGCCGTCGTCCTTGTGGTAGCGGAAGCCTCCGGTGGCCATCTTCATGTAGACGGTGCCGACCTCGCCGGCCGGCAGGCGGTTGCCGTCGTCGTCGAACACGGCGAGTTCGCTGATGGGCCAGGGTTTGCCGACCGTGCCGGGCTTCTTGAGCCAGTCCTCGGCGGTGGCGAAGGCGCCGCCGCCCTCGCTGGCCGCGTAGTACTCCTCGACGCAGCTCCCCCACCAGTCGATCATGGCGCGTTTGACGTGGTCGGGGCAGGGTGCCGCGCCGTGGATGGCGTGCCGCATGGCGGACACGTCGTACCGGTTCCTGGTCTCCTCCGGAAGGGCGAGCAGCCGGTGGAACTGGGTGGGGACCATGTGGGTGTGCGTGCAGCGGTACGTGTCCATGAGGCGCAGCATCTCTTCGGGGGTCCAGCGGTCCATGAGGACGAGCCGGTGCCCGATGTGCAGGGACGCTCCGGAGAACTGCAGGACGGCCGTGTGGTAGAGCGGCGAGCACACGAGGTGCACGTTGTCGTCGAAGGGCTTGATGCCGAATATCCCGAGGAAGCCGCCGAGATGGGTCTCCTCGGGGGGCTTGCCGGGCAGCGGGCGGCGGATGCCGCGCGGGCGTCCGGTGGTGCCCGAGGTGTAGTTCATGACCCAGCCGAGCGTGCGGTCCTCGGGGGGCGTCTCCGGCTGTCCCTCGAGGAGCTCGGCGTACGGGCGGAAGCCGCCCACGTCGCCGACCGCGTAGCGGTGTTCGGTGGGCAGTCCGGCCTCGTCCGCTGCGGCGCGGGCCGCGTCCCCGAAGCGCTCGTGTGCGATCAGCACCTTGGCGCCGGAGTCGGCGACGATCCAGGCGATCTCGGGGCCGACGAGGTGGTGGTTGACGGGGACGAGGTAGAACCCGGCCTGGCTGGCGGCGAGGTGGGCGGTGAAGAACTCCACCCCGTTCGGCAGCACGACGGCGAAGGCGTCGCCGCGGCGCAGTCCGGCGGCGCGCAGGCCGTGCACGAGGCGGTTGCAGGCGGCGTGCAGCCGGCCCGCCGTCCACTCCTCGCCGTCCGGTGCGATCAGCACGGTGCGGTCCGGCGCGTCGGCGGCCTGGGCCCAGAAGCCACTGGGTGCCGGTGTCCCGGGTTGCGGCTGTCCTGTCGTGGTGTGGCCCTTCATGGCGCAGCCCTCCTCAACGGCCGGCGATGCGATTGATGCGGTCGATGGCGCGTTCGAATCCGCGGGTGAGGTCGTCGAAGACGGCCTGCACGCTGCGGGTGCTGTTCATCTGTCCGACGATCTGGCCGACCGGGGTGCCGAGCAGCGGTTCCGTCTCGTACTTCTGGATGCGCGTGAGCGCGTCGGCGACCAGCAGGCCCTGCAGGGGCATGGGCAGCGTGCCGGGGCCCGCCGGGTCGTCCCAGGCGTCGGTCCACTCCGTACGCAGCTGTCGTGCGGGCTTCCCTGTGAGGGCACGCGAGCGGACGGTGTCTCCGGGGCCGGCGGCGAGCAGCTTCCGAGTGAGCAGCGGTGAGTGCAGCTCGGCCTCCTCCGTGGTGAGCCAGACCGAGCCGAGCCAGACGCCCTGTGCCCCGAGGGCGAGGCCCGCCGCGACCTGCTCGCCGGTGCCGATGCCGCCGGCGGCGAGCACGGGGAGCGGGTCGACGGCGCGCACGACTTCGGGGGTCAGCACCATCGTGGCGATCTCGCCGGTGTGCCCGCCCGCCTCGTAGCCCTGCGCGACGATGACATCGATGCCGGCTTCCTGGTGGTGCCGGGCGTGCCGGGGGCTGCCCGCCAGCGCGGCCACGAGGATGCCGTGGTCGTGTGCACGCTGCACCACGTCGGGCGGCGGCGAGCCGAGCGCGTTGGCGAGCAGCTTGATCGGATAGTCGAAGGCCACGTCCAGCTGGGAGCGGGCCACCTGCTCCATCCATCCGGTGATCCGCCACCCGGACGCCGCGCCCTCGGGGAGCGGCGGCACGCCGTGTTTGGCGAGGGTCTCCTCGACGTACGTGCGGTGCGCCTCGGGGATCATGGCCTCGATGTCGGCCTCGGTGACGCCTTCGACCTTCTTCGCGGGCATCACGACGTCCAGGCCGTACGGCAGGCCGTCGGTGTGCTCCTGCATCCAGTCCAGGTCGCGCGCGAGGTCGTCGGCGGCGCCGTACCGTACCGCGCCGAGTACCCCGAATCCGCCGGCCCGGCTGATCGCCGCGGCGACGGCGGGGAACGGTGTGAACCCGAAGACGGCGTGCTCGGCCCCCAGTGTGCTGCTCAACTCCGTCTGCATGGGCGCAGGATGCCGCAGCGCGCCGCACGAGGGAAGAGTTTTTCTGACGCAACGTCAGATCGCGCCCGCCGGAACGCCGGTCCACGGGGCGAGAACGCCGGATCGCGGGCCGAGAAGGCCGAATCCCGGGCGCCGGCCGGCGTTCTGCCGGAAGATCCCCGCATGACTTCTCTTCCCGTCTCCGGCCCCGAAGGCCCGCTGCGCGTCCCGGACTGTCCGTCGCACCCTTCGCCGGTCCGTGCGGTGCTCTTCGACTTCTCCGGCACGCTCTTCCAAGTGGCCTCGTACGCCGACCGCATCCGTGCGGCCATGGGCTCCACCGTGGACGAGTCCGCCATGGACGCGCTGCTGGCCGGTCTGGAGGCCGGGCTGGCGGATCCGGAGGTCGCCGCGGCCCAGCGGGGCCGGGACGTCTCCGCGGCGGCCCACCGGCGCGCCTTCACGACCTGGTACGCGTCCGTGCCGGGCCTGGCGCCGGTCGCGGACGCGCTGTACGAGCAGCTGCGCGCTCCGGAGCACTGGCGCCCGTACGCCGACGCGGAGGCCGCCCTGGAGGCCCTCACGCGGCGGGGTGTCGCGCTCGGCGTGGTCAGCGACGTCGGCTGGGACCTGCGCCCGACCTTCGCCCACCACGGGCTCGACCGGTACTTCTCGGTGTGGGTCCACTCCTACGAACACAGCACGGAGAAGCCCGATCCGTCGCTCTTCGAGTACGCCTGCCGGCAGCTGGCCGTGGAACCCGCCGAGGCGCTGATGGTCGGGGACCACCCGGCCAAGGACGGCGGCGCGGCGGGCAGCGGCCTGCGGTCGTACGTGCTGCCCGCCGGCGCCGCGCCGGGAGCGGTCCGGGGTCTGGACGCGGTGCTGCGCCTGGTCGAGCCGGCCGCCCTTTAGGCCGTTCGGTCCGCCAGGGCCGCCATTGCCGCGTTGTGTCCCGGGATGCCGCTGACGCCGCCGCCACGCGGCGCGCCCGCCCCGCACAGGAGGACGTTCGGGTGGCCGGTGGCGACGCCCCAGCGGGCGGCGGGGGTGTCGTCCTCGTGGTCCTCCGCGTACGGGAAGGACAGGTCGCCGTGGAAGATGTTGCCGCCCGGGAGCCGGAGGTCGCGCTCCAGGTCCGGTGGGGTCTTCGCCTCGATGCAGGGGCGGCCGTCCGCGTCGTGGGCGAGGCAGTCGGCCAGCGGCTCGGCGAGATGCGCCTCCAGTTGCTCGACGGTGGCGTGCAGGAGGCGTTCCCGTTGTGCGTCGTTGTCGTCGGCAAAGAGGCGCGCCGGGGTGTGCAGCCCGAAGAGCGTGAGGGTCTGGTAGCCCTGGCGCACGAGGTCGGGGGCGAGGATCGACGGGTCGGTGAGGGAGTGGCAGTAGATCTCGCTGGGCGGCGCCGTGGGGAGCGCACCGGTGGCGGCCTGCTGGTAGGCCGTCTCCAGCTCTTCGTAGCCCTCCGCGACGTGGAAAGTGCCCGAGAACGCCTCCCGGGGGTCGACGCTCTCGTCCCGGAGGCGCGGCAGCCGTGTCAGCAGCATGTTGACCTTGAGCTGGGCGCCTTCGGCCGGCTCCGGCGCGCGCTCTCCGAGGAGCCCGGCCAGCGCCTCCGGAGAGGCGTTCACCAGTACCTGCCGGGCATGGAACGTGCCCTGTGCGCAGGTGACTTCGGCCGACCTGCCGTCCGTGTCGAGCCGCGTGACCTCGTGGCCGGTGGCGATCTCGGCGCCGGCCTGCCGGGCGGCCCGGGCCAGCGCGTCCGTGAGCGCGCCCATCCCGCCGAGCGGTACGTCCCAGTCGCCGGTGCCGCCGCCGATGACGTGGTACAGGAAGCAGCGGTTCTGCCGCAGCTTCTCGTCGTGCGCGGAGGCGAAGGTGCCGATCAGGCCGTCGGTGAGGACGACGCCGCGTACGAGGTCGTCGGCGAAGGTCTTCTCGATGGTCTCGCCGAGCGGCCGCTCGAAGAGGGCCTGCCAGGCGTCCTCGTCGTCGATGCGGGCACGCAGCTCCGCACGGGTGGGCAGCGGTTCGGTGAGGGTCGGGAAGACGCGCTCGGCGACCCGTGCCGTCGTCCCGTAGAAGCGTTCCCAGGCCTCGTACTCGCGGTCCGAGCCGGTCAGCGCTTCGAAACCGGCACGAGTACGGGCCGGACCGCCGCCCACGAGAAGTCCGGTGGGCCGGCCGTCACGGTCGGTGGGCGTGTACGAGGAGACGGTGCGCTTGCGGACGGCGAAACGCAGCCCGAGATCCTGGACGATCTTCGGCGGCAGCAGGCTGACGAGGTAGGAGTAGCGCGAGAGCCGGGCGTCGATCCCGGCGAAGGCCTTGGTGGAGACAGCCGCGCCACCGGTGTGGCCGAGCCGTTCCAGTACGAGCACGCTGCGCCCGGCGCGGGCGAGGTAGGCGGCGGCAACGAGGCCGTTGTGCCCGCCGCCGACAATGATCACGTCATAGGACGTCCGTTCCGGCATGTCTCTTGGTAGCACGGAGCGATCACTACCGGCCAGAGGTCGTCCTCCCTCCGGTAGCGCCGCGCTCCGGAACGCTCCTGTCCGATCGTCTCCGGACACCTGACAGGCGCCTGACCGTCATTCGCCGGACGTTCGCAGCGGTCGCGCGCCCTCGTACGACTCAGTGCCCGTGCTTCCCCCGCTGCTGCCGGAGGGCCGCCACCCTGCGGTACAGACCCACCGCCTCGGCGGCGCGGCCGAGCTGCTCCAGGCAGTGCGCCTCGTCGGTGCGGCTGGCGAGCGCGTCCGGATGATCGGGGCCGAAGACCCGCTCGCGGGCCTCGGCGACCTGCCGGTAGACCGACAGGGCCTCGCTCCAGCGGGTCAGCCAGCCGAGCCCCACGGCGATCTCACGACGGCTCACGAGCGTGTCCGGATGGTCCGGGCCGAGCGCCTTCTCCCGCAGCGCGCACACCTCACGGGCCTCGGCCAGCGCCTCCTCCCAGCGCCCGAGCCGCCCGAGATTGACGCCCAGACCGTGCCGCGCGCGCAGCGTCTCCGGATCCTCGGCGCCCTGAGCCTCCGTACGGGCCGCCACCAGCTCCCGGTAGAGCTCCAGGGCCTCCGCGCTCCGGCCGAGCCGCCCCAGGCTTATCCCGACCTCGTACGTCGCGGCGAGCGTATCGGGGTGGTCCGGGCCGAGCGCCTGCGTGCGCGCCGCGGCCACTTCCCGGTACGTGCGCAGCGCTTCGGGCCAGCGGCCCAGCCGGCCGAGGGTGTACGCGACCTCGTGGCGCGTGACGAGCGTGTCGGGGTGGCGCTCGCCGAGCACCCGGGCGCGCGCGGCGGCGACGTCGCGCGCCATCTCGTAGGAGTCCTCCAGGCGTCCCAGGCGGCTGAGGTTGTAGGCGAGGTTGTGACGGCAGCGCAGGGTGTCGGGGTGGTCGGCGCCCATCGTGCGGTCACGGGCCGCGAGCACGGAGGTGTAGACCTGGTGCGCCTCGAAGTGGCGGCCGAGGCGACCGAGTACGTACGCGGTCTCCTGGCGGGCTGCGAGCGTGTCGGCGTGCTGGGGGCCGAGCGTCCGTTCGCGGCCCGTCGCGACCGTCTCGTACTCGCGCAGCGCGTCGGCGAACCGGCCCGAGCGCGCCAGGGTGAAGGCCACCTCGAAGCGGCTGGCGAGGGTGTCGGCGTGCTCGGGCCCGAGCACGTGCTCCCGCTCGGCGGCGACCGCGCGGTGCACCTCGCCCGCCTCCTCCCAGCGCCCGAGCCGGCCCAGACTCAGCCCGGCGTTGTGCCGCCCGGCGAGCGCGGCGAGCGTCGCGGGCGAGGGCGTGGGCCGCTCGCGGGCGGGCGGGGCGCTGTCGGGGCGGTGGGGCTCGAAGCCGATGGTCCAGGAGCCCGTCAGCTCGCCGACGGCGCCGCGGGGCGGCGTACGGAGCGTACGGACCGGCCGGGCGCCGGCACCGCTCCGCATCCCGGCGGCCCAGGCGGGCAGCCCGGGGGTGACCTGTTGCGGGGCGCGCGCGGTGGCGATGCGCTTGCCCAGTTCGGCGGCGTCGCGCGGGCGGTCGTCGGGGTCCTTGGCGAGCAGGTCGAGGACGATGCGCTCGTAGGGCTCGGGAAGGTCGGGGCGGCGCTCGCGGAGTGGCTGGGGCGCCGTGTCGCGGTGCCCGACCAGTACCGCCCAGGCGTCGTCGAATTCGAACGGAGGGACGCCTGTGGCCAGTTCGTACAGCACGCAGCCCAGGGAGTACAGATCGCTGCGGTGGTCGATGGTGCCGCCCGCGATCTGCTCGGGCGACATGTAGTGCGGCGTGCCCATGGCGATGCCGGTACCGGTGAGGCGGGCGGTGAAACCGATGTCGTGGCCGAGCCGGGCGATGCCGAAGTCGCAGATCTTCACCGTTCCGTCCGCTATCCGGACGATGTTGGCGGGCTTCAGGTCCCGGTGCACGACCGCCTGCTCGTGCGTGTACGCGAGCGCCGACGACACCTGGTCGGCGATGTCGGCGAAGTCCGGGACCGGCAGTGGGTTTCTGCGGTTGTCCTCCAGAAGCTGGCTGAGATTACGCCCGTCCAGCAGCTCCATGACGATGTACAGGATGCCGTCGTCCTCACCGAAGTCGTGCACGACGGTGATGCCGCGGTGCTGCAGCCCGGCGGCGACCCGCGCCTCGCGGCGGAACCGCTCGCGCAGCACTCGCATGAACGACGGGTCCTGCTGCTGCCCCAGCGGCTTGAGGCACTTGACCGCGACCCGGCGGCCCAGGGACTCGTCCCGGGCCCGCCACACCTCCCCCATGCCTCCGCGCCCGATCAGTTCGATCAGCCGGTAACGGCCGTGGATCAGCCTGCTCTCCCCCATCGCCTGCCGCCGCCCCCGTCCCCGCAATCAGTCCCGTGGCTCCCCCTGAGCACCGTGAGCCTTCAGTATGGCGGCCGAGCGGCACAGCTTGTAGGCCGACGGGCGGGTGCCGGGTCCGAGTCTGGCCACCGCGCGGAGGATGTGTTTCGGGGGCAGTTGCCAGCGCACGGTCGCGGGGACCGACCGCAGCACCCGTCCGACGGCACGCAGCTTCCGGTCCACGGTGTCCGGAGGAGGTGCCGGCCTGCCGTACAACTCGTGCGCATACGGGGGGAGCGCCTCGTACGCCAGCGTGGCCACCCGCCGCCACAGCAGGGCACGGACGGGGAGCAGCGACAGGGGGGCGGGCGGCCGCTGCAGGAAGTCGTCCACGGCTGCGGCCTCCGGGGTGGCGGCCAGTTCGGGCCTCACCTCTTCGAAGTACGCGGCGAGCCCGGCCCGGTCACCGGGAACGGTGGCGGGGTCGAGGCCGACGAGCCGGGCGGCGGTGCGGTTCTCCCGTATGTACGCGTCGCCCGCTCCCCCCTGAAGGGCGGCGCTCGCGGCGTATCCGGAGCGGCGGACGACCTCCAAGTAGGAGGCGATCTCGGCGCAGTGCACCCACAGGAGCAGCTCCGGCTCGTCTATGGAGTAGCGCTCGCCGGTGGCCGGATCGGTGGCGGTCAGCCGGCGGTGGATGCGGCGGACCGCGGCACCGGCCCGCTCGGCGGCCTCGGTGGTACCGAACGTGGTGGTGCCGACGAAGCCGGCGGTGCGCATCAGCCGCCCCCAGGCGTCCCGCCGGAAGTCGGAGTTCTGCATGACGCCACGAACGGCACGCGGATGCAGCGCCTGGAGGTACAGCGCGCGGACACCCGCTATCCACATCATCGGGTCGCCGTGCAGCTGCCAGGTCACGGAGTCGGGCCCGTAGAGACCGGGGTCCGCCTCCGGGGCCCGGCCCCCTCCCGCCCCCGAAGGGCTGCCCTCGCCCGTCTTCAGGACCCGGCCTCCACCCGCCTCCGGGTCCCGCCGTCCGTCCCGCCCGATGCCCTCGTCCGTCACCGCCGTGCCCCCTTCGCCCGTACGGGATCACCTGCGCACGCGGGGCATCCCCAGGCCGATCCAGGAGATGATCTCCCGCTGGATCTCATTGTTGCCGCCGCCGAACGTGAAGATGACGGCGGACCGGTAGCCGCGCTCCAGCTCGCCGTGGAGCACCGCGCCCGCCGAGCCCTCCTTCAAGGGTCCCGCGGCGCCGACGACCTCCATCAGCCAGGCGTAGGCGTCGCGCCGCGCCTCCGAGCCGTAGACCTTGACCGCGGAGGCGTCCTGGGGCGTGAGGGTGGCGCGCTGGAGCGCGTCGACCATGCGCCAGTTCAGCAGCCGCAGCGCCTCCAGCCTGGTGTGCGTGCGCGCCAGCCGGGTCCGTACCCAGCCCAGGTCGATGACCCGCCGGCCGTCGGCGAGCTTGGTCTCCATGGCCCAGCGCTGGACGTCGTGCAGGGCGCGGATCGCCATCGTGCCGTGTGCGGCGAGGGTGACGCGCTCGTGGTTGAGCTGGTTGGTGATGATCCGCCAGCCCTCGTTCTCCGCGCCGACCCGGCGGCTCACGGGGACGCGGATGTTCTCGTAGTAGCTGGCGGTGGTGTCGTGGGAGGCGAGGGTGTTGATGAGGGTGCAGCTGTAGCCGGGGTCGCCGGTGGGCACGAGGAGCATGGTGATGCCCTTGTGGGGCGGTGCTTCCGGGTCGGTACGGACGGCCAGCCAGACCCAGTCGGCGGTGTCGCCGTTGGTGGTCCAGATCTTCTGCCCGTTCACGACGTAGGTGTCGCCCTCCCGTACGGCGCGGGTCTTCAGGGCGGCGAGGTCGGTGCCGGCGTCCGGTTCGCTGTACCCGATCGCGAAGTCCAGCTCACCGGAGAGGATCTTCGGCAGGAAGTACGCCTTCTGCTCCTCGGTGCCGTACTTCATGATCGTCGGGCCGACGGTGTTCAGCGCCATCAACGGCAGCGGCACGTTCGCCTGGGCAGCCTCGTCGAAGAAAACGAACTGTTCGACGGGGGTGAGGCCGCGGCCGCCGTACTCCTTCGGCCAGCCGACGCCGAGCCAGCCGTCGGCGCCCAGCCGGCGGACGGTCTCCCGGTAGAAGCGTTTCTGCTCGGCCGGCGCCGCGTACCGCGCGTACGCGTTGTCCGGCACCAGTTCGGCGAAGTAGGTCCTCAGCTCGGCGCGCAGCCGCTGCTGTTCGGGCGTGTATTCGAGGTGCACGGCCCCTCCCTGTCCCGGTCCCGCGGTCCGTAGGGTCGCCCGCACGGTAGAACGTGTTCCAGTAATACGGAAGGGGCAGGCGCGCACTTCTCCGCGCGCAGGCCACGGCCTCTTCTGAGAGGGTCGAGCCATGCTGCGTACCGTCCGGGCGGTCGCCGGCCACTGGACCACCGCCCTTCCCGTACTCGCCGTCGTCCTCCTCGCGCTCTCCTGGGGCCGTTCGCTGCCCGGCCCGATCGTCACCCTCGTGGCGTGCTTCCTGGCCGGCGCCGTGCTGGCGGCGGTGCACCACGCCGAGGTGGTGGCCCACCGGGTGGGTGAGCCGTTCGGGTCCCTCGTACTCGCGGTGGCGGTGACCATCATCGAGGTGGCGCTGATCGTCACCCTGATGACGGACGGCGGGGACAAGGCCGCCTCGCTCGCCCGGGACACCGTCTTCGCCGCCGTGATGATCACCTGCAACGGCATCGTCGGGCTGAGTCTGCTGATCGGCGCGGTGCGGCGGCGGGTCGCCGTGTTCAACGCCGAGGGCACGTCGGCGGCCTTCGGGACGGTGGCCACGCTGGCCGGGCTCAGCCTCGTCGTACCCACGTTCACCACGAGCAAGCCGGGGCCGGAGTTCGCCCCGGCCCAGCTGGGGTTCGCCGCGCTCGCCGCCATGGTGCTCTACGGGCTCTTCGTGGCCACCCAGACCGTGCGGCACCGCGACTACTTCCTGCCCGTCACCTCGTCCGGCAAGGTCGTCGACGAGGACGACCACGCCGACCCGCCCACCCGCCGGGTGGCCCTGATCAGCCTGGGGCTGCTCGCGCTGGCGCTGGTCGGGGTGGTGGGGCTCGCCAAGGGAGTCTCCCCCACCATCGAGGCGGGCGTGGCCGCCGCCGGCCTGCCGGCCGCGGTGGTCGGTATCGTCATCGCGCTGCTGGTGCTGCTGCCGGAGACCATCGCCGCGGTGCGCGCGGCCCAACGCGACCGGGTGCAGACCAGCCTCAACCTCGGCCTCGGCTCCGCCATGGCGAGCATCGGCCTCACCATCCCCGCGGTGGCCGCGGCGTCCATCTGGCTGGACGGCCCGCTCATCCTCGGCCTCGGCGCGACCCACATGGTGCTGCTGGCCCTCACCATGATCGTCGGCACCCTGACGGTCATCCCCGGCCGCGCCACGCTCCTCCAGGGAGCCCTCCATCTGGCCCTGCTCGCGGCGTACCTGGAACTGGCCGTCACCCCCTGAGGGGCCGCGGCCCCTGAGAGGCACGACAGAGCGCCGCCTTACGGACGCGCCGAGGCGGGCCACCGGGACGGGTCAACCGCGGGCGCGCTGGGTCGCCGCGATGCAGCCGAGGACGATCAGGGCCGCGACCGGCGCCAGCGGCGAGGGCTGTTCGCCCATGAGCAGGACCGACCACACGAGGGTGAGCAGGGGCTGGGCGAGCTGGAGCTGACTCGCCTTGGGCACCCCGATGGCCGCCATGCCGCGGTACCACATGACGAAGCCGCCGAACTGGGACACGGCGGCGATGTAGGCCATGCCGACGACCGCCCGGTCCGTCGGATGCACCGGCTCCACGGGCAGGGCGAAGACGGTGACCAGGGCGGACACCGGTAGCGCGACGACGACGCCCCAGGCGATGACCTGCCAGCCGGGCATGTGGGACGCGAGCCGCCCGCCCTGCGCGTACCCGGCGGCACACACCAGTACGGCGGCGAAGAGGTACCCGTCACCGAGGGTCGGCAGGCCGTGGCTCTGCTGGAGGGTGAAGGCGGCCACGGTGAGCGCGCCGAGGCCGGCGGCGGCCCAGAAGAGGCGCGAGGGGCGCCGGCCGGTCAGGACGGTCGAGACGGCTGCGGTGGCAAGCGGCAGCATGCCGATGACGACGGCCGAGTGCGCGGTGGTGGACGTCTGGAGGGCCAGCGTGCTCAGCAGGGGGAAGCCGACGGCGCAGCCGGCGGCCACCGTGAGCAGGCCGGGCCAGTGCTGCCGCCCGGGCACCGGCACCCGGGCCGCCAGGAGGCAGGCCGCGGCCAGCAGGCCCGCCAGCAGACCGCGTACGCCGGTCGCCGTCCACGGGCCGAAGCCGTCCAGGGCCCACGCCGTGGCGGGGAGGCTGAAGGAGAAGGACACCACGCCGAGCGCGGCGAGGAGAGTACCGCTGCGGACCGATATCGCAAGAGATGGAGTAGCGCTATTCTGTACTGTCATGAAAGACAGTAGCAGTGTGGCCCAGCTAGCGGCGACTTTGCGTAAAGAGCTGGACCGCTACTCAGAAGGGGCGAAGCTCCCGTCGAGCCGGGACCTGGTCACGCTCCACCGGGTCAGCCCCGTCACGGTCTCCCGGGCGATCGCCACGCTCGTCGCCGAAGGCGTCGTCACCTCCCGGCCCGGCGCCGGCGTCTTCAAGGCCACCGCCCGCCGCGCCGCGGGCGCCCTGGGCGACGTCTCCTGGCAGGAGGTGGCCCTGAGCGCCGATCCCCCGCACGCGCCCCTCACGGGCCCGCACGGCACCGATCCCGCCGCGATCCTGGCCACCCTCAACACCCCGCCGCCCGAGGTCGTCGACCTCAACGGCGGCTATCTGCACACGGCACTCCAGCCGGAGCGGGCCCTGGCCGCCGCGCTCGCCCGGGCCGGCCGCAGGCCCGGCACCTGGTCGCGGCCCCCGGTGGAGGGGCTGGCCGAACTGCGGCAGTGGTTCGCCCGCGACATCGGCGGCCCGAACGGCCCGCTCGACGCCTCGGACGTCCTGATCGCGGGCGGCGGGCAGGGCGCGCTCACCACCGCCCTGCGGGCGCTGGCCGCCCCCGGCTCCCCCGTCCTGGTCGAATCCCCCACCTATCCCGGCATGCTCGCCGTCGCCCGCGCCGCCGGGCTGCGGCCCGTCCCGGTACCGGTCGACGCCGACGGCGTACGCACCGACCTGCTCGCCGAGGCCTTCGCGGCCACCCGGGCCCGGCTGTTCGTCTGCCAGCCGCTGTTCCAGAACCCCACCGGCGCCGCCCTGTCCCCGCAACGGCGCACCGAAGTGCTCGACATCGCCCGGTCGGCGGGCGCGTTCGTACTGGAGGACGACTTCGCCCGCCGCCTGGCGCACGCCGACTCCCCGCCGCTGCCACTCCCGCTGGCCGCAGACGACCCGGACGGCGTCGTCGTCCATGTGCGCTCGCTGACCAAGGTGGCCTCCCCCAGCCTGCGGATCGGGGCGCTGACCGCACGCGGCCCGGCCCTGGAGCGGCTGCGCGCCGTCCAGGTCACCGACAGCTTCTTCGTCCCGCGGCCGCTTCAGGAGACCGCCCTCGAACTGGTCGGCTCGCCCGCCTGGTCCCGCCATCTGCGGGTGCTCGCCGGTGCCCTGCGCGACCGACGTACCGCCCTGCTCACCGCGTTGGGCGGCGCGCTGCCCGCGCTCCTCCCGCAGCGGCCGCCACGCGGCGGGTACCACCTGTGGCTGCGGCTGCCGGACGGCACCGACGAGCAGGCCGTCGTCGCGGCCGCCCTTCGCCGTGGCGTCTCGATCACCGCGGGCGGCCCGTACTTCAGCGCCGAGGCGCCCGCCCCGCACCTACGGCTGAGCTACGTCAGCGCTCCCGGCACGGCGCAACTGGAGGACGGCGTGCACCGCCTCCACCGGGCCCTCGCCGAGACCGGCGCACTCCCGACGGAACAGCCGCCCTCGGGGGCGGAGGCCGCACACAGCCGCTGACTGCCCGGGGGGCGGCGAACGCAACCGTGGGAGGCCGGGCCGGCGCGCCCGTAGGGACAAGAGGTCCCGCGCATCCGTAGGGACCAGAGGCTCCGCGTACCCGTAGGGCGCGTCCCGCCGCATACGGAGGGCTCGGCTCGGCGCACCCGAAGGGGCAGCCCTGCGCGTCCCTCACAGCGCCGGTGGCTCGTCCTTCGTGTCCGTACGGTCCTGCACGCGCGCGGGATCCTGTGCGTTCGGCCGCCCCGAGCGGCGCCGCAGGTGCCAATGGGGTCCGTGCGGCATGTGCGGTGTGCGCTCCTGGCGTTCGGGACGGGACCGCGCCGCGGTCTCCGCCGCCAGGGCCCGTTCGGCCAGCCCCACCGGCACCGCGTGCACCCGCCCGCTGTCGCAGTGCGGGCAGACGGGTGAGGTGAGCGGGGAGCGCACCGTGCGCCCCTCGATGCGGTACGTCTGGGAGCGGCGGCCCTCGGCATCGCTGACGATCACGATGTCGTAGGTCTGCTTCCAGGCATGTCCGCATCCGGTGCAGCTGAATGCGTACGTCTGCCGCAGGTCACCGGGTTCGGTCATGGCTCGCTCCCTTGTGACCGACGCGCCGCGTCCGGCGCTGTCGCTCCAGGCAGCCATCATCACGCGCCCGGAGGCGTCCCGCAACGCTCGCGGCGGCCTCTCGGGGCCGCGCGGCGGCGTGCCCCGTAGCGCCGCCGTCCGCCGGGCACGCCGCTTCGGCGCCCGGCGGACGGCCCCGCCGGGCCCGGCTCAGCACATCTTGTAGTCGTACCGCGTGGAGTTGTACGAGCAGGTGTCCTGGACCCGGCCCGCGGACGTGCGCAGCGTCGCGGTGTCCTTGTCGTTGTTCCAGACGTAGGCGGCCCGGCCCTGGTAGCGGGTGGCCTGGGTGTTGCCGCCCTTGCCGGTGCGCACGGTCACGGTCTTGCCGGAGCCGAGCGTGTACGTCCCGAAGGTGTACTTGTGCCGCGAGGCGTCCACCAGCGTCCAGCCCTTCAGGCTCACGCTCCGGCCGGTGGTGTTGCGTATCTGCACGTATTCGGCGTTCAGGCTGGAGTTGGAGCGGGTGTCCTTGCCCGGGCTGTCGTAATAGATCTTGTACAGCTGGACCGAGCCGGCCGCCTGGGCCTGGGCGGGCAGGGCAAGGATCCCGGCGCACGCGGCGGCGGTCACCGCGGCGGCGAGCGTACGTGTACGGAGCAACGCGCATCCTCAGATGTCGGGCCGAGTCCCGGAAGGACTCAGCAGGCGCTCAGATTATCGAACTAGTCGAACATTCAGCGTTTTTTCCGTGAAATGTGTGAAGGTGATGAAACCTGTGCCCTCGCTCCGCGCCTTCCGCACGGCGGCCCATACTTTCCGCACGACCGAGGAGACGAGGACACACGATGCGTTACGCCGACGGCCCGACGACCGCGTGCGAGATACCGGTCGCGGCCGCGCCGCCACGGGTCTGGGAACTGGTCAGCGACATCGGCCTGCCCGCCCGGCTGAGCCCCGAACTCCAGCGGGTGGAGTGGCTGGACGGCGCCACCGCACCCGTGGTGGGTGCGCGGTTCGCCGGACACAACCGGCACCCGAAGATCGGCGCGTGGCGGACCGTCTCGCAGCTCGTCACGGTCACCGCCGGGCGCGAGTTCGGCTGGGCGGTACTGGACACCGCAGGCCGGTTCGGCACACCCGTGACGGACCCCGGGCAGGCACTCGCCACATGGCGCTTCACCCTGGAGCCCGCACCTCGGGGCGTCCTGCTGCGGCACTCCGTGCACGTAGGCCCCGGCGCCTCCGGGCTCAGCGCGGCCATTGCCCGTATGCCCGACCGTGAGGAGCAGCTGATCGAGGCGCGCCTCGCGGAGCTTCGTACGGGCATGGCGGCGACCCTGGAGGGCGTCAAGGCGCTCGCGGAGGCGTAGGCCGTACGACGCCCGTACGACCGGCACCCGCCCGCGCCGTTCCTCAGGTGCCGCGCCGCCTCCGCACACCGCCGGAGCGAACCGCCGGAGCGCCCGGCCGGAGCGACTTCCGTGCACTGGCCAGCTATTTGCTCTGGTTTGCACCCCATGCCACCGGGTATTCGATGATCGCTCCGGCATCCGTGCCGGAGCGACGACCGGTAAGACCGGGAGGCGCACATGCGCGACGCAGACCCGAGGTACGAACCGACGCCCTCGCAGGCCGAGGGCGAGCGCCCGAAGCCGGAGCACGGACGGCCGGCGGACTCCGGACGCGGCCGCGACATGCCACGCGCCACGCCGTCGCAGGCGACGGGCGAGCGCTCGGACCGGGACGCGGAGCGGCACCGCGAGAGGTGATCCGCTCTCGGAGGCCGGAACGCAGCCGAACACGTCCTCCGGAGTGCGCGCGGCCTGCCGCCGCCACGAGTGTCCGCGGCCGTCGGAGGCGGTCGCCCCCTTGATGACCTGCGGACACACCAACGGGCCTGCCTCGACGGCCCGCTGACGCCGCACCACCGAGGTGGTGATATCCGGAGTACACGGTGACGCCCGAACGGTCACTCACGCTCAGGCATCCGCCAGAACGCGTCAGCATTCCGTCAGAAGCGTCCCGTTCACCATCAGCGTCCCGTCATGGACCACCGGGCCGGCCGTTGCCCCGGGCATACCGTCGGCAGCGGCCCCGGCTCGCCCTCACCGAACCGGGGCCGCTGCCTTCACCCCCGCACCACCTGGGAGAACGTCATGCCGGACACCTTGTTCACCGAAGACCCCGAACCCTACGAACACGACCCGGCCGGACCGCTGTACGTGCCGGTCCGGCCGGGACCCATGGGGTACGCGGCCCGCCTGTGCCGCACGCCCCTCGGCTGCCGTACCGCCGTCGGCTTCACCTCCGCCGACCGGCTCCTGGGAGCGCTCGGCCCCGGCGTCGCGTGGATCCGGCTGGCCGAGCCCGCGCTGCGCGCCCTCGTCGCCCCGCTGGGCGTCGACCGCGTCACCGTCGATCCCCGCTTCGCGGCCCCGAACCCCCACGCCGCGAGGCCGCACCGCTCCCCCGCACCGGACCGCACCGCCGCGCCGGCGGTCCCCTACCTCCTCCGGGGGCGCGCCGCATGACCACCGTTGGTCCGCCGCCCGCCGCACCCGTGGCGAGCGCGCCCGCCGGTCCCGCCGAACTGTCCGTCTGGCCCGCCTCCACCGTTCCCCTGCCCACCGGTGACCTGGCTGTGGGCGGCGTGCCGCTCGCCGGGGCCGCCGAGCGCTTCGGTACGCCGCTCTACCTCCTCGACGAGGACGAGGTACGGTCCCGCTGCCGCACGTACGTGCGCGCCTTCCCCGACGCCGACATCCGGTACGCGGCCAAGGCGTTCCTGTGCCGGGCCATGGCGCGCTGGGTGGCCGAGGAAGGGCTCGGGCTGGACGTCTGCTCGGCGGGCGAGCTGGAGCTGGCCGTCGCGGCGGGCGTGCCGCCCGAGCGCATCCTGCTGCACGGAAACGCCAAGAGCCCGCACGACCTGGAGGCCGCGCTCCGGCTCGGCGTGGGCCGCATCGTCATCGACAGCCCCTCCGAGATCGCCCGCCTCGCGGCCGCCGCCGGCGCCGCGGGGGCCCGCGTGCGCGTCATGGTCCGGGTGGTGCCCGGCATCGCCGCGGGGGCTCACGAGAAGATCCGTACCGGTACCGCCGACCAGAAGTTCGGCCTGTCGGTCGCGGACGGCAGCGCGCAGCACGCCGTCGCCCGGGTCCTCGCCCAGCCCGACCTCGAACTGGCCGGGCTGCACTGCCACTTGGGTTCACAGATCACCAGCGCCAAGCCCTATCTCGCCGCGGTGCGCCGGATGGTGGGGCTGATGGCCCGCATCCGCGACACCCACGGGATGGTGCCACCCGAGCTGGACCTCGGCGGCGGGCACGGCATCGCCTACCGGCCGGGCGAGCCCGCGCTGGACGTCCCCGCGCTCGCCAGGAAGGTACGCGCCGAGCTGATCGAGAGCTGTGCGACGGCCGGACTCACCGTGCCCCGGCTCGTCATCGAACCGGGCCGGGCCGTCGCCGGCCCCTCGGGCGTAGCGCTGTACCGGGTGCTCGCGGTCAAGCGCACCGAGGCGCACACCTTCGTGGCCGTGGACGGCGGGATGAGCGACAACCCGCGGCCCGCGCTCTACGGGGTGCGCTACGCGCCGCGCCTCGTAGGACGGCGCTCGTACGCCGAGCCCGCCCCGATGACCGTGGTCGGCCGGCACTGCGAGGCCGGTGACGTCCTCGCGGCCGGCGTGCCACTGCCCGGCGACGTCCGGCCCGGCGACCTGCTGGCCGTACCGGCCGCCGGCGCGTACCACCTGTCCATGGCCTCCGCCTACAACCTCGTCGGCCGCCCGCCGGTGGCCGCCGTGAGGGACGGCGCGACGCGCCTTCTCGTACGCCGCGAGACCCTGGACGACCTCAGCAGCCGCGACGTCGGCCGCTAGCCCGCCTCCCCCGGGGGCCGCGCTTCTCGCCCCCCGAAGGGCAGCCGCCGCTCGTCCTCGAAGGGCGGCCACACCGCCGTCCCTGAAGGCCCGCACCACCTCCCCGGTGCGGGCCTTCGGCGATCTTTTCCCAGCTCAACGCGGTGTGCGTATGGGATCCATCAAGGGCGCGTACGCCGCCGTAAGGGAGCCGTCAACGGCGGCCACGGTGGCTCGAAAGGGCGGTTTGCTCTAACCGTCCGTTCAGTTCCCCTCTCATTCAGGAGCTCTCGATGGCCGACGTGGCCTTCGTCGTCACCACGCTCGCGGTCTTCGCGCTGGTGGCCCTCGTCGCCAAGGGGGTCGCAAAGCTGTGACCGCCGAAAACATCGTCGGCCTGGTCGTGGCCGTCGCCCTGCTGGGCTATCTCGTCCTCGCACTGATCTACCCCGAGAGGTTCTGAAGCACGACATGAGCCCCGTACTTGCCGGTGTGCTCCAGCTGCTGGCGCTCATCACCGCGCTCGCGCTCGCATACCGCCCCCTCGGCGACTACATGGCCCGGGTCTACTCCTCGCCGCGCCACCTCCGGGTGGAGCGCTGGATCTACAAGGCCATCGGCGCGCATCCGGACACCGAGATGCGCTGGCCTTCTTATCTGCGCGGAGTGCTGGCCTTCTCGGCCGCCGGCGTCCTCTTCCTCTACCTGCTGCAGCGGCTCCAGGGCGTACTGCCCGGCTCGCTGGGCTTCGCTTCCATCGACCCGGATCAGGCGTTCAACACCGCCGCCTCCTTCGTGGCGAACACCAACTGGCAGTCCTACGCGGGCGAACAGGCCATGGGCCACGTCGTGCAGACGGGCGGCCTGGCGGTGCAGAACTTCGTCTCCGCCGCCGTCGGCATGGCCGTCGCGGTCGCCCTCGTACGCGGCTTCGCCCGGTCCCGCACCGGCGAACTGGGCAACTTCTGGGCCGACCTGGTCCGCGGCACGGTCCGCATCCTGCTGCCCCTCTCGGTGCTCGGCGCGCTGATCCTCGTGGCCTGCGGCGCGATCCAGAACTTCGCCTCCATCCACTCCGTGGGCCAGTTCATGGGCGGAAGCCAGCAGTGGCAGGGCGGCGCCTACGCCTCCCAGGAGGTCATCAAGGAGCTGGGCACCAATGGCGGCGGCCTCGCCAACGCCAACAGCGCCCACCCCTTCGAGAACCCCAACGGGTTCACCAACCTCTTCGAGGTCTTCCTGATCCTGCTCATCCCCTTCGCCATCACCCGGGCCTTCGGCCGGATGGTCGGCTCACTCCGGCAGGGGTACGCGATCCTGGCCACGATGGTCACCATCTGGGTGGGCTTCACGGCGCTGATGATGTGGACGGAGTTCCACCACGGCGGCCCGGCGCTCCAGGCGGCCGGCGGTGCGATGGAGGGCAAGGAGACCCGGTTCGGCATCGGCGGCTCCTCGATCTTCGCGGTGGCCACCACGCTCACCTCGACCGGCGCGGTGGACGCCTTCCACTCCTCGCTGACCGGCTTCGGCGGCGGCATCACGATGCTGGGCATGCAACTGGGCGAGATCGCGCCCGGCGGCGTCGGCTCCGGCCTCTACGGCATGCTGATCATGGCCGTCATCGCGGTGTTCCTCGCGGGCCTGATGGTCGGCCGGACGCCCGAGTACCTGGGCAAGAAGATCGGCACGCGCCAGATCAAGCTGGCCGCCTGCTACATCCTCATCACCCCGGCCCTCGTGCTGTGCTTCACGGCTGCGGCCATGGCGCTGCCGACTCCGCCGCACTCGATGCTCAACTCGGGCGCACACGGCTTCTCGGAGGTCCTCTACGCGTACACCTCCGGCGCCAACAACAACGGCTCGGCCTTCGCCGGTCTCAGCGCCGACACCCCGTGGTTCAACACCACCATCGGGCTCGCGATGCTCCTCGGCCGGTTCCTGCCCATGGTGTTCGTGCTGGCGCTCGCCGGCTCGCTCGCCGAGCAGCAGCCCGTACCGGAGACATCGGGCACCCTGCGCACGGAGAAGCCGCTCTTCAGCGGCCTGCTGGTCGGCGCCATCCTGATCATCACCGGCCTGACCTACTTCCCGGCCCTCGCGCTGGGCCCGCTCGCCGAAGGGCTGGCGACATGAACACCGACACCCGGCCCACCGCCGGCCCGCACGGCGCCGCTGACCAGCAGGCGACCGACCCGCAGCAGCAAGGGACGAAGAAGCAGGACGAAATGACCACAGCAACCCCGCCCCGGGCACCCCACAGCGACCGGCCGACGGACCACGAACCCACCGCGGGCGGCCGGGTCGGCACCGGCCTCTTCGACCCGGCCCAACTGGCGAAGTCGCTGCCCGACGCCGTCCGCAAGCTGCACCCGCGCGTGATGATCAAGTCCCCGGTCATGTTCGTCGTGCTGATCGGCTCGGTGCTCACCACGGCACTGGCCCTCGCGCACCCCGGCGACTGGTTCGGCTGGACGATCACCGCCTGGCTCTGGCTCACCGTCCTCTTCGCCAACCTCGCCGAAGCCGTGGCCGAGGGCCGCGGCAAGGCGCAGGCCGACACCCTCCGCAAGGCCAAGACCGACACGGTCGCCCGCCGCCTCACCGGCGCCACGGAGGAGCACGTACCCGGCACCGAGCTGCGCGTCGGCGACCGGGTGGTGTGCGAGGCGGGCGACATCATCCCCGGTGACGGCGATGTCGTCGAAGGCGTCGCCTCCGTCGACGAGTCCGCCATCACCGGCGAGTCGGCCCCGGTCATCCGGGAGTCGGGCGGTGACCGGTCCGCGGTCACCGGCGGTACGAAAGTGCTGTCCGACCGCATCGTCGTCACGATCACGACCAAGCCCGGCGAGACGTTCATCGACCGCATGATCAACCTGGTCGAGGGCGCGGCGCGGCAGAAGACGCCCAACGAGATCGCGCTGAACATCCTGCTCGCCTCGCTGACCGTCGTCTTCCTGCTCGCCGTCGTCACACTGAAGCCCTTCGCGGTCTACGCGGGGGCCGACAGGCAGACCTCGCTCATCGTGCTGACCGCACTGCTGGTCTGTCTGATCCCCACCACGATCGGGGCGCTGCTCTCGGCGATCGGCATCGCCGGCATGGACCGCCTGGTCCAGCGCAACGTCCTGGCGATGTCAGGCCGTGCGGTCGAGGCCGCCGGCGACGTCTCGACGCTGCTGCTGGACAAGACCGGCACCATCACGCTGGGGAACCGGCAGGCCGCCGAGTTCGTTCCCGTACACGGAACCACCGCCGCCGAAGTCGCCGACGCCGCCCAGCTCTCCTCGCTGGCCGACGAGACCCCCGAGGGCCGCTCCGTGGTGGTCCTGGCCAAGGAGAAGTACGGGCTGCGCGAGCGGCACCAGGGACAGCTGGCCGGCGCGGAGTGGATCGCCTTCACGGCCCAGACCCGGATGTCGGGCGTGGACGTGGACGGCCGCAAGGTCCGCAAGGGCGCGTCCGGCTCGGTCCTGGAGTGGGTACGGGAGCGCGGCGGCACCGTGGCGGAGGACGCCGACGACCTCGTCCGGGCGATCTCCGAGGCGGGCGGTACGCCGCTGCTGGTGGCCGTCGAGGACACCGAAGGCGCCCGCGTCCTGGGCGTCATCCACCTCAAGGACGTGGTCAAGGAGGGCATGCGGGAACGCTTCACCGAGCTGCGGCGCATGGGCATCAAGACCGTCATGATCACCGGCGACAACCCGCTCACCGCCAAGGCCATCGCGGACGAGGCCGGCGTCGACGACTTCCTCGCCGAGGCCACCCCCGAGGACAAGATGGCGCTGATCAAGCGCGAGCAGGCCGGCGGCAAGCTCGTCGCGATGACCGGCGACGGCACCAACGACGCCCCGGCCCTGGCCCAGGCGGACGTGGGCGTGGCCATGAACACCGGCACCTCGGCCGCCAAGGAGGCCGGGAACATGGTCGACCTCGACTCCAACCCGACGAAGCTCATCGAGATCGTCGAGATCGGCAAGCAACTCCTCATCACCCGGGGCGCGCTGACGACGTTCTCCATCGCCAACGACGTCGCCAAGTACTTCGCGATCATCCCGGCGCTCTTCGCCGCGGTCTATCCGGGCCTGGACAAGCTCAACATCATGCGGCTCTCCTCGCCCGACTCGGCGATCCTCTCCGCGGTGATCTTCAACGCACTGATCATCGTCGCGCTGGTGCCGCTCGCGCTGAAGGGCGTGCGCTACCGCCCGAGCAGCGCGGACCGGATGCTCCGCCGCAACCTGGGGATCTACGGCCTCGGCGGCCTCATCGCCCCCTTCCTCGGCATCAAACTCATCGACCTGCTCCTCTCCCTCATTCCTGGCATCGGGTGACCGCCGTGAACAACTCCGTGAAGAACACCGCCCGGCTGTTCGCCGCGGGCCTGCGCGCCCTGCTGGCCCTGACCGTCGTGTGCGGCGTGCTCTACCCGCTCGCGGTGACCGGCATCGCCCAGGGCCTCTTCCACGACAAGGCCAACGGCTCGGAGGTGTCGTACGACGGCAAGGTGGTGGGCTCCTCGCTGATAGGCCAGCGCTACGACCTGCCGCCGAAGAAGGGCCGGCAGACGCCGGAACCGGACCTGCGCTGGTTCCAGCCGCGGCCCTCCGACGGCCTGGGCACCAACACCCTCAACACCCAGTACAAGCTGCTGGTCTCCGGCGCGACCAACCGGGCGGCCGACAGCCCCGAGCTGATCGCCGAGGTCGAGGCCGCCAAGGCCGCGGTCGTCAAGGACAACAGCGTGAACGGTTACCGGGTGAAGCCGTCGCAGGTGCCGCCCGACGCGGTCACCTCCTCCGGCTCGGGCCTGGACCCGGACATCTCCCCCGCGTACGCCGCACTGCAGGTCCACCGCGTCGCGGAACGCAATCACCTGCCCGTCGCACGGGTGACGAAGCTGGTCGAGGACCACACCGAGGGCCGCGTCGCCGGCTTCATGGGCGAACCGCGGGTCAACGTCCTCCAGCTCAACATCGCGCTGAGGGAACTGTCGGGAAACTGAGGCGAGTGCCGGCGAGTGCCGGCGCAGCAGGATGAGGCCGGGTGGCGCCATGATGGCACCACCCGGCCTTCGCGCTGCCCTCCCATAGGACGTCCGCACACCACGCCTCCCCCTACACTCCCACCCCGAGCCCACCCCTGCCGGGAATTCGCCATGACACCACAGAAGCTTGCAATAGCGCCATAGTGGTGCCATATTGGCGTCGTGGACCTCACTCCCTACGTCGACCACCTCCGTCGCGAACTGGAATCGGCCGTCCGGCTCACCCTGCTCCACGCGCTGTCCGACGCCATGGCCGAGGCCACCCGCGACCCGGCGGCGGGCTCGGTGGACGTACGCCCCGGCCCGGCGGAGGACGAGGCGGGCGGCACGGCCCGCATCAACTTCCGCCTGCCGGCCCACCTCAAGACCCGGGCCGAGGAGGCCGCCGCGCGCGAGGGACTGTCGGTCAACACCTGGCTGGTGCGGGCCACCGCGGCGGCCCTGGAGCCGGGAGCGCGCGACCACCCCGCCGGGCGCGGCCGCCGCGGTCCGCAGGACTACACCGGCTGGGTCCGCTAGGACCGCTCCACCGATCTGCCTGCTCACCACCCAACAGACGAGACACCAACTCCCGATGGAGGCCATTCCTCATGCCCGAGGCTCTCTCACCGGTTCCCGGACTGCCGACTTCCCGCCCCGCGGGCTGCCCCTTCGACCCGCCCGACGACCTGGGACGGCTGCGCGAGGAACGGCCGCTGCACCGGATGCGCTTCCCGGACGGCCACCTGGGCTGGCTGGCCACCGGACACGCGGCGGTCCGCGCGGTACTCGGCGACCCGCGGTTCAGCTCGCGGTACGACCTGATGCACTCCCCGACCCCGTACGACGGCGAGGTGACGATGGGCCCGGCCCCGGTCGGCGACATGACCGGGATCGATCCGCCTCACCACACCCGCTACCGGCGGCTGCTGATGGGCAAGTTCACGGTCCGCCGGATGCGGGCGCTCACCGAGCGCGTCGAGCAGATCGCCGCCGAGCACCTGGACGCGATGGAACGCCAGGGACCGTCGGTGGACCTGGTGACGGCGTACGCGCATCCCGTGCCCGCCCTCATGATCTGCGAGCTGCTGGGCGTACCGGCGGCCGAGCGGGACCACTTCAAGCGCCAGGCCGCCGGGATATCCCGTACCGACGCCTCCCTGGAGGAGCAGCTCGCGGCCCTGTCCGCACTGCAGGAGCTGATCGGCGAGCTGGTGGTGGCCAAGCGCGCCCGGCCGACCGACGACCTGCTCAGCGATCTGACCACCACGAACCTGACCGACGAGGAACTGGCCGGACTGGGCGGCTTCCTGCTGGCGGCCGGACTCGACACCACCGCCAACATGCTGGCGCTCGGCACCTTCGCGCTGCTCAGCCACCCCGAGCAGGCGGCCGCCCTCCGTGCCGATCCCGAACTCGTCGACCAGGCCGTCGAGGAGCTGCTGCGCTATCTGAGCATCACCCACACCGGCGTGCGCACGGCCCTGGAGGACGTGGAGCTGGACGGCCGGTTGATCCGGGCCGGCGAGTCGGTCGTGGTGTCGGTACAGGCGGCCAATCGGGACCCGGCGCGGTTTACCGACCCCGACACACTTGACCTGCATCGCAAGGCCACCGGGCACCTCGCGTTCGGCCATGGCATCCACCAGTGCCTCGGCCAGCAACTGGCCCGCGTCGAGATGCGCGTCGCCTTCCCGGCGCTCTTCGCCCGCTTCCCGACGCTCCGCCTCGCCGTCCCGCCGGAGGAGGTACCGCTGCGCCCCGAAGCGAACATCTACGGGGTCCACAGCCTGCCCGTCACCTGGGACACGGAGTAACCCCTCGCGGCAGCCCCTCGCGCACGCCGGCCCGCGGTTGCGACATGTACCCCCTGGGGGTATACATTCAGATGCGACAGGTACCCCCCAGGGGTACCTTCGCGCAGAAATTCAGCAACCTCGCCAGGAGGAACCATGTCCAACTGCTGTACGCCCGACGGCAGCTGCCAGACCGACGGCGCGAAGAGCACGGCGACCGCCGTCGCCGACAGCCGGACCACGGTGTACGCGATCGCCGGAATGACCTGCGGCCACTGCAAGTCGACGCTCACCAAGGCGATCGGCGAGGTCGACGGCGTACTGAGCGTCGAGGTCGACGTCGACGCCGGCACGGCGAGCGTGGCTGCCGACCGGGAACTCGACGACGCGAAGATCGCGGAGGTCGTCGACGAGGCCGGCTACGAGCTGACCGGCCGCGCCGCCTGACCGCCGGCCGCCGCCACGGGGCCCGGCCCCTCAACGCCGGGCCCGACCGCTGCCGTCGGGCCCGGCGGCTCAACCCTGCTGCTTCGCACTCCGGTTGACATCTCCCTTGCTCGGAGCCGCTCGGGAGCTGAAGGTCGTACTGGCGACCGAACACCGGTACCGGTTCCGTAAGCTCGGAGCACCTCGTCGATGACGGCGTTCACAACGGCTCCCCCCGGAGGGCATGTGCCGACGCTCCAGCGGATCACTGCACGCAACGCTCGCTTCCAGCAATGGGAGTCACTGCTCAGCAATCGGAACAAGCGTGCCAGGGCAGGTGAGTTCCTCGTCCAGGGCGTGCGTCCGATCTCCTTGGCAGTGCGGTTCGACTGGCCCATCAGGGCGCTTATCCACGACGCAGAGCGGCCGTTGTCGCTGTGGGCGAAGGAGCTGCTGCGACGGGTGGACGCCGAGCACATAGCCATGGCGCCCGACCTGTTGGCGGACCTCGGGGAGAAGAGCGGGAGCGCCCCGGAGATGGTCGCCGTCGTCGGAATGCCCGCCGACGATCTCAGCCGGTTCAGAGGAGAAGGCAGTTTCCTGGGAGTCATGTTCGACCGCCCGACGAGCCCGGGGAACATCGGCAGCATCATCCGGTCCGCAGATGCCTTCGGGGCGCACGGGCTCATCGTGTCGGGGCATGCCGCAGACGTGTACGACCCCAAGTCCGTGCGTGCCAGCACGGGTTCCCTCTTCTCCGTGCCGGCCGTGCGCGTACCTTCGCCCAGGACGGTGCTGCCCTGGGTCGACGCGCGGCGGGCCGCGGGTGAGCCGATCGTCCTGGTCGGCACGGACGAGAAGGGGGACCGCGATGTCTTCGACTTCGACTTCACCCAGCCGGCGCTGCTGCTGGTCGGCAACGAGACGTCCGGGCTGAGCAAGGCGTGGCGGGACCTGTGCGACCACACGGTCCGCATACCGATGACCGGATCAGCGAGCTCCCTCAACGCCGCCAACGCCGCCACGACCGTCCTGTACGAGGCACACCGCCAACGAATCGCCGCCGCGCGACACCGGGCCTGACGTAACCGCCCTCCGCGGCCCCTCCCCAAGATCTGTGCCAGAACCCATTTCTCCGCGACTACTGCCGCTCGGCGCGCGCCGGTGCGTGCGGAGCGGGGACATCGTGGAAGCGGGGTGCGCCGGGTTCCGGGGAGAGCCTGACGGCGCGGGCCGTGTAGCTGATGGCGTGGTACCAGCCGCACAGCATCAGCAGGTCCAGGAGTTGCTCCTGCGGGAACTCGGCCGCCAGGCGGGACCACAGCGCGTCGTCGATGTCGTGGTGCTGGTGCAGTGCGTCGGCGAGGTCGAGGAGCAGGCGGTCACGTTCACGATCCCAGCAGGGATCCGCGCTCGATCCGTGCGTCAGCGAGCTGACCTGCGACGCGGTCAGCGCCACGCGGTCGGCGAACCGTGCGACGTGTACTCCCCACTCGTACTCGCAGCCGCACAGCGCGCAGGTGCGGTCGATGACGATCTCCCGGTCGCGCAGGCCGACGGACAGCCGCCGGCTGAGTGCGTAGGACCCCCACGCGTGGATCGCCTCGGCCATCGGCACGTTGTGCGCGAATGTGCGGAACAGCGCGATCGGCTGCTCACCGGTCGGCATCATGCGGCGCAACACCGCTTCGGCCTCCGCCGGGAACGGGGCCTCGAGCGGCGGAATCCTCTCGGCCATTCGCCCTCCCCTCCACGGTGCTTCGAATTTCGAAGCACCGTGGCCAAGGTAGCGTGTCTGAAATCGAAGCACCAGTGGATCGAATCACCAGTCGATCGAAGCGCCGGCCGGTCGGATGCGGGCGGGGGTTCCGCGGGGACGACGTGCGCAGCGGAGATGTGCGCAGCGGAGATGTGCGCAGCGGAGATGTGCGCAGCGGAGAAGGGACATGACGATGACTGCCGGAATGCCGGGACGGCCCGTCCGCGGCTCCACCACGGGCCGTCCGGTGATGGCCGCGCTCGACCTGTTCGGACGGCGGTGGACCCTACGGGTCATGTG
Source organism: Streptomyces sp. NPDC050806 (assembly GCF_055586425.1). NCBI lineage: Bacteria > Bacillati > Actinomycetota > Actinomycetes > Kitasatosporales > Streptomycetaceae > Streptomyces > Streptomyces sp. NPDC050806. Next base: position 755,557 of record NZ_JBVJIF010000002.1, on the reverse strand, counting down.
GGAACTGCGGAACGGCTCCGTCGGCTTCCGGGCCCTTCAGCAACAGTGCGGCAGCATGTCGTCCAGCGTGCTGCGGCAGCGCCTCACCGAACTGCAGGAGGCCCGCCTCGTGGAACGTGACACCGAGGGCGGCTACCGCCTCAGCAACCTCGGCGCGGACGCCTGCCAAGAGTTGCAGGGCCTGCACCGGTGGGCGGAACGCTGGGCCGCCGAACTCGACACCGCACTCGATGACACGGAGTGAGAGGCGCGCGGCGTTCGCGGACCGGGGCGATGCACACAGCCGAGAGCCAGTGATCCCCGTATTCGACGAGTGTGCTGAGGAGTTGGCGGCCGGCAGGCCGGTACGCGGACCTGGGGTCCGATCAACGCGGAGATCGCCGCCGAGCTGTCCGTCACGGTGGGCACGGTCAAGACCCGCCTCGGCAACGTGCAGACCAAACCGTCCGCCCGGAACAGGGTGCGGATCGCCCCTGGGCACCGGAAACCGCGCTCGCCGGCCGCGTGCGTCCTCGGGCCGGAGTGGGAGTCCATCTCGGTCATCTGCAGACACGACGCGTTCGGAACGAGCGGCGTTGACTCGGCGTCCGCAGGATCGTCCATCAACTATCGGTGCGCCCAGCCGGACACAGTGCCAACAAGGCCATCGACGTGGGACGGGGCAATCGATGCCCCGGGGACGAGAGAGCGGACCCGGGGTTCAGGGCTGATTGTTGCTGCGAACACTTACACGACAGTGCGTCGCGATGAGTGCGGATCCGACTTATGCAAGCAGATCCCCGGTCCGGACGAAGAGAATCAAGGCAGCTCGCGTCAAGTCACCTGGATAGTAACGGAAGAGGTATCTCCGATTCTGGCGCACGGCCAGTCCGCCGCCTGACGTACAGATACGCATTAAGCCGGAGGCCGACGACTTCAAAAGAATTAGATGAGTGGCCGATAACGCACAGTTTCGAACACAAGAAACCTTCCCTGCTTTCAAAGCGCTTGCTAGCGTGCCGAACCGCGTCACAGCACATGCTGCTACCCGACAAAGGAGGTGCGACGTGCCGGCAACCACAAAGTCCTACGACGAACTCCGACTGGGATTCTTGTTCCGAGAATTCTGGGGGTTCGACAAGGCGCCTACGCCGTCGAATTTCGAGGTGTACGCGAAGGCGCTGCTGGTCATGGCCAACGCCGACGGAGAGCTGAAGGACGAGGAACGCGACTTCGTCCTCGGCCTCATCGCAGGCATGGGCGGCCAGCCTTCCCTGATCGAGGAACTGCGCAACTACCCGGCGACGGATGACATCCAGACCCTGCTCAGCCGGGATCCTGACGTTCACGCGTCCGCACGGGCACTGGTCTTCGACGCCATCCGCGCGTGTTCCGCCGACGGCCTCCTGCACCCGCGCGAGCTCGCGAAGATCAACGAAGTCGCGCACGAGCTCTCCATTCCGACCGAGGACGTCGAAAAGCTCCAGGACATCTACACCAAGATCCGCCGGAACGTCGGCGAGCTGTTCCGGGTCGCCTACCCCGACCCCAAGAACCGTCCGTTCTGAGTCGGAAATTCTACGGATACGCCGGGAGGAGGTGACTCATCCATGACCGCTGAGGAATTCCTCGCCTCTCGTGAGGCCGGCGAATCGGCAACCAAGTGGTGAGAACTCACCCTGTGAGCGCGGTGTGCTCCAGGCTCTCCGACAAGGGCCTGCGGCACACCGTCGCAGCGCCGCGCACAGTACGGCATTACAGGAGCGGTGGGGTCTGCGAACCCCACGAAAAGGCGCCGCCCGGCGATCGGAGAAGGTAGGCCGCGGACGTGATTGATGATCTCGTTGACGAAAAGGCATTGCGGACACTGGGCGACGGCGAGTACGCCGAGCGTCTTCGGTTGCTCGAACAGGAAATGGCGGCCCTGCCCGCCGCGGACGCCACCGTTGCCCAACTGTGCTCCTGGTGTACCGACCACGGCGACTGGAACGTCCGCCGGCTGAGCGTGGAGGCCTTGGCCGCCCGGTTCGCCGACGATCCTGCTGCCAGGGCGGCACTGTGCGCGGCAACGCATGACGATGTCGACTGGGTCGCGTTCACGGCGATCAAGGTGGTCGGCGCCCATCGCATCACGGAGGCCGCCCGCGACCTGATACGGATCTCCGGCTGGCCGAGCAACTTCAGCCGCCCGGGTCACGCACGTAAACCCGTAGGTTGCGGCGCGGCGTTCACCAAGCGGGCCCTGTGGGACATCTTCGGCTCGCGGAACCCCGAAGAACTGCGGCGGCTGGAGGACGAGATGTTCCGGCCGGTACGCGAAGAGGTGGAGTCCCGGCGGCGATCGCCCGACCTCGCCGATGCCGTGCTGGTGCCGGGCGGCCCGTTCATCGCCGGCTCCGAGGCGGGGGACATCGGCCCCTTCCGCATGGACGACACCGACAACCCGCCACGGGTCGTCACCCTCCCGGCCTTCTTCATCGATCGCACCGCGGTGACCAACGAACGCTATGCGCGCTTTCTCGCGGAGGTGGGCGACTCCGGTGCGTATGCCCACCCGGACGCTCCGGAAGGCAAGGACCACACGCCGGCCCACTGGCGGGACCGGCGCTTCAACGCCCCCGCGCTCCCGGTGACCGGCATCGACTGGTACGACGCCTGGGCGTTCGCACGCTGGGCCGGAGGGCGGTTGCCGTCGGAGGACGAATGGGAGAAGGCGGCGCGTGGCGTCGATGGACGGCGCTACCCGTGGGGGAACGAGTGGGACAGGGACAGGGCCCACTGCGTGCTGTCCGCTTATGGCGTCGACGAGCTGAAGGATCTCGCGGAGCTGGAGAAGCTCCTGGTGAGCACCTCCCTCACCAGGCCGTCCGCCCCTGTCGTCCCCGCGGACTCGATGCCGGAGGGCGCAAGCCCGTACGGCGCGCTGCACATGGCCGGCAACGTGTGGGAGCTGACCCGGACCAACTTCTTCACCCACCAGGACCTCAACCCGTTTTTCAAGGGCCGCCGGAGCCCGGAGTTCATGAACCGGCCCGAGGCGTTCCATGTCCTGCGTGGCGGCACATGGACATCACCGCCGATCTGCCTCACCACGTACTACCGCGGCAAGGACCTGCTCACCGACCGGCACAACGAGGTCGGTTTCCGCTGCGTCTACGACGCTCCCTGACTTTCCACCACGGCCGCCCGCGGGGCGGGCGGCAAGGGAGGAGCACGACGATGAGCACTTATGACGCTCGGGACACCTGCCGGCAGCAGCTGGTGGACGCGATCCACCTGCTCGGTGCCCTGGGCTACGGGCACGGCCTGGCAGGGTACATGAGTGCCCGGGACCCCCAACGGGACGACTGCTACTGGGTCAACCCACTGGGGGTGGACTTCCGCCGGTTACGCGTGGACGACCTGCTGCTGATCGGCCCCGACGGCGAGGTGGTCGACGGGCATGGGGAGCTGAACCCCTCCGTCGACCCGCTCCACGGGGAACTGCACCGCGCCCGCCCCGACCTGGCGGCCTTTACCCACACCCACTCGCCGCTCGGCAAGGCGTGGTCGGCCCTCGGCAGGCCGCTCGCGCCGATCACCCAGGACTCCTGCGCGCTCTTCGAACGGCACGCGCTGTACGCAGAGTTCGGCGGTCCGGTCACCGACCGGACGGAGGGCAAGCAGATCGCCACGGTGCTCGGTGACCGGATGGCCGTCATCCTGCGCAATCACGGTTTCCTCACCGGGGGACGCACCGTCGCCGAAGCGGCCTGGCTCCATGTGGTGATGGAACGTGCCGCCGAGGCGCAGCTGCTGGCCGAGGGCGCGGGCGAGCCGTATGTGATACCCGACGACATCGCCCGTGCGACCGCGCGGATGCTGTCCAAAGTCGAGTACGCGAACGCGCAGTTCCGGAACCTCTACGCGACCACATGTACGCGCCTCTGAGCCGCACGGGCCCCGAGGGAAACGCTGACGGAAGAGGAGCGCGCAGCAATGAGGATCGGGCTGAACATCCTGCCCACCGTAGCCCCCGGCGAGGTGCCGGCCGACCGCTTCTACGCCGAGTGTCTGCGCCTGTGTGAAGCGGCGGACACCCTGGGCCTGTCGCACATCAAGATGGTCGAGCACTACTGGCACGCCTGGGGCGGCTACAGCCCCGACCCCATCGCGTTCCTCTCCGCGGCGGCCGCGCGTACCCGTCATGTGCGGCTGGTCACCGGGGCGGTCGTGCCCGCCTTCACCCACCCCGTCAAGCTCGCCGCATCCCTGTCCGTCCTGGACAATCTGTCCGGAGGGCGCCTGGACGCGGGCTTCGGACGCGCGTTCCTGCCCACGGAGTTCGCCGCCTTCGGCATCGCGATGGACGAGAGCCGCCAACGGCTCTGTGAGGGCGTCACGGCGGTGCAGCGACTGTGGACCGAGAAGGAGTTCCGCTGGGAGGGCACCTTCCACCGATTCGGACCGCTGCCCGCGCTGCTGCCCCGGCCCGCCCAGCAGCCGCACCCGCCGGTGTTCATCGCCGCCACGGTCTCCGCCGAGACCTTCGTCTGGGCCGGAGAGCGCGGCCACCATCTGATGATCATCCCGGGCGTCGTCGGACACGACCGGCTGACCACCCTGCTGGATCTCTACCGAGAGGCACGGGCCGGCGCAGGGCACACCACCCCGGCCCGGCTGCACCTCAGCCTGCACGCCTGTCTGGCCGGGGACCGGGTACTGGCGCGGGAGGCCGCGGAGCGGCACTTCGCGGACTACCAGCGCAAGCAACTCGACGCGTACGCCACCTGGCGCGGGATCGGCTCGGCCGCTTATCCGGGGTACGAGAAGATGGAGGCCGCCGCCCGCGGCACCCGGCTCGCCGACATGATCGACGCGGGAACCGCCATCGTCGGGGACGCGGGCGATGCCGTGGAGGGGCTGCGCCGGATCGCCGAGCTCTACCCCGACGCCGAACCCAGCCTGCACCTGCGGTTCGGCGACGCCACCCACGAGGAGGCGATGCGTTCCCTGCTGCTGCTCGGCAATGAGGTCCTTCCCAAGGTCGGGGACCTGCGGTGAACGGCCGGCGGACCACGCGGGGTTTCCGCAGCCTGCTGGCCGCCCGCACCGGCGGTCTGGCGGCCTCCGCCATCGGCGAGGTGCTGCGCCTGGCCGAGGGCCCCGGCATCATTCCGCTGGCCGCCGGCAGCCCGGCCCCCGAGACGCTGTCCACGGCAGCGGTCGCCCGGGTCGTCGCGGGCCTCGCCCACGCGTCTGTCGACCCTCTGCAGTACGGCGACACCTCAGGCCTGCCCGAACTCCGGGACATGCTGGCCGGACACCATCAGGACAGGACCGGGCGCAGCACGACGGCGCAGCAGGTCATCATCAGCCATGGTGCGCAGCAGGGCCTCGATCTGGTCTGCAAGGCGCTCATCGACCCCGGTGACACGGTGGTCGTGGACCGCCCCAGCTACGTGGGCGCTCTGCAGGTACTGCGGTTGTACGGCGCCGAGGTGCGCGCCGTCCCGATTGCCGAGGACCCGGATCTGGAACGCCTCACCGACCTGCTGCGTCACCGGCCGGTCAAGGCCGTCTACACGGTGCCGGACTTCGCCAACCCCACCGGTCGCACGCTCAGCATCAAGCAGCGCACTGCGCTGTGCGATCTCGCCGAGCGGTACGGCTTCCTGATCATCGAGGACACCCCGTACAGCGAGCTGTACTTCACCTCGACCGTCCCCCGGCCACCGCTCGCCGCCCTGTCCGACCGGGTCATCGCCCTGGGGTCCTTCTCCAAGGTGCTCTTCCCCGCGGCCCGCCTGGGCCACGTGACCGCACCGCGGGAACTCGCCCAGGTTCTCCATACCGTCAAGCAGGCGGCCGACCTGGGCAACTCCGCTCTGCTCCAATACGTGGCGCTCGCTCTGCTGCGAGAGCCGGGACTACTGCGGGAACAGGTGGAGCGGGCCCGCGCCGTCTACCAGGAGCGCCGCGACGTCCTCATGGACGCGCTGCGGGTGTTCGAGGGTGCGCTGAGCTACGAGCCGCCCGACGGCGGCTTCTTTCTGTGGGCGCATCTGCCGTCGCACCTCGACGCCGAGGCACTGCTGACCGAGGCGCTCGCCGAGAAGGTTTCCTTCATTCCCGGAGCTGCCTTCTTCTCCGGCTCGGCGGACCGCTCGGCACTACGGCTCTCCTACTCCTGTGCACCGCTGGCCTCGTTGCCCGAAGCGGCCGGCCGACTGCACCAGGCGTACCTGCGGCTGGCCGGGAGGAAACCATGCTGACGACAGTGCGGCGCGGCGACACGGGATTTGGTCCCCTGCCGAAGCTCCCCTTCGACCTGGCGGAATTCCTCGCCGCGCCGCGGGTGGCCCACCTGGCCACACAGGGCGCGGACGGGCCCGTCGTCCGCCCGGTGTGGTTCCTGTGGGAGGACGAGATCTTCTGGGTCATCACGGGCAGCTGGGCCCGCCTGGAACGACAGCTCACCGCGGACCCACGGTTCTCCCTCGTCGTGGACAGCTGCGACCTGGCCACCGGCCGAGTGCGCCAGGTCACCGCATACGGGCACGGCACGGTGACCGCCTTCGACGCCGACCGCGGACGACGCAAACTGCGCCGCTACCTCGGCGACCAGGAAGAGGACTGGGACATCAGATTCCGTCCGGACGCCGGGGCCACGGCGTCCCCGAACCGGTGGGCGCGGTTGGTGCCCGACGTCCTGCGCATCGGTGACCTGTCCTTCCGACCCGCCTCCGAATCCGTCCTACGAGGAGCACGATGACTGGCGACACCCCCGGCCTTTCCGACCTGCCGGCCACCGACCGCGCCCACCTCATCCACCCCTTCCTGCCCGCTGCGGTCGACAGCCGGGTGGTGATGACCGAGGGGCAGGGCTGCCGGCTGCGCGACGCCTCCGGCCGGACCTACCTCGATGCGACCGCCGGCATGTGGCTGTGCCAGGTCGGACACGGGCGGCCCGAGCTCGCGCAGGCGGCCCACGACCAGATGGCACGACTTGAGTACTCCACCAACTTCTGGGACTTCGGGTGCGACCGCACCATCGAACTGGCCGCGCGGCTGGCCGGCCTGGCCCCGCCCGGCATCGACCACGCCTTCTTCACCACGGGCGGTTCGGAAGGCATCGAGGCCGCACTGCGCATGGCGCGCTACGTCCACCATCGCCGCGGTGAACCGGACCGCACCTGGTTCCTCTCCCGTCAGAGTGCCTATCACGGGGCGGGGTACGGGAGCGGCAGCGTCTCGGGCTTCCCTGCCTTCGCGGAGGGCTTCGGCCCCATGCTGCCGCACGTGCACCACCTGACCGCGCCCTACCCCTACCGAAGCGGACTCGACAGCCCCTCCGCCCTCACCGACGCGTGCGTCAGGGAGCTGGAGACTGCGATCGACCGCATCGGAGCGCACCGCATCGCCGCCATGGTCGGCGAGCCGGTGATGGCCCTGGCCGGCATGGTGGCGCCTCCGGAGGACTACTGGCCGCGGGTGACCGAAGTCCTGCACCGGCACGGCATCCTGCTCATCCTCGACGAGGTCGTCACCGCTTTCGGCCGCCTGGGGGAATGGTTCGCCGGTACGCGCTTGGGGGCCCAGGCGGACATCATCGTCACCTCCAAGGGTCTGACCTCCGGCTACTTCCCGCTGGGCGCGGTCCTCACGAGCGGGGCGATCGCCGAGGTACTGGGCGAGGGCACGGGCTTCCCTGTCGGTCACACCTACAACGGGCACCCGGTCGGCTGCGCGGTGGCCCTGTCCAACCTCGACCTCATCGAAGGCGAAAAGCTGCTGGGGGCGGCCGACGACGTGGGGGTCCACCTGGCCGACGCGCTGCGTCCGCTGGAGGAGCTGGATGTCGTGGGCGAGGTCCGGAGGACCGGGCTGATGCTGGGCATCGAGCTGGTCGCCGACAAGACGGACCGGCGGCCCCTGCCACACGGCGCCTACGCCGTTGCCGACGCGGTACGCGACCGCACCGGTGTGCTCGTCCGCGGCGGCCCTTACGCGTTGACCCTCGCCCCGCCGCTTGTCATGACACACCAGGAGGCCGACGAGGCCGCCGACGCGCTGCACACGGTCCTCGCCCGGCTCACCCCCGACGGGGAACCGCACTGATCGCATCGTTCCCGGCCGAACGGAGAGACCATGCCGGACCACACGACCAACGACGTCATCCACCGCTTCCCGTTCCCCCGCAGCCCGGCCACCCGGCCGCCCTGTGCCTACGCCCGGTTCCGCGCCGAGGAACCCGTGGTACGGGTGGCCATGCCCAGTGGCGACATCGCCTACTTCGCCACCCGCTACGAGGATGCCCGCTTCGTTCTGACCGATCCCCGCTTCTCCCGCTCCGCCGAACTCGCGGGCCTCAAGCTGGGCGACATCGGCATCGCGGAACACCTCCTGCTGTCCAACCTCGCCAACATGGACCGGCCCGAGCACACCCGGCTACGGCGGCTGATCTCCTCGGCCTTCAGCGACTCCCGCGTGGCGCGACTTCGCCCGAAGATCGAGCAGGCGACCCACGACCATCTCGACCGGCTGGCCGGCCACGAGCCCCCCGTCGACCTCATGGAGGCGCTCTGCCGTCACCTGCCCGCGACCGTGCTGCTGGACTACCTCGGGATTCCCTACACCGACCGTGACCGCCTGCTGGAGTGGACCGGCATCCTCTCCGATCTGGCCGGTCACTCCCAGGAAGAAGTCGACGCCACCCGCGACGCGCTGCACGCCCGTCTCAAGTCCGTCATCGCCGCACGGCGCAACGACCCGGGTGACGATGTCCTGACCTTCCTCTCCCATCGCTGTTTCGAGGAACACAAGATCAACGAGTTCGAACTCGAAGCCTTCGCGATGTTCTTGCTCATCGGTGGACTTCACACCGTCGTCTACCAGCTGGGGCTGTGCGTGGTGGCGCTGCTCGGCCACCCGTCCCAGATCGCTCACCTCGTTGCCCGCCCCGAGGCCACCGACGCCGCCCTGGAAGAACTCCTCCGGTTCACCAACGCCGTCGAGTCCAGCCTGCTGCGTACGACAAAGGAAGACGTCACCATCGCCGGATGCCCTGTCCCCGCGGGCAGTACGGTCCTCGCGGCCATTCCCTCCGCCAACCACGACGAACGGCACTTCCGCGACCCGGACGCCCTTGACCTCCGGCGCCGGCCCGACCCGGCCCACCTGACCTTCGGCTACGGCGTACACCGCTGCTTGGGCGCCCCCATATCCCGGCTGATGCTCCGTATCATCCTGCCCGCCCTCTTCCGGCGCTTCCCCTCGCTCCGGCTCGCCGTCCCCCAGGACGAACTCAGGTGGAAGCCCGACCGCCTGCTCACCGGATACGACGCGATTCCGGTCACCTGGGCCACCGCGGCTCACACGCGTCGGACCACGGACCATGGCCGCCCGTCCGACCCGCCACAACGGTGAGAGTGTGGTTGAAGTCAGTCGGGCGGGCCGGCACCCACATGGGCCGGCCCGCCCGGCCATATCCACGGCTGGACACGTGGACCCGCCCCGGTTACGCGGATCAGCGCAGACTCGCCTTCCAGAACGGGCTGTTCGTCCCGGTCGAGGGACCGGGCGCCACCCCGGCGGACGCCCGTACCCCGCTTGCCGCCTCCTTCCAGGGGGCTGGGCCCCAAGTCCCGCCCGGCCATGTACTACCCCTCCCCGGTGGCCCCTCCGGCCTCTCCGGCCGGCAGGACTACGAGAGGCTGATGCGGCATCTGAAGGGGGCTTGAGAGGGGGGTACCGCGTCGCGGCGCCCGCACCTGCCCGGTCACCCCAGGCGTGCGTCCTCGGTCTCGGCCGGAGAGGGCTTCGTCTGCTTGCCGCCGGATCTCGTGTGCAGCTTGTACGCGATGAAGACCACCAGCACCCAGCCGCCCGAGACCAGCAGCGAGGTGCGCGTTTCCGGCAGGATGCCGATGCAGACCAGAACCACGGCCACGAACGCCAGGGCGAGGTAGTTGCCGTAGGGATAGAACGGCATCTTGTAGCGGATCTGGTCCTCCCGGCCGTCCCGGATCCTGATCCTGCGGAATCTCAGATGGCTGATCATGATGGAGGCCCAGGCGCACACCAGCCCGTAGACGGTGACCGAGGCGAATATCTCGAAGACCTGGTCGGGCAGCAGGAAGTTGAGCAGGACGCTGGCGAACACGGTGCCGAACACGAGGGTGACCGCCCGGGTCGGGACGTTCCGGTGATTCACGGTCCCGAGGAAGGACGGCGCGTTGCCCTGCAGCGCAAGGTTGTAGAAGGTGCGGCTGTTGATGAACACACTTGCGTTCACCGCAGACAGCACGGCGGTGATCACGACCAGGTTCATGACGGTCGCCGCTGCGGGGATACCGATCTCGGAAAACACCGTCACGAAGGGGCTGCCAGAACCGTTCAGTTGGGTCCACGGGAAGACGGTGACGAGAATGGCGACGGCGCCCACGTAGAAGATCATCAGTCGCCAGAAGGTGGCGTTGACGGCCTTGGGCATCGTCTTTTCGATGTCCCTCGTCTCCCCGGCCGCTATCCCGACGGTTTCCACTCCGCCGCAGGAGAAGGCGACCATCACCATGGCCAGGACCATTCCGGTCAGGCCGTGCGGAAAGAAGCCGCCGTGGTCGACCAGGTTGTCGAAGCCGATCGGCCGGCCGCCGTGGCCGACTCCCAGGATCACCATGGCCAGGCCGAAGAGGATCATGGCCACGATCGCCACGACCTTGATCGCCGAGAACCAGAACTCCGACTCGCCGTAGAAGTTCACGCCGATGATGTTGACGGTGAACATCACGACGACGGCGACCGCGCCGGTCACCCAGATCGGCAGGTCGGGGAACCAGTACTGGGCGAAGCGGCCCAACGAGTTGAGCTCGGCAGCGCTGGTGGCAAGGAGGAAGACGAACGCGTTCCACCCGTTCAGGAAGCCGGCGAAACGGTGGATGTACCGGTTCGAGTAGGAGATGTAGGCGCCGGAGACGGGCTCCTCGACCGACATCTCACCCAGCGCACGCATGATGAAGTAGATCGCCACGGCCGCGACGACGTAGGTCAGAATGACCGCCGGCCCCGCGGTCTCGACAGCCCAGCCGGAGCCGTAGAAGAGACCTGTGCCGATCGTGCCGCCGATGGCGATCATCTGGATGTGCCGGCTCTTGAGATCCCGCTTGAGGTTTTCCTTCTCGTACACCTCGGGGTTGTCGCTTGCCATCTCCTGCCTCCCGGACAGATCAGTTCGATTGCTGGTCAGTGGTCGTCGGCGCTCGTCGACCGGGTGAAGGCAGCGTGGTCGGGCCGAATGGCAAAGCGCTGGCGGAGCCGGGAACCGGCTCCAGTTGTGCTCACGGGGTGGGCGGGAAGCTGTCGATCGGCACTGTCACTCGGGGCGGGAGAGGCCCTGGAACATGTCCGCGCACAGGTCGGCGAGGCGGGGAGCGTCCGCGCCCAAGTAGGCATGCAGCTCGGCGAGGGCCGTGGCGAACCCGGCCTCGTCACCGTCGTTCGCGAGGGCGCTGAGCGAGGCGACGCCGTTCTTCACCGCCGCCCTCGCCGGCTCCGCGTCGGGGCTGCCGGTCTGGATGTCCCAGTACACCTCGGGCGCTGCGGACGTGATGCGGGCCAGCAGCGCGAGCAGCGCGGTGTGCGGCGGGGGCGCGAGCGCGCTCAGTTCGGCGACGCCGACACCCAGTTCCCGCAGGGCGAGCCCGAAAGCGAGCACGGCCGAGTGCGTCGCCACCTGGGCTGCGGCCATGAGCCGATCGTGCTCGCGGGCTCCTACGGGGACGACCCGCGCGCCCCACGACTCCACGAGGCCGAGCAGCGCTCGCACCCCGGGGCCGTCCTTGAGGCGGACCGTGGCGATCGGGCGACCTCGCGGGTCCAGCGACGGGGCGTACATCGGGTTCAGGCTCACCGCCTCGATCTCGCCGCCCCGGTCCGCCGCCTCGCGCAGGGCGCTCAGCGTACGGTCGACGACGGCGCCCTTCACCGACGTGGTGTCGGCCAGCACCGCTCCCGTACGCATCGCCGCTGCCAGCGGGCCCACGGCGGCCAGCACGGCCTTCTCCGGCAGGGCCAGTACGACGAGATCGGCCGCGGCCACCTCTGACATGACCGGCGGCAAGGGGCGGGCGACATCGCCGGCGATCCGGCGCACGCCGGCGATCGGGGCGCGGGTCGCCGGGGCGATGTCGACCGAGGCCACGTCGAGCCCGGCGGCCGCGAGCCGCTCCGTGAACAGTTGCCCGACTGCCCCGTTGCCACCGATCACCACCGCGCGGGCCAGCTGTCCGGCGGCCGTCTCCCCGGCCGCCGATCGCTCACCGTCGGCCGGCACTGTGGTCCCCCGCGGGATGCGGGACCGGCGGTTGCCGGCTCGCCGCGATCGCCATGAGCATGGCCCTGGCCTTCACCTGGGTTTCCTCGAACTCCTCCGCGGCGTCCGACAGCGCGGTGATGGCACCGCCGATACCGAAGCTCACGTTCTGCGGGGTCGCGACGATGGTCCGGATGGGGATGGCGAAGTCGGCCGCGCCGTTGAGCGAGAAGTAGCCGAGCGCACCCGAGTAGATGCCCCGTGGTCCCCCCTCCAGGCGGTCGATGATCTCCATGGTCCGGATCTTGGGGGCCCCGGTCATCGACCCGCCGGGGAAGGCGGCACGGAACGCGTCGATGGTCGAGGAACCGGACCGGAGCGTGCCGCGGACCGTCGACACGAGTTGATGGACGGGTGCATAGGACTCCACGGCGAACAGGTGGGGGACGTGCACGCTGCCGATCTCGCAGACTCGCCCCAGGTCGTTGCGGAGCAGATCGACGATCATCAGGTTCTCGGCGCGTTCCTTCTCCAGCTTGACCAGCTCGAGGGCGAGCCGCTCGTCCTCCTCCGGGGTCTCCCCGCGCGGCCGCGTCCCCTTGATCGGCTTGGCCTGGATCGTACGGTCGGCGTCGACCCTCAGGAACTGCTCCGGGGAGGCACTGAGTACCGACAGGCCGGCGAACCTGAGCAGCGCCCCATAGGGGACCGGGCTGATCCGCCTCAGGTTGGCGTACGTGGTCAGCGGGTCGATCGCCATCGGCGCCGTGGCCATGTTCGTCAGGCAGATCTCGTACGACTCGCCCGCCCGGATTTCCCGGTGGCATGCGTCGATGAGGTCCAGGTACTCCCGCCGTGAATGCCGGAGCGTCACCGGCAGCGCGGCGGCATCGTCGCCCGCCGAGGTCAGCAGCGGGGTGCGGACCTCCCCCGGCCACGCCGCCCGGTCCAGCTCCTCGACCCGGCACGCCATGGCATCGAGCCACTGGTCCGCCGCCGCTTCCTCGCCCGGTGCCGCCAGGCAGATCAGGTAGCTGACCCGGTCCACGTGATCGAGTACGAGCGCACGGTCGGCGAAGAGCAGGGCCGCGTCGGGCTCCGGTGCGAAGTGGGCTGCGGCGCCCCCGCATTCGGCTTTGAGCTCGTATCCCATGTAGCCGACGTAACCCAGCGCGAAGCCGAACGGGCCCGGGTGCTCGAGCGCCCGCTCCCGGAGCTCCCGGTCGAGATAGTCGAAGATCGACTCGTGCCGCCGGGTACGCTGTCCGGCGCTCTCGACGGTGACCACGCGCTCGGTGAGGCGGTAGGAGACGAACTCCGCGTGCGGCCCGGTCCCGTCGCCCATGAACGAGAACCGCGACATCCCCGCCGCCGTCACGCCACTGTCCAGCAAGAAGCTGTGCTCGGCGCTCGCGAACAGCTTCGCGTACGCGGCCTCCGCGTCCGGCAGCAGCGGGACCTTCCTGGTCCGCACGGAGTACCGTGCCGATCCCGCCGATTCTGCCGGCCGGCGGGCGGGAGCCTGCCGGGGCTCTCGCCGCTCGGGCACCGTCATGAGGGCCGGCCACGCGGGGCTGCCCGCGCGCTCCTCGGTCAGCCGACGGAAGTTCCGGAGCAGCTGCGGGCCGTATTCCGAGCAGATCGACTCCGGGTGGAACTGCACTCCCCAGATCGGCAGCGTGCGGTGCTCCACGCCCATGTTGACGCCGTCGGTCGTCCAGGCGATCGAGCGTAATTCGTCCTCGGGTATACGAGCCGCGACGAGCGAGTGGTAGCGAACCGCGTCGAAAGGCGACGGGATGCCGCTGAAGAGGCCTTCCCCGTCGTGATGAATGCGGGACACCCGGCCGTGCATCGGTTCCTCGCCGAGTCCGATGTCGGCGCCGAACAATTGGCATATCCCCTGGTGCCCCAGGCAGACACCGAGAACCGGGACGCCGCTGTCCCGAATCGCCTGTGCGCTCATCCCGAAATCGCGCGGATTTTCCGGCCGCCCCGGACCGGGCGAGATCACGATGTTGTCGAATTCTTTGAACACGGGCAGCGGGTGGGCCGCGTCGTTCGGGACGACTTCCGGGGGCCGCCCGTTCACTTCGGCCAGCATCTGGTAGAGGTTGTAGGTGAACGAATCGTAATTGTCGATCAGCAGCGTTCTCATTGCCCTCGACCCCCGCCGATCACCAAGTCCTCGACCCGGCACGTCTCCTCGATGAGCAGGTCGTACAGCCTGTGCAGGAAGTCGGGGTCGAGGCCGGTGGCGGCGGCGAAGTCCTGTGCCCTACGGTGCGCGGCCTCGATGCGGTGGTTCTGCATCATCGGCACGTCATGCTCTTTCTTGTACTCCCCGATGCGTACGCAGCAGGCGATGCGGCGTTCGACCACCCGGAGCAGACTGTTGTCGATCTCTTCCAGTATCGAGCGCAGGTCTTCGAGTCGCGAAACGGTCGAGAAATCCACCTCGGACATGTCCACCTAATCCCCCTCGTTCTTCCTGACCATTTCCAGCAGATATCCCATGCAGCCCATGATCTCGCGGCGGAAGGGCCGGTCACGGTATTCCCTGAAGACGTCGGCCGACTGCGGATACCACAGCTTGAGCAAGCCGCCGTCGGACAGCTCGCGCCTTTCGAAGTTGACGTACAGGTCGGTGCGCACCGCTTCGATGGTTTCGAGGTCCCCGGCAGAAAGGCCCAGCGGATTTCCCATGATGATCCGTCGGTACATCTCCGGATAGAACTGGGCGCAGAGAATACCGCCGAACAACTGCAGCCCGAGATAGAAACCCAGGTAAGCCATCACGAGGAAGGTGCCGGGATACACGGCGCCCGACTTCAGCGCTTCCAGCACGCGCTCGCGGCTCAGGGGCAGCGTCCCGGCCACCCCGGTCGACCGCAGGGCGTCCGCCTCGTAGGCCATCGCCCGCGGCTCGCCCCGCTTGTTCACGGTCCAGAAGAGGAAGGTCCCGGACGCGGTCCTGGAGTCCCAGCACGAGCGGACGCCGTCGAAGGTCCGGTACACGGTGTCGCGCGTCGCGGGGTCGAAGATCATGTCGTGGAACCAGCCGTCGCGCCCCGACTCCAGCTCCTCGATCATCACGTCACGGACCAGGACGCACATCGGGACGGTGACGTACTCGTCGGGGAGGTCCCAGCCGTTCGTGCGGACGAGATCCTTCCAATAGGAGTGGTTCAGCACCACCAGTTGCTTCCACAGCGCATCCAGCGAGGAGATGTCGCGATACGCCCGCTCCCACCAGTCCCGCAGTTCGGCGGCCAGGGCCCGGAGGTGGGGAGCCCCGTCCGCCGCGACCGCCCGCAGGTTTCGTGCGACGAATTCCGGGTCGGCCGCCGGGGCGTCCGTGGCCAGCGTGTCGCGGTACTTGGAGGGCAGCAGTCGCACCTTGCGGTCGCCGGCGAACAGGTCCCGGGACAGCAGGATGTTGTCGAGCCTGATCGCCGTGATGGGCAGCGACAGCACGTACTTCTGCTCCCGCTGCCGTTGGTAGAGAGCCTGGTTGATGACCACGTTCAGGCTCTCCGGATTGGTGATGCTGGCCATGTGCTCGGCTGCGGAGATCAGCGGCGCGCGCGTGAGCTGGTCGATGACGCCGGCGGACGTGCCCGGCGGAAGCAGGTCGTCGATGTGCCGACGCAGGGCGGACAGGAAGAGATCCGCCCGGCCGGCCTGGAACGTGCTCCCGTCGACGGTGAGCCCCGCGTAGTAGTCGTCGACCGAGCCGTCCACCTCCAGAAGCCGGCGGGCGTGCGGGAAACGGCCGACGATCTCGTCGAGTTCGGCGGCCGACAGATCCGGTAGTGCCATGTCCGAGAACATCGTCAGGTCGGTGGACATCGCTATTCCCCCCTAAGCAATCCCACGGTCCCGGAACAACCGCCCCAGGCGTTCCGCTCCCGCCTCGATCTCGGCCGGAGACACGCATGAGAAGGACAGCCGCAGGTAGTTCCGCTTCGCCTGCACCGGGCCGGAGAGGTAGAGATCGCCCGGCACGAAGGACACCCCGTACTCGCTCGCCGCGACCTCCAGCAGCTCACCGGTGTCCACGTCCGGCGGCAGCTCCACCCAGAAGAACATGCCCGAATCGGGGCACGAGAAGGGCGTACCGGCCGGCAGGATCGCCTCCAGGCAGCGTTGCATGACGTCGCGGCGGAGCGCGTACTCGCGGCGCAGGACGCCGAGGTGCGCGGTCACGTCCCACCGGTCCAGCAGGTGGGACACGATGTACTGCCCCGGGGTGGCGACTTCGAGCGCGGACGCCTCCTTGACGACGAGCGCCTGCTCGACCAGTTCGTCGGGCACCACGACCCAGCCGACCCGCAGCCCCGGGCTAATGATCTTGGAGAAGGAGCCGACGTAGCACACCCACCGGTCCTCCAGCGAACGCAGCGCCGGTCTCGTTTCGTGGTCGTACTGCAGGAAGCCGTAGGCGTCGTCCTCGATGATCGTGAAAGCGTGCTCCCGCGCCAGCGCGGCCAGTGCCCGGCGCTCCGCTTCGGGCATGCTGACACCGAGCGGGTTGTGCCCCTCGGGCATGACGTACACCCCGCCGGGGCGGACTCCCGCTCGCAGCAGGTCCCCCAGGGCCTCGGTCATGCGCCCCGTCGTGCCGACGGTGTGCACGGGGGTGCCCGCCGCCGATACGACCGCCAGCGCGCCGGTGTACGTGATCTCTTCCAGAACGATCGGCCGGCCGGTTCCGCACAGCAGCCGCACGGCCATGTCGATCCCGTGCTGGGCGCCGTTGGTCAGCACGATCTGTTCGGGCGCGCAGGCCACGCCCCGCATGGCCATCAGCCGCACGATGTGACCGCGTAAGTCGTCGAGCGGGTTGGCGTACTGGTAGACGTCGCCCGGGTTCTTGAACACGGCCTCGACCGCAGCGGTCAGCTCCGCGACCGGAAACAGGTCCGGGTTGGGCAGACCCAGAGCGAACGAGACGAGGTCCGCGTTCTTGCGCAGGACGAAGTCGAAGACAGATGTCTGGTCCATTCCCGCTCTCTTCTCACGTACCGACCGGTCAGAGGTAGCTCTGCAGGCTGCCCCGGCGTCGTATGTCGAGGGTGGCGCAGTGGAAGGAGCCACCGAAGTTGTTGAAATTCCAGAACGGGCACTCGATCACTTCGAGCCCCCAGTCCTTGAAGGCCTTTATGGTGTTGTCCTCGCCGGCCGCCACGATCACCCGCGATTCGTCCAGCATGAGGACGTTCGCGTTCATCCATTTGCTGGAGAAGTACAGCGGGTACGTGTCCGGGACACACGGCTCGGGGGTTCTCAGCACGTCCCAGTCCTTGAACACGCGCGGTATGGAGGTCACCCGCTCCGGGTGCACCAGCAGCTTCCCCGGCGCCAGCGGGTAGAAGGTCGCGTCGATGTGCATGGCGTGCGGATCGTTGAACACCAGCCTGTGCACCCGGTAGGTGTCGGGATGCGCGGCGTCGAGATAGCGCCGCAGCCACTCGATACCGGCTTCGTTGCACGTGCTGCTCAGCCCCATGAAGATGTCCCGCCCGCACTTGATGGCGTCCGCGGCGTCGAAGACCGGCTCCAGCTCGTTGAGGACGAAGCGGGGCGGCTCGCCCGGACCGGCGGCCGTGAACGACTCCTTGTAGAGGCCGTCCCGCAACTCCGGCTTGGGGGCGGCTATCCAGTTCGCGCCGCGCTCGTAGTACTCCTTGATCAATGGCCGGAACGCGAACGTCTCGAAGTAGCGGCTGCGCCATGCCATCGGCGTCTCGATGATGTCCTTGCCGATCACCAGCAGGGAATCGCGCGGGTTGGCCACGCCCAGCTCGTTCGGCACACTCCAGTGCGGCGCCCGCAGCTCCCCTCCGTAATCCCGGAGGGCGGGCCGCCGTACGGTGACTCCTTCGCCTTCCAGAATGGAGATCAGCTCGTCGAGCTCCCGCTGGGCGCCCCGGATTTCCGCCGCCGGCCACTCCTCGCCGCCGCGGGACTTGTAGAAGTCGAAGTATTCCTCGTACATGCAGCCGCGCATGTCCGGCTCCCAGGCGGGAATCAGCAACCCTTCGAGCCGGCCGACAATGATCTCTTCGAGATGGTCCCACTCGTTGTGTATGTTGACGGCGCGCTCAGCCGCCGTTCCGTCTACAGCGCTCATATCTGCATCTTCCTTCCGGAGTGACCTGTAAAGACACTTGGAATCAGCATGCTGAGTACGCCCGTCGGGATCGGCTCTGCGACAGTCGGTTCAAGGCGTACTCGTATCGCGTGCACGGCCCCTTGAGCAGGGCATGGGGTGCGGTCTCGACGCCGGACGGGGCGGCGTTCGAGGGTTTCCGGGAGGGGAGGCAATTCGGTGCCGGGCCACGCCGGCAGTGCCTGCCGATCAGCCGGGCAAAGGAATCAGCCCCGCAACCGGACGGGCAGCAACAGGGGCTGAACGAGGCGTGCTCCGTACCGGAATCGGTGCGTCGCGCCGCTCTCGTTGAGCACAGCCTCGTGACTGGTCAGAAGACGTCGCGCACGTTCCCCCTGAGCCGGGAGAACCGATGTTCTTCCGTGCTCCACTTCGACACCTGATGATCTTATCCCCACGGCGGGAGATCCCGCCGAAGATCACGGTGAAAATGACTCGCCCATACTTCATCTCAACCGAAACTCTGTCAATCACTAAACTGAAATTCGTGATCGAAAAAGCACTCTTGCTGGTCAGGTGACTGGCCGTGCCTGCGGCGCGGGTGCTGGTGAGTGACGGCGGCGGGGGAACGGCCGACGGGGGGGGGCGACAACTGTGGCCGGCCTTGCCGGCCGGGACCCGGAGGGCGCAGGCCCGGCAACGGCACGCGGTCCGGTTACAAAAACCGGCTCCCCCTCCTCGACAACACCTTGCTCCATCCGCTTCTATAGCTCCTCGGACGCCCCCACGGCGACGCTTCCACGTGCCCGGGACGATGCTCGACTCGCCGTCCCGGCCACGACCGCCAGTGCTTTTCCACCCATCGCGCACTGTCCGTTGACAGATTGTCATCTGGTCTGAACCATGGGGGGTCTGTTTCACCGTGATCTACGGAGGGATATCCCGCCATGGGGATAGGATCATTGGGTAAGCAGCCGACAGCAGTCACAGCTGCCGACGGTGCACCGAGGGCACGCTCCCGGAAGGGGATTCCACGGCAGCGCCGGCCCCGCTCAGTTCTCTGCGCTCATTGCGCCCTTCCGTGATCACTGGAAGACCGGGCCGCTCCATATCCACGACCTGACCTCCGCGGAGAGCGTCTCCTGGATTGCGGAGGGGCGCCGCACCGCGCCATGACCACCTGGCGCACGCCCCGGTCTTCTCCCTCGCGCAACCACGCACCGGACAACGCACAACTGCGTTGCGGCTCCGGAATGGATCCACCGTTCAGTAACCCCTCGCCCGTATACCGGTCGCGCGGCGCCGGCATACCGGAGGGGACAAAGGCGCATGCCTGCATTCAGGCTTTCTGCAGCCGTGCCCGGAAATCGACCGTCCGGCGGTACAGCGGCGTCGGGAAGACGATGCCGTTGCCGAAAAAAGCGGGAGTGAGCATGTCGAACATCGGGGAGATTCTCTTCACCTGGAACGATCGCCTGCCCGGCGACGGGATGTCGGTCGAGATCGAGGACGACACCTTGCGGGACGGCCTGCAGGCGAGTTTCATCCGCAAGCCCACGGTCGAGGAGAAGGCCGAGCTGGTCCGGATGTCGGCCGGCATCGGAGCGCGTCACGCGGTCCTGGGATTCCCCGCCAGTTCGCCCGCCGAGTTCTCCGACAGCCGGCGCCTGCTCTCCGTCATTTCGGATGACGGCCTGCCCATCATGCCCTGGTTCCTGGGCCGGGCGGTGCGCGAGGACCTGGAGCCGATGCTCCGGCTGCGCGATCACTTCGGAGCGGACGTCGGCGCCGCCTTCTTCATCGGCACCAGCCCGATACGGCGCCATGTCGAGGAATGGGACATGACGCAGATCCTCGAGCGCATCACCGACACGATGGAGTACCTCGAAAAGGTCGGTCTGCCCTTCTCCTTCAGCGTCGAGGACGCGAGCCGGACCCCGCCCCACGAGCTCGAAA
Source organism: Streptomyces sp. NPDC050806 (assembly GCF_055586425.1). NCBI lineage: Bacteria > Bacillati > Actinomycetota > Actinomycetes > Kitasatosporales > Streptomycetaceae > Streptomyces > Streptomyces sp. NPDC050806. The sequence continues at coordinate 735,215 of NZ_JBVJIF010000002.1, read as the reverse complement.
CGATGGTCGAGCTGGCCGTGCAGCACTCCGCCTACAGCATCGCGGTGTGCGACACGGTGGGCGAGAGCACGCCGGCCGGAGTCCACCGGCTGGTGGGCTTCGTCAAGTCGATCATCAAGAACCGCGGCTCGGACGTGAAAATACTCTGGCACGGGCACAACGACCGGGGGCTGGGGCTGGCGAACTCGATCGCCGCCGTCGAGGCCGGGGCCGACATCGTCGGCGGGGCGTTCCTGGGCATCGGTGAGAGAAGCGGGAACACCGCCCTGGAGCAGGTCATCATGTACCTCCACCAGAACGGCATCGGCAATTTCGACGTCAAGGGCCTGATCCCTTACCTCAAGAAGCTGTCCGTCGCGACGGATTTCCCGATTCCGGTGAACATGCCGCTCGTGGGCCAGCAGGCGTTCGCCACCTGTACCGGCACCCATGCGGCCGCGGTCCTGAAGGCCGCCGGCCTCGGCACGGATTTCGAGGACTACGTCTTCAGCAGCATTCCGGCGAGCGAGCTCGGTGCGGTGCAGGACATCGGCGTGGGCCCGACGAGCGGCATGGCCAATGCCAAGTACGTGCTCGACAAGGGAAAGATGGACGCCTCCGAGGGCACGGCCGCCGAACTCCTGGCGTTCGCCAAGAAGCAGCAGCGCCTCATGTACGAGGACGAGATCATCGCGTGGTACGACCAGCGCGTCGTGAAGGGATCCTGAATCAGGTGCCCTCGGCAGAGCTGTGGACCGCGGAACGCATGGCGCAGGCAGAATCGGACGATCCGCTGTCGCATTGGATCAGACCCGCCTATCAGGCGTTCACCTCGACGTTGCTGGACGAGTCCGCGAAGTTTCCGTGCGTCTTCGGAGTCAGCGCGCAGACCAACGGCCACAACAGTTTCACCGTATTGGACACACGGCTGCCACGCACCCAGGGGGTCGAACGGCTGGCGGAGACCCTGCGTGCCTTCCGGGACCGGGCATGGACCGGGCCCCGGCGGCAGTCGCTCGTGGCATTCCTGGGCCCGCCGGCCGAGGTCCCGGACCTCGACCACGATCGAGAAGTGTTCTGGCGTCTGCTGAGCGAACTGCGGACGCATGACCGCTCGCCCTGGCCGGGAGACCGCCCGCGCGATCCGGCGGATCCGAAATGGGATTGGTGCTTCGCCGGAGAGCCGTGGTTCACCTTCATGTGCAGCCCGGCATATGTCGTGCGGCGCAGCAGGGCCATCGGCCACTGCCTGACCGTGATCTTCCAGACCAGGCGGATCTTCGAGGGACTGGCCGGCAATACCGTGCCGGGCCAGAACGCGAAGAAAACCGTCCGGCACAGACTGGCCGCGTACGAAGAGCTGCCCCCGCATCCCCATCTGGGTTCGGCGGAACGGCAGGTCGACCACAAATGGCGGCAATATTTCCTGCCGGATGACCTGACGGAGTTCCCAGTCGACGCGTGCCCCTACAAGGGCGCTTGATGCAGGAGAGCACACCATGGAGCTGACCGACCTCGAAGGGGCCGAGTTCAGCGTCTGCGATGATCCGAGGTTACTCGCGGAGGCCGAACACCAGGCCCGGGCGGCGGGAGCGCACGTGTTGCGCGCGGGATGGCCCGACCCCGATTACGACGAGCTGCGCGCTGCGGGATTCGTCATCAGGCCGGACTGGATCATGTTCACCCGCGAGGTGCCGGAGGGAACCGACAGCTTCCTGGCGGCGCAGGTCCGGCCCAATCGCACGAAACTCGCCGTGGACGCCCTCGCCGCTTACGAGATGTCCGTGGAATCCCCGGTGACGGAGCGGTCCTTCGAGGAGTTCCTTTCGCTGTACCGCGCGCACCTGGGCAGGATCCACAGTGGCCTGGACTTCGCCGGGCAGTTGCGCGAGACAGTGCTCGGCGGCAACCACCTCATCGCGACATGGCGGGACGGCGAGCGCGCCCTGGTATGCGGGATGATCACCCGGCTTGATCACGAGCACAGCTTCCTGCACGTCCGGTTCTTCGCGGTGCGCGAGCCCGCCCCCGCGCCGGGGACGACGGGCGGGATGTACGCGGTGGCCGCCGGTCTCGCCCCGGAATACGGGCTGCGAACGCTGTCGATGGGCATCGAGATGAACTTCTACGGCGGCGTTCTCAGCCCCGGGCTGTGTCTCTACAAACTGCGCCTGGGAGGGGTTCCGGTGCCGGCCGGCACGCTGGGCGAACCGGGCTGCGGGCTCGTCGCGGACAAGATGCTCAGCGTGCGGGGGCTGCGGCAGCCGGCGCTGTGCTTCGAGCAGCTCCCCGGCGCCGGGTACGATCCGCCGGCCGTCGGCGACCTGGCCGGCGCCGCGCGCCGACTGCGGCTCGTCAGCTTCCTGTCGGACGAGGACGATGAGGTCGCGGTGCGGCCGTTCCGGCGCTGGGCGCAGGTACGGCGGGTCGGGTGATGGCCACTCAGGACGCGCAGGAGAAAACCGGTTCGGACGAGCAGCCGACCGGGTCCCTGGCCCTGTTCCGCCTCTTACGCCGTAACGCGGGCCTGCGCAGGCTCGTCGTATCGGTGCTCCTGATGGAGGTCGGACAGTGGGCCACCTGGGTCGCCGTCCCCCTCTTCGTCATCGAACGCCATGGGCTCGGCCTCGGCGTCGGCCTGACGACCGGGCTGATGACCGTACCGAACATCCTTCTCGGCGTCGCCGCGGGAAACATCGTCGACCGCAACAACCCCCGCAACGTCCTCGTCGTCAGCGCGGTGTTCAGCGGACTGATGGTCGCGCTGTTCCCGCTCACCACCGCGCTGTGGCAGATCCAGGTGCTGGCCGTGCTCGTGGGCTTCGGCTACATGTTCGTCGTGCCCGCGGCACTGGCGCTGCGCCCGCAAGTGATGGACTCCGGTTCGGAGATGAACGGGAACGGCTTGGTCGTGACCGCGCAGCGGATGGCCCGTTTCATCGGCCCCGCCGTGGCCGGGCCCGCCATCGCCCTCGTCGGGCTCTCCTGGGTTTTCGTGCTCGAGGGCGCCATGGCGCTGACCGCCACCCTGTTCTTCGCCCGGATCCCCAGCCACGCGCCGGTCAAGCGCTCTCCCGGGAACCGAACGACGGGCATCGTGGCAGCCCTGCGGTCCAACTGGTTCGGGGAACTGGTCGGTGACGTCCGAAGCGTCGCCGGGTTCCTGCGGCGGAGCCCCCGGCTCGCGGCGCTGACCGTCACGGTCCTGACGTACTACCTCGCCTTCGGGGCCGGCACGATCCTGCTGGCCGCCCATTCGCTGAGGTCGTTCCACGACATGCCCGGCATGCTGGGCTACCTGTTCGGGGCTCTCGGGGTGGGCGGCATCGTCGGCGCCACGCTGGCCCCGATGCTGAGCAGGTACCGCAGTGGGGTCGTGTACGTGCTGGCCAGCGTCCTTGAGGCGGTGGCCTGGCTGGTACTCCCCTGGACCGGCAGCGCCACCGGCGCGGTACTGCTGATGCTCATCGCCGGCGCGCTCGAATCGTGCGCCACGGTCATCTTCTTCACCGAGGTGCAGCACCTCCTGCCCGCTGACTACACGGGGCGGTACTACGCGACGGTGCTCTCCATCGGCGACGCGTGCCAGTTGGGCGGCCGGTCGATCGGCGGGTTCCTGACCCCCGCGCTCGGCGTGCCCTGGACAGCGGCGGCGGTCAGCGCCGTCTTCGCCGTCCCGGCCATCGTGCTGGCAGCGCCGCTGATGCGGGACAAGCCGCGCCCCTGCCCCGACACGGACCACTTGCCGGAGAAGCCATCCCATCAATGAAGGGCAAGGAGTGCCACGTGCACAACCTACTGACAGGCAAGGCTTATCACTGCGGGGACTACGTCAACACGGACCTCATGGCGCCCGGCAGGTTCGAGCCGATCGAGAGTGACGAGCAGCTCGCCCGCATCGCTCTGATCGACTATCAGGGCGTCGTCCCGTTCGTGAACGAGAAGACGGGCCGCTCGGACTACCAGGTGATCATCGCGGGCCGGGAATTCGGCTGTGGCTCCAGCCGTGAGACGGCACCGCAGGCCCTGAACCTGGCGGGCGCCCAGGTCGTGATCGCGAAGTCCTTCGGCAACATCTTCTTCCGCAACTGCATCAACATGGGCATCCTGCTGCCGATCCGGATCGACCATGATTTCGACGAGTCGGTCCACGACGAGACCGTCGAGGTGGACCTCGACGCCCGTCGCTGCACAGTGGCCGGCGAGACCTACCCGTTCAAAGACTTCGGCCCGCTTCTTTCCATCATGAATGCCGGCGGCCTGATTCCGTACGCGCTTCAGCAAGGAGATCAGCGATGACCCCGCAGAGCATGACACACAAGATCTTCGCGCGGCAGGCGGGAAAGGAGTACGTCGAGTCCGGCGAGTTCATCGAGGCCCGCATCAACATGAGCTTCTCCCATGACCCGGGGATCGCCGTGCTGACGGAGACCTTCTACGAAGGCTTCGGTGAGAACGCGAAGGTCTGGGATCCGTCCCGCATCGCCTTGTTCCAGGACCACTTGGTGCCGGCTAAGGATCCCGCGTCGCGCAATCTGGTCAAGATAATGGACCAGTTCGTCGCGGACCAGGGGATCGAGCACTACTTTCCGTACGGCCCGGAATACGGGGTCTCGCACACCGTATTGATAGAGCAGGGCCTCACCCTGCCCGGCGAACTCCTGGTCGGCAACGACTCGCACACCGTCACCGGCGGGGCCTTCAACGCGCTCGCCACCGGCGTCGGCATCGTGGACATGGCGGCCGTGCTCAAGACCGGCCGGCTCTGGTTCTCGGTGCCCGACGTGATGCAGGTGAGCATCGACGGGCAACTGCCGCCGGATGTGCAGGCGATGGACATCATGCTGCGGCTGCTGAGTGACATCAAAATGGGCGGCGCATCCGGGAAGGCGATCGAATGGGCCGGCTCGACCATCCCCGACCTCACGCTGGACCAGCGGATCTCCCTGTGCAACATGGTGGTCGAGGGCGGGGCCATGAACGGCATCATGAGCATGACGCCGGAAGTGGAGAAGTATCTTTCCGAGATCGCCAAACGGACGTATGAGCCGGTGACGCCGGACCCGGACTTCGTATACGAAAGGGTCGTGGCATACCAGGCGGAGGACATCGAGCCGATGATCGCTCTGCCGCACAAGCCGGACAACGGGGTGCCCTTGCGCGAGGTCGTCGGCAAGGGAATCAAGGTGGATCAGGTGTATGTCGGCGGGTGCGCGGGCGGCAAACTCGAAGACATCAGGATATTCGCCGACGTGGTGCGGGGAAACCGGGTCGCGAAGGGGATCCAGGTCGTCGTGGTGCCGGCGACGATGGCTGTCTACCGGACGATGGCGCTGCAGGGCATCACCCAGGACCTGGTGCTGGCGGGCGTGAACGTGGAATCGCCGGGCTGCAAGGCGTGCTTCGGGGCGCACGGGGCCGTCCTGGGGGACGGTGACGTCTGCCTGGCAACGATCAACCGGAACTTCCGGGGCAGAATGGGCTCGCCCAACGCCTCGGTCTACCTGGCGTCCTCCCTGACGGCCGGGCACACCGCGCTCCACGGTTACCTCACCGACGGGAAATGACGGTATGGCCATGAGAGTGCTCGTGATGCCGGGCGACGGCATCGGGCCGGAGGTGACGCGCGAGGGCGTGCGTGTCCTGACCGCCGCGGCCGAGATATGCGGGTTCGACGTAGAACTGCGGCAGTTCGACGTGGGCGAGGGCGTCTTCCAGGAGAGCGGGGAATACATCTCCGAGGAGGCGTTGAGGGTCTGCGACGAGGGGCAGGCCGAGGGAAACACGGCGATTCTGTTCGGGGCGGTCCCGTCCGAACCGATCGGCCTGCTCAGGGAGCGCTACGACCTGTACGCCAACCTTCGCCCGGTGCGGTCGTACCCGAGCCTGAGCGGCGTCTCCCCGTTGCGGCCCGAGGTCATCGACGGTACCGACATGCTGGTCGTGCGGGAGTTGACCTCCGACGTCTATTACGGCAAACAGCGGCAGGGCCACGGCAGCGGCGGCGAGTGGGCGTCGCAGGAGATGTTCTACGACGAGTCCCAGGCCCGGCGCATAGCAGTGACGGCCTTCGAGGCGGCCCGCAGCAGGCGCAGGAAGCTGACCTTCGCGCACAAGTCGAATGCGATCGGCCCCGTTTTCTCCGTGTGGTGGACGGCGCTGACGCCGCTTCGTGAGCAGTTTCATGACGTCGAATTCGAAGACCTCTACGTGGACAACATGGCGGCCCAGCTCTGCCTGCGTCCGGCGGACTTCGACGTAGTCCTGGCGCCGAACCTGTTCGGGGACATCCTGAGCGACCTCGCCGGGGGGCTCGTCGGCTCACTGGGCCTGCTGCCGTCCGCGAGCCTGAACGACCGGGGCTTCGGCCTCTACGAGCCGGTCAGCGGCACGGCGCCGACGATCGCGGGGAAGAACATCGCCAACCCCATCGGCTCGATCCTGTCAGTGGCGATGATGTGCGAGCACGCGTTCGCCAGGGCCGACGCCAGGGATCTCGTCGAGTCCGCCGTCTTCGCCACGATCCGGACCTGCGCGACCGCGGACATCAGCCTGTCGGCGCCACCCGTCACGACAGCCGAGCTGGGCAAGGCGGTCACCGACCGGATGCGCGAGCTGGCCACACGCGGTTGACGTCCGGAGTGCCTGCTCGGGATGGGCACGGCGCTCCCCGCCGGCCGGGACGCATCTCCCGGCCGGTCGGCTGTCCCGGCCGGTACCCCCTGGAGCGCATTCCTATCGCCGACCGTTCTCGGGAGGGAGGCCGGCGCCTTCCGCAGCGGACCGTGGGACTCGGCCACGCGCCAACCGGGTGGCCCAGCCCCGCTCCGGAGAAATGACGACGACAATTCGAGTCACACGGCCGCCGTCCGCCACCACGTGGAGTTCCGTTTCACCGCCGAAAGTAGCAGGCTGGAAATGACCCAGCAGGCTCCCGTCACACCTCTCCACCGCGTGCAAGGAAAGGTGGTGCTCCGGTGTCGAATTCGCCAGCAGTTCTCGGACGCATTCGATGCCGCGTTCCACTCCGAGATCCGAATCGAGCCAGCACAGCTCGACGTCGTCGGCGATGAATCGCGAGGCGCCCGGTAGGTCGGCCCGGGATCTGAGGGAGTTGAACCAGGCCTGGAAGGCCAGCACTGCCGCCATGTCCCGATCACTGTGGTGACCGCGAGGTTCCCGGTCGATCCCGCCCGGTTCGGCCGGACGGTCGCCGACGGTCGCCACATCGAACACGGCCAGTCCGCCTCCCTTTTGGGGACCGTTGCCATCGCTTTCTTTTGACTCGCCCATTTCATGACCCCCGTACGCAAGAACCCGGCATTCCGAAGGGCCCCTCCGTCATCAATAATGTCTACCGTCATCGATAGTAGAGTTGGCTCGGAATTCACGAAAGCCCTTGCGCACCACGGGGTGGACGGATCGTCACGTCAAGCATGTTGCGCCGTCCGGGCACATCGTTTGCGGCGCATTCAGCAGAACAGTGACGTGATGGTTCGCATTCGTCGTCGCACGGCCCGTCGCCGAAATGCGGTCCGGTCGCCGGGCGACCGGGTGGCTCACCCAGGAGAGCCGCTGACCTCGTCGTGGGCCGCGGGCGCCGTGCCGTTCCGCGGGCCGTCGGTGGGCCTGGTGCCCCGCAGGCCGAAGGCGGAGACCGCGGCGCCCAGCAGCACCATGGCCACCGGGACGGCGAGGGCGGTGCGGTAGGCGTCCAGCACCGCGCGCGGTGAGTCGTCGGTACCGGTCGCGGCGATGCCGTACACGGCGGTCACCGTGGAGATCCCGACCGCCGCGCCGAACTGGGTGCACGTGTACAACAGCCCACCGGCCAGGCCCTGTTCCTCCTTGGCCACGCTGTCGGTCGCCGCGATGGTGAGCGGACCGTAGGCGAGGGCGAAGGCGATGCCCGAAAGGAGCAGGCTCGGGAACATCACCGCGTAGGACCAGTCCACCCCGACCGGGACGAACAGCCCGTAGGCCACGACGGCCAGCAGGGAGCCGCCGAGGATCACCCGGCCGTTGCCGTAGCGCTGGACCAGGCGCGGGGTGACGGTGGGCGCCAGCACCGCGTCGCAGCCCATGGCGATCAGCGCGAACGCTGTCTGCAGGGAGGACCAGCCGCGCAGCTCCTGCAGATAGAGCGTGAGGAGGAACTGGAAGCCGAAGAACGCACCCAGAAAGAGCAGCGCGGCGAGGTCGGCCCGCACCATCGCGGCCTTGCGGAAGATTGCCAGCCGGACGAGCGGCGCCTTGGCGCGCCGTTCGATGAGGACGAACGCTGCCACCAGCGCCAGCCCTGCGGCCGGCGCCATCAGGGTCGGCCCGAGCCCTTGGGTGCGGTGTTCCAGGCGGATGATGCCGTAGGCGAACAGCAGCATCGCGGCGGCGGCGCAGGCCGCCCCGGCCAGGTCGAAGCCGTGCGGTGCGGGCGCGGGGCGCCTCTCGGGCGGCACCAGCCGCAGCGCCGCAAGGAGAAGGGCGCCGGCCAGGAACACCGGGGCGAAGAAGACCCAGCGCCAGCCGGCTTCGGTCAGCAGCCCGCCGAGGACCAGGCCCAGCGAGAAGCCCGCGGCGCCGACGCCGGCGAAGACCAGCAGAGCCTTGTCGCGCTGCGGCCCCTGCGGATACGAGGTCGTGATGATCGACATGGCGGCGGGGGTCATGAAGGCTGCCGCCACGCCGGTGACGAACCGGGCCACGATCAGCATCCAGCCCTCGGTCGCGAGACCCCCCAGCGTGGAGAAGACCAGGAAGACGCCCAGCCAGGTGAGGAACATCCGCCGCCTGCCCAGCAGATCGGCGGCGCGGCCGCCGAGCAGGGTGAAACCGGCGTACCCGAGCACGTAACCGCTCATCACCCACGCGGCGGTACCGGTGCTCAGGCCGAGGTCGGCACGGATCGTGGGAACAGCGACGGCCAGCATGGCGACGTCGCTGCCTTCGAGGAAGATCGTGCCGCACAGAACGAGCAGCAGAGCCCAGCCTCGCCCGCCCTCACGGGCCGGGGAAACGGTGGACACGGACGCGCCCCTCACCCGTCGAGCCGCCGGCTCACCACCGGTCCATCAGCAGCTGGTGCTGTCCGCCGCGCAAGCCGCACGAACCCGGCCACGTCGCCCGCACGCACGCCCGTACCCATGCCCGCACGCCGAACCATCCGCCCCGGAGCCGCCACGATCGCCATGGCCGTGACCGTACCGAACAGCCGGCAACCCGGGCCACATCTTTTTGCCCGCGTCGGGGAGGTTCCCGTAGGCGGATCACACGTGGAAGCGGTACGCTCCATCGGCCGATCGCGACCTGCAGCGGAGGCCCGTCTACGTCTTTGACCTGCGCCTTATTCTTGCGCATGCGCTCGGGCGCGGTGGCCGGCAGCGCGCGGTGCAGATCCAGGCCCGCGAGGAAGAGTTCCGAGCGTGCCTCGGCGAACGCGGCATCCCTCCACGGCGCTGGCTTTCCCCGAGTCTGCATCGCCTGACGGCCGCCGAAGGGCGCCCGCCATGCTTTCCCCGGCACGCAGGTGCCCCACCGCTCTCCAGCCGCGGCCGGCCGGCGTTGCCCGGCTTCCCGCTCGCGGCGTCACCGGGCCACTCGCCCCCGGCCGCGAACGCGCTGGATCGGCCGATCGGGCAGGGGCCGCCGGGCGTCTCCCTGTCCGCCACCACGAGTGCCTGTCAGACACCACGGGCTACGCCGCTGTGATCGTCACGCCCTGGGCCAGGAGCTGGCTGGGCCGGAGGCCGAACATCGCATGGAATGCGCTGCTGAAGTGGGAAGGGCTGGCGAAGCCCGCCTCCACGGCCGCCGTACTCAGGTCGGGCCATGTCTCCAGCAGAGTAGCCACCCGCAACATGCGTGCCCATAGGCGGTAACGGCGGAAAGTCGTCCCCATCTGGGCCCGGAAGAGCCGTAGAAACATCGAGACGGACAAGCCGGCCTCGGCCGCCGTCTTCTCCGCCGACAACTGCCGTCCGGCACCCTCCGAAAGCCGGTGGGCGACCTGCCGGATCCGTGCGTCCGCGGCCAATGCGCGGTCGTCCGGGCCGGCGAGGTCCACCCAGTGCCGGGCGACCGCGATGGGGGTGCTCCCCTCCATCTTCGCGGCCAGCCGCGAGAGCTGGAGTTCACGGCTGTGCCCCAGGGCGAGCTCGGCGCTCCCGCTCATCATCCGACGACAGGCCCGCTCCCGCGGCGAGGCGGGATCCAGGTAGCAGAAGGCCATCCGGTCCCCGTGGGAGACGATCCGGTTCCGCGTCCGAGCCGCTATCAGTGCGGTACGGACGAGGTGAGGAGTGCCGTTCTCGTTCTCCACCCGGACAGTGAACTCCCCGTCGACGCCCACTGCCAGACAGCTCACTGATCCGGAGTGGACGTCCAGCGCCAGGGAGGGCCCCACATACAACGCCTGCCCGGGCCACAACCACAGCGCGGCCTGAGCGTGGCATGTTTTTGAAAGCGCCACCGGTGACATGCAGGCATGCTAGCCAGCGCCTCGCCCGTCCTTCTCCCTGGGAAAGACTGAACAATGTGGCTCGACCGCGTCGCAACCGCTCTGCTGCTCCTCGTCGGGGTGGTGAACCTTCTTCCCGGCTTCGTCGCGTTCGCGCCGTCCCGCATCACGACGGCGTACGGCGTGACAGCCACCGGCCCTGACTTCGCCGGCCTGTCGGTGCTCCTGCGCCACCGGGCCGTCCTGCTCGGGCTCGTCGGACTCGCCCTGATCTACGCGGCATTCACCCCGTCCTTCCGCGTCCCCGGCATCACGGCCGGGGCGATCAGTATGGGATCGTTCGTGCTCCTCACACGCTCCGCACCGGGCCTCAACCACGCGACGATGCGTGTGGCGCGAATCGACATCGCGGCGATCATGCTGCTGGCCGTCGCCGCCGTACTCCTCTGGCGGCACAACACCTGAACCCGCACACCAGCGGACGGCACGCTGCCCGCGCCCGCCACGAACCCGCGTCGCCGGCTGCAGCCGCTCTCCGCCCGTTCGCCCGCCCAGCCACCTGCGTGCACGGCCGAACCGGCGGGCGCGAGAGTGCACGCGTACCTGGACTCAACAGCCGCTCGGCAACCAGAGGACTCAGCAGCCGAGCACCGCCGACTCGCAGGCCTGCATGCCTGCATGCCTGCCGACGCTCCGACCGAGTCCCGCTGCGGGGCCGGAGCACCGTCAGTCCCGGGGAAGCACGGTCCGTGACCTCGATCGACATGGGGTCGATACTGGGGCTGAACTGTTTCGGAGGGGGTGGCGCGGGGCTTCGATTCGAAGCTGACGACACGTCAGGAAAGTCGGCGTCCAGTCAGCGTCAGACCCGCCAGGAGCCGCTTCGGAGCGACATGGACCGCCAAGATCGAGAGCTGGGCATACCCACCGCCACCTGCGGAAACACTGCTCAGAGGCCAGGCTGCTAATCTCACCAGGAGGTACCCGTGAAGATGCTGATGAATGTGCCGGAGAGTGTGGTCGCGGACGCGTTGCGGGGGATGGCGGCGGCGCATCCGGAGCTGGTCGTGGATGTCGAGGGGCGCGTCGTGGTGCGGCGGGACGCGCCGGTGGCCGGGAAGGTCGCGCTGGTGTCGGGCGGCGGCAGTGGGCACGAGCCGCTGCACGGGGGGTTCGTCGGGCCCGGCATGCTGGACGCGGCGTGCCCCGGTGAGGTCTTCACCTCGCCGGTACCGGACCAGATGGTGCGGGCAGCCGCGGCGGTGGACAGCGGCAAGGGCGTGCTGTTCATCGTGAAGAACTACACCGGTGACGTGCTGAACTTCCAGATGGCGGCGGAGCTGGCGGAGGACGAGGGCGTACAGGTCGCCAGCGTGCTCGTCAACGACGACGTGGCGGTGGAGGACTCCACGTTCACGGCGGGGCGGCGCGGCACGGGGGCGACGCTCTTCGTGGAGAAGGTGGCCGGCGCCGCGGCCGAGGAGGGCCAGCCGCTGGAGCGCGTCGAGACGCTCGCCCGCCAGGTCGTGGAGTCCTCGCGGAGCTTCGGTGTGGCGCTCAGCTCCTGTACGACGCCGTCGAAGGGATCCCCGTCGTTCGACCTGCCCGCCGGGGAACTGGAGTTCGGTGTGGGCATCCACGGCGAGCCCGGCAGGGAGCGGCGGCCGATGATGACCTCGGGCGAGATCGCCGACGCCTCGGTGGGCGCGATCCTGCAGGACTGGCAGCCGCGCGGACCGGTGCTGGCGCTGGTCAACGGGATGGGCGCGACGCCGCTGCTGGAGCTGTACGGCTTCAACGCGGAGGTGCAGCGGGTGCTCGGCGAGCACGGCGTGCCGGTGGCCCGTACGCTCGTCGGCAACTACGTGACCTCGCTGGACATGGCGGGCTGCTCGGTGACGCTGTGCCAGGCGGACGAAGAGGTGCTCCGCCTGTGGGACGCGCCGGTGCAGACGCCCGGGCTACGGTGGGGGCGCTGACCTGCCAGGACCGACTGCCCGCCCGCGAGTGCCCACACCCGCGTACCCCCTCCCGGTAACCCCGTCTCCGCACCCGTACTCGTACTCGTACCTGCAATCCGTCCCCAGTACGTCCCGTACTCGTATCCCTACGCGTACCGCAGACCTCAGGAGCAGCACGTGACCGAAACGGCCCTCGACGCCGCGCTCTTCATCCGCTGGATGCAGGCTGCCGCCGCCCGGGTGAACCAGGAGGCCGAGCGCCTCACCGAGCTGGACTCCCCCATCGGCGACGCCGACCACGGCAGCAACCTGCAGCGCGGCTTCACCGCCGTCGCCAAGGTGCTGGAGTCGGAACCGCCGGCGACGCCCGGTGCCGTACTGACCACCGCCGGACGGCAGTTGATCTCGACCGTGGGCGGCGCCTCGGGACCGCTGTACGGAACACTGCTGCGCCGTGCGGGCAAGGCCCTGGGCGACGCGCCGGGCGTGACCGCCGAGGAGCTGCGGGCGGCGCTCCGCGGCGGGGTCGAAGCGGTCGCTCAGCTCGGCGGCTCGGCAGTGGGCGACAAGACGATGCTCGACGCGCTGGACCCGGCGGTCGAGGCACTGGGCACCTCCTTCGCGGCCGCCGCCGAGGCCGCGGAGAAGGGCGCGGTCGACACCACCCCGCTCCAGGCCCGCAAGGGCCGGGCCAGCTACCTGGGCGAACGCAGCATCGGACACCAGGACCCGGGGGCGACTTCGTCGGCGTTGTTGTTCGCCGCACTCGCGGAGGTGACCGGATGAGCGCGGACACACCGGTCGGCATCGTGCTGGTCTCGCACAGCCGCGCGGTGGCCGAGTCGGTCGCGGAGCTGGCCACCGGGCTGGCGGGCGGCGACGCGAAGGCGCCGGTCGCGGCGGCGGGCGGCACGCCCGACGGCGGGCTCGGGACGAGCGCCGAGCTGATCACCGAGGCGGCCCGTACGGTCGACCGCGGCGCGGGCGTGGCCGTCCTGGTGGACCTGGGCAGCGCCGTCCTGACGGTGAAGGCGCTGCTCGCCGAGGGCGACGAACTGCCGGAGGGGGCGCGGCTGGTGGACGCGCCGTTCCTGGAGGGCGCGGTGGCCGCCGTGGTCACGGCCTCGGCCGGCGCGGACCTGGACGCGGTGGCCACGGCTGCCGCGGAGGCGTACTCCTACCGCAAGGAGTGAGCGAGGTCCGCAAGGAGTGAGCGAGGTCCGCAAGGAGTGAGCGAGGCACGGCCGGGAGCGAGGCACGGCCGGACCGGGCGGGGTCGGGTCGGTGCGGGCGCCTGTACCCGGGGCGCCCGCACCGCCCCGGCCGCATGCCTGCCCGGTGACGTACCGGCCAGGCCGCGTACCGGAGGCCGTGGACGCCCGCGTCATGGGCCCGGTACGCCCGCGCCCGCATAGCGCGCCCAGCGCGCCCGCAGCAGCAGCCGCCTACGCGCCGACCGCCCCCAGAGCCGTCATCATGCCGAGGCCGTCGGACACGACCCAGTACTCGGTGAAGCGGCCGTCGGCGGCCCGGAAGAGGTCCTGGCCCGCGAAGGCGACCCGCGTGCCGGGCGGCGCGGTGGCGCCGGGGATGCCGCCGCGGTAGGCACCGTGGAACGTCCAGCGCGCGGCCACCATGCCGTCGCCGACCACCGGGCCGGCGTCGAGCGTGACCTTGATGTCGTCGAAGAACTCGTACGAGCGGCGGATCTGCTCGGCGGTCTCCCCCGGCCCTTGCACATCGAACGTGGGCCAGTGGCCGACGAAGTCGGGGGCGAGGATCTCCTCGGCCACGGCGAAGTCGCCGTGCCACAGGTCGATGAGCCAGCGCCGGTAGAGCGCCTCAAGAGGGTCCATGGTCGTCTCGGTGTGGTCCATGTGATCCATGCGCCCATTGTGCCCACGCGTGCACGGATGGACGGGGTTTTCCGGCCGTCGGCTCACAGCACCACCGGCAGTGCCTCCAGCCCTCGCATCAACCGGGTGTGGCGGTACCGCAGTTCGGCGGGAGGGACGGCCGGGCGGAGGCGGGGGAAGCGGGTGAGGAGGGTGGTCAGTGCCGTTGTGGCCTCGGCGCGGGCGAGTGGGGCGCCCAGGCAGCGGTGGATGCCGTGGCCGAACGCGAGATGACCGGCCGCCTCGCGGTCGAGGTCGAGCGCGTCCGGGTCGGCGTACCGCGCCGGATCGCGGTTGGCCGCGCCGGGCGAGACCAGCACCGGCGCTCCGGCCGGTACGTCCGTCCCGGCCAGCGTCAGCGGCTCGGTGGCGTACCGGAACGTCGCGACGCCCACCGGGGAGTCGTACCGCAGCAGTTCGTCGAGGGCCGCGGGGACCAGCTCGGGGCGGTCGCGCAGCCGGGCGGCGGTGTCCGGGTGGTCGAGCAGGGCGAGCACCGCGTTGCCGATGAGGTTCGTGGTGGTCTCGTGCCCGGCGACCAGGATCAGGACGGCGAGCGAGACCAGTTCGTCCTCGCCGAGCCGGTCGGTGCCGTCGCGCGCGGCGATCAGCGCGGACAGCAGCCCGTCGTCGGGCGCCGCGCGCCTGTCCGCGACGAGCCGGCCGAAATACTCCGCCACCTCGTGCGACGCCGCGTCGATGCGGTCCGGCGCACCCGCCTCGAACAGCTGGTCCGACCAGGCCCGGAGCTGTGCGCGGTCCGCCCCGGGCACGCCGAGGAGGTGGCAGATGACGGTGGCCGGGAGCGGTACGGCGAGCCCGGCGACGAGGTCGACGGTGTCCCCCGGCCGCCAGTCCCGGGTCAGCTCGGCGGTCAGCTCGTCGAGGTACGGGCGGAGCCGGGCGGCGGCGCCCGTGGTGAAGGCGGGGGCCACCAGGCGGCGCAGCCGGGTGTGGTCCGGCGGATCGGTGGCGAGCATGGTGTGAGCGAGCGCGGGGTGCAGCCGACGGTTGGTGGGCCGGTCGGCGAAGTAGCGCGCGGTGTCCTTGGACAGCCGGGGGTCGGCGAGCGCGGCGCGGGCGGCGGCGTAGCCGGTGACGAGGAAGGCCGGCGGGCCGTCGCCGCGCGGCGGGAGGGGGTGCACGGGGGCCGCGGACCGCAGCTGGGCGTAGGTCGCGTAGGGGTCCCGGAAGAAGTCCGGACCGTACAGGTGCGCGCTCATGGTGTCAGTACCGTAATACCGTGCCCGCATGACGACGACGCCATCGGACGCCACGGACTTCGCAGCGCCCATCACTGCGCGGTACTTCGAGGACTACGTACCGGGAGCGGTGTACACCTACGGCAGCATCACGCTCACCGAGGAGGAGATCCTCGACTTCGCGCGGCGGTTCGACCCGCAGAGCTTCCACACCGACCCGGTGGCGGCGGCGGACGGGCCGTTCAAGGGACTGATCGCGAGCGGCTGGCACACGAGCGCGGTGATGATGCGGCTCTACGCCGACCATTACGTCAGCAAGGTGGCGAGCCTGGCGTCACCCGGCGTGGACGAACTGCGCTGGGTACGGCCCGTCCGGCCGGGCGACACACTGTCGATCCGTACGACGATCCTGGACGCGCGGGTCTCCCGGTCCAAGCCGGACCGGGGCATCGTGCGCACCGGGATCGAGGTGCTCAACCAGCGGGACGAATCGGTGCTGACCCTGACGGCCCTGAACTTCTTCGCCCGCAGGCCGGACCACCGGTCCTAGCGGTTCTAGCGGTCCTAACGGTTCCAGTGGTTCTCCAACGGCCCGGTACCGGCGTTCGCCGACGGTCCGGTCCTAGCGGCCTTCCAGGCGCAGCTGGACCTCTTCCTCCTGGTCGCCCGCCGCCGTGCCGACGACGGAGACCACGAAGGCGGGCAGCAGCGCCTTCCGCAGCTGGTCGACCGCCTGGTAGCCGCCCTGCAGGGTGACCGTGCACGGGGCGGAGAGCCGAGTGGGCCCGGGCTTGTCGCGACCCTGATTGACGTCGAAGGTCGCGGTCCACACGCTCGGTCCCCCACCGGCCGTCTCGCGGGGCGCGTCGTCCGCTTCGCGGTCGGACGCGAAGGACGTCCGCAGCGCGGTGAAGATGGCCTGCGCATCCTCCGGCCTGCATCCGCTGCACTCGACCGTGACCTCCGCCGCGTGCCCCGCCTGCGTCTCCTGGTGCGCGCTGTCCACTGTGCAACCTTCCTGTCGAGCCGTACGCGGATACCGTCCCCGTCCAGGCTCACCCCGCGGGATCGCGTGTGCGACCGGGAGGGGCGGGTGTCCACGCATTGTCACTCGCCCAGCGGTACGAGTGAGATCAGCCGGGTGCCCGGGCGGACCGGTCCGGAAACCGGGGTCCGGCGGGTGAGCCGTCACCGATGGCATGGCCGCCGCCCGCACACCCTCCCCGGGAAGTGTGGTGCGCGGCCACATACGCGGTCCGTCCCCGGCTTCCTACCGTGTGGCGACATCGCAACGTCCCCCTTCCGGTTCCGGAGTGAGCCCATGGCCGCCACCGCGCACGTCCCACCATCCCCCGCCGGGCTGCGGCGCATCGTCGCCGCGAGCCTGATCGGCACCACCGTCGAGTGGTACGACTTCTTCCTCTACGGATCGGCCGCCGCGCTGGTCTTCAACAAGCTGTTCTTCCCGGACTCCGACCCGCTGGTGGGCACGCTGCTGTCGTTCCTGACGTACGCGGTCGGATTCGCGGCCCGGCCCGTCGGCGCGCTGGTCTTCGGGCACTACGGCGACCGGCTCGGCCGTAAGAAGCTGCTGGTGCTGAGCCTGCTGATGATGGGCAGCGCGACGTTCGCCATCGGACTGCTGCCCACGCACGCCACGGTCGGCTCGGCCGCGCCGCTGCTGCTGACGCTGCTGCGGCTCGTCCAGGGCTTCGCGCTGGGCGGCGAGTGGGGCGGCGCCGTGCTGCTGGTGAGCGAGCACGGCGACGCGCGGCGGCGTGGCTTCTGGGCGTCCTGGCCGCAGACCGGCGCACCGGCCGGGCAGCTGCTGGCGACCGGCGTGCTCGCGGCGCTGACCGCGCTGCTGCCGGAGGCCGCGTTCGTGTCGTGGGGCTGGCGGATCCCGTTCCTGCTGTCCGGCGTACTGGTGATCCTCGGGCTGTGGATCCGGCTGTCGGTGGACGAGTCACCGGTGTTCAAGGCGGCGCTGGCACAGGCGGCGGCGCGCAAGGGCACGGAGTCGGCGGCGGAGCGGCTGCCGCTCGTCGCGGTCCTCCGGCACCACTGGCGGGACGTGCTGATCGCGATGGGCGCGCGGATGGCCGAGAACATCTCGTACTACGTGCTCACGGCGTTCGTCCTCGTCTACGCCACCGAGCACAGCGGACTGTCCCAGCAGATCGCGCTGAACGCCGTACTCATCGCCTCCGCGCTGCACTTCGCGGTGATCCCGGCGTGGGGCGCGCTCTCGGACCGCGTGGGCCGGCGTCCGGTGTACCTCATCGGCGCACTGGGGGTCGCGGCCTGGGCGTTTCCCTTCTTCGCGCTGGTCGACAGCGGGAACTTCGGACTGCTGCTGCTCGCGGTGACCGTCGGGCTGGTGTTCCACGGGGCGATGTACGCGCCGCAGGCCGCGTTCTTCGCGGAGATGTTCGCGACCCGGATGCGGTACTCGGGCGCGTCGATCGGCGCGCAGTTCTCCTCGGTCGCGGCGGGCGCGCCGGCGCCGCTGATCGCCACCGCGCTGCTGGCGGACTACGGCAGCCCGACCCCGATCGCGCTGTACGTCATCGCCGCGGCGGTGCTGACCCTGATCGCCCTGTACGCGGCCGAGGAGACCCGCAACCGGGACCTGGCGGCGGTCGAGCCGGAATCCGCACCGGCGAAGGAGAGCGCACGGGCGGCGGAGGCGGG
The DNA here is from genome assembly GCF_055586425.1 of Streptomyces sp. NPDC050806. Taxonomy (NCBI): domain Bacteria; kingdom Bacillati; phylum Actinomycetota; class Actinomycetes; order Kitasatosporales; family Streptomycetaceae; genus Streptomyces; species Streptomyces sp. NPDC050806. The sequence continues at coordinate 717,031 of NZ_JBVJIF010000002.1, read as the reverse complement.
GCTGGGCTGAGCCGCCCACCAGGAAAGCTAGTCGCCCAGCGCCGCCGACAGCTGGTGCAGTCGCAGGGCCAGTTGCAGCTCCAGGGCTCGGGACGGGGACTGCCAGCCCGGGCCGAGCAGGCGGCCGATCCGGTCCAGGCGCTGGGCGACCGTGTTGACGTGCACGTGGAGCGCGTCCTTCGTACGGGCCGGGCTCATGCCGCTCTCGAAGTACGCGTTCAAGGTGCGCAGCAGGTCCGTGCCGCGGCGCTCGTCGTAGTCCACGACCTCGCCGAGCGTGCGGCGTACGAAGCCGTCGACGTCGCGGCCGTCGGCCAGCAGCAGGCCGAGGAAGCCGAAGTCCTCGGCGGCGGCGCCCTGGCCGCAGCGGCCGAGTACGCGCAGCGCCTCGCGGCAGCGCCGGGCCTGCGCGTAGGCCGTGGCGACGGCGGCGGGCGTGGCGGCCGGCGCGGGTACGGGGGCGGAGGCGCCGACGGTGACCGGTGCGTGGACGGCGGCGCCGAGCTGGCGGGCGGCCTTGCGGGCCGCCTCGCCCGGGTCGTCGTCCCGGCCCAGCGGGAGCAGCAGGACGACGCCGGCGTCCCGGGCCGCGGCCAGTCCCTGGCGGGTGGCGGCGAGGTGGGAGGCGGCGGACCACAGGCGCTGCCGCCCGGTGGCCCCGGCGCCGTCCGGGCCCGCCACGGCGTTCGGCCCACCGGGCCGTACGGCACCGTCGGCCGGGGCCGCTCCGTCTCCCGCCGGGTCCTCGATGCGCGCGGCGAGGACGACGTGCGGCGCGTCCAGGTCGGCGGCGACCCGGGCGGCGCGCTCGCGCAGCAGCCGCGGATCGCGGTCGGGGGCGTCCAGCAGGTCGTCGAGCAGTTCGCCGCGTACCCGCTGTTCGGCTTCGCCGGCGGTGCGCCGGGCGAGCAGCAGCAGGGAGGTCACCATCGCGGCCCGCTCCAGGGTGCGCTGGTCGACGGGGTCCAGGTGCGGGTGGCCGCGCAGGACGAGCGCGCCGAGCACCTCGCTGCCGGAGCGGACGGCGGCCACCCAGTCGTCGCCGTCGCGTACCGCGTGGCCGTCGGCGGCGCGTGAGCGGTCCAGGGCCTCGGCGGGCACCCGTTCGGCGTCGGTGAACTCCACGGTGCCGTCGAGGACTTCGGCCACCGCCGCGGCCACGTCCTGTACGCCACCGCCGCGCAGCACCAGCTCGGCGAGGCGGTCGTGGATGTCGGAGGCGCGCTCGATGACGCCGCTGCGGTCGCGGATGATCTCGTTGGCGGCCTCCAGCTCGGTCATCGCCTTGCGGGTCTCGGCGAGGAGGTTGGCGGTGTCGATGGCGACGGCCGCGTGGGCGGCGTGCGCGGAGAGCAGCGCGATCTCGGCGTGGTCGAAGACCCGGACCCGGCGGTCGGCGGCGAAGAGCACGCCGATGACGCCGCTGCCGAGTTTCAGCGGTACGCCGAGGATCGCGACGAGCCCCTCGTCGCGTACGCCCGTGTCGATGGTCCGGGTGTGCTGGAAGCGCGGGTCGTCGAAGTAGCTGTCGGTGACGTAGGGGCGGGCGGTCTGCGCGACGAGGCCGCCGAGCCCCTCCCCCATACCCAGGCGCAGCTGCTGGAAGCGGGCGGAGACCGAGCCGTCGGTGACCCGCATGTACGTGTCACCCGCGACGGGGTCGTTGAGGGTCATGTACGCGGTCTCGGTGCCGAGCAGGGAGCGGGCGCGCTGCACGATGGCCCGCAGCACCGCGTCCAGGTCGCGCAGCCCGGCCAAGTCGTGCGCGGTCTCGTACAGCGCGGACAGCTCGGCCTCGCGGCGGCGCCGCCCCTCCAGCTCGGTGCGGACCCGCAGTGCGAGCAGCTTGGCGCGTTCCAGGGCGGCGAGCCGCTCGGGGGTGGCGCCGTCGGCCCGGGCGCGCAGTACGGCGCGCTCGAAGTCCTCGGCGGGCGCGCCGGTGGCGAGCAGGTCGAGGAAGGGGGTCTCGGCCGGTGCGGCGGACGGCTCGGCGGACTGCTGGGGTGGCATGGACCTAGGGATACCTCCGGTACGCCGCGGCGCGCCAGCCGCGGGAGGGGCGGGCACGCCGGCCGCCGAGGGCCCCGGAGCGCCCGATGACCCGGCAGACCCCGAGGACCCCGAGGGCCCTGAGGGTCCCGGGGGCTCCGAGGTCAGTGCGCCGTCCATCCGCCGTCCATGGACAGCGAGGTGCCGGTGATGAAGGACGACCGGGGGCCGCAGAGGTAGGCGACCGCTTCGGCGACCTCGTCCGGCTCGACCAGCCGCTTCACGGCGGAGTCGGCGAGCAGGATCTCGGTCAGCACGCGCTCGGCGGGGATGCCGTGCGCCTCGGCCTGGTCGGCGAGCTGCTTCTCGACCAGCGGGGTGCGGACGTAGCCGGGGTTGACGCAGTTGGAGGTGACGCCGTGCTCGGCGCCTTCCAGGGCCGCGACCTTGGACAGGCCCTCCAGGCCGTGCTTGGCGGCGACGTAGGCCGACTTGTACGGCGAGGCGCGCAGGCCGTGCACGGAGGAGATGTTGACGACGCGGCCCCAGCCCTGGGCGTACATGTGGGGCAGTGCGCCGCGCAGGAGGCGGAAGGGCGCCTCCAGCATGACCTTCAGTACGGTCGCGAAGGTGTCCGGCGGGAACTCCTCGATGGGGCGGACGAGCTGGATGCCGGCGTTGTTGACGAGGATGTCGGCGCCGGCCGCGCTCTCCTCGGCGGCGTCCAGGTCGGTGAGGTCGAGGGCGACGGGCCGGAGCGCGCCGGGCAGGCCGTCGGCCCGTTCCGCGAGCCGGGCGAGCCCGTCGCCGTCCCGGTCGACCGCGCGGACGGTGGCGCCGTCGGCGGCCAGCCGCAGCGCGCAGGCCGCGCCGATGCCGCCGGCCGCGCCGGTGACGAGTGCCGTGCGGCCGGCGAGGCCGGACGCGGGGGCGGTACCTGGTGTGGAGGTGGCGCTCATGGGCGTCACCTTAAGCAGCGCGAGGTCCCGTACCGATGTGGGAGGGACCCACAAGGCGTGGTCCGGTCATGTGGCGGGGCCCCTCGGCGCGTCCGCCGGCGGGGCTCTCACTGCAGTGGGTGGCGGGGCGCGTCAGCGCATCAGGTGGCGGCCCTCTCAGCGCACGCCCCGCGGCCGGAACTGGATGCTGATCCTGGGGCCGACCGGGCGGGCCGTCTTGGGGATGGCGTGGTCCCAGGTGCGCTGGCAGGAGCCGCCCATGACGATGAGGTCGCCGTGGCCGAGGGAGCGGCGGACGGTCGGCCCGCCGCCGTCGCGGGGGCGCAGCACGAGCGCCCTGGGCTCGCCGACGGAGAGGATCGCGACCATGGTGTCCTGGGTGCGGCCGCGTCCGATGCGGTCGCCGTGCCAGGCGACGCTGTCCTCGCCGGAGCGGTAGTAGCACAGGCCGGCCGTGCGGAAGGGCTCGCCCAGCTCGGGCGCGTAGTGCGCGCTGAGCGCGTCCCGGGCCCGGTCCAGCACCGGGTGCGGCAGCTCCTCGCCCTCGCCGTAGTGGCAGAGCAGCCGGGGCACGTCGACGACCCGCTCGTACATCTGGCGCCGCTCGGCGTGCCAGGGCACCTTGCCCACCAGCTCGTCGAAGACCTCGTCGGCGCCGGTGAGCCAGCCGGGGAGGACGTCCGTCCAGGCGCCGAGGCCGAGGACGGTGCGTTCGACGCCGGCGAGCGGGCGCAGGCCCGTCTCCTCGGCTCCGTCGAAGAGCGAGCCCTGGACGTGTGCGGCGCGAGAGGCGTGGGTGGCGTGCGTGGCCATGGGGTCAGCGTACGCCGTGTTCGAATTTCTGTGCGAATGCCGTACGGGTCAGGAGTCCCGGAACACGGCCGCCAGCTCTCCCCGCGAGCGCACGCCGAACTTCGCGTACACGTGCGTGAGGTGGTACTGCACGGTCTTCACCGACAGGAACAGCTCCGACGCGACCTGCGCATTGCTCATCCCGCGCGCGACCAGCCGGGCCACCGCCCGCTCCTGTGCGGTGAGCCGGGAGAAGTCCTCGGCGCCGCCCCGTTTCAGGCCGCCGGCCTGCAGCTCCCGCTCGCAGCGTTCGACGTACGTACGGGCGCCGAGCAGCACGTACGCGTCCCGGGCGTTCTGGAGCAGCGCGTCCGCCTCCCGGCGCTTGCCCGCGCGGCGGAGCGTCTGGCCGTACGCGTAGCTCACCCGCGCCCGGTCGTACGGCAGCGGCAGGTGCTCCAGGTGGGCCAGCGCCCCTTCGAAGTGGGCGCGGGCCGCGTCCAGGTCGCCCTCGCTCCCGGCGATCCGGCCACGTACGTAGCCGAGCCGGGCCATCGTGGAGCGGTGGCCGCGGTCGGCGGCCAGCTCTTCGAAGGGCTTGAGGAAGGCGTCGGCCTCGGGCACCCGGTTGGTCATCACCAGCGCATTGGCGTAGACGTCCTGCCAGGGCCAGAAGCCGGGCTCGTCGATGCCCTCGCGCTGCCGCAGCCGCAGGACGGGCTCCAGCGCCGCGGTCACCCGCTCGTACTGGCCGCGGGCCTCGGCGACCTGGGCGCGGGCCAGGCAGGCGGGCACCACCATCGCTTCGTAGTGCTGCATGTCGGCGGAGGCCTGCCGGGCGTGGTGGCGGGCGGCCGCCCAGTCGCCGCGCAGCGCGTGGATCTGCGCGCCCGTCCAGTGCACCAGCGGGCGCAGCAGCTCCATCCGGACCTCTGCGAGCTGGGCGGCCGCCCGGTCGACCGTGCGCACGGCGTCCTGCCAGGCGCCCAGCGCGAACTGGGTGCGGGCCAGCCAGGCCTGCGCCCACAGCGAGATACGGGTGGAGCCCATCCGGAATCCGGTGGGCACGGCGCCCTCCAGCTCGCGCCGCGCGGCCTCGGGCTCGTCCATCGCCAGGTCCATCCAGCCCCGGCCCATCTGTACGCGCTGGGACTGGGCGCCGCTGGAGATCCGGGCCAGTACGTCGTCGTAGGCGTGCGCGGCCTCCTCGGCGCGCCCCATGGCGGCGAGCCCGAGCCCGAGGATCGCCTCCGACTCCACCGCCGAGGGCTCCATCGGGCCGACCAGGTCGACGGCCTTGCGGGCCCAGTGGACGAGGTCGGCGGCGCGACAGCGGCCGAGCGAGTGCAGTACCCGGCGGTGGCAGATCGCGGCGGCCAGCTCGGGCCGGCGGGCCGGGTCGCAGCGCTCCCAGGCGTGCGTGAGCCGTACCTCGGCCTCTTCGGGGCGGCCGCGGGTGATCGCGAGGTAGCCGAGGACGGAGTCGCGCAGCGCGCCGGGCGGGTAGCTCTCCAGCTCGGCGGCGAAGGTCTCGGCCTGCGGCCGGTCCCCCGCGCCGACCAGGGCGTCGACGGCCCGCAGCAGGCGGTCGCGACGGGTGGCGCGGGCCGGGGTGAGCCGGCTGGCGGCGACCAGCGCGCCGGCCACCTGGGACCAGGCGCCCTCGGCGGCCCGGTCGGCGGCGAACCGGTCCAGGTCGTCGGCCAGCTCGGCGTCGGCGGCGGGGGTGGCGGCGACCCGGTGCATCAGGCGGCGGCCGTGGTCCTCGACGATCTCCGCGGCGCGGCGGTGCAGGTCGCCGCGTTCGACGAGGCCGAGTGCGCCGTGCACGGCGGCCCGTACGAGCGGGTGCGGGAACGTGAGGAGGGTCAGTCCGGGGCCGTCGGCCGTGGTGAGCAGGCCGGCCCGGCGGGCCTCGTCGACGGCCGCGAGCGGGTCGGCGACACCGGACAGCTCGGCGGCCTCGGCGAACGGCACCGACTCGCCGAGCGCCGAGCAGGCCTCGATGAGGGTGCGGGCCTGCGGTCCGCAGGCGTCGAGGCGGCGGTGGACCGCGGAGGCGTACCGCCGGGGCGCCGGCAGTGCGGGCTGCCAGTCCCGCCAGATGCCGGCGGGCACTTCCTGGAGCAGGTCGGTGATGTGGAGGGGGTTGCCGCGGGTGTGGCGGCAGAGGATGCGCGCGGCGGGGAGTGAGAGGTCGACGCGGCCCGCGCTCCAGGCCAGCTGCTGGACGTCCTCGGGGGTGAGGGGGCCCAGCCGCAGCGCCCCGTCGCGGTACGCGGCCAGGAAGTCCAGCACGTCGACCGGCAGCCGGTGCAGTGCGTCGTCGGCGGCGGCCAGCACGACGAGCACCTTCTCGCTGGACATCCGGCGGACGGCGGAGGCGACGGCGCGCAGCGAGGCGGCGTCCGCCCAGTGGGCGTCGTCGATGACGACGACGGCGGTGTCCTGGCGGTGGGCGCTCCATATCTCGTGCAGCCGGCGGCCGGCGGCGAGCGGGCCGGGCGGTTCGGACGGCTCGGACGGCTCGGACGGCTCGGTGCCGTCCGGGAAGAGGGCGGCGCCCGCGGCCTTGGCGAGCTGGTCGGCGACGCCGAGGTCCAGCTCGTTCTCCCAGCGCACGCCGCTCGCGCGGTACACGCGGACGGTGTGCTCGTCCGGACGGCCGTGCGGTTCGTCGAGGCCGTGCTGGTCCTGAGAGAAGCCCTGTTGATCATTCAGGCTGTGCTGTTCCTGCAGAAAGCCGTGCTGCTCCTGCAGAAAGCCGTGCTGTTCCTGAAGGAAATGGTCGATCAGGGCGGTCTTGCCCATGCCGGAAGCCCCCTCGACCAGGACGATCGAGGGGTGTCCGGCGCGGGCGGCGGCCAGCAGCCGGTCCAGGGCGGCCAGCTCGGCCTGCCGGCCCGCCGGGCCCCGCTGGACCGTCTCGCCCACGCCGTCCGGAAGAAGCGGCGAAACGTCGTGATCGTCCATCGGGACTCACCTTAGCCGCGGCGCGCCGTACGCTCGCGCGGGCCGCTCATCCCTGGTCACCGCCGGCGACGGGCAGGACGGAGGCGGTGATGTACGAGGCCTCGTCGGAGGCCAGGAAGCAGATCGCGGCGGCCTGCTCGTCGAGGGTCCCGTACCGCTTGAGCAGGGAGGAGCCGACCGTCTGGTCGACGATCTGCTGGTACCAGGCGCGTTCCCGCGCGTCGGCGGCGGCCGGGCCGCGGGCGACCCGGCGGGGCGGCGCGTCGGTGCCGCCGGGCGCGGTGGCGACGACGCGGATGCCGTACGGGGCGGCCTCCAGGGCCAGCGCCGAGGTGATGCCGTTGATGCCGCCCTTGGCCGCGGCGTACGGGACGCGGTTGACGCCGCGGGTGGCCACCGAGGAGACGTTCACGATCGTGCCGGAACGCTGTTCGATCAGGTGCGGGAGGGCCGCGTGGCAGGTCCACAGCGTCGGGAAGAGGGAGCGCTGCACCTCGGCCCGGATCTGCTCGGGGGTGTAGTGCTCGTAGGGCTTGGCCCAGATGGTGCCGCCGACGTTGTTGACCAGGACGTCGATGCGGCCGCCGAGCGCGCGGTGCGCCTCGGTCACGGCCCTCTCGGCACCCTCGTACTGTTCGAGGTCGGCGGTGACGGCGTGCGCGGCTGCACCGTCCTTGCCCAGTTCGGCGGCCAGTTCCAGGATCAGTTCGGAGCGGTCGACGAGGACGACCTCGGCGCCCTCGGCGGCCATCCGGCGGGCCACGCACTCGCCGATGCCCTGCGCCGCGCCGGTGATCACGGCCTTCCGGCCGGCGAACCGGCCGGGGAAGTGCGCGGCGCTCACCGGGCGGCCCCCGCGAGCCGCGCGGTGCCGGTCGGCGCGAACTTCTCGGTGTGGAAGTGGGCGGGGGTCACGCCCTGTTCGGCCAGGTACGTGCGGACCGCCTCGACCATGGGCGGCGGGCCGCAGACGTAGACGTCCACGTCGCCGTCGTTGAGGTGGCGCGGCTCCAGGCGGCCGGTGACGTACTCCTTGACGCAGTGGTCGAAGGTGAAGCCGGGGATCACCTCGGCGTAGTCGGCGAGCGCTTCGAGGCGGACCAGGTCGCGGTCGGCGGAGACGCCGTAGACCAGGTGGACGGGGTGGGCCGGGGGCTCGGTGGCCAGCTTCTCCAGCATGGAGAGCAGCGGCGCGAGGCCGGTGCCGCCGGCCAGCAGCAGCGCGGGCCGCTCGATCCCGCGGAGGTAGAAGCTGCCCATCGGCCCGGTGAACTCGACGCGGTCGCCGACCCGGGCGCGGTCGCGCAGATAGCCGGACATCGCGCCGTCCTCGGTGAGGCGGACGAGGAAGGAGACCTGGCCCTCGGCGGGTCCTGAGCTGAAGGAGTAGGAGCGGGTGGCGTCGGTGCCGGGCACGGCGACGTTGACGTACTGGCCGGGCAGGAAGGCGAGCGCGGCGCGGTCGTCCGGTTCCAGGGTGAAGGCGACGGTGGTCTCCGACAGCTTCTCCAGCGCGACCAGGGTCGAGGCGTGCGTGGCGGCGGCGGTCTTGGCGGCGCCGGAGGTGGTGGGGATGCGGAGCACCAGGTCGCTCTGCGGGGTCATCTGGCAGGGCAGCGCGTACCCCTGCGCGGCCTCCTCGTCGGTCAGCGCCTCGTCGATGTAGTCGCCGCCGTCGTAACGGCCGCTCTCGCAGAGGGACTTGCAGGTGCCGCAGGCACCGTCCCGGCAGTCCAGGGGGATGTTGATGCGTGCCTTGTAGGACGCGTCGGCGACGGTCTCGTGCGGTCCGCAGGTGACGAACCGGGTGATGCCGTCCTCGAAGGTCAGGGCGACCTGATAACTGCTCATGGTGAACTCGCTTCGGGGAAAGGGCGGGAGATCAGATGTGGTAGATGTCGACCACGTGATGGATGCAGTCGTTCTTCAGAACGACCTTCTTCTTCGTGATCAGCGGCGTCTCCCCGGAGAAGTCCACCGTGTAGAACGACGTCCCGAAGTACGGGTCGATGTTCTGGTAGCGGTAGTAGAGCGTGTACCAGTTGAAGCGGAGGTCGACGACGTCCCCACGGCGCTCCACCACCTCCACGTTGGTGATGTGGTGCCCGGTGCGCGGCTCGGGGAGGCTGGTGGCGCTGGAGCGGTCCGTGCGGATGCGGAAGACCCGGTCCTCCAGGCCGCCGCGGTTGGCGTAGTAGATGAGGGAGATCTCGGTCCGCGGGTCGCGGGTCAGCTCGTCGTCGTCGGCCCAGGCCGGCATCCAGAACTCGACGTCCGGGTGGTAGCACTCCAGCCACTTCTCGAACTCGCGGTCGTCGAGGTAGCGGGCCTCGCGGTAGAGGAACTGGCGGATGTCCTCCACGGTGACGGCCGCGGTGGCCGTCTCGGTGCTCACGGTCATGTCCTCGCTCCGTCCTTACCGGTCCTGGCCGGGAGTGGCGGCGCCCTCGGCGGCCACCGCCTTGCGCATCGTGTCCAGCCAGTAGCCGTGCTGGATCGGGTAGAGCGTTTCGTCCTCGGTGCGGGCGCCGCTCGCGATGGGGTGGATGCCGAGCTTCTTCGCGTCCTCGTCGGGCCCGGTGATCCGGTGGGCGACGCCGCGGCTGAGGTCGTTCCAGGGGGCGGCGCCGGCCAGGTAGGTCTTCTGGCAGGAGCGGAACTCCTCCAGGTCGTCCGGGGTGGCCATGCCGGAGGCGTTGAAGAAGTCCTCGTACTGGCGGATGCGGTTGGCGCGGGCCTCGGCGCTCTCGCCCTTGGGGGCGATGCAGTAGATGGTGACCTCTGTCCTGTCCACCGCGATCGGGCGGAAGTGCCGGATCTGGGAGCTGAACTGGTCCATCAGGTAGACGTTCGGGTACAGGCAGAGATTGCGCGAGTACTCGATCATCCAGTCGGCCTTGACCTCGCCGAACTCCGCGACCAGCGCGTCCCGGCGCTCGTTCAGGGAGCGGTTGGAGGGGTCCTCCCACCGGGTCCACAGCAGCAGGTGGCCGTGTTCGAAGGAGTAGTAGCCGCCCTTCTGACGGGCCCAGCTGCCGGCGTCCATGTTCTTGGTGTCGTTGGCGGACTCGCCGGAGGTGCGGCGCGCCGTGGTGGCCGCGTAGTTCCAGTGGGTCGCGGAGACGTGGTAGCCGTCGGCGCCGTTCTCCGCCTGGACCTTCCAGTTGCCGTCGTAGGTGTAGGTGGAGGAGCCGCGCAGCACCTCCAGGCCCTCCGGGGACTGGTCCACGATCATGTCGATGATCTTGGTGGCCTCGCCGAGGTGCTCGGTGAGCGGCTTCACGTCCGGGTTGAGGCTGCCGAAGAGGAAGCCGCGGTAGTTCTCGAAGCGGGCGACCCTCGTCAGGTCGTGCGAGCCGTCCTTGTTGAACTGCTCCGGGTAGCCGGCGCCGCGGCCGTCCTTGACCTTCAGCAGCTTGCCGGAGTTGTTGAACGTCCAGCCGTGGAACGGACAGGTGAAGGTGGTGCGGTTGTCCGTCTTGCGGCGGCAGAGCATCGCGCCGCGGTGGCTGCACGCGTTGATCAGCGCATTCAGCTCGCCGTCCTTGCTCCGCGAGATCACCACGGGCTGGCGGCCGATGTACGTCGTGAAGTAGTCGCCGATCTCCGGGATCTGCGTCTCGTGAGCGAGATAGACCCAGTTGCCCTCGAAGATGTGCTTCATCTCCAGCTCGAAGATCTCCTCGTCGGTGAAGATCTTCCGCCGGGCCCGGTGGATGCCGTTCTCCTCGTCCTCCACCAGGGCGTCGTCCAGGATCGCCCGGGTGGTGACCGACGTCTGCGTCATGGTCCCTCCAAACCTGCGCCCGGTGCCCCGTCGTCCCGTCGGGGGCTCTCACGGCCGCTTTTCAGCACCATGGCAGCGGGGTGACGACGCCACCCCGGGCATTTCCCCAGGGTTGACCCAGGGCCTTATTCAGATTCCTTGCATATCAATCGACGGTAAAAGAGTATTTCTCTCGTCTGGAAGCCGCTGCCTACGATGAGCCGCATCCGGCGGCAAGGAAGCCAAGGAGGCCCCATGGAACTGCGCCACCTGCGCTATTTCGTCGCCGTCGCCGAGACCCGGCACTTCGGCCGCGCCGCGGAGAACCTGCACATGGCACAGCCCCCGCTGTCCCAGGCGATCCGGCAGCTGGAGGCCGACCTCGGGGTCGAGCTGTTCACCCGGACCACCCGCCAGGTGGCCCTGACCGGGGCCGGCGAGGTCTTCCGTACCGACGCCGTACGGATCCTGCAGTCGGTCGACGAGGCGACCACTCGCGTGCGCCGCTTCGCCAAGGGCGCCGAGGGCATCCTGCGGCTCGGCCTGACCGGCACCGCCTGCTACCGGCAGCTGCCCGAGATCGCCCGGCTGGTCAAGGAGGAGATGCCGGGGGTGGCACTGGAGATCCACACCGAGCTGCTGACCCCGGCACAGGAGCTGGCCCTCAGCGAGAACCGCCTCGACGTGGGCATGCTCCGGCCGCCGGTCCGGCAGGAGGGCATCGTCTGCCGGGAGGTCGCCAGGGAGCCGCTGGTACTGGCGGTCCCCGAGGACCACTGGCTGAGCGATGCGGAGGCCGCCGAGGTCGGCCAGCTGCGCCACGAGAACTTCATCATGTACGCGGTCAACTCCCGCTCCGTCGTCAACGACGCGGTCACCCGGAGCTGCCTCGCGGCGGGCTACTACCCGCACTGCGCACACGATGTCACCGAGACCTCGACCGCGCTGGCGCTCGTCGCCGCCGGCCTGGGGATCGCCCTGCTCCCCGACTCCGTCCGCTCGGTCTCCCGCGACGGCGTCGTCTTCAAGCCCCTCCGGGACGCGGAGACCGTCGGACTCGCCCTCGCCTGGCGCGAGAACGACGCCTCGCCCCTGCTGGAGACGCTGATCGGCGTCCTGGAGACACACGGCGTATTCGTCCCGGACCCCGCCCCCGGGGACCGATGAAGACCACCGCAAACGAGGACCGATGAAGATCACCGCCATCGAGGCGATTCCGTTCGCCATCCCGTACAAGAAGCCGCTGAAGTTCGCCAGCGGCGAGGTCCGCACGGCAGAACACGTCCTCGTACGCGTCCACACCGACGACGGCCTCGTGGGCGTCGCCGAGGCGCCGCCGCGCCCCTTCACCTACGGCGAGACCCAGGAATCCATCGTCGCGGTGATCGACAGGATCTTCGCGCCGCAGCTCACCGGCCTGGCCCCGACGGCGCGCGAAGCCGTGCACGCCCGCATGGACCGTACGGTCGGCAACCCCACCGCCAAGTCGGCCGTGGACATGGCCCTGTGGGACGTCATCGGGCAGTCCGTCGGACTGCCGGTCACCGAACTGCTCGGCGGCTTCACCGACCGGATGCGGGTCTCGCACATGGTGGGGTTCGCGCCGCCGGAGCGGATGGTCGCCGAGGCGCAGCGCATCCGCGGCACCTACGGCATCACCACCTTCAAGGTGAAGGTCGGCCGCCGCCCCTTCCAACTCGACGTCGAGGCCTGCCGCGCGCTGCGCGAGGGGCTCGGCGACGACGTGGAGCTCTACATCGACGGCAACCGCGGCTGGACCGCCTCGGAGTCGGCCCGCGCGCTGCGCGCGATGGACGGCCTGGACCTGACGCTGGCCGAGGAACTGTGCCCGGCCGACGACGTCATGGGCCGCCGGTGGCTGGTCTCGCACACGGACATCCCCTTCGTCGCCGACGAGAGCGCGGTACGCCCCGGCGAGGTGACCCGCGAGCTGCTGGGCGGTTCGGCGACCGCCATCAGCATCAAGACGGCCCGTACCGGCTTCACGTACTCCCAGCGCGTCCACCACCTGTGCGAGGGCCTGGGCGTCGAGGCCGTGATGGGCAATCAGATCGACGGCCAGATAGGCACGTTGTGCACCGCGGCCTTCGGATCCGCCTACGAACTGACCGCCCGCCGGGCGGGCGAGCTGTCCAACTTCCTCGACATGAGCGACGACCTGCTCGCCGAGCCGTTGCGGATCGAGGACGGCACGCTGCGCGTCCGCGAGGGCGCCGGCCTCGGCCTCGTCCTCGACCCCGAAAAACTGGCCCGCTACCGCCAGGACACCTGAGCCGCCCCCTTCCTCCCCCCTCTCCCCCGTCAGGACAGGAGCACGACCATGAGCGAGAACGTCCAGGAGCAGGCCACCGCCGCCGCCTCCGGCGCCTCGGCCACCGAGGCCTTCCGCGCCAAGCAGCGGTCCGAGGCCGCCGCCGGCACGGAGCGCGTCTCCACGCTGGCCACCGAGGTCATCACCGCGGTGCACGACGTCATCCGCCGGCACAAGGTGACGTACGCCGAGTACGACGCGCTGAAGGCGTGGCTGATCGGCGTCGGCCAGGACGGCGAGTGGCCGCTCTTCCTCGACGTGTGGATCGAGCACGTCGTCGAGGAGGTCGCCAACGAGAACCGGCAGGGCAGCAAGGGCACCATCGAGGGCCCGTACTACGTCCCGGAGTCGCCGCGGCACGAGGCCGAGACCACCCTGCCGATGCGCGAGAACGAGGCCGGCACACCGCTGCTCTTCCAGGGCCAGGTCCGGGGCGTGGACGGTGCGCCGCTGGCGGGCGCGCACGTGGAGATGTGGCACGCCGACGACGACGGCCTGTACTCGCAGTACGCGCCGAACCTGCCGGAGTGGAACCTGCGCGGCACCGTCGTCGCCGACGAGCAGGGCAACTTCAGGATCCGCACGATCCAGCCCGCGCCGTACCAGATCCCCACCGACGGCTCCTGCGGCAAGCTGATCGCCGCGGCCGGCTGGCACGCCTGGCGCCCCGCGCACCTGCACCTGAAGGTGTCGGCACCCGGCCACCAGCTGATCACCACGCAGCTGTACTTCGAGGGCGGCAGCCACGTCGAGGACGACATCGCCTCGGCTGTGAAGCCCGAGCTGGTCCTCGCCCCGAAGCCCGCGGCCGACGGCAGGGGCAACGAGGTCACGTACGACTTCGTGATGGACCGGACGGAGGCCTGAGCATGCTGTTCGCCGTGAAGATGGACGTGCACCTCCCCACCGGCCTGGACCCCGAGGTCAAGGCCGACACCATCGCCCGCGAGAAGGCCTACTCCCAGGAGCTGCAGAAGTCCGGGAAATGGCCGCACATCTGGCGGTGCGTCGGCCAGTACTCCAACCTCAGCGTCTTCGACGTGGAGTCCAACGACGAGCTGCACGACATCCTGTGGGGCCTGCCCCTCTTCCCGTACATGTCCATCGAGGTGACGCCGCTGGCGGTGCATCCCTCCGACATCAACGCCTGACGGAGGGGAGCATGGACAAGGTCGTGGCGACCGCCGCCGAAGCGGTGGCGGACGTAACGGACGGCGCCTCGTTCGCCGTTGGCGGCTTCGGGCTCAGCGGCGTCCCCGACGTGCTGATCCAGGCCGTGTACGAGACCGGCGCGAGCGGCCTGAGCGTGGTCTCCAACAACTGCGGCGTGGACGGCGGCGGCCTGGGCATCTGGCTCGGCGCCGGCCGGATCGCCCACGTCACCGGCTCCTACGTCGGCGCCAACAAGGAGTTCGCGCGGCAGTACCTCGCCGGTGAACTGGAGCTGGAGCTGACCCCGCAGGGCACGCTCGCCGAGCGGCTGCGGGCCGGCGGCTGCGGCATCCCGGCGTTCTACACCCCGGCCGGGGTGGGCACGGACGTCGCGGACGGCGGCATGGTGCTGCGGTACGGGCCGGAGGGCGAGGTCGCCAAGGAGTCGCCGCCCAAGGAGGTGCGCGAGTTCGACGGCGAGAGTTACGTCATGGAGCGCGGCATCACCACCGACTTCGCGCTCGTCCGGGCCGCGAAGGGCGACCGGCACGGCAACCTCGTCTTCAACAAGGCGGCACGCAACTTCAATCCGCTCGCGGCGATGGCCGGCCGGATCACCGTCGCCGAGGTGGAGGAGCTGGTCGAGCCCGGCGAGCTGGACCCCGACGAGGTCCACCTGCCCGGCGTGTTCGTCCAGCGGGTGCTGGCGCTGACGCCGGAGCAGGCCGCGGACAAGAAGGTGGAGCGGCGCACGGTCGCCGCGCCGCCGGAGGGCGAAGGGACGGTGCGCGCCTGATGGCCTGGACCAGGGAAGAGATGGCCGCGCGGGCCGCGGGCGAGCTGCGCGACGGCGACTACGTGAACCTCGGCATCGGGCTGCCCACGCTGGTGCCCAGCTATCTGCCCGAGGGCGTGGACGTGGTGCTGCAGTCCGAGAACGGGCTGCTGGGCGTCGGCCCGTACCCCGCCGAGGACGAGGTCGACCCGGACCTGATCAACGCGGGCAAGGAGACCGTCACGGTGCTGCCGGGCGCGGCCTTCTTCGACTCCGCGCTCTCCTTCGGCATGATCCGCGGCGGGCACATCGACACCGCGATCCTCGGCGCCATGCAGGTATCGGCCGGCGGTGACCTGGCGAACTGGATGATCCCGGGGAAGATGGTCAAGGGCATGGGCGGCGCGATGGACCTCGTGCACGGCGCCCGCCGGGTGGTCGTGGTGATGGACCACACCGCCAAGGACGGCAGCCCGAAGATCGTCGAGAGCTGCTCGCTGCCGCTGACCGGCCGGGCCTGCGTCCACCGGATCATCACCGACCTCGGCGTCCTGGACGTCGCCGGGGACGGGCTCGTCCTGGTGGAGACCGCGCCCGGCGTGACCGCCGGGGAACTTCTCGCGCGCACCGCCGCCTCCGTGCGGGTCCCCGTCACACGCGGCTGACCCGCCACCTCACCGTCCCGCCGGCCGGACTCCCGGACAGCCGTCCGGCCGGCGGGAACCGAGCCCGGCCGGTGCGGGCATCCGGTCCCGTACGCGCCCCGCCAGGTGCCCGACTCATGCGGCGCGCGCCCGGGACCCCGCGCCGGCCGCGGGCGTCCGGATCCGTCGGACGCCCGGCGGCGGGGCGCGGGCAGGCCGCTCCGTCCTGCCCGCGCCACCGCCGCCACCCCCGTACGTTCCGCAGGAGACCCCGTGACCCGCACCGCTCCCCCGCTGCTCCACCACCGCCTCGACGGCCCCGAGGACGCACCGCCGCTCGTGCTCGGCCCGTCGCTGGGCACCTCGCTCGCCGTGTGGGAACCACAGCTGGCCGAACTGGCCCGCGCCCACCGGGTGCTCCGCTTCGACCTGCCCGGGCACGGCGGCACACCCGTCGACGTGCTGCCCGACGCCACGCCGGGCAGCACCACCGTCGCGGACCTCGCCCGGCTCGTCCTGTCCCTGGCCGATCACCACGGCTGGAGCACCTTCCACTACGCCGGGATCTCGCTCGGCGGGGCGATCGGCGCCCGGCTGGCGGTGGACCACGCCGACCGGCTCGCCTCGCTCGCGATGATCTGTTCCGCCGCCCGCTTCGGCGAACCGGCCGGCTGGCGGGAGCGGGCCGCCACGGTCCGCGCGCACGGCACGGCGGCGGTGCTGCAGGCGACGCCGGGCCGCTGGTTCGCCGATCCGGGGACCGCCGCAGGACCGCGCGGTACGGCACTGCTCGGCGATCTCTCCGCCGCCGACCCGGCCGGGTACGCGGCCTGCTGCGACGCGCTGGCCGGCTACGACGTGCGGCCGGCGCTGTGGTCGGTCACGGCCCGCACGCTCGTGATCGCCGGGCGCCAGGACCCGGCGACGCCGCCCGCGCTGGCCCGGGAGATCGCCGACGGGGTGCCGGGGGCGGCCCTCGTGGAGGTCACGGGCGCCGCCCATCTGGCGGGCGTGGAGCGGCCGGACGCGGTGAACGCGGCGCTGCGGGTGCACCTGGACGCGGCGACGGCGGGCCGCTGAACCCGCCGTACGCCCGCGCGGCAGGCTGCCGTCAGACGGCCTCGCCGCGGGCCGCCGCGGGCGGTACCGCCGGTTCCTGCCGGGGCACCGGAAGGCCGCCGGGCGGGCCCGCCAGGACCTTCCCCAGGCGCTGTCCCGGCAGCTCGACCAGCCGGTGCGCGAGCATGCTCAGCGGCAGCAGCAGCGCGAGGTAGGCGGCCACCAGCAGCGGAGTGTCGTGCTGCTGCCAGGGCACGGCCAGGTCGCAGACCTCCAGGACCAGCGGGTGCAGCAGGTAGAGCGAGTAGCTGATCACGCCGCAGAAGGCGAGCCACTGCGGTACGCGGTGGCGCCGCAGGGCCATCGCCGCGCCGAACGTGAGGAGCGCGAGCCCGACCGTGAGCGCCCAGATCCGCACGGCGGCCTGCGGGTCGGCGCCCCCGGTGACCGCGTCGCCGCGGGGACCGATGTGCAGCGCCGCCGACAGGACGCAGGCGGCGAGCACCGTGCCCGCGACGGTCGTCCCCGCGGCCCTGCTCAGCTGCCCGCGCTCCATGCGGTACAGCACGGTCCCGGTGAACATCAGGGACAGCAGCGCGAGCCCCTGCCAGGGCGGGATGCGGCCGTTGCAGAGGACGAGGACGGCCGCCAGCGCACCGCCGAGCAGCGCCCCTGCCCGGCCCCACGGCATCCGGCCGGAGAGCACGGCGCACAGCGCGACGGCAGCCCCGAGCGCGGTCGCCGCGATCACCGGCGCGCCGCCCAGGCCCCGGGTCAGCGCGGCGGCCGGGAGCAGTCCGCCGGCCGCGACGCCGAGCGCGGCCACGCCGAGGGCCGCGGGCGCGGAGCGGCGGTGCTGCCGCAGTGCGAAGAGCGCCGCGACGAGGAAGTAGAAGACCATCTCGTAGGAGAGGGTCCACAGCACGTTGAGCGCGTTGGGCACGCCGAGGAGGTCCTGCAGCATCGTCCCGTGCGCGAGCAGGGCACTCAGCGGGTCGCGCTCCCCCAGCCCTTCGCGCAGCTGCCCCGGGCCCCACCGGGCGAGCAGCGCCGTGGCCGCGAGCGCCACGATCAGCAGCGGGTAGAGGCGGCAGACCCGGCCGACCCAGAACCGGCGCAGCGAGCCGCGCCGCTCCAGCGAAGCCGGGATGATGTAGCCGCTGACCAGGAAGAAGACGATGACGCCGTAGGTGCCGGGGTTGAACCAGCGCAGCACGGTGGCGGACAGCTCCGGGAGGTAGCGCGGTCCCGCATGGTGCAGGGCGACCATCAGTGCCCCGACCCCCCGCAGCGCGTCCAGCCAGGCCAGCCGGCGGTCGGGCCCCGGTCCGTCGCCGGCGCCCGGCAGGTCAGGCACGTGCGCCGGGCGTGACGCCCGGGTCGACATCAACCACACCGCATCACTCATCGTCACACCGTACGTACGTGGCGTAGTGGCCGCACGTCGGACTGACGTCGCATCAGTCGTACGGGTCACCCGGGGCCGTCCGGGCTACTCGTCGCGCGCCGGTCGGGCCTGCCTACACTGGGCCGACCAGTGGACCGCATCCGAGGAGCCAGCCGTATGACCGCCGTTCACCCGTCGGCCCGTACCGCAGGCCGGCAGCGCGACGCGGCGCGGACCCGGGCGGAGATCCTGAAGGTCGCGACGGAGGAGTTCGCGCGGCAGGGGTACACGGGCGCCCGGGTGGACGAGATCGCGGCCCGCATCCACACCACGAAGCGGATGATCTATTACTACTTCGGCAGCAAGGAGCAGCTGTTCACGGCCGTGCTGGAGCACGCGTACGCGGGCATCAGGCAGCAGGAACAGCGGCTGGACGTCGAGCACCTGGATCCCGCGGCGGCCATCCGGCGGCTGGCCGAGCTGACCTTCGACCACCACGAGGCGCACCCGGACTTCATCCGCCTGGTGAGCATCGAGAACATTCACGAGGCGGAGCACATCGCCGCTTCGGAGACGATCGGCCGGCTCAACTCCCCGGCCATCGAGGTGATCGGCCGGATCCTCGAAGAGGGCCGCGCGCAGGGCGTGTTCACGGCGGACGTGGACGCGGTCGACCTGCACGCGATGATCAGTTCGTTCTGCTTCTTCCGGGTCTCCAACCGGCACACCTTCGGCGCGCTCTTCGCGCGGGACCTGACGGCGGCGGACCGCCGGGACCACTACCGCACGATGCTCGGCGACATGGTCCTCGGCTATCTGACGGGGTCCTCGGCGGGCTGAGCGGCGCGGCCGCCCACGGCGGAATTGTTTCCCCGAGATGTCTTGACAGTGACCTGCGGGCGGTTCACGATCGCTGCACCCCCACAACTAACTATCTAGTACGTTAACTCGCCGCCACCCGCCCCTCGCGCCGGTGGCCCTCCCCCCGTGGAGCAGGCATGTCCGCTCTCTCGTCCGAGGCCGGGGCCCCGCCCCCCGCCCGGCCCCGCAAGGCCGCTGTCGCCGCCTGGATCGGCAGCGCGCTGGAGTACTACGACTTCTTCATCTACGGCAGCGCCGCCGCGCTGGTCTTCCCCAAGGTCTTCTTCGACCCGTCCGACCCGGCGACCGCGACGCTGATCTCGCTGGCCACCTTCGGTGTCGCCTACGCGGCACGCCCGATCGGCGCGCTCTTCCTCGGCCACTTCGGCGACCGGCTCGGCCGCCGCAAGATCATGGTCTTCACCCTGATGCTGATGGGCCTGTCGACCTTCCTGATCGGCTGCCTGCCGACGTACGCGCAGGTCGGCACGGCCGCACCGGTCCTGCTGGTGCTGATGCGCGTCCTGCAGGGCCTCTCCGCCGCCGGCGAGCAGGCCAGCGCCAATTCGATGACGCTGGAGCACGCGCCCGAGGGCCGGCGCGGGTACTACACGAGCTTCGCGCTGAACGGCACCCAGGCCGGCCAGATCCTCGCCACCGTGATCTTCATCCCGGTGGCGGCGCTCCCCGACGAGCAGCTCTACACCTGGGGCTGGCGGGTGCCGTTCCTGCTCAGCGTGGCCGTCACGGTCGTCGGCTACGTCATCCGCCGAAAACTGTCGGAGACCCCCGTCTTCGAGCAGGCCGCGGCGGAGGACGCGGTGGCCCGGCTGCCGCTGGCCGACCTGCTGCGGCACCACTGGGCGGACGTGCTGCGGGTGATCGCGGCGGCCCTGATCGCCACGGTCTCCACGATCTTCTCGGTCTGGGCCCTGGCGTTCGCCACCGGCGACGCGGTCGGCCTGGACAAGTCGGCGATGCTCTGGGTGGGCGCGCTGGCCAATGTGGTGGCGCTGGCCGCCATCCCGCTGTGGGCGAAGCTCTCGGACCGCATCGGCCGCAAGCCCGTCTTCCTGATCGGCTCGCTGGGCTCCGCCGTGCTGATCTTCGTCTATCTGTGGGCGGTCACCACCGGCAGCTACCCGCTGGTCTTCGCCACCGGCATCCTCTTCTTCGGCGTCGTCTACAGCGCCGCCAACGGCATCTGGCCGTCCTTCTACGGCGAGATGTTCCCGACCCGGGTCCGGCTGTCCGGCATGGCCATCGGCACCCAGATCGGCTTCGCGGTGGCGGGCTTCGCCGTGAGCATCGCCGAGCGGATCGCGGGCCCGGGCGGCGACAACTGGCTGGGCGTGGCCGCCTTCACCGCCGGTACCTGCGTGATCTGCTCGCTCGCCGTGCTCACCGGCCGGGAGACGTACCGGGTGCCGACGCTGCTGCTCGGCGAGAAGCCGGACGCGGCCCGCGACCGCGGCGACCTGGCGGGCGCGACCTCCACCTGAGCGCCGCCGGCGGCAGAGGTCCGGGAGCCCCCCTTCCGTCCGCGGACCTCTGCCGCCATAATTAACTAACCAGTTCGTACATTGCGCACCACCAGGGAGTCGCGTTGTCCACGCCCTCGTATCTCACCGGCCTCATCGGCTCCGGCATCGGTCCTTCGCTGAGCCCGGCCCTGCACGAGCGGGAGGCCGACCGGCACGGCCTGCGGCTGCTCTACCGGACGCTCGACCTGGACACTCTGGGCGTGCCCGCCGAGTCCATCGGCGAGCTGATCGCCGCCGCCCGGACGCTCGGCTTCGACGGACTCAACATCACCCACCCCTGCAAGCAGCTGGTGATCCCGCACCTGGACGAGCTGTCGCCGGGCGCCGCCGAGCTGGGCGCGGTCAATACCGTCGTCTTCCGGGGCGGCCGGGCGATCGGCCACAACACCGACGTCACCGGCTTCACCCAGTCCTTCGCGCGCGGCCTGCCCGGCGCCGCGACCCGGCAGGTCGTCCAGATCGGCGCGGGCGGCGCGGGCGCCGCCGTCGCGCACGCCATGCTCTCGCTCGGCACCGACCTGCTCACCCTCGTGGACACCGACGCCGTACGGGCCGGTGCGCTCGCCGACGCGCTCAACGCCCGCTTCGGCGCCGGCCGCGCCACCGCCACCACCCCCGGCCGGCTGCCCGCCGTCCTCTCCGGCGCCGACGGCCTGGTGCACGCCACGCCCACCGGCATGGCGGCCCACCCCGGCCTGCCGCTCCCCGCCGGGCTGCTCCGCGCTGACCTGTGGGTCGCCGAGGTCGTGTACCGCCCGCTGGAGACCGAACTGCTGCGTACCGCGCGGGAGCTGGGCTGCCGGACGCTGGACGGCGGCGGCATGGCCGTCTTCCAGGCCGCCGACGCCTTCCGGCTCTTCACCGGCCTGGAACCGCACGCCGAAGACATGCTCGCCGACCTCGCCGACCTGGTCGGCGCCGCCGCGGTCTGAGGAGGCCCCCATGCGCAAATCCATCGCCACGGTGTCGCTGAGCGGCTCGCTCTCCGAGAAGCTCAGCGCCGTCGCAGCGGCCGGGTTCGACGGCGTCGAGATCTTCGAGAACGACCTGGTGGCCGGCCCGCTCAGCCCCGAGGAGGTCCGGCTGCGCGCCGCCGACCTCGGCCTGTCCATCGACCTCTACCAGCCGTTCCGGGACGCCGAGGCGGTCCCGGACGAGGTCTTCGCACGCACCCTGCGGCGCGCGGAGCGGAAGTTCGCCGTCATGGAACGGCTGGGCGCCGACATGATGCTGGTGTGCTCCAGCGTCTCGGCGGACGCGGTCGACGACGACGCGCTCGCCGCGCGCCAGCTGCGTGCCCTCGCCGAGCGCGCCGCCGACCACGGCATCCGGCTCGCGTACGAGGCGCTGGCCTGGGGCCGGCACGTCAACACGTACGACCACGCCTGGCGCATCGTCGAGCGGGCCGATCACCCGGCGCTCGGCACCTGCCTGGACAGCTTCCACATCCTCTCGCGCGGCTCCGACCCCAAGGGCATCGAGGACATCCCCGGCGAGAAGATCTTCTTCCTCCAGCTGGCCGACGCTCCGAAGCTCGCGATGGACGTCCTGCAGTGGAGCCGGCACTACCGCTGCTTCCCCGGCCAGGGCGGCTTCGACCTCGCCGGGCTGCTCGGCCACGTACTGCGCGCCGGCTACTCCGGGCCGCTCTCGCTGGAGATCTTCAACGATGTCTTCCGGCAGGCGGACGCGGGCCGCACGGCCGTCGACGCGATGCGCTCGCTGATCGCCCTGGAGGAGGCGGCCGGGCTCAGCAGCCTGCCCGCGCCGGTCGTCCCGGACGGGTTCGCCTTCGCCGAGCTGGCCGCCGCCGACACCGAGCCGCTGCGCTCCCTGCTCGGCGCGCTCGGCTTCGCCCGTACCGGCCGGCACACCGGCGGCAAGCCGGTGGAGCTGTGGCAGCAGGGCGAGGCCCGGGTGCTGCTCAACACCGTGAGCGGCGCCCGCCGCGAGGGTCCGGGCCTGGTCGCGCTCGGTCTGGAGAGCCCGGAGCCGGGCGCGGCGGTGCGCCGAGCCGAGTCGCTGCTCGCGCCGGTCGTGCCCCGCCGCCGCGCGCCCGGGGACGTACCGCTGGACGCGGTGGCCGCGCCGGACGACACGGAGCTGTTCTTCTGCCGCACCGACCGGGACGACCACCCCAGCTGGACGGCGGACTTCGGGTCCCCCGCGGCGCCGGGCAGCGCGGCCGGGGTCACCCGTATCGACCATGTCGCGCTCACCCAGCCCTGGCACCACTTCGACGAGGCGGCCCTCTTCTACGCGAGCGTGCTGGGCCTGCGCCCGAACGAGAGCCTGGACCTCGCCGACCCCTACGGCCTCTTCCGCAGCCGCGCCGTCGCCAACGCCGCCGGCTCCCTGCGGGTCGCCCTGAACGTCGCGCCCGTACCGGGCGAGCAGGGGAGCAGGCCGCAGCACATCGCGCTGGCCACCGACGACCTGCTCGCCACCGCGCGCCGGGTGCGGGAGAACGGCGCCGGGCTGCTGCCCGTCCCGGAGAACTACTACGACGACCTAGACGCGCGGTACGACCTCGCCCCCGACACCCTGGCGGCCTTCCGCGAACTGGGCATCCTCTACGAACAGGAGGCGGACGGCGGGGAGTTCCTGCACTGCTACACCGTCACCGTCGGCCGGGTCTTCTTCGAGCTCGTGGAACGGCGCGGCGGCTACCAGGGATACGGCGCGGCCAACGCCACGGTACGGCTGGCGGCACAGCACACGGCCGACGCGGGCAGCCGGCCGGTGCGCCAGTAGGTCAGGCGGCCGCGGCGGCGAGGGCGGTGTCCGCCGCCGCGGCGAACCGTTCGAAGTTGGTGACGAACCGCTCGGCGTCCTCGGCGGTGTGCTGCACGGACAGCGTCCACTGTTCGGTCTTGCCCCAGGGCGGCAGGAAGACGCCGCCGTTGTGCTGGTAGAGCCAGTGCAGATGGCCCCAGCGGTCGTCGTAGGCGAGGAAGTCCCGGAAGTGGCGCAGCCGTTCGGTGAAGATCACCGAACCCTTGGCGCCGCGTGCGGCCACGTACCCCGGCAGGCCGTGGCTGCGCAGAGCGGCCTCCACGCCGCCGGCCATCCGTGACCGCAGCGCGTCGAAGCCGCGGTAGGCGTCCTCGGTCAGCACCTCGGTGAGCATCGCGCGGACGGCCGCGAGCATCAGCGGGTTGCCGTTGAAGGTGCCGACCTGCTCATAGGTGTGGTCGGCGATGCGGTCCATCAGCTCCCGGGTGGCGCCGATCGCGCCGCACGGAATGCCGCCGGCCATGGACTTGGCCAGGCACACGATGTCGGGGGTGGTGCCGAAGAGTTCGGTGGCGCCGCCGGGTGCGACCGCGAAGCCCGTCTTGACCTCGTCGTACGCGAGATGGGCGCCGTGCCGGTGGAGCAGGGCCTTCAGTTCGGCGTGGTAGCCGTCCGGCGGGATGATCAGGCCGATGTTCATCATGATCGGCTCGATGATCATCCCGGCGATCCCCCCGGGGTGTTCGGCCAGCGTCCGTTCCACCGCGCCGAGGTCGCCGAACGGCACGACGAGGGTGAGATCGGTGATCTCCGTGGGATAGGCGGGTCCGTACGGCACGGAGCGCGGCCGGTCGTCGGGGCCGATGTCGTCGGCGACGCGGGCGTAGCCGGAGACCTGCACCGCGTCGTGGTGGCCGTGGTAGCTGCCCTCGACCTTGAGGATCTTCTTGCGCCCGGTCGCGGCCCGCATCAGGTGGACGGCGGCCATCGTCGCTTCCGTACCGGAGTTGGTGAAGCGCCAGCGCGGCTGCCCGAAGCGCTCGGCGAGCAGCCGGGTCACCGGGATCAGGTCACGGGTGGGCTGCGCGAAGTGCGTGCCGTGCCGGACCCGTTCGCCGACCGCGGCGACGATCGCCGGGTGGGCGTGGCCCGCGAGGCCGACGCCGAAGCCGCCGTGCAGGTCGACGTAGTCGGTGCCGTCCACGTCGCGGACGTGCGCGCCGTGTCCGTCCTCGATCCACACGGCGCACGGCCGGGAGTCCTGCCAGGCGGAGGCGACTCCGCCGGCGAGTGTCTCCTGCGCCTCTTCGCGCAGGCGGACGGAGCCTGCGGTGCGGTCGGTGAGGATCTTCTCCTGCTCCTCGATCAGCTGGTCCAGGGCGTGGGCGCGTGCTGCGTCCAGCGGGAACTGCTGCGTCATCGTGCCGGTCTCCTTACGCTCGCGGGCGTGCAACGACCAAGCTCCGTAGCGAAGTTACGGTAGAGAGAAAAGTTACGGTAGCTTTTCTACGAAAGTGGCGGCACCGACAGAGGGGGCAGCAGCGCGATGCCGGGAGTCACCAGGAAGACACGAAGGAGCCGGCGTTCACCGGCCGAGACCCGGGCCCTGATGCTGGAGGCGGGCATGGAGCTGGTGCGCCGGCACGCATCCGACACCTCCGACCGGGCGCTCGCCGGCCCCCTGGCGCACATCAGGCTCACCGACGTGGCGCGGCTCGCCACCGAGATCGCCGTGGGCCGGCAGCCGGGCGTCGGCCCGGCCCAGCCGATCACCACCGGCGCCATCTACCCCCTGTGGCCCACCCAGGCCGACTACCAGGCGGACCTGATGTTCCACCTGCTGGGGCCGGACGCGTATCCCGAGGACCGGGATGCGGTGGCCGAGCTGCTGGCGCTCGCGGACACCACGGCGCCGGTCGAGACCCTCCTCACCACGGTCGCCGCCGGCTACCTCGAACGCGCCCGCGCCAACCCGCTCACCTACGTCTACCTGACCTTCTACGTCCTCGGCGAGCATCCCGGAGTACGCGCCGCCGCCCGCGACGGCTACCGGCAGCTGGGCCTCGGCTACGCCGCCGCGCTGGAACGGCTGCTGGCCCGCGAGGGGCGCCGGACGGCACCCGGGCGCACCGTCACCGACTTCGTCGTCGCCCTGCTCGCCGTCCTGGAGGGCTTCTGCCTGCGCGCCCGGGTGGACCCCGGCGCTCCGCTGCCCGACGGCCCGGCGCCCCGCGCGCCGCTCCCCGAACTGCTCGGCGCGACCCTGGTCGCCCTCTGGAACTCCTTCACGGAGCCCGACCCGACGGTGTCGTGAGGTTCAACAGCCTTGTTTCATAAGGCAGTTCACAGGTTCCTCCTAGAAACCTTCGGTACCGTGCGACACATGACAGAAGAGAGCGCACCTCTTTTCAGCCGCCGCCGGATCCTGGCCGCGGGCGGCGCCGGCATCGCCGCCGCGGGTCTCGGCGGGGCCGTCCTGTCCGGCAACGCATCCGCCGAGGAGCCCGTCACCACGGACTGCCTCCGCCTCACGAAGGAGTCCATCGAGGGCCCCTACTACCTCGACTACGACAAGTACCGCTCCGACGTCACCGAGGGGAAGCCGGGCGTCCCGCTGACCCTCCGCATCCGCGTCATCGACTCCGTGCACTGCCGCCCCCTCTCCCGGGTGGCCGTCGACATCTGGCACTGCGACGCGCTCGGCATCTACTCCAGCTACGAGGAGGCGTCCTCCGGCGACGGCTCCACGCCGCCCGCCGGCACCCCGACCGCCGTGCCCACCGGCCCGCCGCCCGGCGGTGGCGGCGGCCACGCCGAGCCGGACAGCGACACCACCTACCTGCGCGGCTTCCGGATGACCGACCGGGCCGGCTGGGTCACCTTCCGGACGGTCTTCCCCGGCTGGTACCGCGGCAGGGCCGTGCACATCCACACCAAGGTGCACGTCGACGGCGTCTTCACGCACGGCAAGTACGAGGGCGGCACCGACTGCCACACCGGCCAGCTGTACTTCCCGGAGCCGGCCATCGAGGCCGTCGCACGGCAGCAGCCGTACGCCACCAACACCACCGAGCGCACCACCAACGCCGAGGACATGCTCTACACCGGCGACACCGCGGCCGACGGGATGCTCGCGCTGCGGTACGACGAGCGGCACATGGGGCGCGGCGTGCACGCGTCCATCACCCTCGGCGTCGACCCTGACGCCGTCAACGACGGCCAGGGCGGCTTCCCCGCCCCGACCTCCTCCCCCTCGGCCGGCAGCTGACCCCACGGTGGTGCCGCACCCCCGCCGAGCGGTGCGGCACCACCTCCCCCGAGCTCAGCCGGCCACCAGGGCGACCTTCCCCCTGACGTGCCGGGTCTCGACCGCGCGGTGGGCCTCGGCGGCCTCCGCGAGGGGGTACGTACCGGCGATCTCGATGTGCAACTGGACGGCGACGGTCCCCACGCCGCCGGCCGCCGCGTGCACCAGCAGCGTGTCACCGGCCCCCACCTTCAGCCGCTCCCGCGTGGTGTGCGCGGTCTGTCCGGACGCGGAGAGCCCCCCGGCGACCGGCCACGGCATCGCCGCGGGCTTCGGCACGATCCGGTCGGTGGGGACGGCCACGTACTCGGCGTGCGCCGCCAGCAGGGCCCAGCCCAGTACCTCACTGCCGACGGGGAAGCCCGCCGCGCCCTCCCCCACCTGGTCGACGACGCCCGCGAATTCGTTGCCGATCTTCTGCGGGAAGGACAGCTCCTGGCCCGGTGGTGCCCAGCCGCCGCGCACCGCGCAGTCGGCGGGCTGGACGCCGGCCGCCCGCATCCGCACGCGGACCTCGCCCGGCCCGGCCGCCGGTGTCGCCACATCGAGCAGTTCGACGGCCTCGGGACCGCCGAAGGAACGGATCGCTGCTGCCTTCACGGCACGCCTCCCCCTGGGATTCCCGCGTCCGGTGACGCGGTGCGCCCATGCTCGGACGTCAACCGCGGTCGAGGTCAACCGCCGCCGATCGCGTGCCGCTGTCCCTGCGTCTCGTCCACGTCCACCGCGTCGGAGCGGCGGTTCCAGGCGCGGGGCGCGCGCCAGTGGTAGTGCAGCGCGAGCAGCCGGACGGCGAAGGCCACGATGGCGGCGAACGCGCTGGTGCCGGGGTTCAGGGCGTGGAAGCGGATGCACAGCACGACGATGGCGGCGCCGACGATGGCGGGCACGGCGTAGAGGTCGCGGTCCCAGCGGACCAGCGACGGCACCTCGTTGGCGATGATGTCGCGCAGCACGCCGCCGCCGACCGCGGTGGCCATGCCGAGGGTGGCGGAGGCGGTGAGGCCGAGCCCGTACTCGTACGCCTTGGTGGTGCCGGCGACGCAGAAGAGGCCGAGCCCTGCCGCGTCGAAGACGTTCACCCCGGTCTGGATCCGCTGGACCTGGGGGTGCAGGAAGAAGACGAGGACCGCGGCGATCAGCGGGGTGAGGAAGTAGCCGAGGTCGGTGAATGCGGCCGGCGGCACGGCCCCGATGATCAGGTCGCGGAACAGCCCACCGCCCAGCGCGGTCACCTCGGCGAGCACGGCGATGCCGAAGATGTCGAAGTTTTTGCGTACGGCGAGCAGCGCACCGGAGATCGCGAAGACGAAGATCCCGATGAGTTCGAGCGTGTGCTGGACGGTGGGCGTGAACAGTTGCTGGAGCACACAGCATTCTTACGTGTGGACGGCGCCGTGGAGCGTGACGTTCCACACTGCGGGCGGCCGCGCCTCCCGGGACGCGGCCGCCGGGCGGTCAGCTGATCTGGCGGCGGACCAGTTCGTGGAAGAGGCCGCCGGTGTCGGCGAGCAGATCGGCGGGGGCGCCCTGCTGGGCCACCCGGCCGTCCGCCATGACGATCACCCGGTCGGCGTCCATGACGGTGGAGAGCCGGTGGGCGATGACGACACGGGTCGCGTTCAGCTGCCGGGTGCTCTCGGTCACCACCCGCTGCGTCTCGTTGTCCAGCGCGCTGGTGGCCTCGTCGAAGAAGAGGATGCGCGGCCGCCGGATCAGCGCCTGGGCGATCATCAGCCGCTGCCGCTGGCCGCCGGAGATCGAGCCGCCGCCGTCGGAGAGCATGGTGTGCATGCCCATCGGCATCCGCTTGATGTCCTCGGCCAGCCCCGCCATCTCCGCGGCCGCCCACGCCTCCTCCTGCGTGAACATCTCGGCGCCGCAGATGCAGTCGAGGATGGAGCCGTTGAAGGGCTGGGCGTTCTGGAGCACCACGCCGCACTGGCGGCGCACCGCGGCCTGGTCCAGCGCCGCCAGGTCCTGCCCGTCGTACAGGACGCTGCCGGCGGCCGGCCGGTCGAAGCCGATGAGGAGGCGCAGCAGGGTGGACTTGCCACAGCCGCTCGCGCCGACGACGGCGACGAACTCGCCGGGCCGTACCTGGAAGGACACGTCGTCCAGGACCAGCGGCCCGTCGTCGGAGTAGCGGAAGGACAGGCCGCGGGCCTCCAGGCCGCCGGTGAGGGTGCCGGGCCGGGTGGAGCCGCCGCGGACCTCGGGCCGCTCGTCGAGCACCGGCTTGATCTGCTCGAACATCGGCAGCACGGCGGCGGCCTGGAGGAACGCGCCGGTCAGCTGGGTCACCGCGGAGAGCATCATGGTCACGGCGGTGTTGAAGGTGAGGAACGCGCCGGCCGACAGCACGCCGCGGGCCGGGCCCGCGAGCAGCATGAACATCACGAGGGTGCACAGCGGCAGATAGACCGCGTTGAGCACGGTGGTGAGGTTCTTGATCCGGCCGACCTTCTGCTGGAGTTCCCGGCTGCGCGCGAACTCCCCGGCCCACGCGCTGTACGCGAAGGTCTCGGCGGCGGCGACGCGCAGCTTCGGCAGCCCGCGCAGCGTCTGGAACGCCTGGTTGTTGAGCTTGTTGGTCAGCTCGATGAGGCGGCGCTGGTAGCGCAGCTGCCACAGCCCGAGGAGCAGGAAGACCGCGGCGATGCAGAGCAGCATGGCGATCGCGACGACGGCCAGCTTCGGGCTGTAGACCAGCAGCAGGACGAGGTTCATGGTGCCGACCGTGGAGGCCTGCACGGCGATCGAGCCGATGCCGGACAGGATGCGGCGGATGCCGCTGATGCCCATCGCGGCACTGGCCAGCTCGCCGGTGGAGCGCTCGCTGAAGAACTTGGTGGGCAGCCGCAGCAGCCGGTCCCAGACGGCCGGCTGGAGGGTGGACTCGATGCGCCCTTCGATGCGCAGGATGGAGGTGTTCTCCAGCAGCATGAAGACCGCGGCGACCAGGCTGGTGACGATCAGCGCGATCGTCGTCTGGACGATGAGGCCGCGCTCGGCGTTGGGCACGTACTCGCCCAGCACCTTGCCGGTGGCGATGGGCACCAGCGCGCCCAGCACCACGGCGACCAGCCCGCCGATGGCGAGATTGCGCAGGTCCAGCCGGGTGCCGCGCATGGCGAAGCGGGCCAGCCGCAGGGGGCCCATCGGGCGGTCCGGCAGCGGCGCGTAGAGCATGACGCCGCGCGGCTCGATCGCCTCGGCGGTCTCGGAGTCGAGGCGGGTGCGCGTGCCGTTCGCGCCGACCGCTTCGTAGCGGCGGCGGCGCCACAGCAGTGCGACCGGTTCGCCGGTCTCGGTGCGGTGGCCGACCAGCGGGCCGCTGTTCTCGCGCCACCACCGGCCGTCGAGCTTGACGACGCGGGTGCGGATGCGGGAGCTGACGGCGATCCGCTCGACCGGGCTCAGCCGGTCGTCGGTCGTGCCGCCCTCCTTGGGCGAGGTGAGCGTGATGCCGGCGGCGTCGGCGACCTTTCGGCAGACGGCGAGTGTGGCGTCGTCGGTCGCGCCGGTGCGCGCGCCGCCGCGGCCGGGCGCGCCGATGGAGGACAGCAGGGTCCGGTCGGCCTGGGAGCGGGCCGCCTCGCCCGCCTCGATGCCGGCGGCCGTGCGGTCCTCATGGGCACGCTCCAGCCGCTCGATCCAGCGGTCCAGGGAGGACAGCAGCCGGTACTGCTGGTCGACCATCCGCTGCCACATCGTGCCGTCGATGAGCAGGTCGGCCGCGGCCTCGGCGCTGTAGTGGGCGCCGTACTGGAGGCTGCCGGGCTCGACCGGCATCCACAGGATGTTCTCGTCGGCCGTGCCCTGCGGATCGAGGACCCCGTCCGCCTCGGCGGTCTCGTACTCACCGTCGAGCGGCGCCTCGAAGAGCACCCGCTGACTGCGGCCGACGCCGCGCGCGAAGGCGTCCTCCAGCGGGCTGAGTGCGCCGTCGTATCCCAGCTCGCCGGTGTCCCACGGGTCCGTCGCACCGGACTGGCCGACGTACCGGCCGTACGCGTCGTACTCCGCGTAGCCGCCGTACTCGGGCCGGAACAGCTCGCGCAGCGGGATGCGGCGCACCGCGCAGCCCTGGAGCGGGCGGCCGACGAGGGTGTGCTGCGGGCCCTCGACGGGGCCGAGCAGGAGGGTGCCGGGGGCGAGCCGGCCGAGGAAGTACCAGTGACCCTGCTGGGCGGCGTCGACCGCGAAGAGGTCCATGGCACCGGCGGTGACCAGCCACAGGACGTGCGGGCCTTCGAGCGGGAGGTTGCGCAGGCCCGTGAGGTCGGCCTCGGTGCCGAGCCCGCCGAGGGCGTGCAGCACGCTGTCGTCGGCGGCCGTACCGGCGGCCGCGGGATGAGGGGTCGTCACCTCAGGACTCCTTGACCAGCTCTGCGTACGCGCCCTGGGCGGCGACCAGCTCCTCGTGCCGCCCGCGCTCGACGACCTTGCCGTGGTCCAGGACCACGATCTCGTCGCTGTCGCGCACGGTGCTCAGGCGGTGCGCGATGACGACGCAGGCGCAGCCCAGGCGCCGCAGGTTGTCCATGATGATCTGTTCGGTCTCCGCGTCCAGGGCGGAGGTGACCTCGTCCAGGACGAGGATGGAGGGCCGCCGGACCAGGGCCCTGGCGATCTCCAGGCGCTGCCGCTGGCCGCCGGAGAAGTTGCGGCCGTCCTGCTCGACCCGGCTGTGGATGCCGCCGGGGCGGCGGGAGACCACGTCGTGGGCGGCGGCGTTCTTCAGCGCCTCGATGACGGCCTCGTCGGGGATCGAGGGGTCCCAGAGCGCGACGTTGTCCCGGACGGTGCCCTCGAAGAGGAAGACGTCCTGGTCGACGAAGGAGACCGAGGAGGCGAGCGCGCCGCGGGAGATGTCCTCCAGCCGCTGCCCGTCGATGTGGATGGTGCCCTCCCACGGGCGGTACAGGCCGGAGATCAGCCGGGAGACGGTGGACTTGCCGCTGCCGGAGCCGCCGACGAGGGCGACCTGCTGGCCGGGGCCGACGGTCAGCGAGAAGCCGGTGAGCAGCGGCTTGTCCAGCGGGCTGTAGCCGAAGGTGATCTCCGTGAGCGTCACGTGGCCCTTGAGGCGGCGGGTGCTCGCGACCGGCTCGGGGCGGGTGTAGAGGGAGTCGACGGGGAAGGACTCGACGTCCTTCAGGCGGGCCACGTCGGCCGCGAAGTCCTGGATCCGGCCCGCCATGCCGTTGAGCCGGGTGATGGGCTGGGTGAAGTTGGTGACCAGCGCCTGGAAGGCGACGAGCAGACCCACCGACATATGGCCCTCGACGGCGCGCAGCCCGCCGATGTACAGGATCAGCGCGCTGTTGAGGGCGGCGAGGGTGGGCGCGACGACGGCGAGCCAGGAGGTGGGGACGCCGAGCCGCTGCTGCCCGTCGAGGGTGGTGGCGTGCTGTCCGGCCCAGCGCCGGAAGTAGCCGTTCTCGCCGCCGGTGGCCTTCATCGTCTCGATGAGCTGGAGGCCGCTGTAGGAGGTGTTGGTCAGCCGCGCGGTGTCGGCGCGCAGCTTCTGCGTCCCGGTGGCGCGCATCCGTACGACGATGCGCATCGCGGCGACGTTGAGCAGCGCGACGGCGACGCCGATGAGGGTGAGCTGCGGGTCGTAGGACCACAGCAGGAACGCGTAGAGGATGACGACGACCGCGTCCACGGCGGCTGCCGCGATGTCCCTGGCGAGGGTCTCGGCGACGGTGTCGTTGGACTGCAGGCGCTGGACGAGGTCGGCGGGGTTGCGCTGGGCGAAGAAGGTGACCGGCAGCCGGAGCAGGTGGCGCAGGAAGCGGGCGCTGCTCAGGGTGGAGGAGATGATGCGGCCGCGTAGCAGGTTCGCCTGTTGCAGCGCGGTGAGCGCGGCGGTGAGGACGAGGGTGGTGCCCATCGACGCGAAGAGCACTCCGAGCAGCGACGTCTGGTCGCCGATCAGGAACATGTCGATGTACGTACGGCTCAGCGCGGGCACCGTCGCGCCGACCACGACCAGCAGGAAGCTGGCGAGGACGGCGGCGAGCATGGTGCCGGAGGTGCCGCGCAGCCGGGGCGGCAGCGCGCCGAGGACGCCCGGCTTGCGGCCGCCCTTGCGGAACTCCTCGCCGGGCTCGAAGGTCAGCACGACGCCGGTGAAGCTGGTGTCGAAGTCCTCGGCGGGCACGAAGCGGCGGCCCCGGTCGGGGTCGTTGATGAACGCGCCCTTGCGGCCGAAGCGGCGGCCCATGCCGTCGAAGACGACGTAGTGGTTGAACTCCCAGAAGAGGATGGCCGGGGCCCGCACCTCGGCGAGCGCGGCCGGCTCCATCTGCATGCCCTTGGCCTTCAGCCCGTAGGAGCGGGCGGCCTTCAGGAGGTTGGAGGCGCGGGAGCCGTCGCGGGAGACGCCGCAGGCGATGCGCAGCTCCTCCAGCGGGACGTGCCGGCCGTAGTGGCCGAGGACCATGGCGAGCGAGGCGGCGCCGCACTCCACGGCCTCCATCTGGAGGACGGTGGGGGTGCGGACGGACCGGCCGGCGCTCTTGGCGGGTCCGGGCCCGCTCCGGCCGGTACGGCGCCGGGTGGGCCTGGCTTCGGGACGGTGCCGGCCGCGGCCGCCGGGCGGCAGCGGGGGCGTCGCCGGTGCTTCGGGCTGCGCGGTCACGGGAGGAGCCAATCGATCGGGCGCTGCGCGGTGAGGTGGATCGCACCGGTGACGGGCGTCATGGAGCCGATGGCGTTCGGCGGGCCGTCCGCTGTGGACCACTTGTAGCCGGACTTGGTGTCCGCGCGGTCCAGCTCGACGAGGACGGCGACGGGCTGGCCGTGCGCGGTGAACTGCTCGCCCAGCTCGCGGTCGCCGAGGAAGGCGGCGATCTGCCGGCTGCTCTGCGGAGCCCGGCCCACCGCCTTGACCTTGCCGCGCAGTACGCCGTACTGCTGCGTGGGCACGGACTGGACGGTGAGGTCGACGGTGGCGCCCACGGGGACGGTGGCGGCGCTGCGGCTGGGGACGTACGCCATGGCCACCACGGGTTCGTGCGCGCCGGTGACGCGCTCGACGCTCGCGACGTCGGCGCCGACGGTGACCACCGAGCCGATCTTGCCGACCAGGCTGGTGACGCGGCCGGCGGCGACGGCGCGGACGGCGCGGTCGCCCTGCGCGGTGCGGACCTTGAGGACCGGCGCTCCGGCGCGGAGCGTCGCGCCCTCCTTGGCGTAGACCTGGGTGACCTGTCCGGCGACCGGACTCTGCAGGACGTAGCTGCCCTGCGGGTGGGTGAGGATGCCGGGCGCGGTCAGCTTGGAGGACACGGACCCGGTGACCGCCCAGAAGGCGGCGACGGCCATCACGACGACGGTGACGGCGAGGACGAGGCCGCCCTGCGGCCGGGCGTAGCGCACGGGCAGGTCGAGCTCTTCAGGCGACTGGAGCTTGGCCAGCGCCTTTTGCCGGAACTGCACGGAACTTTTCCCTCGACTGCTTTTGCCTCATTCGACGCCGGCGCACTTGCCAAAGGGCGGCGAAGAACAAGGCGACCCAATGGGACACGCGCGACATGGCGCACCTATGAGGCATGAAAATACCCGCCGTTCGGGCATGCCGAGGCATGACCGTAACACAGGCGGAAAAGCCCGCACTTGACGGGAGAAGGGTAAATCGGTCACCGACGTCCGTGAGCCCCGGAACAAATGCTCCGGGGCTCACGGCAAACCTATGGATACGGACATGTACGCATAGGTCGAGTCATGCCTGCGGCAGTACTGCCGACAGTGACCGTGGGTCTCAGAGACCGGCGACGACGCCGTTCACGTTGACGCCGGTGGCCTGCTGCACGGTGCCGGTGACGGTGCCGAGCACGTTGCCGACGGTGCCGCCGGTCACGCCGTCGACGGTGCCGACGACCTGGTCGGCGACGGGGCCGACGACGCCGAGGCCACCGGCGATGTTGTCGAGCTCGGCGTCGGCGATCTCAGCGGTCTCGACCTGGGGGGTGAAGTCCATGACTTGCGCTTCCCTTCAATTGCTGTGGGTCAAACTCGAATAACACGGGAGTCGGCGGCAGAACATAACCCGGCCGCCAAATCGGTCATTTACCGACCGGAAGCCGGAAGGCATTTGGCCGACCTCCGCGCCGAAATGATCCAAGCACGCCAACTGGCGGCCGGGCCAACCCGCTTGCAGGGGGCAGTCAGCACATTCCCGCGTCGCACAACGATCGCGTGCAGTTTCGTCCACGCGTTGGTGACGAGTCCTTCACAAGATCGATTACTCGCGGTACGGCGGCCGCGCGCACACGCCGGGCCCATCCGGACATACCCGCGTCAAGCCCCGGCCGCCCGCGCGAAAACCCGCACCGGGCGGCACACGCTGTGCCACCGATGCGAGGGCGATGTGCAGATTCCTTGAAATCCGCCTGCGCGGCTCAACCTCGCGCCGCCGGGAGCGTCCGCGTGAGTGCGCGCACAGGAGGCGGCGCGCGCCTCAGGTCACCGAAACCCCGCCGGGCAGCGCCGCGCGCCAGCCCCCCAGCGTCTCCAGCACCCGCTGCAGCTCACCGATGACCCGGTCCAGATCGCCGGCGGTCCGTGCGTCGAAGGAGTAGGGCAGCCGGCCCTCCGCCTCGATGACGCCCACCTCGACCACCGGCGACGTCCGGCCCGACGCACCTTCTTCACACATGATGTGGAACAGGAGCTGCGGGAAGCCCCGCTCCGGCTGCGCCGAGAGATTCCAGCTGACCGCTTCGGCCAGATGCATGATCCCGTCGTGGCCGCCGGCCTCGGCCTCGGTGTGCACACGGTGGCACCACGTCGGGCACACCACGGGCCGTACCGCCAATGTCACGGCATCCAGCATGTCGTCCGTCATGTGCACATTATCCGGCCGGTGTCCCGAAGCCGCCCCCGCACGGCGTCCGGTCGGCTGTCTTGTGCGGTATCTGCTCGCCTGCTAAACATCTCAGGAGCGAAATTCTCAGCGGTTAAATAAATCGGCGAGGTACGCACGTGTGCGCAGCCCCGCACACACCCCAGGAGGCCCCCGCGATGCTCCTGCTCCCGTCCGGCACGGTGGCGCCGACCCAGCGCACCCTCCCGGACTTCGCCCTCTCCCGGCCGCGGACCCTCGCCGAGGCGGTCGACGCCGGCGCCGCCGACGGCGCGGTGTACGCACAGGGCTGCTCCGACCTGGTCGCGCAGTTCCGCGAAGGACTCCGGTGCAGCACGCTGGTGGCACTGGACCGCGTACCGGAGCTGCGCCGGATCAGCTACGCCGACCGTGCGCTGCGCCTCGGCGCCGGCACGGACCACCACTCCGGCTCCCGGGACTCCGCCGTACGGGGCGCCCTGCCCTCCTTCGCCGACGCCTGGGGCTCCATCGCCACCCACCGCATCCGGCAGCGCGCCACCCTCGGCGGCAACCTCATGGCCCGCCGCACCCGCTACGAGCTCTCGATCATGCTCGGCGCGCTCGGCGCCCGGCTCCACCTCACCTCGGCGGCGGGCCCCTCGGTCCTCTCCCCCGCCGACCTCTGGGACCGCGCCGAGCCGCCCGGCGCGCTGCTGCACACCGTCGAGATACCCGACGTGCCCGGCGTGTGGTTCGGCTACGAGCGCTCGATGCGGCCGCTGGCGACCGTGGCCGTTGCGGTACGCGGCACGGCCGTCACCGTCTCCGTCGGCGCGGAGTACAGCCCGCCGCACACCGTGCGCAGCACGCTCGGCGCCGACCTCACCGAAGCGGTGTCCGCACTGCCCGACAGCATCGGCGACATGGCGGGCAGCGCCCCGTACCGGCGGCACCTGGCCGCGGTACTGGCGGGCCGGCTGCTGCGCCGGTACGACCGGGAGAAGCACGAGGAGGGGTCCCGTTGAGCGCGTCAGGGCCGGTGCGTCAGGTGACCGTCACGATGGAGGTGGACGGACGGCGGCGCACCGCGCAGATCCCGCCCCGCACCGTACTGCTGGATCTGCTGCGCGAGCGGTTCGGCCTGACCGGCGTGAAGGCGTCCTGTGAACGCGGGGTGTGCGGCGCGTGCACGGCCCTCGTGGACGGCGTGCCCGCCGCCTCGTGCAGCGTCTTCGCGTTCCAGGCGGACGGCGCCACGGTCGAGACCGCGCACGGCGCGGGGCACCCGGACGGCGGGCTCGGCCCCGTGCAGCAGGCGTTCGCCGAGTGCGGCGGCTTCCAGTGCGGCTACTGCACCCCCGGCATGGTCATGCTGACCACCGCCCTGCTGCGCGCGCACCCCGACCCGTCGGAGGAGCAGATCCGCGAGTGGATCTCCTCGAACGTCTGCCGCTGCACCGGCTACGCCATGATCCTGGACTCGGTACGCAGGGCGGCGCAGCTGTGCCGCGAGGAGGCCGCCCGATGAGCACCACCCCCGCCACCACTGCCGTGGGCGCCGCGGCGCCACGCCACGACGCCGCGCTCAAGGTCTCCGGCGCCGCCCGCTACACCGCCGACGTCCGCCTCCCCGGCATGCTGCACGCCAAGGTGCTGCGCAGTCCGCACGCGCACGCCCGGCTGGTCTCCGTCGACGCGGCCCGCGCCCGCGCGCTGCCGGGCGTGCACGCCGTCCTCACCCGCGACGACCTGGCGGGGCTCGATCCGTACTACGGCTTCTTCATCAAGGACCAGCCGGTGGTCGCGGTCGACAAGGTCCGCTACGCCGGTGACGTGGTCGCGGCGGTCGCCGCCGAGGACGAGGCCACCGCGCTGCGCGCGCTCGCCCTCATCGACGTCGCGTACGAGCCGCTGCCCGCCCTCCCGGACATCGAAGCGGCGCTGTCCCCGGACGCGCCCGAGCTGTTCGAGGAGAAGCCCCGCGGCGCCCTCCCGCCGTACGGCACCGGTGCCTCGGCGGAGCTGTGGCCGCGGAAGAACGTGTGCTACGAGTTCCGCTACGAGACCGGCGACGACGCCGTGTGGGCGGACTGCGACCACGTCTTCGAGGACACCTTCGTCTTCTCCCGGATGAACCACTTCCACCTGGAGCCGTTCGTCACCGTCGCCGATGTGCGCGCCGGGGAGACCGAGCTGTGGACCTCCACCCAGAATCCCTTCCCGCTCCGCAAAGAGCTGGCCCGGGTGCTGCGCGCCCCGGAACACCGCGTCCGGATCCATGTGCCGTACGTCGGCGGCGGATTCGGCGCCAAGCACAACTGCAAGACCGAGCCCATCGCCGTCCTGCTCTCCCGCGCGGCCGGGCGCCCGGTGCGCTACCTCCTGACCACCGAGGAAGCCTTCCTGACGCTCAGCCAGCACGCCGCCCGGCTCACGGTGAAGACCGGCGTCATGGCCGACGGCACGTTCGTGGCGCGGGAGAGCCGCGTACTGCTGGACGCGGGCGCGTACACCGACGGCAGCCCGCTGGTCGCGGAGAAGGCCGGCTACCGGATGCCGGGCCCGTACCGCTGGCAGCACCTCCGCTCCTCCTGCGCGTGCGTGATGACCACGACGACCCCGGCGGGCCCGTACCGCGGCTTCGGCGCCACCCAGGCCACCTGGGCGAGCGAGAGCCAGGTCGACATGATCGCCCACCGTCTCGGCCTCGACCCGTACGAGCTGCGCCGCCGCAACCTCAAGGAGCTGGGCGAGCCCTTCGTCCCGGGCGAGAGCGGCATCGACAGCGACCTGGCCGAAGGGCTGGAACTGGTCGCGAAGGAGCTGGGCTACCACGGCCGCGAGCGGCGGCCCTGGCGCGGCATGGGCCTGGCCATCGGCTTCAAGGACGGCGGCGGGGTCAACAAGCCCGCCACGGCCCGGGTCAAGGTCACCGCCACCGGCGGGGTGCACGTCGGCTCCGGCACGATCGAGATCGGCCAGGGCGCGTCCACGACGCTCTGCCAGGTGGCCGCCGAGGAGCTGGGCGTACCGCTCGAACGCGTCGGCTACGCGCCCGTCGACACCGCCACCACCCCCTTCGACCAGGGCACCAACGCCTCGTCCGGGATGACGGTGATGGGCCGCGCGGTACAGCGCGCCGCCGCGGACGCCAGGTCCCGCGTACTCACCTTCGCCTCCGGCCAACTCGGCTGTGAAGTAGATGAGTTGACGATGGACGGCGACGCCTGGACCGTGCGCCGGGGCACGGAAGCACCCGTCCCGCTCGCCGGCCTCATCGCCCGCGAATTCGGGCCCACCGGTTACGAGTTCACCGGCGAGGGGAGCTTCAAGGTGCCGGTCTCGCACGAGGCGCCGCTGGAGGCGCCGTGCCTGTTCTGGGAGATCGGCTGGGCCGGTGCCGAGGTCGAGGTCGATCCCGACACCGGCCGGGTCACCCTCCTCCAGCTCGTGGCCAGCGGTGACGTCGGGCGTGCGGTCAACCCGCTGCTCTGCCGCGGCCAGGACGAGGGCGCCGCCGTCATGGGCATGGCGCAGGCGCTGTTCGAGGAGATGCGGTACGAGGACGGCGTACTGCTCAACGGCGAGGCGCTGGACTACCGCGTCCCGATGACCGAGGACCTCCCCCGCCGCTTCGTCTCGCTCACCCAGGAGCAGGGCCACGGCCCCGGCCCGTTCGGCGCGAAGGGCGCGGGCGAGGGCGCCATGGTCCCGGTCGCCGCGGCCATCGCCAACGCCGTCTAGGACGCCACGGGCGCCCGCGTGACCCGGCTGCCGCTCAGCCCGGAGCGGGTGTTCCTGGCGACGGCGGCCGCCCGCGAGGGCCGCGCGCAGTAAGCGCGGGGCGGGTCAGCCCGACGCGCGGACGACCAGCCGGGGAGCGAGCCGGATCGCGCGGCTCGGGGCCGCGCCACCGGACGGGATCCGGTCCTCCGACCGCTCGGCCAGCAACCGCGCGGCCTCCGCCGCCAGTTCGGTGACCGGCTGCCGGACCGTGGTGAGCGCCGGGTCGGCCAGGCCCGCGAACGGCACGTCGTCGAAGCCGGTGACCGCGACCTCGCCGGGCACGTCGGCGCCCAGCTGGCGGAGCCGCTGGAGGGCGCCGACGGCGATGAGGTCGTTGGCGCAGACGATGGCGTCCGGGCGGGACGGCCAGATGCGGTCGACGGCCGCGCGCCCCCAGGCCACGGAGAAGTCGCCCAGCTCGACCCGATCGGGGGCCGGCGGATCCAGCACCGCTGCGCCCGCCTCGTACGCGGCACGCCGCTCGGCAGCCGTCGTGGTCGTACCGGCCGCGCCCACGAACCACGGGCGGCGCCGGCCGGCGGCCGCCAGGTGGTCGAGCACCAGCGCCATCCCGGCGGCGTTGTCCACCGCGACCGAGTCGGCGACGCCCGGGCCGCAGCCGCGGTCCAGCAGCACCACCGGCACCCGCCGTGCCGCGTCCGCCACCGCGTCCCGGCTGCGCCGCTCGTCGACCGGTATCAGCAGCAGCGCGTCCACCTGCCGGTCCAGGAACTCCGCGATCCGGGCCGCCTCGGTCGCCGGGTCGTCGTCGCAGTCGGCCAGGAGCACGGCCCGCCCCTCGGCGTGCAGCGCGTGCTCCAGCTCCCGCACGAGCTCGGGGAAGAAGGGGTTGGTGATCTGCGGGAGGACCAGGCCGACGGTGCCGGTGGCGCGGCGGCGCAGCGCACGGGCGACGTGGTTGGGCCGGTAGCCGAGGCGGGCGGCGGCCTCGCGCACGGTGCGGGCGGTCTCGGCGCCGACGGGGCGGGTGCCGGCGAGCACACGGGAGACCGTGGCGATGGAGCAGCCCGAGGCACGGGCGACATCCTTGAGGGTGACTTCGGCCACGGTCGTGCCCTTCGCTCGGCTCGGCTGGGCCGCCCGCACCGGCGTACGCTGCGGAAACGGCGGGCAAACGTTATCACCGGGTCCCCGCCGGGATCTGTGGGATGAATCATTGACAACTGCCCCGGTATGCGGGTGAACTCTTCGCGGCACTTCGGAGAACGATTTCCCATCACCTCCTCCGAGGGTCACCGCACCACCGTTCAACAGGGCAAAGGGGCTCTTCCGTTGGCCAGAAAGATCATCCTCGACTGCGACCCGGGGCACGACGACGCGATCGCCATGCTCCTGGCCCACGGCAACCCCGACGTCGAGCTCGTCGCCGTGACGACCGTGGTCGGCAACCAGACGCTGGAGAAGGTCACCCGCAACGCGCTGTCCGTGGCGCGCATCGCGGGCATCACCGACGTACCGTTCGCCGCCGGCTGCCCGCGTCCCCTCGTACGGAACATCGAGACCGCGCCGGACATCCACGGCGAGACCGGCCTGGACGGGCCCGTGCTGCCCGACCCGACGTGCGTGCTGGACGAGCGGCACGCCGTCGACCTGATCATCGACACCGTGATGTCCCACGAGCCGGGCGAGATCACCATCGTGCCGACCGCGGGCCTCACCAACATCGCGCTGGCCGCCCGCAAGGAGCCGCGCATCGTCGAGCGGGTCCGTGAGGTCGTCCTGATGGGCGGCGGCTACCACGAGGGCAACTGGAGCGCGGTCGCCGAGTTCAACATCATCATCGACCCCGAGGCCGCGCACATCGTCTTCAACGCGGGCTGGCCGGTCACGATGGTGGGCCTGGACCTCACCCACCAGGCGCTCGCGACGCCCGAGGTCGCCGAGCGGATCACCGCGCTGGGCACCAAGCCCGCCAAGTTCGTCGAGGAGCTGCTGGAGTTCTTCGGCACCACCTACCGCGACCACCAGGGCTTCGAGTCGCCGCCGGTGCACGACCCGTGCGCCGTCGCGTACGTGATCGACCCGGACGTGATGACGGTGCGCCGGGCCCCGGTGGACATCGAGCTGACCGGCACCCTGACCAAGGGCATGACCGTGGCGGACTTCCGCGCCCCCGCGCCTGCCGACTGCAGGACCCAGGTCGCGGTGAAGCTGGACCACGGCCGCTTCTGGGACCTCGTCGTGGACGCGCTGGAGCGGATCGGCGATCCGGAGCTGATCGGCGAGAACCCGCAGCAGCCCGGGGACGTACTGGCATGAACGCGTCCACCACGGCGGCGCCGCCCCCCGGCGGCCTGACGGAGCGGCCCGGCGTCCGGGTCGGCGTCCTGGTCACCGCGCTGCTGGCGGCGTGCTTCGCCTTCCAGCTCAACGCGTCCATGCTCAGCCCCGCGCTGAAGAGCATCGAGGACAGCCTGCACGCCACCTCGGCGGAGATCGGCCTCACCCAGACCGCCTTCTTCACCTCGGCGGCGCTCTTCTCCCTCTTCCTGCCGCGGCTGGGCGACGTCATCGGCCGCCGCAAGGTACTGGCCGGGATGATGGCCCTGATGGTGCTCGGCTGCGTCATCGCGGCGCTCGCGACGAGCGTGCCGATGCTCTTCGTCGGCCGGATCATCCAGGGCGTGAGCGGCCCGACCGTGCCGCTGTGCCTGATCATGCTGCGGGTGGAGGTGACCGAGCCGAAGAAGTACGGCACCCTGCTCGGCGTGATCACCGCGGTCAACGGCGGCATCGCGGGCGTGGACTCGCTCGCCGGCGGCTACCTCGCCGACCACTACGGCTTCGGCGCGGTCTTCTGGGCCATGGCCGTCGTCGCGGCGGTCGCCGCCGCCCTGGTCGCCACCCTGACCCGGGAGTCCACCGCGCCCGTCAAGAGCCGGATGGACTGGCCCGGCGTCGTCCTCCTCGTCATCTCGGTCGGCACGCTGCTGACCGCGTTCAACGAGGCGGGCAAGCTGGCCGCCGCGAACTGGCCGCTGATCGGCGTGCTCGTCGTGATCGCGGCACTCGCCTTCGCGCTGTTCTGGCGTACGGAGAGCCGCAGCGGTCACCCGCTGGTCGCCACCCACCACCTCAAGCAGCGCTCGACCTGGGCCCTGCTGCTGACCACGGTCCTCACCATGACCGGCGTCTTCGCCGTCATGAACGGGCTGATCCCGGCCTTCGCGCAGGACGCCCGGGCGGGCCTGGGCATGTCGGCCGAGGCGTCGGCGTGGTGGACGCTGACCCCGTACGCGCTCGCCGGGCTGGCGATGGGCCCGGTGGCGGGCCGGCTCTCCGCCACCTTCGGGTACGGCCGCATCCTGCGCTTCGGGCTCGTCGGCACGGTGGCGACGATCGTGCTGCTCGTCGTCACCAGCGGCGGCCACTCGCGGGTGCTGCTCCTGGCGCTGTCCGTCATGGTCGGCATCGCCTACGCGGGCGTGGCCAACATCGTGCTCAACGGGCTCGGGATCGTCCTCTCCCCGCGCGAGAACCCGGGCTTCCTGCCGGGTCTGAACGCGGGCGCGTTCAACCTGGGCGCCGGCCTGAGCTTCGCGGTGCTGTACGCGGTCAAGACGGCCGTGGTGCCCTCGGATCCGGCGTCCACGTCGGGCTACACGGCCGCGATGATCGCGGGTGTCGTCATCATCGCGGCGGCGTTCCTGACGTCGTTCCTGATCCCCAAGCCGGTGTCCGCTGAAGCGGACGGGTAGCCGACGGACCGACGGTCGGGGTGCGTGACGGTTGTTCCCTCACGCACCCACCGTCGTGGCTGGTCGCGCAGTTCCCCGCGCCCCTAGGGGCGCAGGTAGGCGCCCAGGCGTTCGATTGCCGACGGGTTGCGGGGGCTTTCCACCAGATCCGCGTAGTCCAGCGTGATGATGCGCTTGTGCTTGATCGCGGAGACGTTCGCCAGCGGCTTGTACTGCAGCAGGAACTCCTTCTTCCGCTCGGCTGTCGTGTCCCCGTAGTCGTTGATGACGATCACGTCGGGGTTCCGCTCGACGACGGTCTCCCAGCCGACCGTCGTCCAGGAGTCCGCGAGGTCGTGGGTGATGCTGCGGCCGCCCGCCTTGTCGATGATCTGCTCCGGTGCCGCGTACCGCCCCGCCGTGAACGGCTTGTCCTGGCCGCTGTCGTACAGGAACACGCTCGGCCGCGCGTCCCCCTTCGGCGCCTTCTTCCGTACGTCCGCCACCCGCTCCTTGAAGTCCGCGATCAGCTTCCGCGCCCGGTCCTGAACGCCGAACAGCTTCCCCAGCTGGGTGAGGTCGGTGTAGAGGGCGTCCAGCGGCGGCATGACACCGCGTGCCGAGCCGTGGCCGTTCCGGCAGGACTCGGTGAGGACGTACGAGTCGATGCCGAGCTTCTTCAGGGACGCCGGGGTGATCCCGTTCTCGCCGAAGCCGTAGCCGTAGCCCGCGAACACCAGGTCGGCGTGGGCGTCGACGGCCATCTCCTTGGTGATCGCCTGCTTCGACAGCCACGTCGTCTTCTTGTACGCGCCCTTCCACGGCACGTGGTCCAGGTCGCCCTTGTCGTCCGGCATCACGTAGCCGGCCATCCGGTCCTCAAGGCCCAGCGCGAACATGATCTCGGTGATGCCCACGTCGTTGGTGACCACCCGCTCGGGCACCCTGTCGAAGGTGACCTTCTTCCCGCAGTTCTCGATGGTCACGGGCCGCTGCCCGGCGGCCTTGCCGTCCCCGGACGGGGACGCCACGCGCGCGCCGCATCCGGTGAGCGCGAGGGCGAGGCAGAGGGCGCCGGCGAGGGCCGCCGCCGGGCGGATACGGGTCACGGTCATGCGGGCTCCTGGTCGGGGAGTTCGGTGGGGTCGATACGGTCGAAGAGCAGCTGGAGGGCGCCGGTCACGGGGTGGGTGACGCGGTGCGCCCGTACGCCGAACACCTCGGCCAGCAGCTCCGGCCGGAGGACGTCGTACGGTGGGCCGGCCGCGACGACGCGGCCGCCGTCGAGCACGTACAGCAGGTCGCAGTGGGACGCGGCGAGGTTCAGGTCGTGCAGTGCGGCGAGCACCGTGAGGCCGCTGCGTCGCACCAGGGACAGCACGTCCAGCTGGTGGGAGATGTCCAGGTGGTTGGTGGGTTCGTCGAGGACCAGGACCCGCGGCTGCTGGGCGAGGGCGCGGGCGATCAGTACGCGCTGCTTCTCGCCGCCGGAGAGCGAGCGGAAGCCGCGCCCGGCGAGGTGGCCCGCGCCGACCCGGTCGAGTGCGGCACCGCACAGCGCGGCGTCATCGGCTGACCGCCCGCCGAACGGGGAACCCCGGTGGTGCGGGAGCCGGCCCATCGCCACCACCTCGGCCGCGGTGAAGTCGAA
Source organism: Streptomyces sp. NPDC050806 (assembly GCF_055586425.1). Classification (NCBI taxonomy): domain Bacteria; kingdom Bacillati; phylum Actinomycetota; class Actinomycetes; order Kitasatosporales; family Streptomycetaceae; genus Streptomyces; species Streptomyces sp. NPDC050806. The sequence continues at coordinate 672,781 of NZ_JBVJIF010000002.1, read as the reverse complement.
TTCGGCGGCGGACTCCTGGGGCAGCGCGGCCAGCCGGCGCGCGCCTGCCCGCGCGTCCATCGCGTGCAGGTCGTCGCCGTCCAGCCGGACCGTGCCCGCGGCGGGCCGCAACGCCCGGTACACGCACCGCAGCAGTGTGGACTTGCCGCTGCCGTTCGGCCCGACCACCCCGACGACCTGCCCGGCGTCGGCGCGCACGGTGATGTCCTCGACGATGCGGCTGCCCGCGAGCTCGACCGTCACCCCTTCGACGTCGACGCGCATCAGCGGCCACCCCCGAACGCATAGCCGCCGCGCCGCATCAGCAGCAGGAAGCAGGGCACGCCGAGCACGGCGGTGACCACCCCGACCGGGATCTCGGCGGGCGCCAGCAGCAGCCGGGAGACGATGTCCGCCCAGACCAGCAGCACGGCCCCGGCGAGCGGCGCGAGGACCAGCACCCGCCGGTGGTCGGCGCCGACCAGCATCCGTACGACGTGCGGCACCATCAAGCCGACGAACCCGATGGCGCCGGACACGGCGACGACCGCCGCGGTGACGGCGGCGGTGACCACGAACAGCTCGGTGCGCAGCCGGCCCGCACGCACGCCGAGCGCCGCCGCGGTCTCGTCGCCCATGGCGAGTGCGTTCAGCTGCCCGGCGCGGGCGCCGAGGTACAGCGTCCCGGCGAGCACGGTGACGGCGGCGACCGGCACCGAGCCCCAGGTCGCGCCGCCCAGGCTGCCGAGCAGCCACATCATCGCGGACCTGGCCGCCTCGCCCCGCTCGGCCCGGAAGACCATCAGGGTGGTGAGCGCGGAGAAGCCGTACGACAGGGCGGTACCGGACAGGACGAGCCGCAGCGGCGTCAGCCCGTAGGCGGTACGCGCCGCCGCGTAGACGAGCGCCATCGCCGCGAGTGCGGACAGGAACGCGGACACCGACAGCGCCCACACGCCCAGCGCGGCGAACGCGCCCAGCAGGAGTACGGCGTTGGCGCCGACCGCGGCGCCGGAGGAGACGCCGAGCACGAAGGGGTCGGCGAGCGCGTTGCGCACCATGGCCTGCACGGCCACGCCGACCGACGCGAGCCCCGCGCCGACCACGGCCGCGAGCACGGCCCGGGGCAGCCGGATCTCCCAGACGATGGTGTACCCGCCGGTCTCGTCGGCCCCGATCGTCCCGCCGGTCAGCCCGGCCGTCAGAAAGTGCAGCGTCTCGCCCCACGACACCCCGGCCGAGCCGAGTCCGACGCCGCACACGAGGGAGACGAGCAGCAGGACGCCGAGCACGGCGGCCGAGGCGGGGACCGGCGGGCGCCGGAGCGCGGGCGGTCCGGCCGCGGCGGGTGCCGGGGCGGTGGATGTGGCGGGCACGGGCGGGCGTCCTTCGCCTCGGGCCGCGTCCGTACGCACAAGGGGCGGCGCACCCGGCACCGGCCGGTCGTCCGTGCGTCATCCCTCTCGCAGTCCGCGGCGAGCAGTCGGGAGATGTGCCACCCCGCGGGTCATCGGACTCACGCGAACACCACGTACGGATCCCGCCGACGGGTCCGTGCCACGCGCTCGCGCACACCGTTGCGGGTCAGCGCCGGACTCTCACCGGACTTCCCCCACGGGGCACCCCAGCAGCCTAACAGCGCCCCAAACCCCCAGATCACGGGCTCACCGGACACGGACCACAGCCCCGGTCACTCCCCCTACGGCGCGAAAGCCCGCGCCACCGCCATGCTGTCCTCGTACACGTGGTGCCGGGTGATGAGCCCGTTCTCGACGGTGAGGTGAAGGGCGAAGCGGGGTAGGGGCGGTGCGTCGCGCGGGCGGTCCGGCGGATCTCGCCGGTCACGACGGCGTCCGGGCCGTCGACGAGGATGCGCTCGATCTCCGTGCCGACGGCCTCGGGTACGTGGTGCTCGGCGAGTTCCCGGTAGTGCGCGGCGGCGTCGGCGCGGGTGGTGCGGTGGCGGATCCAGGGGGTGGCGGCGCGGCCGTGCTCGTCCTCGGGCCAGTCCAGCTTCCAGTCGGCGTTGTCCGCGTACAGCTCGGCGATGCGCTCGGGGTCCCCCTCGCCGATGCGGCGCAGCAGTTCCGTCACGACGTCGCGGGTGGTCCCGGTCATGGTGTCTCCCCCTCCGGTCGCCGTCCGCGCGGGCACGCGGGCGGGCCGCCCATCCTGGCAGGGTGGGCGGCCCGCTGCGATCTTTTATGGCGTCGGGCGGCGGGGCCGCCGGGGGTTACTTCATCGGCTTCAGTGCGCCGCCGTGGTAGCGCACCGCCGGGTTCCAGAGGAGGAAGGAGTGGATGCCGTCGTCCTCGGCGGCGCGGATCTGGGCGGCCACTTCGGCGTCGCCGTAGGAGACGCCGAGGGAGAAGTCCTGGAGCCAGGGGACGATCTGGGCGTCGGTGTGGCGGGTCTTCTTCACGAAGTCGGCGAGGGACTTCTTGGTGATGGGGTACGGGTGGGAGTTCGGGTCGGAGACGCCGTACTCCCCCTCGGCCCAGTGCGAGGGGTAGACCATCGGCGCGATGTAGTCGCACTGCTTGGCGAACTTGCCGATGTCCTGGGCGATCTCCTTCGGGCGGGTGACCGCGACGCCGAAGACCGAGACGCCGAGGAAGGCGCCGTGTTCGCGGGCGACCGCGCGGGTCCGCGCGACCAGGCCGGCGATGGAGTCCTCCGGCGAGGTCTTGCCGAGGCCGGGGAAGGACATGCTGCTGAGCTTGCCGTCGGGGCGGCGGATGTAGTCGTAGAGGATGTCGTCGAAGCCGAGCTTCGCGGCCTCGGCGGCGAGGTCGAGGTGGTACTGGCGGACGTCCTTGTTCGCGAAGTTGGTGAAGGAGAGGGAACCGTACTTGGAGCCGGCGCCGTACGGGCCGCCGTCGGGGGTGCGGACCACCCGGTCGCGGTGGCCGTCCTTCCAGGAGGCCGAGGCCAGGACCGGGTCGCGGAAGGCGACGATGCGGCCGACGACCGCGCCGCCCGCCGCGTGGATCTCCTTGATGGCCTTCTTCGCGTCGTAGTAGCCCTTGGCCGCGCCTATCTTCTTGGCGAGCGGCACCTTCGAGTCGTAGCTGATCTCGCCCAGTTCATCCTTGATGTCGAGCTGGACGGCGTTGATCCGGTGCTCCTTCAGCAGCTTCAGCACGGGCTTCCGCAGCTGGTCGGAGGCCCAGGCCTGGCCGCTGACGTGCACCGCGCGCAGGGTCGGCCGGCGAACGGTGATCACCGCGTCCTCCCGTGCGGTGTTCCCGGCCTTGTCGGTGGCGACCGCGGTGGCCTTGGCCGGCGGCCGCGGCAGGGTCACGGAGAACGCACCGTCCTTGCCCACGCGCGCCTTCCGGCCCGCGACGGTCACCTCGGCGGCGTCCTGCGCGCGGCCCTTGACCGTGACCGGCCCGCGCAGGCTGCGGCCTTCGGTGTCGGCGACCGCGAGCTTCGGCGGCGTGGTGTCGACCTTCAGCTCGCGGGTGAGTTCGGAGCCGCCGAGCATGGAACCCTCGGTGGCGACCTTCAGTTCGTGCGTGCCGTCCCGCAGGCCGTCCAGACCCACCGTCAGGTGACGCCCAGTCGTCCGCACCGGAACCCGCTTGCCGTCCACGGTGACCTCGGCGCCGTGCAGCCCCTCCCCCTCCGGGGCGGTCACCTCCACCCCGCCCTTGCCGACGGCGGAGGCGTTCACCACCCCGCCGGCGGACGCTCCCGCCAGCCGGAAATCGGCGCCGCTGTGCTGCCCTACGAGGAGCACGCCGCCGACGACCAGGGCCATGGCCAGTACCCCGGCCAGAAGAATGACCAGCGGTCTGCGCGGGGAACGGTTACTGGAGGAATCAGCAGCATCGGTCGAGGAGTCGGACGCACCTGAGGCGTCCGAGGTGTTGAGAAAGAGCTTCTTCCAGTCGAGCCGCACAGGCACGCCCCTTCCAGGAGGTTTCGTGCATCTCCGTCGCCGTCGTCCCGTTCCCCTGCGCCGTCAGGGTCTCGTCCTCCTGTCCCTGCTCACCCTGGCGGCCTCGGCCGTCTCCTGCGCCGAGTCCCGTGGCGGTGCGCCACCGCCGGAACCCTCGGCTCCGAAAACTACCGGTGGTCGGCAGGATTCCCCCTCGGCCCGGCCCGAACACCCGCCACGTGCGAAGTCCCCGGCATCGGTGCACGCAAATGAGCTAGGAGCGGTGCCGGTTCTGATGTACCACCAGATCGTCAAGGACCCGCGCAGCGACTACGACCGCAAGCCGGCGGAGTTCCGCGCCGAACTGGAACGGCTCGCGAAGGAGGACTACGTACCCGTCACCGCGGGCGCCTACAGCAAGGGGAAGATCGACATACCGGCCGGGAAGCACCCCGTCGTCCTCACCTTCGACGACTCCACCGACAGCCAGTTCGCGCTCGGCGACGACGGCCGGCCGGACCCGGACTCCGCGATCGGCATCCTGCTCGACGTGGCCGAGCGGCACCGGGGGTTCACCCCGGCGGCCACCCTCTTCGTGAACGGTGACGCCTTCCCCGGCACGGGCACGAAGAAGGCCCTGCGGTGGCTGCACGCGCACGACTTCGAGATCGGCAACCACACGCTGGACCACGCCAACCTGCGCGATGTCTCCGCCGGGGAGGCGCAGCACCAGATAGCCGCCGGCCAGCGGGTCATCACCAAGAGCGCGCCGGGCGCGAAGGTGACCTCGATGGCCCTGCCGTTCGGCGTCCAGCCGAACCCCGCGGAGCTGGACATCAAGGGCGCGGCGGACGGCGAGCGGTACGCGTACGAGGGCGCCTACCTCGTGGGCGCGGGGCCGGCCCCCTCGCCGTACGCCACCGCCTTCGACCCGGTCGGCATCCCGCGGATCAGGTCGGCGGGCGCGCACGACAAGGACGCCCAATTCGGTTCCGCGCACTGGCTGGACGAGCTGCGGGACGGCGGGGTGAAGCGGTACACCTCGGACGGCGACCCGGGCCGCGTCTCCTACCCGAAGTCGTCCTCGGACCGGCCCGCGAAGGAGTTCAAGGACCGGACCCGGCCGTACTGAGCCCGCGCCACTGGCGCATCGCCGCACATCGGGGCGCGCACGACATCGTGCGCGCCCCGAGTGGTGTCCTTACGCCTCGGCCGTGGACACCAGCGGAAACGGCTCCCGGCTCACCCGCTGCGCGTCCTCCAGCGCCCGCCGGGCCTGGGCGTTCCGCGGCGCGATGACGTGGAAGGCGGTGCCCAGCGCCCGGGCCCGCCGGAAGACCCGGACCAGCGCCGGCACCCCGCAGCAGGCACACACCAGGGAGCAGGCACCGAGATCCACCAGGAGGCTCGCCGCGCCCCGGTTGAGGAGGATGAGCATCTCCTCACGGGTCTGGGTGACGCGGGCGCAGTCGAACTCCGGCGGGCGGAGCACCACGGCGCCGCCACCCGACTGAGTGCACCAGGAAGACCGGGGAGGACTCGTCATCACTGCTCCTGAACGGCCGGGCCGGCGCGCCGCACCGGCAGGGAATGCATCTGCCCACACGTGGTCCGCAGCATTGACGTGCCGTTCGGAAATCCGGTCACTCGTGCTCGGGGGAATTCCACGGTAGGGCGGCGGGCCGATACCCCGCCACCGCAGGGCCCGCCGCCACACGGCATTCGACGCGGATTCGCCCCGCGGGTTTACTTCCCGGTGGTCTGCCGGTTCAGTCCTTCAGCTGCGGCAATACCTTTGTGCGATAGAAGTCGAAGAATCCGCGCTGGTCCTGCCCGATCTGGTTCACATGGACGGTGTCGAATCCGGCGTTCGCGTACTCACTGAGCGCCGCGACATGCGCGTCCACGTCGTCGCCGCAGGTCACGGCGGATGCCACCTGATCTCGGGTGACCAGTGTCGAGGCCTGCTCGAAATGGCGCGGGGTCGGCAGTACCTGTCCCAGTTCGCCCGGCAGTTGTTGGTTGGGCCACAGCCGGTGTGCGGTGCTGATGGCTTCTTCCTTGTCCGTTCCCCAGCAGACCTTGAGGCCGCCGTGCACCGGTTTGCCACCGCCGCCGCCCCGCCGGAACCGCTCGATGGCGTCCGCGTCCGGCGCGACGGTGATGAATCCGTCGCCGATCCGGGCGGCCAGTTCCGTGGCGGTCGGGCCGAAGCCGGAGACATCGATCCGTACCGGTTCCTCGGGCACGGTGTAGAGCCGCGCGTTCTGCACGGTGTAGTGCTTTCCGTGGTGGCTGACTTCCTTGCCCTCGAAGAGCGACCGCATCACCTGTATCGCTTCTTCCAGCATTTCCAGCCGGACGGAGGTCTGCGGCCATTCGCCGCCCACGACTTGTTCGTTGAGCGCTTCGCCGCTGCCCACGCCGAGCCGGAACCGACCGTCCAGCAGAACCGCGCTGGTGGCCGCGGCCTGGGCCGTGATCACCGGGTGCAGCCGCTTGGTCGGGCAGGTCACGGCGGTCTCGATCGGCAAGGACGTGGCCTCGGCGAGCGCGCCGATCACCGACCAGACGAAAGGCGACTGCCCTTGTTCGTCATTCCAGGGGTGGAAATGGTCCGAGATCCACAACGAGGTGAATCCGGCCTGCTCCGCCATACGCGCCTGTTCCACCAGATCGCGCGGGTCGTGCTCCTCGCAGGACAGGAAATAGCCGTATTCCGTCATCACAAGCTCCTCGGATTCCTGGTCCGCCAAGCGACCCCGGCGGCGGCCCGGTGGATCGGCGGGACCGGCTGCGGACGGCGCGGCAGCCGGGAGAGCGGCCAGGAGAACTGCTGGGTAGGGAGGGCGTGCAGCCGGACGCCCGTACTCCGTACGCGGAAGGCCCCGGCGAGGGCGCGGTCGGCCCGGGCATCGATGGACCCGTACTCCGTCCTCGCCGGGGCCGGCGCACGGGCGTCAGCCCGCCGGCCCGGACTCCTCGGGGGTGTGCGGGGGCGGCAGCGGGTCGGGGGCGGGCCCGGGCTGCGGGCCCGGCGTCGGGGGCGCCGGGTTCGGCGGTACCGGATCCGGCTCGGGGCCGGGGGACGGCGCCGGGGGCACCGGGTCGGGGCCGGGTGCGGGCACCGGCCCGGGGGCGGGGCCGGGCTCGGGTCCGGGCGATCCCGGTCCCGGGCCCGGCGTCGGAGGCACCGGGTCGGGCGTGGTGGGGCCGGGGCGTCCCGGCGGCTGTGGCGTGGTCACGGATCCTCCAGCGAGTGCGGGCGGCCGTCGCGCCAGGGCGGGGGCGGGGGCAGTACGCCTGCCCGCCGACCCGCCGGCGTCCCACGGGTGCCCGCGGGGCTCCGCCCCTAACGCCCGGCCGCGGAACCGGTTCGGTCAGTGCGTCACCGGAGTGGACCAGCGCAGCAGCGCGCCGAGCCCGCCGGGCGGCATCTCATCGGTGTGGTGCAGCATCACGGCCTGCGCGCCACCGGCCACGGCGGACCGCAGCAGCGCGTCGTCGGCACGGGCCGGGGCCGGATGCACCTCGCCCAGGTACTGCATCTCCGAGCCTCGCGCGGCCAGCTGGTCGGGGTCGGGGCCGACCCAGACCTGGCGGCCGGCGTCACCGCCGTCGGGGCTGATGAGCAGCGTGTCGATGCGGTGCTCGCGGGCGGCCTCGATCAGCTGGGGCACACCGGCGGTGACGTCGGACTCGCCGTTGCTGCGGCCGCTCCCGGCCTGGAAGCGCTGGATGACGTCCTCGGTGTGGTCGAGTTCGAGGCCGGCGCGGACATGGGCGATGTCGCGTTCCAGCCGGGTGCTGTCGGCGCCCCGGGCCCGGCCGCCGTGCTCGCTCTCGTACGCCACGGCGCGCAGTTGCTCGGGCAGCCGGTCGCGTACGGAGCGGCGCTCGCGGGCGTCCCCGGCCAGCAGGATCAGGTCGGCGCCGGAGTGCTCGAAGGCCTGGACCGCGGCGTCGGCGATGTCACCGGCGTTCTGTTCCCAGGTGTTCTCGACCTTGAGCTGGAAGTGGCGTTCGGACCAGTCACCGCTCGCGGTCCGGTGGATCGGGTAGTCGTCGCCGCTGACCTTTCCCGCGCTGTCCCGCGCCGTGTCGCTACACAGCTCGAAGTCGGCGCCGGTCCGGTCCACGTACACCACGAGGCACACCGGGTTCTCGCCCAGCGCGTCCACCAGCGGGGCCAGCCGGGGCACCGGCGACCAGGTGGCGCCGCGGGTGACGGGCGGCCCGGCCAGCGGGGTGTCCAGGACGACCTCGCCGCCGGTGGCGAAGACCGCGCGGCCCGAGTGGGCCAGCGACCGGCCGGGGCGGTCGAGTGTGGTCAGGCAGTCGTACACGGCACGGCAGGTGGGCTCGTCGGCGCCGAGCGCCGACAGCTGGTCGGCCGCGTTGCGCGCCGACAGCTCCTGCTGCTTGGCCGCGTCCTCCGTGCCATGGCTGACATCGGCGTAGACGGACGCCCACGGGCCGGGGCGTTCGACGATCGGTTGCAGGAGCGAGAGTCGCATGGCGCATCCTCCTCGGAATGGGGCGTTCACCAGGTACGGGTCCGCGAAGGCGGGCTTCGGGGGCCGTGGGCTTCCGCTCTCCGAAGGCATCGTCGCTGTGGTGAGTGCATCACTCTCCGGGGTGCCCTGTATGCCACTGTTCATGCAGTTCGTCTTCACTGCAGCTCTCCTGCGGTTCTGCTGTCTCACGAGCACCTCCGGTCACGCCAGGGGCCCGGAATCGCACAGGTTGCGGCGCTCCCCCTTCTGGTCCAGTGAGGTTTCTCCGCTTCGGATAACGGTTACCTGGCGAGCCGAGACACATGCCCAGAAGCCCTCGTCGGCGACTCCAGCACGGCGCGGAGCGGGAAGGAGCCTTCAGAGATGGCGGACAAGAAGCAGGAGCAACGGGAGCGGTACTACGCGCACGACCCGAGCGACGGCCCGCTGACCACCGACCAGGGCGTGCCCGTCGACCACACCGATGACTCCCTCCAGGCGGGCGAGCGCGGCCCCACGCTGATGGAGGACTTCCACTTCCGCGAGAAGATCACCCGCTTCGACCACGAACGGATCCCGGAGCGCGTGGTCCACGCGCGCGGCTCGGGCGCGTACGGCTACTTCCAGCCGTACGAGTCGTGCGCGGAGTTCACCAGTGCCGCGTTCCTGCAGGACCCGAGCGTCCGGACGCCGGTGTTCGTCCGCTTCTCCACCGTCCAGGGACCCCGCGGCTCCGCCGACACGGTGCGCGACGTCCGTGGCTTCGCGACCAAGTTCTACACCTCCGAAGGCAATTACGACCTGGTCGGCAACAACTTCCCGGTCTTCTTCATCCAGGACGGCATCAAGTTCCCCGACTTCGTGCACGCGGTGAAGATGGAGCCGCACAACGAGATCCCGACCGGCGCGTCGGCCCACGACACGCTGTGGGACTTCGTCTCGCTGCAGCCCGAGACGCTGCACACGATCATGTGGCTGATGTCGGACCGCGCGATCCCCCGCAGCTACCGCATGATGCAGGGCTTCGGCGTGCACACCTTCCGCTTCGTGGACGCGCAGGGCCGCGGCACCTTCGTGAAGTTCCACTGGAAACCCAAACTCGGCGTGCACTCCCTGGTGTGGGACGAGGCGCAGGAGACGATGGGCCGCGACCCGGACTTCAACCGCCGCGACCTGTGGGACTGCATCGAGGCCGGCGACTACCCGGAGTACGAGCTGGGCGTGCAGCTGGTCCCGGAGGAGGACGAGCACAACTTCGACTTCGACCTGCTCGACGCCACGAAGATCATTCCCGAGGAGCAGGTGCCGGTCCGGCCGATCGGGCGGATGGTCCTCGACCGCAACCCCGACAATTTCTTCGCCGAGACCGAGCAGGTCGCCTTCCACACGGCGAACGTGGTCCCCGGTATCGACTTCACCAACGACCCGCTGCTCCAGGCCCGTAACTTCTCCTACCTGGACACCCAGCTGCTCCGCCTCGGCGGCCCGAACTTCGCGCAGATCCCGGTCAACCGGCCGGTCTCGCCGGTCCGCAACAACCAGCGCGACGGGTTCCACCAGGGCGAGATCCACCGCGGTACCACCAGCTACACCAAGAACTCCCTGGCCGGCGGCTGCCCGGCGGTGGCCGGCGCCGACGAGTCCGCCTTCCGGCACCTGACCGAGAAGGTCGCCGGACACAAGATCCGCCGGCGCAGCGACAGCTTCCAGAACCACTACAGCCAGGCCGCGATGTTCTGGAAGTCCATGGCCGAGTGGGAGCAGCAGCACATCATCGAGGCGTTCCGCTTCGAGCTGGGCAAGGTGAACACCAAGGAGATCCGCGAGCGGACCGTCGCCCAGCTGGCCCGGGTCGACCACACGCTCGCCGTCGCGGTCGCCGAGGGGATCGGCGTGGCCCCGCCCGAGCGCCAGGAGACCCCGGACGTCACGCCGTCCCCCGCGCTCAGCTTCGAGAACAACCGTGGTGACGGCTCGATCGCGACCCGCCAGATCGCCGTGCTCGTCTCGGACGGCGTGGACGCCGACCAGGTCGACACGATCCGCTCCGCGCTCACCGCGCAGGGCGCCAACGTCGAGGTGCTCGCGCCGCACGACGGCGAGTTCACCGGCTCCGACGGCGTGACCCACCCGGTGGACCGCGCGCTGCCCACCGTCGCCTCGGTCCTCTACGACGCGGTGGTGCTCCCCGGTGACCCGTCCTCCGTGCCCCGTACGGCGCAGGACCCGGCGGTGCTGAAGTTCGTCCGGGACTCCTACCGGCACGGCAAGGCCATCGCCGCGCTGGGCACCGGCATCGACCTGCTGAAGATGCTGGAGCCGGCCCGGCTGCGGACCGCGGACGAGCACGAGCACACCGTGTCCGACGAGGGTGTCGTCACGCACCACCCGGTCGGCCCGGCCAGTGAGCAGTTCGCGCAGGCCTTCATCGAGGCGGTCGCCGCCCACCGGCACCGCAACCGCCCGCCGCTGGGCCGCTGAGCGCGCCACGGGGCATGAGAAAGGGCGGGCGGTCCGAGGACCGCCCGCCCTTCTCTCTTCTGTCGCTCGGACGGTCCGCTAGCCGTCGCGCTTGCGCCGCCGGTGGCTGGTGTCGCACCACGGGTACCGGCGGCTGCGGCGGCATCTGCACAGGGCCACGCAGAAGCGATCGGAGGCGACCACGCCGCCGCCCTCCAGCCGCACCTCGACCGGGCCCTCCACCAGCATCGGGCCGTCCTTCTCCAAGGTGACGCGGCGGACGTCCCCGGCCGCGGCCGGGCCGGGCGCCCGCACCCGGGAGGCGGGCGCTGCACTCCGTGCCCCGGAGTCAGGACCTTCGCTCGGCACGGATCACCACCAGCTCTTCCTTCTCCTCGTCCGGTGCCACCAGGCCCTGGCTGTGCAGCCAGGGCTGCCGGGACCGCAGGACGGGCCCGAAGGGCACGCAGCGGTGCTCGACCACCACGGCGTCCAGCCCCGCGGCGCGCAGCGTCCGCAGCGTCGGATCGGTGCCGCTGAGCGCCGAGTGCACCATGAGCAGCACTCCGCCCGGCGCGAGCAGGCCCGGCGCGTCCCGGCAGATCCGGTCCAGCAGCAGCCGGCCGTCGTGCCCGGCGTCCCAGGCCCGCGCGCTGCCGCGGCGGGGCAGCACCGCGGCGGGCGCCGGGACGTACGGCGGGTTGGTGAGGATCAGCCGGTAGGAGCGGCCCGCCACGGGGGCGAGGAGGTTGCCGCGCACCACGCGTACGGGCAGGCCCGCGAGGCGGGCGTTGAGGCGGGCCGCGAAGACCGCGCGCCGGGAGATGTCGACGGCGGTGACTTCACCGCCCCGCCGGGCGGCCGCGAGCGCCAGGGCGCCGGTGCCGGTGCCGATGTCCAGCACCCGCGCGCCCGGCTCCAGCGGCTCCTGGCGCAGGGCGTCGGCCAGCAGGGCCGTGTCGTCCTGCGGGGCATAGACCCCGGGAAGCGTTATCAAAGGCACAAATCAGGAGTACCCGGATAGTTCCCTTTCACCGGCTCGGACCGGGGCGGCGTCACGGTACGTGGACGAGGTCCGGTTCGATGGGCACCCGCAGTGACGACTCCCCCGCCCGCCAGGCGCTCAGGAGCCGCTCGCCGAAGCGGTCGTCCAGGAAGCCGGTGGCGTCGATGCCGAAGGCGATGTCCCGGTCCAGGTGCGGCTCGGCCGCCAGCAGGCCGTCGACGACCTCGTGCCGGACGACCTGCTCGTGGACGGCGTCGGCCTCGACGTGCTCGGTGTAGAAGAACTCGGCCGCCGGACCCGCGCCGGCCCGCCGCATCGCCCCGGCCAGCCGGCGGGAGGCAGGCGAGGAGGTCACCTCCACCGCGGCGAAGTGCCCGACCAGGGCCCCGCGCAGCGCCCGGTGCAGCCCGAAGAGGGACATCAGGTTGACCACGGCCAGCATCTCCGCGCCGGCCGCGTCGAGGTAGCGCCCGTACGCGGTGTCCAGGCCGAGGTCCGTCATCAGGTCGGCGAAGAGCCGGGCGTGCACCCGCTCGGGCCGCCCGCCGCCGAACTCGTCGAACTCCACCGCCGCCATGCCCGCCTTCGCCCGGCCCCACAGCCGCGGCAGCACCCAGGCGTGCGGGTCGGCCTCCTTGAGGTGGTACAGGCTCCGCTGGGCGGCGTATTCGCGCAGCTGGGAGCGGGTGCCGGAGCGCTCCAGCAGGTGGGGGACGCCGTCCCCGCCGACCGGTTCGACGAGCAGCTCGTCCAGGGCGTCCGCCGCGCTCGTGTGCTCGGTGGCGTCGGCCCGCAGCGCGTCGAGGAAGCGGCGCTCCAGCACGGCCCGGAACCGCAGCAGCTCCGGGTCCCATTCACGGTCGGGGTCGACGCCCGCGAAGCCGCGGTAGTGCAGCTCGTACGCCACGTACAGCGCCAGCTGCAGGTCGTCGCCGTACGGATCCGCCGCGGCGGCCGCGGCGGCCGCGCCCGGCGGGCCGCCGTCGCGCAGCGCGCCGGTCATGGCTGCCGAGACCGGCCCCCGCTCCTGCGGCAGTCCGGGCCCGGTCGGCTCGTCTCTCATCGCTGTTCTCCACCCCTGGACATGGCCGGTGACGCGCACCGCCGCCGAGTGCCCCTCAGGCGCGCGGTGTCACCTCGACCCGCACCAGACGGCAGCAGCGCTGGAGGATGCGGGAGACGTGCATCTGCGAGATACCGACCTCCTCGGCGATCTGGCTCTGTGTCATGTCACGGAAGAACCGCAGGTAGAGGATGATCCGCTCGCGCTGCGGCAGGGCCCGCAGGACGGGCGCGGCGCACAGCCGCTCCTCGACCAGCTCCAGCTCCGGGTCCTCGTCCCCCAGGAAGTCGGCGAGGTGGAAGGAGTGGCCCGCGTCCGTGCTCATGGGGCACTCCAGCGACAGCGCGGTGTACGCGCCCTGGGCCTCCAGCCCGAGCACCACGTCCTCCTTGGAGAGTCCGGTGTGCTCGGCCAGGTCGCCGATGGTGAGGGTGGCGGAACCGTTGCGGAATTCCAGCTGCTCGCGCGCCTGGTGGACGGTGGCCCGCAGCTCCTGGGTCCGGCGGGGCACGTGGACTGCCCACAGGTCGTCCCGGAAGTGCCGCCGCAGCTCACCGAGGATGGTGGGGATGGCGTACGCCGGGAAGGGCGTGCCCGAGGCGGCGTCGAACCGGTCGACGGCCTTGAGCAGGCCGACCGCGGCGACCTGCCGCAGGTCCTCCTCGGTCTCGCCGCGGCCGCTGTAGCGGCGGGCGAGCCGGTTGGCCATCGGCAGCCAGCCGCAGACGATCTCCTCGCGCAGCCGCTTCCTCACGGGGCCGTCCGGAAGCGTGGCCATTCGGGCGAATGCGGCGTCGGTGTCCGGGGTATCCGGATGGCGGCGGAGCGCGGTGGAGGCAGCCATGGCTCTTCCCTTCCGGTCGGGATTCCGGCACCGGCGGAATCGCCATGAACGAACGTGCATGACCGCCCGTGCCCCGACCGCCGGAGAGTTTTTACTTTCCGACTGAAACACTCGTTTCCGAAACCATCGGCCAGGTACCCGAACAGGCCGGGACCGCCCGGCGGCGAACCCTCGGTTCGCTGCCCACATTTTCTCACTTCGCCGCCCGGCGCACGCGGACACGGCTTTGCGCACCGCTCGTCCTACTGCCTCGACGGGGGTCACTCCGGTATCACCCGGCGTACCTCCGGTCCGGGCCCCGGAATTCCGCGCTGGTCCAAATGTGTGACACGTGTCGATTCCGGTTCCCGCGGGTACCCGGCGGACATGACCAGCTACGAGTCCTTGGCGGCTCCCAACCGAGACCTGCTCGTCGGCATCGGTCCGTTCGTTGTGGGCCTCGTCGTCGTGCTCCTGCTCATCGGCGCCGTGGGATACGGCCTGCGGCGCAAGCGCCGGCGTTCTCAGCCGGCCCCGAATCAGCCCGTCGCGCCTACGGCAGGCGGGTACGAAACGGGAATGCGTACGGGTGACGAAGTCACCGCCGACGGTCACCGTCGAATGCCGTACGAGTTCGACCAGACCCGCGGCACCCGCCCCTCCGACGGCGAACCGCCGAAATGGCAGGAAGGCCACAGCGGCTCCTTCGGTAACGGCTGACATCACGGGGCGCGGTGTCGCCACCCGCCCCTGAGCGGTCGCTCACGGAGAACGTGAGAGGCCGCTCTCGGCCATGCCCACTCATTCCGCCGGCCGGGTGAATACGGCGGTCGGCCCATTTCCCCGTGGGCACTCACCTGAATTTCCTCCTCCGGCAAAGCGTCGGTCCCGGGACGGCCCTCGCTCAGCGGCCGTCGTCCGCCGGCACATCCGGCCACGTGGCAGCGTCCGGCACCCGTCCGTCGCCCCCGGCGAGCACGGGCCGTTCGGCCCACGGTCAGGTCATCGGCATCTCTTCGTCACGCAATGATCGTGAGACGGGGTTTCGCTGCGTCCTCGTACGCCGCGAGAATTGCCCTGCGCACCATGCGCCTCGTCCACCCCCCACCGACGAAGAGGTCACCCGCCCATGCCGCATCTGGACCGCCGCCGCTTCCTGCAACTCGCCGGAGGCACCGCCGCCTTCACCGCGCTGTCCGGCTCCCTCGCCCGCGCCGCCGCGATCCCGGCCCAGCACCGCTCGGGCACCATCGAGGACGTCGAGCACATCGTCGTACTGATGCAGGAAAATCGGTCCTTCGACCACTACTTCGGCTCGCTCCGCGGCGTACGCGGCTTCGGCGACCCGCGCCCGGTGAACCTGCCCAGCGGCAAACCGGTGTGGCACCAGTCGGACGGCACGAAGGAGGTTCTGCCGTTCCGGCCGGAGGCCGACAACCTGGGCCTGCAGTTCATCCAGGACCTCAACCACGACTGGGCCGGCAGCCACAAGGCATGGAACAACGGCAAGTACGACCAGTGGATACCCGCCAAGTCGGCGACCACGATGGCGTACCTGACGCGCGAGGACATCCCGTTCCACTACGCGCTCGCCGACACCTTCACCGTCTGCGACGCCTACCACTGCTCGCTGATCGGCTCCACCGACCCCAACCGCTACTACCTGTGGAGCGGTTACACCGGCAACGACGGCACCGGCGGCGGCCCGGTCCTCGGCAACGAGGAGGCCGGGTACGGCTGGACCACCTACCCCGAGCGGCTGGAGAAGGCCGGCGTCTCCTGGAAGATCTACCAGGACATCGGCGACGGCCTCGACGCGGACGGCAAGTGGGGCTGGATCGACGACGCGTACCGGGGCACGTACGGCGACAACTCGCTGCTGTACTTCAACCAGTACCGCAACGCGAAGCCCGGCGACCCGCTGTACGACAAGGCCCGCACGGGTACGGACATCAAGCAGGGCGACGGCATGTTCGACCAGCTCAAGGCCGACGTCACGGGCGGAAAGCTGCCGAAGATCTCCTGGATCGTGGCGCCCGAGGCGTTCACCGAGCACCCCAACTGGCCCGCGAACTACGGCGCCTGGTACGTCTCCCAGGTCCTGGACGCGCTCACCTCCGACCCGGAGGTGTGGAGCAGGACGGCGCTGTTCCTCACCTACGACGAGAACGACGGCTTCTTCGACCACGTCGTGCCGCCGTACCCGCCGTCCTCCGCCTCCCAGGGCCTCTCCACCGTGGACGTCGGCCCCGACCTCTACAAGGGCGGCAAGGGCTACGCCGCGGGCCCGTACGGTCTGGGCCAGCGCGTGCCGATGCTGGTCCTCTCGCCCTGGAGCAAGGGCGGCTACGTCTGCTCGGAGACCTTCGACCACACCTCCGTCATCCGCTTCATGGAGCGCCGCTTCGGCGTCCACGAGCCCAACATCTCGCCCTGGCGGCGCGCCGTCTGCGGCGACCTGACCTCGGCCTTCGACTTCGCCAACCCCGACGCGCGGCCGGCCGAGCTGCCGGACACCGAGGGCTACCGCCCGCCGGACGGCGACCGGCACGACGACTACGTGCCCAAGCCGCCCGCCGACCCGTCCCTGCCCCGCCAGGAGAAGGGCTCCCGCCCGTCCCGGGCCCTGCCCTACGCCCCGTACGCCGACGGCAGGGCCGACGCCGCGGCCGGAAAGTACACCCTCACCCTCAGCGGGGGCGACAAGGCCGGCGCCGCCTTCTACGTCTCCGCCGCGAACCGCGGCGACGGCCCCTGGACGTACACCGCCGCCGCGGGCAAGCCGGTCTCCGACACCTGGAACACCGACTGGTCCAAGGACGTGTACGACCTCTCGGTCTTCGGCCCGAACGGGTTCCTGCGCGTCTTCAAGGGCCCGGGGAAGACCGCGGGCCCGGAGGTGACCGCACGCCACGACGCCACCACCGGCAACGTGACGCTGACGTTCACCAACCCGGGCCGCACCGACGCGGACCTCACCCTGGCCGACACGTACGGCAGCCCCGCGCAGACCTTCAAGGTCCGGGCGGGCGCCACCGTCACGCACACCGTCGACCTGCGCCCCTCCAAGCGCTGGTACGACCTGACGGTGACATCCGAGGCCGACACCGCCTTCCTCCGCCGGTTCGCCGGCCATGTGGAGACCGGCGAGGCGGGCGTGAGCGACCCGGCGATCCGCACCGTCTGACGGGCCCCTCCGACGCCCGGCCGGCCGCCCTCGGGGCGGGCGGCCGGGCCTCGGACGCTCCACCGGCCCGGCGCGATCTCGGCTTCGGTTCGGTAACGGTGGAGGATATGTGTTGGTTCGACTGTGCAAATGTTGCTTAAAGTAACTTTGGCGGCGGCCCCGGGTGATACCGATCCCCGCGGCCGCCCCCACGGGAGAGGACTGACGACCAGGAGCGGATGCGCGTGGAGCGAACTGCGGAGCGGAACGAGCGGTGAGCGGGCGCGTACATCCCGCCACGGCGGCCCTCGGCGCCCTCCCCTATGCGGTGATGGCCCTGGTCGCACTGGTGGACCTCACGGCCGGACCGGACGCCGGCTTCCTCCCGCTGGTCTCCCTGGGACCGGCCTTCGCCGGGCTGACCGGCAGCTGGCGGCGGACCGCCCTGATCGGCGTGGTCTCCTTCGTCCTCTGCCTCGTCCTCGGGGTGTACGACGGACTGTTCGCCGGGCAGCGCGGCTACACCGCGCTCCTCTCGGTCGCCGGGGTCACGGTCGCGGGCGTGGCGGCCGCGGTGATGCGGCGGCGCCGGGAGGCGGAGCTGGCGAACGTCCGCTCCATCGCCGAGGTCGCGCAGCGCGTCCTGCTGCGCCCCGTGCCGCGCGGCGCGGGACGGCTGAGCGTGGCCGTCTCCTACACCTCGGCGGTCGCCGAGGCCCGGATCGGCGGGGACCTCTACGAGGTCGTGGCCTCGCCGTACGGCGTGCGGGCGCTCATCGGGGACGTACAGGGCAAGGGCCTGGAGGCGGTGGAGACGGCCGCGGTGGTCGTCGGCGCCTTCCGCGAAGCCGCGTACGACGAGCCGGACCTCGCCGCCGTCGGCGCCCGGCTCGAACGCGCCCTGGAACGGGACCTGCCGGACGAGAAGTTCGTGACCGCCGTGCTCGCCGAGACGGGCGCGGGCCCCACGATGACGCTGCTGAACTATGGCCACCCCGCGCCCCTGGTCGCCCGCCCGGAGGGGACCGTGGCGTACCTGACGCCGCCGCGCCGGGCCCTCCCCCTCGGCCTCACCGCGCACGGGGAGGGCGGCCCGGAGCCGTACGACGTCGGCTTCGCCCCCGGCGACCAGGTGCTCTTCTACACCGACGGGGTCACCGAGGCGCGGGACGGCGACGGACACTTCTACCCGCTGGACGAGCGGGCCGGACTGCTCAAGGAGCCGGACCCGCAGGCCGCGGTGGACGCCATCCGCGCGGACCTGGTGGAACACACCGGCGGCCCGCTGCACGACGACGCCGCAATGCTCCTGGTCCGCTACCGCACCGCCTGACACGCCCGCCCCTCGATCGCGGGCGGGCCGCACCGCCCCTCCCTCGTGGTCATGAGCGCAGTCTGGCACCCGTCACTGACAACGCGGTCGGCGTGCGGTCCGGCCGGGGGCGGCAGCAGGCGGTCAGAGCTCCAGGCGGTCCTCTATCGCGCGCAGCCAGCCGCGGGCGACCTCGGGGTCCGTCAGGGAGCGGTCCAGTACCAGGTAGAGGAAGACGCCTTCGTACCGGCGGCGCACGAGCGGGCGGATGAGGTGGTACTCGCTGTCCAGGGTGACGAGGATGTCCTCTATGCGTTCCTGGCGGTAGCCGAGGAGTTCGAGGGTGAAGAGCTTGGCGCGTACGACGTCGGTGTCGCCCACCGCGGCCAGCTCCAGGTCGGGCCCCGCCTTGCCCACGGCGCCCAGCGTCAGCCTGCTGAAGTAGTCCACGACGGCGGCGCCCAGCACTCCGTCGATGCGCACGATGTCCCGCAGAGTCTCTTCAATGTCTGCCATTGGCCCACCCGCCCCGTACTGGTAACGGCATCCTGCCACGTGGTCGTCACACGCCGTGGCCGACCACGGAAAGGGGCATGTGCCGCTGCCGTACTCACCACGAACCGCCGGTGACCCGGCATCAAGAACGCATAAAGATTGCCGGGTTCCGGCAATGATTTGTTCGATGGACATCTGACAAGATGCAGCTGACCAGGGAGAGAGTGCGCAACGGGGGAGGTATTCCGATGGCCTGGTTTCTCGGTCTCGGCATCGCGGGGATTGTGGTGCTGGCCCTCTCGCTCGTCCTCGACGGCGTACTGGAAGGGCTCTTCGACGGCCTCGGCGTGCTCGACGGGGTGTTGTCGCTGCCGGTGATCGCCGGCTTCGTGTCCATGCTCGGCTTCGTGGGCGCGCTCGTCCTCGGCACCACCGGCCTCGGCGCCGGGGCCGCCGCGGCGGCCGGAACGCTCGCCGGACTCGCGGCCGGATGGCTCACCTGGCGGTTGTGCCGTGCGCTGACGCACGGACAGACCGCGGCGACCCCGCAGGGGGACGATCTGCTCGGCACGGCCGGCTCGGTGGTCACCGCCATCCCGGCCGACGGCTACGGCGAGGTGCTGCTGCGGCTCGCGGGCCAGCCCGTGAAGCTGGCGGCCAAGGGCGAAGTGCCCCTGGAACGCGGCACCGAGGTATGGGTGGCGGCCACGCTCTCCCCCACCTCGGTCGCGGTACGCCCCGTCGAGCGCTGACCCGCGCTCCCGCGCGCCGCCCTCGCTCCCACTTCACCAGTCTCTTTCACTTCACCAACCGAACCGATCTGCCGTCCGTCCCACGGGGGCAGGGGGGAATGCACATGAGTCCAGTCCTGACAGCGGTGGCCGGCATCGTCGTCCTGATCGTCCTCCTCGCGCTGGTCGTGATCACGCGCTACAAGGTCGCCGGGCCCAGCGAGGCGTTCATCGTCACCGGCCGGCGCGGCAAGAAGGCCACCGACCCCGAGACGGGCCGGGTGTTCACCGACAACAGCGGCCAGAAGGTCGTGGTCGGCGGCGGCGTATTCGTCGTGCCGTTCGTCCAGCAGAAGTTCACCCTGGCACTC
This sequence comes from Streptomyces sp. NPDC050806, assembly GCF_055586425.1. Taxonomy (NCBI): domain Bacteria; kingdom Bacillati; phylum Actinomycetota; class Actinomycetes; order Kitasatosporales; family Streptomycetaceae; genus Streptomyces; species Streptomyces sp. NPDC050806. The sequence continues at coordinate 652,993 of NZ_JBVJIF010000002.1, read as the reverse complement.
TCCAGCCGGCAGATCCCCGTGGCCGTGCGCGGCGCGGTGACCCTGCGCGGTGTGAAGGCGAACCTCGAGGGCGTCGCGATCGTCAAGGTCGGCGGTACCGAGGACTGCATCCGGGCGGCGGCCCAACGCTTCCTGCAGCAGCAGGACGAGATCGTCGGGTTCACGCAGGAGGTGCTCTCCGGCGCGCTGCGGGCCATCGTCGGCCGGATGTCGGTCGAGGACGTGATCCGGGACCGGGCCGCGTTCGCCGGGCAGGTCGCCGAGGAGGCCGAAGCCAGCCTCTCGGGCCAGGGCCTGGTGCTGGACGCCTTCCAGATCCACGACATCACCACCGAGGGCTCGTACCTGGAGGACCTCGGCCGGCCCGAGGCCGCCCGCGCCAGGCAGGAGGCCGACATCGCCGAGGCCGTGGCCCGGCGCGCCGCCGAACAGGCCCGGCTGAAGGCCGAGGAGGAGATCGCCGTCGCCCAGCGGACGTTCGCGCTGCGGCAGGCGGAGATCAAGGCCGAGACGGACGAGGCCGCGGCGCGTGCCGGCGCGGCCGGGCCGCTGGCCGAGGCCGCGCGGCGGCAGGAAGTCCTCGCCGAGCAGGAGAAGGTGGCGCAGCGCCAGGCCGCGCTGACCGACCGCGAGCTGGACACGAAGGTGCGCAAGCCGGCCGACGCGGCCCGCTACCAGGCCGAGCAGGAGGCCGAGGCCCGGCGGATCGGGCTGGTCAAGGAGGCCGAGGCGGCGGCCGAGCGGGCGCGGCTCACCGGTGAGGGCGAGAAGGCGCAGCGTGCGGCGCTCGCCGAGGCGGTGCGCATCGAGGGCGAGGCGGAGGCCGCCGCGATCGGCGCGAAGGGTTCCGCCGAGGCCGAAGCGATGCGCAAGAAGGCGGACGCGTTCGCGCAGTACGGGGACGCCGCGGTGCTGCAGATGCTGGTGCAGGTGCTGCCGGACGTCGTCGGCAAGGCGTCCGAGCCGCTGAGCGCCGTGGACAAGCTGACCGTGATCTCCACGGACGGCGCGGGGCGGCTGCCGCGGGCGGTCGCCGACAATGTCGCGCAGGGCGTCGAACTGCTCGGCTCCACCACCGGCGTCGACCTCGCGGGTCTCCTGAGGGGGATCACGGAGCGGCAGGGTGCCCCGGTGCCCGCGCCGGCCGCCGCGGACCCCGCCGCCTCCAACGGGAAGATCGACATCACCGAGTGAGTCCCGCTTCCGAGGGGCGGCCGGCGGTCGCCCCTCGGAGGGCTATCCCCAGACGGCCCGGGCGACGGCCGCCCCCGCGAAGGCGGCGCCCAGTCCGGCCACCACGCTCCCCACCGCGTTGGCCGCGGCGAAGAGGCGGGCCCCGCCCTCGGTCAGCCGCAGCGTCTCGTACGAGAACGTCGAGTAGGTCGTCAGCGCACCGCACAGGCCGGTGCCGGCCAGCAGCTGCACCTGCGAGGAGGCGGCGCCCGCGGCGACCGCGCCGGTCAGCAGTCCCAGGAGCAGGGAGCCGACGGCGTTGACGGTGAAGGTGCCCCAGGGGAAGACGGTGTCGTGCCGGGCCTGGACCGCGCGGTCGGTGAGGTAGCGCAGCGGGGCCCCGACCATGGCCCCGGCGATCACGAGCAGCCAGTTCACCGCGTGCGGCCCCCTTCGTCGCCCCGGCCGCCCTCGGGAGCGTCGTCGGCCGTCCCCCGCGAGGTCCCCGGGAGCACGATCTCGCACGGGTCGACGACGACCAGCCCCTCGCTCACCAGCTCCGCCAGCTCCTCCAGGAACGCCCGGATCCGGTCCTCGGCGTCGATGATCACCACGGCCACCGGCAGGTCCTCGCTCAACGACAGCAGCCGGCTCGTGTGGATCACCGAGGAGGCACCGAACCCCTCGATGCCGCGGAAGACCGAGGCGCCGGCGAGGCCCGCGCGGTGGGCCCGGTGCACGACCTCGGAGTACAGCGGACGGTGGTGCCAGGTGTGGTTCTCGCCGACGAACACGGTGAGGCGGAGGGCGGAGCGGGTGGTGGTCACCGCTGCCTCCGGGACAGGACGCGCCGGGTGGCGACGGCCGCTGCCCACACCGCGGCCAGCGCCGTGAGCAGGGTCAGCGCCAGGTACGCGAGGCCGGTGCCGGTCTCGCCGTGCCCGGCCAGGCGCTGGATGTCCACGGCGTACGTGGAGAAGGTCGTGAAGCCGCCGAGGACGCCGGTGCCGAGGAACGGCCGGACGAGCCGGTGCGCCGACGGGGCCTCGGCGAGCACCGCCATGAGGGCGCCGATGGCGGCGCAGCCCAGCGCGTTGACGAGCAGCGTCGTCCAGGGAAAGGCGCCGGGCGGCGTGGGCCACAGGAGCGAGGCGCCGTAGCGTGCGACGGCCCCGGCGGCACCGCCGAGCGCGACGACGGCCACGACGGGGCCCTGCCGGTTCCCGCGTACGGCGGGCCGCGCCGGGGTGCGCGGGCCGGTGCCGGGACCGGCCGGTGCGTTCAGCGTGGTGGGGTGGGGCTCTGACACGTGCTGTCTCCTACTCGCCGGGGGCGTCGGCGGCCGCGCGTGCCACAGGCACGCGGCGCGCCGGCGCGCGTCGCAAGCAGGGACCGTTGGCGGCGTCGCTGCCGCGGTTCGGGTACGGCGGGCCCCACCGCCGCGCGGGATCCGGAGATCGCCGCTCCCCCAGCCTACCGGCTCCCGTCCGCCGTCTCGCGCGCCCGTCCGCGGCCGGCCGGCCCCGCTCACGCACGCGTCCGCCCTCCGCTGAAGGGAGGGCGGACGCGACCGCACGAGGTCACGACGTCCGTACGCGGGTCACTGCATCGGGAAGATGTCCCCGCTGCCCATGCTCGACTCCTGCTCCGCCTGGCTCTCCAGCTTGCGGGCCTTCTCCTGGAGCCGCTTGCGGTCCTGCGGATCGCCGGTCCGCTCCGCGGCCTCCGACAGCTCCTTCGCCTTGTCCCGCATCTGCCGGATCCGGCCGCCGACCTCACCGTCCATACCCATGATCACTCCTTGCCCGTCCGAGACACCACGTCCGAGACGCCCGCGCCCGGGAGGACGCGGGCCCTTTCAGCGAATCAGCTCCGCGGCCGCCCCGCATCCGGGAGGCCCGGCCGTCAGCCGGGCCAGGTGCCGGTCAGTCGGCGGGTGGCGGTGGCGCCGCTGCGGTCCATGGCGGCCTTGACCGTGGCGAAGATGGCCCCTTGCAGCGCGGCTGCCAGCAGCACTTCCTTCCAGGTCCGCTCCTCGTCTCTGGCGCTCGGGGTGTCCCCCTCGTGCCCGAGGCGCTTCCACGTCTGCTTGAACAGCGCGCCCGCGACCATGCCGCTGCAGGCTCCCAGTGCCACGCCGACCGGCGTGTACACGACCTTCGCTGCGTTCATCGGAACCTCCTGGTGCGGCTGCCGCAGCGGCGGGACCCGACGAGGCCGCGCGGGCGGCCGCTGCGGACGGCGACGGTCCGGGCGCGGGCGCCGGCCTTGTGGCCGCGGCCGTGCCGGCGGACCTGCAGCCAGATGAGGACGGCCGCGGCGGCGCTCATGGCCAGCGCCGGGACGGGGCCGCGCTCAGCGGCGTGGGCCGAGCCGTCCTGGGCCCGCGCGCGCGAATGGCCGACGGCTCCCCGGACCTTGGCCTTGGCGTCGCCGGCCCTGCCCCGCACCTTCGCCCTGGCTTCCCCGGCCTTCTCCTTCGCCCGCGTCTTCACGTCCGCCTTGGCGGCCAGCTCCTCCACGGTCCGGCCCAGCTCCTCGCGGGTGTGCTCCACGCGCTCCCGCAGCTGTTCCGGCGTGAGGGACGCGGACTCTTTCCTGCCCTGGGATTCGGTCATCGGTGCGCCTTCTCCTTCACCTCGGCGACATCGGCCTTGATGCCGGCGATCGCCTCCTGTGGCGTCGGCGGCGTCGCCCGGCCGATCTCCTTCTTGCCGACCAGCGCCAGGATCCCGGCCAGCACGAGGAGCGCGCCGGTGATGATCAGGGCCGACGCCCAGACCGGCAGTACCAGCGCGAGGGCCGCGATCGCGGTCACCACCAGCGCCTCCAGCGCGAGGAATCCGACCACGCCCGCGCCGCCGAACAGCCCGCCGCCGATGCCGAATCGTTTGCCCTTCCGCACCATCTCCGCCTGTGCCAACTGCATCTCCTCGCGCACCAGCTGGGAGAGCTGGTGCGAGGCGCGGGAGACCAGTTCGCCCACCGACTCCTCGGTGTGCTGTGGTCGCGGGGGCGTGTCCGGATACGTACCGGGACGTACCGCCCGGTCCTCAGAAGTACTCATCACCGATCAACTGCCTTTCCTGGCCGCGTCCTGTGCGGATCGGGCTTCGCCCGGGTTCTCGGCCCGTTCGCGTTCCTCCTCACTCCACGCGGTGGTGTCGCGCGGCTCGACGTACGGCTCGTCGCCGTCGGGATGGCCACCGGCGACGGCCCGCTCGCGTGCCATCTCGGCGTCGAATTCCAGGCCGAGCAGGATGGCCAGATTGGTGATCCACAGCCAGACGAGGAAGATGATGACGCCGGCGAGGGTCCCGTAGGTCTTGTTGTAGGAGGAGAAGTTCCCCACGTACACGGCGAATCCGCCGGAGGCCACCATCCAGATGACCAGGGCGAGGAAGCTGCCCGGGGTGACCCACCGCAGGCCGCGCCCCTTCACGTTGGGCGCGCCCCAGTAGAGGAACGCGATCATCGTCGTGACCAGTATCAGCAGCACCGGCCACTTGGCGATCGACCACACCGTCAGCGCGATGGCTCCCACGCCCAGCGCGTCGCCGACCTGCCGCGCGATTCCGCCGGTGAACACCACGATGAGCGCGCTGAGGAGGGCCAGCAACATCAGTACCACCGTAAGGCCCAGTCGCCCCAGCAGCACCTTCCACATCGGGCGGCCCTCGGCCATGTCGTACACGACATTGGAGCTGCGCATGAACGCCGCCACATAGCCGGAGGCCGTCCAGACACCGCCCAGCAGGCCGACCACCGCGATCAGCGAGCCGACCCCGGCGTTCCCCTGCAACTGCTGCACGGCGTCGCCGATGATCTGCCGCACGGAGTCGGGTGCCAGTTGCTGGAGCGTGGTCACCACCTTCCGGCTGGCCGACTCCCCCACCAGACCCAGCAGGGAGACCAGGACGAGCAGCGCGGGGAACAAGGACAGCACCCCGTAGTACGTCAGCGCCGCGGCCCGGTCGGTCAGCTCATCGCCCTTGACCTCTTTGACCGTGCCGCGCAGCACGGCCCACCAGGACTTCTTCGGCAGGGCGGTCAGCTCGTCCGGCTCCCTCCGCTTCACCAGCGGGTCGGGGCCCGGAGACGGGGCCGCGCCTGCCTCCTGCCGCGCCGCGGGCACCCGGGCCGTCGGCTCCCCGGGACCGTCGTCGGCGCGATGAGTGGGGCCCTCCCGGCCCCCCGGTCGCGATATCGGTGCCATACGTCGTGGGTTACCGCCCGCCCCGAACCGAAACGGGTCCGGTGCGTACGGCCTCGGCGATGCCCACTCGTTCGCGCAGGGAAACCCCGCTGCCGCGGCTCCACCGAACGGGTGACGGGAGGCCGGTACGCGGCCTTTGCGTGCTGTTTCGCGACGCCGGCCCTCGCCACGGGCGGACGGGCTGGTCAGGGCAGCCCTGTGGGCACCTCGCCGGCCACCTCGCCCCCGAAGATCACATGTCCGTCCGAGGCGGCTCCGGAGAGCGCCCACAGTCCGGCCGCGCAGGCGAGGACGGCGAGCAGCAGCACGACCGCGGCCAGGACGGCGCGGCGCCGCCACTCCCTGCGCCGCCAGTGCCGCCGGGCGTGGCGGTAGGCGTCGGGAGACTGCTGGACGGTCTCGGCGACGCCCAGGAGCGCGGAGCGCAGCCGCTCTTCGGCGGAGGGCGGGGTCCGGTTCATCCGGCGGCTCCCTTCATGATCCGGCTCATCCTCGCCATCCCCCTGGAGGCGTGGGCCTTCACCGCCCCCGTCGAGATGCCCAGGGTCCGGGCGATCTCCGCCTCTTTGAGGTTGAGCCAGTACCGCAGGACGAGCACCTGGTGCTGACGGCCCGGCAGGGACCGTAACGCCTCGTTCACCAGCCGGTGTTCGTCCCGCACGAGGACCTGGCTCTCGGCGGACGGCACCACCCTCTCGACGTGCCGCTGGGCGTACCGCCTGACGACGCGCAGATGCCGCAGCCGCATGCGGGAGAGGTTGCACACGGTCGATCTGAGGTAGCCGAGCGCGGCCTGCGGTGTCCGCAGCCGGTGCCAGCGGCGGTGCAGCTGGTAGTAGGCCTCGGCCACCACGTCCTCGGCCTCGGCCGCGGAGCCGAGCAGGACCGCCAGCCTGAGCAGGCCCTGGTAGTGCGCCTCGAAGAGGTGGGCGATGGCGGCGTCCCGGTCCGCTTCGGTCAGGTCGAGCGGTTCCGGGGAGGACGGCCGGTCCGGCTCCGGCGGCCCGTCGTCCACCGCGGTGCAGCCGTTCACAGGGGAGTTCCCGGCGGACGGGCCACCGTGCTTCTCATGGGTGAGGGAGTGCATCCTGTGCTCCTGTTCAGTCGACCCGTACGGCGAACCGGGAGCCCTTGCGTTGCCGGCCGCCGGGCTCGGTCAGGGCGTCGCTCCTGCGCGGCACACCGAACCGGTCGAACAGCACGGTCAGGGCCACGGCCACGAGCAGGTTCACCACGAGCGCCGTGACGGCGACGTACACGGGAAGGCCGACCGGGCCGATCCCGACGTAGGTCACGGACGCGAAGCCGCCGCGCACGGTCATCCCCGTCCCCACCGCCATGCCCACGGCCCAGCCCACGAGCAGCGCCCGGTGGTGGAACCAGCGGGTGAACGGCGCGAGGCCGACGGCGGGCGCGGTCTGGACGATCCAGACCCCGCCCAGCAGATGGAGGTTGATCGCGTCCTGCGGAGGGAGGGACAGCGCGAAGGCGAGCGCGCCGGCGGTGAGCACGGCGGCGGCGAACCGGGCCGCGCGCACCTCGTGCTTCGGGGTCGCCGTCGGATTGAAGAACTCGCTGTAGATGTTGCGCGCCACCAGGGTCGCCATGCCGATGGAGATCACCGCGGCCGGCACGAGGGCGGCGACGGCGAGGGCTCCCAGCAGGAGTCCGGCCGGCCAGTGCGGGACGAGCCGGGTGAGGAGCGCCGGCACCGCCAGCTCCGCATGGCCCGCCGGGGTCCTCACCCCCAGCGCGAGCGCCACGAAGCCGAGATAGGCGAAGAGGCCGAGCGAGCCGGTCCACAGCGGCAGCGCCAGGGTCGCGCGGCGGACGGTGTCGGCGCTGCGCGCGGCCAGCGCCACGGTGAGCAGGTGCGGGTACATCAGCTGCGCCAGGACGGAGCCGAGGGCGAGCGTGACGTACGCGGGGTACGAGCTCGGCGGCGTGACCAGGGAGAGGTGGTCGGCGGCCAGCCGCCGGGCGGACTCGGCGAACACCTGTCGCGGGCCGGCCGTGTGCCCGCCGACCAGGAACAGCGCCGCCGCCAGTGTTCCCAGGAGCAACGCGGCCTTGAAGCAGGCGAAGACGACGCCGGGCCGCAGTCCGCCGGGGAGCAGCACGGCGGAGAAGGCGGCGAACACCACCACGATGGACAGCACGCCGGTCGCGCCCGTGGGGCTGATGCCCATGGCGCGCAGCGCGGCTTCGAGGCCGACGGCCTGGAGGGCGAGGTAGGGCATCGCGGCCACCACTCCGGTGACCGCGACCGCCAGCGCGAGTGCGTGCGACCCGTGCCGCGCGAGCGCCAGGTCCGCGGTGGTGACCAGGCCGTGGCGGCTCGCCAGGTCGCGGAACCGGGGCAGCACGACCAGCGCCGCCGGCGTGAGGAGCAGCGTGTACGTCAGGGCGTAGAGCCCGAACCCGCCCGTGGTGTAGGTGAGTCCGGGCACGGCGACGACCGTGTAGGCCGTGTAGACGGTGCCGCCGAGCAGGACGGCGACGCGGCCGGTGCCCAGCTCGCGCCCGGCGAGGGCCCAGCCGGCGGGGTGCGGCAGTTCGGTGGGGGCCGACCGGTGGGCCAGCAGCCCCGCGGCTCCGGCGACACCTGCCACGAGCAGGGTGAAGGCGACGAACGCACTGTTCAAGGACATCCGCCACCTCTGCCGTCCGACCCGCCGCGCGGGCTCCCCGATGCAGGACGGTAGACGCACTGACCGGCCCGTGCAACACATTTCGGAATACAGATTCCGCAATGCAGAAGCTCCAGGCCGGTCCCCTGACCGGCGCGCGGTGCGCCCGCCCCGCGGCGGGGCGCGTCAGGCGGCGGGCTCGGCGGGGGTGCGGACGAACCGCCAGGTGAGCAGCGCGGAGAGGGCGTACGCGAGGCCGATGACGAGGAAGGAGGCGGCGGCACCGCGGTGGACCGAGTCGAGCCCGTCGAGCAGGACGGCCATGACGGCGATGCCCACGAGCGCGCCGATCTGCCGGTTGGCGTTGAGCGCGGCGCCCGCGATGTTGGCCTGCTGCGGCCCGGCCGCCTCCATCATCGACGCGGTCAGGGCCGGAACGATCATCCCGACGCAGAAGTTCGCGATCACCATGAGGCCGGCGAGCAGCCAGTACGGCGTGGCGGCGGAGACGGTGACCAGCGCGAACGCGCAGCCGGCCGCCACGGCGAAGCCGGCGATCAGCAGGCCCCTCGCGCTGTACTTCTGGGAGAGCCTGGAGAAGGTCAGGTTGCCCACCAGGATCACCGCCATGACCGGCAGCAGTTGCAGGCCCGCGGCGAACGGTGCCGCGCCGCGCCCCTGCTGGAGGTAGAGGCTCAGCATGAACGAGCCGCCGAACAGCCCGACGTTGAGCAGGAACCCGATGGCGTTGGCGGCCGAGAAGCGGCGGTCGCCGTAGAGCACGCGCGGGATGACGGGGGTGCCGGCGCGCCGTTCGTGCACGACGAAGAGCGCACCGCAGAGCACGGCCGCCGCGCCCGCCGCGAGGATGACCGCCGAAGTCCAGCCGTAGGACCCGCCCTCGATGAGCGCGAAGCACGCCGCGGCGAGGGTCGCGAAGCTGAGCAGATGGCCGGTGACGGCGGAGGTGCCCGGCGCCGGGTCCGGTGCGGGGACGAGGCGCGCGGTGAGGACGAGGCCGATCAGCCCGAGGGGCAGGTTGAGCAGGAAGATGCTGCGCCAGCCCAGGAGCTCCACCAGCACACCGCCCACCACCGGGCCGAGCCCCGTCGCGGTGGAGACGATCGCCGTCCAGATGCCGAGCATCCGGGCCCGTTCGGCCTTGTCCGGGAAGGAGAGCACGAGCAGCGTGAGGGAGCTGGGCATGAACAGCGCGGCTCCGACGCCCTGCACCAGCCGGGCCGCGATCAGCACCTCGGCGGAGGGGGCCAGGCCGCAGGCCAGCGAGGCCAGGACGAACAGCCCCATGCCCCACGAGTAGGCCTTCTTGGCGCCCACCCGGTTGGCCAGCGAACCGCCGAGGAGCAGGAAGGCGGCGAAGGTGAGGACGTAGCCGTCGACCACCCAGGCGAGCTGGGACAGGCTCGCGTCGAGCCGGTCCTTGATGCTCACGCCCGCCACGTTGACGACGGTGGCGTCCAGCGTGGCCATGACGAAGCCCATGGCCAGCGCCACGAGCCTGGCCGTTGCCGCGCCCGGACGGGCGGATGGTGCCTCGGCGGGCGAGCCGGTGCTCGCCGTCTGCGTCGTGGTCATGGCTCCTCACATCTCGTTGCCCCACGCGCGTGGGGGTAAGTACCCTGTCCAGAACCCGAATTCCGGATCCGATGAGAACTTACCCGAACCGGAGTTCCGGTTCCGTAGGTACGGATGGAAGTGAGGAGCGTCACATGTCGGCCGCAGAGGCGAAGGCGACCAAAGTGCTGCGCGCGGACGCCCGGCGCAACCAGGACCGGATCGTCGAGATCGCGGAGGAGCTGTTCACCCGGCACGGCAAGGACGTGCAGATGAAGCAGATCGCCGAGCGCGCCGGCGTCGGCGTGGCCACGGTCTACCGGGTCTTCGCCTCGAAGGACGCCATGGTCGGGGCCATCGCCGCACGCCGCTTCGAGCGGTGCCTCGCGGCTGCCGAGGAGGCCCTGGAGAAGGACGGCGCGGCGGCGGCACTCCGGGAGTTCCTCCGCCGTCTGGCCGCCGTGTTCCAGGGCAGCGGCGCCGAACTCCGCTCCCTGCTCTCCGAACTCCCCGCCGACCAGCGGCCCACCAAGCAGAGCGACCTGGTGCCGCGCCTCGTCGCCCTGCACGGCACCTGGATCACGGACGGGGCGCTGCGCCCGGCCCTCACCGTCGAGGACCTGCGCGCCGTCATCTGCGGGCTCACCACCTCCGTCGCCTGCGGCCTGGACGCGGACCTGGCGACCGACGTCTTCCGGGCTGGCATCAGCGCCTGACGCGCCTCACCCCGCGAGGAGTTGCACGGATTGCCCGCCGCTGAGTTCCGGATTCTGTCCCAGAATCTTGGTCTCCATGATGCGCAGCGGGAGTGAGGGCTCAATGCCGAGTTCGTCCGCGAAACGCCTCTTGAGTTCGCGGTACGCCTGGAGCGCCTCGACCTGCCGGCCCGCCCGGTAGAGCGCCAGCATCAAATGGGAATGCAGCTGCTCCCGGAATGGATGAGCGGCCGCGCAGGACATCAGTTCCGGAATGACCGGATGATGCCTGCCCAGCTGGATTTCCAGGTCGAAGTACCGTTCCAGCGCGGCCACGCGTTCTTCGTCGAGCTGTGCGGCGGCGGCCCGTACGGCCGGACTCTCCAGGCCGTCGGCGGCGGGCCCCCGCCACAGCGCCAGCCCCTCGCGCAGCAGCGCGGCGGCGTCCGCGCGACGCCCGCCCGACTCCGCGTCCGCGGCCTCGCGCAGCAGCCCGCCGAACCGCTGGACGTCCACGCACCCCTCGGGCACCTGCAGGCGATATCCGCCGGTCTCGGTGCTGATGGAGCCCGGAAGACCGCTCGCGGCGAGCAGCTTGCGCAACCGGGAGACGCAGATGCGCAGTTGCGCCGCCGCCGTCTCCGGCGGGCGTTCGCCCCAGATGCCGTCAATGAGCCGGGCGGCGGTCATGGTCCGGCCGGATTCGAGCAGCAGCAGGCACAGCAGCGCCCGCTGCCGGGCCCCCGGAACGGGCACCGGTCTGCCCGAAACGTGGAATTCAATAGGCCCGAGAATTCGAAAATCAAACACCTTCTCTTGCGCAGCTGAATGCACAGTATCCCCCGTTCTGGACAGCCGAGTTCGGCAGCCGAAAGCGTACTGCTTACCGGCAGGTAACTCTCGTGACGAGGGTCACAGAAAGATCTTTACCGCCCAGGTAAACCCTTTTACGGGGTCGCGCAACAATACGAAACAAGGGCGCCGGAAAAGGCTTTCAGGAAGGCCCCGGAGACCGCCCTGACCACCCCTGCGGCAGCCGCGGTACGCCCGTGATGCACGGCGGATACAGCCCGGATAGGCGGCTTCCGCACAGTGGTTCCGCCACGAGGGCTGCTCGCTCCCGGGGCCTTCCGATTTCGTCCGCCCTTTTCCGAAAGGCATTCGTCATGCGTGCCCTGATGCCCGCCCCCGACGCCCCCGCCGGCCTGGCCCTCGCCACCGTCGACGCGCCCGAGCCCCGGCCCGACCAGGTGCTCGTCGAGGTCCGCCACCTCTCCCTCAACTACGGCGAGCTGCACTTCCTCTCGCGCTTCCCCGCGGGTGCCGTCCCGGGCTGGGACGCGGCCGGCGTCGTGGTCGCCGCGGCGGCGAACGGGACGGGCCCCGCCGTGGGCACCCGGGTGCTCACCTACGGGATGGGCGGCGCGTGGGCCGAGCTGCGCGCGGTGGATCTGGACGAACTCGCCGTGGTCCCGGACTCCGTCGACCTCGCCCGCGCCGTGACCCTGCCCGTGGCGGGCGTGACCGCGCTGCGGGCGCTGCGCGCCGCCGGACCGCTGCTGGGCCGCCGGGTACTGATCACCGGCGCTTCGGGCGGTGTCGGCCGGTTCGCGGTACAGCTCGCGGCACTGTCCGGAGCGCACGTCATCGCGAGTGTCGGTGCCGAACAGCGCGGGCGCGGGCTCGTGGTGCTGGGCGCCGACCGGGTGACCGTCGGCCTCGACGGCATCACCGAGCCCGTCGACGTGGTGCTCGACACCGTGGGCGGCCCGCAGCTGGTCGCGGCGTACGGACTCCTCGCCCCCGAGGGCACGGTGCTGAGCATCGGCTGCGCGTCCGGCGAGGCCGCCGTCTTCCCGCCGTACTCGACCGTCGGCCCCGGCCGGTCCCTGGTCTCCTTCCGCATCGGCGACCGGCTCGGCGCCGACATGGCGGTCCTGCTCCACCTCCTCGAACAGGGCCGGCTGAGCCCGGAGGTGGCCCACCACGCGCCGTGGGAGAAGGCGGCCGACGCGGTGGACGCCCTGTTCGGCAGGCAGCTGCGCGGCAAGGCCGTGCTCGACGTGAGCGCGGCCTGAGCGCCGGTGCGCAGCCACCGGACCTCCGTCCGCCCCCGGCGGACCCCCGTTCGTCCGCAGGAACTCAGCTGTTCAGGAAAGGAATCACCGCGACATGTCCGTGCAGGCGCAGACACGGCCCCGAGGGGTGGACGACCTTCTCGGGCCGGGTGAGAGCCGGTTCTTCGGCGCGGGCTTCCGCCGCATCCGGCACACGCTCACCGCTCTCACGGCCGACGTGCCGGCCCCCGGTACCGGCACGCTGCGGGCCACGGTCGGCCTCCACTACCCGGGCGACTGGTCCTCGAAGCCGGGCCAGGAAGCGCTCCGCCCGCATCTGAGCAGCGTCGACGCGTTGGTGATCGGCGTCCAGCTCTGCGAGGTGCTGCTCGGGCACGCCTACGGCCTCACCGCCGAGGAGCGCCGGGCGACCTGGCTGCGCGGCTTCGAGATGCGCTCCGGGGCCAACCCGCAGGAGGAGCTGGCCGACTTCGCCGTCTCGGCCGAGCTGGTCACCACGGAACCGGTCACCGATCCGCTGTCCCGGGCCGCCGTCTCGACGCTTCGGTGCCGGGTCGGTTCGATCAAGGTGCGGTACGAGATCGCGCACCCGCCCGGGGACCACCGGACGGGCCCGGCGACGTACGCCGATGCCGCAGAGGCGCTCGGGCCGGCGGAACACCGCTTCTACGGGGAGCGGTACAAGCGGCGCCTGCACCGGATCGAGGACATCGCGACGGCCGGCGGCATGCCCGCGCTGACCGCGCTGGTCGCCGTGCGCGACGAGGACGCGGGGACGGTGGCCGACCCGGGCCTGGGCGGCGCCTTCCCGCAGGCGGTGTCCATGGTGGACAGCACCATCGTGCTGGCGCAGATGGCGCAGGTGCTGCTCTACGAACTGGACGGCATCGGCCGCGCGGAGAGCGACACGCTCTGGATGCGCCGCATCCACATGACGGCCCGGAGCCCCCTGCAGCCCATGCTCCACCCCTTCGTCGCGGCGACCTCCATCGTGCGGCACAAGACGCTGCCGATGGGCGGTGACACCTGGCGCACCGCGGACTTCGCCGGTGACGTGCAGGGCATCCACGCCGAGTACGCCCTCGCGCACCGCCTGCCCCGGTCCGCCGCGCGACCCCACTGACCACGGCCGGCCCGCCGCCGGTCCCCCGCCCGGCGGCGCCATGCCCGCCGCCGCCCACCGAATCCGAGGCACACATGAAGATCGCCGTATCCGGCACGTACTCGTCCGGGAAGACGACCACGTCGCTCGCCCTGGCACACCTCACCGGCATCCCCAGGACGCACGCCAAGACGATGCGGGAGATCCTGCCGGAGGCCCTGCCCGGCAAGCGCCTGGAGGACTGCACGGCGCCCGAGCTCTTCCAGCTGGGCATCCGCCGGTACGCGGAACGCGCCGTCCACGAGAGCCACTTGACGGACGGCTTCATCTCCGACGGCTCCTCGATACACGAATGGGTCTACGGAAAGGTCCGCGTGCTCGTCGGGATCCACCCCGACGACTCCGTCGAGGCGCCCGGCGAACGCACGGCGGAGACGGCCTTCTACGAGGAGGTCATCGACAACATGGGCGCGGTGATGAAGCAGCACGCCCGGCGCACGTACGACGTGTTCGTGCATCTCCCCGTGGAGTTCCCGCTGGTGGCCGACGGGCACCGGCCGGTCTCCGAGCGGTTCCGGAAGCTCTCCGAGGAGCTGCTGCTCCACACCCTCGACGAGTACGCCATTCCGTACCACGTCGTGGGCGGCAGCATCCCCGCACGCCTCGAAAAGATCGTCGAGCTGCTCCGGCTGCCCGTCCGCATGCCCGTCGAGGACGCGGTGCTGCGCGCCGAGAAGGAGATGGCCCTGATGGACACCGCGCCGGAGACCGAGCGCGCGCCGGCCGCCGCCTCCTGACCCCGCCGGGCGACCGGCCGCGTCCCGGCCTCTCCGCGCGGCCGGTCCCACGCCCCGCCCTCGCACCCCCTTCTCCCCTCCACCGATCGGAAGCATCACCATGACCTCCGCCCCCGCCCGCGACGTCCACCCCTCCGTACAGCCGCTCTTCGAGCCGCTCGCCCTGGGCGGCATCACCCTCGACAACCGCTTCGTGATGGCCCCCATGACCCGCAGCGCCTCGCCGGGCGGCGTACCCGGGGAGGACGTGGCCGCGTACTACGCCCGGCGCGCGGCCGGGGGTGTCGGCCTCGTCATCACCGAAGGCGTCACCGTCGACCACCCCGCCGCCTCCAACGGCACCGCCGTCCCCCGCTTCCACGGCGAGGACGCGCTCAGCGGCTGGTCGCACGTGGTCGAGGAGGTGCACCGGGCCGGCGGGAAGATCTTTCCGCAGCTGTGGCACGTCGGAGCCGACCGGCACGGCGCCGACCTGCCGCACCCCGACGCCACCCCGGTCAGCCCGTCCGGGCTGCTCAACCTGCAGACGCCCAACGGCGAGCCGCTGACGCAGCGGGGCATCGACGAGCTGGTCGCGGCGTTCGCGCGGGCCGCCGCCGACGCGCGCCGTACCGGTTTCGACGGCATCGAACTGCACGGCGCGCACGGCTACTTGATCGACCAGTTCCTCTGGCAGGGCACCAACCGGCGCTCCGACCTCTACGGCGGCAGCCTCCGGAAGCGGGCCCGCTTCGCCGCCGAGGTGGTGGCGGCCTGCCGGGACGCGGTGGGCAGCGGCTTCCCGATCGTCTTCCGGCTTTCGCAGTGGAAGATCACCGACTTCTCCGCGCAGCTGGCGGCCACCCCGCAGGAGCTCGAAGAGCTGCTCGCGCCGCTGGCCGAGGCCGGTGTCGACGCGTTCCACTGCTCCACCCGCCGGTTCTGGGTCCCGGAGTTCGGTGACTCCGGCCCGGGTCTCGCCGGCTGGGTGAAGAAGGTCAGCGGCCTGCCGACCATCACGGTGGGCTCGGTGGGGCTGGACAACAGTGAGTTCCAGACCGCGCTCCTGGAGGGCAGGGGCGCGGCGAACGCGCCGCTCGACCCGCTGGTCGAGCGCTTCCTGGCGGGCGAGTTCGACCTGGTGGCCGTGGGCCGCGCGCTGCTCGGCGACCCGGAGTGGGTGGCCAAGGTCCGCGAGGCCCGTACGGACGAGCTGAAGCCGTTCGACGCCACTGCGCTGCAGGGCCTGCACTGAACCCGAGGGGCGGGGCCCCGCCCCGCCCCGAGCACGTGAGCGATCTGGAGACCGACACACATGGCAGCCGCGACACCCGCCCCCGGGGCGGGGCATCGGCCCACCCCGCCCACCGTCCTGTGCGCGGGAGTTCTGATCATCTTCGAGGGCGCCGCCCGGATCCGCTGGGCGGTCGACGGGACGGGCGACTGGACACCCGTGGCGCTCTGGCCCGGCGCGCGGGAGGCCGACGAGGTCGCGGAGCGCCTGGAACGGCGGCAGCCGCTCCTCGTGGTCCTGGACGAACTCGACACGCCTGACGGGACCGGCGCGCGTGCCGGGGACGACGGGCTCGGTGCCACCGTGCCCGTGTGGCGCGCCGAGCTGGACCGGGCGCCGGCGGATCTCGCTGCCCTGGCCACCGGCGACGGTGACCTCCTCGACCTGCGGGTGCCGGCGCTGACCTGGCTGCCGCCGGAACTGCGGCAGCGCGGTACGGAGTTCTGGCGGGCGGCCGGGGCCCGTAGGGCCGACGTGCCCCCGGCCCTCCTGCCGCCGCTGCTGCTCGACGGGGCCGGCGAGGCCGCCGACGGCCCCCGCGGCGGCCACCCGCACGTGCGGTTCGCCCGCCGCTCCCGTACCTCCGCCCTCACCCCGCGGCACCTCGCGGCCGCGGCCGCCCACGCCTTCCCGCACCAGGAGACCCCCTGTGTCTGATCCGCTCTCCCTCGACGGCCGGGTCGTCGCCCTCACCGGCGCCGGCCGCGGCCTGGGCCTCCGCACGACGCGGACGCTCCTCGAACGCGGCGCCCACGTCATCGCCAACGTACGGACGCCCACCGACGAGCTGACGATGCTCGGCGACGCGCACGCGGGCCGGCTGCACGTCTGCCGGGGCGACATCGGCGAGGAGTCCACGGCCGAGGAGATCGTGCGGTGTGCCGCCGGGCTCGGCCGGCTCGACGCCCTCGTCCACAACGCCGGCATCGCCAAGGACCAGCCGCTGGTGCGGATGCCGGCCGAGGACTGGGACGCGGTGCAGCGCGTCAATCTGCGCGGCGCCTTCCTCGCCACGAAGCACGCGCTGCGGCCGATGATGCGGGCCCGCTCGGGGCGCCTCGTCTACGTCTCTTCGGTCGTCGCGCAGACCGGCAACGCGGGCCAGGCGAGCTACGCGGCGAGCAAGGCCGCACTGCACGGCCTGTCGCTCAGCGTCGCCCAGGAGTACGCCCGGTACGGCATCCGCAGCGTGGTCGTCTCCCCCGGCCTGCTCGACACGGGGCTGGCCGGGGCGCTGCCGGAGAAGGTCTTCGAGCAGAAGGCGGCGCGCTCGCTGACCGGCGTGGTCCCGGCGGAGCGGGTCGCGGCCGCCATCGCGTACCTGCTGCACCCGGACTCCGCCGACATCAACGCCACGGTCCTCCGCATCGACGGCGGCATCGCGTACTGACGTACGCCGCGACACACCACGACAGAAACGGAGCACGGCCCCATGCCTTTGGACCCCGAGGTGCGGCGCGTCGTCGGCACCCTGCCGGCGGTGGACTGGGAGTCGGGCCCCGACCCGGCGGCACTGCGCGCCGCGCGCCGCCGCCTGCCGGGCCCCGTCCCGCCCGGCCTGGAGATGCACACGGTCGAGGACCGCACGGTACGGGCGGAGCCCGGCAGCGGCGACGGGCACGCGGTACGGGTGCGCTGCTACCGGCCGTCGGCCCGGCGCGGCCTGCCCCTGGTGCTGTTCTTCCACGGCGGCGGCTTCGTCCTCGGCGATCTGGACACCCAGGACGCCCTGGCGCGCCGTATCGCCCGGGAGGCCGAGGCCGTCGTCGTCTCGGTCGACTACCGGCTGGCGCCCGAACACCCGTGCCCCGCGGCCCCCGACGACGCGTTCACCGCCTACCGCTGGGCGTTGCGCCGTGCCGCCGCGGAGCTGGGCGCCGATCCCGGCCGGATCGCCGTCTGCGGGGAGAGCGCGGGCGGGAACCTGGCGGCGGGCCTGTGCCTACGGGCCCGGGACGCGGGCCTGGCGCTGCCGGTCCTGCAACTGCTGTGGTACCCGAGCACCGACTTCCGTGACACGCCCTCCCGGCACGAGAACGCGCACGCCCCGCTGCTCACCCGGGCGGCCCTGCGCTGGCTGGACGCCCAGTACCTGCCGCCGGCGCTGCGGGACGGACCGCCCGCGTGGGCCGCGCCGGCCCGCGCCGCCTCCCTGCACGGCCTGCCCGCCGCGTACGTCCTCGTCGCGGAGTACGACCCGCTGCGCGACGAAGGAGCCGTCTACGCCCGGAGGCTGCGGGACGCCGGGGTCCCCGTCCGGTTCGACCCGTGCCCCACGATGCCGCACGGCTTCCTGAGCCTGATCGGCTCGGTGCCGTCCTGCGCCGCGGCGGCCGCGGACTCCTTCGCCGCGCTGCGGCAGGCGCTGTGGCCGCACACCCCCGCGGCCGGCGACCTGCCGCCCGCCCCGCCCACCGCCCGACGGAGCCAGTCGTGACCCATAGCGCCCTTCCCGCCCCGGCCAGGACCGCCCACCCCGGCATCCTGGGCGTCGGCGGCTACCGACCGCACCGCGTCGTCCCCAACGAGGAGATCTGCCGGCACATCGACTCATCCGACGAGTGGATCAGGACCCGCAGCGGCATCCGCACCCGGCACTGGGCGTCCGCCGAGGAGACGCTCGTCGCGATGGGCGCCCACGCCGCCGGCAAGGCGCTCGCCCAGGCCGGCGTCCGGGCCGACCAGGTCGACTGCGTGATCGTCGCCACCTTCACGCACATGCAGCAGACCCCGGCCGCGGCTCCCCGGATCGCCGACCGCGTCCAGATACGCGGCGCCGCCGCCTTCGACGTGTCGGCGGGCTGCGCTGGCTTCGTCCACGCCCTCGCCCTCGCCGCCGACGCGATCCGGGCGGGCACCTCGCGGTACGTCCTGGTCGTCGGCGCGGAACGGATGACCGACCTGCTGGACGTGACGGACCGGTCCACCGCTTTCCTCTTCGGCGACGGCGCCGGAGCCGTCGTCCTGGGCCCCGTGAACGCCAACGCCGTCGGCCCCGTCGTCTGGGGCGCGGACGGCGCCCAGGCCGACGCCATCGCCCAGACCACGCCCTGGAACGAGTGGCACGGGACGACCGGGGAGCACGCCGCCCGCCGTCCCGCGCTGCGCCAGGACGGCCAGCGCGTCTACCGCTGGGCCGCCTTCGAGATGGCGCGGGTGGCCCGGCAGGCCCTCGACGCGGCCGGCCTGGCACCCGCCCACCTCGACGCGTTCGTCCCGCACCAGGCCAACGTCCGCATCATCGACCACCTCGCCGACCGGCTGCGCCTGCCCTCCCACGTCGCGGTGGCCCGGGACGTCGAGACCACGGGCAACACCTCCGGCGCCTCCATCCCCCTGGCCCTCGACCGCCTCCTCCAGGAGGGCACCCTCGTCCCCGGCGCCCGCGCCCTCCTCCTCGGCTACGGCGCGGGCCTCTCGTACGCGGCGACGGTGGTCACGTTGCCGTGAGGCCGTCGGCGGACCGGACGGGTCACGTCTCGCAGGAATGCGGGGAGCGGGCGGCGGCGCCGGACCGGCTCGGCAAGGACGCCGCAAAGGCACGGACGGCCGGCGACCGGTAGGCCTCCGCGACCCGGAGCAGGTGACTGGCCTCGTCGGCGAGATCGTTGGTGCCGGGGCTCACCAGAGTGGACAGCTGGGCCTGCGGGTGCTGGCCGTCGTGCTTGGCGTGCAGGGCTGTGGCGAGCCAGTAGGCGGTGGTGTGCGCGCTGATCAGGTGCTCGGGAACGTGTTGCGCGGCGACCTGGCGGCGGACCGCTTCGATGGCCGTCGGAGCAACATAGTTGCGCAGCACGATCATGGAATCCCGGATCTCGATGATCCTCCGGTACCGCCGCAGTTGCAATGGGACGGCCACCGAGCTGAGCCGGCCGCCCGGGTCGAGGATCACGTCGGGCGTGGCGGCGGTGAGGTCGTGCCAGAGCGGGGCGAGCGCCCGGTACGTCCTGCGGCAGCGCCGTCGCTCGCGGAGCGGGCCGAGCAGCGGGAGTCCGATCCCTCCCGCGATGCACAGGGCCTCGATGCCGGTGACCGGCGAGAACCACGGCGCGATGGCCGGCGAATGAGTGCAGAGGTAGGCGACCTTGAGCAGCCACAACAGCGACGCGAGAAGGATGCCGGTACCGAACAGGCGCAGTGCGTAGCGCAGCAGCGACGGCGTACCGCGCCGGCCGTACCGCCAGCACACGAGCCCGCAGGCCGTGTCCGCCAGCAGGTGGAAGGAGAGGAAGACCCACCAGTACGCCTCGGACACCCGTGGCACGTCCGGGGAGGCGGCGATCTCGTTGCGAAGGCGCGGGGGGCCGCTGATGTCCATGACGACCATGGCGGTCATGACGGCCAGCGCGGCGCCGGAGACCAGGAAGGTGGGCCGTTGCCGCCCCGCCGCCTGGCAGACGAACCACAGGACGGCCGCGGCGTCGACGACGGCGAAGAGATGGGTGGCCAGGTCGACGCGGTGGGTGTGGGCCCCGAGGTACGACAGCGCCGACGTGACGGGTTCAAGGTTCATCGACATGGCGAGCGCGATCATGATGACGGCGAACATCAAGGGCCGTTGATCGCTGCTGCGGATGCTCTGGGGAAGTCGCGCGATGACCGTCGCCCACAGGAGGACGATCCCCACGGGCTCTAACCACGCGAACACGAGGCCCCCCGGCGTCCGGTGTCCCGCAGGCCCATGGCGGACTCCAGCCTGCCGAGCAGCCCGGAGAGCAGCCTGGGGGCGGGCACGTGGCCCGCGGCCTCCAGGATGAGGCTGGCGATCATCTCCGCCTCCTGCTCCTGTTCGTCGGAGTACCGGATGCGGGCGAGCACCTGTCCCACGTCATCGGGGTTCCCGAGGTCGACGTGCCGGTACAGCCGCCGGTCGTCGACCGCCGACCGGTGGTCGCACAGCATGTGGCCGATCTCGTGGACGATGATGTGTTCCTGGTGGACCAGGCTGGTCTGCGAATCGTAGAAGATGTAGTCACCGCGTTCGGTGGTGAGCCACATGCCCGTCGGCGTGCCGGGCACCGTGGGTGTCGGCAACGGCAGTAACTGCAAGGGACGTTCCCGCTCCGCCTTGAGCTGGTCGCACAGTTCCCGGGCCGAGAAGGGCTCGGGCAGGGTGATCCCGGCGATGACACTCTCGCATCTGCGGCGCAGACGTCTCCACTGCATGACGGTCGGTCTCCAGCGTTCTTCGGGTCGGAGGGGACGGGGGGCACGTCTGACGCGGGGGCCGGCTCACTTCTCCGGTGGCTGCCGGGTCTGGTCCTCGCCCTGTTCCAGGGTCCTGAGCCGGTGCACCATGTCCGCGACCATCCGCTTCCCTTCCGGCGAGAGGGCGGCGAGATCGCCTCGCAGGTACAGCGCGCTCACGCCTGCCTCGGTCATGGACCGGTCCAGCTCGCGGCGCGCCAGGTCCTCCTCGTCGAGCACCTTCCGCGTCACGTCGTCGTCCGTGAAGTACGACACCGGGACGTCGAAGTAAGCTGCGAGCGCCTGGAGGTGACGGAGCGTCGGGTTGGTGCGTTCGCCCCGGTGGAGCTGCCACAGGTACGCGCCGGAGAAGGACTCCCCCGACTGCGCGGCGATCTCGGCGGCCAGCGCCTTGTAGGAGGACTTGCCGTTCTCCCGCAACTCGGCGCGGAGTTTGAGCAGATGATCGAGCTTCTGTGCCACCGTCAGCCGGTCGTCGGCCGAACGGCTCGTCCCACTGTCCATCGGTCGCCCCACCCCTTCCTGCGCATGGCGTCCGGGGCGCCGCGGAGCAGCGGGCACCGACACGGACGTGTCCCCCACTCCGACCCCCGTCGGTCGTTCACCTTAGTTGACGACTTGGCACCTTGTCTGTGCGGACGAGCAGACGCCCGGCAGCCCCTCCCCGCCCGGTCACCACCTGGGCCGCTCAGGAGACGGTTGTACTGCCCTGCCTCTCCGGCTAGCATCCACTGCCATACGTCGTTAACTGTGGTGAACAGACGGACGGGGAGGCGTTCACGGTAGTTCGCGAGCGAGACGTTGCACCGCATCACCTCATTGCACGGACCACTGCAGGAGGAACCGGTACGTCATGAACGAATTCCGAACTTCCGGGAAACCCCCGGCCCGCACCCGGCCGACGGGTGCGGAGCAATACCACGGTCACCGCCGGCGGGGCCGCTTTCTCGCACATGCCTGGCAGACAGAATGCGCGGCATCCTGCCCGGCCCCGTGAACCCGAGCGGTTTTCATGGCATTCAATCATGGATTGAAATGGGGGAATCATGCAGGTGCTCGTGGTCGAAGACGAAGCAGTCATGGCTGAATCTCTGACCCAGGAATTGGTGCGGCACGGGCACGAACCCGTCAGCGTGGGTACGGGCGCCGAGGCCCTCGCGGCCTACGACGCCGCTGAGCTGGTGCTGCTCGACCTCGAGCTGCCGGACCTCGACGGACTCGAAGTGTGCCGCCGCATGCGGTCCGCCGGCGACACACCCATCATCGCCTTCACCGACCGCGTCACGGGTCTCGACCGGGCCCTCGGACTGCAGGCGGGCTCGGACGACTGCCTGATGAAGCCGTACGACTTCCGGGAACTGCGGGCCCGCATCGACGCGGTGATGCGCAGGGTCCGCCCGCAGCCGAAGGACGTACCGCAGGCCCCCTCTCTCACCCAGGGGCCGCTGTGCATCGACGCGGCCTCACGGGAGGTGCACCTCGACGGGAAGCTGATCGAGGTGACCCGGAAGGAGTTCGACCTCCTGCACTACCTCGTGAGCCACCCCGGGACGGTGATCTCCCGCCAGCGTCTCATGGCGGAGATCTGGGACAACCCGGTTCCGCACAGCATGAGTTCACGCGTGAGCAGGACCATCGACACCCACATCAGCGCGCTGCGCGGCAAGCTCGGCCGCAACAACGGGATACGGACCGTCCGCGGCGTCGGCTTCTGTTTCCGGAGGCCGTGACGCCGTCGCACGACGGTGACGAACGGCGGCACCGGCCCGGCCCCGTGGGCCCGCGCCGCCCGTTCGGGCCCGCGCCCGGTCAGCCCCGGGACCGCCGCCCCCGCATCGTGCGCACGACGTCGGCCTCGTGATAGAAGGTCCGCCCCCGGCTGCTGTGCCGCCGCCAGCTTCCTTCACCGGCGAGCCGGTAGACGCTCCCGGTGGGGGTGGACCACATGCGGGAGATGTCGGCCGCCGTGAGCCACACCGTCGCGGCGCTGCCGGGCTCGGCCGGGCGGGCTTCCTGCAGACGGTGCCGGAGCCGCAGCCACTCGTGCCCGGCCCACTCGTGCGCGGAGTCCGCCCGGCAGCGTATCGCCGTGGGGCGCTCCGGAGCGTCGGACCGGATCAGCGCGGTCAGCTGCCCCGGGCAGGCCGGTTCCGGACAGGCCCCGACGGGAACCGCGCGGGTCCTGGCCGACTCGACGGCGGAGCGGGCCTTCCGTACCAGGCGGCCGGCCTCGGCCGAGGCGTCGTGCGCCGCGCCGTGGGCGGTGAGCCGGCCGAGGTGCCGCAGCAGGAAGGCGGCCAGTTCCGGTACGGCACGCGCCGGCGGGGGCACCCGGTACGTCTCGGCGATCAGGCCGGCCCAGGAGCCGAGCACCGTGAGGATCGCGGAACGCGCCTCGGCGGCCGCGGTGTTGAACGGCATGCCGGGCAGCGGCCCGCCCGAGACCCGTTCCCCGGCCCCGCCCCGCCCGCCCGGGCCGCCCAGGATCTCCTCGCAGGCCCGGTAGAGGCCGGGCAGCCCCCGTATGTCATCGGCCAGGCGCCTCTGGCACACCGGGCAGAGGGGCGAACCCGTCGCCGGCCGCCGCCGGTTCGCCGTGCCGCCCCCGTCCGAGCGGCATTGCGCGCCGCGGCAGGGGCGGGCCGCAGTACGTCGTGCCGATTCCGTACGGCCCGGCTGCGTACCGGTCGTCTCACAGGTCATGTTCCGCGCTCTCCTCGTGGTTCCGCGCTCTGCACCACCGGCTCCGTAACGTAGAAGCGAATGGGAAGAGGCGGCAACAGCGCGCTGAATTCATCACAGTTACCTGTGCGGCAGCTGACGGAACCCTGACGGCTTGACACACGCTTCACACATTCTTGCCGGTGCCTTGTAAGTCTTTCCTTGACGCCCGAAGACCCATCGAAGAAGCTTTCAAGTAGCTTCCCCAAAGCTGTCTTCGGGGCATGGAAATTCCCTTCGGATTTCCCTGCGCGCCCTCTCGCGAGGCCCGGTTTCCATTTCCTGCAGAGCGCCTCTGGATTACCGGACCGCGCCGCGCCGTCACCTACAGCGGGGAATTCTCGTCACCCCGTCCCGGGGCATTGCCGGAGTCAAAGACAGGGAGAGCAACATGGAGAGCGAAGTGATCGTCGTCGGTGCCGGTCCGGCCGGGCTGATGCTCGCCGCCGAACTCCGGCTGGCGGGCGCCCGGGTCACCGTCCTCGAACGGCTCGAAGGACCGAGTGGCGAATCACGCGGGATGGGCTTCACCGCGCGCACCATGGAGGTCTTCGACCAGCGCGGCCTGCTGCCGCGCCTCGGCGAGGTCGGTAAGGCCCACGCCGGACACTTCGGCAGCGTGCCGATCGACATGGGCGTGGGCGACGGGAGCCACGCCGGCGTCAGCGGGGTCCCGCAGTCGCGTACCGAGGCGATGCTCGCGGGCTGGGCCGCCGAACTCGGTGCGGACGTCCGGCACGGTCACGAAGTCGTCGGCCTGGCGGCGGACGACGAAGGTGTCGAGGTCGAGGTACGCGGCCCCGACGGCGCCTACCGGCTTCGGGCGGCCTATCTCGCCGGGTGCGACGGCGGCCGCAGCACCGTACGGCAGCTGGCCGGTTTCGACTTCCCCGGTACGGACTCGACGGCGGAGATGCTCCTCGCCGACGTACGGGACCTCGACCTCGGCCGCCACCACACGGGCGGGCGGCTGCCGGGCGGCGTGATCCTGGTGGCGCCGCTCGAGAACGGTGCCCACCGCATCGTCGTCTCCGAGCACGGCCGGCGCCCCCGGCCGCGCACCGGGCCGCCGCGCTTCGACGAGGTGGTCGAGGGGTGGCGCCGGCTGACGGGCGAGGACATCTCCGGTGTCACCCCGTTGTGGGTGAGTGCCTTCGGCGACGGCGCGCGGCAGGCGGCGGAGTACCGCCGCGGCCGGGTACTGCTGGCGGGGGACGCCGCGCACATCCATCTCCCCGCCGGCGGTCAGGGCATGAACGTCAGCATCCAGGACTCGGTGAACCTCGGCTGGAAGCTGGGGGCGGTGGCCCGGGGCCGGGCCCCGGAGACGCTGCTGGACACCTACCACGGCGAACGCCACCCGGTCGGCGCGCAATTGCTGACGAACACCCGCGCCCAGGGCGTGCTGTTCCTCGGCGGCGAGGAGATGCAGCCCCTGCGGGACGTGCTCGCCCGGGTGTTCCGGTTCGAGGAGGCCGGCCGCTTCCTGGCCGGCATGGTCAGCGGCCTGGACATCCGGTACGACGTCGGGCCGGACGGGCACCCGCTGCTCGGCCGCCGGATGCCGCACCAGGAACTCCTCCTGCCGGAAGGCAAGACCAGCAGCACCGCGCTGCTCCACCGGGCCCGGGGAGTGCTGCTCGACTTCACGGCCGGCGGCCGGCTGCGGGGCGTCGCACGCGGTTGGGCGGACCGGGTGGACCACGTGGCCGCGGAGCCGCACGGCATGTCCGCCGACAGCCCGCTGCAGGGCACCGACGCCGTGCTGGTGCGTCCCGACGGGTACGTCGCGTGGACGGCGCCCTGCTCCGGCTCCGCGACGGACGCCCTGACCCGCTGGTTCGGCCCCGCCTCCGGTGGCTGACGCCCTCCCGCACAGCTGTGTCCTGCCCCTTCACCCAAGGAGACGACGTGCCCTCGCTGGCCGCTTCACCCGTCATGCCGGACATCCGCCGTACCGACGCGAGCGCTGTCTTCATCAGCCACTGGTACGTGCCCGATCGCGCACACGGCCTCCGCGACCTGGACGACGTCCTCGCCCAGTGGGAGGGCGCCGCGTGGCCGGCGGGATTCGTCTCGTTCAGCTGCTTCCTGAGTACCGATGACGACACCGTGCTGACGTACGCCCAGTGCGCCGACGCCGGCTCCTACCGCCCGTTCGTCCGCGCTCTCCGGGGGCCGGCCGGCGCCGAACCTGTCGAGTACCGGCTGCACCGCAGCGTGGTCCTCGGCGGCGCCGCACAGCCGCCCGGCTGTATGGTCACCGCCTTGTTCGACATCGACGGCCCCGAACGCCAGCGCCGGATCGTCGCCTCCGTGGCCGACTCCCTGGAGGACGCGCGTGGCCGGCTCCCCGGCATGGTGTCCGCGAACTTCCATCTCAGTACGGACGGCACCCGCGTGCTCAACTACGCGGAGTGGACCTCCGACCGGGCCCACATCGCCTTCCTCGAAGGCGCCGCACGCGCACAGGCGCTGCGCATCACCACCGACATGCCCGGGGTACGGCCCATCGGCTACAAGCGGTACCACCTCCACCGGAGCGTGAGCGCGTAGCGCCGTCCCCACTCCGCCACCGTCCGGAGCGCCACCGCACGACGAACCCGTTGGGGAGAACTGAATGATCAACGTATTCCAGCCCAGTCTGGGACAGGAAGAACTCGACGCGCTGGCCGAGGTGTTCGACAGCAACTGGCTGGGCCGGGGGCCGAGGACCCAGGCGTTCGAAGCCGAGTTCGCGGCGCACCTCGGCGTCCCGGCCACGAACGTGCTCTTCATCAACAACGCCACCGCGGGCCTGTTCCTGGCGGCCGAGCTGCTGGAACTGGGGCCGGGCGACGACGTGGTCCTGCCCTCCGTCAGCTTCGTTGCGGCCGCCAACGCCATCGCCGCGACCGGAGCACGACCGGTGTTCTGCGATGTCGCGCAGCGCACGCTCAACCCCACCGTCGCCGACGTCGAACGGGCCCTGACCCCGCGGACCAAGGCCGTGCTGGCGCTCCACTTCGGCGGTGCGCCCGGCGAGATCGGCCGACTGGCCGAGCTGTGCCGGGAGCGGAACGTCGTCCTGGTCGAGGACGCCGCCTGTGCGGTGGCCTCCAGGGCGGACGGCCGGACGTGCGGGACGTTCGGGGACATCGGGGTGTGGAGCTTCGATGCCATGAAGACGCTCGTCACCGGTGACGGCGGCATGCTCTACGTACGCGACGACGCCCTGATGGCAGCGGCTCGCCGGCTGGCCTATCACGGCATGGGACAGGCCAGCGGATTCTCCTCCGCCCGGGCGTCCGCCCGGTGGTGGGAGCTGGACGTCCAGGGGTTCGGCCGCCGGATCATCGGCAACGACCTCACCGCGGCGCTCGGCAGTGTGCAGCTGCGCAGGCTGCCGCAGTTCATCGAGGCGCGGCGCCGGACCGCCGAGCTGTACGACCGGCTGCTCTCCGGCGTCGAGGGCGTCACCCTCCCGCCGCGGCAGCCGGCCGGCCACCTCTCGTCCCACTACTTCTACTGGGTCCAGCTCGACCCGGGCATCCGCGACCAGGTCGCCGCCGACCTGCTGGCGGCCGGCATCTACACCACCTTCCGCTATCCGCCCCTGCACAAGGTGGCGGCGTACGGTGCGAGCACCGATCTGCCGGCCACGGACCTGGCGGCGGAGGTGACGCTGCTGCTGCCGCTGCACCAGGGGCTGAGCTCCGAGGACGTCCGGAAGGTGGCCGACGAGCTGCGCAAGTCGGTCGAGAACCGCCGGCCCGCCACCGGAGGCTGAGTCGTGCGCGTCGCAGAAACCTCCGTTCCGGGAGCGTTCGTCCTCACTCCCGAGCAGCTGCCCGACGAGCGCGGCGTCTTCTACGAGTCCTTCCGCACCGACGTCCTGGAGGAGGCCGCCGGGCGGACCTTCACCACCCGGCAGATCAATTACTCCAGCTCCCGGCGCAATACGCTGCGCGGACTGCACAGCGTGACCAGCCCGCCGGGGCAGGCCAAGTACGTCACCTGCGTACGCGGAGCCGTGCGGGACATCATCGTCGACCTCCGCATCGGCTCCCCCTCCTTCGGACGGTACGACGTCAACGTGCTCGACGCCGGCTCGGCCCGGTCGGTGTTCATCCCCGAGGGCGTCGGGCACGGGTTCCTGGCCCTCACCGACGACGCCTGCGTGTGCTACGTGCTGTCCACCGCCTACGTCCCCGGCACGCAGATCGACATCCATCCGCTCGACCCGGATCTCGCCCTCCCCTGGGACTTCACCGAACCACCGCTGATGTCCCCCAAGGACTCCCGGGCCCCCGGCCTGGCCGCCGTCCGGTCCGCCGGGCTGCTCTCCCGCTGGGCGCAAAAGATCCCTTGACCTCAACTCGTGTTCAGGTCATACCGTCCTGAACATCACCGGCCCCGGGACGCCGACCGCTCTGTCGCCCGAAGAGAGAAGACCCTGCTCATGAACGTGACCGCCCCACCGCGGGCCACCAAACGCGAGTGGCTCGGCCTGGCCGTACTGGCCCTGCCGTCCATGCTCGTGACCATGGACCTGACGCTGCTGCACCTGGCGGTGCCGCACCTCAGCGCGGACCTCGACCCCAGCAGCTCACAACTCCTGTGGATCACGGACATCTACGGGTTCCTGATCGCCGGATTCCTCGTCACCATGGGCACCGTCGGCGACCGTGTCGGACGCCGGCGGCTGCTGCTGGGCGGCGCCACCGTCTTCGGGATCGCCTCGGTGCTGACGGCGTACGCGCAGACTCCCGAGATGCTCATCGTCACCCGGGCCCTGCTCGGCATCGCCGGGGCCTGCCTCGCCCCCTCGACCCTCTCGCTGATCCGCAACATGTTCCCGTCGCCGCAGCAGCGCACCACGGCCGTCACGGTGTGGTCCACCAGCTTCATGCTCGGCGGCGCCCTCGGGCCGGTGGTCGGCGGTGTGCTGCTCGAACACTTCTGGTGGGGCTCGGTCTTCCTGCTCGCCGTGCCCATCATGGTGCTGCTGCTCGCCGTCGGCCCGGTGCTGCTGCCGGAATACCGCAATCCCGAAGCCGACAGGGTGGACCTGGCCAGCGCCGCGCTGTCGATGGTCTCCGTCCTGTCACTGATCTACGGGCTGAAGGAGGTCGCCAAGCACGGCCTCCAGCCGGTGCCCGCGGTGATGATCGTGGTCGGGCTGGCCGTCGGGGTCGTCTTCGTACGGCGCCAGCGCGGCCTCGCGCACCCGCTGCTCGACATGGCGCTCTTCCGCAACCGTGCCTTCAGCGCCTCGCTGACCACGCTGCTGCTCACCGTCATGTTCCTCATGGGTGTCCAGTTCGTCGTCGCCCAGTTCCTGCAGAGTGTGCTGGGACTGTCCCCGATGCAGGCGGGCCTGTGGATGCTGCCCGCGGTGCTGGCGGGCATGGTCGCGGCCCTGGCCGCGTCGGGCATCGTCAGCAAGGTGCGCTCCGCCTACGTCTTCGGGGCCGGCATGGTCGTCGCCGCCGTGGGCTTCGGCCTGCTCACCCAGGTCGAGGCCGGGTCCGGCCCGGGTGTCGTGGTGGCCGCTTCGATCCTGATGTTCGCCGGCCTCGCGCCGGTGTCGGCCCTGGGCATCGACATGATCGTCGGCGCCGCTCCGCCCGACCGGGCAGGACCGGCCGCCGCCATCTCCGAAACCGCCAACGAGTTCGGCGGCGCGCTCGGCATCGCCGTCGTCGGCAGCATCGTCAACGCCGTCTACCAGAGCCGGATGACCGGCGAGGTGCCCGCGTCGGCGCCCGCCTCCGCCGGTGACACCCTCGCCGGGGCCCTGCAGGCGGCCGCGCGGCTCCCGGGGCAGGCCGGCGACGCGCTCGCGGAGGCCGCCCGGTCGGCGTTCGCCCACGGGCTGCAGATGAACGCACTGGTCGCCACCCCCCTGATCCTGATCACCGCTGCCGTCGTGACGGTGGTGCTCCGCAACGTGAACCCCGCCGAACAGGCGGAGGACGACGCCGTGGACCACGCGGACGGCGGGAAGGACGTGGCCCCCAGCAGCCTGTAGCACCACGCACCGACCGCAGCAGGGGTGCGGCCGCCCGGAAACGGGTGGCCGCACCCCTGCTGCGCTGTGCGCGGCCACCCGGCCGTCGCACGATCCCGTACCAACGCCATGAGGAGACGACCCCGATGAAAGCCCTGGTGCTGTCGGGCGGGGCGGGAACCCGCCTGCGCCCCTTCAGTTACTCCATGCCCAAACAGCTGATACCGGTGGCCAACAAGCCGGTCCTGGAGCACGTGCTCAACAACGTGCGCGAGCTGAACGTGACCGACGTCGCCGTCATCGTCGGTGACTGGGGAGCGGAGATCGCCTCCGTGATCGGCGACGGCTCCCGGCTCGGCCTGCGGATCACCTACATCCCGCAGGACGCACCGCTGGGCCTGGCCCACTGCGTCACGCTGGCACGCGACTTCCTCGGGGACGACGACTTCGTCATGTACCTCGGGGACAACATGCTCCCGGACGGCATCGGCGCCATCGCCCGGGACTTCGCCGCCCACCGGCCGGACGCCCAGGTGGTCGTGCACCAGGTGGACGACCCCCGCGCCTTCGGCGTCGCCGAGCTCGGCGCGGACGGATCGGTACTGCGGCTGGTCGAGAAGCCCCGGGAGCCGCGGAGCAACCTGGCGCTCATCGGCGTCTACTTCTTCACCTCCGCCGTCCACCGGGCGGTCGCCGCGATCGAGCCCAGCGCCCGGGGCGAGCTGGAGATCACCGACGCGATCCAGTGGCTGGTCAGCCATGGCGGGCACGTAAAGGCCAGCGAGTACACGGGCTACTGGCGCGACACCGGCCGGGTCGAGGACGTCCTGGAATGCAACCGGGACCTCCTCGCCGGGCTGCGCACCTCCATCGAGGGGGAGGTCGACGACGCGAGCCTGCTGATGGGGCCCGTGGTCATCCACCCGGGCGCGCGCGTGACCCGCTCCTGCATCGAGGGGCCGGCCGTCATCGGTGCCGGTGCCGTCATCGAGGACAGCCACGTGGGCGCGCACACCTCGATCGGCAGGGACTGCGTCCTGCGCGACATGCACCTGGGCTACTCCATCGTCCTCGACGGCGCGCAGATCTCCCAGGTACGGGGGCTGCACGGTTCGCTGATCGGCCGCGGGGCGACGGTGCGCTCCTCCACTCCCCTCGACACGCCCCGCCACCGCCTCGTGGTGGGGGACCACACCCAGATCGAGGTGGCGGCGTGAACCTGCTCGTGACCGGAGGCGCCGGCTTCATCGGCTCCCACTACGTGCGCACCCTGTTGTCCGGCGGCTACCCGGGGTTCGAAGACGCCCGGGTGACCGTCCTGGACAAGCTCAGCTACGCCGGGAACCGCGCCAATCTGCCCACCGCCCACCCCCGGCTGCGCTTCGTGCGGGGGGACATCTGCGACCTCCCCCTCCTCCTGGACCTGTTTCCCGGCCATGACGCCGTGGTGCACTTCGCCGCCGAGTCGCACGTCGACCGTTCCCTGGAGTCCGCGGCGGAGTTCGTCCGCACCAACGTCGGAGGGACCCAGACCGTGCTCGACGCCTGCCTGGAAACGGGCATCGAGCGCATCGTCCACATCTCCACCGACGAGGTCTACGGGTCCATCGCGCGGGGTTCCTGGACCGAGGAGCAGCCGCTGCTGCCCAACTCGCCGTACGCCGCCAGCAAGGCCGGCTCCGACCTGATCGCCCGGTCCTACTGGCGGACCCACGGCCTGAACCTGTCCATCACGCGGTGCTCCAACAACTACGGCCCGCGTCAGCACCCCGAGAAGCTGATCCCCTTCTTCGTGACCAACCTGCTGGAGGGCCGCCCGCTCCCCCTGTACGGCGACGGCGGCAACGTCCGCGAATGGCTGCACGTCGACGATCACTGCAGAGCCGTTCACCAGGTCCTCACGGCCGGCCGGGCCGGCGAGGTCTACAACGTCGGCGGCGGTGACGAACGGACCAACCTCGCCCTCACCGAACGCCTGCTGGAGCTGTGCGGTGCGGACGACTCCATGATCCGTTACGTGGCGGACCGCAAGGGCCACGACCTGCGGTACGCCTTGGACGACACCAAGATCCGCGAAGAGCTGGGGTACGCGCCGCAGGTGCCCTTCGACCGGGGCCTGGCCGACACCGTGGCCTGGTACCGGGACAACCCCGACTGGTGGCGGGCCGCCAAGGCCGGCACCGCTGCCGAGGTGCCGGCCGCTGTCCCCGCGGCCGGGCAGGAGGTCCTGGCGTGACGGCGCTGCGCGCACGGACGGACAGCGCCTCGTCCGCCCGCTTCGCCCACTCCGCGAGCGTGTCCGACGGCGCCATGATGCGCACCGAGGACATCCCGCGCTGGCTGGCCGAGCGCCGGCGCGCGCACGCCTTCGAGGTGCGGCGCATTCCCTTCGCCGACCTCGACGGCTGGTCCTTCGAACGGGCCACGGGGAATCTCGTGCACCGCAGCGGCCGCTTCTTCACGGTCGGAGGGCTGCACGTGCGCACCGGTACGCAGCCCTTCCCCGAATGGCAGCAGCCCATCATCAGCCAGCCCGAGATCGGCATCCTCGGCATCCTCGCCAAGCGCTTCGACGGAGTGCTGCACCTGCTGATGCAGGCCAAGATGGAGCCGGGCAACCCCGGACTGCTGCAGCTCTCACCGACCGTCCAGGCGACGCGCAGCAATTACACGAAGGTGCACCGAGGGGCGGACGTTCAGTACATCGAGTACTTCATCCGGCCCGAGCGCGGCAGGGTGGTGGCCGACGTACTGCAGTCCGAGCACGGCTCGTGGTTCCACCACAAGCGCAACCGCAACATGATCGTCGAAACGGACGAGGACCCGCCGCTGCACGAGGACTTCTGC
This sequence comes from Streptomyces sp. NPDC050806, assembly GCF_055586425.1. Lineage (NCBI taxonomy): Bacteria > Bacillati > Actinomycetota > Actinomycetes > Kitasatosporales > Streptomycetaceae > Streptomyces > Streptomyces sp. NPDC050806. Next base: position 620,686 of record NZ_JBVJIF010000002.1, on the reverse strand, counting down.
TGGCTCACCCTCGGGCAGATCGGCGAACTGCTCCGGCGGGACAACGTCGTGAACATGGACGCCCGGACGGTGCTGGCCGGTGCCCCGACCGGCGGGGACGAGCCGCGGGCGCTGCACTCCGACGCGGAGCTGATGTCCTGGTTCACCGCCGAACGCGCACGCCACGAGGTCCGGGCCGATCCGCTGCCCCTGAACGAGACCCGGGGGTGGGTGCGGGGCGAGTCGTCGATCGACCATGAGGAAGGGCGCTACTTCAAGGTCGTGGCGGTCGACGTGGCGGCCGGGAGCCGTGAGGTGTCCCGCTGGACGCAGCCGCTCATCGAACCCGTCGGACTCGGCGTGACCGCGTTCCTCGTCCGCCGCATCGGCGGTGTGCCCCACGTGCTGGTCCACGCGCGGGTGGAGGGCGGCTTCCGGGACACCGTCGAACTGGGCCCCACCGTCCAGTACACCCCCGGCAACTACGCCCACCTGCCGCACGGGCAACGACCGCCCTTCCTCGACCTCGTCCTGTCGGCGGACCCGGCGCGCATCCGTTACGAGGCGGTGCTCTCCGAGGAGGGCGGTCGCTTCCTGAACGCCGAGAGCCGCTACCTGCTGATCGAGGCCGACGAGGCCGAGGCGCCGGACGTGCCGCCTCCCGGCTACCGCTGGGTGACCCAAGGCCAGCTGGCCGCCCTGGTGCGCCACGGCCACTACGTCAACGTACAGGCCCGCACGTTGCTCGCCTGTCTCCGCACCCTTCCGCTCCGATGGGGAGAACCGCAGTGAACGTGACAACCGGCAAGCAGACCATGGAATACAGCCAGGAACACGCCGAGATCTACGACGCCATCCACGCCTCGCGGGGCAGGGACTGGGCCGCCGAGGCGTCCGGCATGACGGAGCTGGTGCGGCAGCGCTTCCCCGCGGCGGACTCGCTGCTCGATGTGGCCTGCGGTACCGGGGAGCACCTGCGTCACTTCGCCCGGCACTTCGGGGCGGTGGCGGGCCTGGAACTGTCGGAAGGCATGCGGGAGATCGCCGCAGCGAAGCTGCCGGGCGTCCCCGTCCACCCCGGCGACATGCGCGACTTCGACCTCGGGCGCACCTTCGACGCGGTCACGTGCATGTGTTTCTCGCTGGGCTACATGGACTCCGTCGGCGACCTGCACGACGCCATCGGGAGCCTGGCCCGGCACACGGTTCCCGGCGGTGTGGTGATCACCGAACCGTGGTGGTTCCCGGAGAAGTTCCTCGACGGCTTCGTGTCCGGAGCGGTGACCCACGAGGAGCACCGCGTCATCAGCCGCGTCTCGCACTCCGTACGGGACGGCCGGACGAGCCGTATGACGGTCCGCTACACGGTGGCCGAGCCCGGCGGCATCCGGGACTTCACCGAGACCGAGGTGCACTCCCTGTTCACCCTGGACGAGTACCTGTCCGGCTTCGCCGCGGCAGGCATCGAGGCGCAGTACACCGAGGGCGGCCCCAACGGCCGCGGCCTCTTCGTCGGTGTCCGCAAGTGAGGAACACCCGGCATCCGCAAACGATCAGCAGCCCCGCAACGAAAGGAGCACGACCGTGCGAGTGATGTTCGCGGTCTTCCCGTCCACCTCACACCTCTACCCCGTCATTCCGCTGGCGTGGGCACTGCAGAACGCCGGGCACGAGGTCTGCGTCGTCGGCCACCCCGGGATGGGCGCGGCCGACATGGCCCCTACGGCGACCCGGGCGGGCCTCACCGCCGTCACCCTCGGCGATACGGTCGTCCCCACCGGCGAGGATGACGGCACGGCCGCGACGGAGGCCGGCTCCGCACCCGCCGACTCGCCGGACGACGGGGGCGCCCGGCTGGACATCCCGGCGGACGCCTTCTCGCTCGACGTCACCCACAGCACCGAGTGGGAGCAGCTCAGGGACTACCTGGTCGCCATCGTCGGACAGTGCTACCCGCTGGAGGAGCCGGGCTCGGGACGTCCCGGCATGGTCGACGAACTCGTCGGCTTCGCCCGCTCCTGGCAGCCCGACCTCGTCCTGTGGGACCCGCTGTGCCTGCCCGCGCCGGTCGCGGCACGCAGCGTCGGTGCGGCTCATGCCCGCATCCTGTGGGGCCAGGACAAGATCGCCTGGGTGCGCGCGCAGGCCCGGGAGCGGGGCGACCGTACGGACCCCCTGGTGGAGCTGGTCCGGCCGATGCTGAGCCGGTACGGGCTCGACTTCACCGAGGAGACGCTGCTGGGGCAGTGGAGCGTCGACCTGGTGCCCCAGACCGCACGGCTGCCCCTGGACACCCGCACCCTTCCGCTGCGCTGGGTCCCGTACAACGAGGCGTCCGTCCTGCCCGACTGGCTCCGCGAGTCACCGGAGCGGCCCCGGGTGTGCCTGACGCTGGGTGTCAGCTCGCGCAACCTCTTCGGCAAGGACACCGGCTTCCCGCTGGCCGAGGTGCTCGACATGGTGGCCGAGCTCGACATCGAGCTGGTCGCCACGCTCAACAGTACGCAGCTGACCGGCATCGGACCGCTGCCCGACAACGTCCGCGCGGTCGACTTCGTACCGCTCAGCCAGCTGCTGCCCACCTGCTCGGCGATCGTCCACCACGGCGGGTGGGGAACCTTCTCCGCGGCCGTGGCCCAGCGGGTACCGCAGCTCATCATTCCCGTCCCCACCTGGGACGAACGGGTGGCGGCGCGGTACGTCGAGCGGCGGGGCGGCGGCATCGCCCTCGACTCCGCCGAGTTCAGCGTGGACCTGCTGCGCAAACAGCTCGTCCGGCTCCTGGAGGAGCCTTCCTTCCAGGAGGGCGCCGCGCGGCTGTACGCCGACCGCCTCGCCGCCCCGTCCCCCGGTGAGATCGTGCCGGCCCTGGAGCGGCTGACCGCTCACCACCGCGTCGACGTGCGCGGATGACCGGGACCACACGCCGTTGCGGCGAGCCCGCCGGACAGCACTGAGGAAGGACGCATGGAATACACACGCCTGGGGCGCACCGCACTGCAGGTGAGCAGACTGTGCCTGGGAACGGTCAACTTCGGCGGCCGGGTGTCCGAGGAGGACGGCCATCGCATCATGGACCAGGCCCTGGAACACGGCCTGAACTTCCTCGACACCGCCGACATGTACGGGTGGCGGGTGCACAAGGGGTACACCGAGGAGTCGATCGGCCGGTGGTTCGCCGGGAACCCGGCGAACCGGGACCGGACCGTGCTGGCCACCAAGGTCGGCAACCCGATGTCCGACGCGCCCAACGACAGCGGCCTGTCGGCCCGGCACATCATCGCTTCCTGCGAGGCGTCGCTGCGCCGCCTCCGGACCGACCGGATCGATCTGTATCAGCTGCACCACGTGGACCGCACCGCGCCGTGGGACGAGATCTGGCAGGCCCTGGACCTGCTGGTCTCCCAGGGGAAGGTGCTCTACGTGGGGTCCTCCAACTTCGCGGGCTGGCACGTGGCCATGGCCCAGGAAGCGGCCGCCCGCCGGCACTTCCTGGGCCTGGTGTCCGAGCAGTGTGCGTACAACCTCGTCACCCGCCTGGTGGAGCTGGAGCTGATCCCCGCGGCGGAGGCGTACGGCATGGCCGTCCTGCCGTGGTCGCCGCTGCACGGCGGGCTGCTGGCGGGGGTGCTGGAGAAGCTGCGCGACGGAACCGCGGTCAAGTCGGCCCAGGGGCGTGCGGTACCGGCGCTGAAGGAGCACTTCGACCGCGTCGAGGAGTACGAGCGTCTCTGCCGTGATCTCGGTGAGCCGCCGGCCCGCGTCGGGCTGGCCTGGGTGCTGTCCCGGCCGGGGGTCACCGCCCCCGTGATCGGCCCGCGCAGTGGCGGTCAACTGGACGACGCGGTCGCGGCGTTGGATCTCCGCCTGCCGGCCGAGGTTCTGTCACGGCTCGATGCGCTGTTCCCGGGGCCGGGCTCGGCGGCCCCGGAGGCGTGGATCACCGGCTGACCACCGCGCCGGGCCGGCCGAAGCCGGTTCCCGCGGGGCGCACCTCAGCCCTTGGCACCGGGCTTGCACGCGTACGTACCGAGCAGCTGCGGCCCGGTGCCATGGACCGAGAGGTCGTCGTCCGGATTGGCCATCCTGCAGCGTTCCAGCGAGAGGCAGCCGCAGCCGATGCAGTCAGCGAACCGGTCGCGGATCTGCTGGAGCTGGAGGATGCGCAGGTCGAGTTCGTCCTGCCAGCGCTCGGACAGCTTCAGCCAGTCGCTGCGCGTGGGCGTGCGGTTGTCCGGCAGGGTCGCGAGCACCTCGGCGACCTCCGACAGCGGGATGCCGAGCCGTTGCGCGAGACGGATGAGCGCGACCCGCCTCAGCGTCTCACGCTTGAAACGCCGCTGGTTGCCGCTGGTGCGCCGACTGGTGATCAGCTTCTGGCGCTCGTAGAAGTGGAGCGCCGAGACGGCTACTCCGCTGCGGGCCGCCAGCTCACCGACGGTGAGTTCGCCGTGCTCGGAGCCGGTTCCTCTCGTGGCCACCGCATTCCCCCCATTCTCCCCGATGTCCCGCCCGCACCGGTATCGCCGTGGCAACCGGCCGGGCGGGATTGACCTCAACACGTGTTGAGGTTGCAGGATTTGATCGTAACAACCCGAAACCGGAACGCACTTGAGGAGGGCCCGTGGCCCGGACCGTCAGCCCGCTGCCCGACATAGCCCGGCCGGACGCCGGATTGGCCTTGGTGAGCCCGCTCTACGTGGGGTCGCCCGCCCGGCAACTCGTGGCGAGCGAAGCGGCCACGGCCCCGTGGCGCGAGCGCCCCGCACCGGAGGGCTTTCTTTCGTTCAACACGTTCGTGAGCACCGATGGCGAGAACGTCCTGACGTACGCCCAGTGGACGGGCCAGGACGCCTACGACGCCTTCGTGCGTGCCGAACGGGGCAGGAAGGACGGGGTGGACGGAACGGGCGACGTGCGGCGCGCCGACCCCATCCGCTACCGGCTGCACCGCAGCAACGTGACCGACCCCGGAACCGTTCCCGGCTGCATCGTCGCGCCGGTCTTCGACGTCGACGGCCCCGAGCGCCAGCGCCTGGTCGCCGACGCCCTGCTCGACGGCCCGCTGGCCCCGCCGTACCCCGGCCTGGTGGCCCTGCACTTCCATGTCAGCACCGACGGGTCCCGGGTGCTCAACTACGCGGAGTGGGTCGACGAGGAGTCCCACGAGAACTTCATGAAGAGCGAGATGCCCACCAAGGCGTTCGAAGCCATCCAGGACATGCCCGGCGTCCGCGGCCTCGGAGGCAAGCGCTACGTACTCCACGAGAGCGTCACCGCCCCGCGGTGACACCGGCCCGCGGTGGCCCGCGGTGGGCCCGCCCTTCCCGGCGGGAGGGGCGGCCCGGCCCCGGCCGGGCCGCCGTCGCGGTACTCGCCCGCCTACGCCGCCGGCACGCCCTCGAACCAGGTGGGGGCCTCCTCCGTGGCCAGCTTGATGCGATGGAGGGCGAAGGAGTCCAGGGGCGGCAGGGAGTCGAGTGCGAACCAGCCGACCTCCAGCGACTCGTCGTCGTTCACGCGGCACTCGCTGCTCTCCGCACGGCAGAGGAAGCAGATGTCCATGAACTGGCAGCGGTCGCCGTTGGGGTACGTGACCGGCTCCAGGGCCTGTACCAGGAGGACGCGCTCCGGGACGCAGTGGACGGCGGTCTCCTCCAGGACCTCGCGCGCGGCGCAGACCGCGGGCTGTTCGCCCGGGTCGGGAATGCCGCCGATGATCGACCAGCGGCCGCTGTCCGCGCGTCGTCCCAGCAGCACCCGGCCCTCGTCGTCGAGGACGATGGCGCTGACACCTGGCATCCAGAGCAGCTGGTGGCCGGCGGTCGCGCGGATTTCGCGGATGAAGTCGGGTGTCGCCATGCCCGCACCCTAGCGAGCGCCCGGCGGCGGAACGAAATGCTTCCGGCGCGTTACCTGGGGCGTTCCGCCGTCCGCGCGACCGGGCGGTGCCGGGGGCCGTCGCTGGGCGGCGTCCTGGGCGGGAGCCGCAGGCTAGGCGGTGTCCGGGGCGGGGTGCGGCCGCAGGCCGAGGCGGGAGCGGATGCAGCGGACGGCGGCCTCCGCGTCGTCCACGGTGACGGTGAAGGTACGGCCGTCGCCGAGCCGGAGGATCACCGCCTCGCCGCGCCGCACGATCACGGCCGTGCCCTGCTCGGGACGCCAGCGGTAGCCCCAGCCACCCCAGTGGCAGGGCGTGACGCGGGGCGCGAAGTCGACGTCGACCACGTGTGAGAGCGGGATGCGGCGGCGCGGCAGCCCGATGTGGCCGCAGCGCACTTCGAGGCAGTCCTTGTCGACCCGTACGGCCACGTGGACGAAGGCGAGCGTGCCGAAGAGGACGAGCAGTCCGGCGGCGACGCAGCCGACGACGGCCATCAGCAGCGGGGTCGCGCCCGACGTCCAGGCGTTGTCGACCGCCAGCTCGATGCCCAGTGCCATGCACGCCGCTCCGGCGGCGGCCAGCAGCCACTGGAAGCGGTTGGTCGCGCGGCCGTGCCAGACCTCGGGGACGGCGGCGCAGGGCGAGTCCTGCGCGCCGTTGCTGTGGGGGGCAGCTGCCCCCTCCTGGGGGTGGTCCCTCATGGTTCGCAGCGTACGCGTCTTCCCGTCGTGCGGCAGCGGGCGGCACAACGCGCTGTGACGCATGAGACGCCGAGCCATGAGTGTGCCGAAGGAGGCGGAGCCGATCCTTCAGTTGACGCTCCCCGTAACGGGTCGGCTCCGTTGCGTGCCCGGCCGTCAGGGGGGCGCCGCACTGAGGAGCGCCCTGCGCCGTACCGGAGGAGCGCGCCTGCGCCGTGCCCGAGGGCGGCCCGGCTACCGGGCCGGTTCCGCCGTGGGTTCTCCGGGTGCGGGGACCGCGGCGCCTCGAAGAGCGGTGGAACCGGCGTCCGTACCGGCGAGCAGCCTGCCCTCTTCGTAAGCCAGCGCCGTCTCCGGGAGCGAGCCGGCACGCCCGCTGAGGATGACGGTCAGCTCGCGGCTCGGAGTGGCCGCGGGAGCCGGCTCGGCACCGATGCGGCGCAGCGCCTGCGCGGCGACCGCCTCCGCCGAGCCGTACAGGGTGAGCGCGGGCCCCTCCGGGCTCTGGAGCGCGTCCCTGATGCGCCCGGCGACCAGCTCGTAGTGGGTGCAGCCGAGAACGACGCCGCGTACGCCCGGTGGAGTGAGGGCCGCCGCCGCGGTGACCGCGGCGGCGATCGCCGCGTCGTCGGCGGCCTCGACCGCGTCGGCGAGCCCGGGGCACGGCACCTCGGCGACCTCGGTGTCCGCCGCGAACGACCGGATCAGGCCCCGCTGGTACGGGCTGCCGGTGGTGGCGGGCGTGGCCCAGATGGCCACCGGGCCGCCGGCGGCCGCCGCGGGCTTGATCGCGGGGACGGTCCCGATCACCGGGAGGCCCGGCTCCAGCTCGGCGCGGAGCGTGGGCAGCGCGTGGACGGAGGCCGTGTTGCAGGCGACGATCAGGGCGTCCGGACGGTGCGCTGCGGCGTTCCTGGCGACGGCGAGCGCGCGCTCCGTGAGGTCGGCCGCGGTACGCGGGCCCCACGGCATGCCGTCGGGGTCGGAGGAGATGACGAGACCGGCGTCGGGCCGCAGCCGCCGCACGGCCGCGGCGGCCGCGAGCAGGCCGGAGCCGGAGTCCATGAGCGCGATCTTCACCCGGACACTTTACTCAGCCGGACCCGGTACGGGCCGCACCGGGCCGGTTCCACGGCGGACGGTGCGCCGTGCGGCACACTGCCGGGGTGGCTGTGATGGCGTGGATCGCTGGGGCGTCGCTGGTGGCGTGGGGCTGGCTGCTGGCGGGCCAGGGCTTCTTCTGGCGGACGGACGTACGGCTGCCGCCCGGGACGGACGCGAGGCTGCCGCCCGGCACGGAGGCGACGCTGCCGCCCGGCACCACCCGCCGGCCGCCGGACGGCCGCGCAGGGCCCGTACGGGGGGTTCCCGAGCCGCCCGCCGAGTGGCCCTCCGTGGCCGTCGTCGTCCCCGCGCGGGACGAGGCGGAGGTGCTGCCGGTCAGCCTGCCGTCGCTGCTGGCGCAGGCGTATCCGGGTCGCGCCGGGATCGTCCTCGTCGACGACGGCAGCACGGACGGCACCGGCGGGCTGGCCCGGGCGCTGGCGGACGGAGCCGGCGGGTTGCCGCTCACCGTGACCTCGCCCGGCGAGCCGGCCCCGGGGTGGACGGGCAAGCTGTGGGCGGTGCGGCACGGCATGGCGCTCGCCCGGGAGCGGACGGACGCGGAGTACGTGCTGCTGACCGACGCGGACATCGCGCACGGGCCGGACAGCCTGCGCGCCCTCGTGTCCGCGGCCCGCGCGGCCGACCTGGACCTGGTGTCGCAGATGGCACGGCTGCGGGTGGCGGACTTCTGGGAGCGGCTGATCGTCCCCGCCTTCGTGTACTTCTTCGGCCAGCTGTACCCGTTCCGCTGGGTGAACCGGCCGGGCGCGCGTACCGCGGCGGCGGCCGGCGGCTGCGTCCTGCTGCGCCGGGACGCGGCCGAGCGGGCCGGCATTCCGGAGCGCATCCGGCACGCGGTGATCGACGACGTGACACTGGCCCGCGCCGTGAAGCGCTCCGGGGGCCGGCACGGGCCGGATTCGGGGCGGATCTGGCTGGGACTCGCGGACCACGTGGACAGCGTGCGGCCGTACCCGCGCCTGGCCGACCTCTGGCGGATGGTGGCGCGCAGCGCGTACGCACAACTGCTGCACAGCCCGCTGCTCCTGGTGGGCACGGTCCTGGGCCTGGCGCTGGTCTACCTGGCGCCGCCGGTCGCGCTGGTCGCGGGCCTGGTGGGCGGCAGCTTGCCGGCCGCGCTCCTCGGGGGCCTCGCCTGGGCGGTGATGACGGGCACCTACCTGCCGATGCTGCGCTACTACCGTCAGCCGCCGTGGACGGCGCCCCTGTTGCCCTTCACGGCGCTGCTGTACCTCCTGATGACGGTCGACTCGGCCGTGCGGCACTACCGGGGGCGCGGCGCCGCCTGGAAGGGACGGACGTACGGGGCGCCGCCCTCGGGAGCGGGGACCGCCGCCCCCGGAGAGGCGTCGGAGGGCGCCTGAGGGCGTGACGTGTGCGCGCCCGGACGGGCACGCGGGCCGCGCGCTTCACTTCCGGCCCGGCGCCCACCGCATCCCCCAGCCGTACGCCTGGTCCACCGTGCGCTGCGGGCTGACGCCCCGCTCGGGGACGAGGTAGCGGGCCTCCCGCTGGACGACCAGTTCGCTGCCCGTATTGAGGAGCAGCGCCAGTGCGCACACGTTGGACGGCACGGTGCACTCGTCGAGGGAGAAGTCGACGGGCGCGCCGCGCTGCGGGGTGAGGGTGACCGTGGCGTTGAGGTCCCCAAAGCTGCGCGCGCCTTCGTAGATGGTGACGAAGAAGAGGATCCGCTTGATGAGGTGCTGGTGGTCGAGGTTGACCGTGAGGTTCTCGCCGGCGGCCACGGCGCCGGTGCGGTCGTCGCCGTCGAGGTGGAGGTAGGGCGGGGCGTGCAAGGAGCCGAAGGCGTTGCCCAGGGCCTGTACGACGCCCTTGCTGCCGTCGGTCAGTTCGTACAGCGCGCCCAGGTCGAGGTCGAGCGCTGCGGGGCCGGCGAGCGCGCGGCTGAGCTTGCGGCCCCAGCCCGTCCCCTGGGGCGCCGGGCGCATCTGCCAGTTGAGGTTCACCCGCAGCGCGCCCGACGTGCCGCCCTGCTTCGTCAGCGAGACGGCGGGGGCGTCCTTCGTGAGGGTGACTTTCGACAGACGTACGGGGGTGAGGGCGGACGGGCTTGCGGCATGCGCCGGGGGCGCGGGGGTTGACGCATCGGGTTGACCCGGCGTCACCGAGTGCGCCGGTGCGGCCGCGGGCGCCTCGGGGACGGCAGCTGGCGCCGGGGCGGTCGGCTGCAAGGGCGCCGGGGCAGGCTGCCGCAAGGGCGCCGGACCCGGATCGTCCACGCTGATCCCGTAGTCCGTGGCCAGTCCGGCCAGCCCGCGGTCGTAGCCCTGGCCGACCGCGCGGAACTTCCAGCCGCCCTGCCTGCGGTAGAGCTCGCCGAGCACGAAGGCGGTCTCCACGGTGGCGTCCTGGCTGTCGAACCGCACGAGTTCGGCACCACCGGAGGCCGCGGCCCCGGCCCCCGGAGAGCCGGCGCCGCCCGCCTTCGTGCCCGTCGCGTCGAGGACCCGCACGCTCAGCCCCGGTACCTGCCCGAACGTTCCGCCGTCCGCGGAGGCCGCGAGCACCACCCGCTCGATCGCCGGTTCCACGGCGGTGAGGTCGACGGCGAGGACGTCGGCGGCGGTGCCGTCCGCGGTCCGCTTGCCCTCGTGGCGCACGGCGCCCGAGGCGTGCGCCGGCTGGTTGTAGAACACGAAGTCGCCGTCGTCCCGCACCTTGCCGCCGTCCAGCAGCAGCGCGGACGCGTCCACGTCCGGGACGCCCGGGCCGGTCCGCCAGCTCAGCTCGATCCGTACCGCGCCGGCCTCCACCGGAGCGTTGCCCCCCTTGGGCATCGACATGGCCGCCTCCTTCGGTTTCGCGCGCCCGCTTCGCGGCACGCCGCCTCCCAACCTAGGGGGTCTCCGACATGCTCCGGACCTGGCGACGAAGGCAAGATTTCACCTTCCGGTGAGCGGCTCTTTACACGTTTCAAACGGGTGCTGGCGACCGATTTTCCCAGGTTCACCCACATTAGTGATCCGCCACCACTACCGACACGTAAAACAACCCTCTTTTCAGGCTCCCCAACCAGCACATCGTGGGCTTAACTTAAGAGGCATGACCTCCCCCCGCTCTACCTACGGCGGCGGCTACTACGCTTCGCCCTCCTTCCCGGACACCCCGATCTACGACAGCCTCGTCGCCGAACGCGGCACACCCCAGATCGCGCCGATCAGGGTCCAGCCCCCGTACGACATCGGGTCATCGTCCTCGTACTCCGCACCGGCCCTGCCGGCGCTGCCCGCGCTCCCCTCCGGCCCGTCCCACACGCCCGCCCAGCAGGGGTATCCCGGCCAGGCGCCGATGCAGCCGGCCCCCGCGCCGTACATCCCGCAGCAGTCCGCGGGACAGGGCTATCCGAGCCAGCACCAGCAGCCCCGGCGCCCGATGAGCACCGGCTACGAGGCGATGCGCCCGGCGGCCCCGGTCGCGCCGCGCCCCGCTCCGTACGAGGACCCGTACGGCCGCCCGCAGCATCCGCGCGGCTACTGACGCCGACGTCCGGACAACTGTCCTGCCGCCCGGCCAATTGTCCGACCCGGCTGGCAGGATGGGCACATGCCGAACTCGCGCCTCCGTGCCCTCCAGCTGTACCCGGTGAAGTCGCTCGCGGGGACCGCCCCCGGCTCCGCCGACGTGGAGCCGTGGGGCCTGGCGGGAGACCGGCGCTGGCTCGTCGTCGACGAGCAGCGGCGGCTCGTCACGCAGCGGTCCCGGCCGCAGCTGGCGCTGGCCGTGGCGGAGGCAGGGCCTGACGGGGGAATCAGGCTCAGCGCGCCGGGGATGACGGAGCTGTCCGTGACGGTCCCGGACCCCGGTGCGACCGTGCCGGTGCAGGTCTTCCGCGACAAGGTGGAGGCCGTGCCCGCGGCCGCCGAGGCCGCGGACTGGTTCAGCACGTATCTGGAAACCGAGGTCACGCTCGTTCACATGGACGACCCGGCCGTCCGCCGGCCTGTGCGCCAGGACTACGGACGGCCGGGCGACACGGTGAGCTTCGCCGACGCGTTCCCGCTGCTGCTCACCACCGTGTCTTCACTGGACGCGCTCAACTCCCTCATCGCCCAGGGCGACCACGCCGACGAGGGACCGCTGCCGATGGACCGCTTCCGGCCGAACGTCGTCGTCGAGGGCACGGCGCCATGGGCCGAGGACGACTGGCGGCGGGTGCGGATCGGCGAGGTGACCTTCCGCGCCGTCAAGCCCTCCGACCGCTGCGTGGTGACCACCACCGACCAGCGCACCGCCGAGCGGGGCAAGGAGCCGCTGCGCACGCTCGCCCGGCACCGCCGCATCGGCGACGACCTCGTGTTCGGGCAGAACCTCATACCCGAGTCGCGCGGCACCCTCCGCGTCGGCGATCCCTTCGAGGTCCTGAGCTGACGTCAGCACGTGTTCTCACGCCGTCGCCACCACGCCTTCGCGAGTCGTCGTGTCCGCACCGCAGCGCCCTTCCGTGCGCACGCCACGGAGTGCGGCGCAGCGGGGCTACGCCCGTTGTTGTGCGCACGGCGCACCCCTCGTCGGCCGCGTTGCGGGGCCCCGTGCCGCCTGCCTAGAGTGAACGCACTGCGGTTGCGACAGGGAGATTCACGTGCGGAGGACCGCCGGGGACGCGACGGGAGATCGCCTCATCCCCGTGCACCACATGCGCCCGGGCGACCACGCCTTCGTCAGTTACGACAACGACGAGGTCCGCTGGGAGGTCCTGACCGCCTTCACCCGTCTCGGCCTGGCCCGGGGCGAGCGGGTCATCGTCTTTCCGCGCCCCGGCATCCCCCAGGAAGAGGTCCTGGCGCGGCTGGACTTCCCGAACCGCACCACGGCCACGGCCCGCATCAGAGGACAGTTGGTGCTCAGCAGCATGCGCCGGCTCATCAGCCCCGATCCCGCCTTCACGGCGGACCGGCAGTGGAGCCGGCTGCGCGAGGAGACCGCGCAGGCGGTAGCGGACGGATACACGGGCCTGCGGACGTTCATCGACATGCACTGGGTGCCGGCCCTCGGCGCGGACGTGCGCACGATGATGCACCGCGAGTCGAACGCCCACGACCTGTTCACGGGGCGCCCGTACAGCGAGATCTGCGCGTACGACCGGCGCTGGTTCACGCCGGAGGTGCTCACCGCCATGGCTGAGGCGCACCCTCGCAACCTCCTCGAAAGGCTCGGTGCGCTGCATACGGAGCGCGCTCCGGACGGTGCGCTGCGCTTCGTGGGCGAGGCCGACGCCGCCATGAAGCAACGCTTCCTCACCGACCTGGAACTCGCCCTCCTGCAGAGCGCGGACGCCGGCAGGCTCGTTCTGGACCTGACCCGGCTGCACTTCCTGTCGGTCGGCTGTGCCGCCGGCCTCCTCTCGCTCGTCCAGGAGGCGGGTGGTCACCACCGGGTCGGGATCCGGTGCGGGCCCGTGCACATCGGCCTGCTGCGAAGGCTGGGAGCGGAGTCGATCCCGCGGCTGACCCTGTCGGAGGTGGCGCGCCCGTGCTGATCCCCGAGTCCGCCCGTCCCCAGGGCACGGGCAACGAAGCGAGCGTCAGATACCTGCTCCAGCGGCGGTTCACGGCCCGGCTGCTCCCCCAGGTGCGCCTGCTCGTCGAGGAGTGCGCGGCCCGTGAGGGGCTGGCCGAGCCGCGGCGCGGGGAGTTCGTGCTGGCGGTGGACGAGGTGGCGAGCAACGCCGTGGAGCACGCGGGCGGCAGCGGCCGGCTGGTGCTGCGCCGGACCGAGCACGAGCTGGAGTGCCTGGTCATCGACTCGGGTCCGGGCTTCACCGAGGCCGTCATCCCCGAGCTGCTGCCGGGGCTGGACGGCGCGCCAACCGGTCGCGGGCTGTGGATGGCCCGGCTGGTCGCCGACCGGCTGTCGATCACGCCGGGGCCGGCGGACGGCGCGATGGTCACGCTGGCCGTCCGGCTGCCCTGATCACCCCGGGAAGGCCGCTGGACGGCCGCTGAGCGCCCTGCCGCCGCCTCCCGCGCCAAGACCCCCACCGTCCACGTTCCGGGGCCTTCTCGTGGCCGTTTCGCGATCTCCCCACCGCCTTCACCGCATCCGGCGGCGATAGGATGGAGCCCCGTACCGGGTGGGCGTCGGATGCCTCGCGCCCCGAAGCACCTTGCCCCTCCCGCGCCACGCGCCCTGTCGCAGCGGCTGCCGCGGAGCACGGTCATGTCCCGTGATTTTGCTCTCCACTTCGCGAAAACCGTGCATGAAGGGCCCGGATTGAGGTAGTTACGCACACGGAAGGGGGGTGCCGGACGGTGCGAGCGATGAGCGGGGTGTGGCGTTGGCGGCGGAATCCGCTGCGGCGCAGGACTGATCTTGCAGAGGCATGGCTGGCGCTCGCCGCCGCCGTACTGATCGCCCTCGGGGGCACGGCGGTCGGCTGGGCGACCGCCCGGACCGCCGACGAGGCGCTCCAGCAGGGCGTGCGGACCCAGCAGTCCCAACGGCACCTGGTGTGGGTGCAGGTGGACCGGCTGCTGCCGCATCCCCCCGTGGACCCCGATCCCGAGACGGCCACCCGCCGCGACGCGCACCGCAGGGTGCTCGCCAACTGGCGCGGCGTGGACGGCAGCCGGCACCTCGGGCCGGTCGCGGCCCCGCGCCCGGTGGAGCCCGGCGACCGCTTCCGCATCTGGACCGACGACCGCGGCCGGCCCATGGCCCGCCCCATGGACGCGTCGACCGCGAGCTCCCACGCGGTACTCGCCGGGCTGGGCGCCGGCGCGCTCGCCGGAGCCGCCGTCGAGGGCGGCCGCCGACTGGTCCTGTGGCAGCTGATGCGCCGCCGGTACCGGCACTGGGACGAGGCGTGGGAGCGCGCCGGCCAGGACTGGGGACGCGCCGGCGCCGGCAGCTGAGCCGCCCGCCGCCCCTCGTGCGGCAACCCTCACCCCCTCGTGCGGCAAGCCGGCGACCACGTCAACTGCCTTGCCCGGAGCGCGCTACGGTGGTGCAGCCAGCCGCTCGGCTGGGGCCTGCGAAGCCCGTACGCGGACATACACGCGCGTACCACCGCGGGCCGGAAACAGCCGCACGAGGTGGGGGCACGACATCGCCATGGCACAGGGCTCGGTCCAGGTCACGCACTCCGGGACGTCGCGCTGGCGGCGTCGCACAGGGGAGTACAGCTCCCTGGCCGCCGCCCTCGAAGCCGCCGGGGACGGCGACGTACTGACCGTCGCGGCCGGCACCTACCGGGAGAACCTCGTACTGCGCCGTGCGGTGACGCTGCGCGGACCCGACGGGGCGCGCGGTTCGGTGCGGATCGCCCCCGCCGACGGCGTGGCGCTGACCGTACGGGCCTCGGCGACCGTGCAGGACCTGCACGTCGAGGCGCAGGACTCGGCAGCGCCCGCGCTGCTGGTGGAGGACGGTGCACCGGAGCTGGCAGGGCTGCGCGTGGTGACGCGGTCGGCGGCCGGCATCGAGGTGCGCGGTGGCGCCCGTCCCACGGTGCGGCGGTGCACGGTCGACAACCCGGGCGGCGTGGGCATCAGCGTGCTGGACGAGGCGGGCGGCGTCTTCGAGGAGTGCGAGGTGCTGGCGGCCGGGCAGGCGGGCGTAGCGGTGCGCGGCGGGGCGCATCCGCGGCTGGAGCGCTGCCGGGTGCACCACGCGAGCGGGGCCGGTCTCTCGGTGAACGGCGAGGGCAGCGCGGTAGAGGCGATCGGCTGCGAGCTGTACGAGATCAAGGGCGCGGGCGTGCAGGTCGCCTCGCGCGCGACCGGGCACCTCACCGACTGCACGGTGCACCGCACCTCGGCGGACGGCGTCACGCTCGACACGGACGCGGTGCTCACGGTCGCCGACTGCGACATCCACGACATACCCGAGAACGCGCTGGACCTGCGGTCGCGTTCGGTGCTGACGCTGACCCGCAGCCGGGTGCGGCACTTCGGACGCAACGGCCTGTCCGTGTGGGACCCGGGCACCCGGGTGGACGCCAACCAGTGCGAGATCCACGACAGCACGGGCGACTATCCGGCGGTGTGGGTGAGCGACGGCGCGACGGCCGTCCTGGACTCGACCCGGGTGCACGACGTGCCGGACGCGCTCTTCGTGCTGGACCGCGGCTCGCGCGCCGATGTGGTCGATTCCGATCTGTCCCAGGTACGGAACACCGCGGTCTCGGTCAGCGACGGCGCGACCGTGCAGCTGGACGACTGCCGCATCCGGGAAGCCGCGACCGGCGCGTGGTTCAGGGACCACGGCAGCGGCGGCACGCTCTCGGGGTGCACGTTCGAGGACACCCAGACCGGCGTGATCGTCACCAAGGGCGCCGACCCGACCATCGAGCGGTGCACGGTGAGCGCACCGGCCGAGGCGGGCTTCTACGTGTCGGCGGAAGGCCGCGGCACGTTCCACGGCTGCCGCGTCACGGGCAGCTCCGGGTACGGCTTCCACGTGATCGACGGCTGCCGTACGACGCTGACGCGGTGCCGTACGGAGCGGTGCGCGCGCGGCGGGTACGAGTTCGCCGAGGACGGGCCCACGGCGGTGGACTGCACGAGCGACGAGAGCCGGATGACGGAGTCGGCGGCCGCCGCGGCGCCGTCCGTCCCGCCCATGCCGGCCACCGCCCCGGCGATCGCTCCCACCGCACAGCCCGCGGTCACCGCGGGCCTGCTGGGCGGTGCCCCCACGGCCCCTGGAGCGGCCGCGGCGGCCGTCGCCGCGCCGGTGACGGACACCCGGCCCTCCGAGGAGGTCCTCGGCGAGCTGGACACGCTCGTCGGCCTGGAGAGCGTCAAGCGCGAGGTGCGCAGCCTGATCAACATGATCGAGGTGGGCCGGCGCCGGCAGCAGGCGGGCCTGAAGGCCGCCTCGGTCCGCCGCCACCTGGTCTTCACCGGCTCCCCCGGTACGGGCAAGACCACCGTCGCCCGGCTGTACGGCGAGATCCTGGCGTCCCTCGGGGTGCTGGAGCGGGGCCACCTCGTGGAGGTCTCCCGGGTGGACCTCGTGGGCGAGCACATCGGCTCGACGGCGATCCGTACCCAGGAGGCGTTCGACCGGGCGCGCGGCGGGGTGCTCTTCATCGACGAGGCGTACGCGCTGTCCCCGGAGGACTCCGGACGGGACTTCGGGCGCGAGGCCATCGACACCCTGGTGAAGCTGATGGAGGACCACCGGGAAGCGGTGGTGGTCATCGTGGCGGGCTACACCTCCGAGATGGAGCGCTTCCTCGCGGTCAACCCCGGCGTCGCGTCGCGTTTCTCGCGGACCATCAGGTTCGGCGACTACGACCCCGAGGAACTGCTGCGGATCGTCGGTCAGCAGGCCGAGGAGCAGGAGTACCACCTCGCGGAGGGCACCTCCGAAGCGCTGCTGAAGTACTTCACCGCGCTCCCGAAGGGACCGTCGTTCGGCAACGGGCGCACCGCCCGGCAGACGTTCGAAGCGATGGTCGAACGGCACGCGGGCCGGGTCGCCCAGCTCCCCGACCCCAGCACCGACGACCTCACCCACCTCTACGCCGAGGACCTGCCGACGCTTCCCTGAGGCTCTGCGGGCGGCACCCCGGGACCGGCCTCCCGCTCGGCAACGGGCCCGCCGGGCTGTGGCGGCACCCCGGGTGCCAGGTGGGCGAGGAGTTCGGCGCGGGCCGCTTCGAACTCCGGGTCCGCCTGGTAGTCGCCGTGGCCGAGGATCTGGGCGGGCAGCGGGTGCTGGAGGGTGCGTCCGAAGACGAGCGGGTCGCGGAGCGGCCCGCGGTCGATCTCGGCGCCGTCCTCACAGGTGAGGCGGACCGGGCCGCCGATGGGGTCGGTGAAGCGCCACAGGTTGCGCCAGGCGTCCATCTCGCGGTGCAGACCGGTGAGCGCGGACGGCCCGAAGAAGGCGGGGAACCAGCGCCCGTAGAGGCGCTCCAGCGGTGAGCCGTAGGTGAGGAGCGCGACCCGGCTGCGCGTCACCGGGTCCAGCTGCCAGACGGCGGCGGCCGCGAGGACGCTGCCCTGGGAGTGCCCGGAGAGGACCAGGCGGCCGTCGTGCGTCTCAGTCCAGGTCGCCATCCGCCAGGTCAGGTCCGGCACGGCGCGCTCGGCGTAGCAGGGCGGCGCGAAGGGGTGCGCGGCGCGTGGCCAGAAGGTGCCGACGTCCCAGAGGATGCCGATGGTGCGGCGGGCCGACTGGTCCTTGTAGGCCCGGCGTCCCATGGCGAGCAGCAGGACGACGCCGGCGCCCATCAGCCAGGAGCCGAGCGCCTGGGCGGTCTCGGCAATGGCGTCCACGAAGACGGGCGCGCCGTCCAGGGCGCGGCCCGGCGGCAGCCCCGTGAGGCGGGCGCCGAGCACCGCTCCCGTGCCCAGCACGAAGGTGGCCGCGGTGATCACGCCGATCAGCAGCGGCGCCCGGTCGGTGAGCCCGGCGCGGGCGATGGTGCCCGCGATGCGCCGTGCTCGCTGCGCATCGGGCTTCTCCTCGTCCTCGTACAGGCCGGGAATGTCCGGAAGGACCCTGCGGCGAACGGCGCGCACCTCGAAGGCGGCCACCACGACCAGTACCAGGACGACGATCAGCAGCACCGGGATGACCGAGGCCTGCCACGAGAGCAGCACGGGCGGGCCCGCCATCGGGGCGTGCCGGTCCCCCGGGGTGGCGCCGCGGTCCAGCCAGTCGGCGGCGCGCTGTGCCACTCCCCCGGTGAGGACGCCGCCCAGCGCGCAGGCCAGCAGTGCGACGGAGGCCCCGGCCAGGCCCCCGGCGGCGGTGCGCTCCGTGCCGCGCGCTGCCCGCTGGAGCACCGCGGCGGTCAGCAGCAGTCCGACGACCAGGACGCCCTGGAGGACGGCGATGACGGCGAAGGCGCCGGCACCCGGGAGGTGCCCGGAGGAGGTCCAGCCGGGGCGCGCCCAGGCGGTGTGCAGGGCGATCAGGCCCAGTGCGCCGAGCGAGGCCCACGGCAGCCACCGCACGATGGGCCGGTCGGTCTCCACGTCGGGCTCCGCCTCGCTGCGCGCGGTGCGGCAGACGATGACGGCGCTGAGCACCGCGAGCACGGCGACCAGCGCGGCCAGGCCGTACCCGGTCCAGCGCAGCGCCGCGTCGGCGCCGGGCCTGCCATCGGCGTCGTGCGCGGTCAGCAGCAGGGCGGTGGCGATGGTGAGCAGCCCCGCCGCGGCGTGCGCGGAGCGCAGCCGGGCGACGACCCGGCGGCCGTACCAGAAGCCGTCCAGGCAGAGCGTGGGGCGCTCCGAGGGCGGGGTGTCGCGCGAGGTACCGGGGCGGCGCGGCGGCGGGGAGGCCGATTCGTACGCGCTCCACGTGCGGTGCGAGAGCCACCAGAGCAGGCCCACGAGGAACAGCGGCAGCACGCCGGCGACCACGAGGCGGCGGCCCGGCAGGCTCCACCAGCCGTCGTGCGCGGTGTTGAGGAAGCCGAGCCAGGAGCGGTCGCTGGAGCAGGCGTGGCTGCCGGCGCACTGCCAGGCGATCAGGTCCAGAGCCACCTCGCAGGCTCCAGCGGCGAGCAGCACGGTGAGGGTGAGCGCGAGGATCCGTACGAGGACGTCGTAGATCCGCTGGGCGGGATGGCCTCTGGGCGCTGCGGGACGCATCCAGTGGGCGAGGTTGGCGACCATGAAGGGCAGCAGGATCAGCCAGAGGGCACGGCTGCCGTTGCCCGAGGTGAGATTGCACCAGACGTACGCCTCGCGGACCGGCTCTTCGGGGTCGCCCTCGCGCGGGTCCACGGGGCGCTCCTCGGCGTCCGCGTCGGCGGCGCGGCGGTAGATGGCGGCGGTGTCGTCACCGGTGATGCGCACGACCCGGGGGTCGTCGAGCATCTCGGCCGGTGTGGTGCCGCCGACGCCGTGCACCCGGAGTTCCAGGGCGATCCGGCGTGGTCCGTGCGCGGCGGCGGTGTCCCCGTCGTCGTCCGGGTCCGTCGTGGCCGCGGGCGCGGACCGGTGCGTAGTGTCCACAGTGCTTCCCCCGTTGTCCGTACTTCGATGTGCGCTCCGGATTCTTTCTTGCCCGCCCCGGGAGCGCATTCACCTCATCCGGCTCCGGGAGTCCGTGTCGGTGCCTCGTGCGAGGATGTCTCCGGACAGCGGCGCTGGTGCGGCATGGCGCGCGGCGCACCGGGGACGAAGGGACAGGCCGGGTGAGTGACAACCAGAATCTCCTCGCCGAGCAGCGGCGTGCCCTGATCCTGGACGAGGTGAGGCGGCGCGGCGGTGTCCGCGTCAACGAGCTGACCCGCAAGCTGAGCGTCTCGGACATGACGGTCCGTCGGGACCTGGACGCGCTGGCCCGTCAGGGCGTCGTGGAGAAGGTGCACGGCGGCGCGGTCCCGGTGAGCGAGCCGAGCGCGCACGAACCGGGGTTCGAGGCCAAGTCCGCGCTGGAGCTGTCGGCCAAGGAGGCCATCGCCGAGGCGGCGGCGCAGATGGCGGCACCGGGCAGCGCGATCGCGCTGGCGGGCGGTACGACGGCCTTCACGCTGGCCCATCAGCTGCTGGACGTGCCGGACCTGACGGTGGTGACGAATTCCGTCCGGGTGGCGGACGTCTTCTACGCCGCGCAGCGGGCGGCGGCCGGTTCCGGGAGCCCGCGCCCCGGTGCGGCCACTGTCGTGCTGACAGGCGGCGTGCGGACGCCGTCGGACACCCTGGTGGGCCCGGTCGCCGACGCCGCGATCCGCTCGCTCCACTTCGATGTGCTCTTCCTCGGTGTGCACGGCATATCGGTCGAGGCCGGGCTGTCGACGCCGAACCTCGCCGAGGCGGAGACCAACCGGCACTTCGTGCGGTCGGCGCGCCGGGTCGTGGTGGTGGCGGACCACACCAAGTGGGGCACGGTCGGCCTGAGTTCGTTCGCCTCCCTGGACCAGGTGGACGTGCTGGTCACCGATCCCGGGCTGCCGGCGCGGGCGCGCGCCGAGTTCGCCGAGTTGCCGCCGCGCCTGGTGGTGGCCGGCGAGCCGGAGGACGACGCAGACATGTGACGAGACGCCAGCTATGGTGTGCGTCGCCGGTATGTTCGACTGCGGGTACCGGAATCGTCACTGTGTGCAGGGGGTGCTCGTACCGATGACGCGCCGACTGAGCCCCGTGGGGCTCGACTTCGCCGAGTCAGCGCCGCTGCGGATGGTCTTCGCGGCCGGGCTGTCCGCGCCTCCGGAGGCGGTGTACGCCGCGCTCGCCGACGATGTCGGCTCCTGGTGCGCCTGGTTCACCGGCGTCTCCCGGATCGCGCCCATCGACGGCGGCAAGGGCCGTGCGGTGCGGCTGACGGGCGGCACCCGCTTCCGCGAGAGCGTCATGGCCGCCGAGCGCCCCGAGCACTACGCCTACCGCGTCGACGAGACCAACGCTCCGGGCCTGCGGGCCCTGCTGGAGGACTGGCGGCTCGCCCCGGGCCCCGGCGGCGGCACGCTTGTACGCTGGACGTTCGCCGCCGACGGCCCCGCGCCGTTCCGCACGGTGATGCAGCTCAGCCGTCCGATGCTGGGCCGCGCGTTCCGCGATTCGATGCGGCAGCTGGACCGGCGGCTGATCACGGTCTGAGCGGCCGGCCCGTCACTCCGGCCAGGTCCCCTCGGCGAGGAAGGTCTGCAGGGTCCTGGCGTACGGCGTGATGTCCAGCCCCTGCTCGGCCAGCCAGCCGTCGGAGTAGTACTTGTCGAGGTAGCGGTCGCCGGGGTCGCACAGCAGGGTGACCACCGAGCCCGTACGGCCCGCCGCGACCATCTCGGAGACGATCTTCAGGGCGCTCCACAGCCCCGTGCCCGTCGAACCGCCCGCCTTGCGGCCGATGGCCGCCTCCAGGGCCCGTACGGCCGCCACGCTCGCCGCGTCCGGGACCTTCATCATCCGGTCGATGGCGCCGGGCACGAAGCTGGGCTCCATCCGGGGGCGGCCGATGCCCTCGATGCGGGAGGCGGTGCGGCAGTCGGTCTCGGCGTCGCCGTTCAGCCAGCCGTCGAAGAAGCAGCTGTTCTCGGGGTCGGCGACGCAGACCCGGGTGTCGTGCTGCATGTAGTGCACGTAGCGGGCGATGGTCGCCGACGTACCGCCGGTGCCCGCGGTGGCCACGATCCAGGTGGGGTCGGGATACCGCTCCAGGCGCAGCTGCTGGAAGATCGACTCGGCGATGTTGTTGTTGCCGCGCCAGTCCGTGGCCCGCTCGGCGTAGGTGAACTGGTCCATGTAGTGGCCGCCGGTCTCGGCCGCGAGCCGGGCGGAGACGTCGTAGACGGTCCGCGGGTCGGCGACCAGGTGGCAGGTGCCGCCGTGGAATTCGATCAGACGGGTCTTCTCCCGGCTGGTCGTCGCGGGCATCACCGCGATGAACGGCACCCCGATGAGCTTGGCGAAGTACGCCTCGGAGACGGCCGTGGAACCGCTGGACGCCTCGATGACGGGCTTGCCGGGGCGGATCCAGCCGTTGCACAGCCCATAGAGGAACAGGGAGCGGGCGAGGCGGTGCTTGAGGCTGCCGGTGGGGTGCGTCGACTCGTCCTTGAGGTAGAGGTCGATGCCCCACTGCTCGGGCAGCGGGAAGTACAGCAGGTGGGTGTCGGCGCTGCGGTTGGCGTCCGCCTGGACCTTGCGCACTGCGTCCTTCAGCCAGTCGCGGTAGCCGGCGTCGGTGCGGTCGACATCGATGGTCGACAGCGGCGCGCCTTCGGGTGCGTCAGGAGCGGCGCAGGAGCCATCGTCGTCGCCCGTGAGGTCGCCGTCCCGCCCGTCCAGGTGCTGTGCGGTACTCATGGGCGTGCTCCTCGCGGTCGTTCCGGCCCGCCGCGTCCGCCGGGCTTCCCTCGATCATAACCATCCGCCACACGTTTCTCACCTGCATAAACAAGGCTTTGAGCATCTCCAAGGAGCA
The DNA here is from genome assembly GCF_055586425.1 of Streptomyces sp. NPDC050806. NCBI lineage: Bacteria > Bacillati > Actinomycetota > Actinomycetes > Kitasatosporales > Streptomycetaceae > Streptomyces > Streptomyces sp. NPDC050806. The sequence continues at coordinate 598,141 of NZ_JBVJIF010000002.1, read as the reverse complement.
GCCTGGGTACCGGTGTTCGACAGGCCCGCGACCAGGGGAACTGGTGCCCGGGCCGCGATCCGGGCAGACTTCTTGATGGGCGGGGGCCTCACCCCGAGCCATGTGTGTCGAGGAGGCGGTGCTCCATGAGGGAGCCGGAGTTCAACGCGACCGGTGTGCGCATCGAGCGCTGGCTGCGTTCGCTGACCCGTGCGGGTCAGGTCATCATCCGTGACGGCAGGCTGGCGCTGCTGACGAGCTACGGCACGGAGATCGACAGCGCCCCGCTGACATCGGTACAGGCGCACCGCCCACGACTGCTGTCCCGGGACCGCGCCTACGCCACGCTCAACGGTCACCGGTATTCACTCACCATGGGAGCCCCTGAGCGCTTCATGGACGCCGTGCGGGCCGCCGGAGCGGCGCACACCTGACGCCGCGGAGCGGCGGACGGACACGGCACGGCGACGGGGCCTGCGGGCCGCGTGCGGACGAGGACGGGACCATACGGGTCCGCATGCGGGGGAACGCCGACTGCATTCGAGTGAAGTCCGGTGGGACGCGCTGGGGTTGCGCGTGGCCTGCGGTTGCGGGAGTGGGTGAGCGGGCCGACCCTGGTACTCGTATCACCGAGGGTTCACCAGCGGTGACTCTCCGGTGAACGGGACATCGCCGGACCCGGTCCTCGCGTTCCGTAGCGGCGGGCGCGCCCGGCCTCATCAGGGGAGTCGTGGTCGTGATCAGGCAACCCAGCAGGCACTGCGCGGTGGAGCTCCAAGCCCTGCCGGCACGCATCGGACAGATGCGCAGAATCGTATCGGCACAGCTGCGTTACTGGCGCCTCGACGCCTTGATCGACGCCGCGACCCTCGGGGTGACGGAGCTGCTCGCCAACGTCCATCAGCACGCCGTTCCCAGCAAGCAGTGCACCGTCGAACTGTCGGTCCTGCTGGACCAGTTGACGGTCTCGGTGCGCGACTTCGACCCCCGGCTGCCCCAGCCCGCCATGGCCGGCCCGCTGGACGTCGGCGGCCGGGGCCTGATCCTCATCGCCGAGCTGAGCGAGAGCTGGGGCGCCCGTCCGGAGGACAGCGGCAAGGTCGTCTGGTTCACGCTCCCCGCCCTCGGCCCCGCCCGCCAGGAGCCGGGCCACGCGCTCGCCGGCCTGCCGTCGGCATCGCCCGAGGCGGCGCACACAGAAGCGAGCGGCGGAGTACGCGCAGCCGCACGCGGCGCACACGTGGGCTGAGCGCCCGGTCCCCGAGGGGGCCGGGCGCTCAGCCGTTCGTGGGGCGACTGCGCTTCATGGGGCGAGCGATCTCGCCCCCTACGACGGGCGCGGTCACTCCGCGCCTCTCTTGCGCTTGCCTCGGACCCCGAACTGCTCTTCGAGGACCGAGAGCCGCCGCCAGTATTCGTCCTCGTCGATCTCACCGGAGGCGAACCGCCGGCCGAGCACCGAGAGGGGCGAGGGACCGGCGTGCGCGGCGTCGGCGGCCCCGCCGGGCCCCTGCCAGGGCCCGCGCCCGCGCCACACGGTGCGCTGCAGCAGGGTGATCACACCGATCACCACGACCGCCCAGAACAGCGGGAAGAACAGGATCCAGGCTCCGGGGCCACCGTCGGACCAGGGGGTGGCGAGCACATCCATCATGATCAGCTCCTCGGAAGGTCGCGCCGTTTCGCTTCTCCTCCGAGCCTGACCCACAGGCCGCCCCACGTCGTCGTACGTACAGCGGCACCACGGCTACCCCTCGGGGAGTACGCCACCGGAGGCCGCCCATCGAGGCAATGTAACTACTGGTATGTACATTACCTCCATGGCCATACCTCGACGCCTTGCAGAGCCCCCGTCCGCCGCGCTTCGTACCGTCCTGGGCGACCTGTCTCCTACTGCGCTGGAGGGCCGCTGCGACGCCCACGACCATCTCTTCCTGACCAGCCCGCAGCTGCCCGGACAGGAGCTGGACGATCCCGCCGCCGCGGCAGCCGAGCTGCGCGCCTTCAAGGAGGCGGGCGGCGGCACGGTGATGCAGTGGACGCCCCACGGGATGGGGCGCCGCGCAGCCGAACTGGTGCGCCTCTCACGAGCGACGGGCGTACGGATCGTCGCCGCCACCGGGCTGCATCAGGCGGCGCACTACGCACCGGACCTCCTCGACCGGGTGCGGGGCGACCTGGCGGCCCTGTTCGTCGCGGAGCTCACGGAGGGCATCGGCGGACCCGAAGGGCCGCGGGCCGGCCTCATCAAGGTGGCCGGCGGCTTCCACGGCCTGGACGCGCACGCCCGGCACACGTTCGCCGCGGCCGCCGAGGCGCACCACGCCACGGGCGCAGCGATCGCCGTCCATCTGGAGCTGGGCACCGGCGCGCTCGACGTGCTGGACCTGTTGTGCGGCACGGCGGGCGTGGCGCCGCAGCACGTGGTGCTCGGGCACCTGAACCGCTCCCCCGAAGCGGCCGTCCACCGCACGGCCGCGGAAGCGGGGGCCTATCTCGCCTTCGACGGCCCGTCGCGCGCCCACCACGCGACGGACTGGCGGCTGCCGGACGCGCTGGCGGCGCTGGTCGACGCCGGGTTCGGCGACCGGCTCCTGCTGGGCGGGGACACGACCACGGCGGCGGCCCGGTCGGCCGACGGCGGCCCGGGGCTGCCGTACGTCGTGAGCGGGCTGGCGCGTCGCCTCTCGCTCACGCTGGAGACGGCGGCCGTCGAGCGCATGCTGACGGACAACCCGGCACGTGCCTTCGCCACGGAGTGGCGGGCCTGAGGCGGCGATGGCGGACGCGGGGCCGGCCGCCCCGCCGCGTCAAGCGGTCGCGTCGGCTCCGAGGACGATCAGCGGGTCGTCCAGCACCGGCTGCCAGGCCAGTTCGGCCGCGCCGACCAGCCCGTTGTGGTCCAGGGTGCAAGGCAGTATCGGCACGCTGCCGCTGCGCCCCCAGAGGCTGCGGTCCGCCACGACGGCGCGCAGCCGCTCGGGGTCGGCCTCCAGGAGCGCGCGGTGCAGCCCGCCCAGGATGATGCGGTCGGGGTTGAGGATGTTGACCAGTCCCGCGATGCCCAGGCCGAGCCGGTCGATCAGCAGTTCCCCGGCCGCTCTGATCGACGGGTCCGCGTACTCCTCGCGCAGCAGATCGGTCGCCTGCTTGAGGAGCGAGCCCTCGGGCCCCGGAGTGCGTCGGGCCGCGCCCAGGAAGGCGAGCGGGTCGGCCTCGACGTCCAGGCAGCCGCGGCTGCCGCAGTGGCAGGGGGCGCCCTCGGGGTTGACGGTGAGGTGGCCGACCTCCAGGGCCAGCCCGGAACTGCCGCTGTGCAGCCGCCCGTCCAGGACCAGCGCACCGCCGACGCCGCGGTGACCGGACGCCACGCAGAGCAGGTCGCGGGCGCCGCGGCCGGCCCCGTGGCGGTGTTCGGCGAGGGCTGTGAGGTTGACGTCGTTGCCGCTGAAGCCCACGTCCGGGGTGACGCCCGGTACGCCGGCGTCGATCAGCGCCTGAAGGAACAGCCGCCGCACGGGGGCGCCGGCGGGCCAGGCGAGGTGCAGCGGGTTGAGCGCCTCACCGTCCGGCTCGGCGACCGCGGACGGTACGGCGAGGCCCGCCCCCAGGCAGCGCCGCCCGCTGTCGCGCAGCAGCCCGGAGCCGGCCTGCACGGCCTCGGACAGGATGCGCGCGGGGTCCGCGGGGATCGTGCCGCAGCCGGACGTGGTGGCCACGATCCGGCCACCGAGACCCACCAGCGCGACCCGGAAGCCGTCCGCGTGGATCTGAACGGCCAGGACGACGGGCCCCCGCTCCGCGATGAACAGCCGGTGCGAGGGGCGCCCCTGGGTGCCCGCTGCGGCGGTCGGGTGCGCGTCGACGGTGATGAAGCCGAGCGCTTCGAGCTCCGCGGCCACCGCACCGGCCGTCGCACGCGTCACACCGAGTTCGGAGGTCAGCACGGCACGCGTGGGCGCGCGTCCGGTGTGTACGAGCTCCAGCGCGGGTCCGAGCGCGCCGCGGCCCCGCTCCAGCCTGGTCGTCCGAGTGTGGGTCACGCCGTCCATTCTGGCTTTGTATCCGACATGAACAAAACACGGCCCGCCGCCTCACGGAAATCGCCCCGTCGCGCACCGCACACCGAGACGCTACCTCCCGTCCTCCCGTGCGGACGCATCCGTCCGATCGGTACGTCCGCTGCGGGTCCGGCGCGCACGCGGCCGGAACCGAGCACTGACATCCGCCGGAGCCGCCTCGATACTTGAGTACGGACACCGCCGCGTGAGTACGAGAGCGGATGTCCGTCCCGCCCGGAGCACGTACGACTGGACGCGTACCGCTGTATCCGCACTTGGACCGCCCCTGGGGGGACACATGAACGCGACGCCCCGGCTCCGCGACCCCGAAACACCCCGCCCGCACGCGCACCCGAAGCCGTGGCTGCGCGACGTGGGACGGCTGACCTTCGGCAACCCCGTCTCGCGTGTCTATCTGGCCCTGTTCGCCGCGGCGGTGGTCTTCGCCGTCGTCGACTCGCTCTTCGTCGGCCGGCCCGACGCCTCCATGTCCGGCGTCTGGGCCGCGCTGCTGACCTCCCCGACCCTCTTCCCGCTGTGGTTCGCGGGCGACGCGCTGTGGCCCGACGCGGGGGCGCCCGCCTGGTACACGGTCACCACCCTCGGCGTCGCCGCGCTGCTCAACGCGCTGCTGCTCGGCCTGGTCCACCGTGGTCTGCGCGGCCGGCCCGCCACGCCGGGGGCCGTTGTCAGTGGCGGCTGGCACACTCAACGGCATGGAGATCACTGACTTCGTCGAAACGCTCCGCAGGGAAGGCCGGTTGCTGGCGGACGCCGCGGACCGGGCGGGCCCGGACGCCTCCGTCCCCGCCTGCCCTGACTGGCAGGTCCGCGACCTGCTCGCGCACATCGGCAGTGTCCACCGCTGGGCGACGGGTTACGTCACGGGCGCGTCGGAGGGCCGTACGCGCCCGCCGGCGGCGCCCGACCTGGACGGCACGGAGCTGGTGGACTGGGTGCGGGACGGCCATCGCGCGCTGGTCGACGCGCTGGATGCGGCGCCCGCCGGCCTGGCCTGCTGGACCTTCCTGTCCGCTCCCTCACCGTTGGCTTTCTGGGCCCGCCGGCAGGCGCACGAGACCGCGATGCACCGCATCGACGCCGAGACGGCCCTCGGCGCGGGCTTCTCCGCGCTGGACCCGGCCTTTGCCGCGGACGGCATCGACGAGCTGCTGACCGGCTTCCTCGCGCGCGACCGCGGCCGCGCGCGCACGGCGCCCGCGAAGGAGTTGTATATACGCACCACGGACGCGCCCGGCCCCGAGGGTTCGGGCAACGCCGCCTGGCGTGTACGGCTTTCGGACGCGCCGCCGCACACGGAGCGGGTGACGGCGACCGGCGAGGGTGCCGGCCCGGCCGACGGGACGCCCGAGGCCGTCGGCCCGGCCCCGGACTGCGTGCTGGAAGGCCCCGCAGCGGATCTCTACGCAATGCTGTGGAACCGCCTGCCGTGGCAGAGTTCGGCCGCCGTGACGGTGAAGCCGGACGACGACGGCTCGTCCTACCGGCTCTGGCAGCAGCTCTTCACCGTCTGACGGTCACCTCGGCAGGGGCCCTGCGGAAGGCTGTCGTACGAGGGGAGCGGGCCGCTTCCGCCGTCGTGCGGCTCCGCTCCTCAGCCCGCGAAGGCCGGCTGCTCCAGCCCCCGGCCCGCGCCGGGAACGACGAGCACCGAGCCCTCCAGCGGGTGTCCCGGGGTGTCCTCCTGCGCCGTGGTGATGAAGAGGTCGGTGAGGTCGCTGCCGCCGAAGGCGCAGGCGGTCGGGCGACGTACGGGGAGGTCGACCGTACGGTCGAGGGTGCCCTCGGGCGTGTAGCGGCGTACCTGTCCACCGTCCCACAGCGCCACCCACACACCGCCCTCCGCGTCCACGCACAGCCCGTCCGGGAAGCCCGCGCCCTCCTCGATCTCGACGAAGGGACGCCGGGTCGGTACGACCTTCGCGGCCGCGCCCACCGCGTCACCCGCGTCGAAGACGTCGATCCGCCGGGTCGGGGAGTCGACGTAGTACATCAGCCGGCCGTCCGGGCTCCAGCCGATGCCGTTGCTGACCGCGACGTCCGACAGCGCCGGCTCCGTGCCGCCGTCCGGGGCGATCCGCGCCAGCGTCCCGCCGCCCGCCGCCTCGTCGTACCGCATGGTTCCGGCCCACAGCGCCCCGTCGGGGGCCACGGCCGCGTCGTTGCCGCGCCGCCCCGGCACGACCTCGTGCACCAGCCAGGAGAAGGCCCCGTCGGCGTCGTAAACACCCACGCCGTCCCGGAGGTTGACGACCAGGCCGCCGCCCGTGCGCGGCTTCGCGGCACCGACGTGCTGTTCGGTGACCATCACGGTCCGGCGGCCGGTGGCGGGGTCGTAGGTGTGCACCCGGCAGGTGAGGATGTCGACCCAGATCAGCCGCGCCTTCGCGGTGTCCCACGTCGGCCCCTCGCCCAGCCGCGCACTGGACCGTACGGCAACATCCCAATGCCTCATGACCGCTCGCCTTCCTCCGGCGCCGGTTCGTCCGGCGCGCGTACCTGCGGCACGAGGCGTGCGCCACCGCCGTGCATGCGCTGGTCCCGGCCGGTGACCGGCCGGGCACGCTCAGCCTATGAGCGGCCGGAGGGGAGCGGCAATCCCGTGCGCATGACAGACTCCCGCCGTGTCTCCGACCCGCTCACAGGCCCAACGGGACGCGGTCACCGTCGAGATCGCGTTCGCGGTGGTGACCGGCGCGCTCGCGGGCGGCCTCGTCTTCCTGCTCTGCGCGGCGCCCGCCCTCTGGGGCCCGGTGGCCGCCTCCTGGCGCGGCTCCTGGCTCATGGCATCAGCCGTACTGGGCGGCGCCGTCTGTGTCCTCCGCGTGGTGCGGGTCCTGTGGCGCTGGAGTCACCCCAGCCACCCGGGGCGCACCAGCCCGGATTCGTAGGCCAGCACGACCAGTTGCGCCCGGTCGCGGGCGCCGAGCTTCACCATCGTGCGGCTGACGTGCGTCTTTGCCGTGAGCGGACTGACGACGAGGCGGCGCGCGATCTCCTCGTTGGAGAGCCCGATGCCGACCAGCGCCATCACCTCCCGCTCCCGTTCGGTGAGCCGCTCCAGCCCCTCCCCCGCGGCCGGTTCCTTCGACCGGGCGGCGAACTCCGCGATCAGACGCCGGGTGACGCCCGGGGACAGCAGCGCGTCACCGGCCACCACCGCGTGTACGGCGCGCAGCAGTTCATCGGGCTCGGTGTCCTTGACGAGGAAGCCGGAGGCTCCCGAACGGATCGCCTCAAACACGTACTCGTCCAGCTCGAAGGTGGTCAGCATGACCACCTTCACCGCGGCCAGCCGTTCGTCCGCGGTGATCCGCCGGGTGGCGGCGAGCCCGTCCACGGCCGGCATCCGGATGTCCATGAGCACGACGTCCGGCCGCAGTTCCCGCACGGCCGTCAGCGCCTCGTCGCCGTCGGCGGCCTCACCGACCACCTCGATGTCGGGCTGCGCGGCCAGCAACGCCCGGAAGCCGGCCCGTACGAGCACCTGGTCGTCGGCGAGCAGTACCCGGATCACGCGCCCTCCTCCTCGTTCCCGGCCGCCGTCCGGCCGCCGGCCGCACCGTTGCCGCCCCGCAGGGGGATGGTGGCACGTACGGTGAAGCCGCCGTCGTCACGCGGCCCCGCCCGGACCTCGCCGCCGAGCGCGGCGGCCCGCTCCCGCATGCCGACCAGGCCGTTCCCACCGCCGGCCGCCCCGCCCTCACCACCGGCCGGCCCGCTCCCGGTGGCCGGGCCGTCGTCGTCGATGCGGAGGCGCAGGACACCGGACGCCCGCGCCACATGGACCCGTGCCGTGCGCGCACCGGAGTGCCGCACGATGTTCGTCAACGCCTCCTGGACGATACGGAACGCCGCGAGGTCGGCCCCCGGCGGCAGCCCTGCCACCCCGCCCTCGGCCGTCACCGCCACGTCCAGTCCGGCGCTCCGCGCCTGCTCGGTCAGTTCGGGCAGCCGGGCCAGCCCTGGCGCCGGCGACCTGGGGGCCCGCCCCTGCGCCCGCAGCGTGTCGAGCACCTGGCGCACCTCGCCGAGCGCCTCCTTGCTGGCGCCCTTGATCGTCGTCAGCGCCGTACGCGCCTGCTCGGGGTCGTCGTCGAGCAGGGCGAGCCCGACGCCGGCCTGGACGTTGATGACGGAGAGGCTGTGCGCGAGGACGTCGTGCAGCTCGCGCGCGATCCGCAGCCGCTCCTCGTCGGCCCGCCGCCGCTCCGCCGCGGCCCGCCCGGCGCGCGCGTGGGCGAGCTGTTCGCGGCGTACGCGGCCGAGTTCGGACGCGGCGACGATCGCCACCACCCAGGCGGTGACGACCAGCTCCTGCCCCCAGGGCGCCGCGTCGTCGGTGCCGGGCGGCAGCCACCGGTACAGCCAGTGCGCGACGAGGAGGTGCCCGGCCCAGACCAGACCCACGGCGCTCCAGGCGGCGATCCGCCGCCCCGCCACGACAGCGGCGAAACAGCCGACCGCCACGAGCAGGAAGACCGGACCGTACGGATAGCCGCCCCCGAGGTAGAGCGTCGCCGCGACCGCCGTACCGAACGCGACGACGCGCGGGAAGCGGTGCCGCAGGAGCAACAGGAGGGAGCCCGCGAGCAGCAGCACTTCGGCCGCACCGTCCAGGGCCACCCGCTCCGGCTGCCCGTGCGCGGCGAACCGCGTACCGACCTGCACGAAGAGGGCGATGACCAGCGTCGACCGCCAGGGCAGGCGGGCGGACGACGCGCGGGCTTCGGTCTCGGGGAGGGCACTGTCGGAGAGGGCCGTGTCAGGGAGGGCGCTGTCGGGAGGGGCGCTGTCGGTGGTGGCCGAGGCATGGGTGTCGGTCGAAACCCGGGGGCCTGTGGGATCCGGAGAGCCGGTGGTGGCGGAGGTCGACGGCATGCCCGCGTGCGGGTGGTGCCGGTGCCCGCGCACGACATCGAGGCAGTGCCGCAGCCGCACCCACGACGGCCGTCCCTTGTCCATACCGCCACGCTAGCCCGCTGCCGCCTCCCACGACGTCCGCCGAACGCGGTGCCCGGGCGTACTCCCGGAGGAGTACGCCCGGCACGTCGTGGGCTCCGGGTTCAATGGCTCGCCGGCCGGCGGTTCACCGGCCCGTGGGATGCCGGTTCAGCGCTTGGTGGGCACGGGCAGTCCTACCGAGCGGGCGAGCTGCAGGACGGCGTGCTCGAAGAACTCCTCCCGCGCGTCGACCACCCGGTTGAACTGCCCGAAGACCTCGAAGCCCACCAGCCCGAACAGCTGCGCCCAGGCACCGACCAGCCGTGCCGTCACCACGGCGGGCAGCTCCTCGCCCAGTTCCGCGGACAACGCGAGCATGTTGCCGACCACGGCGTCCGGCAGCGGATCGGCGGGCTCCCGCAGCACGCCCGCCACGTAGGCGTCCCGTACGACCGCGAGCAGCGCGCGGGCCACCCGTCCCGCGGGCTCGGCGGTGGCGTCCGGCGCGTGGTAACCGGGCACGGGCGACCCGTAGAGCAGCGCGTACTCGTGCGGGTGCGCCAGGGCCCACTCCCGTGCTGCCCGGCACACGGCGGTCCACCGGGCAGCGGGCGGCGCGCCGGCACCGACGCGGGCGCGGGCGGCGTCACTCGTCCCGCTTGTCGTGTCCACCGCTGCGAGCGCCGTCTCCGCGGCCTCCCCCAAGGCGTTGTACGCGTCGAGGATCAGGGCCGTGAGCAGGTCGTCGCGGCTGGGGAAGTAGCGGTAGAGGGCCGAGGAGACCATGCCGAGCTCGCGGGCGACGGCGCGCAGCGACAGTTTCGCGGCCCCCTCGGCCGCGAGCTGCTGCCGGGCCTCGTCCTTGATCGCGGTGGTGACCTCCCCGCGGGCCCGCTCCCTTGCTCCCTTGATCGCAGTCATGCGGAGCAGTGTGTCACGTTGCGGAGCACCGGCCAATAATGAGAGCGGGGGAGCGAAATGAGAGCAGTGCTCTTGTTTTAGTGCGACGATCCGTGCACACTGGCGTACACGGAAACGAGAGCACTGATCTCGCGGCGCATCACCGATCTCGTAGCGCATTACCACCCTGGCAGGTCTCTGGCAGAGCGGTGACTCCGGCAGGTCCGGCAGGTCCCGGCGGCTCCGGCAGGTCCGGCGGCGCTGCCAGGTCCGGCGACTCGGCAGGTCGGGTCAGCCGCCGGGTCCGGGTCCGGCCGCTTCCGCCGCTTCGCCACCGAATGAAGGGAAGGCTCCCCATGACCGGCAACCGACTCCCGCAGGCCGAACCCCACCAGTCGTCGCACCCTCGACCGGCATCGAGGCCCCAACAGTCTCTTCAATCACAAAAGACCCAACAGGCTCAACAGGCACAGAAAGATCGACAGAGCCAGAAGGCACGGAAGACTCAGCAGTCCTTGCAATCCGAACGAGCTCAGCGGTATCTCAAGCCCGGGCGGTTCGGGGCTCGGCTCAATGGGGTGGTCGGGTGGCTGGCGCGGCGCGGTGTCAGCCTGGCCGGCAGTGCGGATCTCGCGGTGCGGGGGCGGAAGAGCGGCGAGTGGCGGCGGGTTCCGGTGAACCCGCTGACCTTCGAGGGTGCTCAGTACCTCGTCTCGGCGCGCGGGCATTCCGAGTGGGTACGCAATATGCGGGCGGCCGGGGGAGGGCAGCTGCGGGTGGGGCGCAGGACCCGCGCGTTCACGGCCGTGGAGCTGGCACCGGCCGAGACTCCCGCGATCCTGCGGGCGTATCTGGAGCGTTGGGGCTGGGAGGTGAAGCAGTACTTCGGCGAGGTGACGGCCCGTTCGGCCGACGATGTCCTCCTCGCGGCCGCCCCCAACCACCCGGTCTTCCGCATCACCACGACCGAATGATCAACACCCGCAGCCCGATCCCGGACCCTGACGGGGCACAGGGAGCACCGACACCCCGGCCGAGCGATCGCCGCGCCGAGGGCCCCTGACCGAGGAGCGGTCCCCCGTGCCGAGCGGTCGCCTCGCCAGAGCGGTCCCCACCCGGCCAAGCGGTCGCCTCGCCGGAGCGGTTGGCTCGGCCGAGCGAACGCCGCAACCGACCCAACGGCCGCCCCGGCAACCCCGGCAACCGCCCCGGCCACAACGACGTGGCGACGCCCCGCACCGGCCCCACACCGGCCCGGGACCGGCGGGCAGGCCCAGCCCGCAGCGGCCCAGGACCGCACGCCCCGGCCGGCAGAGGCCCCAGCGCTCACGCCAACCCAAGCACTCACGCCAGCCCCAGCACCCACGCCGGCCCCGTGGCGGGTGCCTCGGTGCGGCCCACACCCCACCGGACGCCCCGGCCATCCCTCTCCGTACGGCCCTCGGCCCGCCCTATCGGTTATCGGTCCATTGCCGACAGGGCTCGGTGGGCCAGGGGGTGGGTGCGGACGATTTCGGCGAGGGTGGTGGTGCCTCGGGTGATCTTCGCGAAGGCGTTCCACGCCGGGCGGAAGCCAGTGATCGCGGCGTGCAGGACGCCGGGGCGGCGGGAGAAGACCGCGAGCATCCGCCGGCCCACGCTCATCTCGACGCCCAGCCCGGCCTTGATCGCGAAGGCGTAGTTCAGCGCCTGGCGCCGCGCGTCGACCGCGTCGTGCGCCTCGGCGACCCGTACCGCCCACTCCCCCGCCAGCCGGCCCGACCGCAGCGCGAAGGAGATGCCCTCCCGCGTCCACGGCTCCAGCAGCCCGGCCGCGTCCCCGCAGACCAGCACCCGCCCGCGCGACAGCGGCGAGTCCTCGTCCCGGCACCGCGTCAGGTGCCCGGACGAAATGCTCGGCTCGAAGCCGGCGAGTCCCAGCCGCCCGATGAAGTCCTCCAGGTACCGCTTGGTGGCGGCGCCCTCGCCGCGTGCGGAGATGACGCCGACGGTCAGCGTGTCCCCCTTGGGGAAGACCCAGCCGTAACTGCCCGGGATGGGGCCCCAGTCGATGAGCACCCGCCCCGCCCAGTCCTCGGCGACGGTCGGCGGTACCGGGATCTCCGCCTCCAGCCCCAGGTCGACCTGGTCGAGCTTCACCCCGACGTGCGCGCCTATCCGGCTCGCGCTCCCGTCGGCGCCGACCACCGCCCGCGCGAGCACCGTCTCGCCGCCGCTCAGCACGACGGCGACCGTACGGCGGTCGGGGACGGCGCTGCCGTGCTGCTCGACGCGGCTGACCGTGACGCCCGTACGCAGCTCGGCGCCCGCCTTCTCCGCGGCCTCGACGAGCTGGGCGTCGAACTCGGGGCGGTTGATGAGGCCGAAGAGCATCTGCCGGGAGCGGCGCGTTCGCGTGAGCCTGCCGTTCAGGGAGAACGTCACGGCGTGCACACGGTCCCGCAGGGGCAGCTCGAAGCCGGGTGGGAGCGCGTCGCGCGAGGGGCCGATGATGCCGCCTCCGCAGGTCTTGTACCGGGGAAGTTCGGCCTTCTCCAGGATGAGGACGCGGCGTCCCGTACAGGCCGCGGCGTAGGCCGCCGAGGCGCCTGCTGGCCCCGCGCCGACCACCACCACGTCCCACACCGTCCGGCCGTCCCGGTCTGCGCTCTCGCTGCTCACCTGTGCTGCTACTCCCGATCGATCCCTGGCACGGATACCTGGCACTCCTCCACGGCACGAGCCCGGTCCCGGAGCGAATCCGGGACCGGTACAAGTCCCATCCCGGTACGAGTCCGGTCCCGGCACGAGTCCGGTCCCGGCACGAGTCCGGCAGCCGCGCGTACCGCCACGGCGCCGCACGCGTCACCATCGCGACACGCATCGCCCTCGCGACGCGCACACCACCGCGACACGCACACCACCGCGACCGCCTCAGCGCACCTTTGCGCCTGACCGCCCGGACGCCGCGCGTACTCCTCGCACCGCGCGTACTCCTCGCACCACTCGCGCCACTCGCACCGTTGGACTTGCACCACTCGCACCATTGCGCGTACTGCCCGCACCTTGCGCGTACCGCCCGCATCCTACGGCTCGCTGATCGCGGAGGTGCCTGTGGGAAGATCGGAGGCACCATCCCCTACGTACGGACGCGTAACGTACGGGCGCACCGATGCGTTCCGTACGGACACTCACGGACGGGATCCGCGCCGCTCCGGGCGCCTGGCGCCACCCCTCGACCACGGCCCGGGCGGGCCGCGCGGGCACCGTCCATCAGGACAACGTCGCGCCCAGAAGGAGCGTTCCATGCCTGACAGCCCGCTCGCCACGACCGTCGCCGCACTGCAGTCCCGCGCCAGGGCCGAACTGACCGAGCTGGTGGCCTTCAAATCGGTCGCCGATCCCGCGCAGTTCCCGAAGAGCGAGTGCGAGGCGGCGGCCCGGTGGATAACGGGCGCGCTGCGGGCGGAGGGCTTCGAGGACATCGCGATCCTGGAGACACCGGACGGCACCGAGTCCGTGTACGGCTTCCTGCCCGGCCCGGCCGGCGCCCCCACCGTCCTGCTGTACGCGCACTACGACGTGCAGCCGCCGCTGGACGAGAGCGCCTGGCTGAGCCCGCCGTTCGAGCTGACCGAGCGCGACGGCCGCTGGTACGGCCGCGGTACCGCCGACTGCAAGGGCGGCCTGATCATGCACTTGACGGCGCTGCGCGCGCTCGAGGAGCACGGCGGCGTACCGGTCAACGTCAAGGTGATCGTCGAGGGTTCGGAGGAGCAGGGCACCGGCGGCCTGGAGCGGTACGCCGAGGCCCACCCCGACCTCCTGACCGCGGACGCCATCGTCATCGGCGACACCGGCAACTTCCGCGTCGGCCTGCCGACCGTCACCGCGTCGCTGCGCGGCATGGCCATGCTCCGCGTCCAGGTGGACACGCTGGCGGGCAATCTGCACTCCGGGCAGTTCGGCGGCGCCGCGCCCGACGCGCTCGCCGCGCTGATCCGCATCCTGGACTCGCTGCGTGCCGAGGACGGCTCGACGACGGTCGAGGGGCTGGCGGCGGAGGGCGCCTGGGAAGGGCTCCAGTACGACGAGGCGGAGTTCCGCAACGACGCCAAGGTGCTGGACGGCGTGGAGCTGATCGGTTCCGGCACCGTCGCCGACCGCATCTGGGCCCGGCCGGCCGTCACCGTCATCGGCATCGACTGCCCGCCGGTCGTCGGCGCCACCCCGTCCGTGCAGGCGAGCGCGCGGGCGCAGGTGAGCCTTCGGGTTCCGCCGGGCCAGGATGCCGCCGAGGCCGCGAAGCTGCTGACCGCGCACCTGGAGTCGGCGGCGCCGTGGGGTGCCCGCGTGACGGTGGAGCAGGTCGGCCAGGGCCAGCCGTTCAGCGCGGACCTCAGCAGCCCGGCGTACGAGTCGATGGCCGCGGCGCTGCGCGAGGCGTACGACGGCACCGAGATGCAGTCGGCCGGCATGGGCGGCTCGATCCCGCTGTGCAACACCCTCGGCGCGCTCTACCCGGCGGCGGAGATCCTGCTGATCGGCCTCAGCGAGCCGGAGGCGCAGATCCACGCGGTGAACGAGAGTGTGTCGCCGGAGGAGCTGGAGCGGCTGTCGCTGGCGGAGGCGCTGTTCCTCCAGAAGTACGCGGGCAGCATGGCGCAGGCGTAACGGAACGGGCGCTCGGCCCGGGGAGCACGGGCGCTCCGCCCAAGGGGCGGGGGCAGCCTCGGCCCAAGAGGCGGGGGCAACCTCGCCCCTCGGGCCGGCCTGCAGCCGGCGGGCGCGGTACCCCGCCCCAGCGCCCTCGGGCCCGCTCCTCACCCCACCGGAACTCCCGCCTCCAGGTTGAGCGTCCGGCCCTGCGCCCGGGCGCGGAGGGCCCATCGCAGACGGTTCCAGCGCACCGGCGGCAGCATCGACTCGGCCTCCTCCTCCGTGACGAAGCGCCATGCGCGCAGCTCCGACCCCGGCAGCAGCAGGTCCCGTATCTGCTCGTCGGGCAGCCGCCCGCCGTCGAACAGCAGCCGCAGGCCGCCGAACCCGGGCGGCACCGGCGCCTCCCAGTCCAGCACCAGCAGGCGCGGCATGGTGGGGAGCCGGATGCCCAGTTCCTCGGCCACTTCCCGTACGCCGGCCCGGGCCGGCGGCTCGCCCGCTTCCACGACCCCGCCGGGAAACTCCCAGCCGGGTTTGTACGTCGGGTCCACCAGCAGGACCCGGTCCTCCTCGTCGAAGAGCAGTACGCCGGCGGCCAGGGTCTCGGCGGTCGGTTCCGGCGTCTGCACGATGTCGCACGCGCCGCCGCCGTTCCGTACGGCCTCGGCGATGCGCTCGGCCGTCTGCCGCGGCCCGATCCCCGACGTGTCGATGACGTGCGCGTCCGTACGCAGCCAGTCCAGCGCCTGCCGGTACGGCTCCAGATGCGCCAGCCGCCACGTACGCGTACGGGCCGCCGCGGCGATCCCGGCCTTGGATTCGACGATCCCGGCCTTCGTTTCGACGATCCCGGTCCCGGCCCCTCCGCTCGGCGCAGGGTGCTCATCCACATCGCCGTACTCGTGCGCACCGTCCGAAGCGACCGCTCCGCTCGCATCGGCCGGCCCGCCGACCGGCCCGCCATCCGAGTCGGCCGGCCCACCCGCATCGGCCGGCCCGTTCGGCGTGGTTTCTTCCCGCAGGGCTATCCGCTCCCGAAGGATCGTTTCCTCCGCATGCAGCAGAACATGCCGTACCGGAATGCGACGGGAGGCCAGGCCGCCGAAGATCTCGTCGCGGTACTCCTGGCGGAGCAGAGTCATGGGCGCGATGAGCGGACCCGGTACCTCCGTGAGCAGCGCGGCGGCAGCATCGACGACGAGTCTGCGCCAGGACGGCAGGTCCTGGTAGTCGTCGACGTCGTCCAGCCGCTTGGCCGGCAGCATCTCCTTCAGCCCATGGCCGACCAGCTCGGGGTCGAAGAGCGTGCTCCCGGGGAGCAGGTCCAAGAGTTCCTGTGCCGCGGTGGTCTTGCCCGCACCGAACGCGCCGTTCAGCCAGACGATCACGGTTCCCCCTCATCCCTAGACCCCTGTGAGTTGCCCGCAACACCCTGCCACGGAAACGCGCCACATACGGGCGCTCCCGACCGCTCGCCTCCGTCCGTCGTCAGCCCCTCGCGTCCGCGGACGCCGCCTGGTACCGGCCGGACCGCCGCCGGCCCCGCCCCACCTCGGGCGTACGGCGGCCGGGGGTGCGAGGCGGTGCAGCGGTCGATGGCCGCAGGTCGCGCCGTGGACGTGGGGCCGCTCAGGCCCGTGGGGCGGGTGAGGTGAGGCGTTCGACGGTGGGGGACATTCCGGTGGGCTTGAAGATGCCCTTGTAGGCGCTGATGGCGGACACGGAAGCGATGAGGACGTTGGTGACGAGGTCCTTTCCGGCGAAGTCCCCCGCGGAGGCGGCCGTACCGAGGCCGACGAGGACCGAGACGGCCACTTGTACGGAGGCGCGGGCGGCGCTGGACCAGTGGGGCCGGTTGACGACGGAGATCAGGAGGGGCGAGAGGAATCCGACGATCAGGGCCCACATTTGCGCGTTCGTCATGGGGGCAGCGTCGGGGCGGGCGCGGGCAGCGGCAAGAGGGCCGGGGAAGCGACAGAAACAAACGGCGTAGTACACGGCGCAGTACGGGGACGCCGCCGCCGACGGCCGGCCGGCCCGCCGGCGCCCGCCGTCAGCAGGTGGGGAGGCCCGGCACCGGCTGGTCGTTGGCGCCGCCCTTGAGGTAGACGACGCTGATGTAGACGCCGGTGTTGCCGCTGTCGTCGTCCGTCTTGGCCCACCAGACGTTGGTCCACCGGCCGTACGTCTCGCGGCGGTCCAGATCGGCCTGGCAGTAGAAGTAGTTGGTGCCGGCCTTGAGGGTGCCCACCCGCTCGTAGTTCCCGGTGTAGGAGTCGGCGGCGCGCCAGACCTCGCAGTGGTACTTGCCGCCGCCGGCGGAGGTACAGGAGGGGGCGGCGGAGGAGGAAGCGGTGGGAGCCGAGGACGCGGACGGGCCCGGGTTACCCGAATCCCCGGGCTTGTCCGAGTCCCCCGGCTTGGCGGACGGGGTCGCGGAGGCGGAGGGCCCGGGGTTCCCGGGGGCGGGCGCGGACGGGTCCGGGGGCGACGCGGTGTCCTGTGTCGGCACCGAGGTGTCCCGTGTCGGTGCCGGGGAGCCGTCGGCGGCCGGGGTCCGGTGATCCCGCTCCCCCTGGCCGAGCAGCGCGTACGCCGCTCCCCCGGCGGCCAGCACCAGCACGGCCGCGGCAGCCGCGAGCCACACCCGCCGTCCCCCGCGGCCGCCCGCCGGATCCGGTACGGGAGCGGAGGCGGAACCCGGTACGGGAGCGGAGGCAGCGGGCGCGGGAGAGGCGGGAGGCGCGGGACCGGCGGCGGGCGGCTCGTGGTCCGGGGGCGGGCCGAAACCCGGGGGCGGGGCCTCGCCGGCCGGCCGTACGTCGCGCTCCGTCGGGGAGCGGAGTACGACGGTGATCTCCGGGGAGCGGCCCTCGGCGACCGCCCGCAGCATGTCGCGGGCCTGCGCGGCCGACGGGCGGGCGGCCGGGTCCTTCGCCATCAGGGCCTGGAGCACCGGCGCCAGGGGGCCGGCGCGCCGCGGCTCCGGGAGTGGTTCGGAGACGATCGCGGTGAGCGTCGACCACACCGACGTACGGCGGAAGGGGGCGGCGCCCTCCACCGCGGCGTACAGGGTCATCCCGAGCGACCAGATGTCGGAGGCGGGTCCCGGCGCCCGGTCCTGGGCGCGCTCGGGGGGCAAGTAGTCGAGCGAGCCGACGAGTTCACCACTTCGAGTGAGGTGGGTACGCGCCCCGTCGTCCGGCGCGTGGATGCTGGCGATGCCGAAGTCGGTGATCACCACGCGGCCGTCGCGGTCGAGCAGGACGTTGCCGGGCTTGACGTCGCGGTGCAGGACGCCGGCCCGGTGCGCCGCGTCGAGCGCGTCCATGACCTGCGCGCCGATGCGGGCGGTCGCCCTCGGGTCCAGCGGGCCGCGGCTCTCCATCTCGTCGTCCAGGGAGGTGCCCTCGACCAGTTCCATGACGATGACGGGCCGGCCGGCCTCGTCGATCACGTCGTGGACGGTGACCACGCCGGAGTGCCGGATCCGGGCGGCGGCGCGCGCCTCGCGCCGCATCCGCGTGCGCAGATCGGCCAGTTCGGCGGCCGAGGCGTCCGTGAAGGCGCGCAGCACCTTGACCGCGACCTCACGGCCGAGCACCTCGTCGACGGCGCGGCAGACCACGCCCATGCCGCCGCGGCCGAGCATGCCGGTGACGCGGTACCGGCCGCCCAGCACCCGCCCGGTCAGGTCCGCGCCGGGCGCCCCGTCCCGGCGGTCCCCCGAGGGCTCGTGCCCTCCCGGTGGTCCGTACTCCCCCGTAGACACCTTGTCCGTTCCCCTCGTCCGTCCCGCGCGAGCGTGGTGACGGAAGACAGCCTAGGGGCGGAGCGGTACATGGGGCAGCACGCCACCCGGGCGCCGAGCACCGCGACAACGGGCCGTGCAGGGACCTCTCCCCGGGCGCAGAGCCACGCGACAACGGGCCGTACGGGGTCTCTCCCCGGCCACCGTCCCCGCGACGGCGGCGGACCGTGCGGAGACCGCCCCGGCGCCTCAGCCACCGCCCTCCTGACCGCTCCCTCAGGCCGAGCTCGCCGCCAGCGCGTCCTCCCGGTACTGCTGTGCCGCGGCGGCCGCGCCCACCACGCCCGCGTCGGTGCCCATCTGGGCCGGTACGACCGTGATGTCGCGGGCGAAGGAGAGGGTGGCGTACTCGCGCAGGGCGCGGCGGAGCGGGGCGAAGAGGACGTCGCCGGCGCCTGCCACGCCGCCGCCGATCACCGCGATCTCGATCTCGACCAGGGTCGCGGTGGCGGCGATGCCGGCCGCCAGGGCCTGTGCCGCGCGGGCGAAGGAGCGGAGCGCGACGGCGTCCCCGGCGCGCGCCGCGGCGGCCACGGCGGCGGCGGTGGCGTCACCGTCCGGGCCGGGCCGCCAGCCCTCGGCGAGCGCGCGGCGGGCGATGTTCGGGCCGCTGGCGATGCGTTCGACGCAGCCGCGCCCGCCACAGGGGCAGGGGTCGCCGTCGAGGTCGACGCTGATGTGACCGATATGGCCCGCGTTGCCCGTGGGGCCGGGGTGCGGGCGGCCGTTCAGAACGAGGCCGCCGCCCACACCGGTCGAGACGACCATGCACAGGGCGTTGCGGTGGCCGCGGGCCGCGCCCTGCCAGTGCTCGGCGGCGGTCATGGCCACGCCGTCGCCGACCAGCACCACCGGCAGGTCGCCGGTCCGCTCGCGTACGCCCGCGACCAGCGGGAAGTCGCGCCAGCCGGGGATGTTGACCGGGCTCACGGTGCCCGCCTGGGCGTCCACGGGGCCCGCGCTGCCGATGCCGACGACCGACGTGCGGGACCACTCGGGCGCCGCGGTCAGCTCGTCGAGCACCGCCGCCACCGCGCGCATCACGGCCGCGCCGTCCTCCTGGGCGGGGGTGGGGCGGGTGGCACGTACGAGCAGCCGGCCCCGGTCGTCCACCAGCGCCCCGGCGATCTTCGTACCGCCGATGTCCAGGGCTGCGTTGAGGTCGGTCTGCATCGGCGTGGAATCTCCTGGTCGGCGGGTGACCCGGGGCGGAGCGCCCCGGCGGGCAGGAGGCCAGTGTCGTCACTCTTGACAACGTTGTCCAGACGGCGTTGTGCAGACGTTATGCTCTTGGCCACACCGCCGCACCCGACAGGACGAGGATCTCCGCACCGTGACCGACACCGCCCGGAGCACCACCCGCTACGGCACCCGGCCCACGATGAAGGACGTCGCGGCCCGTGCCGGCGTCGGCCTCAAGACGGTCTCCCGCGTGGTGAACGGCGAGCCGGGGGTCACCCCGGACACCGAGCGGCGCGTACAGGAGGCCATCACCGCGCTGGGCTTCCGCCGCAACGACTCGGCGCGGGTGCTGCGCAAGGGCCGCACCGCCAGCATCGGGCTGGTGCTGGAGGACCTCGCCGACCCCTTCTACGGACCGCTGAACCGTGCCGTGGAGGAGGTGGCGCGCGACCACGGCGCGCTGCTGATCAACGGCTCCAGCGCCGAGGACCCGGCGCGCGAGCAGGAGCTGGTACTGGCGCTGTGCGCCCGCCGGGTGGACGGGCTGGTGATCATCCCGGCCGGGGACGACCACCGCTACCTCCAGCCGGAGATAGCGGCCGGGGTCGCCACGGTCTTCGTGGACCGGCCGGCCGGGGAGATCGACGCGGACGTCGTCCTCTCCGACAGCTTCGGGGGCGCGCGGGACGCGGTCGCCCACCTGATCGCCCACGGCCACCGCCGGATCGGCTTCATCGGCGACCAGCCGCGCATCCACACCGCCATAGAGCGGCTGCGCGGCTACCGTACGGCGATGGCGGAGGCGGGGCTGCCGGTCGACGAGTCGTGGGTGGCACTGGGGTCGACGGAGCCGGAGCGGGTACGGACCGCCGCCGAGGCGATGCTCGGCGGGCCGGAGCCGGTCACCGCGCTCTTCTCGGGCAACAACCGCGTGACGGTCACCGTCGTACGCGTACTGGCGGGCCACGCGCGCCCGGTCGCCCTCGTCGGCTTCGACGACTTCGAACTGGCCGACCTGATCACGCCCGGCATCACCGTCGTCGCCCAGGACGCCGCCCGCCTGGGCCGCACCGCGGCGACCCTGCTCTTCCGCCGCCTGGAGGGCACCGAAGAGCCGCCCCAGCAGCGCGTCATCCCGACCCGGCTGATCCCCCGCGGCTCGGGCGAACTCCCGCCCGCCTGACCCCGCTCCCCGCACCGCCGCCACCTCCTTCACAAGCCGAAAATTGCCCGTTGAAATACCCCCGGGGGTACCCCTGTTATGGTGGGTACTCATACCCCCGGGGGTACAGGAGCATGGGGTACCGGTTTCTCCATCGGAGGGAAGGGGCGCACTGTCGTGTTCTTCGTCGACACCCTGGAGTTCGAAGGTCTGGGCAACCGCAGTTACCTGGCCGGCGGCCGGGCGGCCGCGGTCGCGATCGACCCGCCGCGCGACGTCGACCGCGTCGTCGCCGCCGCCGCGCGGCGCGGGGTGCGGATCGCGTATGTCGTGGAGACCCACGTCCACAACGACTACGTCACCGGCGGACCGGAGCTGGCCCGAATAACCGGCGCCCGCTACCTGGTCCCGGCCGAAGCGGCGGTCGCGTTCGCGCGCACGCCGGTCGCCGACGGCGACACGGTGCCGGTCGACGAGGACCTGGTCCTGCGGGCGGTGGCGACCCCGGGGCACACCCCGCACCACACCTCGTACGTCCTGGCCGAGTCGGGCCGCGACGTCGCCGCCTTCACGGGCGGATCGCTGCTGATCGGGACGGTCGGCCGGCCGGACCTCGTCGAGCCGCGGCTGACCGAGCGGCTGGCCCGCGCCCAGCACGCCTCGGCGCACCGGCTCGCGGCGGAGCTGGCCGACGAGGTGCCCGTGCTGCCGACGCACGGCTTCGGCAGCTTCTGTTCGTCCGCGCAGGCCGCGGGCGACGCCACCACGATCGGCGCGGAGCGGCGGTCCAACGACGCGCTGACCAAGGACGTGGACACCTTCGTCGCGGAGCTGCTGGCCGGCCTGGAGGACGTGCCGGCGTACTACGCGCACATGGGGCCGACCAACGCGGCGGGGCCCGCTCCGGTGGACCTCACGCCGCCGCGGCCCGCCGACGCCGAAGAGCTCGCGCGGCGGCTGGCGGCCGGCGAGTGGGTGGTGGACCTGCGCAACCGGGTCGCGTTCGCCGCCGGTCACCTCGCCGGATCGTTCAACTTCGAGGGCGAGGGCAAGCTCGCCACGTACCTGGCCTGGCTGATCCCCTGGGGGAAGCCGGTCACGCTGCTGGCGGAGACGCCCGAGCAGGTCGCCGACGCGCAGCGGGAGCTGGTCCGGGTGGGCATCGACCGCCCGGCCGCCGCGGCGACCGGGGCGCCGGAGCACTGGGTGCGCGACGGCGAGAAGCCGCGCTCCTTTCCGCGCGCCACCTTCGCCGACCTCGCGGCCGTCCCCGAGGAGGAGCGGCGGGACCTGGTCGTGCTGGACGTACGCCGGGACTCGGAGCGCGCCGAGGCCTACGTCGAGGGCTCCGTGCACCTACCGATCCACGAGCTGCACGGCCGCGTCGGGGACGTGCCGCCGGGCGTGGTGTGGGTGCACTGCGCGGGCGGGATGCGGGCGGCGATCGCGGCGTCCCTGCTGGACGCGGCGGGGCGGGACGTCGTCGCCGTCGACGACCGCTTCGACGCCGCCGCGCCGGCCGGCCTCCCCCTGATCCACCCGGAGTCGGCCGCCCGGCAGCGGGACAGCGATGACCGCGCCCTGTGAGTACGGTGATTCTCGCGCTGGTCGCCGGGGCCGTGGTCGGCCTGGCGCTGGGCGCGCTGGGCGGCGGGGGCAGCGTGCTCGCCGTCCCCGCGCTGATCTACCTCCTCGGCTTCACGCCGGCCGCGGCGACCACCGCGAGCCTGCTGATCGTCACGGCCACCTCGCTCACCGCCCTGTACGCCCACTCCCGGGCGGGCAATGTCCGGTGGCGGGCGGGGGCGCTGTTCGCGGCGGCCGGGCTCGTCCCGGCGGCGCTGGCGGGCGCGGTGGCGGCACGGCTGCCGCATGCGGTGCTGACCCTGGCCTTCGCCGCCGTGGCGGCGCTGGCGGCCGTCCGGATGCTGCGCTGCGCCCGGCCGGACGCCGACGGGCAGCGGCAGCCGTCCTCGGCGCGGCCGGCCCGGGCCGCGGGCTGCGGAGCCGGGCTGGGCGCGCTGACCGGGCTGCTGGGCGTCGGCGGCGGCTTCCTGGCCGTGCCGGCCCTGGTCACCGTGCTGGCCTTCGAGATGCAGGCGGCGGTCGGCACCAGCCTGCTGGTCATCTCGGCCAACTCGCTGGCCTCGCTGGCCACTCGGGGCGCGACCATGGGCCACCTCGACTGGGGCGTCATCGCGCCCTTCACCGCCACCGCGGTCCTGGGCGCGTGGGACGGCAAGCGGCTGGCCGCCAGGGCTTCGGGCCCCCTGCTGCAACGCGCCTTCGCGGTCGCGCTCCTGGCGGTGGCCGGGTTCATGGCCGTGGACGCGGTGACCTGACCCGCGGGCGGTTACCCGTACCGCTCCGATGCGTCGTACGCGCGCGGCAAGGAACCCGCGGCGTCACGGGCCCGTCGAAGGACTCCTCACGTCACGGGCCCGGCAAGGAACAGCACCACGAAAGGCACCTTCCATGACCTCCACCCCCACCGCTCTCACCGTCGAGCAGGCCGGCGCGCGGCTCGGCGAACTGACCGTCATCGACGTGCGGACGCCCGGGGAGTACGCGGCGGGCCACCTGCCCGGCGCGTACAACGTCCCGCTGGACCGGATCGACGAGGCCGTGCCCGCGCTGCGGAGCGCGGCGTCGCGGGCCGGCCTGCTGATGGTGTGCGCCTCCGGCAACCGGTCGGCGCGGGCCTGCGCCGCCCTCGCCGAGCGGGACGTACCGGCCGCCACCCTGGCCGGCGGCACCGAGGACTGGCTGCGGCACGGCCTGGAGGTGCGGCGCCCGGCGGACGCGCGCACCGGCTGGGCCATGGAACGCCAGGTCCGGCTGGCCGCCGGCGGGCTGGTCCTGAGCGGCCTGCTCGCCGGGCGGCGGTGGCCCGCCGCCCGGCTGCTGTCGGCCGGCATCGCCGGCGGACTGGTCTTCTCGGCCGTCACCGACACCTGCGGCATGGCCCGGCTGCTGGCGAAGCTGCCGCACAATCGGGCACCGCGGGCCGAACTGTCCGCCACCCTGGCCGAGCTGGGCGGCTGACGCCCCGTACGGGGACCGGGGTCACCCGGCCTGCGTCGGCCGGCCCGCCAGACCGTCCAGGTCCGCGCGGGTCAGGCCGGTCAGCCGGGCGACCTCGGCGGTGTCGACCGCGCCGCAGTCCAGGCCGCGCAGCAGGTAGCCGCTGAGCGCCTTGGCCGTGGCGGGCTCGTCCATCACCGCGCCGCCGGTCTTCGCGACGTACGCGGCGAGGCGCGCGGCGGCCTGCTCCAGGCCCTCGCGGTAGAAGGCGTACACGGCCGCGTACCGGGTCGGCAGGTGGGCCGGGTGCATGTCCCAGCCCTGGTAGTAGGCGCGGGCCAGCGAGCGGCGGACGAGGCCGTGGTGGAGCCGCCAGGCGTCGTGGACCTGGGCGGTGGCGCCGACCGGCAGGACGTTCGTGGAGCCGTCGGACAGCCGGACCCCCGTACCGGCTGCCGCCACCTGCATGACGGCCTTGGCGTGGTCGGCCACCGGGTGGTCCAGCGACTGGTACGCCGCGCTGACGCCGCACGAGGCGCTGTAGTCGAAGGTGCCGTAGTGCAGCGAGGTGGCGCGGCCCTCGGCGGCCTCGATCATGCGGGCGACGGTGGCCCGGCCGTCGGCGCCCAGGATCGACTGGGTGGTCTCGATCTGGATCTCGAAGCCGATCCGGCCCGCTTCCAGGCCGTGTGCCTTCTCGAAGGCCTCCAGCAGCCGGACCATGGCGGTGACCTGCTCGGCGTAGGTGACCTTGGGGAGGGTGAGCACGAGGCCCTCGGGGAGGCCGCCGGCCTTCATGAGGCCGGTGAGGAAGATGTCCAGGGTGCGGATGCCGCGGTCGCGGACGGCGGCCTCCATGCACTTCATGCGGATGCCCATGTACGGGGCCGCGGTGCCGTCCTGGTACGCGGCGGCGATGGTGGCGGCGGCGCGGGCCGCGGCCTCGTCCTCCTCCGCGTCCGGGCGGGCGCCGTAGCCGTCCTCGAAGTCGACGCGCAGGTCCTCGATGGGCTCGCGCTCCAGCTTGGCCCGTACGCGGTCGTGCACGGGCCCGGCGAGCTCGTCGGAGATGCCGAGGACCGAGGCGAGCGCGGCGGCGTCCGGGGCGTGCTCGTCCAGCGCGGTGCGCGCGGCCTCGCCCCAGGAGCGGATGGTGTCGGCGGCGAAGATGTCACCGGGGACGTAGACCGTGTGGACGGGCTGGCGGGTGCCCGGGTCGCCCGGGTAACGCCGCGCGAGGTCCGCGTCGACCGCTGCCAGGGCGGTTCCGATCTCCTCGCGTACGGTGCTCGCAAGGCTCGTGGCCACGGGCTCCTGCTGCGGCATTCGACACCCTCCCGATAAGGGGACGTTTCCGTCCCGAGGTTCGCTTAAGAGTCGCGTAAGTTCCGCTTCATGGAAGCAAAACTCCGCATAGCGAAGCTATCCGCGCCGTCTGTCCAGGTCAACACCCATCTTGTCGCCGCGCGTGCTTCGCGCCCCTCGCACACACCGGGCCCCGTACGCGGCGTACGCGTACGGGGCCCGGTGACGTGCCGTGGGACGGGTCAGCCCTTGCGGGCCTTGACCTCGTCGGTCAGGGCGGGGACGACCTGGAAGAGGTCGCCGACGACGCCGTAGTCGACCAGCTCGAAGATCGGGGCCTCTTCGTCCTTGTTGATGGCCACGATGGTCTTCGAGGTCTGCATGCCCGCGCGGTGCTGGATCGCGCCGGAGATGCCCGCGGCGATGTACAGCTGCGGCGACACACTCTTACCCGTCTGGCCGACCTGGTTGGTGTGCGGGTACCAGCCCGCGTCCACCGCGGCGCGCGAGGCGCCCACGGCCGCACCGAGGGAGTCGGCGAGGGCCTCGATGACGGGGAAGTTCTCCTTGCCGTTGACGCCGCGGCCACCGGAGACCACGATCGCGGCCTCGGTCAGGTCCGGACGGCCGGTCGACTCGCGCGGGGTGCGGGAGACGACCTTGGTGCCCTTGGAGGAGTCGGCCACGGTCACCGCGAGGGCCTCGACAGCGCCGGCGGCCGGGGCGGCCTCCACGGCGGCGGAGTTGGGCTTGACGGTGATGACCGGGGTGCCCTTGGTGATGCGGGACTTGGTGGTGAAGGAGGCGGCGAACACCGACTGGGTGGCCACCGGGCCCTCGTCGCCGGCCTCCAGGTCGACGGCGTCGGTGATGATGCCGGAGCCGATGCGGATCGCCAGGCGGGCACCGATCTCCTTGCCCTCGGCGGAGGAGGGCAGCAGCACCGCGGCCGGGGAGACGGCCTCGACGGCGGCCTGGAGCGCGTCCACCTTGGGCGCGACCAGGTAGTCGGCGAACTCGGCGTTGTCGGCGGTCAGGACCTTGACCGCGCCGTGCTCGGCGAGCGCGGCGGCGGTGTCGGCCGCACCGTTGCCGAGGGAGACGGCTACGGGGTCGCCGATGCGGCGGGCGAGGGTGAGCAGTTCGAGGGTCGGCTTGCGGACGGCACCGTCCACGTGGTCGACGTAGACAAGGACTTCAGCCATGGGATTGCACTCCTGCGAAAAGACGATGCGGTTGAGGGGCGACCGAGCCGGGGGGACACCCCGGCCGCAGGGGCCTTCAGATGAACTTCTGGCCCGCGAGGAACTCGGCGAGCTGCTTGGCGCCCTCGCCCTCGTCCTTGACGATCGTGCCGGCGGTGCGCGCCGGGCGCTCGGTGGCGTCCTCGACCTTGGTCCAGGCGCCGTCCAGGCCGACCTCGTCCGCGTCGATGTCCAGGTCGTCGAGCTCCAGCTCCTCGACCGGCTTCTTCTTCGCGGCCATGATGCCCTTGAAGGAGGGGTAACGCGCCTCGCCGGACTGGTCGGTGACCGACACGACGGCCGGGAGGGCGGCCTCCAGCTGCTCGGTGGCGGTGTCGCCGTCCCGGCGGCCCTTGACCGTGCCGTCGGCGACGGAGACCTCGGAGAGCTGGGTGACCTGCGGTACGCCCAGGCGCTCGGCCAGCATCGCCGGCAGCACACCCATCGTGCCGTCGGTGGAGGCCATACCGCACACGACCAGGTCGTAACCGGTCTTCTCGATGGCCTTGGCCAGCACCAGCGACGTGCCCACCGCGTCGGTGCCGTGCAGGTCCTCGTCCTCGACGTGCACGCCCTTGTCGGCGCCCATCGACAGCGCCTTGCGGATCGCGTCGTTGGCGTCCTCGGGGCCGACGGTGAGCACGGTGATCTCCGCGTCGTCGGCCGCTTCCTTGATCTGGAGAGCCTGCTCGACGGCGTACTCATCCAGCTCCGAGAGCAGACCGTCCACGTCGTCGCGGTCGACGGTCAGGTCCTCGGCGAAGTGCCGGTCGCCGGTGGCGTCGGGCACGTACTTCACACAGACAACGATCCTCAGGCTCACGCCGGCTCTCCTACCTGCTTCGTCGCTTCACAACTGCCTTGTGCTGGCAGCATAGGCGCCTGTTGGGGCGGCTCCCGGTCGGGTGCGCGTCCCCGCGCCGACCGAAATATTACTCGCCAGTACACCTATGCGTATCCCCGATATCAAGCTCGTCGAACTGTGACCTTGACAACGGCCCCGACCTGGCGTGTCGGGGCCGCCGGACGGGGCGTCAATCACGTAGGGCGGCGAACCGTCCCTGGTGGTACAGCAAGGGCTTGCCGTGGCCCGTCGGGTCCCCGACGACGACCTCGGCGAGCACGATCCGGTGGTCCCCCGCCGGCACCCGCGCCACGACCCGGCCGACCATCCAGGCGAGCACACCGTCGAGCACCGGCACGCCCTGCGGGCCGGTGCGCCAGGAGGTGGGCGCGGCGAAGCGGTCGGCGCCGCTGCGCGCGAAGGTGGCGGCCAGCTCCTGCTGGTCCTCGCCGAGTATGTGGACGCCGACGTACTCCGCCTCCGAGACGACGGGCCAGCTGGAGCTGCCGGTGCCCACCCCGAAGGAGATCAGGGGGGGCTCGGCGGCGACGGAGGTGAGGGAGGTGGCGGTGAAGCCGACGGGTGCGCTGCTTCCCTGTGCGGTGATCACGGCGACTCCCGCCGCGTGCTGCCGGAAGACCGAGCGCAGCAGTTCGGGAGAGGCCAGCTGTGGTGCGGCGAGGTCGGGCGAGACGGTCATGAACGTGTCCTTCTGCCGTGGCGTACGTGCCGGAGCGGTGCTGTCGTCGCTGCTCACTCGCCTGGACAGCACGCGCTCGCAGTGCGCAGGAGGTCCACGTGGGCGCGTCCGTACAGAAGGGGGTCAGGCCGCATGACGTCAGCCTGGCGATGCGTGAGTGATGCAGTCAAGTGCTCACCGGCAGGTGCGACAACAATCACGCAGCGTGCAAAGGAGCACGTCGCGGGCGTCACGAGTCGACGGCGGCGCCCAGTGCCGCGATGACGTCCGCCTTGCGCGGCTGCCCGGCGGCCCGGCGGACGATCGCGCCGGCCGCGTCCAGGACCAGGACGGTGGGGGTGCGGTCGATGCGCAGCTCGCGTACGAGGTCGAGGTGGGCCTCGGCGTCGACCTCGACGTGTGCCACGCCGGGCACCATACCGGCGACGTCCTCCAGGGTGCGGCGGGTGGCGCGGCACGGCTGGCAGAACGCGCTGGAGAACTGCACGAGCGTGGCCCGCTCCCCCAGCGCCGCACCGATCCGCTCCGCGGTCAGCCGCTCCGGTCCCTGCTGTGCTGCTGCCTGCCCTGCCACCTTCGGCCTTCCGTCGCCGCGCCGGCGCGCGTCCCTCACGTACCTCTGGACCAGCGTAGGCAGGCCGGCGGGCATTCCCGGCCGCCCGATCCCACGGTGCCGGGGGCCCGGTACGAAGGGGCCGGGTGCCGTGACGCCGGGCCGCCCGGGGTAGGTGTGCGGTGACCCCCGCACCATGACGTGACGAGGATCTCCCGTCCCGAAGCGGCGCGGCGGTGGCCAGTGCGGCCTTCTTCGGGCACGATCTCCCGAAAGCCGCAAGGCTACGGCCGCGTAACTTCCCGCCGGGAGAACCCCTCCCCAGGCACACAGAAGGGGAACCCCCGACATGGCAGAGCTCGTCTATCCGCCCGTCATCGGCTTCGCCCGGACGGCGTTCAAGGCGCTCGACCTCAAGTTCGACATCGCGGGCACGGAGAACATCCCGCGGCGCGGTGGCGCGGTCCTCGTCAGCAACCACATCGGCTACCTGGACTTCGTCTTCTGCGGCCTGTCGGCCCGCCCCGCGAAGCGGCTGGTGCGCTTCATGGCGAAGGACTCCGTCTTCCGGCACAAGGTCTCGGGCCCGCTGATGCGCGCCATGAAGCACATACCGGTCGACCGTTCCCAGGGCGTGCACGCCTACCGCCACGCGCTGAGCGCGCTGCGCGGGGGCGAGATCATCGGGGTCTTCCCCGAGGCCACCATCTCGGAGTCCTTCACGCTGAAGAACTTCAAGTCCGGCGCGGCCCGGCTGGCCCAGGAGGCCGGCGTGCCGCTGCTCCCGATGGCGCTGTGGGGCACCCAGCGGCTGTGGACCAAGGGCCACAAGCGCGACCTGGGCCGTAACCACTTCCCGATCACGATCCGGGTCGGCGAGCCGATCGAAGCGCCCGCCGATGAGCAGCCGGAGAAGATCACCGACCGGCTGCGCACCCGGGTGCAGGACCTGCTGGAGGCGGCCCAGCGCGCCTACCCCGTACGCCCCAGGGGCCCGGAGGACACCTGGTGGGTACCGGCCCACCTGGGCGGCACGGCACCCGCACCGGGTGCGGTGAGCTGACCTCAGCGGCGGATCTCGCCGAGCTGGATGCGCGCGCCCGGGGAGAACTTCTCCAGCGTCTCGACGAGTTCGGCACCCGCCTCCTCCAGCGCGTCGAGGGACATCGGCGCCATGCGCTCCAGGAGGAACAGCGCGCGGGTGGAGTCCTCGGTCAGGCGGGTGCGGACGCCCTGCCGCCAGTTCCAGCGGCGGCAGGTGACGCCGGCGGCGTCCCGCCAGACGACCTCGCCCGGCTCGGGGTGCTCGACGGCCTGTTCGCCGCCCGCCGCGGTTTCGAAGGGCTCATCCCCGGTGGCGCGTACGAGCCGCATGTCGCCCTCGATGCGGTCCAGGTCCTCGCCGCCGACCGGGATGGCGTGCGCGACGCTGATCGCGTTGTAGACGTCGACGAGACGGTTCACGCGGGGCAGGCCGCCCTCGGTCAGCGCGCGCCGGGCCAGCGCCTCGGCGGAGTTGCGGGTGCGCGAGGGCTTGGCGCCGAAGGCGGTGTACGCGGCGCGCCAGGCGGCGATGTGCGGTTCGTCCTGCGGGGGCGCACCGCCCAGCCGTACCGCGAGCCGGGCGGCGGCTTCGTCGAGGAGCGCCGAACTGGCCTCGTCGCTGGGCCCGTTGACCAGGTCGCGGGCCTCGACCACGAGGTGCGCGAAGCCGGGGGCCAACGCCCGGACGTCGTCGGAGACGGTGACGGAAATGCTCATGCCAGGCATTCCAGCACGCGCGGACACGGTTCAGCAAACTGACCTTTGCAGTGCAGTTCACTGAACCGCGCCAGGGGGTGATCCTCAGGCCGTACGGGTCACGGCTTGCCCATTTCCTCGCGGAGCGCGGCGACGAACCCGTCCACGTCGTCCTCCGTGGTGTCGAAGGAGCACATCCACCGGACGTCGCCGGCCGCCTCGTCCCAGAAGTAGAAGCGGTAGCGCTTCATCAGCCGCTCGCTCACGTCGTGCGGCAGCCGCGCGAAGACGGCGTTGGCCTGCACCGGGTAGAGGATCTCCACGCCGTCGACGGCACGCACCCCGGCGGCCAGCCGCTGCGCCATCGTGTTGGCGTGCCGGGCGTTGCGCAGCCACAGGTCCTTGGCGAGCAGCGCCTCCAGCTGCACCGACACGAAGCGCATCTTGGAGGCAAGCTGCATCGACAGCTTGCGCAGGTGCTTCATGGCGCGCACGGCGTCGGGGTTGATGACGACCACGGCCTCGCCGAAGATCGCCCCGTTCTTCGTGCCGCCGAGCGAGAGGATGTCCACGCCCACGGCGTTGGTGAACGCCCGCATGGGCACGTCCAGCGACGCCGAGGCGTTGGCTATCCGGGAGCCGTCGAGATGGACGACCATGCCGCGCTCGTGTGCGTGCTCACAGATGGCCCGGATCTCGTCGGGGGTGTAGAGCGTGCCCAGTTCGGTGTTCTGCGTGATCGAGACGGCCTGCGGCATGGCCCGGTGCTCGTCGTCCCAGCCGTACGCCTCGCGGTCGATCAGCTCCGGGGTGAGCTTGCCGTCCGGGGTGGGGACGGTCAGCAGCTTCAGGCCGCCGACCCGCTCCGGCGCGCCGCATTCGTCGACGTGGATGTGCGCGGACTCCGCGCAGATCACGGCGCCCCAGCGGTCCGTCACGGCCTGGAGGGCCACGACGTTGGCGCCGGTGCCGTTGAAGACCGGGAAGGCCTCGGCGGTCGGCCCGAAGTGGCTGCGGATGACGCGCTGGAGATTCTCGGTGTACTCGTCCCCGCCGTAGGCGATCTGGTGACCGCCGTTGGCGAGGGCGAGCGCTTCGAGGATCTCGGGATGCGTGCCGGCGTAGTTGTCGCTGGCGAAGCCGCGCACCGACGGGTCGTGGTGGCGCCGCGCGTCGGTCCTGCCGGTGCCGGCGGCGGATTCCGTGGCCCGTTCCGCCCGCCCCACCGCTTCGCGCACGGCGGGGCCTACGGCCTCGGTCACGGCCTTCGCTACGGCCTCGGTCACTGCCTCGGTCACGGCTTGGGGGTCAGCCACAGACGCTGTCCATTCACTTCCCGGGCGGGCCGGTCCCAGACGCCGACGACGGCTTCGGCCAGCTCCGTCACGTCCGTGAAGCCCGCGAATTTGGCGTTCGGTCGCTCGGCGCGCATCCGGTCGTTGACGAGCGCCTTGACCACCAGGATCGCAGCCGCCGCGTGCGGCCCGCTCTCGCCCCCGGCCTTGCGGAAGGCGTCGCCCAGCGCCAGGGTCCAGGCCTCGGCCGCGGCCTTCGACGCGGCGTAGGCGGCGTTCCCGGCCGTCGGCCTGCTCGCGCCGGCCGCGCTGATCAGCAGGTAGCGGCCGTTCCCGCTGCGCTTCAGGGCCCCCTCGAAGGCGAGCGAGGTGTGCTGGACGGTACGGATCAGCAGCTTCTCCAGCAGGTCCCAGTCGGCGAGGTCGGTCTCGGCGAAGGAGGCGGAGCCGCGCCAGCCGCCCACGAGGTGCACCAGCCCGTCGATCCGGCCGAACTCCTTCTCCGTACGGTCCACCCACTCCCGGGTGGCGGCCAGGTCCAGCAGGTCGACGGTGTCGCCCGTGACGGTCGCGCCGCCGTGCGCGTACCGCGCGGCGTCCACCGCCTCGGCCAGCCGCTCCGCGTCCGCGTCCGCGGCGACCACCGTGGCCCCCGCCTCGGCCAGCCGCAGCAGCGCCGCCCGGCCCGCCGGGCCGCCCGCGCCGGCCACCGCGACGACCGCGCCGTCCAGCGCGCCCTGGTTACCGGTCGAAGTCGTAGTCATCTCCGCCTCCCGCTGCTTCTCGTCCGCGCTCACGCCGCCGCTCCGGCCGCAGTACCGGCCGTGATGCCCTTGGTGGAGGCAATCACCTCACGGAGCTTCTTGCGCAGGGCCTCATAGAACATGCTCAGCGGGAATTCGTCCGGAAGCACCTCGTCGACGAGTTTGCGCGGCGGCAGGCTCAGGTCCAGGGCGTCGGGGCCCTTGGCCCAGACCGAGCCGGGGTGCGGCGCGAGGTAGCCGGAGACCAGGTCGTAGGCGGCGAACCAGTGGACCAGCTTGGGCCGGTCGATGCCGTCGCGGTAGAGCTTCTCGATCTCGCCGCACAGCTCCTGCGTCACCTGCGGGATCCGCTCCCAGTCGATGTGCAGGGTGTTGTCCGTCCAGCGCACGGCGTCGTGCTGGTGCAGGTAGGCGAAGAGGAGCTGGCCGCCGAGGCCGTCGTAGTTCTTCACGCGGTCGCCGGTGACCGGGAAGCGGAACATCCGGTCGAAGATCACCGCGTACTGCACGTCCCTGGCCTGCGGCAGGCCCTCCGCCTCCAGCTTCACGGCCTCCTTGAAGGCGGTGAGGTCGCAGCGCAGCTCCTCCAGGCCGTACATCCAGAACGGCTGCCGCTGCTTGATCATGAAGGGGTCGAAGGGCAGGTCACCGTGGCTGTGCGTACGGTCGTGGACCATGTCCCACAGGACGAACGCCTCCTGGCACCGGTCCTGGTCGGACAGCATCGCGCGGACGTCGTCCGGGAGCTCGATACCCAGCACCTCCACGGCGGCCTCGCTGACCCGGCGGAACCGCGCGGCCTCGCGGTCGCAGAAGATGCCGCCCCAGCTGAAGCGCTCCGGGGCCTCCCGCACGGCGATGGTCTCGGGGAAGAGCACCGCGGAGTTGGTGTCGTAGCCGGCGGTGAAGTCCTCGAAGGTGATGCCGCAGAACAGCGGGTTGTCGTAGCGCGTGCGCTCCAGGTCCGCGAGCCACTCGGGCCAGACCATGCGCAGCACGACGGCCTCGAAGTTGCGGTCCGGGTTGCCGTTCTGGGTGTACATCGGGAAGACGACCAGGTGCTGGAGGCCGTCCTCGCGGCCGCGCGCCGGCTGGAAGGCGAGCAGCGAGTCCAGGAAGTCCGGCACGCCGAAGCCGCCGTCGGCCCAGCGGCGCAGATCGGCGACGAGCGCGCGGTGGTACGCGGCGTCGTGCGGCAGCAGCGGGGACAGCGCCTCGACCGCGGCTATGGCGCGGTCCACCTCGCGGCGGACGGCCTCGGCGGCGGGCGCGCCCTCGGCGCCGAGGTCGATGGAGCCGTCGCCGGCCTGCCAGGGCCGCAGGGCCTCGACCGCGTCCTTGAGGACCGGCCAGGCCGCGTGCTCGACGACGCGCTCAGCGGTCGACGTACCCGCCTGGACACCCACAGGCGAAAGAATTTCCGTCATGACTGCCCTCCGGCAGGAGATCGTGTGGTGGGGACACCGTAACCAGGGAGGCTTCGGACTCTCAAGGGGATACGAAGGAAATCATCCTGCCGTACCCCCGTTGTCGGAGATGTTTTTCCTGCGATCCGGCCGCATCTCGGCGTTTTCTCTCCTACCCAGCCATTCGGGTGACAGGCGTACCGGGATCGGACGGAACCGGTCATCATCCGCTCATCGCACGATCAGCGGCCGCTCAGGACCGTGCGGAAAGACGCGATCTTCGGGCTCCGCGACCACGCCGCCCCGCCGCGCCTCCAAGATGGCCGGACCAGCACGCCGTACCGCCGCCAGGGGGCCACCACGTACCCGCGACTTCCCGTCACCGCCTGGGCGGTGCTCGGGCTGCTCTCCTTCCGTGACGACCGCACCGGCTACGACCTCAAGAAATGGGCCGACGCCTCGCTCCGCTTCTTCTACTGGTCGCCGGCCATCAGCCAGATCTACGCCGAACTGCGCCGCCTGGAGGAGCTGGGCCTGGTCACCTCCCGGCGCTCGGGCCCGGAGGAACCGCGGGCCAAGCGCAGCTACACCATCACCCCGGACGGCCGGGACGCGCTCACCGCCTGGGCGGAGGGCACCCAGGACTGCGGCCCGCCGGTCCTCAAGCACCCGCTCGTCCTGCGCGTCTGGCTGGGGCACCTCGCCGTGCCCGGCACCCTGCGCACCCTGGTGGAGCGGCATCGCGACCGCACCCGCGCCGCGCTGCGGGAGGTACGGGAGGCGCTCTCCGCGATCGGAGCGGAGCGCGAGGGGGACTTCCCGCGCGTCGCGCTGGGCTGGAGCGAACGGCAGCATCTGGCCGAGCTGGAGCTGGCCGAGGCCATGCTCGCCGACCTGGAACGGCTGGGGTGCGGGACCCCGGAAGGGGCCCGGCGGGCGGCGGACGGCCGGGGCCGGAGCGCCCAGCCGGTCCCCCGGCGTCAGCACGCGGAGGACGCGCCCACGCACGGGTGACCGGATTCGCGGCCCCGCGCCCCGCCCGGAGAGGACAGGTACCCTCCGCACCGCCCGTCGACGAGGGAGACACCCCGCGTGAGCACCCGTGCCGTACTGGTCGCCGCCGTCATCACCGGCCTTGTGCTGGGCGTCGCGAGCGCCCGCGCCGGGCACGCCGCGACGACATCCGGTGTTCCCTTCGCCGTCAGCGTGGCCCGTTAGGCTGGCCGCCGTTTCCGGCAGCCGTGCCCCAGCCGGCTGCCGGTGCCGTACCGCCAGCCACAGCCGACAGCCACAGAAGCGAGGCAGCCTTGTCCTTCCTGACCATCGGACACCGCGGGGTCATGGGCGTGGAGCCGGAGAACACCCTGCGTTCCTTCCGCCGCGCCGAACACGAGGGGCTCGACCTCATCGAGCTGGACCTGCACCTCAGCAAGGACGGTGCGCTCGTCGTCATGCACGACGCGGAGGTGGACCGTACGACGGACGGGCACGGGCCGATCGCCGACCACACCCTCGCCGCGCTGCGTGAGATGGACGCGGGCGAGGGCGAGCGGATCCCCGTCTTCGAAGAGGTCGTCGACGCCGTGCGGGCGCCGCTGCAGGCCGAGATCAAGGACGTGGCGGCGGCCCGCGCGCTGGCCGACGTGCTGCGCGAGCGGGACCTCGTCGACCGGGTCGACGTGATCTCCTTCCACGACGAGGCGCTGGCGGCGGTCAGCGCGCTGCTGCCGGGCGTCCGCACCGGCCTCGTGGCCAGCCGGTACGGCAAGGACGTGGTGGACCGGGCGCAGGCGGTGGGCGCCGGCTACGTCTCGCTGAACATCCGGCGGCTCACCCTGGAGCTGACCGAGCGCGCGCACGCGGCGGGCCTGCGGGTGCTCGCCTGGACCGTGAACACCCACGACCAGCTGCGGATCGCCCGCGGGCTCGGCCTGGACGGCGTGATCACCGACTTCCCCGAGATCCGCCGGGCGACGCGCTTCACGGCGTAACGGCCGCGGCGCGGGCCCGGCCGAGCCGGCTGCTCGACCGGCGTCAGGCCAGCTTCTTGACCAGCAGCTCGAACTCCAGGTCGGCGCGCTGCGGGATGCCGAACCGCTCGTCGCCGTACGGGAACGGGGTCATCCGGCCGGTGCGCGCGTAGCCGCGGCGCTCGTACCAGGCGATCAGCTCGGCGCGCTGCCGGATGACCGTCATGTGCATCTCGCGGGCGTCCCACTCCTCGGCCACGGTGCGCTCGGCCTCGGCGATGATCACCTTGCCCAGGCCGCCGCCCTGGCGGGTGGGGCGTACCGCGAACATGCCGAAGTACGCGTGCTCCCCGCGGTGTTCGAGCTGGCAGCAGGCCACCAGCTCGCCGTCCTGCTCGGCGACCAGGAGCCGGCTGCCCTCGGCCTCGACCACCGCGGCGACGCCCTCGGGGTCGGTGCGCTGCCCCGCGAGCAGGTCCGCCTCCGTGGTCCAGCCCGCGCGGCTGGCGTCGCCCCGGTACGCCGACTCGATCAGCTCGACGAGGTCGGGGACGTCGGACGCGGTGGCGGGGCGGAAGGTCAGCTCGGGAGCCGGCGTGGTGGCCATGACGGGCGGGGGTCCTCTCGGGGGCGGGCGGGGCCGTGGGTACGTGCCGGGGCGGGTGGCCCGGTGGCTGCGTGCCGGGCAGGCGTGGCGCCCGGTCGTGTCGAGGCTAACAAGGGGGCGGCCCCGCACGTCGCCGTGTTCCCGAAGCCCGGGAACCTTTAGGGTCCGTGCCATGGTGCAGGTACTGAGCAGCAGAGTGCTGGTGCGGCCGGCCGACGCCGAGCGGTCGCGGGAGTTCTACGGCAAGGCGCTGGGCCTTCCCGTGTACCGGGAGTTCGGTACGGGGCCCGAGCGCGGGGTCGTGTACTTCCTCGGCGGCGGCTTCCTGGAGGTCTCGGGCCGGTCCGAGGAGCCGCCCACCCCGACGCTCCAGCTCTGGCTCCAGGTCGCGGACGCGGCCGCGGCGCACAAGGAGCTGGTGGCGAACGGCGTGGAGATCCTCCGGCCGCCGGTCAAGGAGCCGTGGGGGCTGATCGAGATGTGGATCGCCGACCCCGACGGCCACCGGATCGTCCTCACCGAGGTCCCGGCGGACCACCCGATCCGGTACCGGCCGGGGATCTGACGCGTGCCGTCGGCCGAGGGGCCGGACGACCGGCGCCGGCCCGGCGGCCGACGGTAATTCGCACACGCGCTCCCTAGTGCGCCTGTGCGCTCCCGTGAAGCGGGGTCCCGGTGGGCATCCTGCGAGCGGAAGAGATCGTTCGCGCCGGAGTTCCGGCGCGCGCGGCCCGTAGGTGCTCCGGGGGGAGGTACACCGTGCACGGACCGACGACGACCGGCTGGCTGCTGGTCGTACTGTGCGCAGCGGCGGGCATTTACTGCCTCGCGCGCTCGCGGGCGGCGACGGAGCGGGACGCGGGCCTGCGCGGGCGGGCGCGCGGCGAGGCGGTGATGGCGCTGGGCATGGGGGTGATGGCGCTGCCCGCCTCGGCCGTCCCCGTGCCGGGCTGGTCGGCATGGGTCTTCGTGGGGGTCTTCGCGGCGGCGGGCGTCTGGGCGGTCGCCGCCCGCCATCCGCACCACGCCGTGGGTTCGCTCGCCATGGTCTACATGGCGCTGGTGATGACGGCGGTGCCGGCCGGCGCCGGGCACGGCGGCCACGGCGGGGCGGGCGGCGTGCCCGTCCTGACCGGCCTGCTGCTCGCCTACTACGCCGCGCACGCCGTCGCCTCCGGCCTCCGGCTGATACCGGCCCCCGCCGTGCTGGCTGCGGGGAGCGCGCCGGGCGGCGGGGTGGCGGCCGTGCCGAGGCCCGAGCTGCTGAGCGCCTGCCGGACTGCGATGAGCATGGGGATGTTCACGATGCTGCTGGCGGTGTGAGGCGCGGCGGTGGGGAGGCCCGGGGCGAGCCGTGGCGGCTCCCCTGAGCGCCTCACACCTCAACTGCCGGTGGTATGCGTCACTCTCTGGGCGAGACCGTACCTCTCAGTAGCCTCCCGCTCATAAAGTGACGGCCATGATGGTCCCCTTCGCGCTGATCCTCCTCGGCGCGCTGGCGGCGGCAGTGGCGCCGCGCCTGATGGCCCGTGCGAGCTGGCCCGACCGCGAGCCGGTGCTCGCTCTCTGGGTCTGGCAGTGCGTGGTCGCCGGTGTGCTGCTGTGCTGTGTGCTGGCCATGTCGCTGAGTGCCGCGGCTGCCTGGGAAGCCGTCCGGGGCAACGTCTTCGCGCTCGCCCCGCGCGGCGTCATCGAGGCGTACGCGCTCGGTGCGTACGGCTCCTGGGCCGCGCCGCTGGCCGTCCTCCTCGCCTGCGGCGGGGCGTGGACCGCCGTCGTGCTGACCCGGGAGGTGCGGGCCGCGCGGGCGCGCCGCAAACGGCACCGCGCCGATGTCGCGCTGCGCTCCCCGCTGCTGCCCGGCGAGGAGCGGACCGGCGACCCGATGGTGGTGCTGGAGGGCGACCGCGCCGAGGCGTGGTGGCTGCCCGGCCTGTCGCCCCAGCTGGTGGTCACCACCGGCGCGCTGCGCCGGCTGAAGGGGCAGCAGCTCGACGCGGTGATCGCGCACGAGAAGGGCCACGCCCGCGCCCGCCATCACCTGCTGCTGCACTGCGCGGCGGCGCTGGCTGTCGGCTTTCCGCAGGTGCCGGTCTTCGCCGCGTTCCAGGACCAGGTGCACCGGCTCGTGGAACTGTCCGCCGACGACATCGCCTCCCGGCGCTTCGGACGGCTCACGACCGCCCTGGCACTGGTCGAACTGAACGAGGACCGCGGGGTCTTCGGCCCCACCCCGACCCAGTGCGCGCAGGTCCCGGCGCGGGTCGACCGGCTGCTCTCCCCCGCGCCCCGGCTCACCCCGGGCCGCCGCCTGGGCATGACGGCCATGGCCGCGCTGGTACCGGTCGTACCGCTGCTCGTCACCTTCGTACCGGGGCTGAGCGCCCTCGCGTGACGGCGGCGAACGACGCGCGCGGCCACGAGTGGCCCTGACCGGGGTCGTTCCGTCAGGATCGAGGCATGGGATCTCCGTCGCCTCCGTCGTCTTCCGGGATCGACAGTGCCTCCGGGCCCGCCGTGCCGTCCGGGCCCACGACAAGCGCGCGGGCGCTCCGCGCCGCGGGGTGGCTCGCCGCGGTGGCCGTGGCGCTCGCCGTCCTCGTGATCGTCCGCTGGCCACCGCTGATGCACGCGGACCGGACGGTCGCCGGGGAACTGCACCGGGTCGCGCGCACCTCGCCGGACTGGACCGCGGTGAACCGCGTCCTCAGCGACTGGGTGTGGGACCCCTGGACCATGCGCGCGGCGCTGGTGGTGCTGGTGGGGTGGCTGTTGTGGTGCGGGGTGCGCGTCCTCGCGGCCTGGGTCGCGGCCGCGTCCGTCGCCGGGACGCTGCTCCAGCAGGGCGTCAAGGCCGCGGTGGACCGGCCGCGCCCGGTCTGGCCGGACCCGGTCGACTCGGCCCACTACGCCGCGTTCCCCTCGGGGCACGCGATGACCGCCATGGTCGCGGCCGGACTGGCGCTGTGGGTACTGCGCGAGCGCGGCGCGCCCGTGACGTGGCTGCGGGTGGTGGGCGCGGTGGCCGTGGTGTCCGTGCTCGGTGTCGGCGCCACCCGCCTGTACCTGGGCGTGCACTGGCTCTCCGACGTGCTGGCCGGCTGGCTCCTCGGCGCGGCCCTGGTGGCGGTGGCGGCGGGCCTCTACACACGGCTCGCGTCGACGGCGGCGACACCCGGCCCACCCGGCCGGAGCTGACCGCCCACCGCGACCGGCCCGTTGCGTCGGTGCACCGACGCAACGGTGGTCGTGCTTGGTCCGGGGCGCCGGACGGGTCAGGATGTGGTCATGGCGTACAAGGGTGTGCTCTTCGATTTTTCCGGGACGCTGCTGCGGATCGAGTCGGTTACCTCGTGGCTGCGCGGCGCGCTGGACGAGACCGGTATCACCATGACGGCGGAGGAATTCGCCCACACCGCACGGGAGCTGGACCGCGCCGGCGCGCTGCCCGGCGGGTCCTCCCCGGAGCGGCTGCCCGACGGACTGACGGAATTGTGGCGCATCCGGGACCGTACGGCGGAACACCACCGCGAGCTGTACACCGGGCTCGCCCGCCAGGTGCCGCTGCCGGCCGAGGAGTTGTACGACACGCTGTACGTCCGCCACAAGTCACCGGCCGCCTGGGCGCCGTACCCGGACGCCGCCGACGTGCTGCGCGGGCTGCGCGAGCGCGGCGTGGCGACCGGGGTGGTCAGCAACATCGGCTGGGACCTGCGGCCGGTGCTGCGGGCGCACGGACTGGCCCCGCTGATCGACGCGTACGTGCTCTCCTACGAGCACGGCGTTCAGAAGCCCGACCCGCGCCTCTTCGAACTGGCCTGCCGGGAGCTGGGGCTCGCCGCGCAGGACGTCCTGATGGTCGGCGACGACCGCCACGCGGACGGCGGCGCCCGGGCGCTCGGCTGCGGCTACTTCCCCGTCGACCACCTCCCGGCCGCCGAACGCCCGGACGGCCTGCGTCCGGTCCTCGGCCTGGTGGGCTGAGCTCAGCCCCGGCCGACCGGACGTCCAGTGAGAACAAGCCGGAGGTGGCGGACGTGCGGGGAGGGCGTCACGCGTCGCCGGAGTCCTTACCCCCACTGGGCCGGGCTGTGGTGCGAGGCTCGGAGGCGAAGGCGGTACGGTCCACCTTGCCGTTGGCGTTCAGGGGCAGCTCCCGCAACTGCGTGAAACGCCTCGGGATCATGTAGACGGGCAACAACTCGCGCAAGAAGGCGATGAGTTCACGCTGCGGGGTCGCCTCGCCCGTGTAGTAGGCGGCCAACTCGGCCTCGCCGTCGTGCTCGTGGACCACCGCAACCGCGTCGCGCACAGCCGGGTGCCGTGCCAGTGTGGTGTCGATCTCGCTCAGCTCGATGCGATGACCGCGCACCTTCACCTGGTGGTCGAGGCGTCCCAGGTGGACCAGGCCCCCGTCCTCGCGGCGCACTCGGTCACCGGTGCGGTACCAGAGGTCCCTGGTCAGCGGCTGCGTGGCGTCGTGCGCCGTGGCGGCCCGGCCCGGGCTCCACGCCACGAAGCGGCCGGCGTTGTCGGCCGGGTCGAGGTAGCCGTCGAACCGCTGGACACCGCGGAGACAGAGCTCACCTGTCCCGGCAGGCTCGCCGGACTCGTCGAGGACCACGTGTTCCAGGTGCGGCGGCACCTCACCGATCGGCAGGGTGCCGTTGGTGCCCGCCGCGAGCAGCGCCCCCTTGCCGCCGAGGTCCTGCCCCGCGGAGACGATGGCGACCTCCGTCGGTCCGTACAGATTCCACAGCCGGGCGGCGGGCGCCGCCGCGGCCCACTGTTCGGCCTGTTCGGCCAGCAGTCGCTCGCCTCCGAACATCACGGCTTCCAGCGCCGGCATGGAGCCCGGGGCCAGCGCGCCGGTGCGGGCGGCGATGCTGCCCACCGACGGGACGCAGAACCAGTGGGTGATGCGTTTGCCGTTCACATAGGGCGACGGTCGTACGACGTCGTTGGGGCCGGGCACCACGAGGGCTCCGCCGCTGGCCCAAGCGGCGAAGATCTCGAAGACCGCGACGTCGAAGGAGATCTCCACGTTCTGCGAGACCCGGGACTCCGGAGCGAAGGCGTTGTATTCGAGCAGCCAGCGCAGCGTCGGAACCACGCGCGCGTGCCGGACCGGCACGCCGCGGGGCCGGCCCGTGGATCCCGAGGTGTAGAGGATGTACGCGACGTCCTCGGGTGAGACCCGCACCGCGGGAGCCGGTTCCTCCCCCGTTGTCCCCCCGTCGCCGGCCGCGGCCTCCGTCACTGTGACAAGGGGCGGCAGCTCCCGGTCGTCCGGCCCGGTCGCGGCCAGCTCTTCGGCGCGGCCCCTGGCGTACTCGTCGGCCACGATCAGGTCCAGGTCCGTCATGTCCGCGATCGTGCGCAGCCGTGCGGCCGGAAAGGACGGGTTGAGGGGGACGACGGCCGCGCCCAGGCGCAGTGCGGCCAGATAGCCCGTGTAGGCCGCGACGCTGCGGGCGGCCAACAGCCCGACCCTGGCCGGGCGCCCCGGGAGACGGCCGGCCAGCACGGCGGCCAGGCGGGCCGAGGCGGTGTCCAGTTGCCGGTAGGTGAGAGTGGTGTCCCGCACGTCGAGCGCTGTGCGGTCGGGGTGACGTCGGGCGCTCGTGACGAAGAGATCGACGAGGGTGGCAGATTCCATCAGTGCGTCCAGTTGTTCGCGGCTTTCCGGGGTGGCGGGGCGGTGGCGCCGGTGTCGGAGGGCGGCGCGGAGCGGGCTCACACCAGCTGTTCCAGCGTCTTCCACAGCTGCGGCCAGCACTCCGTGAGGTACATATGGCCGCCGGTGAACTCCACGGTGTCGAAGTCCTCGGAGGTGAATGCGGCCCAGTCGAGCCACTCCTTCTCCGGTGCGAGCGGGTCCTGGTCCCCGCGGATCGCGGTGATCGGCAGCGGCAGCGGATCACGGCCGAGCGGTACGTAGTCCGCCATCAGGTTCACGTCGGCCCGCATCACCGGCAGCAGGAGGTCACGCAGTTGCGGTTCGGTGTATTCCGGTATGTCCCGGCCCGCGATGGCCTTGGCACGCTCGATGACTTCCTCGTCGTCGCCGTCCAGCCGTTCCGCCTGCCGGTAGGAGGGGCTGGTGGAGCCGCTGACCACCAGGCGACGGGGCAGCGGGCCGCCGGTCTCGGCCAGGTGCCGGGTGGCCTCGTAAGCGAGGATCGCGCCGAAGCTGTGTCCGAACACGAGGAACGGCTGCCCGTC
Source organism: Streptomyces sp. NPDC050806 (assembly GCF_055586425.1). NCBI lineage: Bacteria > Bacillati > Actinomycetota > Actinomycetes > Kitasatosporales > Streptomycetaceae > Streptomyces > Streptomyces sp. NPDC050806. Next base: position 555,763 of record NZ_JBVJIF010000002.1, on the reverse strand, counting down.
CACCGCGGCGTCCTGGATGCGTCGTGCGGTGCCGGACGCGGCCTCGGCGATGGTCGTGTAGAACGGCTCGCCGAACTCCTCCTCCCGGCCGGGTACCTGGATCGGTACCGCCCGTAGCACGGCGGACTCCGCGCCGCGCCAGCGGCGGTAGATCCCGGCTCCGGCGCCCGCGAAGGGCAGGCACATCACTGCGGTGGTCATACGGCGTCCTTCGGAAGGGAGGGTCCGGCATCGGAGTCGGCGCAGAGCAGGGCGAGCTGGTCATCGAAGGCGCGCAGCAGTGCGGCCGTCCGGTTCTGCCAGGGGCTGCTCAGCGGTGCCTGGGCGATGCAGTGCAGGGCTCCCGCGGGCAGCTCCGTCACATGGAGCTGGACCTCCGCGTGTCCGCCGATGGGCGGGGTGGAGAGGGCGTGGATCCGCACCGGGCCGGCGGCGTGTTCTGCCCGCTGCCAGCTTTCGAAGGCGAACAGCGCCTGGTAGACGGGCATCCGTCGGCCGGCCGTCGCCCGGCCCGAGCGGATGATCTCGTCGCACGGCAGGGCAGCGCCGATGATGCTTTCGCGCAGGGAGCTCCAGACCCGCTCGACGGCGCCGGGCCCGGACAGGCCGGGCATCCGCACGGGCAGCGTGTTCGTCAGGTAGCCGATCTCGTCGGTCTGGCCGGGCGTGCGTGCCGCCACCGGCGTTCCGACACAGAAGTCGGCGCCCCCGGTGAGTGCGGCCAGCGCCCGGCCGAGGGCCGCCAGGAGCACCGCGTACGGCGAGCAGCCGCCACGTCTGGCGCGAGCTCGTACGGCCTGCCAGGTGGCGGCGGGAAGCTCGACGCTCGTTTCGGCCAGTTCGGCCTCGGCCAGCTCCCGCTGGCTGGGGCCGGGAACCGCGGCGGTGTCCGGCAGGGGGAGTTCGGCCGCACCGTCGAGCAGCGTCCGCCAGTGGGTGGCCAGTTCCGTGCGTTCGGCGGGGGTCGGCTCGGCGGGACTCTGCCGCTCCAGGGCGGGCAGGGCGGGGTTCTCCCCTGCGGCGGCCAGGGCGTAAGCGCGGGCCAGGTCGGCGCTGAAGATCTCCTGGGAGAACCCGTCGAAGGCGATGTGATGCGCCAGCAGGTAGAGCGTGGCACCGGCCTCGTCGGGCGCCAGGGCGGTGCGGAGCACGCGTCCGGTGGCGAGGTCCAGGGCATCGTCCGCCAGCAGGGCCGCAGCCGCGTCGTGGGGGCCGGTGCCCGCGGGGAGGTGCAGCGGGGGCGCGGCGTCCCGGGGTGGGAGCGCCTTGCGTACCAGCCGGCCCTGTTCGACGACGAAGGCGGTGCGCAGCGCCTCGTGGCGGGCGGTGACCGCGCCCAGGGCCGCCCGAAGGACGTGCCGGTCGAGGGGGCCGTCGACCCGGATCCGGGCGAGGGCCCGGTTGGCCCGGGTCGAGGGCGCGATCTGCTCGCCGACCCAGAACTGCCGTTCCAGCGCAGAGGCCCGCTGCACCCGGACCGTCGTGTCCTCACTCACGGGCCAGCTCCTTGCCGGAATCCGCGGAGTCCTCGGCCGGTGCCGGCTTCGTGTCCATGTCGCGCAGCGCTCGGCTGCGCAGCGAGACGAGCACCAGGACGATGTACGCGGTGCCGAAGAGAAGAAGGGTTCCGCGCAGCCCGATGCCATGGATCGACCACCCCGCCACGAGGATGCCGATCGGGGCGGCGCTCATCCCGACGGCGGAGGTGAGGGCGAAGACCCGGCCGAAGGCGGCTTCCGGGACCTTCTCCAGCATCACGGTGGAGAGGGCCGGATTGAGCGGTCCGGCCGCGAGGCCGAGCAGGAAGGAGATCACGATGCTCAGCACCACGCCCGGCATGCCGCCCAGGGCCAGCCGGAGGGCGCCGATGACCAGGAAGCAGCCGAGCAGCGTCCAGCGGCGGCTGGTCAGCCAGCGGGCGCTGGCGGGGCTGTAGGCGAACGTACCGGCGACTGCGCCGCAACCGGAGGCGGCGACCAGCCAGCCCAGATACTGTCCGCTGCCGAGCACCTCGTCCGAGTAGACCGGCAGGATCACCGGGTTGAAGGCGTCGTCGAGGAAGTTGGTGACGAAGACGAAAGCGGTCATGGCACCGACCACGGGAATCCCCCGCACCAGCTTGGCCCCCTCGGCGAGCTGCCGGAAGAAGCCATGATCACGCGGGGCGGCGGAAGCGGATGCGGACCTGTTGGGTACGCCGACCGCGACCAGCAGGGCGGACAGCAGGAAGGTACCGGCGTCCACGTACATGCCGGTCACCGGTCCGGACACGGCGACCAGCAGGCCGGCCAGCGGTGCGCCGACGAGCAGGCCGAGCCGGGGGGCGCCCTGCATCCACGAGTTGGCGCTCGCCAGGCGGACCCCTGACTGCTCCGCGAGCGGCTTGATCAGGCTCTGCCGTGCGGCACCGGTCGGCGTGGAGCCCAGGCTGCGGCCGAAGAGCAGCCCCATCAGGACGGGCAGGGGCAGTCCCACGGTGTTGTCGAGCAGCGGGACCAGGCCGATGGAGACGCCCGCGACGACATCGCTCAGCACGCTCATCCGCTTGCCGCCGATGCGGTCGATCCATACCCCGCCCACGGCACCCGCGAAGATCAGCGGCAGCGTGTTGGCGAAGCCGGCGAGTCCGGTCGAGACGGAACTGCCGGTGGTGTGGAGGACGTACAGCGGCACGGTGATCACCGTGATGGCGTTGCCGAAGGACGACAGGTAGTGCGCCAGCAGCATCATGAACAGCGGCCGGCGCTGCCGTGTCGCAGGCGCGGTGCCCGGGTCAGAGGTCATGGGTTTCCTCCGGACGGGTGGGGGGTGTGCCGTCGTGGACCGGGGTGCCTTTCGCGTCGGCGAAGAGGCGTTCCAGGTACTGCTCCTCGACCCCGACGAGGCCGGGCACCGTGGAGCTCTGCGGGTCGTCCGGCCGCAGCGGGTTCCCACGTGCCAGGAGCAGTGCGGTCAGTTCGGGGAGCGTGGCGCCCGGGGTGATGTCCCCGGGACGCATGTCGAAGCCCGCGCGGCGGAGCAGCCGGGCCAGCCGGGCGGCCAGCAGCGGCGTGCCGCCGCTCGCGGCGAAGGCCTCGTCGGGGGCGTCGCCGTACTGGGCCAGCGCCTCGCGCCAGGCGGCGGCGACGGCGTCGCGGCCCCGGGCGGCGGGACTGACGAGGGGCGTGTCCGGGGAGGCGGCGAACAGCTCCACCAGTTGCAGCAGGCGCCGGGCGAGGCGGTCGATGGTCTCCGGTTCGAACAGGGCGGTCCGGTACTCGAAGCGGCCGTAGACCAGGTCGCCCAGGTGCCACCAGGCGACCGTGACGTCCATGGAGGAGATGCCTTCGGGCACGGCGTTGGCGTAGACAGTGGCGCCGGGCACGTCGTAGGCGACCGTCTCGGCCAGGTCGAGGTGGACCAGCATGGTACGCAGCAGCGGGTAGCCGTGCGCGGTCCGCTCCGGCGCCGCGGCCCGGACGATCTCGCCGAACGGCGTCTCGTGATGCGCCGAGACGGCCGCGCCCGCCGCCTGGGCCGCGGCCAGGAAGTCGTTCGGTGTCGGGTTCTCCGGTACCCGGATCCGCAGCGGCACGTTGGTCAGCAGAAAACCGACCAGGTCCTGCACCGCGGCCTGGCCGCGGGTCACGCTGGGCACCCCGACGAGGATGTCGCGCTCGCCGCTCTCTTCGTACAGCAGGGCCGCATACGCGGCGGCCATGGCGTTGGCGACGGTGCTGCGCGCGGCCTTGGCGCGGCTGATGAACGCGGCGGCCGTGCGCTTGTCCAGTACGAAGTTGTGCTGGCGGCCGCGCCGGTCCTCGGTCTCCACGGGGTGGTCGTAGGGCAGCAGGGGCGCGTCCGGGGCGTCGGCAAGGTAGTCGCGCCAGAAGGCACGGTGGCGTTCACCGTGCTCGGTGTGGAAATAGCTGCGCTGCCAGTGCGCGTAGTCGCCGAACTGCACTGGCAGGTCCGGAAGTTCGGGTCTCCGGTGCTCCAGCCGGGCCCGGTAGGCCTCCAGCAGCTCCCGGTTCAGCCGTACGTACGACCACTGGTCGGTGAAGGAGTGCGGCATGGTCTGGACAATCTGGTGGTCGCCGCCGCCCAGGTCGGCCACGCCGATCCGCAGCACCGGGTCACGGGTCAGGTCGAACGGGCGACGTACGTGCCGGGACACGAAAGCGCGGCGGCGCTGCTCCTTCTCCTCGGCGGGGCCGCCCGACAGGTCGGTGAAGGTGAGGTCCGCGCCGCGGTCGGGGTGGACGCGCAGCCGTGGCTCGGCCCCCTCCACCTCGACCGTGCTGCGCAGCAGTTCATGCCGGCGCACCACGGTGGCCACCGCCTCGGTGAACGCGTCGCGGTCGAACGCGCCGACGAAACGCAGACCGAAGCCGAGGGTGTAGGTGATGGTGCCGGGGTACAGCTGGTCGAGGATCCACAGGCGCTCCTGGTCCATGCCGAGGGGCGCGGTGTCGCGCGGCCCCGTGCGCGGCGTGAGCGGCGGCGGCCCTTGGCGTTCGCGGGACAGCCGCGCCATCAGAGCGGCCCGTTGCCGGGGCGAGAGTCCCGCGAGCCGGGCTGTGAGGGCGGCTCTGTCGGGGGCTGCGGTCATCGTTCACGCTCCGCGGGGAGACAGGCGAACAGGGCGGGCAGGGCGCTGAGCACTTCGTCGGTGGGCAGGCCGAAGTCGACGAGGAAGCCGACTTCGTCGGCGCCCGCCTCCCGCAGCTCTCCGAGGACGGCTGCCGCCTTGGCGGGCGGCCCCAGGAGCGAGGGCCCGGCGAGATAGTTGAGGTAGGCGCTTTCCAGCAGCAGCTTCTCGTCCTCGCCGGGCGCGGTGGTCTGATTGCGGTAGGCCCGCAGATAGCCGTGCATCGCGGGACGCAGGAACTCCTCCAGGTCGTCGCGGTCGCTGACGTACGCGTGCACCATGACCACCACGTCGCCCTCTCCCGGGTGGCCGGCGCGGCGCCATGTCTCGCGGTAGTGGGCGATGTTCTGCCGTAGCTGCGGCATCGTCTGGCCGAGCAGCGCGGTCATCACACCGAGCCCGGCCTGTGCGGCCGAGGCGAAGGTCTGCGGATTGCCCGCCGAGGTGAGCCAGACGGGCAGTTCGCGTCGTACGGGGGCCGGGCCGGTGCGGACGGCGGCGGTGCCGCCCGCGGTGGTGGGGTGGCTCACCCGCTCGCCCCTCCAGTGGGCCCGTACCTGGTCGACGATCCGCAGGGTGTCCTCACGGCGCCGGGCGTAGTCGGTGCGGGCGAGGACGAAGTCATCGGGATGCCAGCCGCTGGCAAAGGAGAGCCCGGCCCTGCCGCCGCTGAGGTTGTCGACGACGGACCAGTCCTCGGCGATGCGGGCCGGGTGGTGCAACGGCGCGGCGACACTGCCGGCCCGGATCTCTATGCGTTCGGTGTGCACGGCGACGGCCGCGGCGAGCACCGCCGGGTTGGGCGAGTGCCCGCCGAAGTCCACGAAGTGGCGCTCCGGCAGCCAGACCGCGTGCAGGCCGGCGGTGTCCGCCTGCCGGGCGGCGTCGAGGACGAAGCGGTAGTACTCCGGTGCGGCGACGGCGTCGGCGCTGGCGAAGAAGTACAGGCTCTGCCGGTGGGGGGCGCCGTCGGCCCCGGCCCCGGCGGGTGTGCCGTCGGCGCGGGGCTGGAGGCGCCGCCCGAGCAGCCTGCGCTGCTCGGGCGTGAGGGCTGCCAGTCGGCGGGACAGGTCGGTCACGAGGCCTCCTCGATCTCGTCCAGCAGCCGCAGGAGTGCGTCGTCGTCTCGTTCGGCGGCCAGTTGCTCGGCTCTGTGGATGAAGGCGGCCAGGTCGGAGTGTTCGTAGAGATCGCCGAGCACCAGGGCGAGGAGCAGGGTGTCGTTGATGACGGCGATGAGCTGTGCGGCTTGCAGGGACGTGCCGCCGAGCGTGAAGAAGTTGTCCTCGGGCGTGAGGGGCGCTCCGCCGAAGGTGTCCTGCCAGATCTCGGTGATCGCCGCGGCGATGTCGCTCGACCCGGCCTCCGGCTCGGCGGCGGCCACCTCCTTGGACGCGGCGGGGGCGGCGGCCTCCTGCCGGCCCGGCGGTGCGGTGTCCACGACGTCGTGGAGCGCGGTGGCGGGCGCGTCGAGCCAGTGCCGGGTGGCGGCGAACGGGTAGCGCGGCAGCGGAGCCGGACGCTCCGGCAGGGGCGGTGCGAAGCCGAGAGGGCAGCCTGCTGCCCACAGTTGGGCCAGGGCGGCGTCGCGGGCGAGTGTCGTGTCCTGGTCCGAGCCGCCGAGCAGTTCGACGGTCCGGGGCGGGCGTGACATGTCGAGTACGCGGGCCGTGCGGCGCACCGGATTGGTGAGCGACCGGCTGCCGCCCACCCCGATGACGACGTCGCACCGCCCGGCCAGCAACGTGCGTACGCCGTCGCCCAGCCGTACGGTGCCCCGCAGTTGGGCCGCCCAGTAGTCGGGCGAGGTCGCCTGCTCCGTGGTGAGCGCCGCGCCGGTGAGGTTGGAGATCACTGTGGTGCGCGGGGCGGAGAGCCGCAGCGTGCCCAGGAACTCCCCGAAGCGGGCGGCGGCCTGTTCCATCGCGCGGGTGTGGAAGGCGTGCGAGGTGGCCAGCCTGGTGGTGGCGAGGCCGCGCTCGGCACACCGTCGTTCCACTTCGGCGACGGTGGCGAGGTCACCGCCCAGGACGACGTCGTCGGGGCCGTTGACGCCGCACACGTCGGCCGGCAGGCCGTCGACGAGCGCGCGGGCCGCCGTCTCGTCGAGGGGCACGGCCAGCATCGCCCCGGCCGGGGCCTCGCCCATCAGCGCGCCGCGCCGGACGACCGCGGCCGCGGCGTCCTCGACGTCGAGCACCCCGGCGTACGCGGCGGCGGTGAGCTCCCCGATGCTGTGGCCGAGGAGGGTGTCGGGCCGTATGCCCTGGCGCTCCAGCCACCACAGGTGGGCCAACGAGGCGGTGAACAGCAGCGGTTGGACCACCGCGGTGTCGAGGAGCCGGGGGTCGCCGCTGCCCCAGTCCGCGAAGGACCGCAGGTCCGGGCCGCCGGCGTCCAGGACGGCGGCCTGCAGCCGGGCAAGGTCGGCTGCGAAGGCCGGGTCGTCGGCCGGCAGGTCGGCGGCCGTGAGCCGGATGCCCTGCCCGGGCAGCAACACGGCCACGGCGGGGTCGGGCGCGGCCGGCGGCACGTCGGCCGCGCGGGCGGCCTCGTGCAGGCCCTGCCGCAGCGCCGCTCGCATCCGCGCGGCGTCATGGGGCAGGGCGATCGCGGCCCGGTGTGCGAGGTGGCGCCGGCCGTGCCACAGCGTGCCGAGCACATCGTCGAGCGGGACGTCCGCGCCCGGCCCGTCGAGCCAGTCGGCGAGATCCTGGGCGCGGTCGCGCAGCGCCTGGGGGGTGGCGGCCGACAGGGCGGCGACTCGGGGGGTGCCGGCCGGCCGGTCCACCGCATGGGCGCTGCCGCTCTGCGTGGGCCCGCCTCCGGCAGGGCCGTCCGCCGCTGCGGGCGCGAGGACCACGTGGGCGTTGGTTCCGCCGAGGCCGAAGGAGCTGACGGCGGCGCGGCGGGGCAGCGTGGCGCTCCACGGGCGGGCTTCGCGGGGGATGAAGAACCGGGGGGATCCCAGGTCGGCGTCGGGTCCGTCGCCCGGCTGGGAGGGGAGCGGTGGCACGGTGTCGTGCTGCAGGGCCAGCACCGTCTTGATCAGCCCCACCACTCCGGCGGCGGTGTCGGTGTGGCCGATGTTCGGCTTCACGGCGCCGATCGCACAGCCGGCCTGCGCCGTGCCGTACACCTCGGCGAGTGCGGCGAGTTCGACCTGGTCACCGAGGACGGTGCCGGTGCCGTGGGCCTCGACGTAGCCGATGTCCGCGGGGGTGAGCGCGGCGACCTCCAGGGCTTCGCGGATCGCCTCGGCCTGTCCGCGGGGGCTCGGCGCGGACATGGCCATCCGGTCCGCTCCGTCGTTGTTGACGGCGCTGCCCACGATATGGGCCCGCGCGGCCCGGCCCGGCCGCGGAAGGTCGGCGCCCCGGCGCAGCACCACGACGCCGGCCCCGCTGGCCGGAACCGTCCCGCCGCTGCCGCGGGTGAAAGCCCGGCAGCGGCCGTCCGGCGCGTAGATGCCGCCCTCCGCCCACCGGTACTCGGGCCGTTCCACGGGGAAGACGGTCACGCCACCGGCGACGGCGACGTCGCACTCGTACGTCAGCAGGCTGCGCACCGCCTGGTGGACGGCGACCAGCGAGGTGGAGCACGCCGTCTGGACGGTCATGCTGGGGCCGGTCAGGCCCAGGCGGTAGGACAGGGCCGTGGCGAGGTAGTCGCGGGAGTTGCCGAACAGGATCTGCTCGGCTCCCTGGGTGCGCACGGTGCGGTCGTGGCGCCGGACGTTGTGGTGCAGGTAGTCATCGGGCCCGCAGCCGACGAACACGCCGACCCGGTCGGTCGACCGGGTGGTGTCCAGTCCGGCGTCCTCCATCGCCTCCCAGGCCAGCTCGGTGAGCACGCGGTGCTGGGGGTCCGTGAGGGCCGCCTGCGCGTGTGTCATGCCGAAGAGTTCGGCGTCGAATTGGGCATAGCGGTCGATCTGCCCGGCGGTCATCGGCGCTTCGCCCGCCTGCTCGACGGGGTCGCCGGCCGCGGGCACGGTCACCTTGCCCGCGACGAGGTTCGCCCAGAACGTGTCCGGGTCCGACGCTCCGGGGACCCGCAGCGCCAGGCCGACGACGGCCACCGTGTCGTCCTGACGGTCCGACTCAGTCATGCCGGTGCTCCTTCACGTACGTACGACCGGGCCGGGGCGTTTCCCCCGGGGCGAACGGGCTCGGTCATGACTGCGCCGCGTGCCGGCCGAGGGCGGCGGCCAGCCGCCTGGGGGTGGAGTTGCGGAAGACGTCGCGCAGCCGGACCTCGGGGAAGTCCTCGCGCAGTGCCGTGACGAGCAGTACCGCCTGCACCGATGTGCCGCCGAGGTCGAAGAAGCTGTCGTCCGCGCCGACGGGGACGCCGAGTACTTCCTGCCAGGTTTGCGCCACGGACGCCCAGGGGCCGTCGGGCTCCTCCGGTGCGGTGTCCCGACCGGGGGCGGGCGCCGTCGACGCGGGCTCGGGAAGGCGGGCGGTGTCGAGCTTGCCGTTCGGCGTGAGGGGCAGTTCGGGCACCGCGGTGAGGGTGGCGGGCAGTGCGTGCCCGGGGAGCCGGTCGGCGAGCCGGTGGCGGATGTCGGCGAGCGCGTCGGGCTCGTCGGTGACGACGTAGGCGTCCACCCGCGCGGTGTCGGGGCCCCCGGGGACGCGCACCACGCAGGCGGCGGCGCGTACGCGCGGGTCCTCCAGCAGGGAGTGCCGGATCTCGCCGGGCTCGATGCGGTGTCCGCGGATTTTGACCTGTTCGTCGAGGCGGCCGAGGTACTCGACGCGGCCGTCGGGCAGAAAGCGCCCCAGGTCCCCGCTGCGGTAGAGGCGCCGGCCGGGCAGGTCCGGCAGGCCGTCCAGGAACCGCTCGGCGTTCAGCTCCGGCCGGTTCAGGTACCCCTGGGTGACCCCGGCGCCGCCGATGTACAGCTCACCCGGCACTCCGGGGGGCACCGGCCGGCCGCGGCCGTCCAGGACGTAGACGTCCCAGCCGGGGACGGGCCGGCCGATGGAGCGGCTGCCCCGCCGCGCTTCCTCTCGGTCCACGGTGTGCCAGGTGCAGAAGACGGTGGTCTCCGTGATGCCGTACATGTTGACGGCGCGGCAGACGTCCTCGGGGTAGCGGTCCATCCAGGGCAGCAGGACGCCGCGGTCCAGGGCCTCTCCGCCGAAGATGAGCAGCCGTACCGCGAGACCGCCGTCCTGGAAGGACCGGGTGCCGACGAGTTGGGCGAACGCGGAGGGCGTCTGGTTGAGGACCGTCACGCCCTCGGCGCGCAGCAGGGCGTGGAATGCCTCGGCATCGCGGGAGACGTCGTAGGGGACGACGACGAGCCGGCCGCCGCTGAGCAGACAGCCCCAGATCTCCCAGACGGAGAAGTCGAAGGCCAGGGAGTGGAAGTACGTCCAGACGTCGTCGGGTCCGGGCGCGTAGCCCGTTTCGGTGGCGGCGAGCAGCGCGATCACGTTGCGGTGGCTGACCAGGACGCCCTTGGGCCGGCCGGTGGAGCCCGAGGTGTGGATGATGTAGGCCGTGGCATCGGCGGTGAAGGAGGGCAGCGGCCGCTCCGGGTCCTCGGGGACGGCGTCCACCGGGACGACGGACAGCCCGCCGGCCGCGGACAGCAGCCCGTCCGCGGTGATGACGGTGTGCAGCCCGGTGTCCTCGATGACGAACGCCAGCCGCTGCGGCGGATAGTCGGGGTCGAGGGGCACGTAGGCCGCTCCGGCGCGCAGCACGGCGAGGACCGCCGTGACCTGTCCGATGCCACGGTCCAGGCACACCCCCACCCGGTCGCCGGGCCGTACCCCGGCCTCGCCGAGCGCGGCGGCCAGGTTGCGTGAGCGCTGGTCCAGTTCGCGGTAGGTGAGGCGGTCGGCGCCGCAGACGACGGCCGTGCGGTCGGCGGCCTCGGCCGCCTGGCGTGCGAACCGCTGCGCAAGAGTGTCGGCGGGTACGTCCAGGGGCGTGCCGCGGCCGGTGGCGAGCCCGTCGAGCAGCTCGGGGCCGGTGAGCGTGGTCACCGCGCCCAGCCGCTTCGCCGGGTCGCCGGTGAACTCGTCGAGCACCCGGAGCAGTTGCCGGAAGAAGAGCGCCGCTGCCGAGTCGTCGACCAGGGCGCGCTGGTGGCGCAGCAGCATGCGGATGCCGCCCTGCTGGCCGGGCTGCTGGTAGAGGCCGATCGTCAGCGGGAAGTGCGCGGTGCCGAGGCCCTGGTCCGCGTGCGGTACGGCGGCCGGCTCGCCCTCGGTCAGGTGCGGCAGCGCGTCGATGGCGGCCAGCACCACCTGTGGTGCGGTGCGGGCCGAGGCGGGCCAGACGGCGGACAGCGGCAGGTCGGCATCGCGGTATGCCCGCACTCCGCGGCGGTGTACGGCGCGCAGGAACTCCGACACGGTGCTCTCGTCGTCGAGGCCGACGGGGACCGGCGCGGTGGTGTTGAAGTACCCGACGGTGCCGGAGTGAGCGGCCGGGCGGCGGGAGACGGTGGTGCCGACGACCGGGGTGGCGCAGCCGGAGTTGCGGCCGATGACGAATCCCGCGGCGGCCAGCACCACCGAGTGGGCGGTGATGCCGAGGTCGGTGCCGAGCCGCCGGATGCTCTCGTGCAGCGCGGCGGGGACGATCGCCTCGGCCACTCCCCCGGCCGGGCCGTCCTCGGCCGGTGGGCCGTCGGGTGCGGCCCAGTCGAGGGAGGGGGCGCTGTCGGCGGCGGCGAGTTCGGCGCGGATGGCGGGCGCGTCGGCGCTGCGTGCGGACAGCCGGCCGCGGGCCGCCGCGGCCCACTCGGCGAAGTCGGGGCCGCTCTCCACGGTGTCGGTGAGCAGAGCCCGGGCGATGAGGCCCATGGAATGTCCGTCGACGACGAGGTGGTGGGCGACGATCAGGAGGTCGGCGGTCTGCGGCCGGTGCCGGAGCAGGACGACCCGCAGCAGCGGTCCTTTGGCGAGGTCCAGCGGGACGCGGAGTTCGTCGTGCACGCGTTGTCGTGCGGATGCGCCGTCCGGGTCGGCGTCGAGCACGGCGCACGACAACTGCGGGCGGTCCGGGGCCTCTTCGAGCAGCCAGGACTCTCCGTCCCGCACCACCCGGGCGGCGAGCACCGGATGGGCGTCCAGCAGCCGCTCCAGCCTCCGGGCCAGCAGGTCGGCGTCGAGGGGGCCGGTGATCCGGTAGACCGCGTTCACCAGATAGGTGGCGGGGTCGTCGGTGGCGTGGTCCGCGGTGTAGAGATCGACCTGGTTGGGTGCCAGCTCACAGCCCATGGCTCAGCTCCCCGCGGCGTCGGTGGTGAGCAGACGGGCGATCGCCTGCGCCCCGCCCGCCTCCAGCACGTCCAGATACTCGACCTGACGGCCCGTCAACTCATACAGGCGCGCGGTCAGCAGGACCGCGCGAAACGAATCGCCGCCGTTCTCCAGAAATCCCGTGCCGGTGTCCGCATCGGGCCCCAGAATCTCAAGCCAAAGGCCCGCCGCCAGGTCCATGACATCGCCGGCAGAGGCGCCAGAAGGGTACGAATTCGATTCCACTGACAAGTCCCCCGAATTCCCACTGATCCGAATTCATCGCCGCCCGAAGTGGCGGCGGAAAATTTCTCGGACCGGCGGCTGCCGCTGTCAGCACGCCGCCGTGACTACCCAAGATCACGAATCCTGGGCAAGAATACCGAGCTCACAGTACCGATCCAGCCGATGGTGATCAATGTGACTCACGCCACACTGTCTATGTCCCATTTCGGATTAAATCCCCCGGTGCGCCCCGGGGTGCTTGCCGATCTTTTTCCTTGACAGCGCCAGATCGCGTACTTAGCGTTCCTCTGCGATTTGTTGCATCGGATTCAAGGCGGGGGCTATCCGAATGTCTGAAGACTCGGATTCAGAAAGTGCGATGGGACCGGCAACCGCCGAGCAGACGCGTTTCTTTCTACTGGACCAACAGGGCGGCCGACCGCCTCTCGTCCATCACATCCGCATCGACGGCCCGGTCGACCCGGCCCGTCTGACGGCTGCCGCACGGGCCGTCGCCGAGGCCCAGCCGGCGCTGCGGACCTCCCTGCACCCGACGGCCGACGGGCTGCTGCGGCGTCTGCACGCCGCCTCCGAGGTCGACATCACGGCCGACCCGGCCGGGGACGATGTGCTGCTGGCGCGGCGCCTGCACGAGGCCGGCGCCCCGTTCGTTCACGGACAGGGGCCGCTGTGCCGCATCCGCGTCGTCGTCACCGGCGAGCGCGTCCACTGCTTGGTGGCGGTGCACCACGCCGTGTTCGACGAGGAGTCGGCCGCTGTCCTGCTCCGGCTGCTCGCCGACGCCTACGGCAACATCGCCCTGCGGCAGGCCGATGACCGCAGGCCGGCGCCGGACGCCGGGCGCGTGGCGGACCTGGAGGCCTTCTGGTCCCGGGAGCTCGAAAGGTGCCCCGCGAACACCGCGCTGCCCCGGATCGAGTCGGCCGAGCCGCGGGGCCACGCGACTGTGACCCTCCCGGTTCCGGCGGAACTCACCGCCGCCCTGCACCGCCGTGCCCGGCAGTCCGGTGCCACCGCGTTCGCCCAACTGCTCGCCGCCACAGCCGTGGTGACCGCCTGGTACAGCGGCCGGGACGACGTCGTGCTCGCCACTGTCGCCACCACCCGGTCCAAGGACGACCAGGACGTCATCGGCTGCTTCCAGAACACCCTCCCGATCCGGCTCCGGCTGTCGGGCGCCGACACCGCGTCCGTGCTGGACCTCGCCGCCGACGCGCTCTTCGACGCACTGGACCACGGCGACCTGCCGGTCGAGGACATCCTGCGGGTCTGCCGGGTGGAGCGCAGCCCGGGGCGCAGACCACTCACCCAGATCATCTGCACGCAGACGACCGCGCCCGCACCGGTCACCGCACACGGCCTGCGCTGGCAGCTCGTACCGCCCTCCGTGGCAGCGGGCGAGTACCCGCTCGCCGTGTCCCTGCACCGCGCCCCGGACGGCGGGATGGGCGTAGGCGTCGAGTACGACCGCTCCGAACTGCCCGCGCGCGCCGCCGAGCTGTTCGCCGAGCACCTCGTGCGTGCCCTGGCCGCCTGCGTCGCCGAACCGCCCGTCCCCCTCACCGGCCTGCGGCTGGCCGGCACGGGTGACGTGCGGCCCCGCGCCCCGGAGGGCTCGGACGACACCCGTACGCGAGCCGGGGACACGGCCCGGCCCGCGCTGCCCGGACTCGTCGCCGAGCACGCCCGCCGAGCCCCCGGGGCGACCGCGCTCGTGTGCGGCGCCGAACAGCTCGGCTACGGCGAACTCGACAGCCGTGCGAGCAAGTTGGCGGCCGCCCTGATCGCGGCCGGCGTACGGCCCGGAGACCGGGTGGGCGTGCGGCTGCCGCGCACCCCGGATCTGCTGGTGGCGCTGCTCGCGGTCTGGCGGGCGGGCGCCGCCTACGTACCGCTCGATCCGGACTACCCGGCCGACCGCCTCCGGCTCATGGTCGAGGATGCCGCGCCGGCCGCCGTCATCGGCGCTCCGCTCCCGGGCGCGGCCCCCGACGCCACGGGCCCGGTGGTCCTCGCGCCCGACACGGCAGCCCCGGAACCCGCGCAGTGGCCCCGTGTCCGCCCCGAGGATCCCGCCTACGTCATCTATACGTCGGGGTCGACCGGCAGACCGAAGGGCGTGATCATCCGCCACGAGAACCTGGCCGCCCTCTTCGCCTCCCTGGACCGGGAGTTGACCGGTCCGGCCGCCGTCACCGTGGCCGCCACCAGCGTCTCCTTCGACATCAGCGCCCTGGAGCTGTTCTGGCCCCTCACGGCCGGCCGCACCGTGCTGCTGACCGACCACCGTGCGGTCGTCGAGCTGGAGATCCCCGAAGGGGCCCTCTACCAGTGCACTCCCACGGTCGCCCGCATCCTGGCCGACGACCCCGGCGGGCGGCGGGCCCTCGGGCGGCTCAGCACGCTCCTGGTGGGCGGCGAACCACTGCCCCGCGACCTCGCCGACCGGCTCACCGCGCTGGTCCCCGGCGGCGTGCTCAACTGTTACGGCCCGACCGAGACCACCGTCTGGTCGACGGTATGGCGGGTACAACCCCACACGCCGGTGCACATCGGCCACCCCCTGGCGGGCGAGGCATGCCGCGTCGCCGATCCGCACGGCCGGCCGTTGCCGCCGGGCGTGCCCGGACGGCTGCTGGTCTCCGGCGCGGGAGTGGGCTCCGGCTACTGGGGGCGGCCCGACCTCACCGCCGAGCGGTTCGGGGAGTACGACGGCCACGTCTGGTACGACACCGGTGATCTGGCGGTACTCGACCCCGACCACGGGCTGCGCTTCCTCGGCCGCACCGACAGCCAGGTGAAGATCCTCGGCCAGCGCGTCGAACTCTCCGAGATCGAGAGCGTGTTGCGTGCCCATCCCGCGGTCCGTGACGCCCTGGTCTCGGTGGCGTCCGACGGTGCCACGCTCACCGCTCTCCTCGTCCCCTCTGCCGGTGCCCCCAACCCCGCCGCCCCGTCGGCGGCACCGCCGGAGCTCGCCGCCGGCCTGCGGCGACACGCGTCCGCCGCGCTGACTCCGGCCATGGTGCCCGCCGCGTGGCTCTTCGTCGGTGAACTGCCGCAGCTGCCCAACGGCAAGCTGGACCGGACCACCGCGAGCGGCTGGTCGGCCCGGGCGCAGCCGTCGGTGCCCGGCCCGCCGGCCGGGGAGCCGACAGGAGGAGCACGCGACTCGGTCCGTCAGGCGTGGGAACGCGTCCTCGGCCGGCCGGTCGACGACCCGGAGGCCACGTTCTTCGACCTCGGCGGCACCTCCGCCGGGCTCCTGCGCGTGCTCGTTCTGCTGCGGGACCGGCACCCCGGCCTGACCGCCGCCGATCTCTTCCGGCACACCACGGTCAGCGGCCTGGCCCGGCTGCTCGACGCGCCACGGGTCACACCCGGCGGCGCGGAGAGCCCGGACGCCGGCACGGCCCCGCCCACCGCGCGGGGCGCCGCCCGGGCGAGGGCGCTGGGCCGATGGCGGCAGCAGCGCGAACGTTCCCCACAGCACCTCCGCGACAGAAGGGTCGATGACCAGTGAGCACGCACCCGGTGCCGGCCCCGCAGGCTGCCGCGCCGCACCCCGCCGTCGCCGCCACGCCGTATCAGCAACACCTTTACACCGAGTACGAACTGACAGATCATCAGCACCCTGACGCGCTGCGGCTGAGCGTCACCTTCGCCGGCACCACCGACGCCGGACGGCTGTGGTCCGCCCTGTCCGCGTGCGTGCGCCGCCACGATGCGCTGCGCACCCGTTTCGCCTTCGAGGGCACGGCCCTGGTGCAGTCGGTGCACGACGACGTACCCGAGTCGTGGGCGGGCCCCGACGTTCCCTTCGACCCCGAAGAGGGGCCCTTGCTGCGGGCCGCCGTGGAGCCCGACGGCCACGCCGGCCTTCGGCTGACGCTGACGGCGCACCCGATGGTCGCCGACGCACGGTCGCTGGACCTCCTGCTCGACGACCTCGTGACCGCCTGGCAGGCCCAGGAAGGACCGGAAGCCGCCGCACCGCTCCTCTCCCCCGTCCGGCAGTTCACCGAGTGGGCCGCGTCCGCGGCAACCGCGGGCGAACTCGCCGAACCGGCAACGGGTCCCGCCGAGCACCCGGCACCGCCGCGGCTGCCGGAGGCCGCTCACGGCCGCGCCTCCGGCCCGCACCGGCTGCGGCTGCCGGAGCAGGCCGTCACCGGGCTGCGCGGCCTGTGCGCGCAAGCCGGTGTCTCGCTCGACGACGGGCTGACGGCCCTGCTCGCCGTGCTGGTCTCCCGCTACGCGGACACCGACGACATCGTGCTCGCCGCGGCCCGCGACAGCCGGGGGGCCGCGTTCGTCTCCTCGGTCGGCCCGTTCACCTCGCCCCTGGCGGTCCACGCGGACCTGAGCGGGACCCCGGACTTCCGCACCGTGCTCGGACGCCTGCGGCACCTGCCCCGGCACGGCACCGGCACGGACGTCCCATGGCCGTCCCCCGGAACTCCGCCGCTCCCGGTCGCCTTCGCACCGCGCGCCGCGGTCACCGCCGTGCGGGAGCTGCCCGACGGGGTCACCGTCACCCGTCACGACACGCCCACGGAGCATCCCCACGCCCTGCGGCTGACCGTGGCACCGGACGGCGAGGCCTGCTTCGACGGCACCTGGCCGGACTGGCTGACCGAGCAGTTCGCCCGGGACTACGCCCGGCTCCTCACCGAGGTCGTACGCGACCCCGGCCGACCGGTGCACCTGCTCGCGGTACCCGAGGCCGGGGCCACCGCTCCCGCCCCGCGGGAGAGCAGCGAGGAAACCGTCCTCGACCGGTTCGCCCGCCACGCGGCCGGCCGGCCCGACAGCGTCGCGGTCCGGCACGGCCGCGACCAGCTCACGTACGCCGAGCTGGAGCGGCGTGCGAACCGGCTCGCCCGTCACCTGCGGGAGCTCGGCGTGGGCCCCGAAACGCTCGTCGGGTTGAGCGCCGAACGCTCCCTCGACCTGGTCGTGGCGATCCTGGGCATCCAGAAGGCCGGCGGGGCCTACGTACCGCTGGACCCCGCGTACCCGGATGCCCGGCTGTCGTTCATCGTGCGGGACACCGCGCTGACCCATGTGCTCGTCGACACGCGGCCGGGTGCCTGGCTGGACGGCTTCGCGGGCACTGTCGTCTCGCTGCGGGACGACGCGGCGGCCATCGCCGCGCACCCGGCCGAGGCACCGGAGCACCGGGTGCGGCCGGAGGACCTGGCGTACGTCATCCACACCTCCGGTTCCACGGGCGAGCCCAAGGGCGTCCTCATCGAGCACCGCAACGTGGCCCGGCTGTTCACCTCGACCGAGCACTGGTTCGGGTTCGGCCCCGACGACGTATGGACGCTGTTCCACTCGTACGCCTTCGACTTCTCGGTGTGGGAGCTCTGGGGCGCGCTGGCCCACGGCGGACGTCTCGTCGTCGTCCCCTACGAGACCAGCCGCGACCCCGGCGACTTCTTGCGGCTGCTGCGCTCCGAGGGCGTCACCGTGCTCAACCAGACCCCCTCGGCGTTCGCCGTGCTGATGCGTGCGGAGGCCCGCGCCGAGGCCGGCTCCCTGCCGGCGCTCCGCCATGTGGTCTTCGGCGGAGAAGCCCTCGAACCGCCCACGCTGCGCCCTTGGTTCGCCCGGCACCCCGACGGGGCGCGCCTGGTGAACATGTACGGCATCACCGAGACCACCGTGCACGTCACCTACCGGCCGATCACGCCGCGGGACGCCGAAGGTGACACCGGCAGCGTCATCGGTGCCGCCATCCCCGACCTCGCCCTGGATGTCCTGGACCACCGGGGCCGCCCCGCTCCTCGCGGCGTGGTCGGCGAGCTGTACGTGCGCGGTGCCGGTCTCGCCCGCGGCTATCTCGGGCGCCCTGAACTGGACGCTTCCCGATTCGTCACGCTGCCGGGCGGCCGCGCCTACCGCACCGGGGACCTGGTGCGCCGACTGCCCGGCGGGGAGCTGGAGTACTGCGGCCGGGCCGACGACCAGGTCAAGATCCGCGGCTTCCGGATCGAGCCGGGCGAGGTGGAGACGGCCCTCGTACGCCATCCGGACGTGCGGGAGGCCCTGGTGTCGTCCGCCGACGACGGGCAGGGCGGCGGCCCGCGCCTCGTGGCGCACGTCGTCTCCGAGAACGCCGCACTGGGCGCGGCCGAGCTGCGCGACCACCTCATGGACACGCTGCCCGCCCATATGATCCCGGCCGCGTTCGTAGTGCTCGACCACTTCCCCCTCACCGTCAACGGCAAGGTCGACCGGCATCGGCTGCCCTCTCCGTCCCGCTCCGACCGGGCCCCGCTGACCGCTTCCGCCAACCCGGCCGAGGAGATCCTCGTCCAGGTCTGGGGTGAGGTCCTCGGCCATGAGCGAGTGGGCACCGACGAGAACTACTTCCTGCTGGGCGGCGACTCGATCCGCACCATCGCCCTGCTCAGCCGGGCCCGGGAAAAGGGGCTGGACTTCCGGCTCCAGGACCTCCTGCGGTACCAGACGATCCGGGAACTGGCCCCGCACACCTCCCTCGTCACCCCCGGCTCCGGCAGTGCCACCTACCGGCCACTGTCGCTGCTCACCGCCGGGGACCGGGCCGCACTCCCCGCCGACGTCGAGGACGCGTTCCCGCTCTCCCAGCTCCAGGCGGGCATGCTCTATCACAGCGGGCTCGACGCGGCCGAGCGGATCTACCACAACGTCTGCGGGTACCACATCCGCGCCGCCTGGTCCGAGGATGCCTGGCGCACCGCCCTCGACTCGATGGTCGCCGACCACCAGATCCTGCGGGTCTCCTTCCACCTGGAGGGCTTCAGCGAGCCGCTCCAGCTGGTGCACCGCAGGGTGACGGCACCCCTCTCCTTCGAGGACCTGCGCCATCTCGACGGCGCGGCGCAACGTGCCGTCATGGACGAGCGGTTCACCGTCGAGAAGCAGCACCCGTTCGCCTGGGAGCAGGCCCCGCTGATCCGGTTCCACGTCCAGCGGCTGACCGACGACACCTTCCAGCTGTGGCTCACGGAGCACCATGTGATCCTCGACGGCTGGAGCGAACGCTCCCTGGTCACCGAGCTGTTCGACCGCTATCTGCGCTGCCTGCGCGGCAGCGGTGACGCCTTCCCCGAACCGCCCGCCGCCCGGTTCGGCGCCTTCGTCGCCGAGGAACGTGCCGCCGTGGCTGCCGAGGAACACCGCGCCTTCTGGACGGAACAGCTGGCCGACTGCCCGTTCTCGGCCCTGCCCCGCCTGCGGCCCGCCACGGGCCGGCCGGACATGCGCATCGTTCCGGTGGAGCTGCCGCAGGAGACGGCGTCGGCGCTGGCGGAGCGGGCCGAGCGGCTCGGGGTGCCGGTCCGCACCGTTCTGCTCGCCGCGCATCTGCGCGTCATGTCGCTGCTCGCGGGCAGCCCGGACGTCGTCACGGGCGTCGTCCACAACGGACGCACCGAGGAGCGCGACGGCGACCGGGTGCTCGGCATGTTCCTCAACACCCTGCCCTTCCGGGCCCGGTTGGCAGGGGGCACCTGGAACGAGCTGGTGAGCGACGTGCACCGCACGGATATCGCCGTGCAGCCGCACCGGCGCTTCCCCATGCCGGAGATCGGACGTGCCCTCGGCGGCCGGGAACTCTTCGAGAGCTTCTTCAACTTCACCCGCTTCCACGTCTACCGGTCGGTCCTGGAGCAGACGGCCGACCTGGAGGTGCTCGACGAGCGGCGGATCACCAACACCAGCATCCCGTTCGGCGCCGAGTTCTCCCAGGACCTCGCCTCGAACGCAGTGCGACTCCATCTGCGGTACGACGCCGACCGGTTCGACGCGGAGCAGGTAGCGGAGTTCAGCGGCTACTACCGGCGGGCACTGACCGCGCTGGCCGCCACTCCCGGGGAACGCTACGAGCACAGCACACTCCTCTCCGAGCGGGAGCTGCGGCGGCTCAACGGGTGGCACGGCGAGCGGGTCCCCCGGCGCGGTGACGGGAACTTCCCGTCGCTGTTCCAGGCCCGGGTCCTGGAGCGGCCGCACGCGCCGGCGGTCGTCAGCGGCCGCACCACACTCGGCTACGCGGAGCTGAACTCCCGCGCCAACCGGCTCGCACGGCAGCTCATCGCCCGTGGCGCCGGCCCCGGCCGCGTCGTCGCGGTGGCGCTGCCCCGCTCCGCCGACCTGATCGTGGCCCTGGTGGCGGTGCTCAAGACCGGTGCCGCCTACCTGCCCGTCGACCCCGAGTACCCGCAGGAGCGGATCGCCCTGCTGCTCACGGATTCCCGGCCGGCCCTCCTGGTGAGCATCACGGATACGGATGCCGCACTCCCCGCGTCCGACGTCCCGCGGCTGTTGCTGGACGACCCGGCCTTCGACGAGCCGGGCCCCGACGGCGACCTCACCGACGCCGAGCGGTCTCGCCCGCTGCGGCCCGCCGACGCGGCCTACCTCATCTACACCTCCGGCTCCACCGGCCGGCCCAAGGGCGTTGTCGTCTCCCACGCCAACATGGCCGATCTGATGGCCTGGACGGAGGGCTTCCTCGGCACGGACGGGCTGTCCCAGGTGCAGGCCACCACCTCGGTCAGTTTCGACATGTCCGTCTTCGAGATCTTCGGCCCGCTCGCCACCGGCGGCACCGTCCGCATCCACCGGGATCTGCTCGCCCTGGCCGAGGCCGAGACCCTGGCGTGCGGCCCGGTCGCCGCGCCCGCCCTGGTCAGCGGAGTGCCCTCCGTCTTCGCCGACCTGATCCGGCGCCTGGATCCGGCGGTGACGGCCGGCACCGTGGTACTGGCCGGCGAACGGCTCAGCGCGCCGGTGGCGAACGCGGTCGCAGCGGCGTTCCCCGGCGCCCGGATCGCCAACGTCTACGGCCCCAGCGAGGCCCCCGTCTACGCCACCGGCTGGCTGGGCACCGGCCCCTTCGAGCAGGCTCCCCCCGTGGGCCGCCCTTCCTGGAACACCCGCGCTTACGTACTGGACCAGGGGCTCTGCCCGGTTCCCGTGGGTGTCCCCGGCGAGCTCTACCTGGGCGGTACGGGACTTGCCACAGGCTATCTCGGGCGGCCCGCGCTCACCGCGCAGCGCTTCGTCGCCGACCCGTACGGCGAACCCGGGTCCCGGATGTACCGCACGGGTGACCTCGTGCGCTGGCTGCCGGACGGCAACCTGGAGTTCCTCGGGCGGCTCGACGACCAAGTCAAGATCCGCGGCTTCCGGATCGAACCGGGTGAGGTGGAGGCGGCCCTCGCAAGCCATCCGCAGATCGCCCAGGCGGCCGTCGTGGTCCGCGAGGACCGCCCCGGCGACCAGCGCCTGGTCGCCTACGTCCGCCTGGAACCCGGTGCCGCGTTCGACGGCCGGGCGCTGCGCCGGCATGCCGAACGCACCCTGCCGCGGCACATGGTGCCGGTGGTCGTACCGCTGGAGGCCTTCCCCCGCACCCCCAACGGCAAGCTGGACCGGCGCGCGCTGCCCGTGCCGGAACCCGCTGCCGCGACGGGTCACGAGGAGCGGCCGCCGCGCACTGCCCTGGAGAAGGAGCTGGCCACGCTCTTCGGCGAGGTCCTGGGTGCGGACGAGGCGGCCGGCCCGCTCGGCGCGCACGACAGCTTCTTCGAACTCGGCGGCCACTCTCTGCTCGCCTTCCGGCTGCTGGGGCTGCTCCGTACCCGGTTCGGGGCCCGGTTCGGCATCGACACGCTCTTCCGCACCCCGACCGTCGCCGGTCTCGCGGCACTCCTCGACGGTACGGCGGCACAGGCCCCACCGGACGGCGCACTGGACGTGCTGATCCCGCTGCGCCCGCACGGCAGCCGGGAACCGCTGTTCTGCTTCCACCCGGGCGTCGGCCTCAGCTGGGTCTACTCGGGTCTGCTCCGGCACCTGGACGCCGACCGCCCGGTCCACGGCCTCCAGTCACGCGGCCTGGAGGACCCCGCCGCCCTCGAACCGGACCTCGCCGCGATGGCGAGGGACCACGTGGCGCAGCTGCGTTCCGTCCAGCCTCACGGCCCCTACCACCTGCTGGGCTGGTCCATGGGGGGCATCGTGGCCCACGAGGCGGCCCGGCTGCTGCGTGCCGAGGGCGAGGAAGTGGCGCTGCTGGCAATGCTCGACTCCTACCCCCGGCGCCCGGACGCGCTCCCGGTGGACTACGACCAGCCCGAGGCCCTCGCGGAGGTACTGCACTCGCTGGGGCTCCGGCAGCCGGACGACGCGCCGCCGCTCGACGCGGCCGCGGCGCTGCGCGTGCTGGCGCGGCACGGCAGCCCGCTCGGCACCATGACGGCCGGCCAACTGGCCTCCGTGGCCAGAGTGTTCACCAACAATGTCAACGCGCAGCGGCGCCATGACTCGCGCCCCGTCGACGTGGACGTGCTGTTCTTTGAAGCGGTGCGCGACAAGGGGCCGGATCCTGAGCGGCCGGACCTCTGGGCGCCGTACACGAGCGGGCGGATCGAGAGCCACCCGATCGCCTGCCGGCACGGCGACATGCTCGCCCCCGGCCCGCTGGCCGACATCGCCGCCGTGCTCGCGCGGCATCTGTCCACCCCGCACCGCGCCACGTGAGCGGTCCTGCCGCCCTGCCCGAACTGTCAGGAGACGCTGTGAGAAACCCCTTCGACGACCCTGCCGACGCCGAGGACCGCTTCCTCGCGCTCGTCAACGACCGGCACGAATACACGCTGTGGCCCGCGACGGCCCGCGTTCCGGCGGGATGGTCGGTCGCGCACGGCCCGGCCGGCCGGGGGGACTGCCTGGAACTGATCGAACGGTCCTGGACCGACGGCCTCGTGGGGGCATCGCGTGAGCGGTGACCGCGCCGGCACCCTCGGGCGGCCCACGATCGCCTTCCGCACCATCGACCCGGCGCTGCACCCGGATCCGGACGCCTGCGACGCCTGGCGCGAGCTGCGCGCGGAGCGTCCGGTCGTCTGGTGCGAGAGCGACGACGGCGGACCGGGATTCTGGGCCGTCACCCGCTACCGCGACATCGCCGCGGTCTACCGGGACACCGCACGGCTCAGCTCCGAGCAGGGCAACATGCTCGGCACTCTGCTCTCCGGCGGGGACTCGGCGGGCGGCCGGATGCTGGTGGTGACCGACCCGCCCCGGCACACGGCCGTGCGCCGCATGCTGATGGGCGCGTTCTCGGCCCGGGCCATGGCGCCGGTCGAGGAGAGCGTCAGGGCCGCCACCCGGTCTCTGGTGGCGGCCCTGGTGGAGGCGGGCAGCGGCGACTTCGTCAGCGATGTGGCGGCTCAGATCCCACTCGTCGCGATCTGCGAACTGCTCGCCGTGCCGTCCGCTGACCGCGCCGAGATGCTCGAGATGACCATGGCCGCGCTGGGCGCGGACGGGTCCGAGGAATCCCGCGCGGAGGCCGCCGAGGCACAGCAGGAGATCCTGCTCTACTACGCCGGGCTGCTTCCCGGGCGCCGCAAGGCTCCCGGGGAGGACATCGTGAGCCTGCTCGCCACGCAGGAGGCCGAGGGCGCCCCGCTCAGCGACGCCGAGGCCCTGCTGAACTGCTACAACATCATCATCGGCGGTGACGAGACGACACGGCTGTCGTCGGCGGGCGCGGCCCTCGCTCTGATGGAGCATCCCGGGCAGTGGCAGCTGCTGCGCGAGGACGAGGGACTGCTCGACCCCGCTGTCGAGGAAGTACTGCGCTGGACGACCCCCGTGACGCACATCGGCCGTACCGCCACGGTGGACATCGAGCTGCGGGGCCGGCACATCGACGCGGGCAGCATCGTCACGCTGTGGAACATCTCGGCCAACCGGGACGAGGAGATCTTCGAGGACCCCTACCGCTTCGACATCTCCCGCACCCCCAACCGCCATCTGACGCTCGGACACGGCCCGCACTTCTGCCTGGGCGGCCCGCTGGCCAGGGTCGAACTGCGGGTCATGCTGGAGGAGCTGCGCCGTCAGGTCGGCGCGCTGGAGCCGGCCGGCCCGGTGGAGCGGGTCACCTCCAGCTTCCTGACGGGCGTGAGCCGGCTGCCGGTGCGATGTTCGGCACGTTCGTGACCGCCGCGGGCGGGCGGCACACCACGGTGCCGCCCGTCGGGGCGATCGGCAGCTCAGGCAGAGGCGCGTGGCGGCGTGTTCCGCGGGTCGCCCCCGCCGGCTTCCAGCAGCCCGGCCAGGCCCCGCACGGTCGGGTGCCGGTACAGGTCGGCCAGGGTGAAGCCGGGCACCAGCGTCATGACGCGCATGGCCTTCATGGAGTCGCCGCCGAGCGTGAAGAAGTCATCGTCCCGGCGCACCGAGGGGAGGCCCAGGACTTCCTGCCAGGCCTCGCAGAGACGCGACTCCCACGGGCCGCGGGGCCGGTCCTCGGCGTGCACGGCCGCCGTGGCCTGTCCGGCACGCCGGGACGGGAAGGCCGGTGGCAGGGCCTTTCGGTCCACTTTGCCATTGGGGCTCAGGGGCATGGCGGACAGCGTGAGCAGCGTGCCGGGGACCATGTGGGGCGGCAGCTTGCGCGCCAGGTGCTCGCGTACGTCATCGGCACGGAATCCCGCACCCTCGGCCGGCACGGCGTACCCGACGAGTACCGGGGCGCCGGCGGCATCGCTCTGGGCCGTCACCACGGCTTCCCTGACCGCCCGGTGACCGCGCATCACGGCCTCGATCTCGGTGAGTTCGACGCGCAGGCCGTGGATCTTCACTTGGAGGTCGACTCGTCCGACGAGCTCCATCAGCCCGTCGTCGCCGAACCTGGCCAGGTCTCCGGTGCGGTAGAGCCGCTCGCTGACGGGCCCGTGGGACCATCGCAGGAAGCGCTCGGCGGTCCGCGCGGGCTGGTCCAGGTACTCGCGTGCGAGCCCGGTGCCGGCCAGGAACAACTCCCCCGTGACACCCGGTGGTACGGGCCGCAGGGCGTCGTCGAGGATGTACGCGCGCTGGTTGGCCATCGGCCGTCCGTAGGGGATGCTCGTCCATTCCGGGTCGACGGCCTCGACCTCGAAAACGGTCGAGTAGATGGACGCTTCCGTGGCTCCGCCGAGCGAGATGAACCGGCATTCGGGTGCGCGGGCGCGCATCCGGTCCGGCAGCTGCAGCGGGATCCAGTCACCGGCGAGCATGACCAGCCTGAGATCGCTCAGCGGCCGGGGCCGGCGGTGGTCCGGCCGCACGGTGGCACCCGGCCGGCCGGGCGGGGTCGCCGCTGCCGCGGGTTCCTGCCCGGGTGCGGGCTGCTCGGCGTGCGCGAGGTGTTCCAGGACCAGTTCCAGCAGCGCCGGCGCGGTGTTCCAGAGGGTCACCCGATGCCGGGCCGACAGCTCGGCCCAGTGCGCGGGGTCCCTGGTGCGGCCCGCCGCGGGCAGCACCAGGGTGCCGCCGGCCGCGGGGACACCGAGGAATTCGTACACGGACATGTCGAAGCTCGGCGACGACAGGCCGAGGACGCTGTCGCCCGGCCCGACGCCGAAGCGGTCGTTGAGGTCCGCGATGTTGTTCATCACTCCGCGATGACACAGCGCGATGGGCTTGGGCTCGCCGGTGGAACCGGACGTGTGCATCACGTAGCAGAGGTGATCCGGCCCGGCCAGGGGCGGCAGATCGTGGTCGGGCTCCGCGGCCAGTTCGTCGGCCTCGCGGTCCAGGACGATCAGGTGGGGGGTCACACTCGGCGGCAGGCCGTCGGCCACGTCGCTGCGGCTGATCACCGCCATGCACGAGGCGCCCTCGACCATGGTGGTCACGCGGGCCTGCGGGTAGCCGGGGTCGAGCGGCACATAGGCGCCGCCCGCCTTCAGCACGCCCAGGATGGCGACCAGCAGCTCCGGCGACTGGTCGAGGTAGAGACCCACGCGTCGGTCGGCGCCGACCCCGAGGCGTCGCAGTCGTTGGGCCAGCCGGTTGGCGGCGGCGTTGACCTGCCGGTATGTCAGCGTGGCGTGGTCCTGCACCACGACGACCGCGTCCGGAGTGCGCACGGCCTGCTCCTCGAACGCCTCGTGCAGGCAGGAGCGCGCATGCGGCAGATCGGCAGCCGTGGCGTTCCATTCGACGAGGATCCGGCGCAGTTCGTCCTCGTCGAGGAAGTCCAGTTCTGCCAGCGGCAGCTGGGGCCGGCCGAGCCCCGCGTCCAGCAGGGTGTGGAAGTGGTGAAGCAGCCGCTGCGCCCTGTCGGCACCCAAGGTCCGCTCGTCGTAGTGCAGTTCCACCGGCCGGGGGCCGTCCTCGGCCGCGGGCAGCACGAGCAGCGCCTCGCAGGAGAGATCCTCCTCGGCCGCCGTACCGGTACGGACGGCGATGGGCAGGGCCCCGGCCGCCGTCTCGCCCTCGCCCGCATCGGCGTCGACGCCGGCGTCGGCCACCAGCTCGCGGAAAGAGGTCCCACCGGTGATCAGCAGCCGCAGTGCGGCGTGGCCGGCGCCGCCCACCCGGAAACCGACGTGATTCCGCCCGGTGTACCGGTACAGCAGCGCGGCGAAGGCGGCGAAGGCCGCTCGTTCCCGGGTGGTGTCACAAGCCTTTGCCAGCGTGTCGAGAGCGCCGTCGTGCAAGGCGGGGACATTGCGGCTCACCATTCCCGTGCACCGCGGACCGTCGCCGCCGAGCAACCGGCCGCCCGGAATCCGAACACCATAGGAAGTCAAATCCCCGCCCTCCGTCCCGGGGCTCCGGGCGATGTATTCCCGCGCTCGGCTCCCCGCTCTCCACCCGTTACTGATGCATCGCCAAATACTCTGCGGCAAGCATCGGTTGGCGACGTTATCGATCACCCTCGACCGTGGCAACGTGACGAGCGTCACAGCAATTTTCGAGGGGCCGGAGCACAACCTGATTCGATGTCTTTCGGGACCTCGACAACACAGTGGGACAATCCCGACCGGCAGGAAGGCCGCACCATGAACTCCCTCGCACTGGCTGCGCAGTCGAAGCTCGATTTCCTGGACCTCCGCGAGTTGTCACAACGCGACGGGGAGAAATGGGCCCACGCCGGTCCGGATGTACTGGCGTCATGGGTGGCGGACATGGACTTTCCCACCGCACCCGCGATCCGCGAGGCGGTGGCGCGCCGCGCGGCGGGGGACCTCGGCTATCCGATGTGGTTCGACGAATCGGACGGCGGTCCGCTCGGCGAAGTGTTCGCCGAGCGGACCTGGCGACGGTACGGGCACGCCCCCGACCCGACGCACGTGCGGCTGTTCACCGACGTCAATCAGGCGCTGCTGGCCACGCTCCAACTGGCCACGTCCCCCGGTGACTCCGTACTGCTGCACACCCCGGCCTGCCCGCCGTTCGTCGAGATCGTGGAGCGGCTCGGACGCACCCCCCTGACAGTGCCCATCGAGGACCACGGCGCCGGCTGGGAGTTCGACCCCGGACGCATGGAGAGTGCCGCGGCCGCCGCGGGCCCCGGGCGGTGCCGCGCCTTGTTCCTGGTGAACCCGCACAACCCCACGGGCAGGGTGTTTCGCCGCACGGAACTGGAGTCGCTGGCGGAGCTGGCGCTCCGGCACGATCTACTGGTGATCTCGGACGAGGTGCACGCGGATCTGACGCACGCCCCCCACCAGCACATTCCCTTCGCCTCTCTCGGCCCCGAGGTGGCCGCTCGCACCGTCACCCTGACGTCGGGCAGCAAGGCGTTCAACCTGGCCGGGGTCCGCTGCGCGGTGGCGCACATCGGACCCGAGGCAGTGCGCGAGGCCCTCGATTCCTGGCAGGGAATGCTCTTCGGCCAGGTGGGAGTCCTGGCGGTGGAGGCACTCAAGGCCGCCTGGACTTCGGGCGACGCCTGGCTGGCGGAGGTCAAGTCCCTGCTCGACCTCAACCGCCGTCGAGTGGCCGAACACCTCCCGGACGGGCTGTCCTACCGGATTCCGGAGGCCGGCTTTCTCGCCTGGCTCGACTGCCGCGGTGTGGAAGTGGGCGACGATCCCATGCCATTCTTCCGCGACCGGGCCAAGGTGCTGCTGTTCTCCGGCCCGGCCTTCGGGACCGATGGAAATGGCTTCGTGCGCCTCAATTTCGGCACCTCTCCGAGTGTGCTCGATGAAACTCTGACTCGTATGCGTGCCGCGGTCGCACACAAGTCGAAGTGACTGTCTCCTTTGTCCTATTGACTTGCTCTGGGAACCGCCCAGTAAGGTAATAATCAAGATCACGGGGGCATTTACAGAATTCTCTCCCGGTCGGTCACCGACGCAGCGGAAACGGCCTGCAATGCATTCCGTACCGACGCCGCGTATCCGATTTCAGGCTGCCCCTCTTTCATGGCAGCCGCACGGGCCGGAGGGCTCAATACCATGCACACTATCGAAAGTGCACAATCAACGAACGGCACCATACGCGTACACCGCCCGGAAGACGGGGCGGACCTGACCGCATTCCGGCTGCTGCGCCGCTCACGCCGGGAGAAGCTGCGCGAGGACCTGACACGGGGACACACGGCACACCGCTACTTCCCGGTGCTGTCGGTCCTGGCGCCCGTCATGACCCAGGCCGAGGGTGAAATCACCTACCCAGGTGATCCGATGTGCCTCTACACGGCACTTTCCGTCGCGGTCCGCCGGGCCGTCGACGACGCCGGGCCACTGGAGAAGGCCACGCACTACAACGACTTCGCACCCCAGTGGACCCGGTTTCCGTCCAAGGAATACCGGCTGGCCGCCGGCGCGGACGGCTACCGGCCCTACGGTGACGACCCCAACACCGACCAGACGGTGTTCGACCCCCGGGTCTGGGACGATGCCGCCAAGGAGCGGTGGGTCCGGCTGGTACGCGAAGTGCGTCCCCGTGCCGTCCTGATCAGCGCGGTCTCCCCCGCGCACCGCTACGCGCTGGAGATCGCCTCGCTGGTCAAGGCAGAGGCCCCTGACACCTTCGTCATCCTCGGCGGCAGGCATGCGGACGAGACCATCACGTGCACCCCGGACGGCCAGGCGCTCATCCTCAAACCGAGCAGCCCGCTGTCCGTCATCCGCGAGGGCAAGGCACCCCGGGTCATCGACGCCGTGGTGACCGGCGAGGCCCACCATGCGGTGGACCTGCTCATGCGGGCCGTTGCCCTCGCCATCGACCTCGACCGCCACCGGGTGAACCGCGAGCACGTCCTCGGGCACCTGCAAGCGCTGCTCGCGGAGGAAGGCCCGGGGCCCGGCCAGGCCCTGGCCGTCCTCGTCTCCGACGACGGCTTCGACGCCGTTCCGCTGCGCGGCCGCACACTCGACCTGGCCGAACTCCCCTCGCCCTACGAGGCGTTCGCCATCCGCTCACACTTCCCGATCTTCACAGCGCCGACGACCGGCAGGGTGCTGCGCACCGCTCACTTCATGGTGTCCAACGCATGCCCCTACCGCTGCAACTTCTGCTCGGAGTCGGTACAGGTGGCGGGCGTCCTGAAGCGCTTCAAACGTGACCCCATCAGCACAGCGGCCGAGAGGGTCTGCGAGTACGTCCACTACGGCGCCGAATCACTGTTCTTTGACGACTCCGTGTTCTGGAGCGGGCGCTACCGGGACATCGCCGAATTCTGCGACCTGCTGGCCGAGTTGCGCACCACGGACGGCGCCCGGATCGCTCCGCGCTTCGGCGCCCGGCCGGCCGGCCCCGACGACCTCGACCGGCTGCGCCGGCTCCAGTGGGGCGCGCAGCTCACCGTGGACACCCTCGTGGCGCTGCACACGCCCGAGCAGTCCGCCGAGATCCTGCGGAAGATGAAGGCCGCCGGCTGCACCTACGTCTACATGGGCATCGAGAGCATGTCGACCCAGGTCATGGACAACATCCACAAGAACCTGCGGCGGGACGAGACGCGGCCGTGGAAGGCGAAGGTCAGGGAAGCGGCCCGACTGGTGAAGGAGCAAGGGCTGGAACTGGGCACTTCGGTGCTCTTCGGCCTGGACGGCGAGACGCGCGAGAGCATCGACGAGACCATCCACGAGGTGGGGCGCCTCGTGGACGACGGACTGATCGACCTTGCCAGCCCCAACATCCTCACGTACCACCCCGCCACTCCGGTCACCGTCAAACACGGTATGCAGGACCGTCTCGACTATCACTCGCCCCTCATCGACAACCGCAAGCCGTACATCTACTTCGAGGAGGCCTTCCCCGGGGTGGTCTCCGTCCTGCTCTCCGAGGACGACATCTGGCACATCCACAACGAGACACGCGTCCACTGGGGAACCGTCCGCAACGACACGTCCCCGACGCAAGCGATCTCGTGATGCCCTGCGCCTGACCGGCATCCGGGTCGCGGTCAGGCGCCTGAGGCAGCTCCGCTCATTTCGACCCGGCTGCCGTGCGCAGGGTGGGCGCAGCCGCAAAGCTGCGCCCACCCTGCCGTTCGTACGCGATCCCGCATGACGGCCATCGGGACCGGCAAGAGGCCGGCCCGCCTGTCGGGGTGCCGGGGGCGTCGGCGATGACGTGGACGTACCCGCTTCGGCGCGGGTCGGCAGGAAGCCCGTACCCCCCTATTTGTGACCTTCCCCTTCATAAAGCCCCTGTGCTGGTCGGACACCTCGCACCGCGAAAACGTGACCCACATCACGTTACCGGCGGTATCTGAAACAGCGTGTCGCAGGTAAATTGCGGGGACGCAACAGCTGTGGAACCACGCGTGAACAATCGTCAGCGTCCCGAGCGGCGGCGGCCCCGCATCTGCATCGACCAGGGCCCCGCGAGCGAGAGTGAGGACCTCCGCACATGGAGCAGCAGCACGTCGACGTCCTGGTCATCGGCGCCGGCATATCCGGCATCAGCGCCGCGTCCCACGTCCTGCGCGACGAGCCCGGCGCGTCGCTCGTCGTGCTCGAGCGTCGCGCCCGGGTCGGCGGCACCTGGGACCTCTTCCAGTACCCCGGGATCCGCTCCGACTCCGACATGCCCACCTTCGGCTTCGGCTTCCGCCCCTGGCGCGACGCGCGGATCCTCGCCGACGGCGCGCAGATACGGCAGTACGTCGAGGACGCGGCGGCCGACCGCGGCGTGCTGGAACGCATCCGCTTCGGCCGCCGCGCGATCAGCGCCGACTTCTCCCGCGGCACCGGCCGGTGGGACGTGGTGGTCGAGGACGAGGCCACCGGCGAGCGCGAGTCGTACAGCGCGGGCTATCTCATCGGCGCGACCGGCTACTACGACTACGACCGGCCCTACCGCCCGCAGTTCCCCGGCGAGGAGGACTTCCAGGGCACCCTGGTCCACCCGCAGCACTGGCCGGAGGACCTCGACCACAAGAACAAGCGCGTGGTCGTCATCGGCTCCGGCGCCACCGCCATCACCCTGCTGCCCGCGATGGCCGACGAGGCCGCGAGCGTCACCATGCTGCAGCGCTCGCCCACCTACGTCCTCACCCTGCCCAAGGTCGACCCGCTCACCTCCGTACTGCAGAAGGTGCACGCCCCGGCCCGGCTCACGTACAAGGTCGTCCGGGCCCGCAACATCGCGCTGCAGCGCGGGAGTTACGCCTTCTGCCGCCGGTACCCGCGGCTGGCACGCAAGGCGCTGCTCGGCCTCGTACGGGCGCAGGCCGGCAAGGGCGTCGACATGCGCCACTTCAGCCCGCACTACAACCCCTGGGACCAGCGCCTCTGCGTGGTCCCCGGCGGCGACCTGTTCAAGGTGCTCAAGAGCGGCAAGGCGGCCATCGCCACCGACCACATCGACACCTTCACCGCCGACGGCATCCGCCTGAAGTCCGGCGAGGAGCTGAAGGCCGACATCGTCGTCACCGCCACCGGCCTGAGCGTCCGCCTCATGGGCGGCATGGAACTCTCCGTCGACGGCCGCCCCGTGGACGTCAAGAACCGCGTCCTCTACAAGGCCGTCATGCTGGAGGGCGTCCCCAACATGTCGCTCGTCATCGGCTACACCAACGCCTCCTGGACCCTCAAGGCGGACCTCGCGGCCGGCTACACGGCCCGCCTGCTGGCCCATATGCGCCGCAACGGCCACGACATCGCCACCCCGGTGGCCTCCGACGGCGACCGCTCCGAGTTCTCCGTCATGGGCGAGGCGCTGACGTCCGGCTACATCGCCCGGGCCAACGAGGTCATGCCGCGCCAGGGCACCCGAGACCCGTGGCGGCTGTGGAACAACTACTACCGCGACCGCGCCATGCTCCAGGACGCCCCCATCGAGGACGGGCCGCTGCGCTTCGAGAAGGCGGCCGGAACGGCCGCGGCGGCCGGGACGCCGGAAACGACCCGCGCGGCCTGACGGCCCGGCCCGGTGTGTTCGGCCGGTAGGTCCGGGCACACCGCGCACCCGCGCAGATGCATCCCCGCACACCCGCATCACGCATCACGCATCCCCTCCAAAAAATCGAGGACGAAGATGTCTGCGAACCTGACCCGGAAGGTATACGACGAGCGCCTGCGGACCTTGTCCGAGGGCTCCGTCAACGTCAACTTCAACGCCTTCACCGACATCAAGTGGGACGACCCCGAGTTCGCCGTGGACACCAGCGA
The DNA here is from genome assembly GCF_055586425.1 of Streptomyces sp. NPDC050806. Classification (NCBI taxonomy): domain Bacteria; kingdom Bacillati; phylum Actinomycetota; class Actinomycetes; order Kitasatosporales; family Streptomycetaceae; genus Streptomyces; species Streptomyces sp. NPDC050806. The sequence continues at coordinate 523,205 of NZ_JBVJIF010000002.1, read as the reverse complement.
CCCGCGCTGGGTGCTGACCTCGGCGGACGCCCTGGGCGCCCACCCCTGGTACCAGGAGCAGCCGCTCGACACGCAGATCCGGATCGGGATCTGGCGCTGGGCGGTCATCGCCAAGGTGGGCATGCAGTTCGAGAACCTGCTCATGCGCGGAGCGCTGGACTACATCTATCAACTGGGCAACCAGAACCAGGAGTTCAGGTACCTCACCCACGAGATAACCGAAGAGACCCACCACACCCAGATGTTCCAGGAGCTGGTCAACCGCACCGGCGTGAACACCGCGGGCGGCAAGCGCTGGTTCCGTCAGCTCAGCCGCGTGCTGCCACTGTTCGGCTCGCTCTACCCCGAGGCGTTCTTCACCGGCATCCTGGCCGGTGAGGAGCCCATCGACCACCTGCAGAAGGGGGCGCTGCGCAGCGGTGAGCCGGTGCACCCGCTCCCGCAGCGGATCATGCAGATCCACATCGCCGAAGAGGCCCGGCACATCTCCTTCGCCCACGAGTTCCTGCGGCTGCGCGTCCCGAACTACGGCAAGGCCCGCCGCGCCGCCCTGTCCGTCCTCTTCCCGGTGATCATGCGCGTGCTGTGCGACGTCATCATGATCCCCGACCGGAAGTCCGCCGCCGAGGTCGGCATCCCCGCCTGGGTGATCAAGGACGTCTTCTGGAAGTCCGAGGCCGGCCGGAAGATGCTCCGCAACCTCTTCTCCGACGTGCGGATGCTGGCCGAGGACATCGGCCTGATGAACAAGGCGTCCCGCCCGGTGTGGCGGGCCCTGCGCATCGACGGCCGCCCCGCGCGCTTCCGCGGCGAGCCCGCCGTGCACGCCGACTGAGCGCCCGCACGCCGCGCACCACCCTGCACCGAACACCCGAACGGAGACCAGCCCGCCGTGCCGTACGTCGTCACCCGATCCTGCTGCGCCGACGCCTCCTGCGTGCTGGCCTGCCCGGTCAACTGCATCCACCCCGCGCCGGGGGAGCCCGGCTTCGGGACCGCCGAGATGCTGTACGTCGATCCGCGCACCTGCGTGGACTGCGGCGCCTGCACGACCGCCTGCCCGGTGGACGCGCTCAAGCCGCACACGGCCCTCGGCGAGGCGGAGTTGCCTTTCCTCGAACTGAACGCCTCGTACTACAAGGAGAATCCGCACGACGATCGCGCGCCCATGTACGTGGTGCCCAAGCAACGCACGCTCCCGGCGGGTGGGTTGAGCGTCGCCGTCGTCGGCGCCGGTCCCGCCGGTCTGTTCGCGGCCGACGAGCTGCTGCGCCACCCCGGCGTACGCGTCACCGTCCACGACCGGCTCCCGACCCCGTACGGACTCGCGCGGGCCGGCGTCGCGCCGGACCACCAGGACACCAAGCAGGTCACCGAGCTGTTCCGGGCCATCGAGGCGCAGCCCGGTTTCCGTTACCGCCTGGGTGTCGAGGTGGGCACGGACCTCACCCACGCCGACCTGCTGCGCGAGCACCACGCGGTGATCTACGCGGTCGGCGCGGCGACCGACAAGCGCCTCGGCATCGAGGGCGAGGACCTGCCCGGCAGCGTCTCCGCGACGGACTTCGTCGCCTGGTACAACGGCCACCCCGACCGCGCGCACGACACGTACTCCCTCGACACCGAGCGCGCCGTCGTCATCGGCAACGGCAACGTGGCCCTCGACGTCGCCCGCATCCTGACCGCCGACCCCGAAGCCCTGGCCCGAACCGACATCTCCGACCGCGCGCTCGCCGCACTCCGCGCGAGCAAGGTCCGCGAGGTCGTCCTGCTCGGCCGTCGCGGCCCCGCGCAAGCGGCGTTCACGGTGCCCGAGCTCCTGGCGCTCTCCGCGCTGAAGGACGTGGACGTACGGGTGGAGGGCTGGCCCGAGGGCCTGGCCCCGGACGCCACCGAGAAGACCCGCCTGCTGTCCGACCTGGCGGCCCGTGAACCGGTGGCGGGCCGGCGCCGCATCGTGCTGCGCTTCCTGACCGGCCCGGTCCGCCTCACGGGCGAGGGCTCGGTCGACGCCCTGGAGATCACGCCCACGACGCTCCACACCGATGAGAGCGGCACGGTCCGCGCACGGCCCACGGGCGACACGGAGACCCTGGAGACCGGCCTGGTCCTCCGCTCGATCGGCTACCGGGCCCGTCCCGTGCCCGGCCTGCCCTTCGACGAGGCCGGCGCGACCGTCCCGCACGAGAACGGCCGGGTCGAGCCCGGTGTCTACGTCACCGGCTGGATCAAGCGCGGCCCGACCGGCTTCATCGGCACCAACAAGACCTGCGCCCACGAGACGGTCGAGTCCCTCCTGGACGACTTCGCGGACGGCCGCCTCAACCGGCCGGCCCCCGGCGCCGGCGTGGCAGTGGATGCGCTGGGCCTGGACGCCTGGCGCGCGATCGACCGCGCGGAGCGAGCTGCGGGCGAGGCGGAGGGCCGCCCGCGGGTGAAGCTCACGGACACGGAGTCCCTGCGCCGCGCGGCGAACGACGCGGCGGCGGTGTGCGGTTGATGCGGCGGTGTGCGGCCGGCGTAGGGGCCCGTGGGCCGAGCGGCCGGCTGCCGGGGTGAGCGGGTGCCCCGGCGCCGGGTGCTCAGTGCCGGCGGCTCGTCCCCCTGAGGCCGCACACATCAAGCCCCTTCCACATCCGACACCTTCTGCTGCGGGGACAGCTCGACCCCCAGGTCCCGCAGCGTCGCGTCCAGCACCGCCCACACCGAGCGGCACAGCATCGCCCGCAACTCGTCCTCGGACACTTCCCGTTGGGGATCGCGCACCCACTGGTTGACGGAGGTGTCCACGAACCCCACGATCCCGACCGCGACGGACCGGATCGGCGCGTCCTGCACCCCGAGCGCCTTCAGTACCTCCCCGAACCGCTCGCTCAGCATCAGCGCGATCGCCGTCTTGGTGTCGGCCACCAACGAACCGTCACCCATCGCGTGCTCGCCGACACCCATATAGGCGTACAGGCGCGGATGCTCGGCCACCCAGTCGAGGTGTGCGCCCACCACCCGCTGCACGGACTCCTCGATGGTGCCCTCGAAGCTGAGCGTGGGCTCCATCCGCCGCATGAACGACTGCACCACGCGCCGCCGGATCAGTTCGTCCAGCCCCGCACGGTCCTTGAAGTGCCGGTACAGCACCGACCGCGACAGCCCCACGCGCTCCGCGAGACGCTGCACCCGGAACGGCGCGCCCTCCTCCTCGATCAGCGCGACCGCCGCATCCACCAATTCGACCTGGCGCTGCGCCTTGTGCTCGTCCCAGCGGGTGGAGCGTCCGTCGATCTGCGGCTCACCGCCGGTTGTTTCAGCCATCACGCCAGGATATCGACCACATGCGCAGGTGAACGCACCCGGCGGCGGAGGGAGCGAGGTCGGCAGCCCACAGGGCATCAGGCCAGGTCGGCCCGCCTTTCAGGGCCGCTTCACGTCCGTGTGTATGGCCAGCTTGAACTGGGCGTGGGTGATCGGGACCGGTACCTTCGTGTCGCCGCTGCCGCGGGCCGAGATCTTCAGGCCCAGCGGGGTGCCCGGGTGCACGAAGATCTGCCACATGTAGGTCTTGTACTGGCCGCCGCCGGTCTTCCAGGTGTCGGTGGTGGCGGTGGAGTCGTAGCCGGTGCCGGTGTTCAGCGGGTCGCGGACGAAGCGGGCGCGGTACTCGTTCGGGCGGGAGTCGGCGGCCCAGAAGACCATCGCGGAGAGCACGCCCCAGCCCTCGTGGCTGGGCCAGATCAGCCCGGAGCGGGCATCGGGGAAGGCCGAGGCGGAGCCGCCGCCGTTGGCCGGGTCGTGCATGCGCCACGGGTCGTAGCTCTCGTCGGACTCGCCGTACGGGAACCGGACGAGGTGATAGCCGTCGCTGCCGTACGAGATCCGCTGGGTGCCGGCGCCGTGCCGGTTCGCGTCCCACAGCAGGGAACAGATGGTGACGGACACCTGGGCCTCCTTCGGGCGGCGCGCCACTCGGGAGCGGCGCGGGGCAGCGGGGGAGGGCGCTGCATACGTGCGTCGTCGGCAGGTCGGCGGCGCACGTGCCGAAACGCGCGCCGAGGGACGAACGTAAGGGGCGGCGCTCCGCCGGTCAATGGGCCCGTCCGCGGCGGGCGGCGGAGCGTCCGGGTCCGCTCTGTGCTGCGGTGATCCGCCCGGCCCGCGCCCGGCGCCGGGCGGTCAGCCCTCGTCCGGTGCCCGCCCGGAGACCGGGCGCGCGGCCCAGGCGGCGAGTGCGTCGAAGTCCTCGGGCAGCAGCCCCACTGCCGGGTCGACGCGGTACAGCAGCGCGGGTCCGGTGTGGTGGTGGGCCACCCAGCGCCGGTCCGGCCGGCCGATCTCGTCGTCCACCCAGATGAAGGGGCGGCCCGCCGCGCAGCGCACCAGGTGCCGGGTCTTCCAGTGCACGCCGGAGGGGTCCGCGTGGTGGCCGTCAGGCCAGTCGAGGTAGGGCAGCGGGGGCAGGCCGAGGACCGGCGCGATCCAGGTGTTGGCCGCGTCCTTCCAGGTGGTGGCCCACACCAGTTCGCAGCCGAGGGCGAGGAGGGCCGGGCCGTGCGCGGGGTTGAGCCGTACGAGCAGCGGATCGCGCGGCGGCTCCCAGCCCGGTGGCCGCATCCGGTGCGTGCCGTAACCGGTGGAGCGCCGGGTCACCGGCGCCAGCCAGGGGTTGAGCGGGCCGTCGACGTCGAGCAGGAGCAGCGGTCGCGAATCCGTCACGCCCCGATGGTCCCTTTCCCCGGTGCCCGCCGCCACCGGATCGGCCACAGGACACGGACGGTTCGGCTGTCCAGCGAACCGTTCGGCTGCCCAGTGGATCCCTCGACCGCCCAGCGGACCGTTCGGCTGTCCGCAGGAAGGTGGATGTCAGCTTCGGAGGGGATTCGGCACCGGACCGGTCCGATACGGGCTCAGCCGGTCGGTTGCGCTGCACACCCGGGCAGTTGCTGATCGGGGTCGCCGCGGGACGGACCGGTTCGCCTATCTTCTCTCCGGCAGTGACATGGGTGCGCTCCGGACGGCGGCGCGACGGAAGGCGACGGGTGATGGCCGGGGAGCAGCGACGCCACGGCACGTTGCCCGTACAGCGGATGCGCTCCGGAGACCACGCGTTCTGCCGGTACGCGGCACGGCCGGCGTGGGAGCTGGTGGCCGCCTACGTGTGGCGGGGCCTGGAGCGCGGCGAGCGGGTGATCGTCTGCCCCGCGCCGCAGACCGGGCCCGATGAAGCCCGTACGCGCCTGGAGGAGAACGGCCCCTCGCTGGACCTCGTGTGCGCACGGGGACAATTGGAGTTCTCCAGCATGCGCAGGCTGCTGCACCCCGCGCCCCGCTACACCACCGCCCGTCAGTGGCAGCGCATCCAGGAGGAGACGGAGAAGGCGCTGGCGCATCGCTACTCCGGGCTGCGCACCTTCAGCGACATGCACTGGATCGCCGACCTCGGCGCGGACCTGGAGGAGGTGCTGGCCGGCGAGGCGAACGCGGCGCATCTGTTCACCGCCCGCCCGTACAGCGAGGTCTGCGCGTACAACACCGCTGCCTTCGAGCCGGCGGTGCTCGACGCCGTGCGCGCGGCCCACCCGCACGACCTGCTGGAAGCGCCCGGCATGCTGCGGGCGCTGCACACGGCCGGTCGCGTCCGGCTCATCGGCGACGCCGACCTGGCGACCCGGGCCGACTGGCTGGCCTCGCTGCGCAAGGCGTTCACGGGCGGGCCGCCGGAAGGCCGTCTGGTGGTGGACCTGTCCCGGCTGTACTTCCTCAGCGTGGGCTGCGCCTCCGATCTGCTGAACCTGGCCACGGACGCCCGCCACAGGCGGATCGAGGTACGCCTGGACCGCCATCAGGCCGGCCTGCTCGTCCGGCTCGGCAGTCACTACCTCAAGCACGTCACCCTGATCGAGGACCGCGACTCCTGACGCCGCCGTCTCCCCCACCGGCCGGCGGCGGGCGGTGGGGACGGCGGGCGTTCAGCGCGCCCAGCGCAGCACCAACGGGTCGTGGCGGCGGGCCAGTTCGAGGAGGCTCTCGCGGGTCTCGGGCGGGACCGGGCCGAAGGGGGCGCGGGTGCGGTCGGAGCCGATGACGCCGCCCTCGGCGAGCAGGATCTTCTGGGCGCGCAGCCCGCACTGGCGGTTCTCGAAGTGGATCAGCGGCAGCAGCGCCTCCCAGTCCTCGACCGCGCCCTCGCGGTCGCCCGCGTGGTAGCGGCGCACGATCCGGCCGAGCCGGTCGGGGACCGTCGAGCTGGACATGGTGCCGACCGCGCCGGCGTCCAGGTCCGGTATGAGGGTCACCGCCTCCTCGCCGTCGAACGGGCCCTCCAGCTGGTCACCGACGGCGGCGATGAGGGTGCGGAGCTTGTCGGCGGCGCCGGGCGTCTCGATCTTGGCGTACCGCAGCTGCGGCACCTCCTTGATCAGGTGGACGAGGAGGCCGACGGGGAGCGGGGTGGTGGACATGGGGGCGTCCTGGACCATGAGCGGCAGGTCGGTGGCGGCGGCCACGGTGGTGAAGTAGTCGGTGAGGGCGGCTTCGGGGACCGCCATCGTGGCGCCGAAGAAGGGCGGCATGAGCATCACCATGTCGGCGCCCATCGCCTGCGCCTCCTTGCCGCGGCGGGCGGCGACGCGGGCGCTGTAGTGGCTGGTCGTCACGACCGTCGGGACGCGGCCCGCGGTGTGTTCGAGGACCGTGCGGCACACCTGGTCGCGCTCCTCGTCCGTCAGCGAGAACTGCTCGGAGTAGTTGGCGAGGATGCACAGCGCGTCGGCGCCGCCGTCGATGAGGTAGTCCACGACCCGGGCCAGTCCGGCGAGGTCCAGCTCCTCGTCGTCGTCGAAGACCGTCGGGACGACCGGGATCACACCACTCAGGGGCGTCGTCAGCATGGGAGCCTCTCTGCTCGCGTTCGGTATTTCGAACGCTGTCCGACCTGTTGAGCGGGAGCGTAAAGCCGCCCTCTGAGCGGCGTCAATGAGCGGGAGAGCGGGCACCCCTGAGGGCACGTCAAGCCGCGAGCGCCGACGGAGCGGGCGGGGAGGCGTCGTTGACACCCCTCGCCGCCGGTCCTAGCGTGCTCCGGATATCAATCACTGGCCGATATCTCGAACGGCTGACTGTCCGGTCCCCCGCTCCGTCCACGTATCGAGGTGCTCATGGTCCTGCCCGCCACCGCCCGCGCCCTCCGCCTCCGGCCCCAGGACGACGTCGCGATCGCGGTCGCCGACCTGCCGGCGGGCACCACGGTCGACGCGGACGGCCTCGCCGTACCGCTCCGGGGCGACGTCCCCCGCGGCCACAAGATCGCGCTGCGCGCCGTCCTCCGGGGCGCGCCGGTCCTGCGGTACGGGCAGATCATCGGCTTCGCGGCGGCGGACATCGCGCCGGGCGACCACGTCCATCTGCACAACCTGGAGTACCGGGAGTTCGAGCGCGCCTACGAGTTCTCCGTGGACGCCCGGCCCACGGAGCTGCTGCCGGCGGCCGAGCGGGCCACCTTCCAGGGGTACGTACGCGCCGACGGCTCGGTCGGCACCCGCAACTACCTGGGGATCCTCACCAGCGTCAACTGCTCGGCCACCGCCGCCAAGCAGATCGCCGCACGCCTCCGCCATTCCGGCGTCCTCGACGACTACGGCCACATCGACGGCGTCGTCGCCCTCACCCACGGGCAGGGCTGCGGGCTGGCGGCGGACGGCGAGGGCATCGAGGTGCTGCGGCGCGTGATGCGCGGCTACCTCACCCACCCCAATTTCGCCGGCTTCCTGCTCCTCGGGCTGGGCTGCGAGGACAACCAGGTCAAGGCGCTGACCGACGGGCTGCCGCTCCGCGCCGACCTGCCGGTCTTCGCGAGCACGATCCAGGAGCTGGGCGGGACGCGGAAGACCGTGGCGGCCGGTGTCGAGCGGCTGACCGACATGCTGCCGGCCGCCGACCGGGCCCGCCGGACGACCGTACCGGCGAGCGAGCTGATCCTCGGCACGAACTGCGGCGGCTCCTATTCCTACTCCGGCATCACCGCCAATCCGGCGCTCGGCGACGCGGTGGACCGGCTGGTCCGGCACGGCGGCACCGGGGTCGTCGGCGAGACCCCCGAGATCTACGGCACGGAGCAGCTGCTCGTGCGCCGCGCGGTCACCCGGGAGGTCGGCGAGAAGCTGCTGGAGCGGATCGCGTGGTGGCGCGAGTACACCGCGAGGAACGGCGGCTCGATGGACAACAACCCCTCCCCCGGCAACAAGGCGGGCGGCCTCACCACCATCCTGGAGAAGTCGCTCGGCGCCGTCGCCAAGGGCGGCACCACCGCGCTGGCCGACGTCGTCGACTACGCGGCGCCGGTCACCGGCAAGGGCTTCGTCTTCATGGACACCCCGGGCTACGACCCGGTCTCGGTGACCGGCATCGTGGCCGGCGGCGCCCAGGTCGTCTGCTTCACCACGGGGCGCGGCTCGGCCTTCGGCTGCGCTCCCGTACCGAGCCTGAAACTCGCCACGAATACCCCGCTGTACGCGCACATGACCGAGGACATGGACATCAATACGGGCACTGTCATCGACGGCACGGCCAGTGTCGAAGAAGTGGGGCGGGTCATTTTCGACCGGGTGCTGGCGGTCGCCTCCGGCGAACCCACCAAGAGCGAGTCGATGGAATACGGCGAGGAGGAGTTCGTGCCCTGGCACATCGGCACGGTCATGTGAGGTTTCCGGTAATGGCCCGGGAAATTACCGGCTCGGTAATCACCGGAATGCGTGGACGGAACCCCTGTATCACCATGTGAGACACGAGGGTGTCGCGTTGCGCTGACGTGGGGGGCTGTCCGACACTCCTCCGGCGGGGGCCACGTACGTTCGTTCCCGCGTCACTCAGAGAGTTCGGAAATACACCGTGAGTCTGCTACGAAAGAAGCCCCTCGAACGCGCAATGAAGGAGGCTCGCGGAGAAGGCGAACAACGCCTGCGCCGTGATCTTTCCGCGCTGGATCTCACCGTCCTCGGGGTAGGTGTCATTCTCGGCACCGGAATCTTCGTACTGACCGGCACGGTGGCCCGCGACATGGCGGGCCCGGCCGTCGCGCTCTCCTTCGTCGTCGCCGCGGCGGTCTGCGGCTGCGCGGCGCTGTGCTACGCCGAATTCGCGTCCTCGGTGCCGGTCGCCGGGTCCGCGTACTCCTACTCCTACACCTCGCTCGGCGAGCTGCCCGCCTGGATCATCGGCTGGGCCCTGAGCCTGGAGCTGATGCTGGCCACGTCGGTGGTCGCGGTCGGCTGGTCCGGCTATCTGAACTCGATGCTGCACGGCATCGGCCTGCATCTGCCGGCCGCCGTGAGCGGCGGCGACGGCTCCGTGCTGAACCTGCCGGCCGCCCTCCTCATCCTCGTGCTCACCGGCGTGCTCATCGCGGGCGGCAAGCTGTCCAAAGGCGTCACGAACGTGCTCGTCGCGGTCAAGCTGGCCATCGTGCTGCTGGTGATCATCGCGGGCGCGTTCCTCATCGACACCGCCAACTACCACCCCTTCATCCCCGACGCCCAGCCGACCGGCAAGGTCTCCGGGCTCCAGGCCCCGCTGCTGCAGGTGCTGACCGGCATCACCCCGACCGCGTTCGGCGTGTCCGGCATCCTCAGCGCCGCGGCGCTGGTGTTCTTCGCGTACATCGGCTTCGACATGGTCGCCACCACGGCCGAGGAGACCCGCAAGCCGCAGCGCGACCTGCCGATCGGCATCATCGCCTCGCTGGTCATCGTCACCGTGCTCTACGTCGCGGTGTGCCTGGTCGTCACCGGCATGCAGCACTACTCCGAGCTGTCGGTGCAGGCACCGCTCGCCGACGCCTTCACGGCGAAGGGGCACCCGGGCTTCGCCACCGTCATCAGCGTGGGCGCGGTGGTCGGCCTGACCGCCGTGAGCCTGATCTGCTTCCGCTCCCAGAGCCGGGTGGTCTTCGCGATGGCCCGCGACGGGCTGCTGCCGAAGGCGCTGTGCAAGGTGGACCCCGAGCACGGCACTCCGAAGATCAACCTCTGGGTGCTGGGTGTCCTCATGGCGTGCCTGGCCGCGTTCCTGAAGTTCGACCTGCTCGCCGAGATGGTCAACATCGGCACGCTCTTCGCCTTCGGCGCGGTCTCCGCGAGCGTGCTGATCCTCCGCCGGACCGCGCCCGACCTGCCCCGGGCCTTCCGTACGCCCTGGGTGCCGGTCATCCCGCTGGTCTCGCTCCTGTGCTGCCTGTACCTGATGCTCAACCTCCAGGTGTTCACCTGGATCGGCTTCCTGGTCTGGCTCGCGGTCGGCCTCGCGCTGTACTTCGGCTACGGCCGGCGCCACAGCCTGCTGGGGAAGCAGCAGGAAGCCCCGGCGGTGGAGACCGAAGCGGGCTGACGACGTGGTGCGCGACGGGTGACGTCGCCGACCGTGCGTCGGAACGGCCGGAAGGGGCGGCACCGGAATTCTCCGGTGCCGCCCCTTCCGGCTGTCCGTCCGCCTGCTCAGTGGCCCGAGATGACGTCCCCGAACATCGGGTCCTCCCCCGACTTCCCGATGCCGACGGACGACGCGCCGAAGCTCACAGCGCCGGTGGCCGTGACGCCTCCGGCGGAGCCGCGCAGGACCCACACCGCGCCGTCGTCGCTGTTCTCGCCGCCCGCGCCCACCGACAGCTCAGCGCGGCCGTCCTTGTTGTGGTCGGCGAGGTGGATGGCGTCGCCGAACATGTCCGACGACTCGTTGGCGCCCGGGACACCCGGGGTGCCCTGGTGGAAGGACTGGGCGCCGGCCCCCGTCAGACCGGCGGCGCCACCGTGCAGCACCCAGACGTTGCCGGCGTGGGACGCGGCGCCGATGGACTCGAAGACCGCGCCGACCGCGAGGTCCGGATAGCCGTCACCGTTGACATCGCCCGCGGCGAGCGTGCCGCCGAACGAGTCGTCGGACTCGTCCGCTCCCGGCACGCCCTCGGTCGCCTGGCTGAAGACGGCGCTGCGCGTGGTGTCGACGCCCGCCGCGCCGCCGTAGAACACGGTGGCGTACCCGCCCTCGGCCGTCTGGTCGAAGATGTCGAGGAAGTCGGTGCCGACGACCAGGTCGTCGTGGCCGTCGCGGTCGAAGTCCGCCACGGTGAGCGCGCCCGCGTACCCCGGGCCCGCCTCCGTCTGGAACGTGGGCCCGGTCGAACCGCCGCGGTAGACGAAGTTGCCCGTGGAGGACCCCACCACCACGTCGTCCGTCCCGTCGCCGTCGAAGTCGCCGCCGGCCAGCTGGACGGCGCCCCTCGGGTACCCGCCGGACGCGATCTGCGCGTCGAAGCGCAGCTTCCCGGCCGCGCCGCCGGACTTGGTGAAGCCGCCCTTGAAGATCCACACGTCCTTGCCGGTGGAACCGACCGCCAGATCGGCCTTCCCGTCACCGGTGAAGTCGCCGACCGCGAGCGACTGGCCGAACCGGTCGTGGCCCGTCGCGTTCGGGTCGCCGACCGTCGTGCCGCCCGACAGGCCGGACGAGCCGCCCCACAGGATCGTGACCGAACCGCCGTCCGCATCGCCGCCGACGTCCTCCAGCGGTGTCCCCACGACGAGATCGCCGTAGCCGTCGTTGTTGAGGTCGCCGTGCGCGAGTTCGGTGCCGAAGCGGTCGGAGGTCTCCGAGGCGCCCGGCACGCCGGAGGAACTCTGCGTCGTGGTCTTGTGGCGCGCGGCACCGATCCCGCTGGACGAGCCGTAGTTGACGACCACGGCACCCGCCTTGGCCTGCCCGTTCGCGACCGCACCCGGGGCGGCGGCCGCCAGATCGCGGTAGCCGTCACCGTTGAAGTCGTCGGCGAGGCCCGACGCGGCAGCACTGGCGCTGCCGGGCAGGGCGATGAGCAGTCCGCCGGCCAGGGCGGCGGCGACAGCGGTGGCGCCCAGGGCGGCGGGACGCCGGGAACGCTTGTGATGGGACCGGGACATGCTTTCCTCTCAGAACATCTGTATGAACTTGGAGTTGACCTCCGGTGAGCCTGAAGGGTTGTACGGGACGGGAGAGGTTCTGGTGGCCACGCGGTAACCTCCCGCCGAGGCCGCGGCACGGGCGCGGCACGGGGGAAGGGAGCACCGGTGACCACCGAAAGCGCCGGCAGTGTCGAACGGACCGGGCCGCCGACGCGCGGCGGGGAACGGGAGACGCTGCGCGCCTTCCTCGACTACCACCGCGCCACGCTCGCGATGAAGTGCGAGGGGCTGACCGACGAGGAGCTGCGCCGCCGCTCCGCTCCGCCGTCCACGCTCACCCTGCTCGGCCTGGTACGGCACATGGCAGAGGTCGAGCGCACCTGGTTCCGCCGGGTGATCGACGCCGAGGACGTCCCCCTCGTCTGGTCGGACGAGGGGGACTACCAGGTCGCGTACGACGCGACCACCGCCTCCCGCGAGGAGGCGTTCGCCGCCTGGCAGGCGGAGGTCGCGCACGCCCGCCGCATCGAGGCGGCGGCGCCCTCGCTCGACGTCACCGCCCACGCCGCCCGCTGGGGCGAGGACGTCTCACTCCGCCTCGTCATGCTGCACGTCACCCTTGAGTACGCCCGCCACAACGGCCACGCGGACTTCCTCCGCGAGGCCATCGACGGCAGGGTGGGGGTCTGAGGAGGAGGTATGGGAGAGACGGAAGAGGAGGGCGGTGCGTCGGGCGCGCACCTGCCCGCGGGGTACGGATACAGCCGTCCGCCCGGCCAGGGGTACGGGTACCCGCAGCCGCCCGGTAGAGGCATGGGGGACCTCGTCGCCACCGCCGCGCTGACCATGGCCGTGACGCCGTTCCTCCAGGCCATCGCCACACACTTCGGCAGCAAGCTGGCGGGGGCGGTCGACGACGGGACGCGAGCGGCCGTGCGACGGTTCCTGCGGCGCGAGTCCGGCCAACGGGCGAACGGCGCGCAACCCGAGTCGGCGCGGCCGATCAGCCTGCGCACCCAGCACGGCTGGCACGTGGTGATCCCGGTCGAGATTCCGGCCGAGGCGCTGGCTCAGCTCCAGGCCGTGGAGTTCGCCGTACCCCCGCAGCTCGCGCCCGAGCCCACCCCTTGCATCCAGTGGATCGGGAACGCGTGGCACGTGATGGGGGCGCACGACGGCGCCACGGTGCTGTGGCGATGGGACACCGCCGCGGGCCGCTGGACGCGCTAAGCCGCGTCCCGCTCCGCCGTGACCTGGCGTACCAGGTCCACCGCGCGGCCCAGGGTGGCCAGGCGGGTGGCCGGGGTGTCGCCCGCGGGGTAGAGGCGTACGGTGTCCACGCCCGCGGCCTGCCAGACGCGCAGCCGGTCGCGGACCCGCTCCTCGGTGCCGATGAGCGTGGTGCCGAGCACCATCTCGTCGGTGACCAGCCCGGCCGCGCCCTCCCGGTCGCCGGCCTGCCAGCGTTCCCGTACCGCGGCCGCGACCTCGGCCCAGCCCTGGCGGCTGTAGGCGGCGTTGTAGAAGTTGGTACGCGCCGAGCCCATGCCGCCCAGGCTGAAGGCCAGTTCCTTCTTCCGGCCGGCCACCATGGCGCGCAGCGCGTCCTCGTCCTCGGCGAACGCCACCTCCGCGCCCTGGCAGACGTCGAGTTCCGCACGCGTCCGGCCGGCGGCGGACAGCCCCGCGTCCAGGTGGTCGAAGTAGGCCGCCTTCGCCCCCTCGGGCACGAAGGACGTGCCCAGCCAGCCGTCGGCGATCTCGCCGGTCAGCCGGAGCGTCTTCGGCGAAAGGGTGGCCAGGTAGACGGGGATGTCGTGCTCGGCGCGCATCGACAGGCGCATCGGCCGGCCCTCGCCGCCCGGCAGCGGGACGGTGAACTCCCGCCCCGAGTAGTCGATCTTCTCGCCGGACACCGCCTGCCGCACGATCTCGACGGTCTCCCGCATCCGGGTCAGCGGCCGGGCGAACGGCACACCGTGCAGCCCCTCGATCACCTGCGGCCCGGACGGGCCGAGGCCGAGCAGAAAGCGGCCCTCGGACAGCTGCGAGAGGGTGATCGCGGCGCGTGCGATGGCCACCGGAGTGCGGGTCGCCAGCTGGATGACGCCGGAGCCGAGCAGGATGCGGTCGGTGCGCGCGGCGAGGTATCCGAGCGCGGACGGTGCCTCGGCGCCCCAGGCCTCGGCCACCCAGCAGATGTCCAGGCCCAGCCGCTCGGCCTCGGTCACGTACGCCACCAGCTCCGGCCAGGGGGCTGCGGACGCCTCGATGGTCGTCGCGGTACGCATCAGACACTCGCCGTCCCGGAAGCGGCGCCCGCACCCTCGGCCCGTTCCTTGAGCGCGCCGAGGGTGGCGGTGATGTTCCGCTCGAACTCCCGCAGCCGGACGTGGACGATCTTCTGCTCCTTCTCCGGCATCCGCTCGATGGCCTGCGAGAGGCCGGACCGACCGGGCCCCAGCCGGACCCACTGCCGCAGCCGGGTGCCGCCGTCCTCGGGGGTGAGGCTGAACCGCCAGGTCGCGGAGGGGTGTTCGGGATCCTCCACGGACCAGGCGAAGGCCCGCGGCGGAACGCACTCCACGACGTAGGAGGTGGTCCGCCACTCCCCCAGCGCCTCGTGCGCGCTGCTGCCGGTGAAGCGGGCGCCGAGGGCCGGGCCGGTCGCGCCGTCCAGCCACTGCGCCGCCTGCAGTTCGCCGCTCAGCTCGGGCATCAGCTCGACGTCGGACACCAGGTCCCAGACCCGCTCGGGCGGCGCCCCGATCCAGGTGTCCGCCTCGACCGTCGGCCCGTCCGCGTACCGTGCGCCCGTCCACTCCATGCCCGTCCGGCCTCCTCATCTCCCTGTGGCAACGTTCTGACCACCAAAGTTGTGTAGATGAACTCACCTGTCAAGGGTCGGCGACGGCGAGCGCGGCCGACGGCGGCGCCCGCTGCGCGGCGGGGCTCAGCGCGCGAACCGCTCCCGTACGTCCGGGCGTTCGGCCAGCTTCGCCGGATAGCCGGGTCCCATCCGGGCGTGGGTGTTCTCCGCCGTCATCGGCTCGCCGCAGTCGGCGCAGACCACCTCGGCATGGCTCTCGTGCCCGCACGGGTCGTGCCGGAAGACGACCGGCGGCCCCTGCTCGCCGGCCAGCCAGCGGTCGCCCCAGCGGTTCATGGCCAGCAGGACGGTGAAGAAGTCGCGGCCCTTCTCGGTGAGGACGTAGTCGTACCGCACCGGCTCGGTCTGGTACGGCCGCTTCTCCAGCAGCCCTTCGTCCACCAGCCGGCGCAGCCGGTCCGTCAGGGTGTTGCGGGCGATGCCCAGCGCCTCCTGGAGCGCGTCGAACCGGTGGATTCCGTAGAACGCCTCGCGCAGCACCAGCGGCGTCCACCAGTCGCCCAGCAGGTCCATCGTGCGGGCGATCGAGCAGGGCCAGTGGGCAAAGGAAGTGCGCCTCATGGCCGTCAGGATACGGAAGGTCCGGCTGCCAGGTCTTGTGACGAGACCCAGCAGGCCGGAGCCGCTACGCCCGCTTGCCGCGCGCGAGGAGGCCGACGACGGAGAGCGCGCCCCAGCCCACGGAGACGGCGACGGCCTTCCGCCGCGTGGCCGGGTCCGGGAGCGTGGCGCCGAGCAGGACCGCGTCCCCGAAGTCGGCGGCGATCCGGACCAGAGCGGCCGTCCGCAGCGCGGGCCCCTCGGGAGCGAGGGCCAGCGCGACACCGCTCGCCGCGTCGCGCCAGGCGAGCGGCCGCAGGGAGATCCGGGTCGCCTCCGCCACCCGGCCGTCCGCGCCCGCCAGCCCCGAAGGGCGGGCGAGCAGATCGGGCACGGCCGTCACGGCCACGCCGTACAGCGCCGTCGCCGCGCCCACCGCTCGTAGCAACCCCACCCGCATGTCCCCGCCTCGCCGTCCGTCGCCGTCCGCCACCGTCCGTGGCTCCGGCCATTGTCACGGTACGGGCGCCGGAAGCGCGGCCGGACACGGCGACCGACGCATACCATTCGGTATCTGTCTAGTACACCTTTCCCTGTCGCAAGGGTGGACGCCGCTGATCAGCGCGGCCTAGCGTGGTCCCGCCCCGAAGAGCCCGGAGGAGCCGAGTGAGCGACGTGAGCGGGACGCCCGAGACCCAGGTACGCACCACCACTCCCGCGCCGGGCGTGCTGCAGATCGCGCTGGACGGCCCGGCCCGCCGCAACGCGCTGGGCAACGGCGCGATCCGGGGCCTGGAGGACGCGGTGCGGGAGGCCGAGGACGACGCGGTACGGGCCGTCGTCCTCACCGGCACCGGCGGGCACTTCTGCGCGGGCGCCGACCTCAAGGCACCCCGGATGCCGGGCCGCGGCGTCGCGGGACCGGCCAAGCGGCTGGGGCTGCTGCAGGGCACGGTGGACCGGCTGCACCGGCTGCCGAAGCCGGTGCTCGCGGCGGTGGAGGGCGCGGCGGTCGGCATCGGCTGGTCGTACGCGCTGGCCTGCGACATGACCGTGGCCGGCGAGAGCTCCTTCTTCGCCTCGCCGTTCGTGGAACGCGGACTGGTACCGGACGGCGGCTGCGCGTGGTTCCTGGCCCAGGCGGTCGGCACCCGGCGCGCCGCGGAGCTGACGATGCTGGGCGAACGGCTGCCGGCCGCCAGGGCGGAGGCGATGGGGCTGGTCAACCGGGTGGTGCCGGACGGCAGCGCGCTGAAGGAGGCGCTGGAACTGTCGGTACGGCTGGCCGCCGGGGCGCCCGACGCGCTGATGCTCACCAAGCGGATGCTGACCGCGGCCGGCAACTCGCCCTCGCTGCGCGACTACCTGGACCAGGAGTGGCTCGCGGCGGCCCTGGACCTCACCGGGCCGGACCCGGTCGAGGGCGTCGCCGCCTTCCGCGAGCGCCGCGCGCCGGACTTCGGCACCCACCACTGAGAGCCGGGGCCCCGCCTACGCCGTCCCGTCCGTGAACCGGGCCCGCAGCTCGCGCTTGAGGACCTTGTGGCTGGGGCCGAGCGGGTAGGCGTCGACGAACTCGACGCGGCGCGGGTACTTGTACTTGGCCAGCCGCTCCCTGGACCAGTCGATGATCTCCTGGGCGGTGGGCGCCGGGTCCGCGTGCCTGTCGCGGATGACGACGGCGCAGACCTCCTCGCCGTGCGTGGCGTGCGGCAGGCCGATCACCGCGGCCTCCGCGATGCCCGGGTGGCGCAGCAACTGCTCCTCCACCTCGCGCGGATAGACGTTGAACCCGCCACGGATGATCAGGTCCTTCTTGCGGTCGACGATGCGGAGGAACCCGTCGGCGTCCTTCGTACCGAGGTCCCCGGTGCGGAACCACCCTCCCCCGCCGGCTACGCACCCACCCACCAGCGCCGCCGCGGTCTCCTCTGGCCGCCCGAGGTAGCCCGCGAAGACGTTGTGGCCGCGGACGACGACCTCGCCCAGCTCGCCCGCGGGCAGCAGCTCGATGCGGTCGGCCGGTTCGGGCGCGGCGATCTCCACGTCCACGCCCCAGATCGCGTGGCCCACGGTGCCCGCGCGGGTGCCGAAGGCCGGCTGGTTGACGGCCGCGGTCGGCGAGGTCTCGGAGAGCCCGTACCCCTCGTACACCTCGGTGTCGAAGACCTCGGTGAACCTCTCCAGCACCGGCACCGGGAGTGAGGCGCCGCCCGAGACGCACCGCCGCAGCCGGGGCAGTTCGGCCGCCTCGCCCGCGGCCTCCAGGAGCCGTACGTACATGGTCGGCACGCCCTGGAAGGTGTTGACGCCCTCCCGCACCATCAGTTCCAGGGCCGCGGCGGCGTCGAAGCGCGGCTGGAGGACGAGCGTGGCGCCGCGCCGCCAGGAGGAGTTCATGCTCGCCGTCTGTCCGAAGGTGTGGTACAGCGGCAGCGCCCCGAGGGTGATGTCGTCCGGCTGCACCTCGTGGGAGTCGAACGCGTTGGTGGTGGCGTTCATGACCAGGCTGAGGTGGGTGAGGACGGCGCCCTTGGGGACGCCGGTGGTGCCGCTGGTGTAGAAGACCACGGCCGGGTCCTCGGCCTCGCGGGTCGCGTAGGTGACCAGCGGCTCCACGGTCTCCGCCAGGTCCTCCAGCCGGCCGTCGGCGCCCGGCACCCGGACCTCGGGGCCGATCGTGACCATGCGCGCGCCCGTGGCGGCCGCGGCCTCGCCGCCGGTCGCCGCCTGGCCGGCGTGGCAGAGCAGCAGCTTCGCGCCGCTGTCGCGGAGCACGTGTGCCACCTCGCCCGGCGAGAGCAGCAGGTGGACGGGGACCACGACCGCGCCGGCGGCGAGGATCGCGTAGTAGGCGCGCGGGAATTCGGCGGTGTTCGGCGCCATCAGGGCGACCTTGTCGCCGGGCCGCACGCCGAGCGCGCCGAGCCCCGCGGCCTGGGTCCTGGCCTGCCGCCACAGCTCCGCGAAGGTCAGCCGCCGCTCGCCCTCGACGAGCGCGAGGTGGTCGGGGCGGCGGCGGGCGGCCTCGGCGAGGATCGTGGCCAGGGACAGGGTGGTCATGTGCGGATGCTCCTGTTCGCCGTGTACGACGCTGTGTACGACGCCACCGCTACCCGTAAACTAGCGGTGCAAGTTTTTCGCACCCTACTCCGCCGTAACGCCGCTGAAAAGGGGTGCTCCGCGACCGTCCGGGCACGCACCGTGTAGGGTCCACCTCCGGCCGGCCCCGCCTGCCGCACAGCCGAGGAGGTGCACCGTGGCCCGCCCGCGCCAGCCACTGCTCAGCCGCGACCGGATCACCGGTGCGGCCCTGCGGATCGTGGACGAGGAAGGGCTCCAGGCCCTCTCGACCCGGCGGCTCGCGGCCGTCCTCGGCGTGACCGGCCCGTCCCTCTACAACCACTTCCGCACCATGGACGCACTGGTCGACGCGCTCGTGGACCAGGTCGTCGGCCAGGTCGACCTGTCGATGTTCGGCCGCCTGGACTGGCGCACGGCGCTGCGCGACTGGGCCCGCTCCTACCGCGCGGCCCTCGCCGGCCACCCGAATCTCGTCCCGGCCCTCATGCGCCCCTCCGCCCACCGCCCGCACTCCCTGCGGCTGGCCGACGCCGTCTTCGGCGGCCTGGTCGCGGCCGGCTGGCCCCGCGCGCACGCCACGCACATCGGCGCCTCGATGCGGTACTTCATCACCGGCTCGGCGCTCGGCTCGTTCGCCGCCGGCTTCCCCACCGACGCGGAGCTGTACGCGGGCACCTACCCGCACCTCGACCAGGCCCACCTGCTGGCCCAGCACCAGCGGTCGGTCGACGAGGGCGCCTTCGAGACCGGACTCGAAGCCCTGCTGGAGGGGCTGGAGGCCCAGTACGCGCGCGTCGTCGGCACGGCGGAAAATCCCCGGTCCGGCGCCGCGCAATGATGGCATGCTGTGGGGGTGAACGGTCCGGAGATCACCATCAACTTCGCCTCTGAGCTGCACGGACTCGCCGCGCCCGCCCGGCGCAAAGGCACCACGGCCTTCGTCACCGACGGCTCGTCCACGCTCGGCCACATCGTCGAATCGCTCGGGGTGCCGCTCACGGAGGTCGGCGCGGTGCTCGTCGACGGCCGCGAGCGGCCGGTCTCGTACGTGCCGCGGGAGCGGGAGAGCGTCGAGGTGCTGGCGGTCCGCCGGCCGCAGCGCGTGCCCGGCGCACCGCTGCGCTTCCTCCTCGACGTCCATCTCGGCACGCTCGCACGCCGGTTGCGACTGCTGGGCGTGGACGCGGCGTACGAGAGCGAGGACATCGGCGATCCCGAACTGGCCACCCGCTCGGCGGCCCAGCGCCGCGTGCTGCTCTCCCGGGACCGCGGTCTGCTGCGCCGCCGGGAGCTCTGGGCGGGCGCGTTCGTCTACAGCGACCGGCCGGACGAGCAACTCCGGGACGTACTGGGCCGGTTCGCGCCCCGGCTGGCCCCGTGGTCGCGCTGCACGGCGTGCAACGGCGAGCTGAAGGACGCGGACAAGGAGTCGGTGGGCGAGCGGCTGGAGAGCGGCACGCGGCGCACGTACGACGTGTTCGCGCAGTGCACTGTCTGCGACCGGGTGTACTGGCGCGGGGCGCACCACGCCAAGCTGGAAGCCATCGTGGACGAGGCGGTACGGGAGTTCGGGGACGCGGTGGCCTGACGGCCCGCTTCCGGGCCCCGTTCGGCCCCCGCCCCCCATCCGCGCCCCGGCCCATCGGCACCCGGGCCCGCGTCCCCGCCCCGCTCAGCGCAGCAGCGTCGGCGCCGCCCGGTCCAGCACCTGCTCGACGCGGTCCCAGGCCGCTTGGTCGCGCGGCAGTGGCGGCAGTGCTTCACCCTCCCCCGCGCCCCAGGCGGTCGCGATGCCCACCGGGTCGTCCCCGGTCACCGCGCCGGCGGCCAGCGCCGCCGCGCCGAGCGCGACCAATTCGGTGTGGTGCGGCACGACGAGCGGGCGGCCGGAGAGCCGCCGTACGGTGTCCCGCCAGAAGCGGCCCTGCGCGCCGCCGCCGGTCAGCCGCAGCGGGCGGTCCCGCACCTCGGGCGCCGCGGGGTCCAGGCCGCAGGCGCGCAGCAGCTCGTCCAGCGCGCGCAGCACGGTGAACGCGGCGCCCTCGTACGCCGCGCCGAGCAGCTGCCGCGGGGTGGTGTCGTGGCGGATGCCGGTGAGCAGCCCGGAGGCGTGCGGCAGGTCGGGGGTGCGCTCGCCGTCGAGGTACGGCAGGAGGACCGCCGTCCCGCCCGGCTCGGCGTCCGCGCGGTCCAGCCCGAGCAGGGCCGCGACCTTGTCGACGGCGAGTGTGCAGTTCAGGGTGCAGCCGAGCGGGAGGTGGCCGCCGTCGGCGGCGGCGAAGCCCGCGATGCCCGGTGCCGCGGGCCGGGTGCGACTGGCGGCGAACACGGTGCCGGAGGTGCCGAGGCTGACCACGGGGTGGTCGAGCAGCCCCGCACCGCCCAGGCCGAGGCCGACGGCGGCGGCCATGTTGTCCCCGGTGCCCGCGGCCACGACGGTCCCGGCGGGCAGCCCGAGCGCGTCGGCGGCGGCCGGGGTCAGCGTCCCGACGCGGGCCGCTCCGGTCGGCGCGACCTCGGGCAGCAGCTTCGCCTCCATGCCCACGAGGTCGAGGAGGCCCGGGTCGTAGGAGCCGGTCGTGGTGGCGTACCAGAGGGTGCCCGAGGCGTCGCCCGGGTCGGTCACGGCCGCACCGGAGAGGCGTTCGGTGAGGAAGTCGTGCGGCAGCCGGACGGCGGCGGCGGCGTCGGCGGCGGCCGGTTCGTGCTCCCGCAGCCACTGCCATTTGGTGGCGGTCATGGAGGCGACCGGCTCCGACCCCGTCCGGGCGAGCCAGCCGGCCGGGCCGCCGAGCGCGTCGGTGAGGGCGGCGGCCTGCGGCGCCGAGCGGGTGTCGTTCCAGAGCAGCGCCGGGCGGACGGGCCGGCCGGCCGCGTCCAGCACGACGAGGCCGTGCTGCTGCCCCGCGACGGCGATGCCGGCGACGGCGGAGGGGGCGGCACCCGCGTCCTGCAGCCCGGCGGCGACGGCCTCGCCGAGCGCGCTCCACCATGCCTCCGGGTCGCTCTCCCGGGCGCCGTCGGCGCCGGTGACGGTGTGCGGGGCGCGCCCCTGTCCCTGAATACGGCCGGTTTCGACGTCGACGACGACGGCCTTGGTCGCCTGTGTCGAGCTGTCCACGCCGATGACCACGCGCTGCTGTCCGCGCACGCTTCCTCCTTGACGGATTTTCCGGTCGGTCCGCCGTGGGGCTTCCCCGCGACTGCGCCGCATACTAATTTGTTTTCTAGCTTTACTAATAGGTGCGACGCAAGAGAGGTGTCCCATGAGCTACGCCCCCACCCCCGAGGACCGGTTCACGTTCGGCCTGTGGACCGTCGGCTGGACCGGCACCGACCCCTTCGGCGTGGCCACCCGCCCCGCCCTGGACCCGGTGGAGTCCGTCGAACGGCTGGCGGAGCTGGGCGCGTACGGCGTCACCTTCCACGACGACGACCTGATCCCCTTCGGGTCGGCGGATGCCGAGCGCGACGCGATCGTCAAGCGGTTCCGCGCGGCGCTGGACGCCACCGGGCTGAAGGTCCCGATGGCGACCACGAACCTGTTCACCCACCCGGTCTTCAAGGACGGCGGCTTCACCGCCAACGACCGCGACGTACGCCGCTTCGCGCTCCGCAAGACCATGCGCAACATCGACCTCGCGGCCGAGCTGGGCGCCGAGACGTACGTGGCGTGGGGCGGCCGGGAAGGCGCGGAGTCCGGCGGCGCGAAGGACGTGCGTGACGCGCTGGACCGTATGAAGGAGGCCTTCGACCTGCTCGCGGAGTACGTCACCGAGCAGGGCTACGGGCTGCGCTTCGCCATCGAGCCGAAGCCCAACGAGCCGCGCGGCGACATCCTGCTGCCCACCGTCGGCCACGCGCTGGCCTTCATCGAGCGGCTGGAGAAGCCCGAGCTGTTCGGCGTGAACCCGGAGGTCGGCCACGAGCAGATGGCCGGGCTGAACTTCCCGCACGGCATCGCGCAGGCCCTGTGGGCGGGCAAGCTCTTCCACCTCGACCTGAACGGCCAGAACGGCATCAAGTACGACCAGGACCTGCGCTTCGGCGCCGGCGACCTGCGGCAGGCCTTCTGGCTGGTGGACCTGCTGGAGACCGCCGGTTACGCCGGGCCGCGCCACTTCGACTTCAAGCCGGTGCGCACCGACGGCTACGACGGCGTGTGGGAGTCCGCGAAGAACTGCATGCGCAACTACCTCATCCTGCGCGAGCGCGCCGCCGCGTTCCGGGCCGACCCCGAGGTCCAGCAGGCGCTGCGCGACTCCCGCCTGGACCAGCTCGCGCAGCCCACGGCGGCCGACGGCCTCGCCGCGCTGCGCGCCGACCGCACCGCGTACGAGGAGTTCGACGTGGCGGCGGCCGCGGGCCGCTCGATGGCCTTCGAGCGGCTCGACCAGCTCGCCATGGAGCACCTGCTCGCGGTCGGCTGACGGGCCGCGCGAGGGCGGCGCCCCGGGTCCGCGGCGGCGCGCCCGGGGGCCGGCCGCTCAGCCCGGCTGCCCCTCGTACGCCACCGGGTCCGCCAGGACCTCCCGTACGACCTGGGCCGCGGCGCCCCGCGCGGCGTCCCCCGAGGAGGACGAGGCGCGCAGCCGCCCGCCGTCCGCGCTCCACAGGCCCGACACCACACGCCGGGCCAGCTCGGCGTGGGTGGCGGGCGCCAGCCACGGCATCAGCAGCCGGTAGCTGCCGCCGAGCACCACGGCGTCCGGGTCGAAGAGGTTCACCGCGCCCGAGAGCACCAGCCCGAGCCGCCGCCCGGCCTCCTCGATCGCCGCCACCGCACGCGTATCGCCCTGCCGGGCCCGCCGCTCCAGCTCCGTGACGCCCTGCACCCCGGCCGTGCCCTGCTCCAGCCCGGCGTTGCGCAACAGCGCGGCCTGGCCCGCGTACTGCTCCAGGCAGCCGCGCGCCCCGCAGCGGCACTCGGGCCCGTCCGGGTCCACCACCACGTGCCCGATCTCGCCCGCGAAGCCGTGCGCCCCGCGCAGCAGTTCGCCGTCCAGCACGAGCGCGCCGCCGACGCCGGTCTCGCCCGTCAGGTACAGGAAGCTGCGCACCCGGTCCAGGCCGCCGAACCACAGCTCGGCGAGGGCGGCACTGTTCGCCTCGTTGTCCGAGCCGACCGGCAGCGGGCGCGCACCGGGCCGCAGCCGGGCCAGGGCCTGTGCGAACATCCCCTCGGCCGCCACCCCGTTCCAGCCGAGGTTGGGCGCCTGGCGCACCGTGCCTCCGGAGACCAGGCCCGGCACCGCGAGCCGTACCCCGGCCGGGCGCAGCTCCTGCTCGGCGGCGGACTCCAGGGTGCGCGCGGCGATCCGGACGGCGCGGTCGATGACCTCCTCGGGAGGCACGCCCCGGTTGTCGAGGTGGGTGGTCAGCCGGACCCGGTCGGTGCCCGCGAGGTCCACCACGCACACCGAGACGTAGTCGATGTTGATCTCGACGCCGAGCCCGGCCGGGCCGGTGCCCGCGACCTTCAGCACGGTGCCGGGGCGGCCCGCCTGGCCGCTGAAGGTCTTGCCCGACTCGACCAGGAACCCGCCGGCCATGAGCTGCTCGACCAGCGAGGACACCGCAGCGCGGGTCAGCCCCACGCGCGCCGCCACCGCCGCGCGGGTCACCTCGCCCTCGTCGTGCACCACCCGCAGCACCAGGCTGAGGTTGTGCCGCCGCACGGTGGACCTGTCCGCCTTCGCCGCCGGCGGCACCTGAGTGTTGTTCATCGCCCGGTGAGCCTATGCGACCGGGCCCCGGAGCGGACCACGTGTACCGTGGCGAGCCCGTACGCCAGGGAGGCCGCCCGGTGCGTCTGCTGCTGACCGCCGACACCCATCTGCCCAAGCGCGCCAAGGTCCTGCCGGACCCGCTCCTCGCGGAGATCGCGCGCGCGGACGCCGTGCTGCACGCCGGCGACTGGGTGGACACCGCGACGCTGGACCTGCTGGAAGCGCGGGCCCGCCGGGTCATCGGCGTGTACGGCAACAACGACGGGCCGGAGCTGCGGGCCCGGCTGCCGGAGGTGGCACGCGCCGAACTGGGCGGGGTGCGCTTCGGTGTCGTGCACGAGACCGGCGCCGCGCAGGGCCGCGAGCGGCGCTGCGCCGAGCGCTTCCCGGACCTGGACGTGCTGGTCTTCGGCCACAGCCACATCCCCTGGGACACCGTCGCGCCGGGCGGCCCGCGGCTGCTCAACCCCGGCTCGCCGACGGACCGCCGCCGCCAGCCGTACTGCACGTACCTCACCCTGACGGCGGCCGGCGGCAGGCTGAGCGACGTGGAGCTGCACCGGCTGCCGCCTCGCCGCTGATCCGCGTCCAACCAACGAAAAGTACAGTCCATTTGGTCCGTACCTCTTGACGGTATGTCGCCATGCGATGAACATGCGTCGGGCAAGAGAGCGCTCCCAGGGAATCCCCACCGTTTATTTCCTGAACAAGGAGAGACGCCATGCCCGCACGCCGCACCGTCCTTGCCGCGATGGCCGCAGCCGTCCCCGCGGCCGGCCTCCCGGCCCTCGCCACCCCCGCCGCCGCGGCACCCGCCGCGCCCGGCAAGCCCGCCGCACTCCCCGGCGGCGGCGACCTCGGCCCGAACGTCATCGTCTTCGACCCCGGCACCCCGAACATCCAGGGCAAGCTGGACGAGATCTTCCGGCAGCAGGAGAGAGCCCAGTTCGGCACCGGCCGGTACGCACTGCTCTTCAAGCCGGGCACGTACCAGGGCCTCAACGCCCAGCTCGGCTTCTACACCTCCATCGCGGGGCTCGGCCTCTCCCCCGACGACACGTCCATCAACGGCGATGTCACCGTGGACGCGGGCTGGTTCGACGGCAACGCCACGCAGAACTTCTGGCGTTCCGCGGAGAACCTCGCCCTCACCCCGGTCAGCGGCACCAACCGCTGGGCGGTGGCGCAGGCCGCGCCGTTCCGCCGGATGCACATCCGCGGCGGGCTGAACCTCGCGCCCGACGGCTACGGCTGGGCCAGCGGCGGCTACATCGCCGACAGCCGCATCGACGGCACGGTGGGCCCGTACTCGCAGCAGCAGTGGTACACCCGCGACAGCTCGGTGGGCGGCTGGACCAACGCGGTGTGGAACATGGTCTTCTCCGGAGTCGAGGGCGCCCCGGCGCAGAGCTTCCCCGAACCGCCGTACACCACTCTGAACACCACCCCCGTCTCCCGCGAGAAGCCCTTCCTCTACCTGGACGGCAGCGCGTACCGGGTCTTCCTCCCCGAGAAGCGCACGAACGCCCGCGGCACCACCTGGGGCAACGGCACCCCCCGCGGCACGTCCCTGCCGCTGGACCAGTTCTACGTCGCCAGACCCGGCGTCACCGCCGCCACCCTCAACGCGGCCCTCGAACAGGGCCTCCACCTGCTGTTCACGCCCGGCATCTACCACGTCGACCGGGCCATCGAGGTCAAGCGCGCCAACACCGTGGTGCTCGGCCTCGGTTACGCGACGATCATCCCGGACAACGGCGCGACGGCAGTGAAGGTCGCCGACGTCGACGGCGTACGGCTCGCCGGCTTCCTGATCGACGCGGGCACCACCAACTCCGCCACCCTCCTGGAGGTCGGCCCCACCGGCGCGTCCGCCGACCACTCCGCCAACCCGACCACCGTCCAGGACGTCTTCATCCGGATCGGCGGCGCGGGCGCGGGCAAGGCCACCGTCAGCATGGTGATCAACAGCCGGCACACGATCGTCGACCACACCTGGGTCTGGCGCGCCGACCACGGCGACGGCGTCGGCTGGGAGACCAACCGCGCCGACTACGGCGTCCGCGTCAACGGCGCCGACGTCCTCGCGACCGGCCTGTTCGTCGAGCACTTCAACAAGTACGACGTGGAGTGGCGCGGCGAACGCGGCCGCACCATCTTCTTCCAGAACGAGAAGGCGTACGACGCGCCGAACCAGGCGGCCATCCAGAACGGCAGCATCAAGGGCTTCGCCGCGTACAAGGTCGCCGACTCGGTCACCACGCACGAGGGCTGGGGCCTGGGCAGCTACTGCTACTACAACGTGGACCCGACGATCCGCCAGGACCACGGCTTCGCGGCGCCCCGCACCTCCGGGGTGAAGTTCCACGACCTGCTCGTGGTCTCGCTCAGCGGCCACGGCCAGTTCGAGCACGTCATCAACGACACCGGGGCCGCCACATCGGGCACCGACACCGTGCCGTCGAAGGTGGTCTCCTACCCCTGAGGCGCCCCGGGGGCGACCCCCACCGCCCCCGGCGGGCTCACAGCATGATCGCGTAGGCGAGGAAGAAGACCGCGCAGAGCACGACCACGATGCCGATCGCGATCAGCGGCCCCTTGCCCCAGCCCTTGGCCGGGTTGTACGTCTCCTGCGGACCCGCCCAGGGCGTGCTGCCCTCGGCGGGCGGGGTCTCGCCCGGCGGCACGCCACCGCCGGGCTCCAGCCCCGGCGTGCTCCGCGGGTCCGGGTCCGGGTTCTGCTCGGTCATACGAACGCCTCTCCTGTTCGCGGCGCGGGGCACGCAACATCTACCACGGTGCCGCCGCGGTGCCGGGGCAGCGGCGCGTGCTCAGCGCGGCGCCCCGCCGGCTGGCGGAACCCCCGGCGCCCACAGGATCCGGCGCGGCGCCGTGGGGCCCGTTCACATAGCCGCGGAGCGGCACCGCGCGCAGGATCCGGTGCGGTGATGAACGGCGGGTTCCCGGAGGTGCGCATGCGACACGTTCTTCCCTGGACGGCGGCAGGACTGCTCCTGCTGCTCGGCACCCTGCCGGCGCCCCCGGCACACGGCGCGGCCCGCGCGGACTGCGCGGGCCTCCGGGGCACCGCCGTCCCGGCCGCCGCCATCGGACTGCCCACCAGGGGCGGCGAGGTGACGGACACCCAGGAGGTGCCCAAAACCCCGGCCCTCGGCGCGTACTGCCGAGTGGAGCTGGCCGTGCGCCCGGTGGACCGGGCTGCGCCGGACATCACCGTACGGATCGGCCTGCCGGCCGGCTGGAACCACAAGGCGGTGATGTTCGGCGGCGGGGGCTACGACGGCGCCGTGCCGGACGTCGCGGGCAACGTGCCGTTCGGCCCGGCCGGCGGCCCCACCCCGCTGGCCCGCGGATACGCCACCTTCGCGAGCGACTCCGGCCACCGCTCGCAGGCCGCCGACCCCTCCCTCGACGGCTCGTTCGCCCGCAACGACGAGGCGCTGCGCAACTTCGCGGGCGACGCGCTGAAGAAGACCCGCGACGCGGCGCTGTACGTCATCGGGAAGCGGTACGGCGACGGGCCGCCCCGGCACGCCTACTTCGCGGGCGGCTCGACCGGCGGCCGCGAGGCGCTGGCCGTCGCGCAGCGGTGGCCGCGCGACTTCGACGGCGTGATCTCCGCCTACCCGGCCTGGAACGCGGCGAGCCTGGACCTGTTCTTCGGATACGAGGCACAGGTCCTGGCGCGCCCCGGCGCGTTCCTGAACCAGGCGGAGCAACGCCTGCTGTACGACCGGGTGCTGGCGGCCTGCGACGGCGACGACGGGCTCCGCGACGGCGTGATCTCGGACGAGGCGGGCTGCCGCTTCGACCCGCGGGTGCTGCGCTGCCGGGGCGGCGCCGACCGCGGCGACGGCTGCCTGTCCGACCCGCAGATCCGCGCCGTACGCACGCTGTCCTCCCGCTTCACCTGGCCGTACCGCCTGGCAAGCGGCGAGACCGGCTATCCGGGCTTCCCCTTCCTCTCCGGGGCCGACATGACGACGCCGCGGCTGGGCATGGGCACCACGGCACCGGCCGACCCGATGCCGGAGACCAGCGGATACGGCGTGCGCTTCTGGGACCAGTGGGTGAAGCACTTCGTCACCCGCGACCCGGCGGCCGGCGCGCTGTCGGTCGACCCGCGCCGGCCGGGCCCCTGGCGGGACCGCATCAGCGCGCTGTCGGCCCTCCAGGACGTCAACGACCCGGATCTGCGCCCCTTCGCGGCGGCCGGCGGGCGGCTGCTGGTCCTGCACGGCACCGCCGACGAACTGGTCAGCCACCGGTCGACCGTGGAGTACGCCGAGCGGATGCGGAAGGCCATGGGGAAGCGGGCGGTGGACGCGTTCGCGCGCTTCTACCTCGTGCCCGGCGCCAACCACGCAGGCGTCGACGCCGCGTTCGCCGCGGGCTGGGACTCGCTCGGCGCCCTCGACACCTGGGTGGAGCGCGGCACCGCGCCCGCGCACCCGGTGGTCGCCGACAACTCCCCCGCCGGGCACGGCCGTATGCGTCCGCTCTGCACCTACCCGGGCTGGCCGCGGTACACCGGCGGCGACCCCGGCCGCGCGGACAGCTTCCGGTGCGTCCGCTGACCCGGACGGCGCGTGCCCGTCGCCGGCGCCCCGGTCAGCGGTTCTGCCGTGCGGCGAGGGCGTGGACCACGTCGGCCGTCGCCGGGTAGAGGTCGCGGTACAGCCCGTACAGCCCGGCGTACTCCGCGGCGGCCGCCGGGTCCGGTACGACCCTCTCCCGTACCGGGTTCCAGTCGTCGGCCGAAACGTCGCCGAGGAGCTGGGCGGCGAGCAGGGCGCCGCCGTAGCTCGCGCCGATGGAGGTGGCGCGCACCTCCTGCTCGCGCCCTGTGACGTCGGAGACGATCTGTGTCCAGAGCCCGCCCCGGGTGCCGCCGCCCACCGCGACGACCCGCCGGATGTCGCCGCCGACCGCCTCGATGGCCTCGATGTTGTGCCGGACGCCGAACGCGGTGGCCTCCAGCGCCGCGCGGTAGAGGTCGCCGCGGGTGTGGGAGAGGGTGAGGCCCGCGATGACACCGCGTGCGCCGGGGTCCATGACCGGGGTGCGTTCGCCCGCGAAGTACGGCAGCATCAGCAGGCCGTTGGCCCCGGTGCCGGACGCCTCGGCCGCCCGCAGCAGATCGGCGTAGCCGGGCGCACCGGTCAGGTCGCGCAGCCAGGCGGTGACGGCGCCGGAGGTGGCCATGCCGCCGGCGAGGTTGCGGGTGCCGGGCAGCGCGCCGATGGTGCTCCACAGGGCGGGCGCGGTGAGCAGGCCCGGCACGGTGTGGACGAGGAACATCGTGGTGCCGTACATCAGCATCAGGTCGCCGACGGAGTGCGCGCCGACGCTCAGGGCCTCGGCCCAGGCGTCGACCGTGCCGGTGATGACAGGGATGCCGGCCGGCAGGCCGGTCAGCCGGGCGGCCTCCGCCGTGACGGTGCCGGCGGCCTCGCCGGACCAGCGCAGCGGCGGGAGTTCCAGGTCGGGGCAGATCAGTGCGGTCCACGGCGGGTACCAGTCGCGGGCGACGGTGTCGTAGAGCGGAGTGGTCTGGCTCGCGGAGTGGTGGTCCAGGACGTAGGCGCCGGTGAGCTTGCGGACCAGCCAGGAGCTGGGCATGTAGAGGCGGCGGGCGCGGGCGAACACCGCCGGCTCCTCGTCCGCGACCCACGCGATCTTCGCCCCGGCGGCCTGGCTGCTGAGCCCCGAGCCGCACCGCGCCCTGATCTCCTCGGCGCCCAACCGGTCTTCCAGCCGGGTGATCTGCTCGGTGGCGCGGGTGTCGACGCCGTAGAGGATCGCGGGCCGCAGCGGCACGTCGTCGGCGTCGGTGAGCAGGACGCACGGGCCCATGCCGCTGACGCCGACGGCGCCGACCTCGGGCCCGCCGTCCGCGGTCAGTTCGCGGACGAGCGAGCCGAACTCCTCCCACCAGACGGCGGCGTCCATCTCGACGTGTCCCGGAGCCGGCCGGTCGACGGCGTGCTCGCGGACCGCCGAGCGGAGCAGTGTGCCGTCCGGCCCGACCAGGACGCCCTTGCTGCTGGAGGTGCCGATGTCGACACCGATCACTGCGTGAGGAACCATGCGCACACGTTCGCAGAGTCCTCGGGCGCCGGCCGGGCCCGGGGCCGTCAGAGGTGGACGGCGGGCACGCGCTCCGTGTCGCGGGCCCCTTCCCCCGCGTCCGCCGGAACCGCCTTGATCGCGAGGACCGTGACCATGGCGAGGGCCAGCAGCGCGAGCGCGGCCACGAAGGCGCCGGTGTACGCGGCGGAGCCGGTCGCCCCGCCGGTACGCGCCGCGGTGATCAGCCCGGAGGCGAGGGCGGTGCCGAGGGAGGCGCCGATGCCGAAGCAGGCGCCGGTCAGGCCGGTGAGCGCGCCCTGCTGGTCCTTGGGCGCGGAGACGACCGCGAACCCGTTGAGCGCGGTGATGCTGAGGCCGTTGTACGTCAGGCCCAGTACGGCGAGCGCGGCGAAGAGCGCCCAGGGCTGCTCCCTGAACGGCACGGCGACCGCGAAGGCCAGCAGTGAACCGGCCGAGCCGACGAGCGCGACGCGGCGCCAGCCGACGCGCGGTCCGAAGTAGCCCGCGAGCGGGGCGCCGATCACGCCGATCGCCGCGGCGGGCGTCGCGTACAGCAGCGCCGAGCGGGTCGCGGAGAGCCCGTACCCGGCCTGCGGGTCCTGCGTGAAGAGCGGGATCGTCAGGGCGAGGGCCCCGAACGCGCCGGCGAGGGTGAGGGTCACCGTCAGCAGCAGCGGCCAGGCCCGGCGCGAGGCGAGCAGCCGGATGTCGATGACGGCGGTGGTGGTGCGGGCGGCCGGGCGGGCGCCGGTGGCCGCGCCGTCGGATTCGAGGGCGGCCGGGTCGCCGGCGCTCCCCGAGCGGGTCCGCTGGACGAGGACGAAGGCGGTCAGCGCGGCCAGGCCGCCGAGTACGCAGCCGAGCGTGGCCGCCGACGTCCAGCCCCAGCCGGCGCCCTGCGCCAGGCCGACGAGCACGCCGGACAGTCCCAGCGCGAGCAGGGTCGCGCCCAGCCAGTCCATGGCCCCCTCCGCCTTCGGCGCCACGGCCGGTACGTACCGGGCCACGGCCGCCGTGCCCACGACCGACAGCAGCAGGCCGCCGAGGAAGATCGCGCGGAAGCCCACCGTGTCGGCGAGATGGCCGCCGACGATGGCGTCCACCCCCGCGAAGCCGCCGTTGACGGCGCTGATGATGCCCGCGGCGCGGCCGAAGGCGGCGGGCGGGAGCAGATCGTTGAGGGTCAGGAAGGAGAGCGAGAACATCGCGGCCGACACACCCTGCAGGACGCGCCCGGCGAGGTAGACGGAGATGTCGGGCGCCAGGGCGCAGGCGAGGTTGCCGAGGATGAGCAGCGCGCCGCACAGCAGCATGATCGGCTTGCGGCCGCGGTAGTCGCTGAGCCGCGCCATCGTGACCTGTCCGACGGCGGCGAGCAGGAAGAACAGCGTCTGCGACAGGCCGACCAGGCTGCTGCTGGTGTCCAGCCGGCGGGCGACGTCGGGCAGCGCCGGGCTGAGCATCGTCGCGTTGATCTGGTACCCGAGTACGGCCAGCACCAACGAGGGCAGCAGGAAGCGCGGGGTGGCGGGTGGCGGCGCGGTGCGCACGCGCTCGCGGCTCCGGAAGGGCATGACGGCTCCAGGGGCTGAGGGGAGAGGTGGCGGGCGGACGCGTCGCACGGTCGCGGCCGGGTCGCGGCCCGCTGCACCGGGCGCCCGTCCCGCACGGAGGGCGTCAGCAACGCTCGTGCGCGTCACGTGGCATCGGCGACGCTCGTTCGGCGTCACTTGTCAGACAGGAACGCGTCGTGCGCTCTGGTCTACCCCGCACCCCGGAGGGTGTCAAGAGTTCACCTGAAGATCACCGACGGCGGGACCGGACCCCACCGCTCCTTCCCGCGGGCTGCGTACGCCCCGTTCCCGCGATGCGAAACTGGGGGCCGCGCGCTGCCGCGAGCGCGCGGCCAGCCACCCCCTCGCGGGGGCGACGTCGGACCGCGGCCCCAGGGAGATGAACATGGCCGGCAGACAGCCCGCACCGCATCGACGGCGGCCGGTCGTCGTGCTGTACGAGCGCATGATCGAGGCCATCCGGGACGGCACCTACCCGCCGGGCTCCACCCTGCCGACCGAGCCGCGGCTCGCCGCCGAGCTGGGCGTCAGCCGCCCCGCGCTGCGCGAGGCGCTGATCCTCCTGCAGGAGGACGGCGCGATCACCGTACGGCGCGGGGTGGGACGTACGGTCAGCCCGCATCTGCCGCCGCGCGGCTTCGAGTACCTCAAGCCGGTCGAGCAGCTGCTCAGCGAGGGCCGGCAGGTGCGGACCTCGGCGCTGGCCCGCGCCCACGAGGAGCCGACCGACTTCTCCACCCAGCACCTGCTGCTGCCGGGCACCAGCCGGGTGCGCTTCTGGGAGAGCCTGATCGAGGTCGGCGGGCTGCCGGCCTGCCTGACCCAGGAGTGGGCGGCCCGCGACGAGACGCTGGCCGAGCTGGTGCCGGACGTGGCCTCCGCGTTCGACGGGCCCGCCTCGGTGGCCTCGTCCATGCTGGGGATCCTCCTGGAGGCCGGCCGCGAGCTGCCGCTGACGGGCAGCAGCAGCATCGTGGCGACCACGCTCGGCCGCCAGCGCGGCGAACAGCTCGGCCGCCCGGCGGACTCCCCCGCCGTCCTGGTCACCCAGGTCGTACGACTGGACCGCACCCCGCTGCTCGCGGCCAAGCACATGCTGCCGGCGGGGGCGCCGGCGCTTCCCGTGTGGCAGGCGCGCTGACAGGGCCCTTCCCGGCGTCCCGGGTGCGGTGCCGGCCGGTCGTCGATGAGACGCGGTCGCCCGCACCCGGGACGCCGTGTCATACTCCGACCCCATGACGCTGTCTGACAAGTACACCGACGCTCCGCACTCCCCCGCGCACCCCCTCGCCGAGGACCTGGTCCGCCGGGCCCCCAAGGTGCTGCTCCACGACCACCTCGACGGCGGCCTGCGCCCGCGCACCGTCGTGGAACTGGCCCAGGAGGCCGGCTACGACGCGCTGCCCACCACCGACCCCGCCGCGCTGGGCGAGTGGTTCCGTGACGCCGCCGACTCCGGTTCGCTGGAGCGCTACCTGGAGACCTTCGCGCACACCTGCGCCGTGATGCAGACCGCTCCCGCGCTCTTCCGCATCGCCGCCGAGTGCGCCGAGGACCTGGCCGCCGACGGCGTGGTCTACGCCGAGGTGCGCTTCGCCCCCGAACAGCACCTCGCCGCGGGACTCACCCTGGACGAGGTCGTCGACGCGGTGAACGCCGGCTTCCGCGAGGGCGAGCGGCGGGCCGCGGCCGACGGCCGCCGGATCCGCGTCGGCACGCTGCTGTGCGCCATGCGGCACGCCGACCGCGCGCTGGAGATCGCCGAACTCGCCGTCGCCCACCGGGACAGCGGCGTGGCCGGCTTCGACATCGCGGGCGGCGAGATCGGCAACCCGGCGAGCCGGCACGCCGCGGCCTTCGACCACCTCCGCAGCGAGGGCGCCCGGGTGACCGTGCACGCCGGTGAAGCCGTCGGCATGGAGTCCATCCGGGAGGCGGTGCTGCGCTGCGGCGCCCACCGCATCGGCCACGGCGTCCGCATCACCGACGACATCGAGATCGCCGCCGACGGCTCGGTACGCCTCGGCCGGCTCGCCTCCTACGTACGCGACATGCGGATAGCGCTGGAGGTCTGCCCCACCTCCAACCTGCAGACCGGCGCCGCGGCGAGCTATCACGGGCACCCGATCGACCTGCTCCGCCGGCTCGGCTTCCGCGTCTGCCTCAACACCGACAACCGCCTGGTCAGCGGCACCACCATGACTCAGGAGTTCCAGCACCTGGCCACCACGTTCGGCTACGGCCCGGCACAGCTGGAGGAGTTCACCGTCAACGCGGCCAAGGCGGCCTTTCTGCCCTTCGACGAGCGCACCGCCCTCATCAACGAGGTCATCCGCCCCGGCTACGCCCGGCTGCACTCCCGCGCCCTGGGCCATGTCCCGGTGCGCGGCGCCGCCGCGGCCTGACCGGGCCGCTCGCGCGCGGGGCCGGGCCGGCCGGGAGAACACCCCCGTCCGGCCCGGCCCCGCGTACTGACGCCGATTTCCGTCGGCTACTTCTTGAAGCCGTAATCCATCAGCTTCTTCGCGTCGGCGGTGCGGTTGGCCACCGAGGTGGACGCGAGGACGGTGCCGATGACGGTCTTGCCGCTCCGGGTGGCGGCGAAGACCAGGCAGTACTTGGCCTCAGGACCCGAACCGGTCTTGACGCCGATCGTGCCCGAGTAACTGCTGAGCAGGTTGTTGGTGTTGCTCCACGACATGTAGCGGTAACCGCCGCTCTTCGTCGTGACCTTCTGCTTGGTGGACTTCGTCTTCACGACCGTACGGAACGTGGAGTACTTCATCGCACTGCTGGCCAGCTTCGTCAGATCACGCGGCGTCGAGTAGTTCGCGCCCTTCCCGATGCCGTCGAACGAGTCGAAGTGGGTGTTCTTCAGCCCGAGGCTCTTGGCCGTGGTGTTCATCTTGCCGATGAAGGACTTCACGCGCGCGGACCGCGTCGACCCCGTGCCGAACTTGTCGGCCAGGGCGTAGGCGGCGTCGCAGCCGGACGGCAGCATCAGCCCGTAAAGCAGCTGCCGGACCGTGACCTTGTCGCCGACGATCAGCTTGGCCGAGGAGGCCCAGTTGTTGTCGACGATGTAGTCGCTGTACGCCTTCTGGATCGTGACCTTCGAATCCAGGTTCAGGTTCGCCTGCGCGAGCACCACCCGGGCGGTCATGATCTTGGTGGTGGACCCGGTGGAAAGCCGGGAGTCGGCGGCCTTGGTGAAGAGGCTCTTCCCCGTGCCGTTGTTCATCACGAACCCGCCCTTGGCGGTGATCGTGGGCGCCTTGGGCGTGGCGGCCTGCGCCGGGGCGGCGAACGCCCCGGCGGCCAGCACCGCTCCCGCGGTCACCAGGACCGCGGACGCGCGACGCGTGCCATTGATGCCAATGTTCAAGTCGAGTACTCCATTACCCTGCCGTGCGGTCACATGAGAGTGCCGCTCACTCTTGAGACGCACGAATCGCAGCAATGGATGCGCTCCCCCACCCGCCTCACCCTTCGCACACCAGTCGGGCGACCGGTGACGCGAAGGGACGGACGTGAAGTCGGTGGCCGTGGCCGATTGCGAGCGCCCCGCCGGACAAGGCAGTGTTACGCCATGTCCTACGTGCGGCTTGAAGCCTGGATCGGGGGTGCATGGCTCGAGGTGAACTGCGTGAGCGTCACCGTCATGGACTCTGCGCTCACCCTGTCCTTCGAACGCCAGCGAACCGAGTCCGGCTACCAGGAGCTCATCTGGCAGCCCCTGGAGAAATTCCTCAAGGAGTACCGCGACGAACCCCTCGTCGTCGTCCCCCGGGGCCAGGACCTGCCGGCCATGTACGGCCCCGGCGCCGCAGGCCCCTTCCGCCTGACCAAGATCACCGACTGACCCCACCGCCCCCACGCGAAGGGCCGCACGGCCAACCCGTACGGCCCTCCGCCTCCCCATCGCCACCCGGCTGCATGCCCCGGCCCCGTACCGGCCCATCGGATGCCCCGCGCTGGATCGGCGCTGACTGCGCCACCTGGTCACTTGCCCCAAGAGAACGGCTACGTCCACTTATCTGCAAGTCCCCGGTGCCGCTCGGGCCCGGCTTCGGTGCTGGACCGGCCGCCCTCCTTCCCTGCGGCCCGGCCCATCGCCCGGGCCGGGGGACAACGAGGCACCACTGGCTCGCTGCCGGCCAGGCCGATATTCACTGTCCGGTACCCCTCCTCGGCTGCTCGTGCCCGGTGGCAACCCGAGTCCTACGTTGTTGTCGCGCGCGCGAGGGTGGGACCGATCACCGCCAGGGCGTCGTGCCGGAGGAGCTGGTCGTGTGGGAACGGCACCAAATGGTTCTCGATCCGGCCGCCGACGAACGGCCGCCAGACCTCGGACTGAGCGAGGTGCTCGCCGGTACGAGCCGTCGCTTCGAAGGTCAGCATGTCCCCCGGGAACACCGCGGCCCGGTAGCTGCTCATCAGGTGTACATGACAAGTGGCCGTGTCGATCAGTGCACCGAGAGTCGTGTCATCGAGGTCGGCAAGCACCGAGCCGGCGCTCTCGGCGGCGCATCGCACAGTCTGCGGGGTAGGTGGTCCGGGAGCGACGGAGTCGGCCGGCAGGCCCAAGCCGTCGAGGACGCCCTGACACACGGCCTCCGGCCCGAGATCGGTGGTCACCCGTGTCGGGAACGAGTCCAGGACAGCTAGCAGGGCCACCTTCTCGGTTCGCCAGGGACGGCCTATCGCGCTGACTCCGCGGCGTCTCGGTAGTACGCGAGGGAAGCGCGCAGGCCGCCGTCGACGGCGACGGCCGCCGCGTAGTGGTCGATCTCGGCGTCGTCGAACGTATCGGGAGACAGGGTCTTCGCCTTCAGGAACCATCCGACGTACTCGCGTTCGCGGCCGGCAAGCAGCGTCTCGGGCAGGTCGGGCACGATGTGGAACGCGAAATGCCAGGTTTTCCACGCCCGATCCGGGTCGGCGGGAATCGCCTCCGGGAGAGTGATACCGGGAATTCCGGCGTCGAGCAGAGCGACCCCGCGCAGATGGCTCTCGAAGTCGAGGGCGAGGGAGAAAGCGACCCAGGCGCCGATGTCGTGGGCGACCAGGGAGTAGGTCGACACTCCGAGAGCCTGCACGGCGGTGTGGGCGTGCGCGGCGACCGCGTGCGTGTCGTAGCCGCGCTCCGGACGCGACGGGGCGCGGTTGTGGTTCGGGTTCCGCTCGTGGCTGCACGAGCGGTCCTGGCGCTCAGCGGTGTCGGCGGTGTGGGTGGCCGGACCGCACGGGGAGGATCTTGCTGCGCTGCTGGACGCTCACGAAGCTCGGATCGTCACGGCCGGTCACAGCGTGCGGTGGGATCCGCAACGTTCGGAGCCTGGGCCGAAGCGGCGGGAGCCGGTGGAGCGCAGTCTCGTGCGCCGAGTCGGAGGGTCCTCTTGGCTGCGGGGCCATACGGCCCTGTTCTCCCGAAGCCGCCCCGAAGTGATTCCCAAGAATGTCAAGGTGTCCTGACCCCGTCGAGAAGGCCAGGACGGTTCATGTCGTCTGGGTGATCGGAGGCACCTGGGTGAAGCAGCGTCCGTCGCCCAGTCGGGGTCGACGCGGTCCCGGGGGCCTGCGCGGTTAACGACGCTCGCGGCTGGCCCCACGACCGGTCCGGCCGTCGCCCGCATCGGCCGTTCGCCGACCGGCGGTCCCGCCGTCAGCCAGGCCGGCGCCCGCGACGCGTTGCGCGAGCGGAGGCCATGAAGGCTGAGCGATACGTTCCGTTTCTTCGCTTTCATCCGTCTTCCCAGCTCGGCCCCTGAGTTCTGCAGCCTCCGCAACCTGCGCGACGGTCAATATTTGCCAACGGGAGCACCAAGCGTGATGGAAACCATTGACGCAACATTGAACACTGCCTGAGTTTACCCAAAGGACACGGCGGGAAGCGATCGCATTTCGATTCGGATGAATCGGATACAGCGCTCGGGGTTGTTCATGAAACATTCAAGAACCCCTCAACCATCTTGGCGGATTTATTTCGCCAAGATAGTTTTTTGGAGATCCGCTCAGTCCGAGCCAACGGCACCTACCGACAGCATTCGAATTGGGCGTCGCCGGCAAAAAGCGGGCAGGGCACACTGCGAGAATTTTCCGGCAGACTTCACCCGGGAATTGATCACACCATCTTCCATGGTGGCGACAAGTTGAGCCCCCGAGCAAAACATTGCGCCATCAAGGGCTCTCAGCTCTCTCTGCTCAGCACGCTGGAGAAATCGCTCGAAGGGGCACACCTTCGCCGACCCGGGACCGAAATACCTAGTTCAATACTTTACGGGGGAACCATGGCATGGAATATCCTTATCGCCGACAGTGGCATGTGCCAAGAAACAGGGGAATTATTTCCCGGGTTCGCTCAGAGAGTCCTCTCCTGCTTCCCCAGAGCAGACCAGCGCGGCTGGGCGGAACTGTATGTGACAGGCCTGCTCCGAGCCGATGGAAAAAAGTCGCTGAGTAACCTTGCGCAGGCTATCGGGATGCCGGCGGCTGTCCCCTCTCTCCAGCAGTTCATCAGCCAGAGCCCGTGGCAGTGGCAGCAGGTCGCAGACAACCTCCACGATGAGATCAACGACTCGGCGCCACCCGAGGCGTGGGTGCTGGATTCACTCATCGTACCCAAGCGCGGAAGCCACTCCGTGGGTGTCGACCGCTACTTCGCCCCCCGCTTGCAAAAGGCGGTGAACGGACAGGTCGGAGTGGCGCTCTTCGCGAGCTCGTTACAGGCCAGCGTCCCTGTGTCCTGGCGCATACTGCTGTCGCAGCGATGGCTGAGGGACCCGCGTTTGCGCGTGAAGTCCCGTATACCTGCGGATTACCGCATCTCAACCGCCACGCAGGCGGCACTCGACATATTGGACACCGCTCGCGCGCGGATTCCCGAACCACCGCCCATCATCGCCGACCTCCGCGGTATACGCGACGACACGAGCCTGGTCAGCGGATTGCTGGAGCGTCGGCTGGACTTCACCATTCGGGTCCAGCCATCCCAGCAGCTCCTGCAGGCGGTGCGAGAGCACCCTCGGGAAGCTCCCGGCGCCCCGCAGATGCTCGCAGCATCCGTCCGGTTGCCGGGCACCCCCCGCGCCCTGCGGGCCGTACGGATCTCAGCCCGCCCCGCGGTCTCCGCTGAAGCGGCCACGCCCGAGTGGTGGCTGACGACTCAGTCGCACTGGGATGCCCGACACACGGCCAGGCTCCAGGAGCTGCGCGAGCGACACGAGAGCGATCGCAACGCGCTCAAGGAGCGCTACGGCGCCGTCGACTTCGAGGGGCGTTCGTTCCCGGGATGGCACCGTCACATGACCATGGTCTCCACGGCGCTCGCCTTTGACCGTGTCCACGCCACACGGTTCAAGGAGCATGAACGGGCGGCACCTCCAGGGTCCGGTGACCCAGCTGCCGCATGAGATCGACCATGTCGAACTGTGCGGTACGTTCAATGACCTGCTCGCCCCGGAAGCGGTCGATGCCGATCGCCTCGAAATCCGCGCGCCGGCCGCTCGGGGGCAGCCCCCTGAACGGTCCGAGTTGAGTTCCCACGACCCTGACCCGGCTGATCACGATGTCACCCTCGGCAACTTGCTCCTGCACGGTGTCGGAGACGTCCGGGAAAGCCGTACGGAATGCCCGCACCCAGTCGCGAACCCCTTCAGGACCGCGCAATCCGAATTGCGGCCAGACAAAATCTTCGGCGAAGATTTCATCCGCCAGGGCCAGTTCATTGTGACTGATCACTTGCTCGAAAAGCAGTGCGATGCGCTGCTTCCTGGCTTCGGCCGAAGTTCCGGACGGGATCACTATGTGCATGCACCCTCCTCGATCCGTGGCCCGCACTGCCGGACCGCGTCGTTGAGAAAGGTAAGGAGGCCGGCCGGTGTTTTCCAGATGTGACCGGCATTTTGAGGGTTAACCCCGATGTCTGCCTCCGGTGTCGTCCGTACCGTCGACTGGAGAAGCCGTTCCATGAGGAGATTCCATGGTTCCGCGTACTGTCCTGCCCGACTCCGGGCTTCCCGTGCGTGCGGCACGCCTGGCAGCGTCCGTGGACAGCCTGCGGCTGAACCGGCGCCACTGGCTGGTGTTCGCGGTCTGTGCCGCCGGGTTCCTCTTCGACGGCATGGAGATCCAGCTGCTGACGCTCGTTTCTCCCGTCCTGCAGCGCACGTGGTCGCTGTCACCGGAACAGGTGGGCATTCTGTCCTCGGCCACGATGGTGGGAATGCTGGGGGGCGCCTGCCTCTTCGGCGCGCTGTCCGATCGGCTCGGTCGCCGACCGGGCTTCCAGCTGACCGTCGCGCTGTTCGCAACGGCTGCCGGGCTCAGCGCTCTTACACAGACGCCTACCCAACTCATTGTCGTCCGGTTCTTCGTGGGCATCGGCGTCGGTGGGCTGGTACCGGTGGATACAGCGCTGATGGCGGAGTTCGTGCCTGCTCAACACCGCGGTCGCATGCTCGCGCTGTGGGCGCTCGCATTCCCCGTGGGGGGACTGATCGCCACAGGCCTTGTGTCGGTGTCGCTGCCGTGGGCAGGGTGGCGGGGTATTCTCGCCCTGGGCGTACTGCCCGGAGCGCTGGTACTGGCGCTGCGTCGGCGCGTTCCGGAGACGCCGCAATTCCTGCTGGCCCGCGGCAAGGTGCGGGAGGCGGAGCGATCCGTGCAGTGGATCTCGCTTGATCAGACACTGCCTCCGGTGCCGGCGGAAGCCGCCGCAGCCCATGCCGACGGCGAAGCCCGACGGGCCGGGCGCACAAGGGCGCTGTTCTCCCGCGACCAATGGCGCGCTACCGCGGTGGCCTGGACACTGTGGTTCTGCTGGAGCTTCGCATACTTCGGCATCACTCTGTGGCTGCCCACCCTGTTGGTGCTGAAGGGCATGCCGTTGGGCCATGCCGTGACTTACGGCATCGGTTTCCAGGCGGCAGCGATCCTCGGCCGTGCTGCTCTGCTGCCCTTCGTGGACCGGTGGGGACGCAAGCGGCTCATCGTTGCCGCGGGGCTCGCCTCGGCGGCGGCAATGGCGGCATTCGGCCTGTCCCACAGCCCACTCTGGCTCGTGTGCACGGGTTACGCGCTGTCGTTCTGCCAGGACGGTGGCTTCAGCGGGATCACCCCACTGACGCCTTCGCTCTACCCGACAAGTCTTCGGGCTACAGGTGTGGGGTGGGCAAACGCAGCCGGTCGGGTCGCCGCCATGCTGGCACCTCTCATGGTGGGCGCGCTGGTCGCCGCGCGAGCCACCACCCTCATATTCATGGTCTTCGCTGCCTGCTACGTGTGCGCTGCCGCCGTGGTGCTCGCCGGCAGCGTGTCGGCCGGACCGGCCCGCCCGGTGGGCCTGCCGGCCGCTGGCCACGGGCGCAACGCAAAGAACGTAGAACAGAACGAGGAGATGCAGCGATGACATGTGTGGTGCGCTTCCACAAGACCGGAGGCCCGGAAGTACTGCGGCTGGAGGAGGTGGAGATGCCCTCCCCCGGCGCCGGCGAGGTGCTGGTGGGCATCGAGGCAATCGGTCTCAACCGGTCCGAGGTCAACTTTCGTGCCGGACGCTATTTCGAGCAGCCGAAGGGGTTTCCCTCCGGGCTCGGTTATGAAGCCGCCGGAACGGTACTGGCGGCCGGCCCCGGAGTGAGCGCACACCGGCTCGGCGCCCCTGTCAGCATCCTGCCCACCTTCTCCATGAACGACTACCACGTGTACGGGGAGCAGGCGATCGTTCCCGAGTCCGCCCTGGTCTCGCGGCCCGAGGGACTCGATGCCGAAGGGAGCGCGGCCGTGTGGATGTCGCACCTGACGGCCTACGGCATGCTGGGCGATGTTGCGGAAGTGGGCGGGGATGACACTGTACTGATCACTGCGGCGTCCAGCAGTGTGGGGCTGGCTGCGATCGCCACGGCCCGTCGGCTGGGGGCGCGCCCCGTGGCGGTCACACGATCCAACGCGAAAAGTGCCGCCGTCGAGCGCGCCGGTGCGGAACACGTGGTGGTGCGGGACGAACACAACCTGGTGGAGGAGGTGGCCGAAGTCACCGGCGGCCGAGGGGCACGTGTGATCATCGACCCGGTGGGCGGTCCCGGCACGGCAGACCTCGCAGCGTGCGCGGCGCCGGGCGGAACGGTGTTCGTCTACGGAAGCCTGAGCGGAACCGAAGCCGTCTTTCCCCGTACGGCCCTGGCCAAAGGGCTGTCCTTCCGTGGGTACCTGGTCTTTGAAACGCTCCGCGATCCGCTCCGGTTCGCACGAGCCGAACGATTCATCGTCTCCGGGCTCGCCGACGGCTCGCTCAGGCCCACCGTGGACCGCGCCTTCAAGCTGACCGAGATCGTCTCCGCACACCGTCATCTGGAGTCCAATCAGCAGGTCGGCAAGGTCGTGGTCAGCGTTCGGCAGTGAGCAGCGCCTCCGGAGTGATGGGGAGGCTGCGAAGGCGGGTGCCGGTCGCGTGGAAGATGGCGTTGGCAATGGCGGCGCTGACCCCGACGGCACCCAGCTCGCCGGTTCCCCGCGCCCCGATGGTGCTGGCCTGCTCGTCGAATTCGTCGACGAAGACGACGTCCAGCTCGGGCACATCTGCGTGCACCGGCAGCAGGTAACCGGACAAGTCCTTGGAGACGAATCGGCCCAGCGCGGCATCGGTGACGGACTGTTCGAGCAGTGCCTGCCCGATTCCCCACGCGATACCCCCGGTCATCTGGCTGCGGGCAGTCAGCGGGTTGATGATGCGTCCCGCGCTGTAGGCCGCCACCACGCGACGGACCCGGGGGACGCACAGGTCCTCGTCGACCGCCACCTCGGCGAAGACGGCGCCGAAGGTGTGCAGCGAGAGCGCGTCGTTCTGCGGTGTCCACTCCCCCTCAGCAGCGAGTTCGGGCAGCCCGTGCCGCTGGAGCAGTTCGGTCACCGCGACGGGCTCCGTTGCGGAGTCGGTGAAATGTACATGACCGTCGGTGAGCCGCACTCCGTTCGCGGTCTCCGTCTGCGCGCCGGTGGCCAGCTGCGCCAGTTGCATCAGTGCGTTGCGAGCCGCCGCCCTGACGGCGGAACCGACACTGAGCGTGGTCGAGGAGCCCGCGGTCATTCCCGTCCTGGGCAGTTCCGTATCCCCCAGGCGTACCTGTACCAGCTCCGCCGCGCAGCCCAGGGTCTGAGCCGCGATCTGACCGAGCACGGTGTAAGTGCCGGTGCCGATCTCCTGTGTGCCGGCTTCGACCAGTACGTCTCCCCTCGGCTGAATGCGGATCCTGGCGGCGGCGGGGAAGCGGAACTGGTTCATGGTGGCGCCCGCCATCCCCCAGCCGATGAGTTCGCGCCCTGCGCGCATGGAGCGGGGTGCCATGGGCCGCTTGTCCCAGCCGAACCGGCGTGCGCCTGTGGCGTAGCAGGCCAGCAACTCCTTGGAAGAGAAGGGTTTGCCGCTGGTCGGGTCGGTAAGGGCGTGGTTCCGGCGTCTCAGTTCCAAAGGGTCGATGCGCAACTCGTGTGCCAGCTCGTCCATGGCGGATTCCAGGGCGAACATGCCGGGCCCCTCGTGCGGGGCACGCATGGGGGTGGGCAGAATCGCCGCCACCGGTGCCACCCGGTGCGCGGTGCTGATTGCCGGGCAGGCGTAGGCAGTCCGGCTGCATGTCGCCGCCATCTCGACGTACTCACCGTAGAGCGAGGTGGGGCTGAGGGAGGTATGGCGCAGCGCCGTGAGACTCCCGTCCGCCTTCGCGCCAAGGGTGATCGTCTGCCGCGTTTGCGGCTGATATCCGTGCGACGTAAAGCTCTGTGCGCGGTTCAGCGCCAGCAGTACGGCGCCGCCCAGATGGCGGGCCGCCATGGCGACAATAATCTCATGGGGCCAGGTGTAGCCCTTGCTCCCGAATCCTCCGCCGGTGAAGCGTGAGAGCACGTGAATATCCTCGGGCTCCATGTCCAGAGCGCAGGCGAGGACGGTCTGTACGTTGAAGACGCCCTGCGAGGCGTCGTGCACCGTCAGCTTGCCGTCCGCG
Organism: Streptomyces sp. NPDC050806; assembly: GCF_055586425.1. NCBI lineage: Bacteria > Bacillati > Actinomycetota > Actinomycetes > Kitasatosporales > Streptomycetaceae > Streptomyces > Streptomyces sp. NPDC050806. Next base: position 479,354 of record NZ_JBVJIF010000002.1, on the reverse strand, counting down.
TACCGTGCCAGGGTGGCGGCTGGCTCCATCGCGTTGTGGTGCCGGGAGGCCGTGCTGTAGCTGCTCTCGATGATCGTCGTCGCTGCGGCCAGGCCCTCCTGCAGATCGCCGACCTCGGTGTCGGCCGGGCCCCAGCGCGGGAGCGGGGTGGGCGGGTACGCCTCGGGGGCAGCCTCATCGAGTGTCGTGACCGCCGGCTGGACGGTGTAGCGGACCCGCACACGGTGGGCCGCAGCGACGGCCTGCTCCCAGGCCTCGGCGACGACGAGGGCGACCGGCTCGCCCTCGTATTGGATCCGGTCTTCTTGCAGCGGGAGCAGGCCGTGTGGGTACATCCCCGCGGTGACCGGGTGCAGTTTGGGTGCGTTGCGGTGACTCAATACCGCCACGACGCCTGGGAACTTCTCCGCTGCGGTCGTGTGCAGCTCCGTGATCCGGCCGGCGGGGACGGACGCTGTGACGAGCACGGCGTGACGTACGTCCGGGGCAGTGTGGTCGGCCGTATACCGCGCGCTGCCGGTGACTTTGGCGACGGCATCGACGCGAAACCGCGCGTCCGGGGCCGACGGGCCAGGGGAGAGGGGAACGGAGCGTGGTGTCATGCGCGGTCTCCGAGGGACAGGAGGGTGCGGACCACAGCCCGCTGAGCTAGTTCGATCTTGAAAGCGTTGTCGCTAAGCGGTTGGGCTTCGGCGAAGTCGTCCGCAAGTGCCAGGCGGATCGACCGCGACGTCAACTCCGCGCCTACCAGGGCTTTTTCGGTGCGACGCAGCCGCCAGGGTTTGGCGGCCACCCCGCCGAGGGCGAGCGTGGCACGCCGAATGGTGGTGTTCTCGCCACGTCCGACGAGCTCCACGGTGGCGGCGACGGAGACGAGTGCGAACTCGTAGGACGCCCGTTCCCGCACCTTCAGATAGCCCGATCGGCTGTCGGCGGACGGGGCCGGCACACGGATCGAGAGGAGCAGCTCGTCCGCCCCCAGTGCCGTTTCACGGCTGGGGGTACGGCCGGGGAGGAGGTGGAATTCCGTCAACGGCAGGGTGCGCTGTCCATGCGCGTTGCCCAGCGTCACGTGTGCGTCCAGCGCGGCGAGTGCCACGGCCAGGTCCGAGGGATTGGTGGCGCGGCACTCCTGGCTCCAACCGAAGACGGCGAGCGTTCTCCCGTGTCCGTCCTTGGCCGCGCACCCGCTCCCGTGCACACGCTTGTTGCAAGGCAGGAGCGTCTCGGCACGGAAGTAGGGGCAGCGTGTGCGCTGGAGCAGGTTGCCGCCCATGGTGGCCGCGTTGCGAAGCTGCGGGGAGGCCGACAACTCCAAAGCCCGGGCGATGGCCGGGTAGGTGGTGCGGACGGTGGGGTGGGCGAGCACCGCATTCATCCGTGCCAAGGCACCGAGGTGCAATCCTCTGCAGTCGGCGTGAATGCGGGAAAGACCGACCCGGTTGATGTCGATGAGCGTCTGTGGGGCTTCGATGCGCTCCTTCATCAAGTTGATCATGTCGGTGCCACCGGCAATGACCCGGGCACCCGGCAACGTTGCCAATGCCTTCAGGGCCGTGTCGGTGTCCGCAGCCCGGAGATAGCCGAAGTCATCCACGGGCGGGCTCCATGTGTTGCCGGGCTTGCCGTATCGCCGCGAGGATCTGTGGGTAGGCCGCACAGCGGCACAGGTTCCCGCTCATCCATTCGCGGATCTCCTCGTCCGACCCCGCGTGGCCTTCGGAGATGCAGGCAGCCGCGGACATGATCTGACCTGGGGTGCAAAACCCGCACTGGAGACCGTCGTTGTCGATGAAAGCACGCTGGACGGGATGGTCACCCGAGGGGCCACCGAGCCCCTCGATCGTGGTGATCGAGTGTCCCTCCTGCATGACAGCGAGTGTGGAACAGGCGTTGATGCGCAGGCCGTCGACGTGGACGGTGCAGGCGCCGCACTCTCCTCGGTCGCAGGACCTTTTGGTGCCTGTCAGCCCGATGATCTCGCGTAGCGCGTCGAGCAACGTCGTGCCGGGTGCGACGACGATGCGGTGGTCGGTGCCGTTCACCCGCAAGGTCACCCCTACGGGGCTGTGCTCAGCAGTGAAGTGCATTGCAGCATGTCTTTCCTGTGACGACTGTCGGGCCGTTGACAGTAGGGAACGTCCCGGCCCGCGGCATCGGGGTTTTCCCTAAAAGCCGCGGTGACCGGGATGCTGCAGCCACTTCCCGCAGGTCAGGCAGGGACGGGCTGGGTCCTGGCGGTACGGGGCAGGGCCCAGCGGGCGTAGACGAGAGCACCGAACAGGCCGACGACGGCGCCGACGGGCGCGATCCAGGAGAAGCCCGCGGAGGAGAGCAGGGCACCGCCGACGGCCGACCCCACCGAGGTGCCCAGGTACATGAAGCAGCTGTTCCAGGCCAGCACGGAGCCGGAGTTCAGCGGGAAGGTGGCCACCAGGCGCGCCTGGTAGGCGGGCAGGCAGGGGAAGGCCGCGAGGGCGAAGAGTCCCAGCGCCGCGAGCAGGACGACGGTGGGCGCGTGGAAGGCGAGGTCGAGTACCACCTCCAGGACCGACAGGAGGATCAGGCTGGTGACGACGACTCGGCTGGTGCCGTACCGGTCTGCCAGCCGCCCGCCGCTGAGGCTGCCGACGACGGCGCCGACACCGTAGATGAACAGTGCTGTGGCCACGAGGCCCGCCCCGAGACCGGCCACCTGGGACAATCCCGTGCCGACGTAGGTGTAGAAGCTGTAGACAGCGAACGCCCACAGTCCGGTGACGGACACCGCTCGCACCTTCTCCAGCAGCTTGGCCTGCGCCGGAGGCTCCTGGGTGCCGTCCTGCCGGGTGCGCGGAACGACCGCGCCTGCCCCCTTGGGCCACCCGACGACGTTGAGCAGGGCGAGCACGGCAGCCAGCACGCCGAGACCGATGAAGGTCTCGCGCCAGCTGAGCAGAGAGGCGACCGCCGTGCCGGCCGGAGCGCCGATGGACAGCGAGATCAGGAATCCGGCGGTGGCCACGGCCATCCACGAGCCCCTGCGCTCACTGGGTGCCGACTGACCGACGAGTGCCTGCACGGACGGGGTGACGGACGCGGCCGTCACGCCTGCCAGGACGCGGGCGAGCAGCAGCACGGTGAAGGTGGGGGCGATCCCGGTGAGGGCGTTGGCCAGTCCGAACCCGAGGAGTCCGGCGATGAGCACGGTACGCCGTCCCAGCCGGTCGGCGAGTGTGCCGATGCAGGGAGCGCCGATCATGTAGGCGATGGAGAAGACGGTGACCGAACTACCCGCCGTCGCGGTGGAGATGCCGTACTGACGGGCGATGTCGGGAAGCAGCGGCGAGACCACGAAGAGGTCGGTGCCGATAGCCAAGAGGGTGACGAAGGCGATGGCCAGGCTGCCGCGGCTGCCCGTGGGCTGCTGCGTGCCGGCACCAGCGGCCGTCGCACGGGTGGGGACGTCTCGGGTCTTCATGGAAAGTACTCTAGCGAATAATTCGCTGGGGAAGTATACGTTGGCGAACTATCTCGCCAGGAGGCCGGTGCGTAGACTTGACGTCATGGACCGCCACGACGAGATCGATCAGATGCTCGGTCAGTGGTCGTGGGCCTCCTACGACCTGCCGCTGGGACCGATGGCCATCTCCAAGCGCATCCAGCGCATCTCCCGCCGCCTCGAGGAGCTGGCCGCCGACTCACTGGCACCCCTGGGACTGGAGCCAGGAGAGTTCGATGTTCTGGCCACCGTGCTGCGCAGCGGCCCGCCGTACGAGGTGACGCCCACCCGGCTGAGCCGTTCGCTGCTCATCTCCGCGGCAGGGCTCACCAAACGCCTGGCAAGGATGGAAGGCAGGGGGCTCATTCACCGCCGGATGGACCCCGACGACCGGCGCTCCCTGCTGGTGTCCCTGAGCGTGGATGGCCACGCCCTGGCGGAAAAGGGCGTGGCCATCCACGGTGCTGCGACTGCCCGCCTGATGGGCGCGCTGACCCTGGACAAGCAGGAGCAGCTGGCGGGTCTGCTTCGCGAGCTCCTGCTCAGCCAGGAGCCCTCCCCTGCTGAGAAGGCCGAGCGGCCTGCGTGAACCACGGCTCAGGAGAACCGGGTCACCGGGTTCCCGCCAGCACGAAGCCGGTGATCGAGGCGAAGAACCAGCCGCGCTGCTCCGCCTCGGTCAGCGGAGCCCACCAGTCAGCGATCTCCTCGACCGACCACGACAGTGCACCCGAGGCCTGGGCCTGCCCCAGTCGGCCTTCCATCGAACGGCGGAAGAAGGGGAAGGGCATCCGCACCGTATAGGGGGTGAGAGACACCTCGCGCAGTCCGCGCTCGAGGAAACGCCGGCCGAGCGCCCTGCCGTTCCAGCCGTTGCGGTGCCCGTCGCAGAAGCAGTGCACGGCCTCTCGCGTCCGCGTGCGGTCCGGGTGGTCCACCGTCAGTGTGTCGAAGTCGTAGTCGAAGACAGCGATCCTGCCACCAGGGCGGGTGACGCGCATCAACTCGTCGTCAGCGGCGTCCAGGTCGTCGCAGTGCTGACGCACCAGTTTGGCCGTGGTGGCGTCGAAGGAAGCGTCGGCGAAAGTCAACTTGCGCATGTCCTCGATACTGAAGCCGACTGGAAGATCAGGCCCCTGAGCCGAGCGGCGGCGCGCCTCGTCCACCATGGCGGCGCTGACATCCGTGCCCACCACCCGCCCTTCCGGCCCGACGAGCCGCGCCAGCTCGCGTGCGTCATCACCGGTGCCGGAGCCGATCTCCAGCACCTTCTTGCCACTCAAGTCACCAAGCGCGGCCGCCAGGCCGCCACGCATCGCGCGGTATTCCGGCAGTCCGTTCGCCAGGTCCATGAAATCAATGAACCAGGCGGACCGGCGGGACGAATCCACCGTGGTGAACTCGCCGACGTTCTCGCCGGGCCCGGGTGCCTGCGTGGTGGTGGTCATCAGTGCTCTCCTTTTGTCGTCAGTACGCCCAAGGACGCGGAGGGACCGCACGGATGGTCCGTGACAGTCATGAGGGAACAGGACTGGGAAAGGCGAAGTCCTGGTGCGACCGCGCCCCATCCGGCCGCACCCCCAAGTAGGCGAGCACCGCCATCACCCTGCGATGCTCCTCAGGACGCTTTTCGAGGCCGAGCTTGTGGTAGAGGCTCCGCACATGCGCCTCGACGGTCTTCGGGCTCAGGCACAGCAGCCTGCTGACCCCGGCGTTGGAGCGTCCCTCGGCCAGCAGGCTCAACACCTGCATCTCACGGTCGGTGAGTTCACCGGCCGCGAGGTGCGGCCGGGCGACCGGAGCACTGTGCCATACCGGCCACCCGTGCTCGCCGGCGATCCGGGTGAGCGCACGATCGTCGCCCACCACGAGCGGACGTCCCACTGCCCGCAGCATGGGAAGGTCCGTCATGCGACTGGCGTAGGCATGGCAGTCCGCCACCACGAGGCGGCGGTCGGCCGCCGTGACACGGACCGCCTCGGCCTTTCGCCGCCCCGTCATCTCCACCGCCAGCTCTCCCGTGTACTGACCCGACCGGAACTCGGGCCGGGAACACAAAGCCACATCGGCCCCGACGTGCTCCGCGACCGGCTCCAACCAGGCGGGGATGGCCGAGGAGACAAGCACGATCAACGCGCCGGAGGCGGCATGGCTCCGCAGCGCCGAAAGCACTCTCCCGTCGAAGAGTTCACCTTGCTCGCACCGCCACCGGAACCAACGGTGCACGTGCCGGGAGACCGCGGGAGCGGACCACCCGGCGAACCTCCGGCAGCTCAGCTCATCCGCCCCCAGCAGCAGAGTGTGGTCCACGTCGAAGAACGCCGCGGTGCTCCGGGGGCCGACGGAAGACTCAGGCGGCACGTGCACGCATGCGTTCGCTCTCGAGCCGCTTGTCGATCCGCGCATACTCCTGCTCTGCCTGGGCAATGGCCTCACTCACACTGCAGACTGCCGGGAACCCGAAGAGCTTCACGATCGTCTCCAACCGCTCCTCCAGCGAGCCGCCGATGACATGGTGCGGTATCTCCAGGTCCGCGAGTGTCTTCAGCAGCATCTCGTCGCAGGTGGCACGGAAGCGGTCGTTCATGGGCCGGTGTCCGTCGTTGGAGAGGGGAAGCTCGTTCCGGAGGTGCACATAGGCATCGAACGACGCCTTGACGTGCTGCCGGAACGCGTGTCCGAACTGGGCGACGACGTCTTCGAAGAAGCGCATCTCATCGCTCTTCTCCGACTCCGGCACACATTCCAGGTGTTGCGTGGAGCTCGGGTCCATGCCGTACATGCCGCGTGCGGCACCGTAGATCCACTCCTGGAGCGAAGAGCCGTCCGAGATGAAGCCTTCCGGGTGCAACGCCTCTTCCACCGCTCGTCCGACGTGCCGCCGCATGGCCAGTTGCAGGTACTCGGCAGGGGTGCACTGTGCGAGCGTCTTCCCCGGCACGGCGTGCGGCAGGATTTCGCGAATGGTCTTGGCGAGGGTACGGGGGATGCCGGTGTAGTACGACAGCGCCATGACCGTCATGGTCTTTCCGGCGGAGTAGGTTCCTGAGACTGCGAGTTTCATGAGTTCCCCTCGGATGAGTTCAGACCGCCACGGCCGCTGCAGCAGCAGGCAGTTCATGCGCCAGCGAACAACGCAGGGAGATGCCTCCGAGCCCGCCGGCGACCTCCACGTTCCGCCAGGTCGCACCCCGCAACGGCAGCAGATGCTTGCCGGTGAGCCGCATGTGCAGCGGGAGGGAGCCCGAGCCGGTTTCCCCGGCGCTGCCCGCCTCCGGTCTCTCATCGGCATCCGCGCTCAGCACGGTGCGTAGCATCCACAAGGTGTTGCTCTCCGCCCGGCGCACCCCGTCGAGTTCGTACATAAGAATCTGGGCGAGCTGAAGATTGGTGACGAAGCAGTCAATCATCGTCGGGCCGGGATACCGTGCGCCCTCGATCCCCGCCCCGGCGGTCGGAGCGGCCTCGTCGCGGGAGAGGCGCACCGCCGCCGTGGCACTCAGCCGCTCCACATCTGCCCGCACGGCATCAATGTGTTGCGCATCGTGCACGAACCCGGAGCCGTAGTAGCGCCCTTCGGCCGGGCCGAGGACGTCCTCCAGCCTGGCGTGACGGTTCGCGCGGCCCACGGGCCGTCCCGCGAGGTGCTCGATCTCGCAGTGGGCCCGCATCTCGCCGATCCGGCAGGCGTAGACCGACAGACTCGTGCCGGATGCCGCATCGAGCAGCCGAGTCTCCAGCAGCCGGGCATGCGCCGGCAGCCCCGTCAGCTCTTCTTGCGGGGTGGTGCCCGCCGTCAGCTTGACGCGGCGGAGCCGCATCCGCGTCCGCGCCGCCTCATCGAGACCGTAGGCATGAGTTATGTGCGCCTCAGCGAGCTGGGCGGCCAGTACCAGTGTGTCGATGCTGCTGAGGTGGGGCGGGAGGTCGATCTCGTCCTTCTTCTTGGACCAGTCTGCGGGGTAAGCCACGGTAACCAGGGCGCTGATGCCCGCCTGCTCCACGTCGGGCGGTGTGAGGCTCAGGTCAGTGACGGTGTGCTCGGCCCTGCGGTATCCGCTGGAGAAAAACCTTTTCTCCAGCGGGCCCAGGTATTCGGCCGCAGTGCGAAGACACAGCTGGGCGGGGCGGGTCATGCGAGCTGCCCGAGCGTGGTGCGGGCCGCCTCGTAGGCAGCGACGAGCTGGTCCACCGTGCGGGTGTCGGCTATGGACGCGCGTTCATCTGCGAACGGGTCGATGCCGAAGTGTGCGCTGAGCAGAAGGATCAACCGCGTCAGCATGAGCGAATTGAGGCCCAGCGCGACGAGTTCGTCCGACCCTCTGATGGGCCCGGTGTTCTCATCTCCGTCGTCCAGCAGGATTTCCTGTATCTGATGGATGACAACGTCCCGTGTGCCGTTTTCGGTCAGCATGTGATTCCTCCATCGACGATGAGAGTTTGACCGGTGACAAAGGAGGAGCGGTCGGAGGCGAGGAAGAGAACGGCGTCGGCCACCTCCTCGACTGTGGCCAACCGCCCCAGTGGTGTGCGCTTCCTGATGCGGTCGCGGTTGGCATCCGCCACATCGGATGTCAGTTGTGACTCGAAGAAACCGGGCACCACGGAGTTGACCCGAATCTTGAAGGCACCCAGTTCACGGGCCAGGCTCCGGCTGAATCCATCGAGCCCGCTCTTGGCGCCGGCGTACACCGACACTCCGCGGTAGCCGCGGACGGAGTTGACGGATGAAATGTTCACCACCACTCCGCCGCCGGTCCGCGCCATGGACCGGGCGCACGCCTGCGTCAATGTCATCGGTGCCACAAGATTCGCGGCGACCGACTCCTCGATCTGCCGCGGCGGCATGGTGAGCAACAGCCCCTGGTGAAGTACCGCGGCGTTGTTCACCAGAAGGTCCAGTCCCCCGAAGCGCTGCTCAGCGGCAGCGACGAAGCTGCGCAACGAATCCGTATCGAGCAGATCGGCCGACTGCCAGAAAAAGCTCTCCGGTGCGGATTCCGCGGTCTTTTTCACGAAGTCGTTCGCGGAGCGGCTGAAGCACGCCACGCGCCAGCCGTCCGACAGCAACCGCTCGACCACCCGTTGGCCCAGCCCCCGGCTGCCGCCCGTGACCACGGCGGTCCTCGTCTCGGATCGCCCCTCAGCGGCCGGGGTACTCATGCGGTCCTTAGCTTCTTGAACCGCTCGGAGTGCTGCACCGCTTCGGAGACCTCCACGATGGCGGGCACTTTGTACGCCTCCAGACGCTCCCGGCACAGCCTTCGCACCCGACGGGCGACGGCAGTGGGGTCCTCGCCGTGCACGAGCCGGACCGTGGCCTTGACCGCAGCACCGGTCACCGGGCTGGGCAGAGCGGAGACCGTCACATCGGCGATGTTGTCCACCTCCAGGACCACCCCCTCGACCTCGTTCGGGTAGACCTTCTCGCCGCCCACGTTGATGATCTCGGAGCGGCGCCCGAGGATGCGCAGGTAGTCGCCGTCGACTTCCACCATGTCCTGGGTGTTGAAGTAGCCGTCCGCGTCGAAGGGCGCCGGCGCGTTGAGGTATCCGAGCATGGCCATGTCAGAACGGATCCACAGCACGTCGTCCACGATCCGGTAGTCGAACCCCGCGCCTCCCAGCCGCAGCCACAGCGTGTCGTCGCCTTTGGAGCGGGTGGGCAGGATTCCCAGTTCGGACAGGCCGTACGTTTGCTTGAGACGGGCGTGCGGCAGGACGGAAGCCAGCCGGCGCAGCGTCTGGAGCGGCATGGGCTCGGTGCCGTAGGTGACGAGCTCCAGCGAGGCACAGTCGTGCTGTGCGATGGCCCCGGAGATGAGCGCCATGTTCAGGAACGTCGGTGTGGTGGGCAGGATTTCCACACGGTGGGCGGCGATGGTTGCGAACACCGCTTCGGGTGTGCGTTCCGGCACGGTGATGACTGTTCCGCCCTGGCTGAGCGTATGCAGCAGGGTGTTGATGCCGCCGATGTGGTCGAGGGACAGGAAGGACAGAATCCGCCGCGGTTTCGCGGGCGCTCCGTACCGCCCCAGGACCTTCACGAAGTCCAGCACGGATGCCTTGCTGCGCCCCGTGGTCCCAGAGCTGAAGAGCACAAGACCGGGCCGTCCGTCCGACCGCAACCGGCGAAATAGCGGATGCTCGGCGTGAGATCCGGTCTTCTCGACGCTGCGCTTCCCGTTTCTCGCCGCGTGCACTACGGTTTCGACCTCGGCGATTTCGAGGAATTCCCGGCGCTTTTGCTCAGGGATCGGCCCGATGGGCACCACGATGGCATCGAGCTGAATAAGTGCGAGCAGCGCCGCACAAGTATGAGGGGAGTACTCGCCTTCAAGTGCGGCGATGGTCCCGGCGATCACTCCTCTCTCCGCCAGCTCCGCCACCCACTCGTCCATTTCGAGCACGAGCTCGTCGTACGTAAAGGCCCGCCCTTCGAACACCACGGAATCGACATTCCGAAATTCACGCAGCCTCGCGAAAAAGTCCCCCTTCACAGAGCCCTGCTCGGAGGGTCGAGATCCTGGCATGTATTCGCTCCTGTCCGCACGAAACGAAAATCGGTGGCCATGGAGGATCCTGCGGACAGGAGCCGCGCAGCACAATGATTCGCTTGGGCCGAGGAGACGACTCTGCCAACTTGCCGTAGACGCACGGAGGGGGCGCCGGCGCAACATGCGGGTGCACGGGAGGGAAATGCGGCTCCGCCCGGAACGCCCCCGCGCGAAGGACTGTCGAGGTCGCACGGCTTCGGTCCGCTCGCGGGGGAGCTCAGCCTCGTGGGGTCTGGCTCCCTGCCGGGATAGCCTGCTCCCCGGGGCAGGTGCCGTACCCGACCGGACATGGGTCTGCCGCAGCAAGCAGCGTCCGGTTCGCCCGCCCCCGGCTCATCGGCGGCCGGCTGACCGGAGTGGGCGGCCCCCTACTGCTCACCCTCCTCCTCAGCAGCCTGGCGCGGGAGATGGGCCTGGCCAACGACATGCTGCTGTACCTGTCCCTGACCGGTACAGCGCCGCGATCCTCGGCGGGCTGTGGCCGGCGCTTGCCTCGGCCGTCGTCGGCTCACTGCTGCTGAACTGGTTCTTCACACCGCCCGTCCATACGCTGACCGTCGATGCCCCGGAGAACATCGTTGCCATGGCGGTCTTCATCGGTGTAGCGCTCTCGGTCGCCGCCGTGGTAGACCTCGCGGCCCGCCGTACTCAGCAGGCGGCCCGGCTCCGCGCCGAGTCGGACATGCCCTGCGTCACGAGCGCATATCCAGCAGTCCTGTCAAGGAGGCGGAGAAGCTGGAGAACACCGTGATCCCCGTTGACGAGCGCAGGCTTCCGAGCATTGAGAAGATACAAGCAATCGATCATTCCATCGGCCCGCGGCTGCAACCCGTTGCATGGCTCTGGCTTGTGGCGGCTCGCGTATCGGCGAATCACTCGGGGTTTTCCCCGATGACTTCCGCGAAGGTGTATTGCGAATGCGGCGCCAGATGGTTCGACATCAGGGGCGGGATCGTCGGCACGTCGCTCGTTGCGCTCCGTTGAAGCATCACAAGGAGGGAGAGTGGCGCGATGTACCGGCGCCCGAATACCTGTACGCCTTTGCTTCGCGTCTGCCCATCCTCAATCAATCCGGAGGAATGACCTACCCGGGGCTGGTCCGGAAATCGTGGGATCGCGCGATCCAACGGCTCGGGCTGCCCGCGTACACGCCGCACGATCTGCGGCATAAATGAGCGAACGTGACCCTGACGAATGGGGTGTCCTTCACGAGGTGTCCCGATGGCTCGGGTACCGGTCGATCAAGGTCACAGTCGACCGGTACGGTCACCCCGCCACCTGACGGCGGAGAGCACTGCTGTCAGGTGGCGGAGACGGCCTCCGGGGGACTACCTGCCGCTGGCGCCGAGACCACCGGCTACGAACAGATCCCCAACTCCCGCAGCGCCCGGTTCTGGGTCGGGGTGGGGTGGGCCGGGAAGTAGAGGTAGCAGACGCCGCCGGTGCCCGACTTCACTGCGCCGCTCGCGTCCTTGCGCTTGGTGCGGAGCCAGATGTTCTCCCACTGGCGGCGCTTGTAGATGTGGCGGACGGCGACGTTGGAGGGGGAGGCGGGGTCGTTGGCGATGATGTCGCCGGACTGCGTGAAGCCGATGACCGTCATCAGGTGGCCCGACGTGCCGTAGCCCGCGCCGTCCAGTTCCGAGGCGATGAAGGACTGGGAGGTGATGACGGGGATGCCGACGTGGATGAGCTTCTCGATGTCGGTGAGGGAGTGCAGGCGCGTCACCACGCCCTGGAGGTTGTCGTACGTCGCGGCGTAGGCGGCGTTGAAGGGCCAGTTGCCGCAGCCCTCGTACTGGTAGTCGAAGGTGTAGCGGGCGGCGTGGCAGACCTGGGGGTCCGCGTAGTCGGGGTTGACCCACGCCAGGTCTTCGGGGCTGGGGCGCCGGCCCCAGGACTCGATGATCATCTGGGACGAGGTCGGGCTGCACCACGCCTCTCCCCCGTTGTCGTACTCGGGGTACTGGCCCTTGTGGATCTCCTGGGAGTATCGCGGGACGGCCAGTTCCCGGCCACGGGCGATGCCCGGCTTCGAGGCCGGGACCGTGTAGCGGTCGGGGATGTCCGACCCCATGGCGCCCACCCGCCACACCGTGGGCGTGAGGTCCGTACCGGGCTTGCGGTAGAGGGTGACGCGCAGTTCGTACGAGACGATGCGGAGGCCGCTCGCCGGGGAGTCCACGGAGAGGGTGTCGGTGTAGACCGTGCTCTTGTCGTCGGTCTGGTCGTCGACGGACGTACGGCGGATGTCCTGGTCGCCCGCGGCCCAGCGGCCCATGACGTACCACGGGGTGCGGGACTTGTCGGAGTACATGCCGCGCACCTCGACGGCGATCCAGGTGCCGGCGGGGGTGTGCGCGTTCCAGGACGCGATGATCTCGGTGGCGGGGACCCTGAGCTTGTGGGCCGGGGAGGTCCAGGTGGCGTACTCCCACGTCGAGGTCTTGTTCAGGTGCGGGTCGCGGTAGTCGATGGTGCCGATCGGGACCGCGATCTGCACGCCGGGCCGGGCGCCGGGCTCGATGCGGGTGCCCTGCCCCGAGCCCGCGAGCCAGTCGGCCACTCCGGTCCAGCCGTGGTAGTCCACGAGCGGGCCGGCGGCGGGGTGCGCGGCGCCGTGCGGGTCGGGCGTTCCGGAGCGGCCGGCGGCGAAGGCGGGCAGGGGGGTCGCGGCGCCGGCGGCGACGGCGAGGGCGGCGGCCAGCACGGTGCGGCGGGGAGCGTATCTGGTCATGGGCGTCAGGTCCCCCAGTCGGGTGCGGGATGAACGTCACGGCAGTCGTGGCTCAACTATCACCGCACCGTCGCGGTTCGGCCAGCGGTTCGACGCGCGTCGCGCGACGAAATATTGGTGTGGACCAGTGTCGTACGCTGGCGTGATGGAAAGCCCCGCCGATCACGGCCTCGGCACGCTCGCCGCGCGTCTGCGCGCGCTGCCCCCCTCTTGCGGTCCGGTGCGGCTGGTGGCCGTGGACGGGCACGCGGGGTCGGGCAAGAGCACGTTCGCGGCACGGCTGGCGGCGACGCTCGGAGCGGCCGCGGCAGGAGAAGCGGTCGCGGCAGGTGACGGCGGCGCGGCACAAGGACCGGCGGCGGACGGGCACGCCACGGCGCCGGTCCCCGTCATCCACCTCGACGACCTGGCGACGCACGACGAGCTCTTCGGCTGGGACGAGCGACTGCGGGAACAGGTGATCGAGCCGTTCTCCGCCGGGCGGAGCGCGCGGTACGGGGTGTACGACTGGGTGCACCGCCGCTTCGCGCGGGAGCGCACGCCCGCGCCCGCCCCGGTGGTGCTGCTGGAAGGCGTCGGCGCCGGCCGTCGCGCGCTCCGCCCGCACCTGGCGTGCCTGCTGTGGATGGAACTTCCCGACGAGACCGCCTGGTCACGGGGGCGGCGGCGGGACGGGCCGGAGCTCACCGGGTTCTGGGATGGCTGGATTCCGGCGGAGCGCGCGCACTTCGCGGTCGATCCTTCCCGCCCCTACGCCGACCTGTTGGTGACACAGGGACAGGTGGGGTACGAGTGGCGTGCGGGGCCGGTGGACGCGCGTTGACTCCCCCATTCCTTCACGCTCCGTGACGGGCCGGGACCGGTGCGCCGAGGAGGGCCGACAGGCTCCCGCCGAGTGCCTCAACTCGGCTTGACCTGGGGGCCGTACAGGACTTACGTTCTCAATGTGCGGTTCTGACGGACCGCCCACAGACGCGAAGCCCCCGGTTGTTCCCCCGTGATCGGGGGCTTCGTTCTGTCCTCATCCTCCGAATTCCGCGCTTCGCGCCGCTTCTCCCTCACCCTCGGTCACCGGTCCCTTCGCGCCGCCGAGTCCCAGCTTCCCCGCTGCGCCCCTCTTCGGCAGGCGTCCGCAGCGCAGGTACGATGCCAGTTCGTGCCACCCGAGGACACGAACCGACGGGCGCGCGACGGCGTGCAGATCCCGTCCACAGCACGCTGCTTCGATCACGCCGCTGCCGGGTAGCCACCTGGCGGGCACGGGCGCGGGGGATCTTTTGTGGGGGACAGGATGGATTGTGGCGCGCAGGGCACGGCGGCCCCGGCCGAACTCGCCTGGCTGCGCGCGGTGGACGCGTACACCATGGGCGCGTACGCGCAGGCCGAGGAGGAGTTCCGGGCCGCGGTACGCATCGACCCCTCGATGGCGGACGCCTGGCTCGGACTGCACGCGCTGCGCGCGGACACCACCACGGCGCTGCTGCGCATGTACCGCCACCGCGACCGCTTCGGCGAGCAGCGCGCCCGCCACCGCCGCACCCTGAACTCCTGGTACTGGCTGGGCTGGTGGGTGCAGCCGGTGCTGGAGACCGGCCGCGACCTGCTCCTCGCGCACGCCTCGCACTGGCTGGACGGCCGGCACGTCGCCGAGCTGGACCAGGCGCTGGCCGGCTGCCCGCCGGTCGACACCGATCCGCAGGTGCGTTTCCTGCACGCCTGCCGCGCGTATCTGGTCAAGGACTGGGAGCAGCTCGTACGGCACACCGAGCCGCTGATCGACGATCCGCTGCTGGGCATCGAGTCGGGGCTGTTCGGGGGCATGGCGCGGGTCCGGCTGGAGATGTACGGCCAGGCCGAACCGCTGCTGTCGGCCGCGCTGATGCGGTGCCGCAGCGAGCAGCCGCAGCGCAAGGAGCTGCGGTACTGGCTGGCGCGGGCGCACGAGGGCACGGGCCGCAGCGCCGCGGCCCTCCCCCTGTATCGCGCCGTCCACCGCGTGGATCCGGCCTTCATGGACACCGCGGCCCGGCTCGCGGCCATCGCCGAGTGCGACGGGCTGGAGGAGGGCGCCGACCTGGCCACCGTCCCGGCCGGGCTCGGCCAGGAGAACGGCGCGGACCTCGACCCGCTGGCGCCGCTGGACCCGGTGGACGGCCGGGAGCTGCTGGCGACGGCCGATCCGGACGGGCCGGACGACGGTGATCTGCTCGGCACCCCGGCCGCCGGCGCCCCGGGGCCGGCCCGCGTCAAGGGCGTACCGGAGCAGCGCACCGCCGATCAGCTGCCGGCCGGCCCCGCCGACCCCGTCCTGCTGGAGCAGGCGCTCCAGGAGCTGGAGCGGATGGTCGGCCTGGAGCCGGTGAAGCGGCAGGTGCGGGCGCTGTCCGCGCAGCTGCGGATGGCGCGGCTGCGGGCCGGGCAGGGGCTGCCCGTCCAGCCGCCCAAGCGGCACTTCGTCTTCTCGGGCCCCTCCGGGACCGGCAAGACGACCGTGGCACGGATACTCGGGCGGGTCTTCTACGCGCTGGGGCTGCTCGGCGGCGACCATCTCGTGGAGGCCCAACGCGCCGATCTGGTGGGCGAGTTCCTCGGCCAGACGGCGGTGAAGGCGAACGAACTGATCGATTCGGCGCTGGGCGGCGTGCTCTTCGTCGACGAGGCGTACTCCCTCTCCAACTCCGGTTACACCAAGGGCGACGCGTACGGCGACGAGGCGCTCCAGGTGCTGCTGAAGCGCGCCGAGGACAACCGCGACCGGCTGGTGGTGATCCTCGCCGGGTATCCGGAGGGCATGGACCGCCTGCTGGCCGCGAACCCCGGACTCTCCTCCCGCTTCACCACCCGGGTGGACTTCCCCAGCTACCGGCCGCTGGAGCTGACGGCCATCGGCGAGGTGCTGGCCGCCGACAACGGCGACCGCTGGGACGAGGAGTCGCTGGACGAGCTGCGCAGCATCGCCGGGCACGTCGTGGACCAGGGCTGGATCGACGAGCTGGGCAACGGCCGCTTCCTGCGCACGCTGTACGAGAAGAGCTGCGCGTACCGGGACCTGCGGCTGTCGACGTGGTCGGGCACGCCGTCCCGCGAGGACCTCTCGACGCTGCGGCTGCCGGACCTGATGCAGGCGTACGGCGAGGTGCTGTCGGGCCGGGGCCCGGCGCCGGACCCGGGAGCGTGACCGGGGCCTGAACGCCAGGCGGGCGCGGCTGTGACAGCCGCGCCCGCCTGGCGTTCAGGTGCGAGCCGTCAGCCCGCCATCGCCCGCTCCCCCGGCTGCACCTCTTCGGTCCGCAGGTCGCCGGCGCCGCGTGGCTCGGCGATGCGGGCGGGCTCCGCCGTATCGCGGTGGGCGGGGTCGCGGACCTCGCCGACCAGCTTCTCCAGCACGTCCTCCAGCGCGACCAGGCCGAGCACCCGGCCCGCGCCGTCGGAGACCGCCGCGAGGTGCGAGGCGGCCCGGCGCATCGCCGTCAGCGCGTCGTCCAGCGGGAGTTCGGCGCGCAGCGTGGTCATCGGGTGCCAGATGTGCTGCGGCACCGCACGGTCCCGCTCCTCCAGGTCCAGTACGTCCTTGACGTGCAGGTAGCCCATGTAGGTGCCGCCCGGCGCGCACACCGGGAAGCGGGAGAAGCCCGTCTTCACGGTCAGCTCCTCGACCTGCCGGGGGGTGACGGACGGGTCGACGGTGACCAGGGCCGCGCGGTCGATCAGTACCTCGGTGACCGGGCGGCGGCCCAGCTCCAGCGCGTCGGAGAGGCGTTCCTGCTCCCCCGGGTCCAGCAGCCCGGCCTGCCCCGCGTCGGCCACGAGGTGGGTGAGCTGCTCGGTGGTGAAGACCGCCTCGACCTCGTCCTTGGGCTCCACGCGGAAGAGCCGCAGGATGCCGCGGGCGCACGCGCCCAGCAGGGCGGTGACCGGGCGGCACATCCGGGCGAAGACGACCAGGCCCGGGCTGAACCAGAGGGCGGTCTTCTCGGGCGCGGCCATCGCGAGGTTCTTCGGCACCATCTCGCCGATCACCAGGTGGAGGAAGACCACCAGGGCGAGGGCTATGGCGTAGCCGAGCGGATGGATCAGCGCCTCGGGGAGGTGCACGGCGTGGAAGAGCGGCTCCAGCAGCCGGGCCACGGTGGGCTCGGCGACCGCGCCCAGCGTCAGCGAGCAGACGGTGATGCCGAACTGCGCGGCGGCCATCATCTGCGGCAGGTTCTCCAGGCCGTACAGCACCCGCCTGGCCCGCTTGGAGCCTTCGGAGGCGAGCGGTTCGATCTGGCTGCGGCGTACGGAGACCAGCGCGAACTCCGCGCCGACGAAGAAGCCGTTGGCGAGGACGAGGAGGGCGGCGAAGAACAGCTGCAATGCGCTCATCGGACACCTGCCCGCTCGCCGGCCTGCGCGGCGACGGCGGTCGGCGCCGGCCCCGTACGTATCAGGCGCACCCGGTCGGCGCGGTGGTGCGCGACCAGCCGCACCCGCAGCCGCCAGCCGTCCAGCTCGGCGATGTCCCCGGAGGCGGGGATCCGGCCGAGGGTGTGGGCGACCAGTCCGGCCACGGTCTCGTACGGGCCGTCCGGAGCGGCCAGCCCGATCCTGCGGAGGGTGTCGACGCGGCAGCCGCCGTCGGCGTCCCAGGCGGGATGGCCGTCCTCGGCGGGCGCGAGCACCAGTTCCGGCAGGTCCGCGCGGTCGTGCTCGTCGCGGACCTCTCCGACCAGCTCCTCGATGATGTCCTCCAGGGTCACCACGCCGGCCGTGCCGCCGTACTCGTCGACGACCACGGCGATCGGCTGTTCGCTGCGCAGCCGCTCCAGCAGCGGCTGCACCGGCAGGCTCTCCGGCACCAGCAGCGGGGCGACGGTTATCCGGCCGACGGGGGTGCGCAGGCGCTCCTCTGCGGGCACGGCGAGCGCGTCCTTGAGGTGGACCATGCCGACGACCTCGTCGATCCGCGTGTGGTAGACGGGGAAGCGGGACAGGCCGGTGGCGCGGGTGAGGTTCAGGACGTCCTCGGCGGTCGCGGAGGACTGGAGCGCGGAGACCCGCACCCGCGGGGTCATCACGTTCTCCGCGCTCAGCTCCCCGAGCGAGAGGGTCCGGACGAACAGGTCGGCGGTGTCCTGCTCGATGGCGCCGGCCTGTGCGGAGTGCCGGGCCAGCGAGACCAGTTCGCCGGGGGTGCGGGCCGAGGCCAGCTCGTCGGTGGGCTCGACGCCCATGGCCCGCACGAGGCGGTTGGCCACGGTGTTGAGCAGCGCGATGACCGGGCGGAAGAAGCGCGAGAAGGCGTGCTGCGGCCCGGCGACGAAGCGCGCGACCGTGAGCGGCTTGGAGACCGCCCAGTTCTTCGGGACCAGCTCGCCGATCACCATCTGGACGGCGGAGGCCAGCAGCATGCCGATGACCACGGCGATGCCGGGCACCGCGCCGGCGGGCAGCCCGGTCGCGGCGAGCGGCCCGCCGAGCAGGTCGGCGAGGGCGGGCTCGGCGAGCATGCCGACCACCAGGGAGGTGATCGTGATGCCCAGCTGGGTGCCGGAGAGCTGGAAGGAGAGCTCGCGCAGCGCGGTGACGACCGTACGGGCGCGGCGGTCACCGGCGTCGGCGGCCCGTTCGGCCGCCGCCTTCTCGACGGTGACGAGGCCGAACTCGGCGGCAACGAAGAAGCCGTTCGCCAGGATCAGCACGAAGGCCGCGGCGAGCAACAGCAGCGGAACTGTCATGCCGCCGCCTCCGTGGTACTCGGGACAGCCGCGGTGCGCGGGCGCTGTCCGGGAGGGGCGGCGCAGGTACTACAGGACGATCCGTCCATTGCTGGAAGGAGTCACTCCTCGGGTCGCAGGGTCCCCGCGAGGGGGGCGGGGCCGCGGCACGGCCCCGGGCTACAGAGTAAACAGGCCGGGCGCGGCAAGGGGAGAGCGGACGGGCGTGCGGTATGCCGCAGATTCTGTCCGTCCTGATCGGTACGGCGGGGGAAACCGGTCAGCCGGCGTGGTCGCCGCTGCCGTGCGTCTCGGCGAGAGTGCGCAGCGTACGGGCGTCCTGCACGGCCTGCTGCTTGGCGATGCCGGGCTGGATGCCCATCGCCGGCAGGCTCGTGCCGTCGGCGAGGTCGAGATGGACCCAGGCGTCCCCGACCCGCAGATTCACCCGCAGGACCTCGGCCCAGGCCAGCTCGCGCCTGGTCGTGAGGTTGACGACGGTGATGCCGCGCTCGGTGGCCACGACCTTGGGCCGGGCGAGCAGCAGCAGCACGCCCAGCACGATCAGTCCGGTGAACACGAAGCTGATCCGCTCGCCGCCGCTGAGGGCCGGCAGCAGGAACGCGATGATCGTCAGGGCCACCAGCTGGGCGATGCCGACGACGTACAGGACGGCACGGGTGCGGGCGGGCCGGAAGGTCACCGGGAGGTCGGGCAGAGGCGCGGACACGTCGTCGTCTTCCGTGGCGGGGTGGCGGCGCGGGCCGTACGCCGGCCGCGAGGCGGTGCGTACGGCCCGGCCGTGCGGGTGGTCGGAGCCTGTGTCTCTCAGAGGCGGCAGGCGTGGATGCCGGTGGTGAGGATCGCGCGGGCGCCGAGCGCGTACAGCTCGTCCATGATGCGCTGGGCGTCCTTGGAGGGGACCATCGAGCGGACCGCGACCCAGCCTTCGTGGTGCAGCGGGGAGACGGTCGGGGACTCCAGGCCCGGGGTGAGGGCCACGGCCTTCTCGACGTGCTCGACGCGGATGTCGTAGTCCATCATCACGTAGCGGCGGGCCACCAGGACGCCCTGCATGCGGCGGAGGAACTGCTGCACCTTCGGGTCGTCGACGGGCGCGCCCTTGCCGCGGATGACGACGGCCTCGGACTTCAGGATCGGCTCGCCGATGATCTCCAGGCCCGCGTTGCGCAGGGTGGTGCCGGTCTCCACGACGTCGGCGATGATCTCGGCGACGCCCAGCTGGATGGCGGTCTCCACCGCGCCGTCGAGGTGCACGACGGAGGCGTCCACGCCGTTGTCGGCGAGGTGCTGCGTGACCAGGCCGGAGAAGGAGGTCGCGACGGTCATGCCGCCGAACTCGCTGACGTCCTTGGCGGTGCCGGGCGTGGTGGCGTACCGGAACGTCGAGCCGGCGAAGCCGAGCTGCATGATCTCCTCGGCCTTGGCGCCGGAGTCCAGCAGCAGGTCACGGCCGGTGATGCCGATGTCGAGCTTGCCGGAACCGACGTAGACCGCGATGTCGCGCGGGCGCAGGAAGAAGAACTCGACCTCGTTCTCCGCGTCGACCAGGACCAGTTCCCTGCGGTCCTTGCGCTGGCGGTAGCCGGCCTCATGGAGCATCGCCGACGCAGGCTCGGACAGTGAACCCTTGTTGGGGACGGCGATGCGCAGCATGAGAGGGACTTCCTTTGTACGAGGGAGTGATGAGGAAAACGCGAGAAAAGGGGAGATACGGCGAGAACGGTGCGGCTCAGAGATGGGCGTAGACGTCGTCGAGGCTGATGCCCTTGGCGACCATCATCACCTGAAGGTGGTAGAGGAGCTGGGAGATCTCCTCGGCGGCGGCGTCGTGCGATTCGTACTCCGCGGCCATCCACACCTCGGCGGCCTCTTCGACGACCTTCTTGCCGATCGCATGGACGCCGGACTGGACCAGTTCGGCGGTGCGGGAAGAGGCGGGGTCGCCGGTGGCGGCCTTCTGCTGGAGCTCGGCGAAGAGCTCCTCGAAAGTCTTCTTGGACATGGTGGTACCCACCCTAACGGTCGCCCGCCCCGACTCAGCGCCAGGGTTCGGATACGGAACGGAGCGTGGCGGCGGTGGCGACGGCCGCGGTGACCGCCTCGTGGCCCTTGTCCTCGTGGGAGCCCTCAAGGCCCGCACGGTCCAGCGCCTGCTGCTCGTCGTCGCAGGTCAGCACGCCGAAGCCGATGGGCACGCCGGTGTCGATGGAGACCTGGGTCAGGCCCTGGGTGACGCCCTGGCAGACGTACTCGAAGTGCGGGGTGCCACCGCGGATGACCACGCCGAGCGCGACCACCGCGTCGTACCCGCGGCCCGCGAGGACCTTGGCGACCACGGGCAGCTCGAAGCTGCCCGGCACGCGGAGCAGGGTGGGCTCGTCGATGCCGAGCTCGGCCAGGGCGCGCAGCGCGCCGTTGACCAGACCGTCCATGACCTGGGTGTGCCACTGGGCCGCGATCACGGCCACCCGCAGGTCGCCACAGTTCTTCACGGACAGTTCGGGTGCGCCCTTGCCGCTCACGTTGCTCCTCGTACTGGTGGTGCGTAATAGGGAAGTGGGATGTGCGTGTCTTACTGGCTGTTGCAGGCCGAGGCCCGGTCCGCCGGGTCCAGCCACGGCAGGTCGTGCCCCATCCGGTCCCGCTTGGTGCGCAGGTACCGCAGGTTGTGCTCGCCGGCCTGGACCGGCATCGGCTCCCGGCCGGTGATGTGCAGGCCGTACTCGACCAGGGCCGCGGTCTTCTCGGGGTTGTTGGTCATCAGGCGCAGCGAGCGCACGCCCAGGTCGGTGAGGATCTGGGCGCCCGCGGCGTAGTCCCGGGCGTCGGCGGGCAGGCCCAGCTCCAGGTTGGCGTCCAGGGTGTCCCGGCCGCGCTCCTGGAGCTCGTAGGCGCGCAGCTTGGACAGCAGTCCGATGCCGCGTCCCTCGTGGCCGCGCAGGTAGATCACCACGCCGCGGCCCGCCTCGCTGATCCGGCGCAGCGACTCCTGGAGCTGCGGGCCGCAGTCGCAGCGCAGCGAGTGGAAGATGTCGCCGGTCAGGCACTCGGAGTGGATCCGGACCAGGACGTCCTCGCCGTCGTCGAGGTCGCCCGCGACCAGCGCGACATGCTCGACGCCGTCCACGGTGGAGCGGTAGCCGTGCGCGGTGAAGTCGCCGAAGGCGGTGGGGAGCCGCGTGGTGGCCTCGCGGCGGACGGTGGGCTCGGCGCTGCGGCGGTACGCGATCAGGTCCTCGATGGAGATGATCGCGAGGCCGTGCTTGCGGGCGAAGGGGATCAGCTCGGGCAGCCGCAGCATGGTGCCGTCCTCACCGGCGATCTCCACGATGGCGGCGGCGGGCCGCAGCCCGGCGAGCCGTGCGAGGTCGACGCCGGCCTCGGTGTGACCGTTGCGTACCAGGACGCCGCCGGGCTTGGCGCGCAGCGGGAAGATGTGCCCCGGGCGGACGAAGTCGCCGGGCTCGGAGTCGCCGGAGGCCAGCAGGCGCAGCGTCATGGCGCGGTCGGCGGCGGAGATGCCGGTGGTGACGCCGTGCTCGCCGGTGGCGTCCACGGAGACGGTGAAGGCCGTCTGCATGGACTCGGTGTTGTGCTGGACCATCTGCGGGAGCTCCAGCCGGTCCAGCTCCGGGCCCTCCATGGGCGCGCAGATCAGGCCGCGGCACTCGCTCATCATGAAGGCGACGATCTCGGGGGTGGCCTTCTCGGCGGCGAGGACGAGGTCGCCCTCGTTCTCGCGGTTCTCGTCGTCGACGACCACGACGGGGCGGCCGGCCGCGATGTCGGCGATGGCGCGCTCGACGGGGTCGAGGGTGAGGTCGGTCGCGTCGGGGCCTTCGTACCAGTTCTGCTGTGCGGTCATGCCGCCGCTCCTTCCAGGACGGGCTGCGGGCTCGTGCGGGAGCGCAGCCACCAGTCGCGCAGGCCCCACAGGACGAGACCGAGGTAGACGACGTAGACCAGGCCCGAGAAGGCCAGGCCGCTGCTGAAGGCCAGCGGGACGCCGACCACGTCGACCAGCAGCCAGGCGAACCAGAACTCCACGAGGCCGCGGGCCTGGGCCACCATCGCGGCGAGCGTGCCGACGAAGATGTAGGCGTCCGGCCAGGGGTTCCAGGACAGCTGGGGGACTTGGGTGAAGAGGAAGCCGACGGCGAGGGTGCCGACGACGGTGCCCGCGAGGAGGGTGGAGCGCTCGCGCCAGGTGGCGAAGCGGACGGCGATCGTCCCGTCCTGGGCCTGCTGCCGGCCGCGCTGCCACTGCCGCCAGCCCCACAGGGCGACGGCGATGACCAGCAGCTGCTTGCCCACCCCGCCGCTGAGCTGGGCGGACGCGTACGCGGCGACGAGGATGACGCCGGAGAGGAACTGTGCGGGCCAGGTCCATATGGAGCGCCGCCAGCCGAGGGCCAGGGCGAGCAGGCCGACGGTGTTGCCGATCATGTCGGACCAGATGACGTGCTGGCCGAAGGCGGCGAACGCCTCACCGTTCAGCCAGGTCAGGGCGGTCATCGCGGGTCTCCCGAAGCGTCCTTGCCGAGCAGCCGCTCGACGTACTTGGCGAGGACGTCGACCTCCAGGTTCACCGGGTCGCCGACCTGCTTGATGCCGAGGGTGGTGAGGTCGAGGGTGGTGGGGATGAGGCTGATGGTGAAGTAGTCGTCCCCGGCCTCGACGACGGTGAGCGAGACCCCGTCGACGGTGATGGAGCCCTTCTCGACGACGTACCGGGCCATCCCGTCCGGCAGGGCGACCTTCACGATCTCCCAGTGCTCGCCGGGGGTGCGCTCCGCGATGGTGCCCGTGCCGTCGACGTGGCCCTGTACGAGGTGGCCGCCGAGCCGCCCGCCGAGTGCCATCGGGCGCTCCAGGTTGACCCGGGAGCCCTTCTCCAGCGCGCCCAGGCTGGAGCGCTTCAGCGTCTCGGCCATCACATCGGCGGTGAACTCGCCGTCCGCGGTCTCCACGACGGTCAGACACACGCCGTTGACGGCGATGGAATCGCCGTGCTTGGCGTCCTCCGTGACGACGGGGCCGCGCAGTCGGAAGCGGGACGAGTCGCCGAGGTTCTCGACGGCGACGACCTCACCCAGTTCTTCGACGATTCCGGTGAACACTTCAGTTCTCCTCGTGGAGGGCGGGGGTGGCGGTGATGCGCAGATCCGGGCCGAGCCGTTCGGTGTCGGTCACGTCGAGGCGCAACGCCCGGTCGATGGTGGAGATTCCGGCGTCGCCCAGCGCGGCCGGGCCCGCGCCGAGCAGCGCGGGGGCGAGATAGCCGACGACCTTGTCGACGGCGCGGGCGGCGAGGAAGGAACCGGCGAGGGTGGGTCCGCCCTCCAGGAGGACGGACCGCACGCCGCGGTCGTGGAGCGCGCCGAGCAGGGCCGGCACGTCCAGGCCCCGGCCGTCGGCCGCGCGCGGCAGCCGGACGAGGGACGCGAGTTCTTCGAGGTGGGCGGCGTCGGCGTCCTCGGCGACCGCGATCAGGGTCGGGGCCGTGCCGTCCAGGACCCGGGCGCCGGGCTTCACGGCCGTGGCGGAGGAGTCGACGACCACCCGCAGCGGCTGGGTGACCTCGCTGTCCGGCAGCCGGGCGCCGAGCTGCGGGTCGTCGGCGCGGGCGGTGCCGGAGCCGACGATCACCGCGTCGGCCAGGGCGCGCAGCCGGTGCACGTCGGCGCGGGACCGCGGGGAGGTGATCCACCGGCTGGTGCCGTCGGCGGCGGCGATCCGGCCGTCCAGGGTGGCGGCGTACTTCCACAGCACGAAGGGGCGGCGGCGCAGTACGGAGGTCAGCCAGGCCTCGTTCCCGGCGGCGGCCTCGTCGACCAGCAGCCCGCCCTCGACGTCGACGCCGGCCGCCCGCAGGGTGGTGGCGCCGCCGGTCGCGGCGGGATCGGGGTCCGGTACGGCGTAGACGACCCGGGCGACCCCGGCGTCGACGAGGGCCTGGGCGCAGGGACCGGTGCGGCCCGTGTGGTTGCAGGGCTCCAGGGTGACCAGCGCCGTACCGCCGCGGGCGCGCTCGCCGGCGGCGCGCAGGGCGTGGATCTCGGCGTGCGGGCCACCCGCCCGCTGGTGCCAGCCCTCACCGGCGACGGCACCGTGCGCGTCGAGGATCACGCAGCCGACGACGGGGTTGGGGCTGGTGTGCCCGAGGCCGCGGGCGGCGAGCGCGATGGCCCGGCGCATCGCCGTGGTCTCGGCGGGGGCTGTCGCCACCGGGTCCTCCTGCCTCTTCGGGCACGGACTCCGGGGCTGTCGCGAGCGACAGAAGCGGTACGGAACAGCACGGTCACCGAGGCCGGAAAGGTGATCCCGACCGTCGTGGACGGGACCGCCGGCGGCGGTGTACCGGTGTTGCTCGCCCGCCGCGCACTGCCTCCCATCCGGACTTTAACCGTCGGTGCAGGAATTTCACCTGCTCAACCGGCCGCTGGCTGCGGACGGGTCGCGGACTGTAACCGCCGGTTCGGACTTTCACCGACCCCGGAGTGCGCTGCGTATGTCAGTACCCCTCCAGTCTGCCACGTCTGATCGTCGGCCATACAGGGGCACACCTGTGGGCTGACTCACACCGCGTGGCGGGGCGTGTACGCACCGGACCCGGGAGTTCCCCACGCGTTCCCGGGGAGTTCTTACGGTGACAGACCGCGCCCCGGCGCGGTCGAATGACAGAACAGTCTCCGGGAGGAGCGGGCGATGACGACGTTTCTGGTGACCGGCGGTACGGGGACCCTGGGACGGGTCGTGGTGGACCGGCTGCTGGCCGATGGACACACCGTGCGGGTGCTCAGCCGCCGGCCGCACACCCGGACGGAAAACCCCAGGCTGCGCTCGTACGCCGTCGATCTGCGCAACGGTGTCGGGCTCGCGGACGCGACGGCCGGCGCCGAGGTGATCGTGCACTGCGCGTCGACGCCGGCCGGGGGTGACCTGGACGCGGCCGGACAGTTGGTGGACGCGGCGCGGACGGCGGGCGTACGGCATCTGGTGTACATCTCCATCGTCGGCGTGGACCGGGTGCCGTTGCGCTACTACCGCACCAAGCGCGAAGTGGAGCGGCTGCTGGCGGAGTCGGACGTGCCGTGGACGGTGCTGCGGACGACGCAGTTCCACGATCTGGTGCTGCGGCTGGTGAAGGCCGGCGCGCGGTCGCCGGTGCTGCCGGCCCCGGCGGCCGTACGAGTCCAGCCCGTCGACGTCCGCGAGGTGGGCGCGCGGCTGGTGGAGCTGGCGTACGGGGAGCCGGCCGGGCAGGTCCCCGAGATGGGCGGCCCCGAGGTGCTCGACGCCCGTGAGCTGGTCGGTCTCACGCTGCGCGCGGGCGGGCGGCGCCGCCTCGTGCTGCCGGTGCTGCTGCCCGGCGCGACGTACCGGGCGCTGCGGGCGGGCGGCAACCTCGCCCCCGACCACGCGGTCGGCAAGATCCGCTACGCGGACTTCCTGGCCGAACGCGGCGGACACGTACCGGGATTGCGCGTGGTGGGGACGGGCGACGCGTCGGACGGCTGAGCGCCCGGCGGTCAGTTCTCCGACCGGTCGGGTTCCGAGGGCGGCCAGGGCCCCGTGGGGTCGTCGATGACGACAGCCGCGAGGTCGCGCAGGCGTATCTGTCGTGCCCGCGCGTAGGTGCGGAGCATCTCGAAGGCGTCCTCCGTGGAGAGGCCGAGCCGGCCGGAGAGGATGCCCTTGGCCTGCTCGATCGGGATCCGGGACGAGAGGGCCTGCTGGAGCTGGCCGGCCCGGGTGTGGCAGTCGGTGAGCGTCCGCTGGAGCAGCAGTCCGGTGGTGGCGGCGCTGGCCAGGCTCTGGGCGCGCTGCCGCTGGTGCGCGTCCAGCGTCCCCACGTCGCGGCGGTAGAGGTTGATGACCCCGACGGCACCGTTGTGGTGGCGCAGCGGTTCGGCCCACATGGCCCGGTAGCCCGCGGCCCTCGCCCGCACGGCGAGTGCGGGCCAACGGCGTTGCCGGGCGGTGAAGTCCGCGACGTGGTGGGGACGGCCGGTGCGCACGGCTTCCATGCACGGCCCCTCCGCGCTCTCGATCTCGTACAACTCCACGCTGCGGAGCACCTCGTGGGAGGTGGCGGTCACCTCGACGGTCTCCCCCGGGGGGCCGGCACGCCTTCCGTCCTTCGGCGCCGCCGGGGCGACCAGGATGACGCCCACGGCATCGACGGGCAGCAGGGCGAGGCAGTGCGTGACCAGGCGGCGCGAGAGCGGGCCCGGCGTGCCGCCGGCACGCACCTGGATCAGGTTGAGCAGGGCCTGGGCCAGGGTTCGTTCCTGCTCGCCGTGGGAATCGGGGTCGGAATCGGGCATCGGAGAATCCTGGGGGTGAGCAGGGTCCGGGCAGGGGATTGACGGCAGCCTCACCAGATCCCGACGGAGCCCGCTTCCACCCGGTTCAACGTGCTTCATGGTGCCCCTCGTCCTGGCGTGAGATGCTGCGGTCGACAGCACTTCAAAATCCGGTGCTCCAGTGATAGCGCGGCAGGCTGGCCGCCTCCTGCACGCCGGATCAACGCCGGATCAACTCCGCCGAGCCACGCGGGAACGCCGTTGCCGTCACCTTCCGGGCCCCTCCGGTCCAGCGCCACCCCGGGCAGCGTGCCCGCCACGCGCCGGCCGGTGGTCGCGCTGATCGAGGACGAGCCCGACCTGGTCGCGATGTCCCGGGCCTACCTGGAACGCGAGGGCTTCGCCGTGGTGAGCGCGTCCGACGTCCGGACGGCCCGTGCGGTACTGCGCTGCCATCCGGTCGACCTCGCGGTGCTCGACCTGGGGCTGCCCGACGGCAACGGCCTGGACCTGCTGCGCAGTATGCGCGACGAGGACGGGCCGCCGGTGATCATCGTGACCGCGCGCGGCGAGGAGACCGACCGGGTGCTCGGCCTGGAGCTGGGCGCCGACGACTATGTGGTCAAACCGTTCTCGCAGCGTGAACTGGCCGCCCGCGTCCGGGCCGTACTGCGCCGCACCACGCCCCGTGAGGACAAGGGAAAGGCCGAGCGACGGCCCGTCCTCCGGCTGGGCGACCTCATCGTGGACACCGGCGCGCGGCAAGTGCGCAGCGTGGGCGGCCCGATCGCCTTCACCCCGCGCGAGTACGCGCTGCTGGAGTTCCTCTCGGCCTCCCCCGGCCAGACCTTCTCCCCCGGCCAGCTGCTGGCACGGCTGTGGGAGGGCGCCGACTGGCAGGACCCGGCCACCGTCACCGAACACGTCTACCGCGTACGGCGCAAGCTGCTGGCCGCCGGCGTCGGGGCACCGCAGATCACGACGGTTCGCGGGTTCGGCTACCGGCTGGACGTGGTGGACGACCCGCCCCGATGACCCACCCGCACTCCGCACGAGGTGACATGCCATGGCCCAGGGGCCCGACCGGGACGGCGCCGCTCGCGGCGATGCCGCGTCGCCGGACTATCACGCGCTGTTCGACGCAACACCCTCGCCCTACCTGGTCCTTGATCCCGACCTGCGCATCGTCGAGGTCAACCGGGCGTACCTGGCCGCCACCGTCACCGAACGCCGGTCCCTCCTCGGCCACCCGATCTTCGAGGTGTTCCCCGACAACCCCGCCGACCCGTCGGCGGACGGCGTCCGGAACCTGGCCCGCTCCCTGCGCACCGTCCTGGCCACCCGCCGGCCCGACACCATGGCCATGCAGCGGTACGACATCCCGGCCGGGCCGGGCGGCACCTTCGTGGAGCGGTACTGGTCCCCGGTCAACACCCCCGTCCTGGACGACGCCGGGACGCTCACCCACATCATTCACCGGGTCGAGGACGTCACCGAGTTCGTGCGCCTGCGCCGGGCCGGGCGCCGCGAGCGGCAGGCCGCCGCCGCACAGCAGCAGCGGGCCGACCGGGTGGAGAGCGAGCTGTTCGCCCGCAGCCGTGAGGTGCAGGAGGCGAACCAGCGGCTGCGCGAGGCCAACGAGGCGCTGACCACCGCCGGGGCCGCGCTGCGCGAGCAGCAGGACGCCAAGGACCGGTTCATCGCCACCCTCTCGCACGAACTGCGCAATCCCCTCGCCGCCCTGCAGGCCGCCGGCGAGCTGCTCGCCCTGGACGGCCCGCCCGCGCGCGAGGCGCTCGCCGTTCTCCAGCGGCAGATCACGCACATGGCACGGATGACCGACGACCTGCTGGACGCGACGCGGGCGCTGACCGGCCGGCTGCATCTGGCGTGCGAGCGGCTCGACCTGCGCTCCGTGGTCACCACCACGGCCGAGGACATGCTGCCCGAGTACGCCAGGACACGGCGCAGGCTCCTGGTCGTGGTGCCGTCCGGGCCGGTGCACGTCGCGGGGGACCGCGTCCGGCTCGCGCAGCTGACCGCCAATCTGCTCAGCAACGGCCGCAAGTACACCCGGCCGAACGGCAGGGTGGAGGTCGAGCTGGAGACGGTGGCCGACTCCGATACGGCGGAGGCCGGCCACGCCGTGCTGACCGTGCGCGACGACGGCATCGGGTTCGATCCGGCCGCCGCCGACACCCTCTTCGACGCCTTCGTGCGCGCCGTCCCGGCCTCGGACACCACGACCGGCGGGCTCGGGCTCGGCCTGCCGATCGTCCGCGGCATCGCCGAACTGCACGGCGGCACCGTACGGGCGTACAGCGACGGGCCCGGCAGCGGCGCGTGCTTCCGCATCCGACTGCCGCTGGCCTCGCCCACGTTCCTGCCCGAGCGCCCGCCCGACGACGGGGAAGCGGCCCTCCGCCGCCCGCCGCTGCGCATCCTGGTGATCGAGGACAACGTCGACCTGGCCACCGGCTACCGCGCCCTGCTGGAGCGGGGCGGCGACCGTGTGACGCTGTGCCACACCGGCGCGGAGGGGCTGGCCGCCGCCCATGCCCTCCCCTTCGACCTGGTACTGAGCGACCTGGCACTGCCCGACGTGCACGGCCACGACCTCGCCCGCAGGCTGCGGGGGGCGCTGCCGGCCGACCGCACGCGGCTGATCGCGGTATCGGGCTTCAGCCAGCAGGCCGACCGTGACGGGTCGGCCCGTGCCGGGTTCGACGCGCACCTGGCCAAGCCGCTGAGCCTCGCCGCCCTGGATCGCCTCCTCACCGGCTGGGCCGCCGATCCGTCCCCGTGGCCGCAACAGGAAACGTCCGGGCCCCCGCCACCGTGAACCGCCCCGGCACGGTTCAGCGCGCCGCGCCCTCCGGGGCGAACAGATCGTCCTGCGCCGCGTCCTTGGCGGCCAGCACGGCGCCGCGCAGCACGGCACGGCCGCCGACCGTGCCCGCGCGCACCTCGGTGTGCAGCGGTGACATGCCGGCCGCGCGGGCGGCCACCCGCGTGGCGAGCGCCGCGCCGCCCGCCCGGCCGATCTCGCCGCCGAGCACGACGCAGCCGGGGTCCAAGAGGGCGGTCACCGCGGCCACGCCCACCGCGATCCGCCGCGCCAGCGCGTCGAGGAAGTCCGCGCCGGCGGGCCCCGCGGCCACCGCGGCGCGGACGACGCGCTCGGCGGCCGGCGCCTCGTCGTCGGTGCCGGATCCCGGGTCGCTCCCGGCTCCCGGCCCGGCGGGCACGCCGGCGAATCCGTACTCCCCCGCCAGCTCGACGATCGCGCCGGAGGCGGCCAGCGAGTGGAAGCCGCCGTCGCAGCCGGTGGCGCTGGGCAGGGCCGGCGTGCCGGGCACGGGCAGGAACCCGATCTCACCGGTGCCTCCGGAGGCACCGCGGCGCAGCCGGCCGTCGAGCACGACCGCTGCGCCCACTCCGTGGCCCAGCCACAGCAGGACGAAGGTGTCCCGGTCCCGGGCCGCGCCGTCCCGCCGTTCGGCGATGGCGGCGAGGTTGACCTCGTTCTCCAGGAGCAGCGGTACGCCGAGCCGGTCGCGCAGCCCCGCGACCAGCGCTCCGTGCCAGGAGGGCAGCGTTCCGGTGCCGGTCAGCCGGCCGGTGGCGGGGTCCACCAGGCCGGGTGCGCCGACCGCGACGGTGTGCGGCCGGACCCCGCCCGCGCGCTCCAGCGCCCGGTCCAGTGCGGCGTACGCGCAGGCCAGCGCCTCCTCCGGCGCGGCGTCCCCGGCGACCGGCACGGACTCCTGTGCGCGGACGGTGCCGAGCAGGTCGGCCACGGCGACGGTGACGCCGTGCGTGCGGACGTCGATCCCGGCGAGGTGGGCGCGGCCGGCGACGATGCCGTAGAGCCGGGCGTTGGGGCCGCGGCGGTCGGCACCCGCCTCGCCGACGACCTCGATCAGCCCGGCGCCGCCCAGCCGGTCCACGAGGTCGGCGACCGTCGGCCGGGACAGGCCGGTCCGCTCCTTGAGCTGATGGGCCGTCAAGGGGCCTTCGGATTCGAGGAGCTGGAGCGCGAGGCGGTCGTTGATGGCCCGCGCGGTGCGCGGCGACGCCGTACGGGACCGGGCCCGGGGGACGGTTCCGGCCGGCGTACGGCCGGGTCGCGCGGTGGTGTCAGGCATGGCGGAATCCTTCCAGACCGAACTCCCCGAAATATTCGGCGGTTAATAGGCAGGGATCCTGATAGTTTCATCGCCATGCCAGCCAACGGTGGTTCCCCCACGGCAGTCCCGCCTCCTCAACTGCGCCGCGCACGCTGGTCGGTGGCGCTCGTCTTCCTCGTGCACGGCGCGGTGACCGGCAACTTCGCCACCCGCGTCCCCTGGATCCAGGAGCACACCGGGGTCAGCGCGGGGCAGCTCGGGCTCGCGCTCGCCTTCCCCGCGATCGGCGCGTCCCTCGCGATGCCGCTCGCGGGCCGGATCAGCCACCGCTTCGGCGCCCGTACGGCACTGCGCGGCCTCCTGGCGCTGTGGACCCTCTCCCTCACGCTGCCCGCAATCGCCCCGAACCTCTACGCACTGTGCGGCGCACTGCTGGTCTACGGGGCCACGGCCGGAATGTCGGACGTCGCGATGAACGCGCTGGGCGTGGAGACCGAGACCCGGCTGGACAAGTCGATCATGTCGGGGCTGCACGGCATGTGGAGCGTGGGAGCGCTGCTGGGCTCGGCGGCCGGTACGGTCGCGGCGCACGCCGCCGTCGACGCCCGCGTCCACCTCGCGCTCGCCGCGGGCGCGCTGACCGTGCTGGGCGCGGCCTTCTGCCAGGGCGTACTGGACCTGCGCAGCACCCCGGACGAGCATCCGCCGCCGCGGTTCGCGCTGCCGCCGAAGTCCGCGCTGATCATCGGCGCCATCGGCTTCTGCGCCGTGTTCGCCGAGGGCGCGAGCCTGGACTGGTCGGCGGTCTACCTGCGGGACGTACTGGGCACGTCGGCGGGGCTCGCGGCCGGGTCGACGACCGCCTTCGCCTGCACGATGGCGGTGGCCAGGCTGGCGGGCGACCACGTGGTGGCGCGCTTCGGGGCCGTGCGAACGGTGCGGGCCGGCGGCGTGCTCGCCACGGCGGGCGGGCTGCTGATCGTGACGGCCCAGCACCCGGTCATGGCGATGGCGGGCTTCGCACTGATCGGGCTGGGCATCGCGGTGGTTGTGCCACTGGCGTTCGCGGCGGCGGGCCGCAGCGGCCCGGCGCCGAGCCAGGCCATCGCGGGCGTCGCGACGATCACGTACACCTCGGGGCTGATCGCGCCCTCCGCGATCGGCTCGATCGCCCAGGCCACCTCGCTGACCGCCTCCTTCGCCCTGGTCACGACGCTGGCCCTGGGCCTGGTGCTGGGCGCGGGCGTACTCCGCGCACCGGAGCGCCGCGCCTCGGTCAGCTCGGCCACGTTCGACCTGAAGGGGTCCTGACGGGCGGCCCGGGGGTCCTGACGAGCGGCTCAGGGGTCCTGGCGGGCGGCCCAGGGGTCCTGACGAGCGGCTCGGGGCGCGCCGCTCCGCGGACTTCGGCCGGTCCGTGCGGCGCCGTGCGGCGCCGCGGACTGCGGTCGGCCCGAGCGGTGCCGTGCGGCGCTGCTCCGCTCCGCGCCCGTGCCGCGCTCAGCTCGCGTCGGGCAGGGCCTCCGGGCGGGCCAGCTTGCGGGCGACCGCGCGGGCCTCGTCGGTCCAGGGCGCGGGCCGCAGGGTCTGCGCGTCGACGCGGACCAGGATGCGGTGGCCCTGCGCGTACGTGGTCGCGCCGTCCGCCGAGCAGACCCGGAAGCCGTAGGTGAGGCTGGTCCGGCCCAGCTTCTCGACCCACAGGTGGGCGGCGAAGGTGCCGGGACGGGTGATCGGCGCCTCGTAGGAGACGCGCATCTCCTTGATCACGTTCGCCATGTCGCCCGCGCTCGCCCAGTCGCCGGTGAACCCGAAGCCGTGCGAGTGCCAGTACGCGCCCCAGGCCCGCTCGACGAGCAGCGGGAAGCGCGAGTTGTGGAGCATGCCGAGCGCGTCGAGGTCGTCGAAGTGAACCGTCACGGGGACCAGCTCGCCGTACGGGAGGGTCTCGGCGGTATACGGGGCGGCGTCGCTCACGGTCGTACTCCTGGTGCTGCGGTGCGGTGCGGTCGGACGGGGGTGGTCACGCCCGGAACCGGTGCGGCGGGACGTGACCGGCGCGCCCGGAGCCGGGTCGGCGGGCCATGGCCGCGCGCCCGGAACCGAGGCGGTCGAATGCATTCATCGAATGCATTCAAAAGTTGAACCATCTCATCGTAAGCATGCGCTTAGACTGCTTCCGCCCCCGGGCCGCGTGACCGATTCCATGCGCGGCCAATCCGGACCGTAACCGGAGGAAGCGGACCCGGCCCGCACTAACATTGGCCGGTCACCGCCGGTCGGTGGCCTCACGACGACTTGACGAGAAGACGAGAACGGGAGCTTCCATGGGCCTCGGCGTGCGCTGGACCCTCCACGGAGACGGGCGCACCCCCGCGCCGGGAGCCGTGGTCAGACCCGACGAGCGGCTGTCCTGGCCGCGCACCGCCGGCCTCGGCGCGCAGCACGTGGTGGCCATGTTCGGCGCCTCGTTCGTCGCTCCGGTCCTCATGGGCCTGGACCCGAACCTCGCCATCATGATGTCCGGCGTCGCGACGATGATCTTCCTGCTGGCGACGCGCGGCCGGGTGCCCTCCTATCTCGGGTGCAGCCTCTCCTTCGTGGGCGTCGCCGCCGTCATCCGGGCCCAGGGCGGTACGAGCGCCACCGTGACCGGCGCGGTCCTCGTGGTCGGCGCGGTGCTGTTCCTCATCGGGCTGGCCGTGCAGCGGTTCGGCGCGCGGATCATCCACGCGGCGATGCCGCCCGTCGTCACGGGCGCGGTCGTCATGCTGATCGGCTTCAACCTCGCCCCCGTGACCGCGAGCACGTACTGGCCGCAGGACCAGTGGGTGGCGCTGCTGACCATGCTGTTCACGGGGCTGGCCGTGGTCTGCCTGCGCGGCTTCTGGTCGCGCATCGCGATCTTCCTCGGGCTGATCTTCGGGTATCTCGTCTCCTGGCTGTTCGACCTGGTCTTCGGGATGATCCACTCCCAGAACGGCGCCGGGAAGGTCACCGATCACTGGCGGCTGGACTTCTCGGCCGTCGGCAAGGCCGACTGGGTGGGCCTGCCGTCCTTCCACGGACCGAGCTTCCAGTGGTCCGCGATCCTGGTCGCGCTGCCGGTCGTCATCGCGCTGGTCGCCGAGAACGCCGGGCACGTCAAGGCGGTCGGCGAGATGACCGGGGACCCGCTCGACGACAAGCTCGGCACCGCGATCTCCGCGGACGGCGCCGCGTCCGTGCTCTCCACCGCGCTCGGCGGCCCGCCCAACACCACGTACTCCGAGAACATCGGCGTCATGGCGGCCACCCGCGTCTACTCCACCGCCGCCTACTGGGCCGCCGCCTGCTTCGCCCTCCTCTTCGGACTCTGCCCGAAGTTCGGCGCGGTGGTCGCCGCGATCCCGGGCGGCGTGCTCGGCGGCATCACGGTCATCCTGTACGGCATGATCGGCCTGCTCGGCGCGCAGATCTGGGTCCACAACAAGGTCGACCTGCGCAATCCGCTCAACCTCGTCCCCGTGGCCGCGGGCATCATCATCGGCGTCGGCGGCGTCAGCCTGAAGATCTCCGACAACTTCGAGCTGAGCGGCATCGCCCTCGGCACGATCGTCGTCCTCTCCGGCTACCACGTCCTCCGCGCCCTCGCCCCGGCACACCTCAAGACGCAGCAGCCACTACTGGACGAGGGGACGTCGGCTTACGACGAGGAGACGTCGGCCTACGACGAGGAGACGGCCGGGGGCAGCGGCGGGGAGAAGGGCACGGACCAGGGCAGGGACCAGGGCACGGCCTAAGGCAGGGACCAGGGCACGGCCTAAGGCAGGGACTAGGCACGGTCTAGGCACGGACTGGGAGCGGCACGGACAAGGGCACGGCCCAGGAGCGGCGCGCCCGGAATCGCCTCTGCCGGGCGAGCAGCGTCGCAGTGGTTCCTTGCGGGGCGGCGTCGTGGCAGTCCATTGCGGGGCGAACATCGCGGTAGCCCTCATGCGGGGCGGTGTCGCGGAAGTGCCATGCGGGGCGGCGTCGCGGCAGTCCCTTGCCGGGCGGCGTCGTGGCAGTCCCATGCGGGGCGGCGTCGTGGCAGTCCCATGCGGGGCGGCCTCGCAGTAGTCCCTTGCCGGGCGGTGTCGCGGTAGTCCCCTGCCGGGCGGCGCGCATAGAGGTGCAGCTCTCGGAGGCCCCCACCAGGGGGTTACCCAAGCGGGCAGCCGGCGAAGCACACCGGCCCGGCGGACCACATCCGCCGGGCGACGGCCCCGGCGCGGCGACGGCCCCGGCGCGGCGACGGCCCCGGCGCGGCGACGGCGGCGCGGCAGCGGCAGCGGTACGGCCGTGACAGCAGCGCAGCGGCGACGGCGGTACGGCCGCCACAGCAGCGCGGCCGTGACGTGCGGCCGCGTCCCCGCGGCGGCGTCACCCCCGCAGCGGCGTCAGCAGCAGCTGGCCCACCAGGCCGACGCCCGCGTCGAGGCGCTGCGTGAATTCCTCCACCACCTCCGGCAGGCCGCGCATGGTCCACAGCGCGCGGGCCGCCGTCCACGCGCCGTCCCGCGCCGCCTCCAGGCTCCACGAACCGGCCAGGTGGGTCAGCGGGTCGGCGATGTCCAGCAGGTCGGGCCCCGGCATCAGCCGCTCCCGCACCCGTTCCTCCAGGCCGATGAGGACCCGCCCCGCGCGGTCGAAGTCGGCCTCCAGCGCGGCCGGTTCGCACCCCAGTGCCCGGCAGGTGTCCACCAGGGCGAGCGCCAGGTCGTGCCCGATGTGCGCGTTGATCCCGGCCAGCGCGAACTGGAGCGGCTCGACGCCGGGGTGGCAGCGCAGCTGGAACAGCGGGCGCCAGCACGCCGGCGGACGCAGCCCGGCCGTCACGGCGTCCACCGCGCTCAGGTACCGCAGCGCGAACCGCACGTCCAGCTCGGCGGCCGCGCCCGCGTCCCGGAAGCCGCCCGCCCCGATCTGCCGCCCGACCTCCTCGGTGACCTGCAGGTACACCCGGTTGAAGACCGCGACGCCGTCGCGCGGCGGCAGTGTCGCGTCCAGCGCGCGCATCCGCGCCACGATCCGCGCCACGCCCGCCGTCACGCCTGTCGGCTGCATCGTCGTCATGGCGATCAGCCTGGCAGGGGCGGGCGGGCAGCAGGGACGGCGCGGTGGGGCGTGACCGGATCGGGCTAAAGCCCTGGCCGGACCTTCACCGGCCGTGCACGCCGGTGCCACGCGCCATCGCGCCCCCCGACGCCGGAACTCCCGCGCCGGTGGCGGACGTTGATCGCACATAACCCGCCGGCGAACCGGATCCGAAGGAGCACGGTATGACTGTCCGACTCGGACTGAGCCTCCCGCAGATGCGCCAGTACGACCTCGGCCGCGACGTGCCGGACGTGGCGCGCGCCGCGGAACAGACCGGTTACGAAAGCCTCTGGGTCTTCGAGCGCGTGCTCTTCCCCGAGCCCGCCACCCAGGGGCTGTACGGCATACCGGGCCTGCCCTGGCCCGATCAGTACCGCTCGGTGGCCGATCCCCTGGTGACGCTGACGCTGGCCGCCGCGGCCACGGAGCGGGCCCGGCTGGGCACGAGCGTGCTCATCGCCCCGCTGCACGTCCCGTTCCAGCTGGCCCGGAGCCTCGCCTCGCTGGACGCGGCGAGCGGCGGCCGGGTGATCGCCGGGCTCGGCACGGGCTGGTCCCTGGACGAGTACGCGGCGGCCGCGGTGGCCCCGTTCGAGAAGCGCGGCAAGGTGCTGGACGAGCTGCTGGACGTGTGCGAGGCGGTGTGGGGCCCGGATCCGGTGGCCTACGAGGGCGAGCTGACGACGATCGCTCCGTCGGAGGTCGGCCCCAAGCCGGCCCGGCCGATCCCGGTGCTGCTCCCCGCCAACAGCCCCCGGGCGCTGCGCCGCCTGGTGGACCGGGCGGACGGCTGGATGCCGGTGGGCATGGGCGCGGAGAAGCTGGCCGGGCAGTGGCGGCAGCTGCGGGAGCTGGCCGACGAGCGCGGCCGCGAAGCCCCGTTCGAGAACGTCCTGCGGGTGAACACCCAGCACACGGCGAAGGCGTACGAGGGCCAGGACCGCCTCCCGTTCCAGGGCAGCGTCGCGCAGATCGTCGAGGACCTGGCGGCCCATGCCGAGGTGGGCGTCGGGGAGATCCTGCTCGACCTCCAGGGCCGGGCCCGGGACGCGGAGGAGCTGAAGGATTTGGCGGCGGAGGTGTACGAATCGG
This sequence comes from Streptomyces sp. NPDC050806, assembly GCF_055586425.1. NCBI lineage: Bacteria > Bacillati > Actinomycetota > Actinomycetes > Kitasatosporales > Streptomycetaceae > Streptomyces > Streptomyces sp. NPDC050806. The sequence continues at coordinate 442,204 of NZ_JBVJIF010000002.1, read as the reverse complement.
CGCGCGCGGCCGGGATATGACCGCAGGGGGAGCTGCGCGGCGGCAGCTCCCCCTGTCCCCTCCGTCCCCGGGTCCGGGACTCCCCCGCCGGTCGGCGGCCGGGCGGTCGTCGGGTGGTCAGTCCTCCGGCAGCTCGACCGGGGCGATCTCGTCGTACACGTCGCCGGGGCCCGGGTTGGTGGCGTCCGTGCCGCCGCCGAGGTGGTGCATCACGCCCCACACGGCGTTCAGCGCGGTCTGCACGGCGCCCTCGGCCCAGCCGGCGGTCCAGGAGATGTCGTCACCGGCCAGGAAGATGCCGCGCTTGTCCTCGGGAAGGAGGTCCTGCATGAAGTGCGTGAACAGGCGGCGCTGGTAGCGGTAGTGGCCCGGCAGGTTGGCCTTGAACGCGCCCATGAAGTAGGGCTCGTTCTCCCAGGACACGGTCACGGGGTTGCCGATGATGTGCTTCCGGATGTCGACCTTCGGATAGATCTCCGAGAGCGACTTGAGCATGACCTCCATGCGCTCGTTGGCGTCCAGCGGCAGCCACTTCAGGCTGTCGTCGCACCAGGTGTAGGAGAGACAGATGACGGCGGGCTGGTCGGGCCCGTTGTCGAGGAGGTACGTCCCGCGGGTCATCCGGTCCGTCAGCGTCATCGACATGACGTCGCGGCCCGTCTCCTCGTCCTTGTCCAGCCAGAACGGCCGGTCGACGGGCACGAACAGCTTGGAGGACTCCATGTAGTGAGTGCGCTCCATCGCCGTCCAGTGGTCGATGGGGAACAGTGCGTCGTCGCACTCGATCTTTGACAACAGCATCCAGGACTGCGCGGTGAAGACGGCCGCCCGGAAGGTGCGGATGTCGCCGGAGGCGTCGGTGACGGTGATCCGGTTGCCGGCGGTGCGGTGCAGCCGGGTGACGGCCGGGCGGGGCGCGCCGTCGTGCAGGGAGGACAGCGAGGTGCCCTGCGCCCAGTGCACGATCTTCGCGGGCTCGCGCTCCCACAGTCGCAGCGGGAGCTGCTGGCTGCCGCCGACGATGCCGCGGTGGTGGTCGTCGGCCTCGGTGTAGACGACGCGGAGGATCTCCAGGATGGAGTTGGGGAAGTCGGTGTCCCAGCCGCCGGTGCCGAAGCCGACCTGGCCGAAGATCTCCCGGTGCCGGAAGGACTTGAAGGCGCTGGAGTCGCAGAGGAAGCCGTAGAAGGTCTGGTTGTCGAGCTTCTCGACGAGCTTGGCCCAGATCTCCCGGATGCGCGGTACGTCGCGCTCCCGGAGGGCCTGGTTCATGTCGGAGAAGTCGGCACCCTCCTCCAGGCAGGTGTTCCAGGCCTCGGCCACCTGGCGGTAGACGTCGGGCAGGTCGTCGACGGTCTCGGCGTAGTGCGACTCGCCCTTGAGGTCGACGACGGTGGAGGGGGTGTCGGGCGCGAGCGGGTTCGGGAACGGCTGCGTCTCCAGCCCGACCAGGTCGATGTAGTGCTGCAGCGCCGTGGAGGACGGCGGGAAGCGCATGGCGCCCATCTCGGCGGTGAGCGAGGAGTCGCAGCCCTCGAAGCCGACCGTGCGCAGCCGGCCGCCGATCCGGTCCGCCTCGTAGACGACGGGCTTGAGGCCCATCTTCATCAGCTCGTAGGCGGTGACGATGCCGGAGAGGCCGCCGCCGATGACCGCGACCTCGGTGCCGTGCTCGGTCGCGGGTATCTGGCCCAGCCCCGCCGGGCTCGCGAGGAAGTCGTCGTACGCGAAGGGGAAGTCCGGCCCGAACATGGTGATCGGCGGCAGGGGGTACCCCCGGCCGACGGCTGGGGGAGCTTCGGTGTGCTGGACGGCGGTGGGCACCGTGGACGTCATGAGGGCGGGACTCCTTGCAAAACCATGCGGAACGGGAGAAAGGGGGCAGGCGAGGGCCGGGCCGGGGCAGCCCCCGGCCGGACGGCCGGCAGGCGGGGCGGGCGGGGCCGGGCTCAGCCCAGGGAGCCGTACAGCTCCGGGCGGCGGTCCTTCAGGTACGTGTTGGCCTCGCGGGAGGCCGCGAGGAAGCCGGGGGCGACATCACCGAGGACCGTCTCCTCGCCGCGGCCGGCGCGGGCCCGCACGACCCCGTCGGGCCCGGCCAGCGTGGAGAGCCCGACGAACTCGAACTCGCCCTCCGGACCGGTGCGGTTGACGTAGGCGATGTAGAGCTGGCTCTCGAAGGCACGTACCGGGATCAGCGACTCGGCGACGAACTGGTACGGGTGCATCTGGGCGGTGGGCACCACCAGGAAGTCGGTGCCGGCCAGCGCGTGGGCCCGGACGTTCTCCGGGAACTCCACGTCGTAGCAGATCATGAGGCCGATCCGGACGCCGGCCAGCTCGGCCTGGACGACGGGCCGGTCGCCGGGGGTGAACATCTCCTGCTCGAAGCAGCCGAAGAGATGCGTCTTGCGGTAGTTCGCGAGCCGAGTGCCGTCCGGGCCGATCAGCTGGACGGAGTTGTACACCGTCCCGCCGTCGCGCTCCGGGTAGCCGTAGGCGACGGCGATGCCGTGCTCGGCGGCGATCCGGGCGATCTCGTCGGCGCTCTCGCCGTCGGCGGGCTCGGCGAGCTCACGCACGCCCGAGCCGATGGCGTAGCCGGTCAGGTACAGCTCCGGGCAGGCCAGCAGCCCGGCGCCGGCCGCGGCCGCGTCCTCGGCGGCCCGGTCCAGCGCCTTGAGGTTGTACGCCACATCGCCGGGCCGTCCCGAACTCTGGAGCAGGGCGGTGCGCAGCGCAGACATGGGACCCCTCGAATGGTGCGTACGGGCTTTCGGAAGACGTAATGACGGTACGGTCCGCGGCGCAAGTGGTACAAGGCTGCACCATTGCGCTTCACGTACCGATGTGTTGCGCCTTCGGAGCCCGTTCCGGCGATTCGTTGCGCCTTGCCGCGCACAGCCGTGGCGTCGGGCCCCTGCGGGACGGGAGCGTCAGACCGGGGAGCCGGAGGTGAAGCGCCGCAGGAGGGGCGAGAGCACCAGGACGGACTTGGTCCGCTCGACGAAGTGCTCGCCCGCGATCCGTTCGAGGACCCGCTCGAAGTGCCGCATGTCGGCGGCGAAGACCTGCACGAGGGCGTCCGCCTCACCGGTCACAGTGGAGGCGGACGCCACTTCGGGATAGCGCGCGAGGCCGCGGTGAATGGCCTCGGGCGAGGTGTTGCGACGGCAGTACAGCTCGACGAAGCCCTCGGTCTCCCAGCCGAGCACCGCCGGGTCCACCCGCACGGTGAACCCGGTGATCGCTCCGTCGGACCGCAGCCGGTCCACCCGGCGTTTGACGGCCGGCGCGGAGAGCCCGACCTCCTGGCCGATGTCGGCGTAGGAGCGGCGGGCGTCCTCCGCGAGGGCGTGGACGATGCGTTCGTCGAGGTCGTTCAGTCGCACGAGGGGTGGTTCACTTCTGGTCGGTGGCCAATCGGGAGCGGCGCATGCCGTAAGCGAAGTAGAACACGAGACCGGCCACCATCCAGACTCCGAACACCACCCAGGTGACCACGTCGAGGCTGCCCATCATCCAGAGGCACAGCACGAAGCCGATCACGGGGAAGAGCGGCGACAGCGGCGTACGGAAGGACCGCGGCATGTCGGGGCGGGTCTTGCGGAGCACGATGACCGCGACGTTGACCAGCGCGAACGCGAAGAGCGTGCCGATGCTGGTGGCGTCCGCCAGCTGGCCCAGCGGCACGGCCGCGGCCAGGATGCCGCAGAACAGCGAGACGATCACGGTGTTGGCGCGGGGCGCGCCGGTCTTCGGGTGGACCTTGGAGAAGACCTTGGGCACCAGGCCGTCGCGGGACATCGCGAAGAGGATGCGGGTCTGGCCGTAGAGCACGGTCAGCACGACGGACGCGATGGCGACGACGGCGCCGAAGGCGAGCAGCACGGCCCAGAAGCTCTGGCCGGTCACGTCCTTCATGATCCCGGCGAGCGCGGCCTCGGTGCCGGAGAACTTCTGCCACGGCAGCGCACCCACGGCGACGGCCGCGACGAGGCAGTACAGCGCGGTGACGATGACCAGCGAGAGCATGATGGCGCGGGGCAGGTCGCGCTGCGGGTTCTTGGCCTCCTCGCCGGCCGTGGAGGCGGCGTCGAAGCCGATGTAGGAGAAGAAGAGGGTGGCGCCCGCGGCGCTGACACCGGCCATGCCCAGCGGCATGAAGGGGGCGTAGTTCCCGGCCCGGATGCCCTGGAAGGCGACGCCGCAGAAGAGCAGCAGCGCGGCGATCTTCACGGCGACCATGATGGCGTTGGCCCGGGCGCTCTCCTTGGCGCCGCCCAGCAGGAAGACCATCGCGAGCAGCACGACGAGCAGGGCCGGCAGGTTGAAGATGCCGCCGTCGCCGGGCGGTGCGGCGATCACTTCGGGGATGGTGAAGCCGAGCGTGCCGGACAGCAGCTCGTTGAGGTACTGCCCCCAGCCGACCGCGACCGCGGCCACCGAGACGCCGTACTCCAGGATCAGGCACCAGCCGCAGACCCAGGCGACCAGCTCGCCGAGCGTGGCGTACGCGTAGGAGTACGAGGAGCCGGAGACCGGGATGGTGCCGGCCAGCTCGGCGTAGGAGAGCGCCGAGAAGAGCGCGGTGATGCCCGCGATCACGAAGGAGATGATGACGGCGGGGCCCGCGTCCGGGACCGCCTCGCCCAGCACCACGAAGATGCCGGTGCCGAGCGTGGCGCCGATGCTGATCATCGTCAGCTGCCACATGCCCAGGGAACGGCGGAGGGTGCCGCCCTCGCCGTGGCCTGCATCGGCCACCAGGTTCTCGACGGGCTTGCGCCGCATCAGGGTGCCGAGCGGCCCGGGGCGGGACGGAGGCTGCTGCGGCTGGGGGTCGCTGCCCTGAGGGGCTGCGCCGTGGTCCAACACTGGGGTGGCTCCTTTTTCGCTGCCGACCAGGCGGCGGTGACCGCGGCGGGCCCGCACACGGGCAGCACGAAGCAACCCGCACGGGAACCGCCGAGCGGACGGTCCCCGCCACTCCACGTAACTAACTTGCCTGACCTTAAGGCCCGCGCGTGACCTGCCGTAATGCGGGTTCTTTGCGCATTCGCGCATGATCCTTGCGCACCGCGCTCCACGGCGGCCATTTGTTGCGCGGCAGCGGCGTGTTGAGGCCGTGGAATCGAAGGAAGGCGCCGGCGGCCGTACGGCCGTACGGGCACGGAAGAGAGCGATCTCACTCGGTGACGGCGCCGCGCGGACGCGAACGGGCCCGGCCCCGCGCGAGGTGCGCGCGGGGCCGGGCCCGTGAGAGGCGTCGAGTGCGCCCGCTACCAGCTGTTGTGCAGCGGCTTGCCCTCGGCGTAGCCGGCGGCGCTCTGCACGCCGACGACGGCCTTCTCGGCGAACTCCGCGAGGTTCGAGGCGCCCGCGTAGGTGCAGGACGAGCGCACGCCCGCGATGATCGAGTCGATCACGTCCTCGACGCCGGGCCGGGCCGGGTCGATGAACATCCGGGAAGTGGAGATGCCCTCCTCGAAGAGGCCCTTGCGGGCCCGGTCGTACGCCGACTCCTCGCTGGTGCGGTTGCGCACCGCGCGGGCCGAGGCCATGCCGAAGCTCTCCTTGTAGAGCCGGCCGTCGGCGGTCTGCTGGAGGTCGCCGGGCGACTCGTACGTACCGGCGAACCACGAGCCGACCATGACGTTGGACGCGCCGGCGGCGAGCGCCATGGCGACGTCGCGCGGGTGCCGGACGCCGCCGTCCGCCCAGACGTGCTTGCCGTACTTCTTCGCCTCGGCGGCGCACTCCAGGACGGCGGAGAACTGCGGGCGGCCCACGCCGGTCATCATGCGGGTGGTGCACATCGCGCCCGGTCCGACACCGACCTTGATGATGTCGGCGCCGGCCTCGATGAGGTCGCGGACGCCGTCGGCGGCGACGATGTTGCCCGCCACGATCGGGACCTGCGGGTCCAGCGCCCGGACGGCCCTGACCGCGCTGATCATGGATTCCTGGTGGCCGTGCGCGGTGTCCACCACGAGGGTGTCCACGCCGGCGGCCAGCAGCGCCTTGGCCTTGCCCGCCACGTCGCCGTTGATGCCGACGGCCGCGGCGATGCGCAGCTTGCCGTCGGCGTCGGTTGCCGGGGTGTACAGGGTCGCGCGCAGCGCGCCCTTGCGGGTGAGGATGCCGACCAGCTGGCCGTCCTTGCCGACCGCGGGGGCGAGCTTGCGGTTGGCGGCGTCGAGCCGGTTGAACGCCTCGCGGGGGTCGATGTCGGCGTCCAGGACCAGCGGGTCCTTGGACATGACCTCGGCGACCTGGGTGAAGCGGTCCACGCCGGCCAGGTCGTGCTCGGTGACGATGCCGATGGGGCGGCCGCCCTCGACGACGATGCCCGCGCCGTGCGCCCGCTTGGGCAGCAGGGACAGCGCGTCGGCGACGGTCGCGATCGGCGAGAGCACGATCGGGGTGTCGAAGACCAGGTGCCGCCGCTTGACCCAGCTGACGACGTCGGTGACGACGTCGATCGGGATGTCCTGCGGGATGACGACGAGGCCGCCGCGGCGCGCCACCGTCTCGGCCATCCGGCGGCCGGCGATCGCGGTCATGTTCGCCACGACCAGCGGGATGGTGGTGCCCGTTCCGTCGGGCGAGGAGAGGTCCACGCCCTGCCGGGAGCCGACCGCGGAGCGGTTCGGCACCATGAACACATCGTCGTACGTCAGGTCGTACGGCGGCTTCAGATCGTTCAGAAATCGCATGCTAACTCTCTCACCTGCGGTTGTGCTTCGGTAGCGGGCGGGGAGTCAGCACCGGTCCGGTGGCGGGTACGGCTGTGCCGGCAGCGGATCAGGCATCAAGCTCCTAGTCCATCATCGCCGATCGGGCACCGGATTGACGAGCCTCGGCCGCCGTTCGGGCAGGTTCTGTGTCATCACCCGACCGGCGCTCTCATCGGCTGTGGTTTCGCCCGAAATTGTGGCCGTGAAGGTAAACCCTGTGCATACGGACTGCTCGCGGAGCGACACGCTCCCGTACCGTGCCGTGATGATCAGAAAAGCACTCCTCGCGTCGGGCATCGCCGGCGTGTCCCTCGCGACCGTCGCGGCCACCGTCGCCTTCGCCGACGGCACGGAGCGGCCGGCCGCCGCGAAGTCCGGGTGGCAGAAGGTCGGCGACGGGATGACCGGCGGCGTCAGCGGGCTGGCCGTCGCCGGGTCCGAGCACGGCCGCATCGACACGGTCGTGGCGCGGGACAACAAGGAACCGGGCCAGGCCCGGCTCTCGGCCGTACGGCTGGAGCACGGCCACGCGCCCGTCGTACGGGACCTGAAGTGGGCCGGGAGCGAGGTGCCCAAGGACCTGGAGTCGCTGGACGCGGTGCCCGGCCGGCCGGGCGAGTACACCACGCTGAGCAGCGGCGACAGCGGCAAGTTCCGCCCGACGGTCTACGGCCTGAAGGTGAGCGGCGGGACGGCGACGGTCCGCTGGTCGGCCGCGCTGCCGGGCACCGGGCACTACAAGGGCGACGACACGCAGAACTACGAGGCGTTCGCCGTCCACCGGGACCGGGCCACCGGGAAGGACGTCGCCGTCTGGGCGACCCGGGGCAGCAACGGCACCGCTTCACAGGTGCGGGCGGCCGTACTGCACCCGTCCGCCTCCGCCGCGAAGACCGTGTTCTCGCACGTCACCGACCCGGTCGCGTTCCGCGCGCCGTGGCCGGCACAGGACGAGGTACGGCACATCAGCGACGTGAAGATCGCGTCGGACGGGACCGTGCTGCTGTCCGCCGCGCAGGACCCGAACAAGAACTCCGGCCCGTTCAGCTCTGCGGTCTTCGAGGCCGGCCGGCTCACGGTCGGCAAGGGCCGCCCCGAGCTGAAGCTGAGCAAGCCCAAGGAGCTCCGCCGGTACACGACGGCGGACAACCGCAAGATCGAGGCGGTCGCCCTGCTGCCCGGCAACCGGGCGCTGTGGGGCACGGACGACGAGGACTTCGGCGGCTCGGTGCTGCTGGACCACGTCGCGGACTGACCCGTTCCGGACGACCGGCCCGTTCCCGACGGCGGGCCCGCGGCGTAACGCACCGGAAACGCCGCCTCGGCAGAATCCCCGCCATGAAGATCGAACAGGTGGCCTGGGAGGACCCGGACGCGGCCGTGCTGCGGGCCCGCCAGCGGACGGAGATCGCCGAGATCTACGGGACCCCGGACAGCGAACCCGGGGTCCCGCCCTCGGCGGCGGACATCACCGCGTTCTTCGTCGCGTACGAGGACGACGGCACGCCGGTGGGCTGCGGCGGGCTGCGCGACCTCGGCGACGGGACCGGTGAGGTCAAGCGGATGTACGTGGTGCCGGACCGGCGCGGCACGGGCGCCGCCCCGGCGGTCCTGCGCGCCCTGGAGGAATGGGCGCGCGGCCGGGGCTGGGACCGGCTCCGGCTGGAGACCGGCGACCGGCAGGACGCCGCGGTGCGCTTCTACACCCGCGCGGGGTACACCCGCATACCGAACTTCGGGGCGTACGCGGGAGTGCCGTCGTCGTGGTGCTTCGAGCGGGCGCTGTAGCGCGGTCCGTTACGGCCGCTCAGCGGCGGGCCGTCGCCGGGCCGCCCGCGTCGCGGGTCAGCAGCACGGCCAGCCCGGTGTCGGTGTCCCGCCAGCGGGCCACCGCGTCCGCGAGGACCGACTCCGCCACGCGCCACTCGTCGGGCTCGGCGGCGGCGTACCCCTGCCAGGCCCGTACGGCCAGCAGCCGGCCGCCGTGCTCGGCGGGCCACCAGGACAGGTCCGCGAGACAGTCGGCGAGCGCGTCCCAGTTGGCTCCGAACCAGGACGGCAGGCGCAGCGCCGCCGCGGCGCGCGTCATGAACTCCGCCTTGTCGGTGACGCCTTCGAGGTCCAGCACCGTGCCCTGCCAGCCCGCCGCCAGCGCGGCGTCCAGCGCTTCCTGCACGGGCCGGCCCGCGGGCCAGGACAGCACGCCCGGCAGCGTCCGTCCGTCGAGCACGGCGGACAGCGACCTGGGCACGCCGTCCTTCTCGGTGCGGGCGCCGTCGCGCGGGCCGGCACCCTGGCCGGGGACTCCGGGGGTATCGGGCATGCCGTGATGCTGTCACAGCCCCGGCCGCGGCGCCGGACGAACGGCCGCCGTACGGATCACCTCGTACGGCGGCCGGGGCGGCCCGCCGGCGTCGGTCAGGAGCCGTCCGGGTCCGCGCGGTCCAGGGCCGGGCGCGGCCCCGGGTCGGACTCCAGCAGGAGGTGGTCGGCGGCGGCGGTGTCCGTGACCAGGCTCGTGACCAGGCCGGACTTGAGGACCGCGCCGATGGCGTGGGCCTTGCGGTGCCCGCCGGCGATCGCGACCACCTCGGGGATGCGGCGCAGCCGGTCGGCCTCGACCGTGATGCAGCGCTCCCCCAGGTCGCGGCCGATGCGCCGGCCCTCGGCGTCGAAGAGGTGCGCCGACATCTCGGCGGCGGCGCCGAGCGAGGCGTAGTGCTCGCGCTCGCCCTCCGAGAGCATGTCGTACACCGTCGAAATGCCGGGCGCCCAGGAGCCGATGGAGACGCAGGCGACGGTGACCTTGTCGAAGTAATCGAACGCCCGCGCGATACCCGTCTGGCCCCGCAGCGCCGCCGCTGTGGCCGAATCCGGCAGCAGCATCGGCGCGTAAATGGGGTGCGCCTCGCCGCCGGAGACATCGGCGGCACGGCGTACCGCCTCCACCGAGCCGCGGTCGGCGGTGCCCGCGTCGTACACACCGGTCAGCTGGACGACCGTGCACGGCGGCAGCCGGTGCAGCGCCGAGGCCATGTGGATCGTCGCCCGGCCCCAGGCGAGGCCGAGCACGTCGCCCTCGGTGACCAGCTCACCGAGCAGGTCGGCGGCGACCTCACCGAGGTTCTCCGGGTCGGGCGCGTCGTCGGAGTCGGCGGCCGACTCCACGACGACGGCGTGCCGCAGGCCGTACCGGGCGCGCAGCGCGTCCGAGCGCTCGGCGTCCAGTTCGGCGGGGACCCGGATCTCGATCCGTACCAGGTCACGCTCCAGTGCCGTCTCCAGCACCCGCGCGACCTTGAAGCGGCTGACGCCGAACTCCTCGGCGATCTGGATCTTGGATTTGCCCTCGAGATAGAACCGGCGGGCCATGGCCGCAGCCTGCACCAGCTCGGCGGGGCCCATCCCGGAATGTGGGCGGCTGGCAACCACGAAAATCTCCCCTACTGCGCACCTGATCGACTCTGCGCTCATCCTTCCAGAAACCCGAGGTCGGCGTGGACCGTGACCGCTCGGTCCGCGATGAACGCTGCGTGGCCGCGAGGTCAACCCCCGTCGCCCCGCGGCGCCGCCCCGGGCGGGCCGCGCCGTGCGCGCGGCCCCGGCCGCGTCAGTGCGCGCAGCCCCAGCCGGCCGCCGCGGTGGCGGCGTCGGCCTTGTCCCGCAGGTCACGGACGGCCTTCGCCGGATCCTCGGCGCCGTACACGGCCGAACCCGCGACGAAGACGTCGGCACCGGCCTCGGCGCAACGCTCGATCGTCTTCGCGGACACCCCGCCATCCACCTGGAGCCACATCTCCAGGCCGTGCTTGGCGATCAGCGCGCGGGTGCGGCGGATCTTCGGAAGCATGATGTCGAGGAACGCCTGCCCGCCGAAGCCCGGTTCAACCGTCATGATCAGCAGCATGTCGAGCTCGGGGAGCAGATCCTCGTACTGCTCGACGGGCGTGGCGGGCTTCAGGGCCATCGAAGCGCGCGCGCCCTTGGCCCGGATCTCCCGCGCGAGGCGGACCGGCGCGGCCGCGGCCTCGGCGTGGAAGGTGACCGAGCCGGCCCCCGCCTCGACGTACTGCGGGGCCCAGCGGTCCGGCTCCTCGATCATCAGGTGGCAGTCGAGGGGGGTGTCGGTCGCCTTCCGCAGCGACTCCACGACGGGGACGCCGAGCGTCAGATTGGGCACGAAGTGGTTGTCCATGACGTCGACATGGAGCCAGTCCGCGCCCTCGACGGCCTTCGCCTCCTCGGCGAGCCGGGCGAAGTCGGCGGACAGAATGCTGGGGTTGATCAAGGCCATGCCACCTAGTATGTCGTGACCGCGGCGACAACCATAAGCGGGTCAAGGACGCGGACCACCGCCGTCCCGCACGGCACGCTCCCGGTCGGCCGCGCGACGGCCCACGGCGGCCAGCAGCCGCTCCCGGTGCCCGGCGTCGGCGGCCAGCGCGACCCCCGTCCAGGCCATGGCCACGGCGCCGTCCAGTACCGCACGGTCCGCGCCCGCCGAGGTGCCGGCAGCGGCGAACTCCTCCGTGTGCTGCCGGGCGCCGCCGGTGTCGTAGCCGATCATCGGGTGGATCGTGGGCAGCAGGTGCGAGACGTTGCCCATGTCGGTGGAGCCGGTGCGCTGCGGCGCGCGGCCGACGGTACGCCCCAGGGCCTCGGCGGCCCCCGCGTACAGCTCGGCGACGGTGGTGTCCTGCCGCAGGTCGGCGAAGTCGTGCCCGTGCGGCTCCACGCGCAGTTCGGTGCCGGTGGCCAGCGCGCCCGCCTCGAAACAGGCGCGTACCCGCTCCTGCAGCGCGCGCAACTGCTCCAGCGTGGGCGACCGCGCCTCGTACCGTGCGGCGGTCCTGGCGGGTATGACGTTGGCGGCCTGCCCGCCGTCGGTGACGATGCCGTGCACGACGCTCTCCGGGGGCAGCTGCTGGCGGAGCAGGCCGAGCGCGGTCTGGGCGACGGTGAGCGCGTCCAGCGCGTTGCGGCCGTCCCAGGGCGCTGCCGAGGCGTGTGCGGCGCGGCCGGTGTACGTGAGGTTCCAGGAGCTGATGGCGAGCGAGCCGTTGCCGACGGTGTCGGCGTCGTTCGCGTGCACCATCATCGCGACGGCCACGTCGTCGAAGAGCCCGTGCTCGATCATGTCGACCTTGCCGCCGCCGTCCTCCTCGGCCGGGGTGCCGAGCAGCTTGACGGTGATGCCGAGGTCGTCGGCGACGGCGCCGAGCGCGAGGGCCGCGCCGAGCGCCGCGGTGCCGTTGACGTTGTGCCCGCAGGCGTGGCCGATGCCCGGCAGCGCGTCGTACTCGGCGCACACCCCGATCACCAGGTCGCCGCTGCCGCGCACCCCGGTGAAGGCGGTGGGCAGCCCCGCGACGCCGCGTTCGACGGCGAAGCCGGCCCGCTCGGCGAGCCCGGCCAGCGCAGCGGCCGACCGGTGCTCCTCGTAGGAGAGTTCGGGGTCGGCGTGCAGCCGGTGGCTGAGGCCGACCAGCTCCTCGCGCCAGGACTCGGCGGCGTCGCGTGCGGTGCGGTGGTGGGCGGTGAGCTTCATCGGTGTGCTCCTTCGGGTGCGGTGGCGTACGGGGCGGTGGCCGGGGCGCGGCGCAGCCCGAGGACGGCGAGCGCGGCGGCGACCCCGGCGACGGCGCACAGCGCCCAGCCGGTGGTGTAGCCGCCGAGGGCGACCCGCCCTGCGGGGCCGGTGTGTGCCGCGAGCGCCGCGCCGAGCACGGCGGATCCGACGGCCGCGCCGAGCGACAGCACCAGTTCGTTGACGCCGGCCGCGGTGGCGGTCTCCTCGGGGGCGACCGCCTCGACGGTCAGCGTGCGGGTGACGGACTCGAAGAGGCCCAGCGCGACGCCGATGAACAGCGACGCGACCAGGTAGTGGGCGAGCGCGGTGTGCAGGGCGACGAGCAGGCCGAAGCCGACGGCCGCGGTGACGCCGGCCGCCGCCACGGTGACCCGCTCCCCCAGCCGCCGCAGCAGTACCGGGCTGAGCGCCGAGGCGGCCACGCTGGCCAGCGTCATCGGGAGCAGCGCCCAGCCGATGGCGCCGGCGTTCAGGCCGATGCCGTAGCCCACGGCGTCCGGCGCCGCACCGAGGAAGGTGGCATTGAAGGCGATCGACCCGATGGTCACCGCCGCGACGCAGAAGGTCACCACGCTGAGCACGGCCACCCGCGGATTGCGGAACATCCGTACGTCCACGAGCGGCTGCGCCACGCGCAGCTCCAGCGCCCACCAGCCGGCCAGCGCGGCCACGCCCACCAGCCCGCAGCCCACGGTCGCTGCCGACGCCCAGCCCCAGGTGGCGCCCTGCGCCAGCGCGAGCACCACGCCGACCAGGCCGACGGTGAGCAGCACGAAGCCGGGTACGTCGAACCGCCGGGCCGCGGGCGCCGTCGCCCCGCCGTCCGGCAGCAGCCACCCGGCGGCCAGCCCCAGGACGCCGGCGCCGACGCCGATCCACAGGCCGAGCCGGGCGTCGCGCGCGCCGACCGCGCCGGCGACGATGCCCGCACAGCCGACGGCCAGGAGCAGGGCGCCCACCAGGACGCCGATGCCGCGCCGGGAGGCCGCCTCGCCCTGCTGGTGGCGGAGGATGCCGATCATCAGCGGCATGAATCCCACGACGCCGCCCTGGAGGGCCGCGCCGAGCGTCAGGAAGGGCAGCGTGGGCCACAGCGCCATGACGAGCGAGCCGAGCACGACCATGACGATCGAGGCACGGAGGAGCCGCCGGTGGCCGAAGCCGTCGCCGAGCCGGGAGAGGACCGGGGTGAGCACGGCGCAGCTCGCCATCTGCACCACGATGATCCAGTTCTGCTGGGCGGTGCCGAAGCCGGCCTGCGCGCCCAGCCCCGGGAGGATCGGCGGCAGGTACTGCTGCGTGGCACCGCTCGCGACCTCGACGAGGGCCATCGAGGCGAGCATGGCGCGGGGGCCGAGCGGGCGTGCGGGTCTGACTGTTCTGTTCATGACAGAGACCTCGGTTCGGGAAACGGCGGTACGCGCTTCAGGGCAGGCCGGAGCGGCGCCCGGAGGCGTACCGAAGGGGGGAGGATTCAGGAATCGGCGCCGGGTCGCGGCAGCCGCGGCACGCTCCCGGCGAGCGCGAGGTCGACCATGACCTCGGCCTGGGAGGCGAGCAGCGCGTCCGCGCGGACCTCGGTACGGAACATCACCGTGCCCGACCACATGTCGATCAGCAGGTCCACGTCGATGTCCGCGGGCAGATCACCCCGGGCCACGCCGCGCTGGACCGCGGCCCGCGCGTACTGCCGTCGCGGCCCCAGCACCTCGGTACGGAAGCGCTCCAGCACGGCCGGGTCGCCGATGGCCGCCCACAGGGACGACAGCAGCCTGCCCCGGCTCTCGCCCACGTCCTGGACGATCTGCGCGAAGAGCATCCGCATCTCGCTGCGGGTGTCCCCGAGGTCGGGGATGTGGTCGACCGCGGCGTTCCGGATCAGCAGCTCGCCGACGAGCGCGGACTTGTTGGCCCAGCGGTGGTAGACCGTCTTACGGGTGACGCCGGCCCGGGTGGCGACCTTCTCGATCGTCAGCTCCGGATACCCCAGCTCCGCGAGCAGCTCGGCCGCGGCGTCCAGGACCCTGCCGTCCAGCTCGGGGTCCTTGGGACGGCCGCCGCGGGCCGCGGGGCGGTCGGCCCCGCCGGGCGTGCCGGCATCGGTCTTCGGGGTACGACGCGAGCTCATGGTGGCACTCCGCAGCGGCAACGGGAGAGGGAGCGGCGGCCAGGGCGCGCCGGCAGGGCAACAACGTATGACCGTCCACGCCCCTGGTCAATACTTCAACGGAAACACTCTGTTCCCTAACCCGGAAACAACAGCCCCACATAGACCCCACAAGCTCCCGACTTCGGGAACAGAGCGTTCCCCAACCCCCTCAGGCCGTGCGGCGCAGCAGGGCCAGGTACATCGCGTCCGTGCCGTGCAGATGCGGCCAGAGCTGGACGTCGGGCCCGTCGCCGAGCGCGGGGACACCGGGCATCAGCGGCCGGGCGTCGACCGGCTCGGCGGCCACCGCGCCGCGCTCCTTCAGCACGTCGTCCACCACCGCGCGGGTCTCCGCCAGATGCGGCGAACAGGTCGCGTACCCGACCACCCCGCCGACCCGTACGGCCCGCAGCGCCTGCCGCAGCAGCTCGCGCTGGAGCGGCGCGAAGCCGTCCAGGTCCTCGGGCCGGCGGCGCCAGCGGGCCTCGGGACGGCGGCGCAGCGCCCCCAGCCCCGTGCACGGCACGTCCACCAGCACCCGGTCGAAGGAGCCGGGCCGCCACACCGGACGCGTGCCGTCCGCGGCGATCACCTCGTACGGCCCCGGGTTGCCCGCCAGCGCCCGCCCGACCAGCCGGGCGCGGTGCGGCTGCTTCTCCGCGGCGAGCAGCGCGGCACCCCGCTCCGCCGCCAGCGCCCCCAGCAGCGCCGCCTTGCCACCGGGCCCCGCACAGGCATCCAGCCACCGCGCGTCGGCACCCTCCACCGGCGCATTGGCCAGGGCCACCGCGACCAGCTGGCTGCCCTCGTCCTGCACACCCGCACGGCCTTCCCGTACGGCGTCCAGCGCACCCGGCTCGCCACCCTCGCTGAGCCGGACCGCGTACGGCGACCAGCGCCCGGGAAGCCCGTTCTCCTCGCCGACCGCGTCGAGCAGCTCCTCGGCGGTGGACCGGCCGGGCCGCGCGACCAGCGTCACCTCGGGCCGCTCGTTGTCCGCCTCCAGCAGATCCTCGATGCCGGCCCGGCCACCGCCCAGCGAGTCCCACAGCGCGGAGACGACCCACCGCGGATGCGAGTGCACCACGCCCAGATGGTCTTCCGGGTCCTCGTCGTAAGGCGGCGCGACCCGCTCCAGCCACCCGTCCAGATCCTCGGCGGCGATCTTCCGCAGCACCGCGTTGACGAACTTCGCGCGCCCGTCCCCCAGCACCACCCGCGCCAGCTCCACGCTCGCGCTGACCGCGGCGTGCGTGGGAATGCGCGTACCGAGCAGCTGGTGCGCGCCCAGGCTCAGCACGTCCAGCACGGGCGGGTCGACCTCCCGCAGCGGCCGGTCCACGCACGCCGCGACGATCGCGTCGTACGTGCCCTGCCGGCGCAGCGTCCCGTAGACCAGCTCGGTGGCCAGCGCCGCGTCGCGCGCGTCGAAGTCGCCGCCCTCGCGCGCCTTGCGCAGCAGCGGCGGCAGTACGAGGTTCGCGTACGCGTCCCGCTCGTCGACCGCGCGCAGGGCCTCGAACGCGAGGATGCGTACGGGGTCCTTCTTCGGCCTCCGATAGGGCTTGCTGCCGGGACGACGACGAGGCTGGTCGCTCACGAGTAAGGTGCTCCGCTGCTGACGAGGATGAATCCCACCCAGCCTACCGTCGCAGCTGATCGCCCCAGCCGCCCTGGATCATGGTCTGGAACGCCCACCCCCCGTCCCGCCTGACCAGCACGTCCGCGTACCGCACCGACTGCGACCGCCCGCCCACGGTGAACACCGCGTCCGTGAACACCACGACGATCCCCGCACTCAGAAAATGCGGCGTACGCGTCGATTCGAACGTCACCCCACCTCCGTCCCCCATCACTTCCGCCATCGTCCGCACGAACTCCGCACGGCTCCACTGCGCCGCGCGGCCGTTCCCGTCCGAGTCGTCACTGACGAGGTTGAGCGGAAAGACGGCCATGTCCGCCATCCCCTCGACGTCCACCCCGGCACTCAACGCGTCGTACCGCGCGAACCACTCCTCGACCTCCCGCAGATCCTGCTCGGTAGGCACGTAACCCGCCGCCTCGGGCACAACGAACTCACCCACAAAGCCCCCTCTAATCAAACTTGACTAGCCACTCGCAACCCATGCCCACCCAACCACCTAGTCAAACTTGAACAATAACCGGACGGCTCAGCCGCCGACCCGCTCCCCGGCCTCGATCCGCACGCCGCGCGCCCAGTCCGCCGCGGCCATCGGCTTCTTGCCCTGCGGCTGCACCCACTGCAACTGCACCGCGTGGCTGCCGGTCCCCACGAACACGGCCTTCTTCGTCGCCTCGATCTCGCCGGGCTCCAGATCCGTACGGTCGGGCAGCGGCGTCACCGCCATCACCTTCAGCCGCTCGCCGCGGAAGAGCGTCCACGCACCCGGCGCGGGGGCACAGCCCCGGACCACCCGGTCCACCCGCAACGCGGGCGCCGACCAGTCGATCTTCGCGTCCTCGACCTCGATCTTCGGCGCGAGCGTGACCCCCTCGGCCGGCTGCGGCACCGCCTTCAGCGAGCCGTCCTCGATGCCGTCCATGGTCGCGGCGAGCAGCCCGGACCCGGCGAACGCCAGCCGCGTCAGCAGATCACCGCTGGTGTCCGTGGCCCGCACCTCCTCGGTCAGCACCCCGTAGACGGGCCCCGAGTCCAGCCCCTCCTCGATCTGGAAGGTGGAGGCGCCGGTCACCTCGTCGCCCGCCAGCACCGCGTGCTGCACGGGCGCCGCGCCGCGCCACGCGGGCAGCAGCGAGAAGTGCAGGTTCACCCACCCGTGGGCCGGAATCTCCAGCGCGGCCTTCGGGAGCAGCGCGCCGTACGCAACGACCGGGCAGCAGTCCGGCGCGATCTCGCGCAGCCGGGCCAGGAAGTCCTCGTCCCGCGGCCGGGCGGGCTTGAGCACCTCGATACCGGCCTCCTCGGCACGCTGCGCGACCGGACTCGCGACGAGCCTGCGGCCGCGCCCGGCCGGCGCGTCCGGCCGGGTCACGACGGCCGCCACCTCGTGCCGGTCCGACGCGATCAGGGCGTCCAGGGCGGGAAGGGCGACCTCGGGGGTGCCGGCGAAGACGAGCTTCATGGGTGGCGTACTACCTCTCAGCGCTGCGGAAGGACACACCAGTCTATGGGGCGTCAGACACGGGGGCGTACGGGTTACCGCGCGCCCCAGCTGAAAGCTCGTACGCCCCCATACCGTGACCCCACCCGGCGCTGTCGCGTTGGTCAAACGACATTGACCACACCGGGCCGCCCAGCCGGTCCACGCATTCATTTTCCGCATCAACGCCGGTTCGAGAGGCTTGTACATGGCCGACCACGCAACCCACGACGCCCAGGCACGCGCCAGTCTCCATCTACTGGTGCGGGACATCGAGCGGGTCCGCCGGCAGGTGGACGCACTGCGTACGCTGACCGCACAGCTCGGCAACGTCTACCGTCCGCGGCGCACCGGCCCGTCCACGGGCTTCGTCGTGTACGGGCGCGCCCCGGCACCCACGGTGCGCCTCGCCCAGGAGCTGCGGGACAGCGTCGAAACGCTCGTCACGGCCGCGGTCGACTTCGACCGCTCGCTCGGCTTCTCGTGGGACGCGGTCGGCTCGGCACTCGGCGTCACCAAGCAGGCGGTCCACCGCCGCTACGGCGTCCGCCGCCCCGCTCCCCAGCCCTCGGCCGACGCCCAGGACACCTCCCGCGCCACCGAAGCCACCCCCCGCCCGGTCTCCGTGGCCCCCGCCATGCCGCCCGCTTCCGTCCCCGCGGCCCGCGCCATGCCGACCCACCCCACCCAGGACCGCCCCAACGCCTTCCCGGGCCCCCGCAACGGCTGACGGCCGCCGGCCTGTAGCCCGTTCCGTACGCCGACACGACACGGGCCATGGCCACCGCGAGCACCACAACGCACCGCATTTTCTCCCACCAACGGGAGGGGGTGGGCCGCAGCGGGTGGGGGTTCGGACGTAAAGCGAAGCAGTCCGAACCCCCACTCGCGGAGGCCCGCCACCGCACCCAGTACACCCCAGCCCGTCCGGCGTTTGAGGACAACCGTCACCGGGCGCACCCCGACGAAACGGCCCCGCTGGTCACCCACCGTCGCCCCGCCACCGCGTCACCGCGTCACCCAAGATCCAACGGATCAACCCGAACCCGCACAGCGGCCCCCTCCCGCCGCACCATCCGCGCGGCCCAAGCGCCCTTCAGGGCGCCCACCATCGCCGCCCCCTCCCCCGGCGGCACCCGGACCAGCACCCGCTCCCACTCCTCGCCCACCGGCGGATCCCCCACCCGCCGCGGACGCCCCGCGCCCGGAACGGGCAACGGCACCGGCCCCAGCACCTCCGCCGACGGCGGCAACGCCGCCCCCCGCACCAGGTCGGCGACGTCCTCGGCCCGCCCCGTGACCGAAGCCATCCGCGACACCGGCGGAAACCCCAGCTCCGCCCGCTCCGCGAGCTCCCGTACCGCGTGCCCCACCGGGTCCCACCGCACCAGCGCCTGCACAGGCCGCAGCGTGGGCTCCCCGGTCACGACGACGGTGCCGCCCTCCTCCGCCCCGCGGACCAACGCCCCCGCGCCCAGCCAGCGCCGCAGCGCCTCCTCCCCGGCCCGCAGGTCGGGGCGGTTCAGCAACGCCCACCCGTCCAACAGCAGCGCGGCGGCGTAACCGCCCGCCGCGACCGGCTCCGCACCGGGCGTGGAAACGACGATGGCCGGCCGGTCGGGCACGGTGTCCAGCACATGGTCCCGGCCGGACGTCCGCACCGGCACCCCGGGAAACGCCCGCCCCAGCTCCTCCGCCGTCCGCCGCGCGCCCACGACCTGGGCCCGCAGCCGCGCGTTCCCGCACTCCGCACAGTGCCAGTCCGGCGCCTGCTGCCCGCACCATGCGCAGCACAGCGCCGCGTCCTGGTCCCGCGCCTCCAGCGGCCCCACGCAGTGCCGGCAGCGCGCGGGCTCACGGCACCGCGCGCACGCCAGCCGGGGGACATACCCCCGCCGCGGGACCTGGACCAGCACCGGGCCGCGGGCCAGCCCCGCGCGCGCCGTCTGCCAGGCCAGCGAGGGCAGTCGCGCCGCGCGCGCCGCCTCGTCGCGGGCGGTCTCCGCGTCACCGATCGTGCGGACCAGCGGCGCCGCGGCACGCACCTGATCGCGCCCGGCCTCCAGGGACCGCGCCCAGCCGTTCTCCACGAGCTGCGCGGCCTCGACCGTGCGCCCCAGGTCACCGATGAGGCATGCCGCCTTCTCGTGCACGGCGCGCAGCAGCAGCACGTCCCGGGCGTGCGGGTACGGCGCGTGGTCGTCGCTGTGGGCGGTGTGCCCGTCGTCCCAGAGCGCGACGAGCCCGAGGTCCGCCACCGGTGCGTACATCGCCGCGCGCGTGCCGACGACGGCCCGCACGGCGCCGCGGCGTATCGCCAGCCAGCGGCGGTACCGCTCCTCCGGCCCGGAGTCCGCCACCAGGAGGGTGTGCATCCCCCGGCCCACCAGCTCGGTCAGCGCGGCGTCGACGCGCGCGGCCGACCGCCCGTCGGGCAGCACGACCAGCGCACCCCGCCCCGACGCCAGCGTCGCCGCCGCCGCGGCGGCCAGCTCCCACGGCCAGTCCGGACCCGGCAGCGCCGTCCACACGGCCCGGGGCGAGCCCCCGCGCGCGAGCGCGTCGATGAACCCGGGTCCGTCGGGATACCGCTCCCAGCTGGCCAGCGCGGGCACCGGCGGCGGAGGCGGCGGCGCCGCGAAGCGCTCCGCCTCGGGCTTGGCGTGCCGCGGCGGGATGGCGAGCTGCAGTACGTCGGCGAGCGAGCCGGCGTACCGGTCGGCCACCGCGCGGCACAGCGCCAGCAGCTCCGGCGTCAGCACCGGCTCCGGCGAGACGACCTGGGCGAGGGCCGCCAGCGGGCCGCGGTAGTCGGACTCGGCGATGCGCTCGACGATGTACCCGTCGAGGAGGCCGCCGCCCTCCCGCCGGCCCTCGCGCACCTTGCCCGTGCCCGCGCCGAACCGGACCCGGACCCGGACGCCGGGCTGCGCCTCCTCGTCCATGGCGGCGGGCACGGCGTAGTCCCAGAGCTTGTCGAGGTGGACCGGGCCCTTGTCCACCAGGACCCGCGCCACCGGCCGCTCCTTGGCCAGCTCGGCGCCCCGCCAGGTCCGCGGCCTGGCCTTGGGCGCCTTCTTCTTGGCCTGCCGGACGGTCTCCCGGATCAGCGCCAGCTGCTCTCCCTGCTCGCCGGCCCCCGCCCCGTTCTCGCTGCTCACACCCTCAGTCTTAGCAGACCCCACCGACAGTGGCCGCCGCCCGCAGGGCAACGGGGCGGGCCGGAAACGCCTCCGGGCCCGTACCGCGCGACGGCGGTACGGGCCCGGAGGCGTGAAGCGACGAAAAAGCAGAGCCTCAACGGCTCACGGCCTTACAGGCCCACCGCCTTGCGCAGGGCGTCCACGCGGTCGGTGCGCTCCCAGGTGAAGGCGTCCAGCTCGCGGCCGAAGTGGCCGTACGCGGCGGTCTCGGCGTAGATCGGGCGGAGCAGGTTCAGGTCGCGGATGATCGCGGCCGGGCGGAGATCGAAGACCTCGCTGATGGCCTGCTCGATCTTCTCGACGTCGACGGTGGCGGTGCCGAAGGTCTCCACGAAGAGACCGACCGGCTCGGCCTTGCCGATCGCGTAGGCGACCTGGACCTCGCAGCGCTGGGCCAGGCCCGCGGCCACGACGTTCTTCGCGACGTACCGCATGGCGTACGCGGCGGAGCGGTCGACCTTGGACGGGTCCTTGCCGGAGAAGGCGCCGCCGCCGTGCCGGGACATGCCGCCGTAGGTGTCGATGATGATCTTGCGGCCGGTGAGACCCGCGTCACCCATCGGGCCGCCGATCTCGAAGCGGCCGGTCGGGTTGACCAGCAGGCGGTAGCCCTCGGTGTCGAGCTTGATGCCGTCCTCGATCAGCTCGTTCAGCACGTGCTCGACGACGAACTCGCGGATGTCGGGAGCGAGCAGCGAGTCCAGGTCGATGTCCGAGGCGTGCTGCGAGGAGACGACCACGGTGTCCAGGCGGACCGCCTTGTGACCGTCGTACTCGATGGTGACCTGGGTCTTGCCGTCGGGGCGGAGGTAGGGGATGGTGCCGTTCTTCCGCACCTCGGACAGCCGCTTGGACAGGCGGTGCGCGAGGTTGATCGGGAGCGGCATCAGCTCCGGGGTCTCGTCGCAGGCGTACCCGAACATCAGGCCCTGGTCGCCGGCGCCCTGCTTGTCCAGCTCGTCCTCGTCGCCCTCGACCCGCTTCTCGTAGGCGGTGTCGACACCCTGGGCGATGTCCGGGGACTGCGCGCCGATCGATACGGAGACACCGCAGGAAGCGCCGTCGAAGCCCTTCTTGGAGGAGTCGTAACCGATCTCCAGGATCTTGTTCCGCACGAGGGTGGGGATGTCGGCGTAGGCCTTCGTGGTCACCTCACCGGCGACGTGCACCAGGCCGGTGGTGATCAGCGTCTCGACGGCAACCCGGGAGGAGGGGTCCTCCTTCAGGAGCGCGTCGAGGATGGTGTCGCTGATCTGGTCAGCGATCTTGTCGGGGTGGCCCTCGGTGACGGACTCCGAGGTGAAGAGGCGGCGGGACACATCGCTCCCTGGGGTTGCAGCGGCTGCTGTCTGATCATTGACGGACCGGCCGAGAGCTGCGCTCGGCGCGATCCACGGCCAGTTTATCGGTCGGAGGTCCCGTTCGGGCACGCAGTCTCGTTCTGTGGATGCGCCGTGACCAGGGACACCCTGTCAGCGGGTCGCGGAGCACCACCCAACGGCAGGCCACGACAAGGGGTTTTACCGTGGCGCGTGGGCCTGAATGGACTCATCGAGTGATCAGGAAATTCGTTCGGCGACCAGGTCCCAGACCGTGTCGGCCAGCGCTTCCTTGGGCCCGTGGGGCACCGGGGTCTCCGTACCGTCGGCGGCCAGCACGACCGCCTCGTTCTCGGCGGAACCGAAGGTCCTGTGCTCCCCCACCTCGTTGACGACCAGCAGGTCACAGCCCTTGCGGGCGAGTTTCCTGCGGCCGTTCTCCAGGACGTCGTCGGTCTCGGCGGCGAAGCCGACGACGATCTGTCCGGGACGCGCCCGGTCGGCGGAGATCTCCGCGAGAATGTCCGGATTGCGGACCAGGTCGAGCGGCGGCTGCTCCACGTCGTCCTGCTTCTTGATCTTGCCGGGGGCGTACTGGGCCGGGCGGAAGTCGGCCACGGCCGCCGCCATGACCACCGCGTCCGCGTCGGCCGCCGCCTTCAGGACCGCCTCACGCAGCTGCACGGCCGTCCCGATGCGGACCACGTCCACGCCCGCCGGGTCCGGCAGGCCGGTCTCCGCGGCGACCAGCGTGACCCGGGCGCCGCGCGCCACGGCCGTACGGGCGAGCGCGTAGCCCTGCTTCCCGGAGGAACGGTTGCCCAGGTAGCGGACGGGGTCCAGCGGCTCACGGGTGCCGCCCGCGCTGATCACGACGTGCCGGCCGGCGAGATCCGTGGTGACCGCCTCGGGGCCGCGAGCCAGCACCCGGCGGCAGACCTCGAAGATCTCGGCCGGGTCGGGCAAACGGCCCTTGCCGGTGTCGACGCCGGTCAGGCGGCCCACGGCGGGCTCGATCACGATCGCGCCGCGGCGGCGCAGCGTCGCGACGTTCTCCTGCGTGGCCGGGTGCTCCCACATCTCGGTGTGCATGGCGGGGGCGAAGACCACCGGGCAGCGGGCGGTGAGCAGCGTGTTCGTCAGGAGGTCGTCGGCGAGGCCGTGCGCGGCCTTGGCCAGCATGTCGGCCGTACAGGGAGCCACCACGACCAGGTCGGCGCCCTGCCCGATGCGGACGTGCGGTACCTCGTGGACCGACTCCCAGACCTCGGTGGAGGCCGGGTTCCCGGAGAGCGCGGCCCAGGTGGCCTCGCCCACGAAGTGCAGCGCGGAGTCCGTCGGCACCACGCGGACGTCGTGCCCGGACTCGCTCAGCCGCCGCAGCAGCTCGCAGGCCTTGTACGCGGCGATCCCGCCGCTGACTCCCAGGACGACCTTGGGCTTGTCCATCGTCTTCGCTGCTCCCCGAGCCAGGGCGCCCATGCGCCGAACGCTTTCCCGTACACGGCGGTGTACGTACCCATGACACACCAAGGGTCCGGCAGCGCGGCTGCCGGACCCTTGGTCCATGAAACTTTTCGCCGGAGCGGGCCCTTACTGGGCCGGGCCCTCCACGGCCTCGGAGGTCAGCAGACCCGCGTTGATCTCGCGCAGCGCGATGGAGAGCGGCTTCTCGTGGACGTGGGTGTCCACCAGGGGGCCGACGTACTCGAGCAGGCCCTCGCCGAGCTGCGAGTAGTACGCGTTGATCTGGCGCGCACGCTTCGCGGCGTAGATCACGAGGCTGTACTTCGAGTCGGTGGCCTCGAGAAGCTCATCAATCGGCGGGTTGATGATGCCCTCGGGCGTGGTGATGGAAGAGGACACTCTCTGCCTTCCGAAGGTGTGATCAGGGAATTTCCGGAAAACCCGCGGCATCTGAAAAGAGCGCGAAGATCATTCTCCGGAGTTATTCAGCATCAAGGCTAGCAGCTCACGCGAGACGTCCTCGACGGAGGTGTTGACGAGCGTCTCGTCGAACTCCTTCTCCGCCGCCAGCTCGACACGCGCGGCCGCCAGCCGGCGCTCGATCACCTCGGGCGACTCCGTGCCGCGGCCGGTGAGCCGGCGGACCAGCTCCTCCCAGCTCGGCGGGGCCAGGAAGACCAGCCGCGCCTCGGGCATGGACTCGCGGACCAGCCGGGCGCCCTGGAGATCGATCTCCAGCAGGACCGGCTCACCCGCCGCCAGGTGGTCCAGGACCGCCTGGCGGGGGGTGCCGTAGCGATTGCCCGCGAATTCGGCCCACTCCAGCAGCTCGCCATTGGCGATCAGCTTGTCGAACTCCTCGTCCTCGACGAAGAAGTACTGGACTCCGTGGCGCTCTCCCGGACGCGGCTTACGCGTGGTGGCCGAGACCGAGAGCCACACCTCGGGGTGGACCTTGCGCATATGGGCGACGACCGTGCTCTTGCCGACCCCGGAGGGGCCGGAGAGCACGGTCAGCCGCGGTTGTCTGTCCGGGGTTGCCGGGGTCGCCCCCCGGGAGACTGCAGAACTCATGCAGCAATTATTCCAGCTTCCGGGCAGTGCCCCGGCACTAGCTCGCTGCGCTGCTGCCGAACTCACGCTCGAGTGCCGCGATCTGGTTGGAGCCGAGACCGCGCACACGCCGGCTCTCGGAAATGCCCAGCTTCTCCATGAGCTGCTTGGCGCGGACCTTGCCGACGCCGGGCAGGGACTCGAGCAGTGCGGAGACCTTCATCTTGCCGATGACGTCATTCTCCTGGCCCTGCTTGATGACCTCATGGAGGGAGGCACCGGAGTGCTTGAGCCGATTCTTGACCTCGGCGCGCTCCCGGCGAGCCGCGGCGGCCTTCTCGAGCGCAGCTGCGCGCTGTTCAGGGGTAAGGGGCGGAAGAGCCACGCCTACGTCACCTCGGATGTAGAACTGTCGGATACGGACCGGTGTGGAACCTAGTCGCCCCGCACCTGCGGAGCAACGAACAACGCGCTTACGTGCGGTGCTCTCGTCGGAGACTAGCGGGCGAGGGCGCCAGAGTCAGCGAGAACAGACGAAAAGTCCTGGTCAGCCTCTGCCGACCAGGACATTTCGGGACCAAAGTACCGGCTGAAGTGCCGGTCGCTGCCATTAACCGACCGCTGCGGCCACATCCGCGGCCGTCCGAGCCGCCGCATCGCGCAGACCTGCGACGTCCGGACCGTGACGGAGAACACCCCGGCTGACGCTCGGCACCACATTGCGCACGGCGTCCCCGAAGACCTTCGGCAGGTCGGCGGGGGTCGCCCCCTGGGCCCCGATGCCGGGTGCCAGGAGCGGCCCGTTAACGGCGAGGTCGTACGCGGACAGATCGCCCAGCGTCGCGCCCACGACGGCGCCGAAGGAGCCCAGCGGTTCGGCGCCGGCGTTCTCGGCCTTGAGGTGGGCGAGCATGGTGGCCGCCACGGTCGAGCCGTCGGCCCGTACCGCGTGCTGCACCTCCTGGCCCTCGGGGTTGGAGGTGAGCGCCAGCACGAAGAGGCCGCAGCCGTTGTCCTTGGCCAGCTCCACTGCGGGCTTCAGCGAGCCGTAGCCCAGGTACGGGCTGACGGTGAGCGCGTCGGAGAAGAGCGGGCTGTCCTTGCCGAGGAAGGTCTCGGCGTACGCGGCCATCGTGGAGCCGATGTCGCCGCGCTTGGCGTCCATCAGGACCAGCGCGCCCCGCTCCCGGGCCTCGGCGACGGCCGTCTCCAGGACGGCCAGGCCGCGGGACCCGAAGCGCTCGAAGAACGCGGCCTGCGGCTTGAAGACCGCGACGGTCTCGCCGAGCGCCTCGACGACGGTACGGGTGAACCGGGCCAGGCCCGCCACGTCGTCGTTCAGGCCCCAGTCGGCGAGCAGCGAGGCGTGCGGGTCGATGCCGACGCAGAGCGGCCCGCGCTCGTCCATGGCGCGGCGCAGACGGGCGCCGAAGGGCTCCGCGGCGAGCCCCCGGGAGTCCTGGGAATTCATGAGGTCACCTTCTTGTGCTCGGCGCCGACGGCCTCGGCGAGCGTGGCGTACGGGCTGTTGCGCAGGCGTGCGGCCAGGCCCTTGTGCATGGCGCGGCACCAGAACGGGCCCTCGTAGATGAAGGCGCTGTAGCCCTGCACGAGGGTGGCGCCGGCCAGGATGCGCTGCCAGGCGTCCTCGGCGTTCTCGATGCCTCCCACGCCGATGAGGGTGATGCGGTCGCCGACGCGGGCGTACAGGCGGCGCAGCACCTCCAGGGAGCGCTCCTTCACCGGGCGGCCGGAGAGCCCGCCGGTCTCCTGGACGAGCGCGGGGTCGGACGTCAGGCCCAGGCCGTCGCGCGCGATGGTGGTGTTGGTGGCGATGATGCCGTCCAGGCCCAGCTCCACGGCGAGGTCGGCGACCGCGTCGACGTCCTCGTCGGCCAGGTCGGGGGCGATCTTCACCAGCAGCGGGACGCGGCGCCCGGTGACGGTGCGGTCGGCGGCCTCGCGCACCGCGGACAGCAGCGGGCGCAGGTGGTCGACGGCCTGAAGGTTGCGCAGCCCTGGGGTGTTCGGCGAGGAGACGTTGACCACGAGGTAGTCGGCGTGGCCGGCCAGCCGCTCGGTGGAGGTGACGTAGTCGCCGACCGCCTCGGACTCCGGCACGATCTTGGTCTTGCCGATGTTGACGCCCAGCGTCGTCCTGAAGACGGCCTTGCGGGCCGCCAGCCGGGCCGCCACGGCCGCGGAGCCCTCGTTGTTGAACCCCATGCGGTTGATCAGCGCGCGGTCCTTCACGAGGCGGAAGAGGCGCTTCTTGGGGTTGCCGGGCTGCGGCTGCGCGGTGACGGTGCCGATCTCGACGTGGTCGAAGCCGAGCATCGTCATGCCGTCGATCGCGACGGCGTTCTTGTCGAAGCCGGCGGCGAGCCCGAAGGGGCCGTGCATGCGGCGCCCGAGGGCCTCGACGCGCAGCTCCTTGTGGCGCGGCGCGAGGGCGGCGGCCACGAAGGTCCGCAGGACCGGAATGCGCGCGGCCAGCCGGATCCAGCCGAAGGCCAGGTGATGTGCCTGCTCGGGGTCCATCCGCTTGAAGACGAGCTGGAAGAAGAACTTGTACATGGTGATGTCCTCG
Organism: Streptomyces sp. NPDC050806; assembly: GCF_055586425.1. NCBI lineage: Bacteria > Bacillati > Actinomycetota > Actinomycetes > Kitasatosporales > Streptomycetaceae > Streptomyces > Streptomyces sp. NPDC050806. The sequence continues at coordinate 414,971 of NZ_JBVJIF010000002.1, read as the reverse complement.
GAAAGGCCTGGTGGGCCGCTTGAGCTCATGAAGAGGGGGACACCGTTCGCGGTGTCCCCCTCGTTCGGCCGGCTGCTTAGTCGCGGGCTGCCGTCAGGTGTTCGGCGTGCTCCTGGAGGGAGCGCACGCCGACCTCGCCGCGGGACACCGCCTCGATGCCCTGCACGGCGGCCGCGAGGGCCTGGACCGTGGTCAGGCAGGGCACGGAGCGGGCCACCGCCGCCGTACGGATGTCGTAGCCGTCCAGGCGGCCACCGGTGCCGTACGGGGTGTTGACGATCAGGTCGACCTGGCCGTCGTGGATGAGCTGGACGATGGTCTTCTCGCCGTTCGGGCCCTCGCCCTCGGACTGCTTGCGCACCACGGTGGCGTTGATGCCGTTGCGGCGCAGCACCTCGGCGGTGCCGGAGGTGGCGAGCAGCTCGAAGCCGTGCTGGACCAGCTCGCGGGCCGGGAAGATCATCGCGCGCTTGTCGCGGTTGGCGACGGAGACGAACGCGCGGCCCTTCGTGGGCAGCGCGCCGTACGCGCCGGCCTGCGACTTGGCGTACGCCGTGCCGAAGACCGAGTCGATGCCCATGACCTCGCCGGTGGAGCGCATCTCCGGGCCGAGGACGGTGTCCACGCCGCGGCCCTGCATGTCGCGGAAGCGCGACCAGGGCATCACGGCCTCCTTGACGGAGATCGGCGCGTCCATCGGGAGCGTGCCGCCGTCGCCGGTCTTCGGGAGCATGCCCTCGGCGCGCAGCTCGGCGACGGTCGCGCCGAGCGAGATGCGCGCGGCGGCCTTGGCGAGCGGTACCGCGGTGGCCTTCGAGGTGAAGGGCACCGTACGGGAGGCGCGCGGGTTGGCCTCCAGGACGTAGAGGATGTCGCCGGCCATCGCGAACTGGATGTTGATCAGTCCGCGGACGCCGACGCCCTTGGCGATGGCCTCGGTGGAGGCGCGCAGCCGCTTGATGTCGAAGCCGCCGAGGGTGATCGGGGGCAGCGCGCAGGCGGAGTCGCCGGAGTGGATGCCGGCCTCCTCGATGTGCTCCATGACGCCGCCGAGGTAGAGCTCCTCGCCGTCGTAGAGCGCGTCGACGTCGATCTCGATGGCGTCGTCGAGGAAGCGGTCGATCAGCACGGGGTGCTGGTCGATGAGGCCCGCGTGCCGCTCCAGGTACTCGCCGAGCGACGGCTCGTCGTAGACGATCTCCATGCCGCGGCCGCCGAGGACGTACGAGGGCCGGACCATGACCGGGTAGCCGATCTCGGCGGCGATCTTCTTGGCGTCGTCGTACGAGAAGGCGGTGCCGTACTTCGGGGCGGGCAGCCCGGCCTCGGTGAGCACACGGCCGAAGGCGCCGCGCTCCTCGGCGAGGTCGATGGCCTCGGGCGAGGTGCCGACGATCGGTACGCCGTTGTCCTTCAGGGCCTGCGCGAGGCCCAGCGGGGTCTGGCCGCCGAGCTGCACGACGACGCCCGCGACGGGGCCGGCCGCCTGCTCGGCGTGGACGATCTCCAGCACGTCCTCGAGGGTCAGCGGCTCGAAGTACAGCCGGTCGGAGGTGTCGTAGTCCGTGGAGACGGTCTCCGGGTTGCAGTTGACCATCACGGTCTCGTAGCCCGCTTCGCTGAGCGCGAAGGAGGCGTGGACGCAGGAGTAGTCGAACTCGATGCCCTGGCCGATGCGGTTCGGGCCGGAGCCCAGGATGATCACCGCGGGCTTCTCGCGGGACGCGACCTCGGTCTCCTCGTCGTAGGAGGAGTAGAAGTACGGCGTCTTCGCGGCGAACTCGGCGGCGCAGGTGTCGACCGTCTTGTAGACCGGGCGGACGCCGAGCGCGTGCCGGACCTCGCGGACGACGTCCTCGCGCAGCTCCCGGATCTCGGCGATCTGGGCGTCGGAGAAGCCGTGCCGCTTGGCCTCGGCGAGGATCTCGGGGCCGAGCTTGTCGGCGGCCGCGATCTCGTCGGCGATCTCCTTGACCAGGAAGAGCTGGTCGACGAACCAGGGGTCGATCTTCGTGGCGTCGAAGACCTCCTGCGGGGTGGCCCCGGCGCGGATCGCCTGCATGACGGTGTTGATCCGGCCGTCGGTCGGGGTCTGCGCCGTGGCCAGCAGCTCGGCCTTGTCGCCGGGCTCGCCGGTGAAGGCGAAGGAGCTGCCCTTCTTCTCCGTCGAGCGCAGCGCCTTGTTCAGGGCCTCGGTGAAGTTACGGCCGATCGCCATGGCCTCGCCCACCGACTTCATGGTGGTGGTGAGGGTGGCGTCGGCGGCCGGGAACTTCTCGAAGGCGAAGCGCGGCACCTTGACCACGACGTAGTCGAGCGTGGGCTCGAAGGACGCCGGGGTCTTCTCGGTGATGTCGTTCGGGATCTCGTCCAGCGTGTAGCCGACGGCGAGCCGGGCGGCGATCTTGGCGATAGGGAAGCCGGTGGCCTTGGAGGCGAGCGCGGAGGAGCGGGAGACGCGCGGGTTCATCTCGATGACGATGACCCGGCCGTCCTCGGGGTTGACCGCGAACTGGATGTTGCAGCCGCCGGTGTCGACGCCGACCTCGCGGATGATCGCGATGCCGACGTCCCGCAGGATCTGGTACTCGCGGTCGGTCAGCGTCATCGCCGGGGCGACGGTGATCGAGTCGCCGGTGTGCACGCCCATCGGGTCGAAGTTCTCGATGGAGCAGACGACCACGACGTTGTCGTTCTTGTCGCGCATCAGCTCCAGCTCGTACTCCTTCCAGCCGAGGATGGACTCCTCCAGGAGCACCTCGGTGGTCGGGGAGAGCGTGAGGCCCTGGCCCGCGATGCGGCGCAGCTCCTCCTCGTTGTGCGCGAAGCCGGAGCCCGCGCCGCCCATGGTGAAGGAGGGGCGGACGACGACGGGGTAGCCGCCGAGCTCCTCGACGCCCTTCATGACGTCGTCCATGGAGTGGCAGATGTAGGAACGCGCGGACTCGCCGTGGCCGATCTTCTTGCGGACCTCCTCCACGACCTCCTTGAAGAGGTCGCGGTCCTCGCCCTTGTTGATCGCTTCGACGTTGGCGCCGATCAGCTCGACGCCGTACTTGTCGAGGACGCCCTGGTCGTGCATGGAGATCGCGGTGTTCAGCGCGGTCTGGCCGCCGAGGGTCGGCAGCAGCGCGTCGGGGCGCTCCTTGGCGATGATCTTCTCGACGAACTCGGGGGTGATCGGCTCGACGTAGGTGGCGTCGGCGATCTCCGGGTCGGTCATGATCGTCGCCGGGTTGGAGTTCACGAGGATGACGCGGAGGCCCTCGGACTTCAGGACCCGGCAGGCCTGGGTGCCGGAGTAGTCGAACTCGGCGGCCTGGCCGATGACGATCGGGCCGGAGCCGATGACCAGGACGGACTGGATATCGGTGCGCTTAGGCACGCTGGCCCTCCATCAGGGATACGAAGCGGTCGAACAGGTACGCGGCGTCGTGGGGACCGGCGGCCGCTTCGGGGTGGTACTGGACGCTGAAGGCCGGCTGGTCGAGCAGCTGGAGGCCCTCCACCACGTTGTCGTTCAGGCAGACGTGGGAGACCTCGGCACGGCCGTAGGGGGTGTCGGAGACCTTGTCGAGCGGCGCGTCCACGGCGAAGCCGTGGTTGTGCGCGGTGACCTCCACCTTGCCGGTGGAACGGTCCTGCACCGGCTGGTTGATGCCGCGGTGGCCGTACTTCAGCTTGAAGGTGCCGAAGCCGAGTGCGCGGCCCAGGATCTGGTTGCCGAAGCAGATGCCGAACAGCGGGGTCTTCCGCTCCAGCACGGCCTGCATCAGGGCGACCGGGTGCTCGGCGGTGGCCGGGTCACCGGGGCCGTTCGAGAAGAACACGCCGTCCGGGGCGACCGCGTAGACGTCCTCGGCGGTGGCGGTCGCGGGCAGGACGTGCACCTCGATGCCGCGCTCGGCCATCCGGTGCGGGGTCATGCCCTTGATGCCCAGGTCGATGGCGGCGACGGTGAACTTCTTCGTGCCGATCGCCGGGACGACGTACGTCTCCTGGGTGGCGACCTCGGCGGAGAGGTTCGCGCCCTTCATCTCGGGAGCCTGGCGGACCTTCTCCAGCAGCGTGCCCTCGTCGGGCAGCGCGTCGCCGGAGAAGATGCCGACGCGCATCGCGCCGCGCTCGCGCAGGTGGCGGGTGAGCGCGCGGGTGTCGACGCCGCTGATGCCGACGATGCCCTGGGCGGCCAGCTCGTCGTCCAGGGTGCGGACGGAGCGCCAGTTCGAGGGGGTACGGGCGGGGTCGCGGACGACGTAACCGGAGACCCAGATCTTCTGGGACTCGGGGTCCTCGTCGTTGACGCCCGTGTTGCCGATGTGCGGGGCGGTCATGACGACCACCTGGCGGTGGTAAGAGGGGTCGGTCAGGGTCTCCTGGTAACCGGTCATGCCGGTGGAGAACACCGCCTCGCCGAAAGTCTCCCCCACGGCCCCGTAGGCGCGGCCGCGGAAGCTGCGGCCGTCCTCCAGGACGAGTACGGCGGGAACCTTCGCGGCTCCCCGGGTGGAGGTCGTCATCGTGCGCCTTCCGTTTCGGTGGTCGTGCTGACCAGCGCGTCCTTGCGCTGGATGGTCTCGTCGAGGGCGGTCACCCACGCGGAGTGCTCGGCGGCCCGGTCGGAGCGGAAACCGGAGTCGATCTCCTTCTCGCCCAGCCGCCAGGTGAGCACCAGCAGGCCGCCCTCGGGCAGGACCTTGCCGGCGATGCCCTTGTCCAGGCGGGCGCCGAGCAGGTCGGCGGCGGGGATGAAGAAGTCCTGCGCCCCGGGCCGGACGACGTCCACGCCCTGCTCCGTGAGGGTGACCTCGGCGCGGCTGCGGGTGCCGAGCCCGCGGGCCACGATCCGGTCGAGCCACTGCCCGGCGGTGGTGGAGCCGTGGTACCGGCCACTCATCGTGAGCCGCGGCTCACCGGGCGTGTCCGGGGTCTGCGGCAGCTCGGGCAGGTCGCCCTGGAGCGTGCCGCGCCACTTCCAGCCCTCGCGCATCAGCCAGTACAGCAGCGCGATGAAGAGCAGCAGGCCGACGACCCAGCCGATCCGCGCGGGCCAGTTGGTGACCTCGGCCGACTTCTGCGCGGCGGCCAGAGGGATCAAGATCGAATGAGGTGTCACGCCAGCTTCCCGTCCACGACCGTTGCCCGGCCCCGCAGGAACGTGTGGGTGACACGGCCCGGCAGCTCGCGGCCCTCGTACGGGGTGTTACGGCTGCGGGAGGCGAACCCTGCGGGGTCCACAGCTCCACGGTAAGCGGAATCGACCAGGGTGAGGTTGGCGGGCTCGCCTGCCGAGACGGGACGGCCGTGGCCCTCCAGGCGGCCGATGACCGCGGGGCGGGCGGACATCCGGTCGGCGACCTGCGCCCAGGTCAGCAGTCCGGTGTCGACCATCGTGTGCTGCACCACGGACAGCGCGGTCTCCAGGCCGACCATGCCCATGGCCGCCGCGCCCCACTCGCAGTCCTTGTCCTCGTGCGGGTGCGGGGCGTGGTCGGTGGCGACGATGTCGATCGTGCCGTCGGCCAGCGCCTCGCGCAGCGCCATGACGTCGCGCTCGGTGCGCAGCGGCGGGTTGACCTTGTAGACCGGGTTGTACGTGCGCACCAGCTCGTCGGTGAGGAGCAGGTGGTGCGGGGTGACCTCGGCGGTCACGTCGATGCCGCGGGACTTGGCCCAGCGGATGATCTCGACGGAGCCGGCGGTGGAGAGGTGACAGATGTGCACGCGGGAGCCGACGTGGTCGGCGAGGAGCACGTCCCGGGCGATGATCGACTCCTCGGCGACGGCCGGCCAGCCGCCCAGCCCCAGCTCGGCGGAGACGATGCCCTCGTTCATCTGGGCACCCTCGGTGAGGCGGGGCTCCTGGGCGTGCTGGGCCACGACGCCGTCGAAGGCCTTCACGTACTCCAGGGCGCGGCGCATGATCACCGCGTCGTCGACGCACTTGCCGTCGTCGGAGAAGACCCGGACGTTGGCGGCGGAGTCGTGCATGGCGCCCAGCTCGGCGAGCTTCTTGCCCTCCAGACCGACCGTGACGGCGCCGACCGGCTGCACGTCGCAGTAGCCGGACTCCTTGCCCAGCCGCCAGACCTGCTCGACGACGCCGGCGGTGTCGGCCACCGGGAAGGTGTTGGCCATGGCGTACACGGAGGTGTACCCGCCGACCGCGGCGGCCTTCGTGCCGGTCAGGACCGTCTCGGAGTCCTCGCGGCCCGGCTCGCGCAGGTGGGTGTGGAGGTCGACCAGGCCCGGCAGCAGGATCCTGCCGTCCGCCTCGACGATCTCGGCGCCCTCGGCGCTCGGCCCGCCACCGCCCGGTAGGGCGATACCAGATGCAGTCACCTCGGCGATGGTCTCGCCGTCGATCAGGACGTCCTGCGCGTCGCCACCGAGGACCTTCGCGCCGCGGATAAGGATCTTGCCCATGGTTACTTGCTCTCCTCGGTGCGAGTGCTGGTGGTCGTGCTGGTCGTGAGGGCGGGCTCGTTGCCGCCCAGCAGGAGGTACATGACCGCCATCCGGATGCTGACGCCGTTGGTGACCTGCTCCACGGCGGTGCAGCGCGGCGAGTCGGCGACCTCGGCGGTGATCTCCATGCCGCGGTTCATCGGGCCGGGGTGCATCACGACGGCGTGCTCGGGCATCCGGGCCATCCGGTCGCCGTCCAGGCCGTACCGGCGGGCGTACTCCCGCTCGGTCGGGAAGAACGCGGCGTTCATCCGCTCGCGCTGGACGCGCAGCATCATGACCGCGTCGGACTTGGCGACCACGGCGTCCAGGTCGTACGAGACCTCGCAGGGCCAGGTCTCCACGCCGACCGGGACGAGGGTGGGCGGCGCGACGAGCGTGACCTCGGCGCCCAGCGTCGTCAGCAGGTGGACGTTGGAGCGGGCGACCCGGCTGTGCAGGATGTCGCCGACGATCGTGATGCGGCGGCCGGCCAGGTCGCCCTCGCCGCCGGCCAGCCGGCGGCGCATCGTGAAGGCGTCCAGCAGGGCCTGGGTGGGGTGCTCGTGGGTGCCGTCGCCGGCGTTGATCACCGAGCCGCCGATCCAGCCGGAGGTGGCCAGGCGGTGCGGCGCGCCGGAGTCGTGGTGCCGTATGACGACGGCGTCGGCGCCCATCGCCTCCAGGGTCAGCGCGGTGTCCTTCAGCGACTCGCCCTTGGAGACGGACGAGCCCTTGGCGGAGAAGTTGATGACGTCAGCGGAGAGGCGCTTGGCGGCGGCCTCGAAGGAGATCCGCGTACGGGTGGAGTCCTCGAAGAAGAGGTTGACGACGGTGCGCCCGCGCAGGGTGGGCAGCTTCTTGATCGGCCGGTCGGCGACCCGGGCCATCTCCTCGGCGGTGTCGAGGATCAGGACGGCGTCGTCGCGCGAGAGATCGGCGGCCGAGATGAGGTGACGCTTCATCCGGTTTCTCCGTGAGTGAGGCAGGTAAGCGGAAATGTCCGCCGAGCGGGCATGGCTACGCGCACCCGGGCGCACCCGGGGCGTACGGGAGGCCTAGCGCTCGGCGGCCTGTGCGGTCGGAGCCTGCTTGTCCTGCTTGACGCCGAGCAGCACGGCGTCCCGGCCGTCCTCCTCGGCGAGCTGGACCTTGACCGTCTCGCGCAGCGACGTGGGGAGGTTCTTGCCGACGTAGTCGGCGCGGATCGGCAGCTCGCGGTGGCCGCGGTCGACCAGGACGGCGAGCTGCACGGCGCGCGGCCGCCCGATGTCGTTCAGGGCGTCCAGGGCCGCGCGGATCGTGCGGCCCGAGAAGAGCACGTCGTCGACGAGGAGGACCACACGGCCCTCGATGCCGTCACCGGGGATGTCGGTGCGCGCGAGCGTACGGGCCGGACCCAGGCGCAGGTCGTCGCGGTACATCGTGATGTCGAGCGAGCCGACGGGGACCGCGCGACCGGTGATCTCTTCGAGCTTGGCGGCGAGCCGGCGGGCGAGGAAGACGCCGCGGGTGGGAATGCCGAGCAGGACCACATCCTCGGCGCCCTTGGCGCGCTCCACGATCTCGTGGGCGATGCGGGTCAGCATGCGCGCGATGTCCGGGCCTTCCAGAACGGGGCGCGCCGGAGTCGCAGGTGTTGCGTCCATACGAAACGGACCTCCTTCTCCGCCTCACGGGACGGACCTTAAAGGACGTCGGATTTACCGCATTCACGGTACCAGGGACCCGAACATCGACCGTAAGCACCCCCGACGGTCAGCGGTATGCCTCATTCGGCTTGACGAAGCCAAATTACGCTGCGTAACCTCACAGTGAGTTACCAGCCGCGCGGCCGAGCCGCATATCGAGACAGCTGTCTGGGGAGCTTTATGTCCAGCGAATACGCTAAACAGCTCGGGGCCAAGCTCCGCGCCATCCGCACCCAGCAGGGCCTCTCCCTCCACGGTGTCGAGGAGAAGTCCCAGGGCCGCTGGAAGGCCGTGGTGGTGGGTTCGTACGAGCGCGGCGACCGTGCCGTGACCGTGCAGCGCCTGGCCGAGCTGGCGGACTTCTACGGCGTGCCGGTCCAGGAGCTGCTTCCGGGCACGACCCCGGGCGGTGCCGCCGAGCCGCCGCCGAAGCTGGTGCTGGACCTGGAGCGCCTCGCCCACGTCCCGCAGGAGAAGGCCGGACCGCTGCAGCGCTACGCCGCGACGATCCAGAGCCAGCGCGGTGACTACAACGGCAAGGTGCTCTCGATCCGCCAGGACGACCTGCGCACGCTGGCGGTCATCTACGACCAGTCCCCCTCGGTCCTCACCGAGCAGCTGATCAGCTGGGGCGTCCTGGACGCCGACGCGCGCCGCGCGGTACAGCACGAGGACATCTGACCCTCGGCCACTGAGCAGAAACGACACGCCTCGGGGCGGGAGCCGCTTGCTCCCGCCCCGAGGCGTCTTCGTGGGCGGCCGCCGCTCACTCCGCCGTCCGGTACAGCCGCCCGATGACCTCGGGCAGCAGGCGTTCGGTGAGCCGGGGCGGCATCGCCTGGAGCACCGCGAGCACCGGCGCCATCCGCTCGGGCAGCGCCCCTGACCTGCCGATTCCGGCCAATTCGAGCGCCATGTCGACCTCCTCGGGGGTCAGCGCCTCCGGGTCGAGCGCGGCAGCGGCGGCCCGCAGCTCCGGGCTCACCACCGCCGGGCCGCGCTGCCGCGCCCGCGCCACCGCCGCCGCGAGCGCGTCCAGCAGCCGCGCGACGCTCTTCTCCCCCGCCACCGCCGCCGTGACCGTCAGATGGAGGGTCGCGGGCGAGGCCCCGTACGCCGGCTGCGGCTGCAGGTACCAGCCCGCCTCCCGGATCTCGTCGGCCACGACGAAGACGTCCAGGGCGGGCTCGTCCGCCGTCACCGCGATCAGCGAGGCGTCCGGCGGCCCGAGCACCCGCAGGCCGTCCAGGGCACCGATGCCGCGCACCAGGTCGCCGGTCGCCCGGTGCACCCGCCGCGACAGCTCCGTGTAGCCGTCGGTGCCGATGTGCCGCACCACGGCCCAGGCGGCGGCCAGCAGCCCCGCGGACTTGGTGCCCTGGAGCGTGGCGTTGACGACGGGGTAGCCCGGCCAGGAGGCGTGCGCGAACCAGCCGTGCCGGCGCAGCTCCGCGTCGCGCAGCAGCAGGACCGACGCGCCCTTGGGCGTGTAGCCGTACTTGTGCAGGTCCACCGAGAGCGAGCTGACGCCCGGTACGGACAGGTCGAAGGGCGGCACCTCCGGCGCGTCGCCGGCCCGCCGCAGGTGGCCCAGGTACCAGCCGCCGATGCAGGCGTCGACGTGGCAGAGGACCCCGCGCGCGGCGGCGGCCGCCGCGACCTCGGCCACCGGGTCGATCACCCCGTGTGCGTACGAGGGCGCGGAGACCACCACCAGCGCCGTGCGGCCGGTGAGCGCCGCGGCGACGTCAGCGGGGCGCACCCGGTGGGTGGCCGGGTCGACGGGGACGGTTACTGCGCGCAGTCCGAAGAGGGCGGCCGCCTTGTGGAAGGCGGCGTGCGCCGTCTCGGGGAGGAGCACTTCGGGCGCGTCGACCCCGCGCGTCCGGCGCGCGTGCTCACGCGCCGTGAGCACGGCCAGGAGGCAGCTCTCCGTACCGCCGCTGGTGAAGGTGCCGGCGGTGGCGGCGGTCCCGCCCAGCAGCCGGGAAGCGGCGCCCACGAGGTCGTTCTCCAGCGCCACGACGCTCGGGAAGGCCGTCATGTCCAGGCCGTTGACCCCGGCGAAACGGGCGTGAGCGGCGGCCGCCAGCTCCTCGGTGCCGGGCAGCCCGGAGTCGTAGACGTACGCCATGGTCCGGCCGCCGTGCACGGGCAGGTCGGCGGCGCGCAGCGCGTCCAGGCGGGCGAGGAGGGTGCCGGGAGCGTCCCCGGCGGCGCGGTGTGCGAGGGATTCGGACATCCGGCCGAACGTAGAGCAGGCCCCGCAACGGCACCAGGCCCGGGCGGAAGAAAACTCTTCCGTCGCCGGGCCCGGTGGACGCGTGCGGAGCCTTGGATGCCGGGCGTCAGCCCCGGCGCAGGCTCGGCTTCATGTCCTTCAGACGGCCGAGCATGCCGTTCACGAAGGACGGCGAGTCGTCGGTGGAGAACTCCTTGGCCAGCTGCACGGCCTCGTCGATCACGACCGCGTCCGGAGTCTCGTCCACCCAGATCAGCTCGTAGGCGCCGAGCCGCAGGATGTTGCGGTCGACGACCGGCATCCGGTCGAGCGTCCAGCCGACCGCGTACTGCGCGATCAGCTCGTCGATCCGCTCGACGTGGTCCGCGTACCCCTCGACAAGCTCAAGGGTGTACTCGTTGACCGGGGGCTGCCGGGGGTCGGTCCGGGCGTGCCGCATCCAGTCCGCGAGCACGGTCTGCACGTCGGCGCCGCGCTGGTCGGCCTCGAAGAGGATCTGGAAGGCGCGCTTGCGGGCCTTGTTACGGGCAGCCACGGTTAGCTGTTCACCCGACCGAGGTATTCGCCGGAGCGGGTGTCGACCTTGATCTTCTCACCGGTGGTGATGAAGAGCGGGACCTGGATGACGTGGTCGGTCTCCAGCGTGGCGGGCTTGGTGCCACCGGTGGAGCGGTCGCCCTGGACGCCCGGCTCGGTCTCCTTGATGGACAGCTCGACCGCGGCGGGCAGCTCGACGTAGAGCACCTCGCCGTCGTGCTGCGCGACGACGGCCTCGAAGCCCTCGATGAGGTAGTTCGCGGCGTCACCGACAGCCTTGCGGTCGACCATCAGCTGGTCGTAGGTGTCCATGTCCATGAAGACGAAGTACTCGCCGTCCATGTACGAGAACTGCATCCCGCGCTTGTCGACGTTGGCCGTCTCGACCTTCACGCCGGCGTTGAAGGTCTTGTCCACCACCTTGCCGGAGAGCACGTTCTTCAGCTTGGTACGGACGAAGGCCGGGCCCTTGCCGGGCTTGACGTGCTGGAACTCGACAACGGACCACAGCTGGCCCCCTTCGAGCTTGAGCACCATGCCGTTCTTGAGGTCGTTCGTGGATGCCACGGTTGCGGTATCTCCTGGACTGCAGGTGGTGGGGACCCGGAAGACGCAACGCACGCTCCGGGCCGTCAAGGCTCAGAGGGCGAGCAGCTCCTTGGTCGTGATCGTGAGTAGCTCTGGCCCGCCGTCCGCCTCGGGGCGGACGACGAGTGTGTCGTCGATCCGGACACCGCCGCGGCCCGGGAGGTGAACCCCGGGATCGACAGTGACCGGCACGCAAGCGTCCAGTTTACCCATGGCCGCAGGTGACAGCTGAGGGTCCTCGGCGATTTCGAGCCCCACGCCGTGTCCGGTCCATGGTCCGAGCCCCTCTTCGTGCCCCCCTGAGGCCAGCACCTGCCGCGCCGCGCGGTCCACTTCGCGGCACTCCACGCCGGGCGCGAGCGCCTCCCTGCCTGCCCTCTGGGCTGCGAAGACGAGGTCGTACAGCTCGATCTGCCAGTCCGCCGGCGTGGTGCCGATGACGAACGTACGGCCGATCTCGCAGCGGTAGCCGCGGTAGTCGGCACCCAGGCTCACGGTGAGAAAGTCACCCTCCTCGACCCGTCGGTCGGTGGGCGGATGACCCGGGCGGCCGGAGTTCGGCCCGGTGGCAACGGAGGTGGCGAAGGCCGGGCCGTCCGCGCCGTGGTCGACGAGCCGGCGCTCCAGCTCCAGCGCGAGATGGCGTTCGGTGCGGCCCACGAGGATCGACTCCAGCAGCTCGCCGAGCGCCTGGTCGGTGATCTCGGCGGCGATGCGCAGGCAGGCGATCTCGTCCTGGTCCTTCACCAGCCGCTGCGCCTCCACGGCACAGCCCAGGTCCGCCAGGCGCAGGCCGGGCGCCACGGAGCGCAGCGCGCGGTGCCGGGCCACGGTGAGGTGGTGCTCCTCCACGGCGAGCGTCTCGGCCCCGGCCTTCGCGGCGAGGTCGGCGGCGGCGACGGTCGGGTCGCCCGTGTGCGCGGGCAGCAGGCTGATCCGGAGGTTTTCGGCCGGCCGCCCCTCCGACGGCTCGCCGGTGGGTGCGGTGGGGCAGAGCAGCGTGTCGTCGCCCTCGTGCAGCAGCAGCGCCGCTCCGCGGGGCGCGCAGCCGGTGAGGTAGCGGATGTTGGCGGGGCTCGAAACGAGCGCCGCAGCGGTGTCGGTCGCGCCCGCGCCGGTGCCGGCCGCGGCATAGCGGTCACGCAACCGGGCGCGTCGGGTTGCGTACATGTCTGGCATGTACCGAGCGTACGAGTACGCCGGGAGTCGCGCGCTTTGAGCGCGTCTGTGGGAGTTTCCTGCCCGGTGGGTCCGGCCCGGCGGGGTGCGGGCGGTCGCGGCCTTACGGGGCGGCCGCCCGCGGGGCAACCGGGCCGGCCCCCGTCACCAGGCCGGCGGGCTGGCCAGGCTGCGGGCCACGACCTCGTCGAGCATCCGGGCGGTGGTGGCGACGTCGTGCTGCGAGTTGTCGATGATCGGCAGACCGGAGCTGTACCAGCCGGCCATCCGCCCGTGGATGCGGGCGACCTCCTCGTCGGTCAGCCGGCGGTTGCCGCTGCGCTGGGCGTTGCGTTCGAGCACGATCTCCAGGCCCGGCAGGAGGACGACGGGCAGCAGCCCCGGGCCCACGTGGCGCTTCCAGCCGCCCAGCCCGACCACCGGGCGGTCGGGGAAGACGGCGTCGTCGAGGATGCAGGAGATGCCGTTGGCGAGGAAGTTGCGCGCGGCGAAGCCGCAGGTCCGGCGGGCGAGACGGTACTGCGCCTCGGAGTGGTCGTTCCAGCCCTGCTGCGGGTCGGCGAACCCCGCGCGTACCCATTCGCGTACGTCGTCCAGGCTGATGTGCGCGGTGGGGACGCGGCGGATGTCGGCCCAGTGCCGGGCGACGCTGGTCTTGCCGGCGCCCGCGGGGCCGATGAGCAGCACCGCGACGGCGGCGTGCGCGACGTCGGGCGCGGCCGTGCCGGGCGGCGGCGTGGGCAGCGCGACGGGGTTGCCGGTGGGCAGCTGGATGTGGCCCGTGGCGGTCTCGGGCCGCGCCGCCTGCCGGTTCCCGCCCCAGCCGGCCGGTGCGCCCTGCTGCGGGGGCGGTGGACCGGTGGGAGCGCCCTGCGGCGGAGGCGGGGGGCCGGTCGGCGCGCTCTGCGGCGGAGGGGGCGGGCCCGTGGGAGCGCCCTGCGGCGGAGGCGGTGCGGCCGGTGCCGGGGGCCGCTGCGGCCCGGAGGGTATGGAACGGGCCTGGTGCTCGGCCCAGGCGCCGGCACTGCCCGGCAGATGCGGCGGTGGCAGCGGAGCCCCCCCTGGGTGCTGCATCCGGTGGCTCTCCGTCTCGTGGGGTGAGGTGGTGGGTCGTCAGGCCCGGGTTCTACCGAACGGTACTGCCCCCAACTACCGTTGGGGGAACCCCCGCCCGGCCGTGGTTGTGGCAACGGCCGGGGGCGGTGGGAAGTGCCCGGCGGGCGTCAGGCGGCGATCTCGGCGTGCGCCGCGAGGAGCATCGCCGGGTCCGGGCCCTCCAGCACGGTCGGCTTCGCCAGCCCGTCCAGCACGATGAAGCGCAGCAGGTCGCCCCGGGACTTCTTGTCCACCTTCATCGTCTCCAGCAGCTTGGGCCACTGGTCGCCGCGGTAGGTCAGCGGCAGGCCGACGGCGCCGAGGACGGTGCGGTGCCGGTCGGCGGTCGCGTCGTCCAGCCGCCCGGCGATCCGGCCCAGCTCGGCGGCGAAGACCATGCCCACCGAAACGGCGGCGCCGTGCCGCCAGTTGTACCGCTCGTTCTTCTCGATGGCGTGGGCGAGCGTGTGACCGTAGTTGAGGATCTCCCGCAGGCCCGACTCCTTGAGGTCGGAAGAGACCACCTCGGCCTTGACGCGGATGGCACGTTCGAGCAGCTCGGCGGTGTGCGGCCCGTCGGGGCGCTTCGCGGCCTCCGGGTCGCTCTCGATCAGGTCCAGGATGGCCGGGTCGGAGATGAAGCCCGCCTTGATGACCTCGGCCAGGCCCGAGACGTAGTCGTGCACCGGCAGCGAGTCCAGCGCCGCGAGATCGCACAGCACGCCGGCCGGCGGGTGGAAGGCGCCGACGAGGTTCTTGCCCTCGGCGGTGTTGATGCCCGTCTTGCCGCCCACGGCCGCGTCCACCATGCCCAGCACGGTGGTCGGCACGGCGATCCAGCGGACCCCGCGCAGCCAGGTGGCCGCGACGAAGCCCGCGACGTCCGTGGTGGCGCCGCCGCCGACGCCCACCACGACGTCGGTGCGGGTGAAGCCGGTCTGCCCGAGCGCCTTCCAGCAGTACGCCGCGACCTCGGCGGTCTTGGCCTCCTCGGCGTTCGGCAGCTGGATCGCGATGGCCTCGTACCCCTGGCCCGCGAGGTCCTCGCGCAGCGCCTCTCCGGTGGCGGCCAGCGCCTCGGGGTGCAGGACCGCGACCCGCTTGGCCTGGTTCCCGATCAGCGAGGGCAGCTCGCCCAGCAGCTGCCGGCCGACCAGCACGTCGTACGGGTCCGAACCGGCGGAGCCGCCGATGTGGATACGAGTGGGTGCGTCGGTCATGCTTTCCTCAGCTCCAATGCGTCAAGGACGGCCTCGGCGACGTCCTCGGGGGTGCGCCCCTCCGTGGACACCACCGCGCGGGACACCTCCATGTACAGCGGCCGGCGCTCGGCCATCAGCTCGCGCCAGCGCTGCCGGGGGTTGACCGCCAGCAGCGGGCGCGGCGCGTCCAGGCCCACCCGCTTCACGGCCTCGGCCACGCCCATCTCCAGGAAGACGACGGGCAGCCCGGACAGCAGCTCGCGGGTGGAGGCGTCCAGGATCGCGCCGCCGCCGAGCGCCAGTACCCCGGCGTGGTCGCGCACCGCGGCGCTCACGGCCTGCCGCTCCAGCTCCCGGAAGTGCGGCTCGCCCTCGTCGATGAAGATCTCCGAGATGGGCTTGCCGGCCCCGGCGACGATGTCCGCGTCGGTGTCCCGGAAGGTGGTGCCCAGCCGCTCGGCGAGCGCCAGCCCGGTGGTCGTCTTGCCCACCCCCATGGGGCCGACGAGCACGACGGCCGGGCCGGTCACCGGCTCGCTCACCGGATGGCCAGGTTGTCGAGGAAGGACCGGACGTTTCGGCGGGTCTCCGCGACGCTGTCGCCGCCGAACTTCTCCGCCACGGCGTCCGCGAGGACCAGTGCGACCATGGCCTCGGCGACGATGCCGGCGGCCGGCACGGCGCACACGTCGGAGCGCTGGTGGTGGGCCTGCGCCGCCTCGCCGGTGGTCACGTCGACGGTGGCCAGGGCGCGCGGCACGGTCGCGATCGGCTTCATCGCGGCGCGGACGCGCAGCAGCTCGCCGGTGGTCAGACCGCCCTCGGTACCGCCGGAGCGGCCCGAAGCGCGCTTGATCCCGTCGTCCGTTGCCAGGATCTCGTCGTGCGCCTGGGAACCCGGCACGCGGGCCAGGTCGAAGCCGTCGCCGACCTCGACGCCCTTGATCGCCTGGATGCCCATCAGGGCACCGGCCAAGCGGGCGTCCAGGCGGCGGTCCCAGTGCACATGGCTGCCGAGGCCGACCGGCACGCCGTACGCCAGGACCTCGACCACGCCGCCGAGGGTGTCGCCGTCCTTGTGGGCCTGGTCGATCTCCGCGACCATCGCCTTCGACGCGTCCTGGTCCAGGCAGCGCACCGGGTCGGCGTCCAGCTTCTCCACATCGGAGGGCTTGGGGTACACGCCGTACGGGGCCTTGGCGGCGGCCAGCTCGACGACATGGCTGACGATCTCGATGCCGGCCGTCTCCTTGAGGTAGGAGCGGGCCACGGCACCCAGCGCGACGCGGGCCGCGGTCTCGCGCGCCGAGGCGCGCTCCAGGATCGGGCGGGCCTCGTCGAAGCCGTACTTCTGCATGCCGGCCAGGTCGGCGTGGCCGGGGCGGGGACGGGTCAGCGGGGCGTTGCGGGCCAGCTCGGCCAGCTCGGCCTCGTCGACCGGGTCGGCCGCCATGACCTGCTCCCACTTGGGCCACTCGGTGTTGCCCACCATGACCGCGACCGGCGAGCCCAGGGAGAGGCCGTGCCGCACGCCACCGAGGAAGGTGACCTCGTCACGCTCGAATTTCATCCGGGCACCGCGGCCATAGCCGAGCCGGCGACGGGCCAGGGCGTCCGCCACCATCTCCGTGGTAACGGGGACGCCGGCCGGAAGGCCCTCCAGCGTCGCCACCAGTGCGGGGCCGTGCGACTCCCCCGCCGTCAGCCAGCGCAACCTGCTCAACGGTGCTCCTCGTGTACTGCGCGTACGTTCTTCCCCTGATCCTCCCACGACCGGCCCGGCGGCCGGCGCCCAGTCCAGGGAGCGGACCGCCACGTCCGCCGTCCTGCCGGGCCTCCGGCCGGATACCGCCCCGGCCGGCGGCGGGTCAGCGAGAGGCCAGCGCCGCCTCGCCGGCCTTGCGCATCGCGGCCAGCGGGGCCCGCTCGCAGCCGGTCATCCGCTCGACCTGGAGTACGGCCTGGTGGACCAGGAGGTCCAGGCCGCCGACGACCGGGCCGCCGCGCTCGGACCAGGCCGCGGCCAGCGCGGTGGGCCACGGCTCGTACAGCACGTCGAAGAGGGTGCCGGGCCGCGCGGGCACGGCGGCGGCCAGCGCGTCGGTGGTCCCGGCCGGGGTCGTGGCGATCACCAGGGGCGCCTCGAAGGCGGCCGCCGCGTCGTCCCAGGGGGCGGTGCGGACGGCGACACCGAGCCGCTCGCCCCAGCCGCGCATCTCGTCGGCGCGCGCCTGGCTGCGGACGTACACGGTCACCTCGCCGGTGCAGATGCGGGCGAGCGCGGCGAGCGCCGAGGAGGCGGTGGCGCCGGCGCCGAGGATCGCGGCGCCGTCGACGCTCGTCACGCCGCGCTCGCGCAGCGCCTCCTGGATGCCGGGGATGTCGGTGTTGTCGCCGGTGCGCCGGCCGTCCTCGGTGAAGATCACGGTGTTGACGGCCTCGACGGAGGCGGCGGTCTCGCTGACCCCGTCGAGCAGCGGGATGACCGCGCGCTTCAGCGGCATGGTCAGCGACAGGCCCGCCCACTCGGCGTCGTCCAGCCCCGCCAGGAAGCCCGGCAGCGCCGCCTCGTCGATCTCGAAGCGGCCGTACTCCCGGCCGGTCAGCCCCAGTTCGTCGTACGCGGCGCGGTGCAGCACCGGGGACAGCGAATGGGCGATGGGCGATCCGAGGACCGCCGCCTTGTGGTGGGTTCCTGACACGGGTACTGCCCTCAGCCGTTCTCTCACGGGCCCTGCGCCGGCGGGGCGCCAGGGGCCTAACGGGTCTTGTTGAATTCCGCGACGAGCTTCTCGTGCTCGGCGTAGGTCTTGGCGAACTTCGACTTCCCGTTGATGGCGACGAAGTAGTACCAGCCGTCGTCGGTCGGGTTGACCGCCGCCTTCAGCGCGTCATCGCCCGGATTGCCGATCGGCCCCGGCGGCAGCCCCTTGTAGTAATACGTGTTGTAGGGGTTGTCGTAGTTCTTGATGGCGCTGATCGGAATGTCGAGTTCGCTCTGGTTCTTGATGTAGTTGTACGTCGAGTCGAATTCGAGCCGGCCCCAGGTCTCGGGATTGCTCCGGTCCAGGCGGTTGTAGACGACCTCGGCCATCTTGCGGAAGTCGTCGTGGCTGGTGCCCTCGGCCTGGGTGAGGCTGGCCACCGTGACGAGCTGCATCGGCGATTTCAGCCCGAATTTCTTCGCGTTCGCCACCAGGTCGTAGCGGGCGTAATTCTGCTTGGCCCGCGCGACCATCTGCTTGAGGACGTCCGCCGGTTTCGCCTTGGGGCTCACCGCGTACGTCGAGGGGTAGAGGAAGCCCTCCAGCGGGTCCTTTATGTCGGGGTCGTCGTCCGCCCAGGAGGGCAGGCCGAGGTTCTTCGCCTCGCTCGCGGCGACGCCCTTGGTCGTGCCGGCCTTCAGGTCGAGCTTCTTGTCGATCCGCTCGTAGACCGAGACCGCCCGCATGCCCTCCGGGATCGTCATGCCGTTGCGGCTCTCCGGGCTGAGCATCAGCTCCACCGCCGACGCCGCCGACATGCCCTTGCGCAGCGTGTACGCGCCGGGCTGGAGGCCGCTCTCGGCCTTGGGGTTCTCGGTGACCGCCGCGGTGAACGCGTCGGCGCTCTTGACCACGCCCTCCTTCTTGAGGAGCAGCCCCATCTGCAGCACGGGCGAGCCGTCCGGGATCTCCACCTGGACGCTGCCGCTGCCCTCGCCGTCGAAGTCCGGCGGCGGGGCGAAGCGGTCGTAGGCGAGGTAACCGCCGCCGCCGATCACCGCGAGGGCGACGACCGCGGCGACCGCGCGGCCGCGGCGCTTCGGGCGCTGGTCCCGGTCGCGGCGGTCCCGTGCCGACCGGCGCTTCTCGCGCGGCGCCGGGTCCTCCTCGGGGCCGTCGTCCGCGTGGCCGCCGGAGAAGAAGGCGTGGTCCGGCTCCGGTTCGGGCCGGGCCGGCTCGTCCTGCCAGGGCGTGTCCTGCCCCGCCGCCTGCCAGTCGTCGCCCGGCGGGCCGCCGGGGACGACGGGCATGGCTGCCGTCTGGTCGTGCCCGGCCGGCTGGACCTGATGCGGCGCCGGGTAGCCGTCGGGCGTGCCGTAGTGGTCCGGCGCCGCGCCGCCGTACGGGTCGGGCTGCTGACCGTAGGGATCGCCCTGGCCGTACGGATCGGGCTGCCGGCCGTAGTGGGTGGGCTGGCCATAGGGGTCGGACTGGTGGCCGTACGGGTCGTACGGCACGCCGCCGGTCTGCCCGGCCTGGCCGTACGGGTCGTACTGCTGCTGGCCGTACTGGTGCTGCTGGTGGCCGGGAGCGCCGTACCAGCCCTGCTGCCCCTGTCCCGCGTAGGCGTCCTGACCCGCATAGGGGTCCTGGCTCCCGTAGGAAGCCTGGCCGCCGTAGGCGCCCTGGTCACCGTAGGACTCTCCGTAGAGAGGGTCCTCGGGATGCCAGGGTTCGGAGCCGTAGCCCCGGCCGTACTCAGTCATCGATCCCCTAGAGCCGCGAGGCGGTGCGCTCCGTGGTCGCAGCGCGGCTTGTGTACTGACCGCCTCTTCTTGCGCCCGCCACTGTTCGAACGCGGCCGGTCGCGCGGAACGTTACCGTACCGCGATCAGGCGTCCGCCTCGACGCTCTCACCAGGGACCTGACCGGACGTGCGTTCGGTTTCCAGGGCGCTCTGCAGGATGACCACGGCCGCCGCCTGATCGATGGCGGAACGTCCCTTCTTGGCCTTCACGCCGGAGGCGCGCATCCCCTGCGCCGCCGTGACGGTCGACATCCGCTCGTCCACCAGCCGTACCGGCACCGGCGCGATGTTCTTCGCCATCTCCCGCGCGAACGCCCGCACCTTGGCCGCGGCCGGCCCCTCTCCCCCGTTCAGGGAGCGGGGCAGGCCGACGACGACCTCCAGCGGTTCGTACTCCTCGATGATCGCCTTCAGCCGCCGGTGGGCGGCCGGGACGTCACGTCCCGGCACGGTCTCCACCGGGGTCGCGAGGACCCCGTCGGGGTCGCACGAGGCGACCCCGATGCGGGCGTCCCCGACGTCGACGGCGATCCGCCTGCCGCGTCGCATACCGCTCACGTGCCTCAGCCGGCCTGGGCGACGAGCCGCTCGACGGCCTCGATGGCCTCGGGCACGGCGGCGGCGTTCTGGCCACCGCCCTGGGCGACGTCCGGCTTGCCGCCGCCACCGCCGCCGAGCGTCTTGGCGGCCGCACGGACCAGCTCGCCGGCCTTGATGCCGCGCTCGCGGGCGGCCTCGTTGGTGGCGATCACGGTCACCGGGCGGCCATTGGCCACCGAGAAGAGGGCGACGACGGCCGGGCGGTCGGACGCCCCCGACATCTGATCCAGCCGGCCGCGCACGTCCAGGACGAGCTTGCGCAGGTCGTCGGCGGAGGTGCCGTCGGGCACCTGGCCGGAGGCCAGCGCGACGCCGCCCACGTTCTTGGCGCCGGCGGCGAGCCCGGCGGCGGCCTGCAGGACCTTCTCCGCGCGGAACTGCTCGATCTGCTTCTCGGCCTCCTTGAGCTTGGCGAGCACGCCGGAGACCTTCTCCGGCAGCTCCTCGGGCCGGCCCTTGACCAGCTCGGTGAGCTGCGAGACGACCGTGTGCTCACGGGCCAGGAAGTTGTACGCGTCCACGCCCACCAGGGCCTCCACGCGGCGCACGCCGGAGCCGATGGAGGACTCGCCGAGCAGCTTCACCAGGCCCAGCTGGGCGGTGTTGTGGACGTGCGTACCGCCGCACAGCTCCTTGGAGAAGTCGCCGATGGTGACCACGCGGACCCGGTCGCCGTACTTCTCGCCGAACTCGGCGATGGCGCCCTGCTTCTTCGCGTCGTCCATGCTCATCACCTCGGCGGTGACGTCCAGTTCGCGCGAGAGCACCTCGTTGATCTTCTGCTCGACGTCGGTGAGGACCGTGCCGGGCACGGCGGCCGGCGAGCCGAAGTCGAACCGGAAGCGGCCCGGGGAGTTCTCCGAACCGGCCTGGGCGGCGGTGGGCCCGAGGGCGTCCCGCAGCGCCTGGTGGGTGAGGTGGGTGGCGCTGTGGGCGCGGGCGATGGCCCGGCGGCGCTTGATGTCGATGGTGGCGTACGCGGGCGAGCCCACGGTGATCTCGCCGACCTGGACCGATCCCTTGTGGACGGTGACACCCGGGACCGGCTGCTGGACGTCGCGGACCTCGATCACGGCGCCGGTGTCGGTCTTGATGCGGCCGGTGTCGGCGAGCTGGCCGCCGCCCTCGGCGTAGAACGGGGTGCGGTCCAGCACGACCTCGACCTCGTCGCCCTCGTGGGCCGCGGGAGCCGAGGCACCGTTGACGACCAGGCCGACGACCGTGGACTCGCCGTCGGTGTCGGTGTAGCCGGTGAAGACGGTGGAGCCGGACTTGTCGGCGACCTCGCGGTAGGCCGACATGTCGGCGTGGCCGTGCTTCTTGGCCTGGGCGTCGGCCTTGGCGCGCTCCCGCTGCTCCTTCATCAGGCGGCGGAAGCCGTCCTCGTCCACCGACAGGCCCTGCTCCGCGGCCATTTCGAGGGTGAGGTCGATCGGGAAGCCCCAGGTGTCGTGGAGCAGGAACGCCTTGTCGCCGGCGAGGACCTTGCCGCCGGCGGCCTTGGTCTCGGTCACGGCGGTGTCGAGGATGTTCGTGCCGGCCTTCAGCGTCTTGAGGAAGGCGGCCTCCTCGGCGAGGGCGACGGTCTCGATGCGCTTGCGGTCCTGGAGGAGCTCCGGGTACTGCCGGCCCATCGTCTTGATGACCACGTCGACGAGGTCGGCGACGACCGGGTCGGTGGCGCCGAGGATGCGCATGTTGCGGATGGCGCGGCGCATGATGCGGCGCAGCACGTAGCCGCGGCCCTCGTTGCCGGGCGTGACGCCGTCACCGATGAGCATGACGGAGGTGCGCATGTGGTCGGCGACGACGCGCAGCGAGACGTCGGTGTCCTGGCCGGCACCGTAGGCGACGCCGGTGAGGTCCGTGGCCTTGTCGATGACGACGCGCAGGGTGTCGGTCTCGTACATGTTCTGCACGCCCTGCAGGATCATCGCGAGGCGTTCGAGGCCGAGGCCGGTGTCGATGTTCTTGCTGGGCAGCTCGCCGAGGATCTCGAAGTCCTCCTTCGAGGTCCCGGCGCCGCGCTCGTACTGCATGAAGACCAGGTTCCAGATCTCCACGTACCGCTCGTCGTTGACGGCCGGGCCGCCCTCGACCCCGAACTCCGGGCCGCGGTCGTAGTTGATCTCGGAGCACGGGCCGCAGGGGCCGGGAACGCCCATGGACCAGTAGTTCTCCGACTTGCCCAGGCGCTGGATGCGCTCCTTGGGCACGCCGACGACCTCGTGCCAGATGCGCTCGGCCTCGTCGTCGTCCAGGTACACGGTCACCCAGAGCTTCTCGGGCTCCAGGCCGTAGCCGCCCTCCGCCACGGGAGTCGTCAGCAACTCCCAGGCGTACTTGATGGCGCCTTCCTTGAAGTAGTCGCCGAAGGAGAAGTTGCCGCACATCTGGAAGAACGTGCCGTGCCGGGT
This sequence comes from Streptomyces sp. NPDC050806, assembly GCF_055586425.1. Taxonomy (NCBI): domain Bacteria; kingdom Bacillati; phylum Actinomycetota; class Actinomycetes; order Kitasatosporales; family Streptomycetaceae; genus Streptomyces; species Streptomyces sp. NPDC050806. Next base: position 392,461 of record NZ_JBVJIF010000002.1, on the reverse strand, counting down.
GGTCTTGCCGACCTCTTCGATGTCCGGCGTGCGCACGCACTTCTGGACGCTGGTGGCGCGCGGCGCCGGCGGCTTGACCTCACCGAGGAAGTACGGCTTGAAGGGGACCATGCCCGCGGGGACCAGCAGCAGCGTCGGGTCGTCCGCGATGAGCGACGCCGAGGGCACGACGGTGTGCCCGCGCTCCTCGAAGAAGCTCAGCCAGCGGCGGCGGATTTCAGCCGACTCCATCAGTGGTCCTCGTTTCGGTTCGGTCCGGTTGTCCGGGTGATACGTGTCGGGGGGTGGTGCGGGGCGAGGGCGTCGGTCCGGCGGGCGGGCGGCAGTTCGCGCGCCGCTCCGGTCTCCGTCAGACCGAGCGCTTCGTGCAACTGCTCTTCACGGTCCGCCATTCCGTCGCGTACGTCCAATGCAAATCGGCGCAGCCGGTGTCCGGTCGCCACCGCCTTGTCCGCTGCCTGCGCCGCGAGACTGTCGGGCTGGAGCTTGCGCAGCTTGCTGTGGACCTTGTTGGTGGCCCACACCCCGGCGGCTGCGCCGGTGGTGAACCAGAATGCGCGGCGGAACATCGCGGTGATCAGTCCTTGGTACGGCGGTTGCGGCGCCCGCTGCGGCGGGCGGCTGGCAGGGTGCGGCCGACGACGACGGGGGGCTCGGGCGCGGGCGCGCCTTTCCGGCCGATCGCACGGCGGACGCCGTAGCCGAACGCCGCGACCTTGACCAGCGGCCCGCCGAAGGCGGAGGAGACGGTCGAGGAGAGCGCGGAGGCGTTGGCCGTGACCTCTTGCACGTCGGAGGTGATCGCGTCGACGCGGGCGAGCTGGGTGTGCGCGGAGCGGACGGTCTCGGACGCGTCGGCGAGCAGCGGCACGGCCTTCTCGGACACCTCGGAGACCATCTTCGTCGTCGCCCTCAGCGTCTGCGCGAGCCTCACCAGCACGAGGGCGAGGAACGACACGAGGATCGCCCAGAAGACGGCCACGAGGATCCCGGCCACCTCTCCACCGGACACGCTCACACCACTTTCCGACTGGTTCTCTGCTTGTCTCGTCCTGCTCGATCGGCAGGTGTCGACCCTATCGCGCCGGGGCTCCCCGTCCGCACCGTGTTCCCGTGTGCCACGGCCGGTTCCGGGGGCAGCGGCGCCGCGGCGGACCGCGCGCCGGGGCCGACGCGGCGCGATTGTACGGTCCGCACACCGCCGAGTACGCTCCGTGTGCCATGCGACGCTCCCGGGGACCGGATCCCGCCTTCCGAGACCACCGCGTCCGTCTGCCGGGCCCGGGCAATCTGCCCGCGGAACTGAACCGGTTCGTCGGACGGGTGGACGAACTGGCCGCACTGACCGGAATGGTGACCGACGCGCGGCTGGTGGCGCTCACGGGGATGGGCGGGGTCGGCAAGACACGGCTCGCCACGCAGGCGGGCCGGGCGCTCGGGGACCGCTTCCGCGACGGGGTGTGGCTGATCGAACTGTCCGACGTGCGGGAGCCGCACCTCCTGGACCACGCCGTCGCCGAGGCGCTGGAGCTGGCCGACCACAGCGGCCGTCCGACCCGGGACGCGCTCTGCGACGACCTCGCCGGCCGCGAGCTGCTGCTGGTCCTGGACGGCTACGAGCACCTGGTGGACGCGTGCGCGCCGCTGGTGGCGCGGCTGCTGCGCCGGGCCCCGGACCTCCGGGTGCTGGCCGCGGGGCGGCGCCCGCTGGGCCTGCCGGGCGAGCGGAACCTTCCGCTGCTGCCGCTGCCCGACGCGGACGCCGGGGAGCTGTTCGCCGACCGGGCGGGCTGCGTCGTCGCCGGGTTCACCGTCGACGGGTCGAACAGTGCAGCGGTGGCCGAGCTGTGCCACCGGCTCGACGGCATCCCGCTGGCCCTGGAGCTGGCCGCCGGCCGGCTGCGGGTGCTCTCCGTCCAGCAGGTGGTGCACCGCCTGGACGACCGCTTCCGGCTGCTGACCGGGACCGACCCCGTGGCCCTCCCCCGCCACCAGACCCTGCGCACGGCCATCGGCTGGAGCCACGAGCTGTGCTCGCCCGAGGAGCGGCTGCTGTGGGCGCGGCTGTCGGTGTTCGGCGGGCAGTTCGACCTGGAGGCGGCCGAGTACGTGTGCTCGGGGCGCGACCTGCCCGCCGAGGACCTGATGGACGTGCTGTCCGAGCTGGTCGCGCAGTCGGTGGTGGTCCGCGAGGAGACCCGGGCCGGGGTGCGGTACCGGATGCTGGACACCGTACGGGCCTACGGCGCCGACTGGCTGGCGGCGCTGGACGACACCGAGCGGCTGCGGCGCCGGCACCGCGACTGGTACGTGGGCCTGGCCACCTGGTGCGAGCTGGACTGGTTCGGGCCGCGCCAGGACGAGGTGGCCGCCCGGATCGACGTGGAGCTGCCCAACGTACGGCTGGCGCTGGAGCACAGCCTGGAGGTGCCGGAGGAGGCGTACCTGGGGCAGTTCCTGGCCGGGACGCTGTGGTTCTTCTGGGTCGGCTGCGGCCGGCTCTCGGAGGGGCGGCACTGGCTGGAGCGGTCCCTGGCCATGCCCGCCGACCATCACGACGCGCGGCTGAAGGCGCTCTGGGTGACCGGTTACGTCGCGGTCCTCCAGGGCGATCCGGCCGGCGCCCGGCGCGCGCTGGAGCAGTGCCGGGCGGAGGCGCGGTACGCGGGCAACGCACGGGCCGCCGCGTACGCGCAGCACCGGCTGGGCTGCCTGGCGCTGACCGGGGACGACGTGCCGCGCGCCGAGACGCTGCTGCGGGCGGCGCTGACCGCCTACCGGGAGGCCGGCGAGCTGAACAGCAACGTGCTGATGGCGCAGGTCGAGCTGGCGATGGCGGTGGCCTTCGGCGGCGACCTGGCGACGGCGGAGGAGCTGTGCGTCGAGGTGCGCGAGGTCTGCGCGGACCACGGCGAGCGCTGGGCCCGGGCGTACGCGCTGTACGTGCTGGCCTACGCGGCCTGGACGCGGCGGGACCTGGCGGGCGCCCGGCAGCTGCTGACCGAGTGCCTGGTGATCGACCACGCCTTCCACGACCTGCTGGGCGCGGTGCTGGCGGTGGAGCTGCTGGCGCTGGTCACGGTGGACGAGGGGGACGCGGCGGAGGCGGCGGTGCTGCAGGGCGTCGCGGCGGGGATCTGGCCCGCGGTCGGACCGCAGCTGTTCGGTTCCCGGAGCTTCAACCGGCCGCACGAGCTGTGCGCGCGGCTGGCCCGTGAGCAGCTGGGGGACGCGGGGTACGAGGCGGCCGTGCGGCGGGGCGGGGCGCTGGACCTGGACGCGGCCGTCACGCGGGTGCTGGGCGGCCTTCCGCGGCCGCGCGGATCCGCGGGCGGCGGCACGGCCCCGGGAACGGGCGAGCCCGCCGTCTCACCGGCCGTGAACGGCGGGGAGACGGCGGGCTGAGGGGCGGCACGCCGCAGTGCGGCGCGCTGCCCGTGCACTGCCGGGCGGGATCCGCCCGGCGCGCGGAGTACGGGGCTCGCTCAGCGGGCGTAGTACTCGACGACCAGCTGCTCGTCGCAGATGACCGGGATCTCCTTGCGGTTGGGGTCCCGGTCCAGGCGGAACGCCAGGGCCTGGAGGTTGACCTCCAGGTAGCGGGGGGTCTCGCCCTCGCCGGCGTAGCCACCCTCACGGGCAACCTGGAAGGGGTGCTTCTCGCGGCTGCGCTCGCGGACCATCACCACGTCGCCGGGGCGGACGCGGAAGGACGGCTTGTCGACCTTGCGGTCGTTCACCGAGATGTGGCCGTGGACCACCATCTGGCGGGCCTGGTAGATCGTCCGGGCGAGACCCGAACGCAGGACGAGCGCGTCCAGACGGCGCTCAAGCTCGATGATCAGCGCTTCGCCTGTCTTGCTGTCGACCTTCCGAGCGCGGTCGTAGGCGCGCACCATCTGGCGCTCGCTGATGTCGTACTGCGCACGCAGACGCTGCTTCTCCAGCAGGCGGACCTTGTAGTCACTGTTCTGCTTGCGGCCACGGCCGTGCTCGCCGGGCGGGTAGGGACGGGCCTCGAAGTACTTGACGGCCTTCGGCGTCAGGGCGATGCCGAGCGCGCGGGACTTCTTGACCTTGGGACGCGACTGGTTCACGTGGAACGGACCTCCATGTAAGTTAGGTGAGGCTTACCTTAGCAGCGCGAGGAGACCGCATGTTTCGACCTGGGAACCCCCTGCCCAGTGCAGACCAGAGCACAGAGGCGGGTCAGCCGCGTCCCACGGAAGACGCCCAGCAGCCAACCGCCGCCGAGCGTGTGCGAACCCTCGTGGATTCCCATGCTATGGCGTCGCTGACCATTCCCGGAGTCCACGATCTCGACGAAGCCGGTTTCGCCGCGCCCACCTGCAGAACCGTCGACAGCTCAGGAGACGTGCTAATCCTGGTTCCTGGGGACTCGGCGGCCGCTCGCGCCGCCGCGCACGCCCAGGACGACGACGTCACCGCAGTGATGGAACTCACGGATGTCGCACCCGTTTCGGTGCCCCATCGCATCCGCGGACGGGCCTGGGTGGCCGGCTGGCTCACCCCGGTACGCGGCGAGGACCGGGCCCGGGCCGCCCGGCTGCTCGCCGAGCGGCACCCCGTCGGGGAGCTGCTGGGCATCGGCGAGGCACTGCGCCCCGACCCGGTCCCCGGCGCCGTCCAGCGCGCCCCGTGGATGATGCTCCGCCTGGAGGTCGGCGAGGCCACTGTGGACGATCTGTGGGGCGCCGACTCCGTCGAGCCCGAGGAGTTCGCACAGGCCGCTCCGGACCCCGTGGCGGGCCACGAGGCCGAGCTCCTGCAGCACCTGCACACCGCCCACGGCGAGCAGGTACGCGACCTGTGCGGGCTGCTGGGCGATCGGGCCGAGCAGATCTGCGCGGCGCGCGGCTCCGTCGTCCCCGTGGCGCTGGACCGCTTCGGCCTGCGGGTCCGCTTCTCCGACCCCGAGACGCAGACCTTTGACGCCCGCTTCGACTTCCCCACGCCCGTACGGGACCTGATGGAGCTCCGGCGGGCTATGCACCACCTCTTCGACGCCGCGGCGTGAGTGCCCGCGACGGCAACGGCGCCGTCCCGGTCACCGCGTCCGCGCGGCGCCGCGCCCCGCAGAAAGAACCGCCCCTCCCGGCACGAAGCCGGGAGGGGCGGTGCGCTTACGGCGGCGGGCCGCCGGGGCGCGTCAGGCGCTGAGCGCGGCGAGGGCCTTGTTCAGCGTGCCGGACGGGCGCATGACGGCCGCGGCCTTCGCCGAGTCGGGCTGGTAGTAGCCGCCGATGTCGGCCGGCTTGCCCTGGACGGCGATCAGCTCGTCGACGATCGTCTGCTCCTGCTCGGCCAGCGTCGCGGCCAGGGCCGCGAATGCCTCCGCGAGCGGCGCGTCGTCGGTCTGCTTGGCCAGCTCCTGGGCCCAGTACAGGGCCAGGTAGAAGTGGCTGCCGCGGTTGTCGATACCGCCCAGCTTGCGGCTGGGCGACTTGTTCTCGGCCAGGAACGTGCCGGTGGCGCGGTCCAGGGTGTCCGCGAGGATCTGGGCGCGCGCGTTGTCCGTCTTCTGCGCCAGGTGCTCGAAGCTCACCGCGAGCGCGAGGAACTCACCCAGGCTGTCCCAGCGCAGGTAGTTCTCCTTGACCAGCTGCTGGACGTGCTTGGGCGCGGAGCCGCCGGCACCGGTCTCGAAGAGACCGCCGCCGTTGATGAGCGGCACGACCGAGAGCATCTTGGCGCTCGTGCCGAGCTCCAGGATCGGGAACAGGTCGGTGAGGTAGTCACGCAGCACGTTGCCGGTCACCGAGATGGTGTTCTCGCCGCGGCGGATGCGCTCCACCGAGAACTTCGTGGCCTCGACCGGGGACATGATCTCGATCTGCAGGCCCTCGGTGTCGTGCTCCGGGAGGTACTGCTTGACCTTGGCGATGAGGTTCGCGTCGTGCGCACGGCCCTCGTCCAGCCAGAACACGGCCGGGTCGCCGGTCGCGCGGGCGCGGGTGACGGCCAGCTTGACCCAGTCGCGGATCGGCACGTCCTTGGTCTGGCAGGCGCGGAAGATGTCGCCGGCGCTGACCGTCTGCTCCAGCAGCGCGGTGCCGTTGCCGTCGACGACCCGCACGGTGCCGGTGGCGGGCACCTCGAAGGTCTTGTCGTGGCTGCCGTACTCCTCGGCCTTCTGCGCCATCAGGCCGACGTTCGGCACCGAGCCCATGGTCGAGGGGTCGTACGCGCCGTTCGCCCGGCAGTCGTCGATGACGGCCTGGTAGATGCCGGCGTACGAGCTGTCCGGGATGACCGCGAGGGCGTCCTGCTCCTGGTCGTCCTTGTTCCACATGTGGCCGGAGGTGCGGATCATGGCCGGCATGGAGGCGTCGACGATGACGTCGCTGGGGACGTGCAGGTTGGTGATGCCGCGGTGGGAGTCGACCATCGCCAGGTCCGGGCCCTCGGCGAGCTCGGCGTCGAAGGAGGCCTTGATCTCCTCGCCCTGGGGCAGCGCCTCCAGGCCCTTCCAGATGCCGCCGAGACCGTCGTTCGGCGTCAGGCCCGCACCGGCGAGCACGTCCGCGTACTTCGCGAAGGTCTTCGGGAAGAAGGCGCGCACCACGTGGCCGAAGATGATCGGGTCCGAGACCTTCATCATCGTGGCCTTGAGGTGCACCGAGAACAGCACGCCCTCGGCCTTGGCGCGGGCGACCTGCTCCTTGAGGAACTCGCGCAGCGCGCCGACGCGCATGACGGAGGCGTCCACGACCTCGCCCGCCAGGACCGGCACCGACTCGCGCAGCACGGTGGTGGAGCCGTCGTCGCCGACCAGCTCGATCTTCAGCGCGCCGTCCTCGGCGATGACGACGGACTTCTCGGTGGAGCGGAAGTCGTCGCCGGTCATGTGCGCGACGTTCGTCTTGGAGTCGGCGGTCCAGGCGCCCATGCGGTGCGGGTTGGCCTTGGCGTAGTTCTTGACCGACGCGGGGGCGCGGCGGTCGGAGTTGCCCTCGCGCAGGACCGGGTTGACGGCCGAGCCCTTGACCTTGTCGTAGCGGGCGCGGATGTCGCGCTCCTCGTCGGTCTTCGGGTCGTCCGGGTAGTCCGGCAGCGCGTAACCCTGCTCCTGCAGCTCGGCGACGGCCGCCTTGAGCTGCGGGATCGAGGCCGAGATGTTCGGCAGCTTGATGATGTTCGCCTCGGGCGTCTTCGCCAGCTCGCCGAGCTCGGCCAGCGCGTCGTCGATGCGCTGGTCCTCCCGAAGACGCTCGGGGAAGCTGGCGATGATCCGGCCCGCCAGCGAGATGTCACGGCTCTCCACGGCGACACCGGCAGTCGAGGCGTAGGCCTCGATCACCGGCATGAAGGAATACGTCGCCAGGGCCGGGGCCTCGTCGGTGTGCGTATAGATGATGGTCGAGTCAGTCACCGGTGCTCCGCTCCACGTCTGCAACATTGCTCGACATCAAGATATCTCGTGACGGGCCCCCTCTCGACAGGGCCCTGCCCGTGCGGCGACGGAAGGCGCCCTTCCGCACCTGCCTCACTCCCCCGCCGGCCCCGCCTCCCCCGCCAGCCTGCCGCGCACCCGCTCCACCACGTCGTAGTACCGCGCCTCGGAGCCGTACCGCGTGGGGGTGTAGTACCGCTTGCCGTGCACCTCGTCCGGCGCGTACTGCTGGGCCGCGATGCCGCCGGGGAGGTCGTGCGGGTACTGGTATCCCTTGCCGTGGCCGAGCTTCTTCGCGCCCTGGTAGTGGCTGTCGCGCAGATGCGGCGGCACCGGCCCCGCGAGCCCGGCGCGCACGTCCGCCAGCGCCGCGTCGATGGCCAGGTAAGCCGCGTTGGACTTGGGCGCGAGCGCCAGCGCGATGGTCGCCTGGCCCAGCGTGATCCGGGCCTCGGGAAAGCCGATCATCGCGACGGCCTGCGCGGCGGCCACCGCCGTCTGCAGCGCCGAGGGGTCGGCCAGCCCGATGTCCTCGCTCGCGGAGATCATCAGCCGCCGGGCGATGAACCGCGGGTCCTCGCCCGCCTCGATCATCCGGGCCAGATAGTGCAGCGCCGCGTCCACGTCCGAGCCGCGGATGGACTTGATCAGCGCGCTGGCCACGTCGTAGTGCTGGTCACCGGCCCGGTCGTACTTCACGGCCGCCCGGTCGACGGACTCCTCCAGCGTCTGGAGGGAGATCTCCTTCTCCCCCTTGGAGATCGCCGAGCCGGCGCCGGCCTCCAGGGCCGTCAGCGCCCGGCGCGCGTCCCCGCCCGCGATCCGCAGCAGATGCGCCTCGGTGTCCTCGGGCAGCGTCACCGCGCCCGCCAGCCCCCGCGCGTCCGTCAGCGCGCGCTTCAGCAGACCGCGCAGGTCGTCGTCGGTCAGCGGCTCCAGCGTGAGGAGCAGCGAGCGGGAGAGCAGCGGGGAGATCACCGAGAAGTACGGGTTCTCGGTGGTCGCGGCGATGAGCGTGACCCAGCGGTTCTCCACCGCCGGGAGCAGCGAGTCCTGCTGGGCCTTGCTGAAGCGGTGGATCTCGTCCAGGAAGAGGACGGTCTCCTTGCCGTACCCGCCGGAGGCGCGGCGGGCGCCGTCGATGACGGACCGCACCTCCTTCACCCCCGCGGTGATCGCGGAGAGCTCCACGAAGCGCTTGTTGGTCGCCTGGCTGACGACGTACGCGAGGGTGGTCTTGCCGATGCCGGGCGGGCCCCACAGGAACACCGAGGACGGCCCCGCCGGGCCGCCCTCCCCCTCGCCCACCAGCCGCCGCAGCGGCGATCCGGGCTTCAGCAGATGCTGCTGGCCGACCACCTCGTCCAGGGTGCGCGGACGCATCCGTACGGCGAGCGGGGACCCCGCGGGGTCCTTCTCCTGGCGGTCTTCGGCAGCGGCGGTGAACAGGTCGGGCTCCACGCTTCGACCTTAATTCACCGTACTGACAACGCGGCCGCCGCCTAGAGCAGCGTGCTCCAGTACTGCGTCCACCAGCGCGTGAGGACGAGCAGCGCGATCACGCCGTACCAGAGCACCGGGACGACCCAGTGGAACTCCAGGACCGCGTTGCGCAGGCCCGCGGGCGCCTTGATGATGCCGTGCTTGATGTTGTGCACGGTCGTGTACCAGAACATCAGGATCGTCACGAGCCAGGTGAGCGTGCACCACAGGCACAGCGAGTTGATGACGTACAGCGACTGGCTCATCAGCCACATGCAGAAGACCGTGCCGAGCAGCGTGCCGATGTTCAGGCCGATCCAGTACCAGGCCTTGAAGCGGGCACCGGCGAGCACGGCCATGCCGATCGCCATGACGACGCCGAAGCCGACGAGCCCCGCCATCGGGTTCGGGAAGCCGAAGACCCCGGCCTGCGCGCTCTTCATGATGTTGCCGCAGGAGATGATCGGGTTGATGCTGCAGGCCGGCTTGAAGGTCGGGTCCTCCAGCAGCTTGAACTTGTCGAGGGTGATGACCCAGGCGGCAAGGAGACCGAGCGCGCTGGTGATCACCAGGAGCAGCGCGAAGGGGCGACCCGCTCCGATGGTGCCGTCGCCGTCCGTACGGCCGTGGTCGGTGGTGGACACGTCATCAAGCGTAGTCGTCGTCATATCGCCGTTCCGTCGGTCCCTTGGTGAATCCGCCCGTTCGAGCCTCACATTGTGCCCCAACCGGTGCACCGGGCACCGTTCGCTGCGCATAAAACCGAACGCCGGCGAACGCCCTTCCGGCCCATGACGAAGGGCCCGGCGACCATTCGGTCCCGGGCCCTTCGCACAGAAAAACGAGGGGTCAGCTGTCCAGCTTCCGCCGGACCTCCTCGACCACCGCGTCCAGCGCGACCGGGGCCTGCTCGCCGCTCTCCAGGTCCTTGAGCTGGACCACGCCCTCGGCCAGATCCCGCTCGCCGGCCACGATCGCCAGCCGCGCGCCCGAACGGTTGGCGGACTTCATGGCGTTCTTCAGGCCCTTGCCGCCGTACGCGAAGTCGGTCGCGAGACCGGCCCGGCGCAGCTCGGTGACCGTGCCGAAGAGCACCCGGCGGGCCTCCTCGCCCAGCGGCACGGCGAAGACGGCGGTGCTGGCCGGGATCTCCAGCTCCACGCCCTCGGCCTCCAGCGCCAGGACCGTACGGTCCACGCCGAGCGCCCAGCCGACGGACGGCAGCGCGGGGCCGCCGATCATCTCCGACAGGCCGTCGTACCGGCCGCCGCCGCCCACAGCGGACTGCGAGCCCAGCCCGTCGTGGACGAACTCGAAGGTGGTACGGGTGTAGTAGTCCAGGCCGCGCACCAGCTTGGGGTCGTCCTCGTAGGCCACGCCCGCCGCGGTCAGCAGCTCGCGCACCTGCTCGTGGTACGCCTTGCAGTTCTCGCAGAGGTGGTCGCGCAGCAGGGGCGCGCCGGTCAGCTGCTTCTGCACGTCCGGGCGCTTGTCGTCCAGGACCCGCAGCGGGTTGATCTCGATCCGGCGGCGGGTTTCCTCGTCCAGGTCCAGGGCGCGCAGGAAGTCCTGCAGCGCGGCCCGGTAGGCGGGGCGGCACTCCTGGTCGCCGAGGCTGTTCAGCAGGATGCGGAAGTTCCGCAGGCCCAGCGAGCGGTACGCGTCGTTCGCCAGGATGATCAGCTCGGCGTCCAGCGCCGGGTCCTCGGCGCCGATGGCCTCCGCGCCGACCTGCGAGAAGTGCCGGTAGCGGCCCTTCTGCGGGCGCTCGTAGCGGTAGTACGAACCGCTGTACCAGAGCTTGACGGGAAGGTTGCCGGACTTGTGGAGGTTGGCCTCCAGCGCGGCGCGCAGCACGGAGGCGGTGCCCTCGGGGCGCAGCGCGAGCTTGTCGCCGCCCTTGGTCTCGAAGGCGTACATCTCCTTGGTGACGATGTCGGTGGACTCGCCGACGCCGCGCGCGAACAGCTCGACGTTCTCGAAGCCGGGCGTCTCGATGTAGCCGTAGCCGGACCGCTTGAGGGGCCCGGAGATCGCGTCACGGACCGCCAGGTAGGTCGCGGACTGCGGCGGGATCAGGTCGTAGGTGCCCTTGGGGGCCTTGAAGGTGCTCACGGAAGCTTTCGTCACATTCCTCGTCGCGGAGCCGGGCTCTGGGGGCCCGTTCCGAGGCCGGCGGCCACTTCCCGCAGGAAGGGGTTGGTGGCGCGTTCCTGGCCGATGGTGGTCTGGGGGCCGTGTCCTGACAGCACCACGGTCGAGTCGTCCAGCGGGAGGCATACGCGCTCCAGCGACCGGAGGATCTCGGCGTGGGAGCCGCCGGGCATGTCGGTACGTCCGATGGAGCCGGCGAAAAGCAGGTCGCCCGAGAAGAAGACCGGCGGGATGTCGGCCTGCTCGGGCATCCTGAAGGTCACCGACCCCTTGGTATGGCCCGGCGCGTGCGCGACGGAGAACTCCATCCCGGCGAGCGACAGCGTGCCCCCGTCGGCCAGCTCCTTGACGTCGTCCGGCTCACCGATGGTCAGCTCGCCCATCAGCTGCTGCCCGATGGAGCGGCCCAGCGCCTTCTCCGGGTCGCTCATCATGTAGCGGTCCTCGGGGTGGATCCAGGCGGGGACGTCGTGCGCGCCGCAGACCGGGACCACCGAGGCGACGTGGTCGATGTGGCCGTGGGTGAGGACGACGGCGACGGGCTTGAGGCGATGCTTCCTGACCGCCTCCTCGACGCCTTCCGTGGCCTGGTGGCCCGGATCGATGATCACGCACTCCTCACCCGCGGCGGGGGCGACCAAGTAGCAATTGGTGCCCCAGGCCCCGGCGGGGAACCCGGCAATCAGCACGTTCGTCCTTCTATCGTCCGGCGGACAGATCCTGGCGGGCCCCGGCATGCGGCCCTGGCGGATCTCACAGAAACATGCTGCAAGATCTCTGCTGTTCAGAGCCTACCGGCGGGACTCCCGCAGGAGCGAACCCGTATACGGTACGGCCACGGCAGAGCACACAGACCAAGGAGACGGCCTGGTGGTCAAGGGGGATCAGCGGCGCAAGCAGCTCGCGCGCCAGAAGTACGAGCGTCAGGCCCGCAGGCGGGTCGAGAACCGGCGGAAGACCAAGCGCCGCAACGTCGTCGTCGCGTCGGCACTCGCGGTGGTGCTGGCCGCCGGCGCGACGGTGTACGCCACGGCGGGCCTGGTCGGCGCGGACAACGGGAACGACGCGAACGCGGCGGCCGACCGGCCGAAGGACCCGTGCGCCGCGCCCGCCAAGGGCGAGCCGTCCGAGAAGCAGTGGAAGAAGGAGCCGAAGCTGACGGTGGACACCGCCGCTTCGTACACCGCGAAGCTCGCCACCACCTGCGGCGACATCACCCTGAAGCTGGACGCGAAGAAGGCCCCGCACACGGTCAACTCGTTCGACTTCCTGGCGGGCGAGAAGTACTTCGACCACAGCAAGTGCCACCGCCTGGTCGACGACGGCCTCCACGTCCTCCAGTGCGGCGACCCCACCGGCACCGGCCAGGGCACCCCCGGCTACACCATCCCGGACGAGAACCTGAAGGACTCGCGGCTCAAGGGCAACGTCTACCCGGCCGGCACGGTCGCGATGGCCAACCGGTACGACGGGCAGAGCGAGAAGACCCGGGACACCGGCGGCAGCCAGTTCTTCCTGGTCTTCCAGGACAGCGAGCTGCCGCCCAATTACACGCCGTTCGGCACCATCACTCAGGGGATGGACGTCCTGAAGAAGATCGCGAAGGCCGGCTCCACCGCCGACCCGCAGACCCGCAACACCGCGCCGAACGCCACCGTCGTCATCGACCGCGCCCGCGTCACGAAGACCTGACGTACTCCGGCCATCCTTGCCTGGACCACGGAATTTCGGTCGTGCGGGATGCGGACAGCCGGGCCGCCGGTCGCCTAGATTGGCGTTGGGTAGGGTGCCTGCTCCGACGGCTGCCACCTTCACCCGCAAGAACAGTCCGTCGGACCGGCCGGGGCGCAGTCCCGCCGGACAGAAACTGTGGACGATGCCCGGGGCCTCCGCGTCCCGCCGGCATCATGTGGAGGAGGCGCTGTGAGCAGCGACCCATGGGGCCGCGTCGATGAGACGGGGACCGTGTACGTGCGTACCGCCGACGGCGAGCAGGTCGTCGGATCGTGGCAGGCGGGATCTCCCGAGGAGGCCCTCGCCTACTTCGAGCGCAAGTATGAGGGCCTGGTCGTCGAGATCGGCCTCCTCGAACGACGGGTCAAGACCACCGACCTGTCGGCCAAGGACGCCATGACCGCCATCGACCACCTGCGCCAGCAGGTGGACGAGCACCACGCGGTGGGTGACCTGGACGCCCTGCGCAAGCGCCTGGACGCGCTCGTGCAGACGGTCGAGGCCCGCCGCGAGGAGCGCAAGGTGGCCAAGGCCCGGCAGGCGGACGAGGCCAGGACGGCGAAGGAGAAGCTGGTCGCCGAGGCCGAGGAGCTGGCGGCGAGCGAGCAGTGGCGGGCGGCCGGCGAGCGGCTCCGTGCCCTGGTCGACACCTGGAAGGGGCTGCCGCGCCTGGACCGCAAGTCCGACGACGAGCTGTGGCACCGCTTCTCGCACGCCCGGTCGGCGTTCTCCAAGCGGCGCAAGGCGCATTTCGCGTCGCTGGACGCCCAGCGCGAGCAGGCCCGGCAGACCAAGGAGAAGCTGGTCGCGGACGCCGAGGCGCTGTCGAACTCCACGGACTGGGGCCCCACCGCCGCCCGGTACCGCGAGCTGATGCAGGAGTGGAAGGCCGCGGGCCGCGCCCAGCGCGAGCACGAGGACGACCTGTGGAACCGCTTCCGCGGCGCCCAGGACGTCTTCTTCCAGGCCCGCAGCGAGGTCTTCGCGGAGCGGGACGCCGAGCAGCGGGAGAACCTCACCCGCAAGGAGGAGCTGGCCGTCGAGGCCGAGAAGCTGCTCCCGGTCTCGGACCTCAAGGCCGCGCGGGCCGCGTTCCGTTCGATCAACGAGCGGTGGGAGGCCGTCGGCCACGTGCCGCGGGACGCCCGCCCGAAGATCGAGGGCCGGATGCACGCCGTCGAGCGCGCCATCCAGGAGGCCGAGGAGGCCGAGTGGCGGCGGACCAACCCCGAGGCGCGGGCGCGTGCCGCGGGGCTGACCGGCCAGCTCCAGGACGCCGTCGACAAGCTCCAGAAGCAGATCGACACGGCCCGTGCGGCGGGCAACGACGCCAAGGCCGACAAGCTCGCCCGTGAGCTGGAGGGCCGCCAGGCCCTGCTGGACCAGGCCCAGAAGGGCCTCCAGGAGTTCGGCGGCTGACGCCGGGCGGAACGCACGCACGGAGGGCCCCGGTACGAGACCGTACCGGGGCCCTCCGTGCGTCGTACGGCGGCTAGTTGGGCCGGCGGGCCGAGGTGACGCGGTAGACGTCGTAGACGCCCTCCACGCCCCGTACCGCCTTCAGGACGTGCCCGAGGTGCTTGGGGTCGCCCATCTCGAAGGTGAAGCGGGAGGTGGCCACCCGGTCACGGGAGGTCTGCACGGCCGCCGACAGGATGTTGACGTGCTGGTCGGACAGGACCCGCGTGACGTCCGAGAGAAGCCGGGAACGGTCCAGCGCCTCCACCTGGATGGCGACCAGGAAGACCGAGGACTGGGTCGGCGCCCACTCGACCTCCAGGATCCGCTCCGGCTGTTTGGACAGCGAGTCGACGTTGACGCAGTCGGCGCGGTGCACCGAGACGCCGGAGCCGCGGGTGACGAAGCCGATGATCGGGTCGCCCGGCACCGGCGTACAGCAGCGCGCGAGCTTGACCCAGACGTCCTCGACGCCCTTGACGACCACACCCGGGTCCGCGCTGGAGCGCCGCTTGGAGCGGCGGATCGGCGTGGACTCGGCGATGTCCTCGGTGGCCTCGTCCTGGCCGCCGAGCGCCTGCACCAGCTTCTGCACGACGGACTGCGCGGTGACATGCCCCTCGCCGATCGCGGCGTACAGCGACGAGATGTCCGGATACCGCATCTCGTGCGCGAGCGTGACCAGGGAGTCGCCGGTCAGGATGCGCTGGATCGGCAGGTTCTGCTTGCGCATGGCCCGTGCGATGGCGTCCTTGCCCTGCTCGATCGCCTCGTCGCGGCGCTCCTTGGAGAACCACGCGCGGATCTTGTTACGGGCCCGCGGCGACTTGACGAAGCCGAGCCAGTCCCGGGAGGGGCCGGCGCCCGGCGCCTTGGAGGTGAAGACCTCCACCAGGTCGCCGTTGTCGAGGGTCGATTCCAGCGGTACCAGGCGCCCGTTGACGCGGGCGCCTATCGTGCGGTGGCCGACCTCGGTGTGCACGGCGTACGCGAAGTCCACCGGGGTGGCACCGGCCGGCAGCGCTATGACGTCGCCCTTGGGGGTGAAGACGAAGACCTCGTTGCGGGAGAGGTCGAAGCGCAGCGACTCCAGGAACTCGCCGGGGTCCTCGGTCTCCTTCTGCCAGTCCAGCAGCTGCCGCAGCCACGCCATGTCGTTGACCGCGTCGTCCTTGCCGGCCTTGCCCTTGGGCACGTCGGTGCGGACCTTGGAGGCACCGGCCACGGCCTCCTGCTTGTACTTCCAGTGCGCGGCGATGCCGTACTCGGCGCGGCGGTGCATGTCGAAGGTGCGGATCTGCAGCTCGACGGGCTTGCCGTTGGGCCCGATGACCGTCGTGTGCAGCGACTGGTACATGTTGAACTTGGGCATCGCGATGTAGTCCTTGAACCGGCCGGGGACCGGATTCCACCGCGCGTGGACCGTGCCGAGCGCGGCATAGCAGTCCCGGACGGTGTCGACGAGGACACGGATGCCGACCAGGTCGTAGATCTCCGCGAAGTCCCGGCCGCGGACGATCATCTTCTGGTAGACGCTGTAGTAGTGCTTGGGCCGTCCCGTGACGGTGGCCTTGATGCGCGCCGAGCGGAGATCCGCCTGGACCTCGTCGGTGACTATGGCCAGGTACTCGTCGCGCTTGGGCGCCCGCTCGGCGACCAGCCGCACGATCTCGTCGTACATCTTGGGGTAGAGGATCGCGAAAGCGAGGTCCTCCAGCTCCCACTTGATGGTGTTCATGCCCAGCCGGTGCGCCAGCGGGGCGTAGATCTCCAGCGTCTCGCGGGCCTTCTTCTCCTGCTTCTCCCGCTTGAGATAGCGCATGGTGCGCATGTTGTGCAGCCGGTCGGCGAGCTTGATCACCAGGACCCGGGGGTCCTTGGCCATCGCCACGACCATCTTGCGCACCGTCTCGGCCTGCGCGGCCTCGCCGAACTTGACCTTGTCCAGCTTGGTGACGCCGTCCACCAGCAGCGCGACCTGGTCGCCGAAGTCCCGGCGGAGGGTGTCCAGGCCGTACTCGGTGTCCTCGACCGTGTCGTGCAGCAGGCCCGCCATCAGCGTGGCCGGGTCCATGCCCAGCTCCGCGAGGATGGTCGTGACCGCGAGCGGGTGGGTGATGTACGGGTCGCCGCTCTTGCGCTTCTGGCCGCGGTGCCAGCGCTCGGCGACCTGGTAGGCCCGCTCGACCTGGCGCAGCGTGGCCGTCTCGATCTTGGGGTCGTTGCTGCGCACGATGCGCAGCAGCGGCTCCAGTACCGGGTTGTACGGGCTCTGGCGCTGCACTCCGAGCCGGGCCAGGCGGGCCCTCACCCGGTTGGACGAACCGGACCGGCTGCCGGACTGGCCGGTGTACCCCGGCGGCAGCGGCTTGGGGGCCGAGGGCGGCGGGGTGGGCTTGGGCGCCGGGTCGGCGGGCCGGGCAGCCGTCGGGCCGGGCCCTGCCGGTGCTTCCTTCCCGCCGTTCTTCGACGCGTCCGCGGTGCCGCCCGCGGGCCGGTCGTCCGGATGCGCGGCGGCGCCGCCCCCCGGCGTGCGGGGGGAGAGCGGCTGGGCCTCGTCTGGCAAGAGCAACTCCTCGCTGGGACCTTTTCCACCGGCGAACGGGCGGAAAAGAGCGGTGCCGGACCACCGGTCCACGGAGTGGCCGGGCTGCCATGGTATCCATGCCGGCAGCCGCGGCTCCTCCGCGGGCCGGTGCTCCTGTGGACACAGCAAAAGGGCATCCGCATTTATGCCGGATGCCCTTTTACCTGCACTTTGCTTGGCTTTCGAGTGTCGGACGCGGCCCGCGGCCACGTCCCCGGGGCCGCGCGGCCCCCGCCTCAGACCGTGATCAGCGCCTCCAGCGGGGCGCCGTCCAGGCCGGTCGCCAGCCTCTCGCGGCCGTCCAGGAAGCCCAGCTCCAGCAGGACCGCCACGCCCGCGACCTCGGCGCCGGACCGGCGGATCAGGGTCAGCGAGGCATCGGCCGTACCGCCCGTGGCCAGCACGTCGTCGATCACCAGCACCCGGTCACCCGGGCCCAGCGCATCGGCCTGGATCTCGATCGTGGCGTGGCCGTACTCCAGCGCGTAGCTCTGGCCGAGGGTCGCCCCGGGGAGCTTGCCGGCCTTGCGTACGGGCACGAAGCCGACGCCCGCCTTCACCGCGACCGGCGCCGCGAGGATGAACCCGCGGGCCTCCAGCGCCACGATCTTCGTCGCGCCGAACTCGTCGCAGACCCCGGCCAGCGCGTCGGTCAGCTTCCCGAAGGCGGCCGGATCGGCCAGCAGCGGGGTGATGTCCTTGAAGACCACGCCCGCCTGCGGGTAGTCCGGCACGTCGGCGATCCTGCTGAGCAGCAGCTCGCGCAGCTCCGTGGGGGCGGTCATCGGCGCTTCCCCGACGGACGGCCACGGCCGCCCCGGTTGCCGCGGGAGTCGGGCCGGCTGCGCGGACCGGCCGCCGAGCTGCCGGCCGCGGCCGGGTCACCGGCGCCGTCCTGCGGCTCCTCGCCGGCCTCTGCCGCGCCCTCGGCCGCCCCCTCCTGGGAGTCGGCCTTGGCCGCCGCCGCGGAACGCTTGCTGCGGACCCGGCGGGCCAGCGCCTGCATCTGCGGCTCGCGGCCCTTGAGGTCGGCGACCAGCGGGGTGGCGATGAAGATCGAGCTGTACGCACCGGCCGCCAGACCCACGAACAGGGCGAGCGAAATGTCGTTCAGCATGCCCGCGCCCAGGAAGCCACCGCCCACGAAGAGCAGACCGGCCACCGGGAGCAGCGCCACGACCGTGGTGTTGATCGACCGGACCAGCGTGGAGTTGATCGAGCGGTTGGCGACCTCGCCATAGGTGTACCGGGACTGCTTCGTGATGCCCCGCGACGCCTCCTTGAGGCTGTCGAAGACCACCACCGTGTCGTACAGCGAGTAACCGAGGATGGTCAGCAGACCGATGACCGTACCCGGTGTGACCTCGAAGCCGACCAGTGCGTACACACCGACCGTGATCGTGAGGTCGTGGATCAGCGCGATCAGGGCCGCCAGCGCCATCCGCCACTCGAAGGCGATGGCCAGGTAGATGACCACGAGGACCATGAAGATCCCCAGGCCCAGCCAGGCCTTGTTCGCGATCTCCTCGCCCCAGCTCGGGCCGACCAGCTGGGTGTTGACGTCCTTGACCGGGACGTTCAGGTCCTTGGCCAGCTCCTCCTGGACCGGCACGGCCTCCTTGGTGTCCAGCTCGCTGATCTGGATCCGCAGGCCGCCGTTGCCGAGCTTCTGGACCACGGCCTGGTGGCCGTTGGAGGCGGACTCGGCGTGGTGCTGGGCCTGGCTCGCCGAGACGGTGGTCTTCGGGGTGGTGAAGACCGCGCCGCCGGAGAACTCGATGCCCATGTTCAGGCCGCGCACCGCGAGGCCCACGATCGCCACGATGGTGATCAGGATCGAGACGGAGTACCAGATCTTGCGCTTGCCGATGAAGTCGTAGCCGACCTCGCCGCGGTACAGCCGGGCGCCGATGTTGCCGAGCTTGGACATCTCACGCCTCCTTCGTCTCGATGGGGGCGGAGGTGCGCCGGCCGCGGCGCAGCGGCGGCTTCGCGCCGAGGCGCGTGGGATCCAGACCCGACCACGGGTGCCCGGAGGAGAAGAACTTCCGCCGGGCCAGCAGCGTCATCAGCGGCTTGGTGAAGAAGAAGACCACCACGACGTCCAGCAGGGTCGTCAGGCCGAGGGTGAACGCGAAGCCCTGGACCTTGCCGACCGTGACGATGAAGAGCACGGCAGCGGCCAGGAACGACACGAAGTCCGAGACCAGGATCGTGCGCCGGGCACGCGGCCAGGCCCGCTCGACGGACGGCCGCAGCGTACGGCCCTCCCGGATCTCGTCCCGGATGCGTTCGAAGTACACGATGAAGGAGTCGGCGGTGATACCGATCGCCACGATCGCACCGCAGACCGCCGGTAGGTTCAGCGCGAACCCGATGGCGGGACCGAGCAGGGTCATCAGCGTGTACGTCAGCACCGCCGAGACCACGAGGCTGGCCAGCGCCACCAGGGACAGGCCGCGGTAGTAGGCGATGAGGTAGATGATGACCAGCGCGAGGCCGATGGCGCCCGCGATCAGGCCGGCGTTCAGCTGCTCGCCACCGAGCGCCGCGGTCACGGTGGTCTCGTCCGCGATCTTGAAGGAGAGCGGCAGCGCACCGTAGGACAGCATGTTCCCCAGGTCCTCGGCGGACTGCTGGGTGAAGCCGCCGGTGATCTGGGCGTTGCCGCCCGCGATCGCGCTGCTCACCTGCGGGGCCGAGACGACCTCGCCGTCCAGGGTGATCGCGAACTGGTTCTGCGGCGGGGTCTTGGTGGCGATGTCACCGGTCACGTCGGCGAACTTCTTGCCGCCGGCGGAGGTGAAGTTCATCTGGACGAGCCAGCCCTGGCCGCCCTGCTGGTCGAAGGTGGCCTTCGCGTCGTCCACGTCCGTGCCCTCGACCTTGACCGGCCCGAGCACGTACTTGGTCTTGCCGTCGTCCTCACAGGCCACGATCGAGTCGCTGGGCTTGGCCCGCGCGGCCTGCTCGGCGGCCTCCGAACGGCTCGCCTTCGTGGAACAGTCCAGCGCCGCGAGCTTCTTCTGCAGCGCCGCGGGGATGTCCGCACCCTGGGGCTGCTGCTGGGCCGGCGGCGCGCTGGGCGTCTTGGTGGCGGACGGCGTGGCCGAACCCGAGGGGGCGTCGTCCTTCTTGAGCGCGTCACTGACGGCCCGGCCCTGGGTGGTGGGCTTGCCGGAGGGGGTGCCCGAAGCGGAGCTGCCGCTGTCGCCCTTCTCCTTCTCACCGCTGCCGGCCTTGGGGCTCTCGGAGGCGCCCGGCGTGGGCGTCTTCGTCCCGGCCGCGGCCGTCAGCACCGTACGGAAGCCGAGCTGGGCGGTGGTGCCCACCTGCTGGCGGGCCTGCTTCGCGTCCGTCCCCTTGGGGATGTTCACGATGATGTGGTTGGTGCCCTGCGTCTGGACCTCGGCCTCGGAGACACCGAGACCGTTGACCCGGCGCTCGATGATCCCCGACGCGGTCTTCATGTTGGTCTCGTTGATCGCGTTGGGCTTGCCCGGCATGTTCTGGGCTTCCAGCGTGAAGCTCGTACCACCCGCGAGGTCGATGCCCAGCCTCGGCGTCATCGTGCCGGAGTAGAACATCCCCCCGACCAGCGCCGCGATGACGACCAGGATCAGGATCAGGGCGCGCCCCGGCCTGCCCTGGGTCGCAGGCGACCTTCGGCCCTTGTTCGGTGCTGCCACCTTCTCGTATCTCCCTGTCCAACCGCCCGAGTCAGGTCAGTGCCGGACGGCCACGAAGTCTTGTGGGGACGTGCCCCCGCCGGAGCCTAGACGGTCCAGGAACCGCGGTGCACCGCACTCGGCGCGCACCGCGGTTCCCTGAGAGGCGGGCCTACTTCGCGTCGGCGCCGCCGTCCTTCTTGGCGTCCTTGGCCTCGGCCTTGGCGTCCTTGGCCTCGGCGGCCTTGGCGTCGGCGTCCTCGGCCGGGGCCGCGTCGGCCTTCGGCTCGTCGGCGTCGGCCTCGGCGGTCTTCTCCGCGGGAGCTTCCTTGCCCAGGTCGATCTTCTCGCCGGCGTCACCCTTCTCGGTGGTGTCGTCGTCGGCGGCGTTGACGGCGGAGGCGCCGGTCAGGGAAGAAACGTCGTCCGGGACGACGGTGCCCTTCTCGGCACCGTCGATGATGCGGTTGTACTCGTCGTCGGGCAGCACGGCGCCGACGGCGTTCTTCGCGTACAGCGCGTGTACGCCGGGCGCGATCTCCAGGAGGACCGAGTCGTCGTGGATCTCCTTGACGGTGGCGTACATGCCCCCGATCGTGCGGACGCCGGTGCCGGGCTGCATTTCATTCCGCATCTGCGCTGCCGCCTGCTGCTTCTTCTTGGCGGAGCGCGTCATCAGGAACATGGCCCCGATGAGCACGATGAACGGGAGGAGAGTCATGATATTCACGGGACGGACATTCCTTCGCACGACCGCGGAGGCGCGGCCTGGTATACGGGGGTTGGTATGCCGGACCGTACGGACGGCATCGGCGGAGTCTAAGCGAGTCCGCACCAGTGGAACAACGCCCAGCATCCCACCGCAGTTCCTGACCCGGCGAGTCCCCGCGCCGTCACGCCCCGAACAGCCCCTGCTGTCCGTTTCCGCCCGTCATCTGCTGCGGCGGCACCAGCCCCATGTGCGCCCATGCGGCGGGGGTGGCGATGCGGCCACGGGGGGTACGCGCGAGCAGGCCCTCACGTACGAGGAACGGCTCCGCGACCTCCTCGACCGTCTCACGCTCCTCCCCCACGGCCACCGCCAGGGTCGACAGGCCCACCGGACCGCCGCTGAACAGCTTGAGCAGCGCCGTGAGCACCGCACGGTCCAGCCGGTCCAGGCCACGCTGGTCGACCTCGTACACGTCCAGGGCCTGCGCCGCGATCTCCCGGGTGATCAGGCCGTCCGCCTTGACCTGGGCGTAGTCCCGTACGCGGCGCAGCAGACGGTTGGCGATACGGGGCGTACCGCGGGAGCGCCCGGCGATCTCGGCGGCGCCCTCGGCCTCTATGTCGACATCGAGCAGACCCGCCGAACGGTGGATGACGCGCTCCAGCTCGACCGGGGCGTAGAACTCCATGTGCCCGGTGAACCCGAAGCGGTCGCGCAGCGGCGGCGGCAGCAGGCCGGCCCGCGTCGTGGCCCCGACCAGCGTGAACGGCGGCAACTCCAGCGGAATGGCGGTCGCGCCCGGCCCCTTCCCGACGATCACGTCGACCCGGAAGTCCTCCATCGCCATGTACAGCATCTCCTCGGCGGGCCGCGACATCCGGTGGATCTCGTCGAGGAAGAGCACCTCGCCCTCCTGGAGCGAGGAGAGGATGGCGGCGAGGTCGCCGGCGTGCTGGATGGCGGGGCCCGAGGTGATCCGGATGGGGGCGCCCATCTCCGCCGCGATGATCATCGACAGGGTGGTCTTGCCGAGCCCCGGCGCGCCGGAGAGCAGCACGTGGTCGGCGGTGGCGCCGCGCGCCCGGGCCGCCCGCAGCACCAGGTCCAGCTGCTCGCGCACCCGTTCCTGGCCGACGAACTCCTCCAGGTCCTTCGGGCGCAGCGCGGCCTCGACGGCGGTGTCCTCGCCGTCGGCGTCCGCGCCCACCAGCCGGTCGGCGCCGCCCGGCGGCAGGCCGGGGTCCTGTCCGTCCGCGGTGTCGGTGCTGTCGTCCCAGTTCACTGCGTACTGCCTCGCGTCGTCGGTGGGTGGAGTGCCGGATCGTAGGGGTACCCGGTCGGGCGCCCGGTCAGCGGGCCCGGTTCAGGGACTGCAGCGCCGCCTTCAGGAGCTGCGAGACCTGCGGCTTCGCGCCTTCCGCCACGGCCGCCTCGGCCTGCGGGGCGACCGCGCCGACCGCCTCGTCGGCCTCGCGGGTGGCGTACCCGAGGCCGATCAGCGCGGCGTGCAGCTGGTCGCGCCAGCCGGCCGTGACCGGGCTGCCGATCGCGGGCCCGGCGCTGCCGAGCGGCTCGCCGAGCCGGTCCTTCAGCTCCAGCAGCAGCTTCTGCGCGCCCTTCTTGCCGATACCGGGCACGGCGGTGAGCGCCTTCTCGTCGCCCGTGGAGACCGCGCGGCGCAGCGCGTCCGGGGAGTGCACCGCGAGCATGGCCTGGGCCAGCCGCGGCCCGACGCCGCTCGCCGTCTGCAGCAGCTCGAAGGTCTGCCGCTCGTCGTCGTCCGCGAAGCCGTAGAGCGTGAGGCTGTCCTCCCGTACGACGAGGGAGGTGGCGAGCCGGGTCGGCTCTCCCATGCGCAGCCCCGACAGGGTGCCGGGGGTGCACTGGACGGCCATGCCGATGCCGCCGACCTCGATGACGGCGGCGTCGGGGGCGAGGGCCGCGACCGGGCCGGAGACGAAGGCGATCATGACGTGCCCTTCGGGATACGGGTGGTGCTGCGTACGGGGGCGGGGGTGCGGGAGGCCCTGGCGGGGCGCTCGGGAGCGGCGGCGCGGTCCTGGGCCGCGGCGCGGCCCGTACCGGCGGAGCGCGCGGGGGGCGGGGTGCGCCGGGGCGCGGTCCGGGCCTGCGCCTGGGCCTGCTGAAGCCGGTTGACGGCGGGGGCGCGCCAGATGTGGCAGATGGCCAGCGCCAGCGCGTCCGCCGCGTCGGCCGGCTTCGGGGGCGCCGACAACCGCAACAGCCGGGTCACCATGGCGCCGACCTGGGCCTTGTCGGCGCGGCCCGAGCCGGTGACGGCGGCCTTGACCTCGCTGGGGGTGTGCAGCGCGACGGGCAGGCCGCGCCGGGCCGCGCAGAGCATGGCGACCGCGCTGGCCTGGGCCGTGCCCATGACCGTACGGACGTTGTGCTGGCTGAAGACGCGCTCCACGGCGACGTACTCGGGGCGGTGCTCGTCGAGCCACTCGTCGATGCCGCGCTCGATGAGGACGAGGCGGTGCGCGATGTCGGCGTCGGCGGGGGTACGGACCACCCCGACGCCCACCATCGTCAGCGGCCGTCCGGCCACGCCGTCGACCACACCCACACCGCAGCGCGTCAGCCCCGGGTCCACGCCCAGCACCTTCACAAGTGATCCCCTCCCCTCATGCCGCGCTGTCGCCACCGCCGCCGTACCGTTTCGGCCCTCCACCCCCACCACGGGGGAGCGGAGATCCCCTGCTCAGCACAGTATCGGGTGGCACTGACAACGCGTGACGGGCCGGCAGGGCGTGTTCCCTGCCGGCCCGTCACGTCAGCCGATACCGCGGCCGCGCCCGGTGCTTACGCGTCCGCGTCCACCTTGGCCATGACCTCGTCCGAGACGTCGAAGTTGGCGAAGACGTTCTGGACGTCGTCGCTGTCCTCCAGCGCGTCGATCAGCTTGAAGATCTTCTTCGCGCCTTCCTCGTCCAGCTCGACCTGCATGGTCGGGACGAAGTTGGTGTCGGCCGAGTCGTAGTCGATGCCGGCCTCCTGCAGCGCCGTACGCACGGCGACCACGTCGGTGGCCTCGCTGAGCACCTCGAAGGACTCACCGAGGTCGTTGACCTCCTCGGCACCCGCGTCCAGCACCGCGCCCAGGACGTCGTCCTCGGAGAGCTCGCCCTTGGGGACGATGACGACGCCCTTGCGGTTGAACAGGTACGACACCGAGCCCGGGTCGGCCATGGAGCCGCCGTTGCGGGTCATGGCGACGCGCACGTCCGAGGCGGCACGGTTGCGGTTGTCGGTGAGGCACTCGACGAGCACCGCGACACCGTTCGGGCCGTAACCCTCGTACATGATCGTCTCGTAGTCGGCGCCGCCGGCCTCAAGACCGCCGCCGCGCTTGACCGCGGAGTCGATGTTCTTGTTCGGGACCGACTGCTTCTTCGCCTTCTGGATGGCGTCGTAGAGGGTCGGGTTGCCCTCGATGTCGACGCCGCCCATGCGCGCCGCGACCTCGATGTTCTTGATCAGCTTCGCGAAGAGCTTGCCGCGCTTGGCATCGATCACGGCCTTCTTGTGCTTCGTCGTAGCCCATTTAGAGTGGCCGGACATCCGCCTGTCTCCTTCGCGTAACCAACTTCTGAAAACGAACGCCCCAGATCCTACCCAGACGCCGTCACGCCGCCCGACGCACCATGTCCACGAAGAACGCGTGCACCCGGTGGTCGCCGGTGAGCTCCGGATGGAAGGACGTGGCGAGGACGTTACCGTGCCGGACGGCCACCATGTGACCGCCGTGCTCGGCCAGTACCTCGACCTCGGCGCCGACCGACTCGACCCAGGGCGCGCGGATGAAGACGCCCTCGACCGGTCCGCCGTCGATCCCGGCGACGTCGACGGCCGCCTCGAAGGACTCGTTCTGCCGCCCGAAGGCGTTACGGCGCACGATCATGTCGACGCCGCCGAACGTCTCCTGGTCGTCCCGGCCGTCCAGGATCTTCTCCGCGACCATGATCATGCCCGCGCAGGTGCCGTAGACCGGCTTCCCCGAGCGGACGAACGCCCGGAGCGGCTCCAGCATGCCGAAGATGCCCGCCAGCTTGGAGATGGTCGTGGACTCGCCGCCGGGGATGACCAGGCCGTCGATGCCGTCCAGTTCCTCGGCGCGGCGCACCGGGCGCGCCAGGGCGTCGGCGGTCGCGAGCGCCGTGAGGTGCTCGCGAACGTCGCCCTGGAGCGCCAGCACGCCGATGATGGGGGTGCGGTCACTCATGCACCGGCCTCGCTTCGCTCGCTCGTGTACGTACTCACCGGCTCCTTGCTCACCAGCCGCGGTTGGCGTACCGCTCCGCCTCGGGGAGGGTGTCGCAGTTGATGCCGACCATGGCCTCGCCCAGGTCGCGGGAGGCGTCCGCGATGACCTTCGGGTCGTCGTAGAAGGTGGTGGCCTTCACGATCGCGGCGGCGCGCTTGGCGGGGTCGCCGGACTTGAAGATGCCGGAGCCGACGAAGACGCCCTCGGCGCCGAGCTGGCGCATCAGCGCGGCGTCGGCGGGGGTGGCGACGCCACCGGCGGAGAAGAGGACGACGGGCAGCTTGCCCAGCTCCGCGACCTCCTTGACCAGCTCGTACGGGGCGCGCAGCTCCTTGGCGGCGGCGAACAGCTCGTTGTTGTCGCAGCCGCGCAGCTTGGCGATCTCGCCCTTGATCTGGCGGAGGTGGCGGACGGCCTCGACGACGTTGCCGGTGCCGGCCTCGCCCTTGGAGCGGATCATGGCCGCGCCCTCGGCGATGCGGCGCAGGGCCTCACCGAGGTTGGTGGCACCGCAGACGAAGGGGGTGGTGAAGGCCCACTTGTCGGAGTGGTTGACCTCGTCGGCGGGGGTGAGGACCTCGGACTCGTCGATGTAGTCCACGCCGAGGGACTGCAGGACCTGGGCCTCGACGAAGTGGCCGATGCGGGACTTGGCCATGACGGGGATGGAGACGGCGTTGATGATGCCGTCGATCATGTCCGGGTCGGACATCCGCGCCACGCCGCCGTCCTTGCGGATGTCCGCGGGGACGCGCTCCAGGGCCATGACCGCGACGGCGCCGGCGTCCTCGGCGATCTTCGCCTCTTCCGGCGTGACGACGTCCATGATCACGCCGCCCTTGAGCTGCTCGGCCATGCCGCGCTTGACGCGGGCGGTACCGGTCTCCGGGGACTGGGGCGTGGTGGGCGTGGTGGACACGATTGACCTCACTAAGTGCGGGTGGTTGTGCTGCTGCACCTAGAGAACCGTTTGTGTACGGCAGGTGAAAAGGGCCAATTGCAGGGCGGTGGCTCTTGGCGGTCCCACCAGGGGTTCCGTACGGACCCGCGTCGGCGCCCCCACCGGTACGGCGCTCAGGCCGCCGCGCGTTCCCCCAGTGCCGCCGGGGCCTCGTCGTCCATCTCGAACGCCATCGGGAACGGGGCGTGGCCCGCGAGGCGGAACCAGCGTACGACGCGGTGCCGGCGGACGGCGCGGGCCGCGCGTACGGCGTCGTTGTGGAAGCGGCGGGCCATCGGGACGCGCCGCACCGCCGCGTTCAGTTCCGTCAGCGTCTGCTCGCCGCCGGGGGCCTCCCGTACGGCGTCGGCCTGTTCGGCCTCGTCGAAGACCGCGCGCAGCGCCTGGCTGAGCGCGCTCTCGGCGACCTCCCGCTGGTCCTCCTCGGCCTGCCTCGCCTCGTGCGCGGCCTGGTACAGCACGATCGAGGCGGCCGGGTCGAGGACGCCTGACGTCCCGAGCTCCTGCGCGACGGAGGCACGCCGGAGCAGCTGCGCGTCCAGCGCGGCGCGCGCGGCGTCGATACGCGCGTGCAGCCGGTCCAGCCTGCCGGCTGTCCAGCTGAGGTACACGCCGATGACGACGAGGGCCACGACGACCCAGATGAGTGTGGTCACGGGCCGTCACGTTACCGGTCCTCGCGGGGGCGCCTTTGCTGCGTCCTCGCGGGGGCGCCGATGATGCCGGGTGCCCCGCCGTTTCGCCTGCGGCGGGCGGTGACCGCTGCGCGGGGCTTGACGCTACGGTGCCGGGCCTCCGCGGGTGGGGTACCGGACTGCTTCGCTTTACGTCCGGTACCCCACCCGCTCCGGCCCGTCCCCTCCCGTCGGTGGTGGGGGGAAAAAACGGGGTGCGTGGGGGTGGAGCTCCCGTTTCAGTCGCGCGCCAACCCCCACCGGGCCCGCAGCCCCACCCGTTCGTCCGTGTCCACGGCCGCCGCGCCGTCCGTCACCGTCTCGTACACCGCCAGGATGTCCGCGCCGACCGTCGACCAGTCGAAGCGGCGTACGTGCCGGCTCCCGCGTTCGCGGAGCTCCGCGAGCCGCGCCGGGTCGCGCAGCAGTCGTACGGCCGAAGCGGCGAGCGCCGACGCGTCCTCGTTGGTGAAGAGTTCGCCCGCCTCGCCCTGGTCGAGGACCTGGGCGAAGGCGTCGAGGTCGCTGGCGAGGACGGGGGCCGCTGCCGACATCGCCTCGACGAGGATGATGCCGAAGGACTCGCCGCCGGTGTTGGGGGCGACGTACAGGTCGACGCTGCGGAGCAGGCGGGCCTTGTCCTCGTCGGTGACCATGCCGAGGAATTCGACGCGGTCGCGGAGCTCCGCTGGAAGGTCCGCGACGGCTTCCTTTTCGTCGCCGCGGCCGGCGACGAGGAGGCGCGCGTCGGGGACCTCGGCGAGGATTTCGGGGAGCGCCTTCATGAGGACGGGGAGGCCCTTGCGGGGTTCGTCGATGCGGCCTATGAAGCCGATGGTCCGGCCCTGCCACTCCTCCTTCGGCTCGGCCCGGGCGAAGAAGTCGACGTCGACGCCGTTGGGGATGACGACCGCGTCGCCGCCGAGGTGTTCGACGAGGGTGCGGCGGGCGTATTCGCTCACCGCGATCCGGGCGCTGATCTTCTCCAGGGCCGGCTGGAGGATCGGGTACGCGGCGATCATGGCCCGGGATCGCGGGTTGGAGGTGTGGAAGGTCGCCACGATGGGGCCCTGCGCCGCCCAGCAGGCCAGGAGGCCGAGCGAGGGGGAGGCCGGTTCGTGGATGTGGATGACCTCGAACGCGCCGTCGTGGAGCCAGCGCCGTACCCGGGCGGCGGAGAGGAAGCCGAAGTTGAGCCGGGCGACCGAACCGTTGTACGGGACGGGGACGGCACGTCCGGCGGAGACGACGTACGGCGGGAGCGGGGTCTCGTCGTCGGCCGGGGCGAGTACGGAGACCTCGTGGCCGAGCCGGATGAGGTGCTCGGCGAGGTCGCGGATGTGGAACTGGACGCCGCCGGGGACGTCCCACGAGTAGGGGCAGACGATGCCGATCCTCACGAGGTCTCCGTCCCGCGGTCGCCGGCACGGCGCGGCTCCAGGTCGTCGAGCCACAGGCGCTGCAGCATGTGCCAGTCCTCCGGGTGCTCGGCGATGCCCGAGGCGAAGGCGTCGGCCAACTCCTGGGTCATCGCGGCGGCCTTCTCGGTGCGCGTACCGGTCTCGGGTACCTCGATACCGGGGTGCACACGGGCCCGCATGACGGGCGTACCGTCGTACCACAGGGTGACCGGCAGCAGTACCGCGCCTGTTTGGAGCGCGAGCATGGCCGGTCCGGCGGGCATCTTGGCGGACTCGCCAAAGAACTTCACCTCGACGCCGGAGGCGGACAGGTCGCGGTCGGCGACCAGGCAGATCAGACCGCCGGCCCGCAGCCGCCGGGCGAGTATCCCGAAGGCCGCGCCGCCCGTGTGCGGCAGGACCTCCATGCCCAGGCTCTCGCGGTAGGCGACGAACCGGTCGTAGAGGGATTCGGGCTTCAGGCGCTCGGCGACGGTGGTGAAGGGCACGCCGAGGGCGCGGGTGACCCAGACGCCGGCGAGGTCGTAGTTGCCCATGTGGGGCAGGGCGAGGATGACGCCGCGGTTGCTCTCCAGCGCTTCGGTGAGGCGGTGGACGTCGCCGACGTCGACGCCGTCGCGGACCCTGTCCAGGCTCCAGGCCGGGAGGCGGAAGGACTCCATCCAGTACCGCATGTACGAGCGCATGCCGGTCCGGGAGAGCCGTGCGAGGGCCTGCGGCGAGGCGTCGGGGACGACCCGTGCGAGGTTGGCCTCCAGGCGCTGCACGCCCTTGCCGCGTCGCTTCCAGACGGTGTCGGCGATGCGTTCGCCGAGCCGTACGGCGACCGGTTCGGGGAGCTTCTTGACCGTGGCCCAGCCCAGTCCGTACAGGGCGTCGGTGAGCCGTTCCCTGTTGAGCGGCCCGCCGGGGCCGGTCAGTGCGCCGATGTCGGGCTTCACGCGCTCTCTCCCCCCACGGTGTCCGCCTCGGCGGACTCCCGGCGTACGGTGACCACCCGCTGCCCGAGGGTGACCGCGCTGCCGACGGCCACGATCCACAGGGCGATCGGGAGCAGGTTCTGGATCCAGGGCACGCCGAACTTGTGCAGGCCGGAGAAGCCGCAGGCCACCAGGGAGATGACCAGGCGTTCGGCGCGTTCGATGAGGCCGTTGACGTTCACCGGGAGGCCGATGCTCTCGCCGCGGGCCTTGGTGTACGAAACCACCTGGCCGGAGGCGAGGCAGAAGATCGTCACGGCGCAGAGCAGCAGGTCGTCGCCGCGGCCCGCGTACCAGAGGGCGAGCCCGCCGAAGATCGCCGCGTCGGCGACCCGGTCCAGGGTGGAGTCCAGGAAGGCGCCCCAGCGGCTGGACCGGCCCAGCTGCCGTGCCATGTTGCCGTCGACCAGGTCCGAGAAGACGAACAGGGTGATGACGACGGTGCCCCAGAAGAACTCGCCGAGCGGGTAGAAGACCAGGGCTCCGGCGACCACCCCGGCGGTGCCGAGGACGGTGACCACGTCGGGGCTGATGCCGAGACGGATGAGCAGGGCGGCGAACGGCGTGAGAACACGCGTGAAGAACGCACGCGCGTACTTGTTCAGCATGGCCTTCCCGGAGGTTGTGTGCGGGCCGCGCGGTCAATGGGGCCACCGGCTGGCCCATCGTAGCCAGGGGTCCTCGGCGCTTTGCGAACGCACCACGGCTCGCGGACGACCCGCGCACCCGCCGGGGTCTCCCCCGCCACCCGCCCGGCGCAGTCGCCCGGGACCGCCCTGAGGGCCATGAGCGCAGCCGGCGGCGGCAGTTGGCGGCCGCACACACCTGCCCGGACCACCCGTTCGGGCTTGTCCGGCATGATCCCCGGACACCCCCAAGATCCCTTATCGTCCCTTGTGCGATGTATGGACGCACCATGACCTCGGTGGAAAGCTCGGAGCACCGCAGAGTGTCGACCTGGAGGCGAGACACATGGGCGACAAGACGAGCACACATCCAGGAGCCGCCGGCAGGGCAGCGGCGGTCGACCACCCCTCCTCCGTACGGAACGTGGTGCTGGTCGGCCACAGCGGATCGGGGAAGACGACCCTGGTCGAAGCCCTCGCGCTGGCGTCGGGCGCCGTCAACAGGGCGGGCCGGGTGGAGGACGGCGGCTGCCTCTCCGACTACGACGAGATCGAGCACCGCCAGCAACGCTCGGTACAGCTCTCCCTGGTCCCTGTCGAATGGGACGGCATCAAAATCAATCTGTTGGACACCCCCGGATACGCCGACTTCGTCGGGGAGCTGAGGGCCGGTCTGCGGGCAGCGGACGCGGCCCTCTTCGTTGTCTCGGCGGCGGACGGCGTGGACGGCGCCACCCGCATGGTCTGGGACGAGTGCGCGGCGGTCGGCATGCCCCGCGCCATAGTGATCACCCACCTCGAAGCGGCCCGCGCCGACTTCGACAGCATGACCGGGACCTGCGGCACGTCCTTCGGCGGCGACGATCCCGACGCCGTACTGCCGCTGTACCTCCCGCTGTACGGCGAGGCCGGTGCCGACGGCCACGCTCCCGTGCACGGCCTGATCGGGCTGCTCACGCAGCGCGTCTACGACTACTCCACCGGCACCCGGAAGGAGCGCGACCCCGAGCCCGGGGAGCTGCCCCTCATCGAGGAGGCCAGGAACCGCCTCATCGAGGGGATCATCGCCGAGAGCGAGGACGAGTCCCTGATGGACCGCTACCTCGGCGGGGAGGACATCGACGTCAAGACGCTCATCGGCGATCTGGAGACCGCCGTGGCACGCGGCAGCTTCCATCCGGTGCTCGCCGCCGCGCCCGCCGTCGAGGGCAGCAAGGAGGGGCTGGGCACCGTCGAGCTGCTGGAGCTGATCACCCGGGGGTTCCCCACCCCCGCCGAGCGGGAGGCCCCCGCCGTCACCACCCCCGAGGGCGCGCCCCGGCCCGCCCTCACCTGCGACCCGGAGGGCCCGCTGGTCGCCGAGGTCGTCAAGACCTCGTCCGACCCGTACGTCGGCCGGCTGTCGCTCGTACGGGTCTTCTCCGGCACCCTCCACCCGGACCGGACCGTGCACGTCTCCGGCCACGGGCTCGCCGACCGCGGGCACGAGGACCACGACGTCGACGAACGGGTCGGCGCGCTGTCCGCGCCCTTCGGCAAGCAGCAGCGCTCGCTCACCAAGGCCGTCGCCGGCGACCTGGCCTGCGTCGCCAAGCTCTCCCGCGCCGAGACCGGCGACACCCTCTCCGCCAAGGAGGCGCCGCTGCTCATGGCGCCCTGGGACATGCCCGACCCGCTGCTGCCGGTCGCCATCCAGGCGCACAGCAAGGCCGACGAGGACAAGCTCTCCCAGGGCCTGGCACGGCTCGTCGCCGAGGACCCCACGATGCGCCTGGAACAGAACCAGGACACCCACCAGGTCGTCCTGTGGTGCCTGGGCGAGGCCCACGTGGACGTGGCGCTGGAGCGGCTGCGCTCCCGGTACGGGGTGCAGGTCGACGCCGTACCGCACAAGGTCTCGCTGCGGGAGACGTTCGGCGCCAAGGCCACCGGACGCGGCCGGCACGTCAAGCAGTCGGGCGGCCACGGCCAGTACGCGATCTGCGAGATCGAGGTGGAGCCGCTGCCCGGCGGCAGCGGCATCGAGTTCGTGGACAAGGTCGTGGGCGGCGCGGTGCCGCGCCAGTTCATCCCGTCCGTGGAGAAGGGCGTACGGGCCCAGGCGACGCGCGGCGTCGCGGCCGGGTACCCGCTCGTCGACGTACGGGTGACGCTGCTGGACGGCAAGGCGCACTCCGTCGACTCCTCCGACGCCGCGTTCCAGACCGCCGGCGCCCTCGCGCTGCGCGAGGCCGCCGCCGAAGCCCGCATCCACCTCCTGGAGCCGGTCGCCGAGCTCACCGTCCTGGTCGCCGACGACTACGTGGGCCCGGTGATGAGCGACCTGTCGGGGCGGCGCGGCCGCGTCGTGGGCACCGAACAGTCCGGCGCGGGCCGCACCGTGGTGCGCGCCGAGGTCCCGGAGTACGAAATCGGCCGCTACGCCGTCGATCTCCGGTCACTCTCGCACGGCACCGGCCGCTTCCAGCGCCGCTACGCCCGGCACGAACCGATGCCGCCGCAGCTCGCGGCCAGGATCCGGGAGGAGCGCGAAAAGCAGGAGAACGGCGGCTAGTTCGCACGTCCGAGACCGGCGGCACGGCCGGCGTCCTGCCCGGGGGCGTACGCTCAACTCCCTTGGGCAGCACGCCGGCTGTACGCTGAGGTCCAGCTCAGCAGGTGTGCCGGGGGCGGCCGGCGGGAAGGGCGTCCAGGGGCGTCCTCCGGGAAGCGCGCCCACGGCAGGGGCAGACGGCGGCGAGGGGGCCCAGGTGACGACGATGGACGGCTTCGATTTCAGTCCGGGGGCACAGGTACCGATCGCCGGCGGCGCGGGCCAGACCGCCGCGACCCAGGCGCTGGCCTCGGCCGCCTACCGGGACAGTCCGCTCTCGGACATCTCCAAGGCCGACTCCGACACCGCCACGTCCGACATCAAGAAGCCCAAACTCTCGCTCTTCGAGCCGAACCTCGGCGAGGCGTTCTCCCGCGCCGTCCAGGTCCGCATGCTCGGCGGCGGCCGCAAGGCACTGATCCAGTCCTTCGGCATAGAGCCGCAGACCGTCGTCGAGCACTGCCTCGCCGCCAGCCGCATCCGCAAGGAGCGGGACACCAAGCTGACCATCCTCATGGTCGTCTTCGGGCTGCTCTTCCTGCCCGGCGTCCTCCTCTGGCTCGGCCTCTTCCAGCTCAAGCGCATCCTGGACAAGTCCACCCACAAGGGCAAGAGCGCGCTCGGCACGGTGCTGCTCGTCGCGCTCGGCGGCATCATCCTGATCTTCCTGATCAAGCTGCCCTTCGACAGCTTCTGGATGATCTACGTCCGGCTGATGCTCGTCGCCCCCGTCATAGGCTGGTGGTGGGCCAAGCGGATCTGCGAGCGCACCGCCGTCGACCTCCGCGAAGCCTGGAGCGGCATCCTGGGCGGCGGCGGCATCGGCGCGAAGATCCCCGAGGCGGTCCCCCAGGACCCCACCCAGACCGCCGCCGAACAGCTCCGCCAGAACCTCGCCAAGCTCAGCGCCGAGCAGAACAGCAACGTCGTCTTCTACGCCGGCCCCAAGGGCATACTCGGCATGGGCACCCGCTGGGGCAGCTGGCAGCTCGCCGAGGAACTGCGGCCCGCCGACCCCGACAGCGAGATCCACCCCTTCCGCAGCTGGGACGTCATCCGCGTCATCCACGACCGGCTCAAGCTCCTGGAGCGCAGCCCGCTGCACACCGGCGGCTTCGGCCAGGCCCCCTCCGTACGCCACTGGGTCGTCGTCCCCGTCGCCGAGGGCGCCGACGCGGTCGCCCGCCCCGAGGGCACCGACACCGACGCGTACCAGATCCGTCCGCACGAGATAGAGCGGATCTGCAACGAGCAGCAGTTCGGCGCCGGCAACCGCCACTACCTCGGCGTGCAGTTCGTCCTCTGGGACGGCCAGCTCGTGCTGACCCTGCTGATCACCGTCACCGTGCTGCACGAGACGCTGCGCATCGAGGTCACCGGCCACGCCCTCGGCCCGGTCAACGGCCTCTTCCTCGGCAAGCCCAGCCCCAAGACCGTCACGGTCAACAAGACGGTGAAGTTCTGGGAGACCAGGACCTCCACGCTGCCGCTCATCGACACGAGCGAGGTGGTCCGCCTCGCCGCCCGCGCCCCGCTGACCTGGTTCCCCCCGGTCCTGGACTTCCTCGGCGGCAAGCTCGCCCTCCCCGAGCCGTTCGGGCTGCGCCACGTCTGGGCCGACAAGCCCTGGCGGCACCGCTTCATGGCGGACGACGCGCTGCGCGCCGCCACGCCCGTCCTGCGCGTGGTGCACTCCGCGGCGATGAGCGTCCTGCAGGAGAACGGCGTCGACATCACCCGCTTCGACAACCGTTCGCTGGTCCTCAGCGGTGCGGTGCAGGACCCGACGCCGCGGAAGGCGGACGCGTACGACGCGTGAGCGCGGCGGCACACACGGCATGAGGGTGGCCGGTACGGGAATCCGTACCGGCCACCCTCATGAGCGGTGGTGCGGCGTCAGGCCGTCGCCCAGGCGTCCGCCAGCATCGCGCGGGTGTCCGCCAGCAGCTGCGGCAGCACCTTGGTGTGCCCCACGACCGGCATGAAGTTGGTGTCGCCGCCCCAGCGCGGTACGACGTGCTGGTGCAGGTGCGCCGCGATGCCCGCGCCCGCGACGCCGCCCTGGTTCATCCCGATGTTGAAGCCGTGCGCGCCCGACGCCGCGCGCAGCGCCGCCATCGCCTGCTTCGTGAGCTTCGCCAGCTCCGCCGTCTCGGCGTCGTCCAGCTCGGTGTAGTCGGCGACGTGCCGGTAGGGCACGACCATCAGGTGGCCGCCGTTGTACGGGTAGAGGTTGAGCACCGCATAAACGCGCTCGCCGCGGGCGACGATCAGGCCGTCCTCGTCCGACTTCGCCGGGATCGTGCAGAACGGACAGCCGTCGTCGGCACCCGGGCCGGTCGGCTTGTTCTCACCCTGGATGTAGGCCATCCGGTGCGGCGTCCACAGGCGCTGGAAGGCGTCCTGGGTCCCGACTCCGATCTGCTGCTCCGGCTCAGTCGTCATGTTGAGCAGCATATGACTTCACCCGTCGACGTGACGTCGGCGGGTCCGGACAGCAGAAGGCCCCCGGAGGGCGCGGGGCGCGCTCTCCGGGGGCCAACCCCGCGTGTGCGGGGACGCACGGCACATTGGACTTGTGCGCATTCCGAATCTTCGGATCACCCCCGCTCATGCGGGGAGCAAGTCACACCTGAACGCGGCGCTCCACCGCATCAACGATCTCGGCGATCGCCTGGTCACGGGGGATCCCGTTCTTCTGCGAGCCGTCGCGGTACCGGAACGACACGGCGCCGGCCTCCATGTCCTCATCACCGACGATGATCATGAACGGCACCTTGCTGCGCTGCGCGTTGCGGATCTTCTTCTGCATCCGGTCCGAGGAGGAGTCGACCTCGACGCGCAGGCCCTTCTTCTTGGCCTCGGCCGCGAACTCCTCCAGGTACGGCACGTGCGCGTCGCCGATCGGGATGCCGGTCGCCTGGACCGGGGCCAGCCAGACCGGGAACGCCCCCGCGTAGTGCTCCAGCAGCACCGCGAAGAACCGCTCGATGGAGCCGAACAGCGCCCGGTGGATCATGACGGGACGCTGCTTGGAGCCGTCCGGCGCGGTGTACTCCAGGTCGAAGCGCTCCGGCAGGTTGAAGTCCAGCTGGACCGTCGACATCTGCCAGGTACGGCCGATGGCGTCCTTGGTCTGCACGGAGATCTTCGGGCCGTAGAACGCGGCGCCGCCCGGGTCCGGGACCAGCGGCAGGCCCTGCTTCTCGGCGACCTTGCGCAGCGTCTCGGTGGCCTCTTCCCAGACCTCGTCCGAGCCGACGAACTTCTCCGGGTCCTTGGTGGACAGCTCCAGGTAGAAGTCGGTCAGGCCGTAGTCGCGCAGCAGGTCCAGGACGAAGGTGAGCGTGGCGTCCAGCTCGTCCGCCATCTGCTCCTTGGTGCAGTAGATGTGCGCGTCGTCCTGGGTGAAGCCGCGGGCGCGGGTCAGGCCGTGCACCACGCCGGACTTCTCGTACCGGTACACCGTGCCGAACTCGAAGAGGCGCAGCGGCAGTTCGCGGTACGAGCGGCCGCGCGCGTCGAAGATCAGGTTGTGCATCGGGCAGTTCATGGGCTTGAGGTAGTAGTCAATGCCCTCGTCGAGCTGCATGGGCGGGTACATGCCGTCGGCGTACCAGTCCAGGTGGCCCGACTTCTCGAACAGCTTGCCCTTGGTGGCGTGCGGGCTGTAGACGAACTCGTAGTCCGCCTCCTCGTGGCGCCGCCGGGAGTAGTCCTCCATGACCCGGCGGATGATGCCGCCCTTGGGGTGGAAGACCGCCAGGCCCGAACCGATCTCCTCCGGGATGGAGAACAGGTCCAGCTCCGCGCCCAGCTTGCGGTGGTCGCGCTTCTCGGCCTCGGCGAGGAACTCCAGGTACGCCTTGAGCTCGTCCTTGGTCGGCCAGGCGGTGCCGTAGATCCGCTGGAGCTGCTTGTTCTTCTCGCTGCCGCGCCAGTAGGCGGCGGCGGAGCGCATCAGCTTGAACGCCGGGATGTTCCGGGTGGTGGGCAGGTGCGGACCTCGGCAGAGGTCCTTCCAGCACAGCTCGCCGGTCTTGGCGTCGAGGTTGTCGTAGATGGTCAGCTCGCCGGCGCCGACCTCGGCGTCCGCGCCCTCGGCGGCCTCGCCGGCGTTGCCCTTGAGGCCGATCAGCTCCAGCTTGTACGGCTCGGCCGCCAGCTCCTCGCGGGCGTCCTCATCGGTGGTGACCCGGCGCGAGAAGCGCTGGCCCCGCTTCTGGATCTCCTGCATCTTCTTCTCGATGCGCTTGAGGTCCTCGGGGGTGAACGGGGTCTCGACGTCGAAGTCGTAGTAGAAGCCGTCCTTGACCGGCGGGCCGATGCCGAGCTTGGCGTCCGGGAAGAGCTCCTGCACGGCCTGCGCCATCACGTGCGCGGTGGAGTGCCGCAGGATGTTCAGCCCGTCCTCGGAGGTGATCTCCACGGGCTCGACGGTCTCGCCGTCGGCGACCTCGTACGCGAGATCCTTGAGCTCTCCGGCCACCCGCGCCGCGACGATGCTGCGCTCGCCCTGGAAGAGGTCGGCGGCCGTAGTGCCCGTGGTCACCACGCGTTCTTCCCGCTCGGAATCGCGTTGGATGGTCACACGGACGTCTGACACCGGTCTCTCCTGACGTATGTCTGCTGGGCGGCAGCGATCGCTGCGCTCCCCGAATCGTACCGAGCCACCGGGCCGCCTCGCGAAACGGTATTCCGGCGGCGCCTCCCCCGCCCGGCGCGTTCCGCCACGGCCCGGGCGGGGCGCCCCTACCGTCGGGCCATGACGATCCACTGGAACGACAGGTTGACGGAGCAGCTCGACTGGCACTGGCGGCACCAGCTGCGCGGTCGCCTGGCGGGGCTGACCGACGAGGAGTACTTCTGGGAGCCGGTGGCGGACGCCTGGAACGTCCGGCCGCGCGGCACGGGCAGCGCGCCCGTCCAGGCGGGCGGCGGCGCGTTCACGGTCGACTTCGCCTTCCCCGAGCCGGTGCCCGCTCCGGTGACGACGATCGCCTGGCGGCTGGCCCACATCGTCGTCGGGGTCTTCGGGATGCGCGTCGCGAACCACTTCGGCGGGCCGAAGACGGACTACGAGAGCTTCGCGTACGCGGGCTCCGCGCAGGGCGCGCTGGAGCAGCTCGACGCGGCGTACGCGGCCTGGCAGGACGGCGTGCGCGGCCTGGGCGAGGAGGGGCTGGCGCGGCCCTGCGGCCCGGCGGAGGGCGAGTTCGCCGAGTCGCCGATGGCCGAGCTGGTGCTGCACATCAACCGGGAGACGATCCACCACGGCGCGGAGATCGCCCTGCTCCGCGACCTGTACGCGCACCGCTGACGGAGCCCGGCGCACGAAAGCGGGGCGCGCCGCGGCCGAGGGCGGCGCGCCCCGCCGGCTCACTCCCCGCCGCACGCCTCCTCGAAGTGGTCCAGGTTCTCCTGGAGCGACTTCAGCAGCCGGTCCCGCTCGGCCTCGTCGACCTGGACGGGTGTGACGTCGCGGGCGCCCGTTATCCGGCGGAAGCCGCCGCGGCTCTCCAGCCGGCCGGTCACGCGGACCGGCAGCCCGAGGAGGTGCGCATGGCCGGCGATCCGGTAGTCCTCCTCGCCGAGCGCGACCCTGACCTGCGCCACGTCCGCCCCCGCGAGGACCCGCAGCCGTACCGCGCCCGGGCCGTCGGGGCGATCGCGGCGCATCCGTACGACCGTGCCGGTCACCCGCACGGCCAGCGAGGGCTCGTCCCGTACGTACCGCTGGGCGGCCTGCTGCAGTGCGGGCAGGTCGCCGGGGGTGAACTCGACCGGTTCTGGCCGGGCCGGGCAGCCCGGCGGCGGGCCTTCGGCCGGTGACCAGGCGAGGGAGATGCGGACCCCTTCGGCGCCGCGCACCAGGGAGATCAGTGCCTCGGTCAGCTCGTGGCAGACGCCCAGCTCCACGGCTGCCTCGTAGGCCTCCATGCCGCCCGTCGCGCGCTGGTAGTCGGTGGCGTCGCGCGCCGCGTGCAGCGCCCGCTGGAGTCCGGCGACCGAGCCGCGGCCCGCGCGGACCGGTACGTACGCGGTGAGCCGGCGGCCCGCGGGGGCCGGGCCGACCAGCACCTGGTCGAGGAACGCCTCGGCCTGCCGCTTGTGCCGGGCGCCGTAGTACCCGGCCTTTCCGTAGGTGCCGAGCGCGCCGGCGACCAGCAGGGAGCGGGCCGCGGCGCGCAGCCGTTCCTGTGCGGTCCACAGGGTCGCGCCGGAGCCCTCGTCGGGGGTGTCGCGTTCCCAGCGCACCTCGTCGCTGGGCAGCGCGAGGCCGACGAGGATCTCGCGGGCCGAGGGCGCGGCACTGCGGGAGAGCGCGTCCAGCGCCTCGGCGAGGAGGTCGGCACCGTCCGGGTAGCCGGCGGCCCCTGGCACGAGGAGGCTGGTGCCGCCGGCGCCGCCGGGCGGGGTCCAGCGCGCGTACCGGCCCTGGGGGCCGCCCCGGCGCCGCCAGCCGTGCCGCGCCAGGAGGGCGGTGAGCACGCCCGGGTCGACCCGGGCGGGGTCGGGAACGGGGAAGGGGTGGTCTTCGGTCGGCCGGTACATCAGGGTCTCCCTCCCGCCCCGACCCGCGTCATGATCTCGCTGAGCGCGCGGTCGTCGAAGACCCGCGTGGTCGGGATCCGCACTGTGGTCTTGCGCCTGCCGGTGGCCTGCCGGCCCGCCAGGTTGATCCAGTAGCAGCAGTGCCGCAGTTCGAGCCGGTCGTGGCTCGCCAGCAGCCAGTCCTCGGGGCTGCGCGGTACGAGCATCACGACGAGGATCTTGTGCACCGCCACGGGTGTCCGGGCGAGCTTCACGAGGTGCTCGTTGTCCAGCGTGAAGCCGAAGCTCGCCCCAGGGGGGCGCGGCCGGACCTGGTAGGTGCACTTGAGCTGCACCTTGATGGTCACTTCGTCGTCGATGGTGTGGCCGGGCGCGCTGTGGCTGACGTGCCAGTCGATGCCGTTGTCCGGGAAGGGCTGGGCGAGCGAACAGCCCGCGGCAGCGGCCACGGCGTGGAGGTAGCCCACCTGGAGGGTCTCCATGGAGGCGGTGGTGGCGAGCTGGCCGCGCAGCGGTACCGGCCCCCCTTCGGGCCGGGGGTACCGCCCGCCTGCGGCTGACAGCCCACCCGGTTCGGGCTGCGCGAGCGTCATCGCTCCTGTGCCTTCCGGGCGTTGCGGTGGTGCGGGTCGGATGAGTGGAAGGGGAGTGGCCGGGCCGCACGGCGGTCCGGCGGACCGCGGCTGAGGCGGCGGTCCCCTCTGTGTTGTCTCCGTGTCAAGTGGTCCGCAAACAAGGGCGGTTCGACAACCGTGAGGGCCGGGTATCACCAGCTCGGGCGGCCCGGGGCAGGCCACCCGCCGCAGGAGCGCGAGGAGTTGGGACAATGCCGAGCTGGTTCGACGGGCCACTTGCCGCCTTCGACACGGAGACCACGGGGATCGACGTGGAGCAGGACCGCATCGTCTCCGCCGCCCTGGTCGTCCAGGAGACGCCCCGCTCGACTCCGCGGGTCACGCGCTGGCTGGTCAATCCCGGTGTGGACATCCCGGAGGCGGCGACGGCGGTGCACGGCCTGACGGCCGGGCATCTGGCGATGAACGGCCGGTGGCCTGCGCCGGTGATGGAGGAGATAGCGCGGGCCCTGGCGGAGCAGGCGATGGCGGGGCGGCCGCTGGTCGTGATGAACGCGCCGTTCGATCTGACGCTGCTGGACCGCGAGTTGCGGCGGCACCGCGCGTCGTCGCTGGCGGCGTATCTCGGTACGCAGTCGCTGTGCGTGCTGGATCCGCGGGTGCTGGACAAGCATCTGGACCGGTACCGCAAGGGCCGCCGGACGCTGACGGACCTGTGCGAGCAGTACGGCGTCGACTTGTCGGGGGCGCACGAGGCGGCGGCGGACGCGACGGCGGCGCTGCAGGTCGTACGGGCCGTGGGGCAGACGTTCGCGACGCGCCTCGAAGGGCTGAGCGTGGCGGAGCTGCACGCGCTGCAGGCGGTGTGGCACGCGGCGCAGGCCCGGGGCCTGCAGGCGTGGTTCGCCCGCAACGGCACGGAGGAGCCGGTCGACCCGCACTGGCCACTGCGCCCGGACCTGCCGGCGGCGGCCTGAGCGTGCTGAATGTGCGAATACACGCAGAAAGCCGGATCGTTGACGCCGGCCCTGCCTCATGTGCGGGGGGTGCGGGTGGCGAAGCCCCCGCCTCGCGTGGCGAAGCCACGTAAAACACGACGAGGGCGAAGCGGCTTGCGCTGTTGGCAAGCACGCTTCACCCTCGCACTTGTGGGCGATACTGGGTTCGAACCAGTGACCTCTTCGGTGTGAACGAAGCGCTCTCCCACTGAGCTAATCGCCCGGGGTTCTTGGGGTTTCCCCCGCGAACGAGCTGAACAATACAGGGCTCGGGGCCCTGGCTTCAAATTCCTTCGCGGCCGTCCAGCCAGGCCGCCAGCCCGCGCCGGCCGGCCCGCATCATCAGGGCGTGGTTGAGGCGGAAGAACGGGCGTCCGGGGTAGGCCAGCAGGCGCATGAACGGCCTGCGCACCTCGACCTCCTGCTCGTAGAGCGCGCGGGTGCCGGAGCCGTGCGGGCCGACCGTCCAGCGGGCCCAGCCGTCGATGTCGCCGTGCAGTTCGGTCTCCAGGACGCCGGCCGCCCGGTCCAGCCGGGCCTCGCGGGCGGCGATCCGCAGGCTGAACGGCAGCACGGAGCGGATGCGGGCGGTGCCGGACTGCTCGCCCGTCCGCTGCACCTCGGCGACCTGGGGCCACCAGCGCGGGTAGGTCTCGGGACGCTCCAGGGCGGCGAGGACGGCGTCGGGCGGCGCGTCCAGCAGCCAGACGCTGCGGAAGCGGTAGTGGTGCGGGCGGACCGGCCGGTCGGGCATGGGACCAGTGTGCCGCGCGGGACGCCGGAAACGCCGAGGACCCGGAGGTACGAGACCTCCGGGTCCTTGATCCGGGTGGGCGATACTGGGTTCGAACCAGTGACCTCTTCGGTGTGAACGAAGCGCTCTCCCACTGAGCTAATCGCCCGGGGCGCCGATGCCTCCCGGCCTGGCGCACCGCCAACATTACCGCATGTCAGCGGGGCTCATGACCACGGTCACCGACTGATCTTCCAGGGCATGACGAAGCCGAACTGCCACACGTACACCGCGAGGGCCGCGACCACGATCACGACGGCGATCGTGGTGAGGATGATGTTGCGGCGCCGGACCTTGGGATCGAGGGCCCGATGGGCGGCCTCGGTGACCTTGCGCTTGGTCCAGCGCAGGACGAGCTGGGCCCAGACGAACTCGGTCGCCCAGATCGCCATGCCGGCGAAGATCACCAGCCAGCCGGGACCCGGCAGCGGCAGCATGATGATGCCGCCGACGACCACCGCGAGCCCGACGATGAAGATCGCGACCTGCCAGCTCATGTGGAGGGTCCGGGAGCGCTTCACGAAATGCGGCGCCTTGGACCCGAGCTTCTGCGGTACTGCCGTCGCACCTCCGGTGCTCGCGCCACGGCCCCCGTCACTCTCCGCATTCATACTCGCAAACCTACCCGACGCTCCACTCCCCCGCATGAACGCTCGGGAGGATCCGGGACTCCGCCGTAAGAGGTACTCGAAGCCACCCAAAACAGTCAGAGGGGTTTACAAC
Organism: Streptomyces sp. NPDC050806; assembly: GCF_055586425.1. NCBI lineage: Bacteria > Bacillati > Actinomycetota > Actinomycetes > Kitasatosporales > Streptomycetaceae > Streptomyces > Streptomyces sp. NPDC050806. The sequence goes on along the minus strand of NZ_JBVJIF010000002.1, from coordinate 350,065 downwards.
GCCACCGTAGGTGGCATGTCGATTTCGCCGACGTGCGAACCCCCGAGCGCACACTGAGCGAAAGGCCCTGGCGTATGAACACCACGGTCAGCTGCGAGCTGCACCTGCGCCTCGTTGTGTCGAGCGAGTCCTCACTGCCTGTACCTGCGGGCCTGCGGTATGACACGGCCGATCCTTATGCCGTGCACGCCACCTTCCACACCGGAGCCGAGGAGACGGTCGAATGGGTATTCGCCCGTGATCTCCTCGCCGAGGGCCTGCACCGGCCCACCGGCACCGGCGACGTCCGCGTCTGGCCGTCCCGGAGTCATGGTCAGGGCGTCGTCTGCATCGCCCTGAGCTCTCCGGAGGGCGAGGCACTGCTCGAAGCCCCGGCGCGGGCCCTGGAATCCTTCCTGAAGCGCACGGATGCCGCGGTTCCGCCGGGCACCGAGCACCGTCACTTCGATCTCGACACGGAGCTCTCCCACATCCTCGCGGAGAGCTGAGGAGACCCGCGGCCGCAAACCGCGTCAACCCGCTCACCACTCGCGCCGTCCGACTCGGGGAGACGGCGCAGGACGGACAAGTTCATACGGCAAGCACCGGCGCCGCCGCCGCGGAATCCACCGTGGCGGCGGCGCCGTCCGCGCTGACCGGCCCGGACGCCGCGCGCCGCACACCGCGCGTGCCTCCGCCGCCGTGTCCGCCCGGCCTTGTTGGAAGCGCTAGAGTCGGCGACCATTCGGCACAAGGGGGTGGCCGGCCGATCGCTGCAGATCGCCGGCCACCGCCCATTGATCCCGGGGGCGGCAGGGCCCGCCCCTCCCGGCCTGGGAGCAACCGTGATGATCACCCACGACAGCCGGTGCGCGCTGGAGGCGGTCGTCGACCTCCTGAACACCGCGCCCGAGGAAGGGGCCCCGGCGGCCCCCGACAGGCTCAGCGACGTGGCGGAGCTGAAGGAGTTCGTCGCGCGCAACAGCATCAGCGACGTGGGCACGCTCGGCGAACGGGACCTCGCTTCCCTGCGGTCCGTACGGGCGCGCTTCGCCGAGGTCTTCGCGGCCGACGACGACCGGTCGGCGGCGGAGCTGCTGAACGCGCTGGTCGCGGCGGCCGGGACCACCCCGCGGCTGACCGACCACGACGGGTACGACTGGCACGTGCACTACTTCGCGCCGGGCGCCTCGGTGGCCGACCACCTCGCGGCGGACGGCGGGATGGCACTGGCGTTCCTGGTCGTCGCCGGGGAGCGGGAGCGGCTGCGGCGCTGCGAGGCACCGGACTGCCGGCACGCCTTCGTCGACCTCTCGCGCAACCGCTCGCGCCGCTACTGCGACAGCCGGACCTGCGGAAACCGCCTGCACGTCGCCGCCTACCGGGCGCGCCGCCGGGAGGCCGCGGGCTGAGGCGGCGGGGCGGGGCCCGGCCGCTCGCAGCCCCCGCTCGTCACGGTCAGCTCACAGCCAGAAGAGGTCGTGCACGGCGCCGATCATGAGCAGGACACCGATGACGGTGAGGAAGAGCATCAGGGGCGGCTGGGACAGCGCGAACAGGCAGCCGCGGGACGGAGAAACTGGGTCGGTGGCCCGGGGAGTGTTCTCCCGGGGCAGGGCGCACTCGTCGTTCATCTCGCGGAGATCATGACGCAGCCGGTCTCCGCGGGCGGCGGACAGTTCCCCCGGGAGAGGGGGACTTCCTCAGATCCCGTGCTTTTTCAGGATGGCTTCGATATCGGAGAAGTCGTCCTCGCCGCCGCCCTGCCGGGCCGGCTCGGCGGCGGGCCGGCGGGCGGGCTCGCGTCCGGCACCCAGGGACGGCGCCGAGGCAGCCGGCGCCACCGCGCCGCCGGGCTGCGCCGCGGCGGTCGCCGCCCGGCGTTCCTTCCGTCGCCCGGAGCGGCGCTCGGCGAAGCGGCTCACGAGGAACAGCAGGACCGAGAGCGCCAGCAGGCCGAAGCCCGCCCACACGGTCGGCTTGAGCACCAGCCCCGTGATCCAGTCGATGATGCCGGTCATGACCAGCCCGGCGGGGATGAGCGCGAAGGCGGCGATGCGCGTCGCGGCCAGGAAGCGCCTGCGGAAGGCGGTGAGCGCGGCGATGCCCAGGCCGGCCACCGACAGCGCGGCGCAGACGGTCGAGGTCAGCATCGGATCCTCCTGCTGTGATGCGGTTTCCCCTCCATCGTGCCCCCTCGCACGCCGTACCGGCCATGGCCCGGGGCGCCCTCGGGGACATCTCGGGGTCCGGATCCTCCGCAGGTGCCGGTGGACCGCCGCCTCGGGGGCTGTGCGGCCGGGGCCGCGGAGACTGGAAGACTGGCCCCATGAACGACGCCCCCTCCCCCGCCGAGGCCGCCCTCCCCATCGTCCTGGACGTCTGGTGCGAGCTGCAGTGCCCGGACTGCCACACCGCCCTCGCCGACCTGCACGCGCTCCGTGCGCGCTACGGCGACCGGCTGGACATCCGGCTGCGCCACTTCCCGCTGGAGAAGCACAAGCACGCCTACGCCGCCGCGCAGGCCGCCGAGGAGGCCATCGAGCAGGGCCAGGGGTGGCCGTACGTGGAGGCCGTGCTCGGCCGCACCGCGGAGCTGGCGAAGCAGGGCGAGAAGCTGCTGGTGAAGGTGGCCGGGGAGCTGGGTCTGGACGCCGAGGAGCTGGACACCGCGCTGATCGACGGGCGGCACCTGCTGATCGTCGACGCGGACCAGGCCGAGGGCAAGGCGATCGGCGTGACGGGCACGCCCACGTACGTCATCGGCGGCGAGCGGCTGGACGGCAGCAAGAGCCAGGAGGGGCTGCGCGCCCGCATCGAGGAGCTCGCGGACCTGCTGCTGGCGGCGGCCGAGTAACACCGCCCCCGGCCGTCCGGCCGCTCACAGCAGCGGCTTCCACAGCAGGTGGTCCGTGGTCCGGTACCCCAGGGACTCGTACAGCCGGCGCGCCACCGCGTTGTCGGAGTACACGTTCAGCCCGAGCACGCGGTGCCCGGCGGCCAGGCACTCCCGCTCAGCGATGCCCATGAGGGTGCGCCCGTGGCCGTGGCCGCGGTGCTGCGGGGCGACCTGGACGTCGTACACGTAGCCGCCCGTCTCCCCCGGTACGGCGAGCGCGGTCCACAGCGTCCCCACGTCCGTCCCCTCGTGGCTCAGGACGCGCAGGCTCTGCCCCGGCGTGCGGACGCCCTCGGGCAGCAGCCGGCGGTGGCTGTCGGCCACCAGCTCCGCGACCCGGTCGGCCGGCTCACCCTGCGCGGCCATGACGCGTACGAACTCGGCCTGCGCCGCATCGCGCCAGCCCGGGTACTCCGCCTCGTCCAGCGGCCGGTCGGTGCTGCCGGGCGGCAGCGCGGGCGGCGTGGTGAGCGCCTTGCGCATCCGGCGGGCCCGCTCGGTGTAGCCGAGCGCGTTACTGAGCCGCAGCGCGGGCGTGGCGTCGGCGGGCACGAAGAACTCGATGCGCCGGCAGCCCCAGCCGCGCAGCACTTCCTCGGCGGCCAGGGCGGCGACGGTGGCGCGGCCCCGCCGCCGGTCGGGCTCGTCGATCCACAGGTCTGCGAGGCGGCCCGTGGGCAGCGCCGACCGCGGGTCGGTGGCGAGCCGGAGCCGGCCGACGGGGCGGCTGTTGACGCAGACGTCGAACGTACGGGCCCGGGCGCCGCCCTTCAGCTGCTCGTCCGGGCCGGTGGGGCGCAGCGTTGTGGTCACGGTGTTGTTCTGTCCCCGCGCGCGCCCGCTCAGACATCGGCCTGGTCAGGCGGGCCTCAGCGCGGGTCGAAGTCGGCCGCTGCGCGTTCGGCGAAGATCCGCATGGCCTTGGCGGTGACCGGTCCGGGGCCGTCCCCGAGCTGCCGGCCGTCGTTGCGGGTGACGGCCTGGACGTCGCGCAGGCTGGAGGTCAGGAAGATCTCCTCGGCCCGCTCCAGGGCGTCCAGCGGCAGGTCGGTCTCCTTGGCGCCGGTCCATTCCACGGTCAGCGCGCGGGTGATGCCGGCCAGGCAGCCGGACTCCACCGGCGGGGTGTGCAGTTCACCGTCGAGGACGACGAAGACGTTGGATCCGGTGCCCTCGCACAGCTGCCCCAGGGTGTTGGCGAACAGCGCCTCGCTGGCGCCCTGCCGGCGTGCGCGGGCCAGCGCGACGACGTTCTCGGCGTAGGAGGTGGTCTTCAGGCCGGTGAGCGCGCCGCGTTCGTTGCGGGTCCAGGGGACGGTGATCGTCGCCGTGGTGTCGGGCCGGCGCGTGGTCTCGCCGAGCGCGACGACGAGGGTGGGGTCCTCCTCGCCGCGGTCGGAGCCGAGCGGCGAGTGGCCGCCGGTGTAGGTGACGCGCAGCCGGCCGAGCGGCATGGGGTTGGCGGCCAGGACGGCGTCGCAGGCGCGGCGTACCTCGTCCTCGTCCGGGTCGGGCAGGCCGAGGCCGCGGGCCGAGGAGGTCAGCCGGTGGAGGTGCCGGGTGAGCGCGAAGGCGCGGCCGTCCTCGGCCTTCAGGGTCTCGAAGACACCGTCCCCGACCGTCAGTCCGTGGTCGAAAACGGAGACCCGGGCGCTGTCCGCGTCCCGCAGTTCCCCGTCGAGCCAGATCTTCATCGCGTCGTTCCTCCAGTCGTTTCGTACGTCTCCGACGCTACCGCCAGCAGCCGGGCCGCCTTCAGTTCGGTCTCCTCCCACTCGCGGCCGGGGTCGGATCCCCAGGTGATGCCGGCGCCGGTGCCGAAGCGCAGGACGGGACCGGCGGCGGCCTGCCGGTCGACCCAGAAGGTGCGGATGCCCACCGCCAGCTCGCCGGTGCGCCGGTCGGCGTCCACCCAGCCGACGCCTCCGCAGTACGGGCCGCGGGGCGCGGTCTCCAGGGACTCGATGATGTCCAGGGCGCTGCGCTTGGGCGCGCCGGTGACGGAGCCGGGCGGGAAGGTGCCGACGAGCAGCTCGGGCCAGCCCGCCCCTTCCGCCAGCTCACCGCGCACGGTGGACACGAGGTGCACGAGCCCTGGATGGGGCTCGACCGCGCACAGGGCCGGCACCGTCACGGAGCCGGTGGCGCACACCCGGCCCATGTCGTTGCGGACCAGGTCCACGATCATCACGTTCTCGGCGTGGTCCTTCTCCAGCAGGTCCTCCGCCGTGCGTCCGGTGCCCTTGATCGGGCCGGACTCGACCGTGCGGCCGGTGCGGCGCAGGTACAGCTCGGGTGAGGCGGTGGCGACCTCGACGCCGTGCGCGGGCAGGCGAACCGTTCCGGCATACGGTGCCGGGTTCCCCCGGGCCAGCAAAGCAGTCAGCGCGTCGACGTCGGCGCGCTCGGGGTCGGGCAGCGGCGCGGAGAGAATTCGGCACAGGTTCGCCTGATAGACCTCGCCCGCCGCGATGTGCTCGCGTATCCGGCGGACACCCGCGGTGTAGGCGGCCCGGTCCAGCGAGGAGGTCCAGGCCTCGCGCGCGGGCCCGCGCCACGCGCCGCGGGGACCGTTGCCGGGGTCCTCCCGTACGTCGCCGAAGCGCGCGCACACGAGGCGGCCCTCGAAGTCGGCGACCACGGCCCACCAGCCCGCGGAGTCCAGGGCGGCGGGGTCACTGGTGACGTCGCGCAGGTCAGAGGCGATGAGGCCGCCGAAGCGGGCCAGCGGAGGCAGGTCGGGCACGCCGTCGAGTCTAGGACGGCGCCCCCGGCGCCGCCCCGGTCGAACGAGCACCGCAGCACGCTGCACAAACGCGTTTTTGTACTGGCCCAGGAATCCGCTAGAGTTCAACACGTCGCCGGGACGCGGAAGCGAAAAGCGGAAGCCGACCGAAGACAGCAGCTCTCAGGCGTTAGTCTGAGGGAGGCACCTGCGGACATAGCTCAGTTGGTAGAGCGCAACCTTGCCAAGGTTGAGGTCGCGAGTTCGAGCCTCGTTGTCCGCTCTGAGTGGGGGATCTTCCCGAACCCCTACGCTCCTGGTGGAGTGGCCGAGAGGCGAGGCAACGGCCTGCAAAGCCGTCTACACGGGTTCAAATCCCGTCTCCACCTCCAAGGACGATTAGCTCAGCGGGAGAGCGCTTCCCTGACACGGAAGAGGTCACTGGTTCAATCCCAGTATCGTCCACTGGTCCGCAAGGACCGTCCCGCGCGATTAGCTCAGCGGGAGAGCGCTTCCCTGACACGGAAGAGGTCACTGGTTCAATCCCAGTATCGCGCACGCAGTGCCCATGACTCACTTCGCGGAGTGACCATGGTCCCCCGGACGATTAGCTCAGCGGGAGAGCGCTTCCCTGACACGGAAGAGGTCACTGGTTCAATCCCAGTATCGTCCACACGGCAGACGAAGGGCCGGAGCGAAAGCTCCGGCCCTTCGTCGTTGCCGTGGCGGCCGCGCCGGGCGCCCGGCCCTCCAGGGGCCGGGCGGGCACCGGCGATCAAGAGGAAAAGAGCATCCGGCCGAAGCTGCGGTGGCCGTGGTGACCATGGTGGCCGTGGTGACCGTGCTGTCCGTGGTGCGGGGCGCCCCAGGCCGGCGCCGCAGGGTAGGCCTGCGGGGCGGGCGCGGGCGGGGGCGGCGGGGCCTGCTGCGACCACTGGGACTCCAGCCGGGTCAGCGACTCCAGCTCGCCGTAGTCCAGGAAGATCCCGCGGCAGCCGGAGCACTGCTCGATCTGGACCCCGTTCCGGTTGTACGTATGCATCGGCGCATGGCACTTGGGACACTGCATGTCGGCTCAACTCCTGTGATCGCACGGCGGCGGCAACGAACCTCCGTCCACCGTTGGTGTGTTCACCCTACGACGCAAAACCGCACCTCAACTGCCCCGGTACGTAACAGCTTGTCACCAGATCATCCGTGCGCAGGACTCGACGAGAGCGCTCTCCACCTCGTCCAGCGGGCGGCCCTCCGGGGCGGCCTTGGCGATGGCCAGGGCCGCGGTCTGGACCGTCAGGGCGCGGGCGGGGACGTCCAGTTCCGGCCATGGATCCCCTTCGGGCCGTACGGCACGGCCGCCGGCGGCCCGGTACGCGCCGAGGAAGCGCGCCCAGACGTCCGGGGCGAGCAGCCCGCTCGCGAACCAGGCCGCGGGCCGGGCGAGATCCCACCCCGGCTCCCCCAGCCCGAGATCATCGACGTCGATGAGCAGCCAGCGGCCGTCGGGCACGGGGTGCCGTACGAGCTGGCCCAGGTGCAGGTCGCCGTGGCAGAGCAGCCCCGGCCCCGGCGCGGGCGCCTCGTCGCGCGCCCAGGCCGGCAGCGCGGCCCAGCCGGCCGCCACCACGCGGGCCGCGGCGGCCAGTGACGGCACGGCGTCGGTCGCCGCGGCCCGCATCCGGGCCAGCGCGCGGGCGGCCTTGGCGGGACCGCGCATCGGCGGCACCGGGCCGGGCAGCGTCTCCGGGTCCACGGCGTGCAGCCGGGCGAGGAGCCGGGCCGCGTCCTCCCAGGGCGCGCCGTCCGGGTCGTCCGGCGCGACCGGGAGGCCGTACGGCCAGCGGGTGAGGGGGCGGCCGTCGTCGTGCCGGACGAGGTAGCCGTCGGGGCCGGTGACCGGCAACGGGGGCAGCAGCGTGCCGTGCAGGCCCGGGTGGGCGGCGATGCGCAGCCGGACGGCGAGCGCCGCGGCGTCGCAGTCGGCCGCGTGCGCCTTGGCGACGGCCCGCCCGCCGCGCACTACGGTCCCGTCGGGACGGTCGGCGAGAACTATGGGGGCCGAGGGGGCGTCGGGGGGATGGGAGGTGTCGGGGGCGTCGGGGGTATGGGAAGCGGCGGGCGTCGTGGACGGGGCGGGCGCCTGAGAGGCCATGGACGCCGTGGACGCCTCGGGCGTCGTGGACGCCTCGGAGAGTGCCGCCAGGCGGCGTATCAGGGCGCGGGACATCGTTCCCCCTCGGTTCGTGCGGACCCGGCTCGCGCAGAGCGCACCGGCCGGCTCCGCCGCTCGGATCGTACGCACCGCCAGCGCGGCTCCCCGACCCGCCCCGGACGCGCGAAGGCCGGGCATCTCCCCAGATGCCCGGCCATTCGTGCCGTCCGCCGTACCCCCGTCCCCACGGGGTCAATCGGCCGGAGACTTGTCCCCGGAGCGCTGTGAGCACCCCGGTCCCGGACCGCTCTTCCGGGACCTGGGTCTCAGTGCCCCAGCAATCCGGCCACGGACGACGCTTGTGTGACGACGGCTTCCCAGCCGCCGAAGACGACGGCCAGCAGCACCGCCAGCGGCAGCACCATGGCAACCGCCACCAGCGGGTGGCGGGTGCCGGAGGGCTGGTGCCCGCCGAACGCGGCGGCCGCCCTGCGCCCCTGCGTACGGAGAACCGTCCGTCCCGCCGTGTCGGCCATCGCCCCGCTCCCCTCGTTCCAGAAGCGGTGGGCGTCCGACCTCGGGGGACGAGTACCGTGCCCACCGCTTGACCTCCACATTAGGCAGCGAGCGGCCGCGAGGCGTCAGCCCGACGTACTGATCCACTGGCCTCCAGGAGGATGACGGGAGACCCCGCCATCTACTCCCCTGGGTGGAGACCCGGCACCGGCATTCAGGGAGAACCCGGACGGGACGGCGCACCGGGCGACCACTGGATGCCGCCGGATGCCGCCGGAGACCGCCGGAGGCCGCCCGGTCATCCGTACGCCCGGCCCGCGGCCGGGGTACCGGTACGCCCGTCCCCGTGCCCGGATGCCCGACTGTGTCCCGGGACCGCCGCTTCGCGTGACTTTGGTCACTTCCGCCACTCCCCCGCCCGACACCGGCGGGGGCCGGTCGGCGGGCCCTCGCGGGACGCCGCCGCGCCCGCCCCGGTTCCGCTGCGCCGGCCGCCGGCCACGCGGCGCCGCCCGCCGACCCGTCAAACCCCCTGCCGTCGCCGACCCTTGGGCCCGGGCCGCGGAACTCCGCACGTACGCAGGCCCATTCCGGCTGCGCGGCCCGCGCCGTCCCCGCGCCGCCGACAATCCATGGCCGACGCATGCGCGGCCTGACAGCGCAGCGCGCCGTCAATCCGTAAGCTGTGGCACGTCAGACGGATGCAGCGGAGTGGGGCCTCCCCACCGCAGGTAGGGGACGGACATGGCGATGATGCGGCTCCGGCGCGAGGATCCGCGGGTCGTCGGCTCGTTCCGGCTGCACCGGCGGCTGGGCGCCGGCGGGATGGGCGTGGTCTACCTCGGGTCCGACAAGCGCGGCCAGCGGGTGGCGCTCAAGGTGATCCGCCCCGACCTGGCCGAGGATCACGAATTCCGCTCCCGCTTCGCGCGCGAGGTGCAGGCGGCACGGCGGATCCGGGGCGGCTGTACGGCCCGGCTGGTGGCGGCCGACCTGGACGCGGACCGCCCGTGGTTCGCCACCCAGTACGTTCCAGGGCCCTCGCTGCACGACAAGGTCAACGACGAGGGCCCGCTGCCGCCGACGCAGGTCGCCACGATCGGCGCGGCGCTCTCCGAGGGGCTGCTCGCCGTGCACGACGCGGGCGTGGTCCACCGTGACCTGAAGCCGTCGAACATCCTGCTGTCCCCGAAGGGCCCGCGGATCATCGACTTCGGCATCGCCTGGGCGACCGGCGCGAGCACGCTCACGCACGTCGGCACGGCCGTCGGGTCGCCCGGCTTCCTCGCACCCGAACAGGTGCGCGGCGCGGCCGTCACGCCCTCGACGGACATCTTCGCGCTCGGCGCGACGCTGGCGTACGCCTGTACCGCGGACTCGCCCTTCGGGCACGGCAGTTCCGAGGTCATGCTCTACCGCGTGGTCCACGAGGAGGCGCAGCTGGCCGGGGTGCCCGACGCGCTGGTGCCGCTGATCGCCTCCTGCCTGGCCAAGGACCCGGCCGAGCGGCCCAGCACGCTGTCGCTCTCGCTGCGGCTGAAGGAGATCGCCGCGCGGGAGGCGCACGGGCTGACCGACGGTCCGGTGGACGGGCTGCCGGGCGAGGCGCTGGTACGGACGGACCGGGGCACGCCGGACCGCTCCTCGGGCCGCCGGGCGGAGGAGTTCGCACGCCAGCGCGGGGACGAGCGGCGCGCGCCGGGCCAGGGGCCCAGTACGCCGCGTCCGCAGTCCTCCTCGCGGCCTTCCGTCTCCCGCCCGGCCGGTTCCCGCTCGGCGGGCACGGGCGGCGGCTGGCCGCCGGCCCCGGGACAGAGCGGCGGACGGCCCGCGACGGGCGGCAGCGGCGCGCGCTCCGCGTCCGCCGCTCCCCCGCCCTCCTCCAATGGACGTTCCGGTGCCGCGGCGTCGGGTTCCCACGGCAGGTCGGCACCCGCGAGCAGCAACGGGCGCTCGGCCGCCGGGTCGAACGGCCGCTCCGCGCCGGCGGGCTCGAACGGCCGGTCGTCCGGTTCTCAGGGCCGGTCCGGCTCCGGTTCCGTCTCCGCTTCCGGTTCCCACGGCAGGTCCGCCGGGCCGCACTCCGAAGGGCGCTCGGGGGGCCGTGCTTCGGGACGGGTGCCGGGCGCGCGTTCGACTGGGCGAAACGGTTCACGCCCGGCAGCGCGCTCCACGTCGGGCGGCCGCCGCCCGGCGGGCCCGGACCGCCGGCTGCTCCGTCAGCGGCTCATCGTGTTCGTGACGGTGACGCTGCTCGTGGCCCTGGGCATCGCCGCCGCCCAGGGCTGCCAGGGCCCCACCCGCGGCCTGGGCGTACTCGGCTCGGCCCACGACCGGGGAACGCAGGGGACGCACACGGTGGGCGCGCGGGTGACGGGTACGCAGGCGGTACACGTACACGAGGAGCGCGGGGCGCCCGTACACGAGGAGCGCGGGGCGCCCGTATCACGCGGAGCATGAGGCGCCCGTGCACGAGACGCTCGCGCACCCGTCCCACGCGCGTGAGGTGCGTGGGACGGGTGCGAGTGCGGCTGACTGATGTGGCGGGGGCTCGGGCGAGGGCTGAGGAGCGGCCGTGAGAACGGGCCGCGCCGTAGGAACAGGGCCCGCCGTAGGAACGGGCCTCTCCCCGATTCTCAGGCCGTACCCGGGCGTCCCGTGGCGACCGCGTAGAAGGCGACCGCCGCGGCCGCGCCGACGTTCAGCGAGTCGACGCCGTGCGCCATCGGGATGCGCACCCATTCGTCCGCCGCGACCAGGGCCTGCCGGGACAGTCCGTCGCCCTCGGCGCCGAGCATGAGCGCGGCCCGCTCCAGGCGGTGCGGCGCCGCCTCGTCGATGGCGGTGGCCTTGTCGTCGGGGGTGAGCGCGAGCAGCTTGAAGCCGGCCTCCCGTACGGTCTCCAGGCTCCGCGGCCACTGCTCCAGGCGCGCGTACGGTACGGAGAAGACCGCGCCCATGGAGACCTTCACCGACCGCCGGTAGAGCGGGTCGGCGCAGTCCGGTGAGAGCAGCACGGCGTCCATGCCGAGGGCCGCGGCGCTGCGGAAGATCGCGCCGATGTTGGTGTGGTCGTTGACCGCTTCCATGACGACGACACGGCGCGCCGACGCGAGCAGCTCGCCGGGCTCCGGAAGCGGCTTGCGCTGCATGGAGGCGAGCGCGCCACGGTGCACGTGATAGCCCGTCACCTGCTCGGCGAGCTTGGGGTCCACCGCGTACACCGGGGCCGGCACCTCGTCGATGACGTCCCGCATGACGTCGACCCACTTGGCGGAGAGCAGCATGGACCGCATCTCGTACCCGGCGTGCTTGGCGCGCCGGATCACCTTCTCGCCCTCGGCGATGAAGAGCCCCTCGGCCGGTTCGCGCCTGCGGCGCAGTTCCACGTCGGTGAGGCCGGTGTAGTCACGCAGCCGGGGGTCGTCGGGGTCGTCGACGGTGATGATGTCTGCCACGGGTCGATGGTGCCTTGTCGTCGTTGTGGTTCCCATGCCGGGAGCCGGATTTGTTACCTACGGTTACGGCCGACCGTACGGGGAGGGGCGGGCGGCTCGCCGTACGGGAGCGGGTCGGCCTGTGGACAACCCGCTGCCGTCCGGCACACCCCTGTATAACCCCAGCAAAGGGGGGCCAGGTGGCGAAGCGTCACTTCATGCCGTGAGACGGCCGCCGCCGCAGGGCCCACGGCGCCAGGGCCGGTCGAGGGGCCTCGGCGTGCCGCGAAGGGCCACGGGCTCCGGACCCGACTCGGACCCGGAGCTCACGGCGTACCGGCCACGGCGCGAAGGCCCGGGGTTCGGGGTCCAAAGCTCGGCGGTCCAGAGCTCGCGGTCCGAGGCTCGGGGGCCCAGAGCTCGGCGGCCCGCGGCGTGATGGCTCGCGCCTTGGGCCTCGTGGCTCACGGCTTGAAGGTTTTTGCTGCGTTCACCACGTCGCCGATGACGATGACGGCGGGCGGGCGGACGTCCTCTTCCTTGACCCGCGTCCCAACCGTCTCCAGCGTGGCGTCGACGCGGCGCTGGGTCGCCATCGTGCCCTCCTGGATCACGGCGACCGGAGTGTCGGCGCCGCGCCCGTGCTGGACGAGGGCCGCGGCGATGGCGCCGATCTTGTCCACGCCCATCAGGATCACCAGCGTCCCGCGCAGCTTCGCCAGCGCCGCCCAGTCGACCAGCGAGCGCGCGTCGTCGGGCGCGACATGGCCGCTGACCACGGTGAACTCGTGCGCCACCCCCCGGTGCGTGACAGGCACGCCGACCGCGCCGGGGACGCTGATGGAGCTGGAGATGCCCGGCACCACCGTGCAGGTGAGGCCTTCGGCGGCCAGCGCCTCGGCCTCCTCCATGCCGCGCCCGAAGACGAACGGGTCGCCGCCCTTGAGGCGCACCACGGCCTTGCCTGCCTTGGCGTGCTCGATGAGCGCGTTGTTGATGGCCTCCTGAGCCATGAACCGGCCGTACGGGATCTTCGCCGCGTCGATGACCTCGACGTGCGGCGGCAGCTCGTCCAGCAGGTCACGGGGGCCGAGCCGGTCGGCGATCACGACGTCGGCCTCGGCCAGCAGCCGGCGGCCGCGCACGGTGATCAGGTCGGGGTCGCCGGGCCCGCCGCCGACCAGGGCGACGCCCGCCGCACGCCGGCGGTGGTGCGGCGCGGCGATCGTGCCGTCCCGCAGGCCCTCGACGATGGCGTCCCGGACCGCGGCGGCCCGCCGCGGGTCGCGGCCGGCGGAGTCGGTGTTGAGGACGGCGACGGTGACGCCTTCGCTGCGGCCGGTGGCCGGCGTCCAGGCAGTGGCCGCCTCGGCGTCGTCGGAGCGTACGGCCCAGACGCGGTGCTCCTCGGCCTCCTGGGAGGCGGCGGCGTTGGCCGCGTCGTCGTCGGTGGAGATCAGCGCGTACCAGGCGGCGGCGAGGTCGCCGGGCCGGTACGTACGCCGCTCCCAGGCCAGCTCGCCCGCGTCGGCCATGGCCTCGACGGAGGGCGTGGCCGACGGCGAGATCAGCAGGATGTCGGCGCCGGCGGCGATCAGCGCGGGCAGCCGGCGCTGGGCGACCTGGCCGCCGCCCAGCACCACGACCCGGCGGCCGGTCAGGCGCAGGCCGACGGGATAGGCGGCGTGCTCGGAGGGAACGGCCATGGCGGTACGGCTCCTTGTGCGGTGATGCGGGGCCGCTTCGGCACTGGAGCGGCGTGAGGGTGGTGGTGCGGCCGGTACGGGCGGCCACGCGTTCCGGCCCACAGCCTATTTGGCCGCGGGCCCGAGGTCATGCGCGGGCGGCCCTGAGACCGCCCCGTGGACGTGCCGACGAGCCGCGTGGACGTGCCGACGAGCCTCGTAAGTGCGCCGGACGGGCCTCGTGGGCGTGCCGTCGAGCCCCGTGGGTGCGCCCGACGGGGCCCGTGGGGGCGCCCGACGAGCCCGTGGGTGTGCCGACAGGCCCGCCCGTGGGAGTACTGGCGGGCCCGTAGGTGCGCCGGCGGGCACCGGAGGAACGAGGTTCCGGGGACGGCGCCAGGACTGGCAGGCACGGCACGGTGCGGCACGGCACAGCGCGGCTTGCGTGTGTGGCGGTGGAGGGGGCGGCCCGGCTCGGTGCGGGTCTCGGTGAGATCCGTACCGGCGGGCCGTCGCCCTCCCCGCGGGCGGTCAGCCCTTCTCGGTGACTCCGGCGGCGTCGAACGTGGCCACCTCGTGCATCGCCCGCGCCGCGCTCTGCACGATCGGCAGGGCGAGCAGCGCTCCGGTGCCCTCGCCGAGGCGCAGGTCGAGGTCGACCAGCGGGCGCAGGCCCAGCTTGGTCAGGGCCGCGACGTGCCCCGGCTCGGCGCTGCGGTGGCCCGCGATGCAGGCGGCCAGCGCCTCGGGGGCCACGGCCCGCGCCACCAGCGCGGCCGCGCCGGCGCTCACGCCGTCCAGGATCACCGGCGTACGCAGCGAGGCGCCGCCGAGGATCAGGCCGACCAGCGCGGCGTGCTCCAGGCCGCCGACGGTGGCGAGGACGCCGATCGGGTCGGCCGGGTCCGGCTGGTGCAGTTCGAGGGCGCGGCGGACGACATCGACCTTGCGGGCGTGCGTCTCGTCGTTGATGCCCGTGCCGCGGCCGGTGACCTCGGCGGGGTCGCTGCCGGTATAGACGGAGATCAGCGCCGCGGACGCGGTGGTGTTCGCGATCCCCATCTCGCCGGTGAGCAGCGCCTTGTTCCCGGCCGACACCAGGTCACGGGCGGTCTCGATGCCCACCTCGACAGCCTTGAGCACGTCCTCGCGGGACATCGCGGGCCCGGCGGTCATGTCGTCCGTACCGGGGCGCACGTTGCGCGGCAGCAGGCCGGGGGTGGCCGGCAGCTCGGACTTCACGCCGACGTCCACGACGCAGACCTCGGCGCCGACCTGGTTCGCGAAGGCGTTGCAGACCGCGCCGCCGCCGAGGAAATTGGCCACCATCTGGCCGGTGACCTCCTGGGGCCACGGGGTGACGCCCTGCGCGTGCACGCCGTGGTCGCCCGCGAAGATCGCCACGGCGGCGGGCTCCGGGATGGGCGGCGGGCACTTCCGCGACAGGCCGCACAGCTGCGCCGAGATGATCTCCAGCATGCCGAGCGCGCCGGCCGGCTTGGTCATGCGCTTCTGCCGCTCCCACGCCTCGCCGAGCGCCTTGGCGTCCAGCGGGCGGATGCCCTGCAGGGTCTCCTGGAGCAGGTCGTGCGGCTCGGCGCCGGGCAGCGCGCGGCGTCCGTAAGTCTCCTCGTGCACGACCCACGACAGCGGGCGGCGCTTGGACCACCCGGCCTGCATCAGCTCGGGCTCCTCCGGGAACTCGTCGACGTACCCGACACACAGGTACGCGACGATCTCCAGGTGGTCGGGCAGGCCCAGCTCACGGACCATCTCGCGCTCGTCGAAGAAGCTGACCCAGCCGACGCCGAGGCCCTCGGCACGCGCGGCGAGCCAGAGGTTCTCCACGGCGAGCGCGGAGCTGTACGGCGCCATCTGCGGCTGGGTGTACCGGCCGAGCGTGTGGCGGCCGCCGCGGGTGGGGTCGGCGGTGACGACGATGTTGATCGGGGTGTCGAGGATCGCCTCGATCTTCAGCTCGCGGAACTGCTTCGCGCGCGCCTTGGGCAGCGACTTGGCGTACGCCTCGCGCTGCTGCATCGCCAGCTCGTGCATCCGCTCGCGCGTCTCGGCGGACCGGATGACGACGAAGTCCCAGGGCTGGGAGTGGCCGACGCTGGGTGCGGTGTGGGCCGCCTCCAGGACGCGCAGCAGTACGTCGTTGGGGATCGGGTCGTTGCGGAAGCCGTTGCGGATGTCCCGGCGCTCGCGCATCACGCGGTGCACGGCGGCCCGCTCGTCGTCGCCGTAACCCGCGGCGGGGTCGACGGGCGCCGGTACGGCTTCCGCTTCCGCGTCGGCGTCCTGGTCACCCTCCGCGTTGGCGTCGGAAGCTTCGGCCTCGGGAGCATCCGCCCCGGAAGCTTCGGTCTCGGCAGCTTCGGTCTCGGGAGCTTCGGTCTCGGCCGTGGGCTCCTCGGTACCGGCGTCGGCACCGGCACCGGCCGCGGCGGCCGGTGCGAGCTCGGGGCCTGCCTCGCCCTCGGGGGCCGTCTCCGGCTCGGGCTCGCCTTCCGGAGCCGTGGCGTCGGGCGCCGCTACGGCTTCCGCGTCGGCCTCGTGAGCAGGCTCCGCGCCGGACTCGGCCTCGGGCGCCTCGGCGGCGGTCCCGGTCGCGGGCTCGGAGTCGGCGTCGGAGTCGGCCTCAGGTGCCGGTGCCGCTGACGCCTCCGCCGCGGCAACTGCGTCGGTCACGGACTCGGCGGGCTCGGCAGCTTCGGCCTGTGCGGGGGCCGCGGCCACGGAGGGCGCGTCCTCGGCGGGCGCCTCGTCGGCTGCCGTCCCCTCGGCGGGCTCGTCCGCGGCTGCTGCCGCATCCGGCGCAGCCGGGGTCTCGTCCTGCGAACCCTCCGCCGCGTCGCCCGCGTCGGCCTCGGTAGCGGCGGCCTCGGGCTGCGCCACCGCCTCGGCCTGCGCCGCCTCGGGAGTCTCAGCAACCTCGGGAGCCTCGACAGCCTCCGGAGTCTCGGCAACCGCAGGCGCCTCCACCGCATCCGGGGCCGTCTCAGCAGCAGCCTCCGGAGCGGCCTCGGGCTCGGCGACAGGAGCCGCCTCGGCCACGCCCTCCTCAGGAGCCGCCTCGGCCGATGCAGCGGCCTCGGCCGGTACGCCGGGCTCAGCCGGTACGCCAGGCTCCGCCGGTGCAGCGGCTTCCACCGGGGCAGTGGCCTCCGCCGGTACGGCAGGCGTCGGGTCCGCGGCGAAAGCGGCGTTGATCGCGGCCTGAGTGGCCTTCGCCTTGGCCGACCGGGCCGACCGGGCCGACCGGGCCCGGGGCACCTTGGCGCCGGCCGTGTCCTGCGCGCCGTCCTCGCCGAGCTGCATCAGCTCGGCGGCGTCCTGTGGGGCGGGCTGCGCCTCGGCGGGCGCGGCGGCCCGGCCAGGCTCGGCTTCGGCGGCGGGCGCCTGCGGCTCGGCCACGGCCTGTTCTTCGTTGTGCACGTGTTCCTCTGCTACGGGCTCCGCTCCGGGCTGCTCCTCGGCTGCCGGTACGGCCTCGCCGGTACCGTCCGCGGGGCCCTGCTCGCCCTCGGTGTCGTTCTGCTGCGCGGCGGCTCCGGCGTCCGGCGCCCCGGCCGCGGCAGCGGGCTCCGGCGCCGCGGGCGCGTCGGCCGGTGCCTCGGCCCCCTCCTGGCCCGGCACGACCTGGGCTGCGGCGTTGTGTTCCGCCGCATCGGCCTCGGGAAGCGGTGCGGCGACACCGTGCTCCACGGTCTCCTGCTGCTCGACAGGGGCCTGGGGCTCCGGCGCGGCCTCAGCCGCCCCGGCGGCCTGCGGCTGCTCACCGTCCTCGGCCACCACCCCTGCCCCATCCTCAGCAGTGTCAGCGCCCTGGTCGGCCTCGGCACCCGCCTCCGCGGAACCGGCCGTACCGTCAGCGGTACCGGCAGTGGCCCCCGCCGGAGTACCGGCAGTGGCCCCCACCGGCTCGGCGCCCCACGCCGGCATCTGCGCCGGAATGCTCACGCCACCGTGCTCCGGCGCCGGTGCGGGCTGCGCGGCCGGCGCCACCTGCGCCTCCGCCGGAGCCTGGACACCCTGCTCAGCCTGGACGCCCTGCTCGACCTGCTCCCCGGGAACCCCTTGCTCGGCAGACTGGCCCGGCTCAGCAGACCGGCCCTGCTCAGCCGACTGACCCACCTGAGCCGACTCGGCTTCCGGCATGGGCATCGGCATCGGGGCCGCCTGCTGGGCCGCCGGCTGCGTGCCGTCCTCGGGGAGCGGGCCCGGGGCCGCCTCCGGCAGCGGGCCCGGCTCGTCGCGCGGGATGTCGAGGTACTCGGGGCCCACGGTCGGCGGGCCCGCGTGGCGCTGGGGCGGCTGCGGGGTGCCGGCCGGGCCGCGGTCGGCGAGGGAGCGGACAACGCCGCCGGTGTGTGCCTCGGGCACGGGCGGGCCCATGTGCAGCGGGCGGCGCGCGGGCGTGGCCTGCTTCGGCATCGCGGCCTGGCCCGGCATGGCGCCCGGCGGTGTCGCGCCCGGCTGCGGGGCAGCCGCGTGGGCCGGGTCCGGCTGCGCCGGGGCGGCCTCGGGCATCCGTACGCCGCCGACGTCGACGGAGCCGGTGTCCCGGCCGCCGTGCTCGTGCGCGCCGGAGGACTCACCGGCGGCGGGCTGCGCGGCGGACGGGTCGGCCGGCTGCTCCTCGGCGTAGGCCATCGGCTCGTACGGCGTCGGGTCGTAGGCGGCCACCGGGTCGTACACCGCGCCCCGGCCCGGGGTGTAGTCGGCGTACGGGGTCTGCTGCTCGGTGTGGGCGGCCTGCTGCTCGCTGCCCCAGGCGCCCTGGGCGCCCGGCATCAGCAGGTCGTCGTCCTCGGCCTGCTCGGCGGTGTCGAGGTAGGCGTACGCGTCGTGCGGCTGCTGGCCGGCGTCGGCAGGGGCGGGAGCGGCCGCAGGCAACGGCCCCCCGGGATGTCCGCCTGCGTTCTCCGGCAGTCCCTCGCCCGGGACCTGGCCGGTGTCGGTCATGCGTACCCCTCGCCCATCGGTAGTGCTCCTTCCAACCGCTCGTCCGACGCGCTCGACCGCGGCACGCGCCGACCGCCCCCATAGCTAGAACGAGCGAGCGCGCCTCGCGGCACGTCCGCCCTCAAGAGCATCTTGTGCGGTCAAAACCTCGGACTTTTCCGGATATTGACCCACGACTCCGATCGCGGAACGGCGGCGCAACGATCCGCCAGCCTACCTCCCACGGGTGACCGTTCGGGTCAGGGGTGATGCACGCGGTAACCGCACACGAGGAAGACGACGGCCCGCTCCCGCTCCACCCATACGGAGGTGTCCAGCTCGACGGACTGGAGCAGCGCGCACTCGACTTCGTAGCCTCCGTCGGCCAGCGCGCGGCCGAGCGCCTCCGCCTCGTCGCGGGTGGCGGCGTGGGTGACGATGCGTTCGGGGCGGCGGGCCGCGCAGGCGGTGACCACGGCCGTGCCGCCGCCCCCGATGCGGACGACGTCCGGCTCCGGCAGGTCTTCGAGCGCCTGGGGCGCGCGGCCGTGCACGACCTGGAGCTGTACGCCGTACCGGCGGCCCACGGCGGTCGTACGGGCGCAGGCGTCCGCGTCGGAGTCGACGGCGATGACGGCGGCGCCGAAGCGGGCGGCCTCCACCGCGGCGGCGCCGGAGCCGGCCCCGATGTCCCAGACCAGGTCGCCGACGGCGGGGCCGAGGCGGGCCAGTTGGGCGGTGCGCAGCTGGCCGGACTCGCCCTCGGTGAGGCCGCCGCCGTACGCGCTGTCGGAGAGGCCCCAGCCGCGCGGTCCGGAGGGGTAGCCGATCTCGTGGGCGGCGAGCCAGGGGCTGCCCTGGGTGGCGGCGCTGCCGCCGCCGACGACGATGACGACGTTGGGGTCGCGCCAGACGTGGTCGGCGGCCTTGTCGGACGTGAGGACGGTCACCTGCTCCTGAGTGGTGCCCAGCGCTTCGCAGATGACGAAGGTGCGGTGCACGTCGCGCAGCAGGAGGGCCAGTTCGGCGGGGCCCGCGCCGGGCGAGGTGAGGACGGCGACCTTGGTGTGGGCGCGGCAGACGTTGACGGCGCGGCGCAGGTCGCGGCTGTGGGCGACGACGATCTGGGCGTCGTCCCAGGGCATGCCGGCGCGGGCGAAGGCGGCGGCGACGGAGGAGACGGCCGGTACGACCTCGACTTCGAGGCCGTGTTCGGGGGCGCGCAGGGTGCGGACGACGCCGAAGAAGCCGGGGTCGCCGTCGGCGAGGACGACGGCGGTGCCGCGGTGCTGCGCGATGCGGCGGGCGGCCAGTTCGACGCTGCCGAGTCTGATCCGTTCGGCGGCGGGCGGCACTTCTTTGAGCGCCAGGTGGTGGGCGGCACCGGCCACCAGGGTCGCCGCGCCCAGTGCGGAGCGTGCGGCGGCGGTCAGAGGCGAGCCGTCCCACCCGATCACGGTGACGCGGTCGGCCATCTGCAGCTGTCTCCCTGGTCTCGTCGTGCGGTTGTCCGTGCGGCCGACGGTGGTCCGTGCGGCTGTCCGTGCGGTCGTCCGTGCCTGGCCCGTGCGGCCGGGCGGTGGTCCGGCCCGTGCGGCCCGTCGTGCGGGGGTGGATCAGGTGAGGGTACCCCGTGCGGCTGGGCGTGCCGCCGGGTGCGGACGGCGCGGTCCGGGGCCCGGCACCGGTGTCCGGCCTCTCAGTTCCACTCCGGGTAGGCGAAGCCGTTGGCGTCGGCCGTACGGTCCGGGGGCCCGTCGAAGTCCTCGGGCAGCAGGCTCCAGACGATGAGGTCGGTACGGATGTCGGTCCAGCCGCCGTCCTCGGTGCGGGAGCGGGCTATCCAGGCGTTGCGGAGCACGCCCTCGCTGATGCAGCCGAGCTTCTGGGCGACCTGCTGCGCCGCGGTGTTGTCGGCGGCCGTACGGAGCTCCAGGCGCTCGAACTTCTGGTCGCGGAAGAGCCACTGGGCGACGGCCAGCGCGGATTCGCAGGCGTAGCCCTCGCCGCGGGCCCAGGGGGCGGTGATGTAGGAGAGCTCCGCGCCGCGTATCCGCCAGTCGGTGCGGTCGACGCGGACGGTGCCGACCAGGCGCTGGGTGAGGAACTCCGTGACGGCGAGGACGAGGCCGTGGCCGGCGGTGCGGACGGCCGGGGCGCCGGTGGCGACCCACTCCTCGGCGTGCGCCGTGGTGAAGGGGAAGGGCTGCGCGGTCCAGGCGACGACGGCTTCGTCGTTCATCATGTCGCCGAGTGCGGGGATGTCCGTGTCGTCGAAGGGCCGCAGCACCAGACGCTCCGTGCTGATGGAGATGTCCGGAAAGGTGGATGTCATGCAGCCTGCTCCCACGCCGTGGACGTAGAGCTCCGCGAAGCGCCGTACGGCTTCGTGCAGCTCCGTGCATACGTTCGGGCTCCTGCCCGTCTTTGAGTGCACAAGCATGCAGCATCTGCCTGCGAATGTGCCAAGTATGACGGCCCGTATCTGCACTGATAAGGCAGGTACGGGCCGTCTACGGGGGGTGTGGCGGGTCAGCTCGCCTTGCTGAAGGACGGCAGCACGGAGCCGTCCTTGTACTTGGTCTCGATGAACTTCTTGACCTGGTCGGAGTTGAGCAGCTTCGCGAGCTTCTGCACGCGCTCGTCGTTCTTCTTGCTCTTGTCGACGGCGAGGAAGTTGGCGTAGGGGCTGTTCTTGGCCGACTCCAGCGCCAGGGAGTCCTTCTTCGGGCTCAGCTTGCCGGCGATGGCGTAGTTGCCGTTGATCACTGCCGCGTCGTAGTCGGGCAGCGTCGGCGCGAGCGTCTCGGCCTTGGCCTCGGTGATCTTCAGGCCCTTCTTGTCACCGATGTCGTTCAGGCCGGGCACCGCGGGGGCGTCGGCCTTCAGCGCGATGACGCCCTCCTTGTCGAGCAGCTTGAGGGCACGGGCCTGGTTCGGCGCGTCGGAGGGGACGCCGATGGTGTCGCCGGAGCCCAGGTCGGAGATGCTCTTGTGCTTCTTGGAGTACAGGCCCATCGGCTCGACGTGGACATTGGCGACCGGGACGACGTCGCCGTCGTTCTTCTTGTTCCAGTCGTCGAGGAACTCCTTCGTCTGGAAGTAGTTCGCGTCGAGGGTGTTGTCCTTGGTGGCCGGGTTGATGAGCTGGTAGTCGTCGTAGATCTTGACGTCCAGCTTCAGCTTCTCCTTGGGCGCCAGGTCCTTCTTGACGTACTCCAGGATCTCGGCGTGCGGGACGGAGGTCGCGCCGACGACGAGCGGGCTGCTCGCGCTGTCGGAGCGGTCGACGTCCGGGTCGGAGGGGGCGCTGCACGCGCCGAGGGCGAGGGTGAGCGCGGCGGCGGCCGCGACGGCGCCGGTGAGCTTGACGGTGTGACGCACGAAGAGTGCCTTCCTTACAGGTGGTGTTCCGCCCGGCAAAGGGTCCGGGCTCCAGGGGGTCGGTGGCTCAGGCGGCCTCGTCCGCGGTCTCGCGGACCTTGGCCGTGTCGGCGCGGGCCTCGGGCTCGGGGTCCGGTGCCGCGGTGCGGGACTTCGGCGACTTCAGGAGGCGTACGGGGGCGGAGGCGCGGGAGCCGCGGGCGCTGAGCCGACGGACCACCAGGTCACCGGCCAGCTGGATCACGGTCACGATGATGACGATCAGTACCACGGTGACGCCCACGAAACGCATGTCGTTGCGCTGCTGGCCGTAGGTGATCGCGACGCTGCCCAGGCCGCCGGCGCCGACCGCGCCGGCCATCGCCGAGTAGCTGATGAGCGTGACGATCGTGTTGGTGAGGCCGGCGACCAGCGAGGGCAGCGCCTGCGGCAGCAGCACCTTGAAGATGATCGTCCAGGTGCCGCCGCCCATCGACTGGGCGGCCTCGACCAGGCCGCCGTCGACCTCGCGGACGGCCGTCTCGACCAGGCGGGCGAAGAAGGGGATCGCGCCGATCGCCAGCGGGACGACGGCGGCGCTGGGGCCGCTGGCCGTGCCGATCAGGTACCGCGTGAAGGGGATCAGCGCGAGGACCAGGATGAGGAAGGGGATCGAGCGGCCGACGTTCACGATCGCGCCGAGCACCTTGTTCACCGGGGAGTTCTGCAGCTGCCTGCCCGGACCGGTGAGGACCAGCAGGAGGCCGATCGGCAGGCCGCCGATGACGGCCCACACCGTGGACCACCAGACCATGAACAGGGTGTCCAGGGTCGCGATGGACAGCACGTCCCGCATCGCGTTCCAGCTCACTTCGCGACCTCCTTGGTCAGCACGGCGGCGGCGGACTCGGTGGCGCCGTCCCGCCCGACGATGTCCACCTGGAGGCCCTGCTCCCGCAGGAAGCCGATCGGTACGACGTTGTCCTCGAAGCGGCCGGGCAGCTCGATGCGCATCCGGCCGATCTGCTTGCCGCCCACGGTGTCCATGGCGGCGCCGAGGATCGACACGTCGACGTTGTAGGTCCGCGAGAGGGTCGAGATGACCGGCTCGGTGGCCGCCTCGCCGTGGAAGGTGACGTCCACGACCGTGCGGTCCTCGGCCGAGGCCTCGCCGGTGACCGGGAACAGCTCCGTGGCCAGCTCCGAGCCGGGCGTGGCCAGCAGCTCGGGGACGGTGCCCTGCTCGACGACGCGGCCGCCCTTCATGAGGGCTGCGGAGTCGCAGATGGACTTCACGACGTCCATCTCGTGGGTGATGAGGAGGACGGTGAGGCCCAGCTGCTGGTTGAGGTCGCGCAGCAGCTGGAGGATCGAGCGGGTGGTCTCCGGGTCCAGCGCGCTGGTGGCCTCGTCGGAGAGCAGCACCTTCGGGTCGCCGGCGAGCGCGCGGGCGATGCCGACGCGCTGCTTCTGGCCGCCGGAGAGCTGGGCGGGGTACGCCTTGGCCTTGTCGGCGAGGCCGACCAGGTCCAGCAGCTCCAGCGCCTTGCGGCGGCGCTCGCGGCGGGAGACCTTCAGGATCTCCAGCGGGAACTCGATGTTGTCCAGGACGGTGCGCGAGGACAGCAGGTTGAAGTGCTGGAAGACCATGCCGATGTGGCTGCGCGCGGCACGCAGCGCGGGGTTCGCCCGCTGGCCGCTTCCCGCGAGCGCGGTGAGGTCCTGGCCGGCCACGGTGACCGTGCCCGAGGTGGGGCGCTCCAGGAGGTTCACGCAGCGGATGAGCGTCGACTTGCCGGCGCCGCTCTGGCCGATGACGCCGTACACCTCGCCCTCGCGGACGTGCAGATCGACGCCGTCCAGCGCGGTGACCTCGCGGTCGCCTGAGCGGTAGACCTTG
Organism: Streptomyces sp. NPDC050806; assembly: GCF_055586425.1. Lineage (NCBI taxonomy): Bacteria > Bacillati > Actinomycetota > Actinomycetes > Kitasatosporales > Streptomycetaceae > Streptomyces > Streptomyces sp. NPDC050806. The sequence goes on along the minus strand of NZ_JBVJIF010000002.1, from coordinate 326,462 downwards.
GTGAGGCCTGTAGTGGTGATCACAGGGATATCCGTCACGGTTGAGTGCTCGGCGGCTCGTCCGCCGGGCACGGGGCATTCATTGCGGAGTGCGGCATGAGGATCGCGGAGGCACACGGGCGGCGGGCGCCCGGGTCCTGGGTCCGGTGACGCGGGGCGGCCGGCGGGCTTGCGTACGGGAGCCCGGCGTACGGGAGGTACGGGGCGCGTCTGTACGGGTCGTCCGGCGCATGGGAGCGGGTCTCGCTTCGGGGCGCGAGGCTCAGGCGGGGGCCCTCAGCGGTCACACATTCGACACATGCGACGAGCACCGGGCACTTTGTGCGCCTCGGTCGCGGGGGTGCGGCAGCTCGTCGTGGTCATGATGGCCAGTAAACCAGACAGGCGTACGGACCGATCAAGCCAGTCCGGATTCCGGAAGGGTCTGATCAGTCCGTGGACAGCGGCTCAGCCGGCGGTCGTGATCTCCACCCCGTCCGCCGTGGCCTGCGCGGACACGGCCGACAGATCGGGAACGATCACGTCGGCCACCAGCTCCTCCGCCGGGGCCGTTGTGGTCAACGCCACGGTCGTGGCACCGGCAGCGCGGCCCGCCGCGAGACCGGCCGGCGCGTCCTCGAAGACGGCGCAGCGGGCCGGGTCCACGCCCAGGTGCCGGGCGGCGAGCAGGAACGGCTCGGGGTCGGGCTTGCCGCGGGTGATCTCGTCCGCGGTGATCAGGTGCTTGGGGCGGATGCCGACGGCGGCGAGCCGGGCCTCGGCGAGCTTGCGCGTCGCGGAGGTGACCACGGCCCAGCGGTCGGCCGGGAGCGAGTCCAGCAGCGCGCGGGTGCCGGGCAGCAGCACCACGCCGCTCACGTCCTGCGTCTCCAGCTCCTCGATGCGGGCCAGCGCCTCGGGGACCCGCTCGGCGGGCAGCAGGTCGGCGACGATGTCGGCGGCGGGCCGGCCGTGCAGCTCGACCTCGGCGAACGCCTCGGTGACCCCGTACTCCTCGGCCCAGCGGCTCCAGCAGCGGTGCACCGAGTCCATGGAGGAGACGAGCGTGCCGTCGTTGTCGAACAGGAGGGCGTCAACGGAGAGCTTCATGGTCACCGAGGGTACGGGGCGTGCGGGCCCGTTCGCCCGGCCGGGGCGGGAGGGCCGCCGGACCCGCCGTCGGACCGGGGCCGGGACGGGGACGGACCGGTGCCGGGCCGGGGCCGCGCGCGGGCCCGCCGCGGGCGCCGATTAAAGTCGGGGGCATGCCCCACAGCCCCACCGCGCGCAGCCGCGCCGCCGTGCGGAGGTCCCGGTGATCGACGCGCTGACGGTCGCGGTCGGCGTGACCGCCCTTGCCCTTGCCGCCTGGTGCGGCTTCGCCGCGTACCGCGACGAGCCGACCAAGGACTGGCACTTCATCGGGATGGCCGTCGTCTCCCTGCTCGCCCTCGTGCAGCTGGTGACCGCCGTCGTGAAGCTGGCGGGCGGCGAGCAGCCCGACGACGGTACGGCGATCTTCCTCGCCTATCTGATCGGCGCCGCGGCCTGCGTGCCCGCCGCCGGGTTCCTGTCGCTGTCCGAGCGGACCCGCTGGGGCTCGGTGACGGTGGCGGCCGGCGGCGTGGTGCTGGCCGTGCTGGAAGTGCGGCTGTACGACATCTGGGGAGGCGGCCATGGCTGAGCCCGCGACGACCACCACGAAGGACACCTCCGCCGGGGGCGGCCGCCTCTCGCTGGGCTCGGGTCCGGGGCGGCTGCTGGTCTGGCTGTACGGCGTCTTCACCGTCGCGGCCGCGTCCCGTGCCGCGTACCAGCTGATCGCCCAGTACGACCGGGCGCCGCTGTCGTACATCCTGTCCGCGATCTCCGCGGTGGTGTACGCCTTCATCCTGTTCTCGCTGGTGCGCGGCGGGGAGGCGGCGCGCAGGGTGGGGCTGGTGTGCTGCTGTCTGGAGCTGCTGGGCGTGCTCGGCGTGGGCACCTGGACGCTTCTGGAGCCGTCCGCCTTCTCCGACGACACGGTCTGGTCGGGGTACGGCTACGGCTACCTCTTCATCCCGGTCTTCCTGCCGGTCACCGGGCTGCTCTGGCTGCGCCGCGGCCGCCGCGCCGGCTGACCTCGCCTCTGCACAGCAGCGGGCCCGTACGTGCATCCGCACGTACGGGCCCGCTGCACTGCTATGGGGAGGCTCAGGCGCTCGCTACATAGGCCTGCGCCGAAGCGTCCTTCTCCAGCGTGATCAGGCTGAGCCGGCGGCTGACCTCTTCGGTGCCGACCTGGGCGTAACCGCGGCTGCGGTACAGCCGGAGGTTGCCCTCGCTGCGGTGGCCGGTGAGCAGCCGGAAGCGGGTCACGCCGTGCTCGGCGGACAGCCGCTCCTCGACGGCGGCGAGCAGCCGGCTGCCGAGCCCGTGCCGCTGCATCCGCGGATGCACGATCAGCTTGTCGATGCTGCCCACGCCGTCCGCGTCGACCGCGCCCCGCACGGAGCCGACGACCTCGTCGCCGAGGCGGGCGACCACCACGCAGCCGTCCCGCATCTCGGTACGCAACTCATCGAACGTCTGCGTGAGCGGCTCGATGGAGTAGTCGTCGTACAGCGCGGCCTCGGACTGGTAGCACAGGTACTGCAGCTTGAGGATCTGCTCGGCGTCCCTGTCGGTCGCCGCAGAGATGGTCACGCTCATGCCCATGCGTGCTGGCCTCCCCTTTTCGGTTCGGTGAGCCCGGCCGCCATGAGGGTGTGGTGCGGCGCCCGGACGGATCTGCCCTGACTTGATGGCACCACGGGATGCGCGGCGCCGCCATGGCGGGGTCAACGCTCCTTTCCCCGGAGTTCAGGAACTCCAACCTCCGCCGTCAGCATTCTGCGCAGACATCCCAGACAACGGGAACGGAGTGGCCCCATGCTCCCCTGTGACATTCCCAACTCAGATGAGATCTCACGGTAGGTCGGATCCGTCCCGGACAACAGAGCGCGTACCAACGCCGGGCAGCGTCCGGGGAGTTGTCCGGCCGCGGTGAGCAGCTCGCGGCGCCGCTCGGCGTCCAGGGCGAGCGGCTCGGCGACGGCGCCGGCCCGTGGCTGGGCACCGGTCGGGTCGTAGGGGATCTCGCGGCGGGTCCGCCGCAGGGCGCAGCGGACCTCGGCCCGCACGGCCCGGCGCAGCCAGCGCGCGGGATCGGCCGGCGGACCGGCCATTCGGGTGTACCGGAGCAGGCGCGCCCACACGTCCTGCTCGATGTCCTCGGCGTCGGCCCCGGCGGCGGGCGCCTCGGCCGCCGCCTCCGCGGCGAGGAGCGGGCGCAGCGCGGTGATCAGTGCACGGTCGCGGTCCGTCATACCCGCGCCGACAGCGCCGCGCGGGCCCGCGGTTTCACCGCGTCAACGCGGTCGCGTCACGCGTGGGTGCACGGCAGGGCCGGGCGACGCGCGGGCCGGGGACACCACCCCTCGCCCGCCCGCCGCCGGGTCGTCGCCGAAGCGGTCAGCTCTTGCGGAACTCGGCCGCGGCCAGCAGCGCGGTGTCCGGGTTGTCGGAGAAGAGCCCGTCGATGCCGGTCGCGAAGAGGGCCTTGAAGTAGGCGAGGGAGTCGCCGTACGCGTTGGGGTCGCTGCCCTTGCGCAGGTCCACCGGCAGGAAGGTGTTCTCGTTGCGGACCGTGTACGGGTGCAGGACGAGGCCGGCGGCGTGCGCGTCCTTCACCACGGCGGACGGCTCGCCGAGCTTGCCGTCGGCGGTGCGCGGGATGATCACGGTGAGGTCCGGGCCGATGCCCTGCGCGAAGGAGGCGATCCAGCGCAGCCCCTCGGGCTTGACGAGGTCGGCGACGGTACGCGGGTCACCGGCCTCCTTGAAGTCCCAGGGCTGGGTCTTCAGCGTGCCGAGCAGCACGACCTTCGGGCAGTCGACCAGCTTGTCCAGCCGCTGGATGCTGGAGGGCTCGAAGGACTGGAGGAAGTTCGGGGAGTTCTTCTTGTGCCGGTCGTACCGGCGCAGCAGCTTGGCCAGCCGCTCCTCCAGGCCGAGGCCCAGCTTGCGGAAGTAGGTGGGGTGCTTGGTCTCGATGTGCAGCCAGATGCGGCGGCCGCGCCTGCGGCCCTCGCGCTCGGCCCACTGGAGCACCTCCTCGAACTCCGGCACCTGCCAGCGGCCGTCGTAGAGGGTGTTGTGCTGCCGGGTCTGCGGGATGCGCTCCTTGGCGCGCAGCGTCTTCAGCTCGGCGAGCGTGAAGTCCTCGGTGAACCAGCCGGTGAGCTGCACGCCGTCCACCGTCTTCGTCGTCTTCCGCCCGGCGAACTCCGGGTGGTCGGCGACGTCGGTGGTGGCGGTGATGTCGTTCTCGTGCCGGCAGACCAGGCGGCCGTCCTTGGTGGGGACGAGGTCCTGCTCGATGACGTCGGCGCCCATGTCCAGGGCGAGCTGGTACGAGCCGAAGGTGTGCTCGGGGCGGTAGCCGCTCGCGCCGCGGTGGCCGACGACGAGCGGGAAGGGCAGTTCGCCGTTGTTGTGGCCGCCGTGTCCGCGCCCGGCCGCGACGGCCGTACCGGCCCCGCCGCCCAGCACCGCCGCTCCGGCGCCGAGCGCCGCAACGCTCAGTACGGTCCGTCGCCCGGGTCGCTGCGCCTTGTCCATGTGTCCCCGACTCCTCATGGTTCTGTGATGTGCCGCACCTGCCGGTGCCGGGCCGATGTTAGGCCCGTACACGTTTCCGGTGGGAGACATCCGACCGAACACCCGGGTGAAGGCGAGTGACGTATGTGCGCTTTTGGGATCACCCGGAGGCACATACGCCCCACGGCAAGGCCGCAGGGTGTGCGGCATTCCACAGGTCCGGAGCGGCCTTCAGCGGCCATTCGCGGATCTTCGTACGCATCATCGGTCCCACAGGCGGTGTAGCCGCGGCCCCTGCGTTCTTCGCATGGCGGGCCGGTTAACCACCTGTGACGCACAGGAAGGGCGTGTCAACTCTGCGTATCGAATCCATGAACCCGATGTGCGATCGAGGTTGGGCCGCGAGTATCGTCCTCACCTGCAGACTCCTGCAGTGCACTGACCAGTCGACCCGGAGGACCCGTTGTCCCGCTTGCTGCTGAAGGCGATTCTCGGATTCGTCATGCGTGTCCTGTTCCGCCCGAAGGTCGAGGGACTCGACGGCATTCCGGGCAGCGGTCCGGTGATCCTGGCCGGCAACCACGTCACCTTCATCGACTCGCTGTTCCTGTCGCTGATCGTGGAGCGGCGGACCAAGCGCCAGGTGTACTTCATCGCCAAGGACGAGTACGTCAAGGGCAAGGGCGTCAAGGGCCGCCTCATGGCCTGGTTCTTCACCACCGCCGGCATGATCCCGGTCGACCGGGACGGCGGGCACGGCGGCGTCGCGGCGCTGATGACCGGCCGCCGCGTCCTGGAGGAGGGGAAGCTCTTCGGCATCTACCCCGAGGGCACCCGCTCCCCCGACGGCCGTCTGTACCGGGGCCGTACGGGCATCGCCCGGCTGACCCTGATGACCGGCGCGCCGGTCGTCCCGTTCGCGCTGGTCGGCACCGACAAGGTGCAGCCCGGCGGCAAGGGTCTCCCCCGCGTCGCGCCGGTCACCTGCCGCTTCGGCGCGCCGCTGGACTTCAGCCGGTACGACGGCATGGACCGCGACCGCTACGTCCTGCGTGCCGTGACCGACGAGGTGATGAGCGAGGTCATGCGCCTCTCGGGCCAGGAGTACGTCGACGTGTACGCCACGAAGGCCAAGGCCGCCTGACGCACCGACAGCTTTTCGGGCCCCCTGCCGACCGCGGCACTTTTCGGGCCCCCTGCCGACCGCGGCAGGGGGCCCGTCGCGTGTGCGGTCAGCTGCCGCCCAGCGGGGCACGGCGGGCGAGGACCTTGCGGTGGCTGATCCGCCATCCGTCGCCGGTGCGGACGACGGTGTCCTCGTAGGTCACCGTCCCGGAGGTGCCGTCGGCGTTGACGCCGATGCCCTTGGACAGGGCGTGCACCCCGCTGCCGTCCGGCAGTTCGGCGAGGACGACGTTGGTGACGTGGTGGGCCACCGGGTTGGCCTCGCCGAGCGCGAGCGCCGCCTCGCGGATCGCCGTCACGCCCTTCAGCGGCGGCTGCCCGAAGTCGGTGACGTCGTAGACGACGTCGTCGGTGAACAGCTCGTCCAGGCGGTTCAGCTCCCCCGCGTCGAACAGATGCCCGTGCAGTGAGAGCAGATCGGCGATGGCGGCGCGGTCCTCGGCAGCCAGTGCCATGACAGTCCTCCTCCGGAAGCGGTGGATGTCCCGACACGGCGCAGGCTACCGGCGCGGGCGCGCACCCGGGCACGGGGCGCGCCCCGTGCCGGCGTCCCCGTGCGGCGCGCCCCGGGCCGTCAGCCGTCGCCGCCCTCCAGCCGGTGGCCGCGCAGCAGTATCCACGCGGCGGCCGCGGCGGACAGGGAGATGACGCCGCCGACCACGGCCGCCGCCTCCATGCCGTCGGTGAACGCCCCTTGCGCGGCGTGCAGCAGCGCCTCGCCCGCGCGGTGCGGCAGGTCGCCCGCCGTCTCCACCGCGCCGCCCAGCGACTCGCGGGCCGCGCCCACCGCATCGGCCGGCACCCCGCCGGGCGCCGTGAAGTTCCGGTAGACGCCGGTGACCACCGAGCCGAGCAGGGCGATACCGAGCGCGGAGCCCAGTTCGTACGCCGTCTCGGAGACCGCGGAAGCGGCGCCCGCCTGCTCCTTGGGCACGCTGGAGAGGATCACGTCGGCGGTGACGGTGAAGGAGAAGCCCGCGCCGACACCGACCACGAAGAGGATCGTGCCGAGCACCGGCGTCCCGGTGGTGGCACTCACCCAGGCGCACGCGCCGAGCCCCAGCCCCACCAGGACCAGTCCGCCGGAGACCACCGCGCGCACCGACAGCCGGCGCGCGACATGGCCGGCGGCCAGTCCCGCGCCCATCGCGCCGACGGCGGCGGGCAGTTCGACAAGCCCCGCGTTGAGCGGCGACCGGCCCTGCACCATCTGCAGGAACTGGGACAGGAAGAACAGCAGCCCGGCCAGGCCCAGGATGGTCAGCAGGTCGGCCAGCACGGCGCCGGAGAAGCCCCGGTTACTGAAGAGCTTCATGTCCAGCAGTGGTGTGGTCAGCCGCAGTTGGCGGCGTACGAAGCCGACGAGCGCGAGCACGCCGATGACACCCGCGACGGCGACCCCGATCCCGATGCCGTGCGCCGCGGCCTCCTTCACCGCGTAGACCACCCCGATCATGCCGACCAGTGACAGCCCGACGCTGGCCAGGTCCCACGGCCCCGGCTTCGGATTGCGGGACTCCGGCAGCACCTTGATGCCGACGGCGACCAGCACCACCATCACCGGCAGGTTGATCAGGAAGACCGAGCCCCACCAGAAGTGGCCCAGCAGGAACCCGCCGAGCACCGGGCCGACCGCGGTGCCGGCGGAGGCCGCCGCGCCCCAGACGCCCACGGCCAGGCTGCGTTCGCGCGGGTCGTGGAAGAGGTTGCGGATCAGCGCGAGGGTGGACGGCATCAGCGTCGCACCGGCCACGCCCTGCAGCGCCCGCGCCGCGATCATCATCTCCGGCGTCGTCGCGTACGCCGCCAGCGCCGACATGGCGCCGAACGCCACCGAGCCGGTCAGCAGCAGCTTCTTGCGTCCGATGCGGTCGCCGAGGCTGCCCATCGACACCAGCAGACCGGCGATGACGAACGAGTAGACGTCACCGATCCACAGCAGCTGGGTGCCCGACGGGCGCAGATCCTCGCTGAGGTACGGCGCCGCCAGGCCCAGCACGGTGGCGTCGACGCCGACCAGCAGCACCGCGAGGACCAGCACGCCCAGCGCGAGCCAACGCCCCGGGCGCGGCTGTTCCGCCGTCCCGCTCCTGGCCGCCCCCACGGCCGTCGCCCCGCTCATCGCTTGCCTTCCCTTCGTACGCCGCCGAGCAGCAGCTCGGCGATGGAGTGATTACGGTCGGCGCGGGCCAGCCGGCCCTCGTGCACCGACCAGGCGCCCGCGCAGATCAGCCCGTACAGCGCCTCGGTCAGCCAGGCCGGGGTCAGGTCGATGCGGAAGGTCCCCTCTTCCTGACCCCGCCGGAACAGCGCGTGTATCCGGGCGTCGAGCCCCGTCCACCCCTCGTTGATCTCTTCGCCTTCGAAGAGCTGGTTCTCGGTGTAGAGGAACGCCAGCACCCCGGCGACCGGCTCGATCTCGGCGATGAGCCGGCGCAGCGCGGTCGCCGCGTCGTCCTCCTCCAGCCGGGCGGCGTCCAGCGCCTGTCCGGTCTCCCTGATGCCCAGCTCCTCCAGGGCCCGGATGAGCGCGTCCCGCCCCGCGAAGTGGCGGTGCAGCGTCGCCCGGCTGATCCCGGCGGCCCGCGCGATGTCGTCCATCGATGCGGTGCTCTTCCGGGTGAGCAGGGCGGCTGCGTCTTTCAGTACGCGATCTCGGTCCACGGCCATGAGACGGATCGTACTCTAATGAGACATGAATGTCTCATTGAATTCTTGGCAGTCTCATTTCTGCCGACAGCGCCGCACGACAAAGCGGCCGCCGCCCGGTCGGGGAGACCGGACGGCGGCCGCTGCCGCCTTGCGGGGATTACTTCTGCTTGGCCGTGGCCCACGCCTGCTGCGTCGCCAGGTCCGCCTTGACCTCGGCGAGCTGGGCCGCGACCGCGGAGGGGGCCGTGCCGCCGCGGCCGCTGCGCGAGGCGAGCGCGCCGGGCACGTTCAGGACGGTCCGCACCTCCGGCGTCAGGTGCTCGGAGATCTTCGCGAACTGCTCGTCGGTGAGCTGGTCCAGCTCGATGCCCTGCGTCTCGCACTCCTTGACGCACTCGCCCGCGACCTCGTGCGCCACCCGGAACGGCACGCCCTGCTTGACCAGCCACTCCGCGATGTCGGTGGCGAGCGAGAACCCGGCCGGGGCCAGCTCCTCCATCCGCTCGCGGTTGACGGTCAGCGTGGCCATCATGCCGGTGAAGGCGGGCAGCAGCAGCTCCAGCTGGTCGCAGGAGTCGAACACCGGCTCCTTGTCCTCCTGCAGGTCGCGGTTGTACGCGAGCGGGAGGGCCTTCAACGTGGCCATCAGGCCGGTCAGGTTGCCGATCAGCCGGCCGGACTTGCCGCGCGCCAGCTCGGCGATGTCCGGGTTCTTCTTCTGCGGCATGATCGAGGAGCCGGTGGAGAAGGCGTCGTGCAGGGTCACGAAGGAGAACTCCTTCGTGTTCCAGATGATGACCTCCTCCGCGATCTTGGAGATGTCGACGCCGATCATCGCGGTGATGAAGGTGAACTCCGCGACGAAGTCACGGGACGCGGTGCCGTCGATGGAGTTGCCCACCGAACCGTGCTCGAAGCCCAGGTCCTTGGCGACCGCCTCGGGATCCAGGCCGAGCGAGGAGCCGGCCAGCGCACCCGCTCCGTACGGCGAGACGGCCGTCCGCTCGTCCCACTGGCGCAGCCGCTCGGCGTTCCGGGACAGCGCCTGGACGTGCGCGAGGACATGGTGCGCGAAGAGGACCGGCTGGGCGTGCTGGAGGTGCGTACGGCCGGGCATCGCCACGTCCGGGTGCGCCTCGGCCAGCCCGACCAGCGCCTCCTGGAGCTCGGCGAGCAGCCCGCCGATGGCCCGGGCGCGGTCCCGCAGGTACATCCGGAAGAGGGTCGCCACCTGGTCGTTGCGGGACCGGCCCGCCCGCAGCTTGCCGCCGAGGTCGGGCCCCAGCCGCTCCAGCAGCCCGCGCTCCAGCGCGGTGTGCACGTCCTCGTCGGCGATGGTGCCGACGAAGCTGCCGTCGGCGACGTCGCCTTCGAGCCGGTCGAGGCCGGCGATCATGCGCGTCAGCTCGTCGTCCGTGAGCAGCCCGGCCTTGTTCAGCACGCGTGCGTGGGCTCGCGACCCGGCGATGTCGTACGGCGCCAGCCGCCAGTCGAAGTGGACGGACGCGGACAGCTTGGCCAGCGCCTCGGCGGGGCCGTCGGCGAACCGGCCGCCCCAGAGCCGGACGTCACCGCTGTTGCCGTTGCTCACTTGCTGCTCCTCGTAGTGATGAGAGTACGACCGGCCCGCTTCGGGCCAGGTTCCGTCGGGCTATGCCCGCAGATCACGCCGCGCGGCGATCTTGCTCGACATGCCGAAGATCTCGATGAAGCCCTTCGACAGCGACTGGTCGAAGGTGTCACCGGAGTCGTAGGTCGCCAGGTTGAAGTCGTACAGCGACTGCTCGGACTTCCGGCCGGTGACGACGGCCCGGCCGCCGTGCAGGGTCATCCGGATGTCACCGGAGACGGCTTGATTGGCCTCGGCGACGAAGCCGTCCAGGGCGCGCTTGAGCGGCGAGAACCACAGGCCGTCGTAGACCAGCTCGCCCCAGCGCTGCTCGACCTGCCGCTTGTAGCGGGCCAGCTCGCGCTCGACGGTGACGCTCTCCAGCTCCTGGTGGGCGGTGATCAGGGCGATCGCGCCGGGGGCCTCGTAGACCTCGCGGGACTTGATGCCGACCAGCCGGTCCTCGACCATGTCGATCCGGCCGACGCCCTGGGCGCCGGCGCGCTCGTTGAGCTGCTGGATGGCCTGCAGGACGGTGACGGGTTCACCGTCGATCGCGACCGGTACGCCCTCCTTGAAGGTGAGGACGACCTCGTCGGCCTCGCGCGGGGTGGCGGGGTCGGCGGTGTACTCGTACACGTCCTCGATCGGCGCGTTCCAGATGTCCTCCAGGAAGCCGGTCTCCACGGCCCGCCCGAAGACGTTCTGGTCGATCGAGTACGGCGACTTCTTGGTCGTCGCGATCGGCAGGTTCTTCTCCTCGCAGAAGGCGATCGCCTTGTCCCGCGTCATCGCGTAGTCCCGGACGGGCGCGATGCACGTCAGGTCGGGCGCGAGGGAGGCGATACCCGCCTCGAAGCGCACCTGGTCGTTCCCCTTGCCGGTGCAGCCGTGCGCCACGGTCGTCGCGCCGTGCTTCCGCGCGGCGGCGACCAAGTGCTTGACGATGGCCGGCCGGGAGAGCGCGGAGACCAGCGGGTACCGGTCCATGTAGAGGGCGTTGGCCTGGATCGCCGGGAGGCAGTACTCGTCGGCGAACTCGTCCTTGGCGTCCGCGACCTCGGCCTCGACCGCACCGCAGGCGAGCGCGCGCTTGCGGATGACGTCCAGGTCCTCGCCGCCCTGGCCGACGTCCACCGCCACGGCGATGACCTCGGCGCCCGTCGCCTCGGCGATCCAGCCGATGCAGACGGAGGTGTCAAGACCGCCCGAGTAGGCGAGTACGACGCGCTCGGTCACGGGTTTCTCCTCACACTCCATGCGCTGACTGGCATAACTATGCAGTACTCCGTATGTTTCGTCAACGCAGCAGGTCAGAGGGGTGCGCGATCCACTCCGAAGGCCGCACGGAAGGGTCAGGAGCCCTGCCGGAGCACGTCCTCCAGCACCGTCACATGACTGAGGTCCAGCTCCTTGGTCGCCGTGAGCAGGGTGACCGGCCCGTCCGCCGCCATCCCCCGCAGCCGCTCCAGCGCCTCGCTGCCCGGCCCGTCGGCCAGCTCCGCCCGGTACCGCTCGGCGAACTCCTCGTACGCCTCGGCCCGGTGCCCGTACCACTTGCGCAGCTCGTTGGAGGGCGCGACGTCCTTCAGCCACTCGTCCAGCCGCGCCGCGTCCTTCGACAGCCCGCGCGGCCACAGCCGGTCCACCAGCACCCGCGCCCCGTCGTCGGGATCCACCGCGTCGTACACCCGCCGCATTCGTACCGTTACGCGCTTGCTCATGGCCGCATTCAAGCACCGCGGCGGCGCCGCACCCACGACCCGCACCGCACCCCGCCCACCCCCGGTTTTGGATTCCGGGCCGCGGACAGGTATTTTTCTTCTGCACGCACCGACCGGGCCCGCCCGGACGGGCGGCGAGCACCGGGACGTGGCGCAGCTTGGTAGCGCACTTGACTGGGGGTCAAGGGGTCGCAGGTTCAAATCCTGTCGTCCCGACGGTGTTTTCACAGCTCAGGGGCCATCTTCGGATGGCCCCTGAGGCGTTTCCGGGGCCGGGGCCCCGGCCGGGTCAGTCCGTCGTCTCGCGGTCCGTCCGGTGCATCGAAGTGGTGGCGCCGCCGGGGAGGTGGCCGGCGGGGTCGCGGCGGCCGACCGTGCCGTGACCGAGGACGCCGTGGTCGTAGGCGGTCTCGGCGTGGATCGTCAGGTCCAGGCCGGTCCGTTCGTGGTCGGGCGCGGCGCGGAAGCCCATGACCTTGTCGATGGCCTTGCCGAGCCCGTACGTGACGAGGAAGGCGTACGCGCCGGTCGCGAGGACGGCCACGAGCTGCTTGAGGAGCTGGCCAGCGCCACCGCCGGAGAACAGCCCGGCCGGGCCGTCGGTCATGGCCGAGGTCGCGAAGAAGCCGATGAGCAGGGTGCCGAGGACACCGGCGACGAGGTGGACGCCCACCACGTCCAGCGAGTCGTCGTAGCCGAAGCGGAACTTCCAGTTGACCGCGTACGAGCAGACCACGCCCGCGATCAGGCCGATGGCGAGGGCGCCCCAGACGCCGACCGAGCCGCAGGACGGGGTGATCGCGACCAGGCCCGCGACCGCGCCGGAGGCCGCGCCGAGGGTGGTGGCGTGCGCGTCCCGCCGCTTCTCCACCAGCAGCCAGCCGAGCAGGCCGGTGCACCCCGCGGCCTGGGTGTTCAGCAGCGCCATGGCGGCCTTGCCGTCGGCGGCGACGGCGGACCCCGCGTTGAAGCCGAACCAGCCGAACCACAGCAGTCCGGCCCCCAGGATCACCAGCGGCAGGCTGTGCGGGCGCATCGCCTCCTTGCCGAAGCCGAGGCGCGGCCCGAGGACGAGGGCCAGGGCGAGGCCGGAGGCGCCGCAGTTGACCTCGACGACGGTGCCGCCCGCGAAGTCCAGCGCGCCCAGCCGGTCCAGGATCCAGCCGCCGGGCGCGAAGACCCAGTGCGCGACCGGCGCGTAGACGAGCAGGCTCCAGAGCGCCGTGAAGGCCACCCACGCGCCGAAGCGGGCACGGTCCGCGATGGCGCCGCTGATCAGCGACACGGTGAGGATCGCGAAGGTGAGCTGGAAGGCGGCGAAGAGAGCCGTCGGGACGGTGCCGGTGACGCTCTTCGGGCCGATGCCGTGCATGCCGAGGTGGTCCAGGCCGCCGATCAGCCCGGCCCCGGTGTCCGGCGCGAAGACCAGGCTGTATCCGATCGCGAGCCAGACGACCGTGACGACGGCGATGGCGGCGAAGCTCATCATGAGCATGTTCAGCACGCTCTTGGCGCGCACCATGCCGCCGTAGAACAGAGCCAGCCCCGGCGTCATCAGCAGCACCAGTGCGGTCGCGGCCAGCAGCCAGGCGGTGTCCCCGGAGTCGATTCCGGCAGGCATGTGCGTCAACCTTCCCGCCCGGCGGAGAGGGCAGGGGGCGACGCCGGGCCAGGGAAGAGAGTGACCTGCCGTAATTTCCGGTGGCGAACATCGACGTTTCGGCGACGTTTCGCGTTACCGCGGCGTTTCCCCGGCCCGGCGTCGCCCGCCGTGGCCGCACGGTGTCAGCCGGCTGCCTCCCGCAGTTCCCGGCGGAGGATCTTTCCTGTCGCCGTCTTCGGCAGATCATCCAGGATGGAGAGGGAGCGCGGGTATTTGTACGCGGCCATCTGCTCCCTGCAGTACCCGATCAGCTCCTCCGCCGTGACGGAGCCATCCCGCTCGAGGGACACAAACGCCTTCACGCTCTCGCCCCGGTACGCGTCCGGCACGCCGACCACCGCCGCCTCCCGGACCGCGGGATGCCCGTACAGGACGTCCTCCACCTCGCGCGGCCACACCTTGTACCCGGCCGCGTTGATCATGTCCTTCTTGCGGTCCACGAGGTAGAACCAGCCCGCGGCGTCCATGAAGCCGACGTCCCCCGTACGCAGCTCCCCGCCGGGCAGCGCCGCGGCCGTCGCCTCGGGCTTGTTCCAGTACCCGGGCACGACCTGCGGCCCCGACGTGGCGATCTCCCCGGTCTCGCCGACCGGCACCTCTTCCCCGTGCTCGTCGAGAATGCGTACGACCGTGTTGAAGACGGGCACCCCCACCGACAGCGCGCCGGAGACCGGGTCGACGGGCGCCTGCGCGCCGAGCGGCACGGCATGCGTGGGCGAGTTGGTCTCCGTGAGCCCGTAGATGTTGTGGATGTACCGGCCCGTCGCCTTCTCGAACCGCTCGGCGACGGCCGGCGCGATGGGCGCGCCGCCGGAGTAGACGACGCGGAGCGAGGCGAAGTCCTCCCGGGTGGCGTCCGGGGCACCGGCCAGGCTGATGAAGACGGTGATGGCGCCGACCGTGAACGTCGGCCGGTGCTCGCGCAGCGCGTCCAGCACGACGCCCGGGTGGAACCGGTGCGCGAGGACCAGCGGGCAGGGCAGCAGCAGCGCGAGCGCCAGATGTCCGATGAGCCCGGTGATGTGGAACAGCGGCGCGACCCCGAGGATGCTGTCGCCGTCCGTCAGCCGCATCCACTCCCGGTACGTACAGGCGTTGAACAGCATCGTGCCGTGCGTGTTCAGCGCGCCCTTGGGCTCGCCGGTCGTACCGGAGGTGTAGGTGAGCACCGCGACGTCACCGGGAGCGGGCGTCGCGGGCGCGGGGGCCCGGCCCGCGTACCGCTCGACGAGCGCACGAAGATCGAGCGTGCCCCGCGGACGGCTCCTCCGCGTACCGTCGAACAACCGGGGGTCGTCGCGGGTCTGCCAGTCCAGCGGCGAGCAGGTGACGACGGTGGCGACCTGGGTGGCACCGCCACCGATGACGCCCCTGGCCACGCTCTCGTACAGCTCGTCCAGGCACAGCAGCGCGCTCGCGCCGGAGTCGGTGAGCAGGTACGTCAGCTCGCGGGCCTTGTTCATCGGATTGACGGCGACCGCGGCGCCGCCGGCCTTCCAGGCGGCGAGCAGCCCGATGACGAACGCAGGGTCGTTCTGCACGTACAGCGCGAGCCTGTCCCCCGGCGCGAAGCCCCGCTCGGCCAGCGCGGCGGCGAGCGCGTCGGACGCGGCGTCCAGCTCGGCGAGGGTCAGCACACCGTCGAAGTACCGGATCGCCTCGGTCCCGGGGCTGCGCGCGACGGATTCCCGGAAGGCGTGGAGGAGGGTGGGGTGCTCCGGGCAGATGTCGGCCGGTGCCCCCTCGGCATACCGCGCCAGCCAGGGGCGCTCCCGGTACGCGCTCACTTGATCACCATGGGCATTCCCTCATCGGTGGGGCGTCGCCGAGCGGTTCTACTGTGAATCAGCTTTCAACTACCCGTCAATGCGCAGGCCCCACGGATACGCGCGCTTCGGGGCCCGAGAACCGATCAAGCTGAGCCGCGACCCGCTCGGCAAACTGCTGAAACTCTTCCGCGAGCGGGCGGGCCTGACGCAGCAGCAACTCGCGGAGTCGGTGGACTATTCGTACGAGCTGGTGGCGTGGGTCGAGCAGGGCCGCCGTCCGGCAAGGCCGTATTCACCGAGGCCGTGGAGGACGTGCTGGAAGCGGGCGGAACGCTGCGGACGCTGCAACCGCAGGTCGAGCTGGCCAGGTTTCCCGCGTTCTTCCAGAACTTCGCGCTGCTGGAGACGGAGGCGGTGGGCCGGTTCTCCTACGATCCCGGGGCAGTGCCGGGGCTGCTCCAGACCGAGGAGTACGCACGGAGTCTGCTCCATACCCAGTACCCACCGCTGGACGACGAGACGGTGGAGCAGCGCGTCTCCGCACGTCTCGCGCGGCAATCCCTGCTCACACGGCAGAAGCCGCCACTGGCCCTGGTATTCATCGTCGAGGAGGCCGTGCTGCGCCGTGCGGCGGCTGCACGGCGCGGCTGACCGTCGACTGCACCGCCGTGGCCAGGGCGAGGGCTGCGATGTCGGGGCCGGAGCAGCCGCGGGAGAGGTCGTGGAGGGGGGCGGACAGGCCCTGGAGGAGGGGGCCGACGGCGGTGGCGTTGCCGAGGCGTTGGGCGATCTTGTAGCCGATGTTGCCGGCGGCGAGGCCCGGGAAGATGAAGGTGTTGGCCTGCCCCGCGATCCGTGAGGCGGGGGCCTTGGCGCGGCCGATCGCCGGTACGCAGGCCGCGTCGTACTGGAGCTCGCCGTCCACCGCCAGCTCCGGATCTGCCGCGCGGAGCATCCGTACCGCGTCGCCGACCCGGTCGGCCTGGGGGTGCTGGGCGCTGCCCTTCGTGCTGAAGGAGAGCAGCGCCACCTGGGGTGTGCCGGCGGTGAGTTGCTCGTACGTGGCGGCCGTGGCGCGGGCGATGTCGGCCAGCTCCGCCGAGGTGGGGTCGACGACGACGGCGCAGTCGCCGTAGCCGAGGACGCGGCCGTCGGGCAGCACCATCAGGAAGCTGCTGGAGAGGGTGCGGATGCCGGGGGCCAGGCCGACGACGTAGAGGCCGGCGCGCAGGACATCGGCGGTGGGCCGGTTGCTGCCCGCGACGCAGCCGTCCACGTCGCCGAGGCGGAGCGCCGTCGCGGTGAGGAAGAGGGGGTCGGCGGCGAGTTCGCGGCGGTCGTGGGAGGTGAGGCGGCGGCGGGCTGCGAGTGCTCCGGCGAGGGCGTCCGTGCAGCGGGGGTCGGCGGCCAGCCGCGCCGGATCGAGGATGTCGAGCGCTTCCGGGTCCTCGGGGAGCTTGAGGTCCAGGTCGGCGGCGAGTTCGCGGACGCGAGTGGGGTCGCCGGTGAGGACGGGGGTGACGGCGCCTTGCTCCGCGAGGTGGGCGGCGGCCCAGAGAGTACGGGGGTCGGTGCCCTCCGCCAGCGCGATGCGGGGTTTGTGCGCGGTGGACCGGAGTCTTCCGGCCCACCCGTCGATCAGGGTCCGGGCCGGGGCATCGTCCGGCGGGTCGAGGGGGTCGAGCAACACGGCGCGGCTCCTTGGGTGGCGAGGCCCCACAGCGGGGGGAGATGACAGCGCGGCCGTACGCAGCGGCAGCTCAGGGGCGCGGGGAACTGCGCGAGCGACCACGGCGGTGGGGCGGCTGTCGACGGCGGGAACGGGGCAGCCCGGAGGGCAATCCCCGTCCACCAGGGGCGCACGCCCCACGCGCCGGGTCCGCCCACGTTGAGGGGCGCGGGCGGACCTGACCGGGGCGCGGCCCCGCGCCCCGGTCAGGGCAGCCGGGCGGCGGAGACCGCGACCGGCGGCGGGCGACGTCCGCACGGCGCCCGCCGGCCGGACCGTACCGGGCGCGGGCCGAGCCCCGACCGGTACGTACTCGGGTGCCGGCTAGACGTAGTCCTGGTACTTCTCCAGGTACCGGGCCGGCTTCTTGAGTGCGTCGCGGCGGAACGGGTCGCCGAGTTCACGCGTGCACATGATCTCGATGACAGTGGTCCGTCCTTCGGTCATCTGTGCGTCCACCGCCCGCTGGAGCGCCGGGCCGACATCCTCCAGCTTCTCGACGACGATGCCGTCCGCGCCCATCGCCTGCGCGATGCCCGCGAAGGACTCGCTCTCCAGCTCGCCGGCGACGAAGCGACGGTTGTAGAAATCGACCTGGTTCTTCTTCTCGGCGCCCCACTGGCGGTTGTGGAAGACGACCGCGGTGACCGGGATGTCGTGGCGTACGGCGGTCATGATCTCGCCCATGCTCATGCCCCAGGCGCCGTCCCCGGCGTACGCGATCGCCGGGCGGTCCATCGCGGCGGCCTTGGCGCCGATGATGGTCGGCAGCGCGTAACCGCAGTTGCCGAAGGACATCGGCGCGAAGAAGGAGCGCGGCTCCTCGAAGCGCAGGTAGCTGTGGGCGACGGAGTTGATGTTGCCGATGTCGGTGGAGACCATCACCCGCGGCGGCATGGCCTTCTCCAGTTCGCGCAGGACCTGGCGCGGGTGCAGCCAGTTGCCGTCCTCCTGCTCCTGTTCGGCGATCATGTCGAGGGAGTAGGGGTCCCTCTCGTGGGTCCAGGAGGAGAGTTCTTCCTCCCAGGCGTCCTTCTCGGCCCTGGTGCGCGCGGCACGCTCCTCGCGGGTGGCGTCGCAGGCGAGCGTGCGGTCCGCCAGCCGGCCGGTCAGCGCCGCGGCAGCGGCCTTCGCGTCGCCGCAGATGCCGACGGTGATCTTCTTGACCAGGCCGAGCATCTTGTGGTCCGCGTCGATCTGGATGATCTTCGCGTTCTTCGGCCAGTAGTCCATGCCGTGCTGCGGCAGCGTGCCGAACGGGCCGAGCCGCGTACCGAGCGCGACCACGACGTCCGCCTGGGAGATGAGCTTCATGGCGGCCTTGGAGCCCTGGTAGCCGAGCGGGCCGCACCACTGCGGGTGGCTCGCGGGGAAGCTGTCGTTGTGCTGGTAGCTGTTGACGACCGGCGCGCCCAGACGTTCGGCGAGCGCCTTGCACTCCTCGACGCCGTCGGCCATGACCACGCCGCCGCCGGAGATGATGACCGGGAACTCGGCGGTGGCGAGCAGTTCGGCCGCCTCGGTAAGGGTCCGCTCGCCGCCGGGCCCGCGGTCCAGCCGCTGCGGGTCGGGGATCTCGGTCTCGATCTCGCCGTAGAAGTGGTCGCGCGGGATGTTGAGCTGGGTCGGGCCGATCTCGGAGTGGGCCCGGTCGAAGGCGCGCGCGGTGTACTCCGCCATCCGCTTCGGGTTGTTCACGTGCGCCTGGTACTTGGTGAACTCCTGGAACATGGGTAGCTGGTCGGCCTCCTGGAAGCCGCCCAGCCCGGTGCCCATCGTGCCCGCCTCGGGCGTGATCATGACGACCGGGCTGTGGGCCCAGTACGCGGCGGCTATCGCGGTGACGCAGTTGCTGATGCCGGGGCCGTTCTGGCCGATGACGACGCCGTGCCGGCCGCTGACGCGGGCGTACCCGTCGGCCATGTGGCCCGCGCCCTGCTCGTGCACGACGGGGACGAGACGGATGCCGGCCGGCGCGAAGATGTCCATCGCGTCCATGAACGCCGAGCCCATGATGCCGAAGATGTCGGTCACCCCGTTGGCGACGAGGGTTTCGACGAACGCCTCCGAGGGGGTCATCCGCTGCTGCCCGCTGACGACGGTACGGCCGTCGGCCGTCTGCTTCTCGCTCAAGGTTCCACTCCTTCGACACGCCGGGAGGCACGGGAGGCGCCGTATGCGCCCACGACAGGGGCTGCATGCGCCAATAATCGGTACGTGGCGTTCCTGAATTCAGGATCTGGCTGGACCATAGGAGGATCGAGCAGAGCCGTCAACGATGCGTTCAGGAAAACGAGACGGTGGTAGCTTGTTTCTGGAATTCAGGCCGGATGACGACTGGTAGACATACAGCCCTGGAGGTACCGTGGTCCCGCCACGCGAGCCCGATCCCGGCGCGGTGAACGGCGACACGCCGACCATGCGCCTCTTCTCCCTGCTCGAACTGATCGCCGCGAAGGACCAGTTGGTCTCGCTGCAGGGCCTGGTCGAGGAGACCGGGCTGCCCAAGCCCACGCTGCACCGGATGCTCCAGCAGCTGGAGAGCGCCGGGCTGCTGATCCGGCAGAGCGACGGGCGGCACTACGGCACCGGCCACCGGCTGCGCCGGCTCGCCGAGAACCTCCTCCTCAACGCCACCCACCACGGCGCGCGCCACACCGTCCTGCGCGGCCTGGTCGAGGAACTGGGCGAGAGCTGCAACATCACCGCGCTCTCCGGCAACGAGGTGGTCTACCTGGACCGCGTGGAGACCCCGGAACCGCTCCGCTTCTACCTCCGCCCCGGTTCCCGGGTACCGACGCACTGCTCGGCCAGCGGGAAGATGATCCTGTCCCAGATGAGCCCGGCGCAGCGCCGCAAGCTGCTCGCGCACGCCCCCCTCAAGGCGTACACCGGCAAGACGATCACCGATCTGGACGCGCTGGAGGAGGAGTTCAAGCGCATCCGGCGGGACGGCTTCGCGCTGGACGACGAGGAGTTCCTGCCGGGGCTGGTGTGCGTCGCGGTGCTGGTGCCGACCGGCGACGGCGGCCGCTCCAACCTGTGCGTCGCGGTCCAGGCACCGGTCATGCGGCTGACCGCGGACAAGGCGCTGTCGCTGCTGCCGGCGCTGCAGCGCGCGGCGGACGCGATCAGCCGGATCGAGGCGGAGGGCACACCGGAGGACGCGGCGGCGTCCTGAATCTGCACACGTACTTCGGAGGAGTTCCGCGCACATGACGACAGCCCCCGACACCACCGTCGCCGTCAAGGACGTCTTCGGCATCGACTCCCCGCTCACCGTCCCCGCGTTCCGCGAACCCACCCCGTACGTACCGGAGGCGGACCCCGCGTACCGTTTCCAGCCGGACGTCACCCTCGCCCTGCTCGCCGGCTTCGCGCACAACCGCCGCGTCCTGGTCCAGGGTCTGCACGGCACGGGCAAGTCCAGCCACGTCGAGCAGGTGGCGGCGCGGCTCAACTGGCCCTGCGTACGCGTCAACCTGGACGGCCACCTCAGCCGCCCGGACCTGATCGGCAGGGACGCGGTCGTGCTGCGCGACGGGCAGCAGGTGACGGAGTTCCAGGAGGGCATCGTGCCGTGGGCGCTGCAACGGCCGATGGCGCTGGTCCTGGACGAGTACGACGCGGGGCGGCCCGACGTGATGTTCGTGCTCCAGCGGATGCTGGAGAGCGACGGGAAGCTGACGCTGCTGGACCAGAACCGGGTGCTCACGCCGCACCCGGCCTTCCGGCTCTTCGCCACCGCCAACACGGTGGGCCTCGGCAACCTCAACGGCCTCTACCACGGGGCGCAGCGGCTGAACCACGCACAGATCGACCGCTGGCACATCGTCGCCGCGCTCGACCACCTCCCCGCCGAGGAGGAGGCCGCGATCGTCCGCGCCCGCGTCCCCTCCCTCGCCGACGAGCGGGGCCGCACGCTGGTGGCGGCGATGGTGGCGGTCGCGGGCCTGACCCGCGAGGGATTCCGGGCCGGCGATCTGTCCACCCTCATGTCTCCGCGTACGGTGCTCACCTGGGCGGAGAACACCGGGATATTCGGCGACCCGGCCGCCGCCTTCCGCGTCTCCTTCCTCAACAAGTGCGACGAGGCCGAACGCCCGCTGGTCGCCGAGTACTTCCAGCGCTGCTTCGACCGCGAGCTGCCCGAATCCCACCGGCTCACCGCCGCGCCCGAGGAGCCCGCCGCGTGACCGCCCGGCAGGCCGCGGCGCGGCGTCGGCAGGAGGCGGAGGAGCTGTGCGCCGCCGCGGTACGGGCACTGAGCGCGGAACCGGCGGTGCATTTCCGCGGCGGGCGCCCGTACCGCGGCCGGCTGCCGGTCCCGGTGCACGCCCCGCACGCACGCGCCTCCCCCGACGACGGCGACTTCGCCTCCCGGCGCGGCGCCACCGACGGCCTGGCGCTGCGGCTGCGCGGCTCGGACCCCGGCCTGCACTCGGAGGTGTGCCCCGCGGACGACCCGGCCGCCCGGCTGGTCTTCGAGCTGCTGGAACAGTTCCGTACGGAGGCGCTGGCACCCGCGCCGCTGACCGGCGTACGCGCCAACCTCCGCCACCGCTTCACCGTGTGGTCCGAGGACTGCGCGCGGTCCGGCCTCACCGAGACCGCCCGCGGCCTGCTCCTCTTCACCGTCGCGCACGTCACCCGCGCCCGGATCACCGGCGAGCCCGTGCCCGCGCACGCGGAGGAGCCGATCGAGGCCACCCGCGCCGCGCTCGCCCCGCTCACCGGCCACGACCTGGCCGCCCTCCGCCGCCACCGCGCCGACCAGCGGGCCTTCGCCCCGTACGCGCTGTCCCTGGCCCGTACGGTCGCCGGCCTGCTCACCGCGGCGGACACCACCGGCGACGAGGCCGAGGAGGACGCCCCCGACGAGTACCCCCACTCCCCCTTCGCCGCCCTCCTCGACCTCGACTCCGAGTCCGTCGAGGAGAGCCCCACCGCCGTGTCGGGCCGCAGCCGGACACTGGCCGAGGCGCCCGGCGGCTACCGCGTCTTCACCACCGCGTACGACCGGGAGGACCCCGTCGGCGCGCTCGTCCGCGCCGAGCTGCTGCGCGAGTACCGTGCCCGGCTGGACCGCCGCGTCGCCGACCAGGGCGTCAACGTCCCCCGGCTCGCCCGCGAGCTGCACCTGCTGCTCGCGGCACCGGCCCGCGACGGCTGGGACGGCGGCCGGGAGACCGGCCACATCGACCCCGGGCGCCTCAGCCGGCTGATCACCTCGCCCACCGAGCGGCGCCTCTTCCGTACCGAACACACCGCGCCGGCCGCCGACGCGCTGGTCACCTTCCTCATCGACTGCTCGGGCTCGATGAAGGAGCACGCCGAGTCCGTGGCGATGCTGGTGGACGTGTGCGCCCGCGCCCTGGACCGGGCCGGCGCCGGCTGCGAGGTCCTCGGCTTCACCACCGGCGCCTGGCACGGCGGCCGCGCCCGCCGCGACTGGCTGCGGGCCGGCCGGCCGCCCCACCCGGGCCGCCTCAACGAACGCTCCCACCTGGTCTTCAAGGACGCGGCCACGCCTTGGCGCCGGGCCCGCCACGGCATCGCGGCGCTCCTCAAACCCGACCTCTACCGCGAGGGCATCGACGGCGAGGCGGTGGACTGGGCCTGCGCCCGCGCAGCGGCACGCGCCGAGGACCGCAAGATCCTCTTCGTCGTCTCCGACGGCAGCCCGATGGACACCGCCACCCACCTCGCCAACGACCGCCACTACCTCGACCACCATCTGCGGGACGTGGTCGCCCGCCGGGCGCCCGACACCGAGATCCACGGGCTCGGCGTAGCCCTCGACCTGACCCCGTACTACCGCCGTTCCCGCATCCTCGACCTGCCGCCGGACCCGGGAAACGGGCTGTTCCGCGAGGTGCTGGGGCTACTGGCCCGCTAGCTGGCGGGCCACCAGCCGCCCCAGGATCCGGATCCCCGGGTCGATGGCGTTGAGGGGCGGTGCGGCGAAGCCGATGCGGAAGTGGTGCAGCGGGGGGCCGTCGGTGCCCCGGGGCAGGAAGTAGATGTCGCCGCGTTCGATGAGGACGCCGTGGCGCTGGGCGCTGTCGACCAGCTTGCGGCAGTCCAGTTCCTCCGGGCCGGTCATCCAGAGGCTGACGCCGCCCGGGGAGGGGGCGGTGTGCCACGGGAGGTGGGCGTTGACGGCCGTGCAGGCCGCCTCCCACTTGCGCATGAGCTGGCCGCGGTAGCGGCGGACGGCGCGCTGGTACTCGCCCGACTGGATCATGAGGGCGAGCGCGCGCTGGGTGTGGCCCGAGGGGTGCCGGACGGAGTAGCGGCGCAGGTCGCGGAGTTCGCGTACCAGCTCCTTCGCGCCGACCAGATAGCCCAGGCGCAGGCCGGGGGCGAGGAACTTGGAGAAGGTGCCGAGATACACGACCTGGTCGGTGGTGTCCAGGCCCTTCAGCGCCGGGGTCGGGCTGCCCTGGTAGCGGAACTCGCTGTCGTAGTCGTCCTCGACGATGACCGTGCCGCTCTCCCTGACCAGGGAGAGCAGTTCGCGGCGGCGGCCGATGCCGAGGGTGACGTTGGTGGGGTGGTGGTGGCTCGGGGTGACGTGCAGCAGATCGACGCCGGCGAGGGTGGCGGGCGGGGTGAGCCCGGCGGCGGTCACCGGCAGCGGCATCAGGCGGGCGCCGGCGCGGACGAAGATGTGGCGGGCGTCGAGGTAGCCGGGGTCCTCGACGGCGACGGTGGAGCCGGTGCCGAGGAGGGCGCGGGTGAGCAGGTCCAGGCCCTGCTGGGAGCCGACGGTGACGAGGACTTCCTCGGGTGTGGCCTCGACGCCGCGTGCCGGGAGCAGCCGGCTGCACACCATCTCGACCAGCAACGGGTCGTCGCAGGCGATGCTGTCCTGGAGGCTGTAGCGGGCGTGCGGCTGGTACAGCGCCTCGTTGAGCGCGCGGGACCAGTCGCGGGCGGGAAAGGCACGCAGGTCCACCTGCCCGGCGAGAAAGGGGTACGGATACTCGGCCCAGTCGGCGCGCTTCTCGATGTGCGGGAGGGTGTCCTCGGGGTGGCCGCGCAGCCGGGCGCTCCAGTCGAAGGGCTCGGCCTCGGGGCGCTGTTCCGCGGCGCAGTGCGGGCGCATGTCGCGGTTGACGAAGATGCCCTGCCGCACCCGGCTCTCGACGAAGCCCTCGGCGACCAGCTCCTGGTAGGCGGCGTTGACGGTGTTCCTGGAAAGGCCCAGCTCACGGGCCAGTTCGCGGGACGAGGGGAGCCGGCTGCTGGCGTCGACGGTGCCGACCGCTATGCCGTGCTCGATGGCCTTGCGGATCTGGCGGTACAGCGGTTCGCCCGAGTCCCGGTCGACCTCGATCAGTGTGCGCGGAATACCGGCCTCCTGCGATGGCGGATGGCGGGGAACGTGCGGCACCGACGCGTACGGGCAGCGGGAAGGGACCGGCGGGCGGAGGCGGGACTGCCCCCATCGGATTGACCGGAATCGCCTTGTCGTGGGGTGCCAGCTGACGGGATCGTAACCGCGTCCGGGCCGCCGCCCAAGAGGTCGGGCGGGAGAAATTGCCCGGACGGACGGGTTCCGGCAGGCCCGGCCCTGGACCCATCAGAAGCCGGAGAACTGGCGCTTACGCCCGGACCAGTTGGCCCCGCACGCTAGCGCCACGAGACGCCACGACCGCCACGGCACGTCAGGCCACGGCGCGTCACGGCGGAGCGCCGCCGCCCCGGACACCGAGAGTCGCCGGGCGCGCTTGCCGCGCCCGCCCCTACCGATGGGAGTTCTTCGTGAAGATCGGAATCCCTCGCGAGATCAAGAACCACGAGTACCGGGTGGCCATCACCCCCTCGGGCGTGCACGAGCTGGTCCGCCACGGCCACTCCGTGTACATCGAGCAGGGCGCCGGCGACGGCTCCTCGATCCCGGACGCCGAGTACACCGCGGCCGGCGCCACCGTCCTGCGGGACGCCGATCAGGTGTGGTCCACCGCCGACATGATCCTGAAGGTCAAGGAGCCGGTCGCCGAGGAGTACCACCGCATGCGCGAGGGGCAGCTGCTCTTCACGTACCTGCACCTGGCCGCCTCCAAGGAGTGCACGGAGGCGATGCTGGAGTCCGGGATCACCGGAGTCGCGTACGAGACCGTGCAGCCCGCCGACGGCTCGCTGCCACTGCTGTTCCCGATGTCGGAGGTCGCGGGCCGGCTGGCGCCGCAGGTCGGCGCGTACCACCTGATGCGCGCGTCGGGCGGCCGCGGCGTGCTGATGGGCGGGGTGTCCGGCACCTCCCCCGCCAAGGTCGTGGTCGTCGGCGCCGGCGTCTCCGGCATGAACGCCGTGGCCGTGGCCACCGGCATGTGGGCCGACGTCACCCTGCTGGACCTGAACATCGAGAAGCTGCGCGCCGCCGACCGGATGCACCAGGGCCGCATCCGTACCGTCGCCTCCAACTCCTTCGAGCTGGAGCGGGCCGTCCTGGAGGCGGATCTGGTCATCGGCGCGGTGCTGGTGCCCGGCGCCCGCGCGCCCAAGCTCATCAGCAACGACCTGGTCTCCCGCATGAAGGAGGGCTCGGTCCTCGTCGACATCGCCATCGACCAGGGCGGCTGCTTCGAGGACTCGCGGCCGACGACGCACGCCGACCCGATCTACCGGGTCCACGACTCGGTCTTCTACTGCGTCGCCAACATGCCGGGCGCGGTGCCCAACACCTCCACCCACGCGTTGACCAACGTGACCATGCCCTACGTCCTGGCCATCGCCGACAACGGCCTCGCCGCAGCGGCCGCCGCCGATCCCGCCGTCAAGCGCGGCATCAACGTGGTCGGCGGCCAGCTCACCTACGAGCCGGTGGCCGAGGCGCACGACCTGAAGTACGTGGACGTGGACGAGGTCCTCGTCTGACGCGCGCCGCGGGCCCGCCCGTTCCCTCGCGACGCGGGCCCGCCGCTCCCCCGCTTCCGCTCCCCCTGCCGAAAGGAACACCGTGAGCACCGAACACTCCTTGCGCGCCAAGGCACAGGCCCACCTCGGCCAGCACTTCACCCGCAACGACGTCTGGCAGGAC
The DNA here is from genome assembly GCF_055586425.1 of Streptomyces sp. NPDC050806. Taxonomy (NCBI): domain Bacteria; kingdom Bacillati; phylum Actinomycetota; class Actinomycetes; order Kitasatosporales; family Streptomycetaceae; genus Streptomyces; species Streptomyces sp. NPDC050806. Next base: position 300,484 of record NZ_JBVJIF010000002.1, on the reverse strand, counting down.
GAAGGACTGCCGGTGTTCGTCCGCAGCGAGGGCTGCCACCTCTACGACGAGCAGGGCCGCCGCTTCCTGGACGGCCTGGCAGGACTCTTCTGCGTCAACATGGGCCACGGCCGTGGCGACATCGTGGCCGCCGCCACCAAGCAGATGGAGACGCTGCCGTACTCCACCAACTGGGGCGCCGCGCATCCGCCGGCCGTGGAGGCGGCGAGCCTGATCGCGGATCTGGCGCCCGGCGACCTGAGCGTCACCTGGTTCGTCAACTCCGGCTCGGAGGCCGTGGAGACGGCCATCAAGTTCGCCCGGCAGTACCACCGGAGCCAGGGCGCCCCCGAGCGTACGAAGATCATCAGTCGGCACATGGCGTACCACGGGGTGACGCTCGGCGCCCTGTCGGTGACCGGGCTGCCCAAGATCCGCGACCCGTTCCAGCCGCTGCTGCCCGGCGTCCGGCACGTACCGAACACCCTCGGCTTCACCGGCGACTGCGGCCCGGCGGACGAGTTGGCGTGCGTACGCGCCATCGAGCAGGCCATCGTCGAGGAGGGCCCGGAGACGGTAGCCGCGGTCTTCGCCGAGCCGGTGCAGAACGGCCGCGGCGCGCTGGTCCCGCCGGAGGGCTACTGGCGCGAGCTGCGCCGGATCTGCGACACGTACGGCGTGCTGCTGGTCGCGGACGAGGTGATCTGCTCGTTCGGGCGGCTGGGCGAGTGGTTCGGCAGCGGGTACTTCGGCGCCGTGCCCGACATGATCACCTTCGCCAAGGGGTCGACCTCGGGTTACGCGCCGCTGGGCGGCATGATCGCCCGGGAGCCGCTGGTGCGCGGCCTGTTCGAGTCCCCGCAGGGCGGTACGTTCACGCACGGCGCGACCTGGGGCGGCCACCCGGTCTCCACGGCGGTCGCGGTCGCCAACATCACCGCGATGCGGGACGAGAACGTCCTCGGAAACGTCCGCACCCTCGGCCCCGAGCTGCGCGCCGGGCTGGACGCCATCAAGGACCGGTACCGCGTGGTGAAGGACGTACGCGGGATGGGCTTCTTCTACGCGGTCGAGCTGATGGCCGACCGCGAGACCGGCCGGGAACTGACCGAGGCGGAGTCGGCGAAGGTACTGCGCGAGGTACTGCCGACCGCCTTCCGGCGCACGGGCGTCATCCTGCGCCCCGACGACCGCGGCGCGACCATGCTGATGATCTCACCCCCGCTGGTGGCCGACCGCGAGGTACTCGGAGAACTCCTCTCGGGCGTAGACGTCATGATGGCGGACGTACAACGAGCGGTCCTGGGGTAGCGACCGGCTGCCCACAGGGGGCGGCGGGGGCGGCGGAGGGGCCTGGGCGCGATACGGGCGTACGGGGCCGGAGCCACCGGCGTACGGGACTGCTCCACGGGCGTACGGGGTCTGCGCCACCGGCGTACGGCTGACGCCACCGGTGTACGGCTGACGTCACGGGCGCGCCGGCGGGGCCGCTCGGGCAACTCCGCCCCGACGCCGCGGCGTATACGTGGCGGCTCGAACGCCCCTGGTCCCCCAGCAGGGGGTTACCCAGAGGAAGCGGTGCGAACCCCGGCCCCCTCAACACCGCCGGCGCGTATACGTGGCGGCTCGAACACCCCCGTCCCCCCAACAGGGGGTTACCCGAAGGAGGGGGTGCGGAAGCGTCGGGGCTACCCGGAGGAGGCGGCGCGGACACGCCCGCCCCCCTTGGCGTAGCCCGCTCGGCTCGCCCGCGCCTTCGCGCAGCCCTCCCCCTGGTGTGCGCGAAGACGATCATCGTGCAATGCCGACGCAACACGCGCGTCACGCGCGCGTTCTAGGCTCCCCTCTGGTACCGCGATATCGCTGGTTTCTGGCGCTTTCTCCGGAGTTCACCGGGCGGCCATCATCCCCGACAATGCCGATCACCCGAGGAAATGGGGTCTCCGTGGGAGAGAAAAACACCGAAGCCACCGAAAACGCGGGGCTGCGCGGTGAACTGAAACAGCGCCATATGCGGCTCATCGCCCTCGGCGGCGTCATCGGCGCGGGGCTCTTCGTCGGCAGCGGCGTGGTCATCGAGGACGCCGGTCCGGCCGCGATCATCTCGTTCATGCTGGCCGGCGGGCTGGTCATCCTGGTCATGCGGATGCTCGGCGAAATGGCGGTGGCCCGTCCCTCGGTCGGCTCCTTCTACGCGTACGCACGTCTCGCCCTGGGCAATTGGGGCGGATTCACCATCGGCTGGCTCTACTGGTATTTCTGGGTGAACGTGGTGGCGCTGGAAGCCGTGGCCGGCGCGAGCCAGCTGCACGTCTGGCTGCCGGGCATTCCACTCTGGGTCATCAGCCTCTGCCTGATGGTCATCCTCACCGCGGTCAACATGTTCTCGGTGAAGTCCTTCGGAGAGTTCGAGTACTGGTTCTCCTCCATCAAGGTCGCCGCCATCACCGTATTTCTCGTCCTCGGCCTGGTATTCGTCCTCGGAATGTGGCCCGGCGCGCACGCCGACGTATCGAACCTGACCGCGCATCAGGGGTTCGCGCCGCACGGCATCGGCCCGGTGCTCGCCGCCGTCATTCCCGCGGTCGGTTTCTTCACCGGTGCGGAGATCGCCGCGCTGGCGGCATCGGAGTCCAGCGAGCCGCGCCGCAACGTCGCCAAGGCCACCAACTCCGTCGTCCTGCGCGTGCTGCTCTTCTACGTCGGCTCGATCTTCCTGGTCATCGCGATCGTGCCGTGGAACAAGCCGGACGTGGCCGACGGCCCGTACGTCGCGGCGCTCCAGGAGATCGGCATCCCCTCCGCGGGCACCCTGATGCGGATCCTCGTACTGGTCGCCGTGCTCTCCTCGCTCAACGCGGGCCTCTACAGCGCCTCCCGCATCGTCTTCGCGCTCACCCGGAACGGCGACGCGCCACGCGGCCTGACCAAGCTCAGCAAGCGGGGCGTGCCGCGCCGCGCGATCCTCCTCGCGACCACCCTCGGCTACGTCTCGGTGATCATCGCGTACGTCTCGCCGGACGCCGTCTTCTCCTTCATCGTGCACTCCTACGGAGCGGTGGCCCTCTTCGTGTACCTGCTCGTCGCCCTCTCCCAGTTGCGGCTGCGCCGCCGCCTGGAGCGCGAGGACCCGGAATCGCTCCAGCTGCGGATGTGGTGGTACCCGTACCTGAGCTGGTTCACGGTGGCCGCGATGACGGTGGTGATCGTCACGATGGCCGTGCTGCCCTCCACCCGTATGGACTTCGCGGCCAGCGCCGTCACGCTCGTGGTCGTGCTCGCGGCGTACGGCGTGCGCGCGTACCGGCGGCGCGGCCGGGGCGGGCCCGCCGCCGGGGCGCCGGCCGGGGCCCCCGCCGACGCCCCGGGGACGGGCGCCACGGCGGTACCGGCACCGGAGGCGGAGGCGCCCCGGCCCTGAGGCGGTCCCCGGCCCTGAGGCGGTCAGGCGGTCCCCGGCCCTGAGGCGGTCCTCGGGCCCGAGGCGAACCCCCGGGCCCGAGGCGGAGCGCGGGCCGTGCGGGAGACGGCCCGCGCCCTCGGCGGTGCGGTGGGTCGGATCACCACGCCGGTGTCTTCCGTACGGCTGGATCACCGCGCCTGTGTCCTCCGTACGGCTAGACCACCGCGCCCGTGTCTTCCGTACGGCTCGCGCCCGCCCGGCGGCGTGGTCCGGTCAGGGACGGCGCGGGCCCGCGGCGGGCGACCGGCCGGGGCGGCGGCGCCGAGCTGCGGGCCTCCAGCGAGATGGCCAGCGGCATGGCTGTGAACAGCGACGAGTACGTGCCGACGCCGATGCCGATCAGCAGCGCCACCGCGAAGTCGGTGAGCGTGTCCCCGCCCAGGAACGCCAGCGCGGCCAGGATCAGGACGGCGCCGATGCCGGTGTTCACCGTGCGCGGCAGGGTCTGCAGGATCGCGGAGTTGGCGATCCGGTCGAACCGGGTCCTGCGGTTCGCGCCCCACAGCTCGCGCACCCGGTCGAAGACCACGACGGAGTCGTTGACGGAGTACCCGATGACGGTGAGCAGCGCCGCCAGGAACACCCCGTCGACGGGCTTGCCCAGCCAGGCGAAGACGCCGACGAGGATCAGCACGTCGTGCGCCATGGCGGCGACCGCGGAGGCCCCGAAGGTCCAGCGGAAGCGGACCGCGAGGTAGCCGAGCTGGGCGAGCAGCGCCACGCCGAGGGCGATCAGCGCGTTGCGGCGCAGTTCGTCCCCCAGGCTCGGGCCGATCAGCTCGTCCCGTACCTTCTCGGTCTTCCCGCCGAGCCCGGCGACGGCGGCCCGGACCTCGCCCTCCTGCGTGGCGGTCAGCTTCTCGGTGCGTACGGTGAGGCCGCCGTCGCCCGAGGAGTTCACGACGGCGCGCGGGAAGCCGGCGTCGGCGAGCGCCGTGCGGGCCGCTCCCGGGTCCACCCGGGTGGCGGTGGTGTACTCGATCATCCGGCCGCCGGTGAACTCCACGCCGAACTCCAGGCCGCGCAGTCCGATGCCGCCGACGGCGAGGACGAGGACGAGCGCGGAGCCGGCGAGCCAGCGGCGCCGGTGGCGCATCAGGTCGGGCGAGCGGCGGGTGAGCCAGGTGCGTACCCGGCCCTCGTTCGCCAGTCCGGTGATTCGCGGCGCGGCCCGTACGAGGTCCCGGCCGACGGCGAATTCGGCGAGGACGCGGGTGACGACGAGTGCGCTGATCATCGAGGCGAGGACGCCGATGGAGAGGGTGACCCCGAAGCCGCGTACCGGCCCGGAGGCGAAGAAGAACAGCAGGCCGGCGGCGAGCAGGGTGGTGATGTTGGAGTCGGCGACGGCGCTGAGGGCGTTGCGGAAGCCGGCGGTGAGGGCGGCGCGGATGCTGGGCCGCGCGATGTCGGCCGCGCCGCCGCCCCGTTTCCGCTTGCGGCCGGTGACCGCGTACTCCTCCCTGGCCCGTTCGAACACGAGGACGTTGGCGTCGACGGCCATGCCGATGGCCAGGACGAAGCCGGCCAGGCCGGGGAGGGTGAGCGTGGCGCCGAGCGCCAGCAGCGCGGCGTAGGAGATCAGCGCGTAGCAGGCCAGGGCGAGCGCGGCGAGGGCGCCGAGCAGCCGGTAGACGACGGTGATGAAGAGCGCGGTGAGGGTGATGCCGATGACCGCGGCCCGTGCGCTGGCCTCGATGGCGTCGGCGCCGAGCGTCGGCCCGACGGTCCGCTGTTCGACCAGCTCGACCGGGACGGGCAGTGCGCCGCCCTTGATGAGCAGCGCGAGGTCCTGGGCCTCCTGCTGGGTGAAGCCGCCGGTGATCTGGGTGGCGCCGCCGGTGATGCCGGTGCCGCAGGCCACCGACTCGTTCACCTGCGGGGAGGAGATGACCTTGTCGTCGAGGACGATGGCGGCGCGGCGGGCCGGGTCGCCCACCGGGTTGCAGGCGGCTTCCCCGGTGAGTTCCGCCCACTTGCGTTCGCCGTCGCCGCGCAGGTCGACGCTGACGTACCAGCCGCTGCCGCGCTCGGCGTCGAATCCGGCCTCGGCGCCGTCGACCTGCTCGCCGGTGAGTGCGGCCGGGCCGACGCGCAGCGGCTGTCCGGACTCGTCGCGCAGGCTGCGCTCGTCCTTGGGCCCCTGCCGGCGGGAGTCGGCCGGTTCGGTGCCGCGTACGGGGTGGAAGGTGAGCTGGGCGGTGCGGCCGAGGACCTGGGCGGCCTCGCGCGGGTCCTGGACGCCGGGGAGTTCGACGACGATGCGGTTCTCGCCGGAGCGGGCGAGGTTCGGTTCGGAGACGCCGAGGCCGTCGACGCGGCGGCGCAGCACTTCCAGGGTGCGTTCGGTGGCCTCCCGGCCGGCCTCGGTGGTGGGTGTGTCCCGGGTCTCCAGGACCATCCGGGTGCCGCCGCGCAGGTCGAGTCCGAGGCGTGGCGACTGGGTCAGGGTCAGGTAGAGCGACAGGGCGAGGACGGCGAGCGCGAGCAGCGCGCGCAGCCTCGAAGCGCGGTTCATGGGCGGGTGCCTCCAACAGGCGGTCGCGCCGGTGGCGTACGGGCGCGACGGGGATCCGTGCCGATACGCGGTCGCGTGCGGGCACGGCGGGGGACGCCGCGGCCGTTCCGTACGGGCGCGGCGGGGGCACGGCGGTCGCCGCCCCGGCCGGTGGCCGGGTCAGGGTGTGCCGTGGTGGGAGGTGTTCACCTGTGGGAGAGGGGCGGGGCGCGGGCCGGCCGGAGGCCCGCCGAGAACTGCTGCCGGTCGGTGGTGTCCCCGCGTACCGGCAGCCAGGACAGGGTCCGTGGCGGGGGTGCGGCGTGGCCGGCCGGGCCGAGGCCCGGGGCCGGGTGCGCCACGTGCTGCTCGGCCGGCGCGGTGCGGCCGGTGGTGCGCAGGACGGCGTGCAGGTTCGCGGGGTGCGCGGAGCCGTCGTGCGCGTGCGGGGGTCCTGCCGGGTGCGCCGCGGCGTACGGGGTGCCGGCCGTGTACGGGGCGGTGGCGGCCGCCGCGGTGGGGCTGAGCCCGCCGAGGACGAGCGCGAGGACCGCGAGCAGTGCCCGCAGGGCGCCCGCCGGCCGCATCCGCCGGTCCATGCCGCTGCCTCCCGTCCGCCCCGCCGCCCGGACGGCGGCCTGATCGCCGCACCCGGACGGGTGTCCGCACACTCTGCCACGACCGGGCGGTTTTCGAGAGCCTCCGGTGGCGGCCGGTTCCTCGCAGGGCCTCCGGTGACGGCCGACTCCTCGGAAGGCCTCCGGTGGCGGCCGGTTCCTTCGAGGCCCGCCGGACACGCCGGTGTCCTGAGCCGCGCGCGTCAGCGGGTACGCGTACGGCCCGCCCCCGAGGGGAGCGGGCCGTACGTGGGGCGGGCCGGGTCAGCCGTTCTTCTGCGCCAGGCGGAGCAGGTGGTCGGCGAGCGCCTGGCCGCCGTCCGGGTCGCGGCTGATCAGCAGCAGGGTGTCGTCACCGGCGATGGTGCCGAGGATGACGTGCAGCTCGGCCTGGTCGATGGCCGAGGCGAGGAACTGGGCCGCGCCGGGCGGGGTGCGCAGCACCACCAGGTTGGCCGACGCCTCCGCGGAGATGAGCAGCTCGCCGGAGAGGCGGCGCATCCGCTCCTCCTTGGCCGACTCGCCCAGTGGTGCCTTGGGGGTACGGAAGCCGCCCTCGCTGGGCACCGCGTAGATCAGCTCACCGTTGGTGTTGCGGATCTTCACCGCGCCCAGCTCGTCCAGGTCGCGGGAGAGCGTCGCCTGGGTGACGCTCAGCCCGTCGTCGGACAGCAGCTTGGCCAGCTGGCTCTGCGACCTCACCGGCTCGCGGTTGAGGATGTCCACGATCCGGCGGTGCCGGGCGGTCCGGGTCTGCGGCACGGCGGGGCCGTGCAGCGAATCGTTGTCCTGCGCCTCGGTCATCGTCTCTGTCAGTCTCCGGCTCGTCGTTCCCCGTCGGCCGCCTCGACGGCCGCGTCGAGGACGCCGGGGAGTTTCTGGAGGAACGTGTCCACTTCAGCGTCGGAGACGATCAGCGGCGGCGCGAGCCGGACCACGTCCGGTGCGACGGAGTTCACCAGGAGACCTGCGTCCTGTGCGGCCTGCTGCGCCTTCGGCGCGTGCGGCCCGCTCAAGACGATACCCAGCAGCAGGCCCGCGCCGCGGACCGAGCCGACGAGCGGGTGTTCCAGGGCCTCGATCCCGGCCCGCAGCCGCTCCCCGGCCTGCTTCACGTGGTCCAGCAGCCCGTCCGCCTCGATGGTGTCCAGGACGGCCAGCGCGGCGGCGCAGACGACCGGGTTGCCGCTGAAGGTGGAGCCGTGGGCGCCGGGGGTGAGCAGCTCGGCGGCCTTGCCGTACGCGAGGGTCGCGCCGATCGGCAGGCCGCCGCCCAGGCCCTTGGCGAGGGTGATGATGTCGGCGTCGACGACGCCCTGGGCCTGGGACTCCAGCCAGTGCCCGGTCCGGCCGATGCCGGTCTGGATCTCGTCCAGGACGAGCAGGGTGCCGGTGGCGGCGGTGATCTCGCGGGCGGCCCGCAGGTAGCCGGCCGGGGGCACGACGACGCCGTTCTCGCCCTGGAGGGGCTCCAGGATGACGAAGGCGGTGTCGGTGGTGACGGCGGCCTTCAGCGCCTCGGTGTCGCCGTACGGGACGTATGTGACGTCGCCGGGCAGCGGCCGGAAGGGGTCCTGCTTGGCGGGCTGGCCCGTCAGCGCGAGGGAGCCCATCGTGCGGCCGTGGAAGCCGCCGACGGTGGAGACGACGTGGGTGCGTCCGGTGAGCCGGCCGATCTTGAAGGCGGCCTCGTTGGCCTCGGCGCCGGAGTTGGAGAAGTACACCCGCCCCGGACGGCCGCCGGCGATCCGCAGCAGCCGCTCGGCGAGGGCCACGGTGGGCTCGGCGACGAAGAAGTTCGAGACGTGGCCGAGGGTGGCGACCTGGTCGGAGACCGCGCGGACGATGGCCGGGTGCGCGTGGCCGAGCGCGTTGACCGCGATGCCGCCGAGGAAGTCCAGGTACTCGGCGCCGTCGGCGTCCCACACCCGGGCGCCCTCGCCACGCACCAGCGGGATGCGGGGCGTGCCGAAGTTGTCCATCATGGCGCCCTGCCAGCGCTTGGTGAGGTCCGTGTTGCTCGCACCGTCCGTCATGCCGTAGCCCCCTCGTCCGTGTCGTTCTTGGCATCCGGCAGGACCATCGTGCCGATGCCCTCGTCGGTGAAGATCTCCAGCAGGATGGAGTGCTGGACGCGCCCGTCGATCACCCGGGCGGTGTGCACGCCGTTGCGTACCGCGTGCAGGCAGCCGCGCATCTTGGGCACCATGCCGCTGGCCAGGTCCGGCAGGAGTTTCTCCAGCTCGGTGGCGGTGAGCCGGGAGATGACCTCGTCGCTGTGGGGCCAGTCCTCGTACAGCCCCTCGACGTCGGTGAGGACCATCAGCGTCTCGGCGTTCAGCGCGGCGGCCAGCGCGGCGGCGGCGGTGTCGGCGTTCACGTTGTAGACGTGGCCGTCGTCGGCGCTGCGGGCGACGGAGGAGATCACCGGGATCCGGCCGTCGTCGAGCAGGGCCTGGACGGCGCCCGGGTCGATGGCGGAGATCTCGCCGACCCGGCCGATGTCCACCAGCTCGCCGTCGATGTCGGCGTAGTGCTTGGTGGCGGTCATCAGGTGGGCGTCCTCGCCGGTCATGCCGACGGCGAGCGGCCCGTGCTGGTTGAGCAGCCCGACCAGCTCCCGCTGGACCTGCCCGGCCAGCACCATCCGGACGACGTCCATGGCCTCGGGCGTGGTGACCCGGAGCCCGGCCTTGAACTCCGACTCGATGCCGAGCGCGTCGAGCTGCTTGCTGATCTGCGGGCCGCCGCCGTGCACGACGACGGGGCGCAGCCCGGCGTGCCGGAGGAAGACGACGTCCTGCGCGAAGGCGGCCTTCAGCTCCTCGTCGATCATGGCGTTGCCGCCGAACTTGATGACGACGGTCTTGCCGTGGTGCCGGGTGAGCCAGGGCAGCGCCTCGATGAGGATGCGGGCCTTGGGCAGCGCGGTGTGCTTGCGGGTGCCCCCCGAACCTGCGGGGGTGGGCTGCTCGCTCATGAGGAGTACGCGCTGTTCTCGTGGACGTAGTCGGCGGTGAGGTCGTTGGCCCAGATCACGGCGGACTCGTCACCGGCGGCGAGGTCGGCGGTGATGCGGACCTCCCGGTAGCGCATGTCGACCAGGTCGCGGTCCTCCCCCACCGAGCCGTTCTTGCAGACCCAGACGTCGTTGATCGCGACGTTCAGCCGGTCCGGCTCGAAGGCGGCGGCGGTGGTGCCGATGGCGGAGAGCACCCGGCCCCAGTTCGGGTCCTCGCCGTGGATGGCGCACTTCAGGAGGTTGTTCCGGGCGATGGACCGGCCGACCTCGACGGCGTCGTCCTCGCTCGCGGCGTTGATCACCTCGATGCGGATGTCCTTGCTGGCGCCCTCGGCGTCACCGATGAGCTGCCGCGCGAGGTCGTCGCAGACCTCCCGCACGGCCTCGGCGAACTCGTCGAACGCCGGGGCGGTGCCGGACGCGCCCGAGGCGAGCAGCAGCACGGTGTCGTTGGTCGACATGCAGCCGTCGGAGTCCACCCGGTCGAAGGTCGTACGGGTCGCGGACCGCAGCGCCTTGTCCAGCTCCTCCGCGGGTACGTCGGCGTCGGTGGTGAGCACGACGAGCATGGTGGCCAGCCCCGGCGCGAGCATGCCCGCGCCCTTGGCCATGCCGCCGACGACCCAGCCCCCGCGCTCGGCGACCGCGGTCTTGTGGACGCTGTCGGTGGTCTTGATCGCGATGGCGGCCTTCTCGCCGCCGTGCGGGCTCAGCTCACCGGCCGCCTTCTCGACGCCGGGGAGCAGCTTGTCCATGGGCAGCAGCTCGCCGATCAGGCCGGTCGAGCAGACCGCGACCTCCCCGGCGTTCTGGCCGAGCACCTCGGCGACCTTCTCGGCGGTCGCGTGGGTGTCCTGGAAGCCCTTCGGTCCGGTGCACGCGTTGGCCCCGCCGGAGTTCAGCACGACGGAGCCGAGCTGCCCGGCCTTGAGCACCTGCTGGGACCAGAGGACCGGCGCCGCCTTGACGCGGTTGGCGGTGAAGACGCCGGCGGCGGCCAGTCGCGGGCCGTTGTTCACCACGAGGGCGAGGTCCGCGTTCCCGTTCTCCTTGATCCCGGCGGCGATGCCCGCCGCCGTGAATCCCTTGGCTGCCGTAACCGTCACGGCGCGACTCCGATCGTGGAAAGTCCCGTGTCCTCGGGGAGCCCGAGGGCGATGTTCATGCTCTGTACGGCGCCTCCGGCCGTACCCTTCGCGAGGTTGTCGATCGCGCAGATCACGATGATCCGGCCCGCGGCGGCGTCGTACGCGACCTGGAGGTGCGCCGCGTTCGAGCCGTACACGGCGGCCGTGGCGGGCCACTGCCCCTCGGGCAGCAGCCGCACGAAGGGCTCGTCGCCGAAGGCCTTCTCGTAGGCGGCGCGCAGGTCCTCCGCGGTCAGGCCCGGCTTGGCCTTGGCCGTGCAGGTGGCGAGGATGCCGCGGGGCATCGGCGCGAGGGTCGGCGTGAAGGACACGCTGACCGGCTCGCCGGCCGCGGCGCTGAGGTTCTGGATCATCTCGGGGGTGTGCCGGTGCACGCCGCCCACGCCGTACGGGCTCATCGACCCCATGACCTCGGAGCCGAGCAGGTGCGGCTTGGCCGCCTTGCCCGCACCCGAGGTGCCGGACGCCGCGACGATCACGGCCTCCGGCTCGGCCAGTCCCGCCACGTACGCCGGGAACAGCGCGAGGGAGACGGCGGTGGGGTAACAGCCCGGGACGGCGATGCGCTTGGACCCCTCCAGTGCGGCGCGCGCCCCGGGAAGCTCCGGCAGGCCGTACGGCCAGGTACCGGCGTGCGGGGAGCCGTAGAACTTCTCCCAGTCCGCCGCGTCCGTCAGCCGGAAGTCGGCGCCGCAGTCCACGACCAGCACGTCCGGGCCCAGCTCCTCGGCCACGGCCGCCGACTGCCCGTGCGGCAGCGCGAGAAAGACAACGTCGTGCCCGGCCAGCGCCTCGGTGGTGGTCTGCTCCAGCACCCGGTCCGCCAGTGGCGGCAGGTGCGGCTGGAGCGCGCCGAGCCGCTGTCCCGCATTGGAGTTACCGGTCAGCGCCCCGATCTCGACCTCGGGGTGCGCCAGCAGCAGACGCAGGACTTCCCCGCCCGCATATCCGCTGGCCCCGGCCACCGCCGCTCGTACAGTCATCGAATCCTCCTCATCGATGGCATGACTATACGGACCAGTGAAGTTTTATGCAACGCGGCCAGGCGCCCCGGGAATCCCACCCGCGCCCGAGCGGCACTCAGACGACGATGACCCGGCGCCCGCGGGTGTGGCCGGCCCGGCTGTCGGTGTGCGCCGCCGCGGCTTCGGCGAGCGCGTACGTCTTCTCGACCGGGATGTGGAGCCTGCCCCGCGAGATGAGGGCGGCGGCCTCGGCGAGCGCGTCCGGCACGCTCCCGGCCACGCCGGAGAACCGCACACCGAGCTTCGGCGCTCCGAGATCGGCGATGGAGATCACCTTCCGCGGATCCCCGGCCAGCTCGACGAGCTCGCGGAGCACGCCCGAGCCGGCCAGGTCGAGGGCCGCGTCGACGCGGCCGAGCCGCCGCACGCGCTCGGCCCAGCCCTCGCCGTACGTCGTGGCGAGGGCGCCCAGGCTCCGCAGGTAGTCCTGGTTCGCCGCCCCGGCCGTGCCGATCACCGTGATGCCGCGGTCGCGGGCGATCTGCAGCACCGCCGACCCGACTCCCCCTGACGCCCCGCTGACCAGCAGCGTCTGCCCCGGCCGCACACCGACCTCACGGATGATGCGCAGCGCGGTCTCCACCACCGAGGGGTACCCGGCCGCCTCTTCGAACGTCAGGCCCCCGGGCATCCGGGCCCAGGCCGACAGCACGGCGAACTCGGCGTAGGTGCTCGCCCCCTCGCCGAACACGTGGTCGCCGACCTCGATCCCTTCGACGCCCTCGCCGATCTCGTCCACCACCCCGGCGCCGTCCTGCCCGACCCCCGAGGGCAACTCGGTCGGATGAGCCCCCAGGACCTGGCCTTCACGGATCCGCCAGTCGACGGGGTTCACGCCCGCCGCCCGCACGGCGATGCGTACCTGGCCGGGGCCCGCGTGGGGCTCCTCGGCGGCTATCAGCTGCAGCACGTCCGGACCGCCGAACTCGGCGAAGCTCACTTTTCTCATGCGGCCGACCGTAACACTAACTGTTAGCGTTTTGGAGCTGTTCTTGTTTTGCATTTGGTAGCGTCAGGGCATGACCGAGCCGCCCGGACGCCGTGAGCGCAAGAAGGCCGCGACCCGCCAGAAGATCGCCGATGCCGCCCTGCGGCTCTTCCTGGAACGCGGATACGACGCGGTGGGCATCCGTGAGGTGGCCGCCGAGGCGGACGTGGCCGTGACCACGCTCTTCTCCCACTTCGCCTCGAAAGAGGCCCTGGTGTTCGAGCAGGACGAGAACTTCGAGCAGCGCCTCACGCAGGCGGTCACCGGCCGGGAGCCGCACGAGCCGCTCGTCCCCGCGCTGCGCCGCGAGATCCACGCCATGGTGCGCCACTGCACCGCGGACGGCGCCGCGCCGGTCCGGCGCCTGATCGACGCGTCACGTGCCCTGCGGGAGTACGAGGATTCGATGCGGCTGCGCCATGCGGAGTCCCTCGCCGCGGCCATCGCCGACGACCCCGGCCCGTCACCGACCACGACGGCCGGCCGGGCGATCGCGAGGTTCGTGATCGACGCCTATGCGCTGGCCCGGGAGGCGGCCGACCCGGAGGCCGCGGTGGACGAGGTCTTCCGGATGATCGAGGCGGCCTGGCAGGTCGCCGCCCCCGCCGAGGAGTCCACCGGCCGCGCGCCGTCCGCCACTTGACGGCCGCGGCCCTCGCCGGCCGGGTTCACATGACCGACGGGCAACGTTCACGTACGGGCGGAATGGGCGGCCGGCCGGGGGCGGTTCTCGGTACATGACAGTGGGAGTAGCACTCAACGCGACCGATACCGACAACCAGATCGACGCCTCCGTACGGCTGGCCGAGGAGGCCGCGGCCGCGGGGCTGCGGTCCGCCTGGTTCGGGCAGACCTTCGGCGCCGACTCGCCGCAGCTCGCGGCGATCGTGGGGCGCGCGGTGCCCGGCCTCCAGGTGGGCACGTCCGCGATCCCCGTCTTCGGACGCCACCCCCTGACCGTCGCCGGCCAGGCCCTCACCGCGCAGGCCGCCACGCACGGCCGCTACCACCTCGGGCTCGCGCTGGGCACCAAGTTCCTGACCGAAGGCGGCTTCGGCCTCCCCTTCGAGCGCCCCGTCGCCCGGCTGCGTGAATTCCTCACCGCGCTCCGGCAGTTGACCGAGACCGGCACCGCCGACTTCCACGGCGAACTGCTCACCGCCGCCACCCCGATCCCCGCCCGCGTCCCCGGCGCCGACGCGGGCGTACCCCTGCTCGTCGCCGCGATGGGGCCGCAGGCGCTGCGGGCCAGCGGCGAACTGGCGGACGGGATCCTGCCGTACCTCGCCGGTCCGCGTGCCCTGGCCGAGCACATCGTCCCGGCCGTCACCGCGGCGGCGGAGGCCGCCGGCCGGCCCGCGCCCCGCATCGTGGCACTGGTGCACGGCGTGGTCACCGACGACGTGGACGCCGTGCGCGACACGGCCACCGAACAGCTCGCCTTCTACGAGCAGATCCCCTCCTACGCCCGGGTCATCGAGCTCTCCGGCGGCAAACGGGCCGTCGACGTCGCGGTGATCGGCGACGAGCGGACGGTCGCCGAGGAGGTACGGCGCTACCGCGACGCCGGCGCTACCGAGGTGGTCTTCACCGGCACGGAGATCGCCGGGGACGCCGACCGGATCCGCACCTGGGACCTCCTGGGGTCACTGGCGGACTGAGCGGCGTACGCCCCGCGGCCGGCGGATCCGGCCTGCCGGCCGCGGGGCCGCCCCGTCAGCGCCCGGTCAGAGGCCGAAGGCGGCCGCGTACCGGATGACGCCGCCGGGCACGGGCGGCGCGTCCGGCGCGTCCGCGTCCAGCGGCAGGGCCATCAGCGCCTCGTCCGGCACCTCCATCGGCGCGCTGATGCCCCGGCGCGAGGCGGGCACGAAGCCGAACCGCGGGTAGTAGCCGGGGTGTCCGAGGACGACGACGAGGTGTTCGCCCCGCGCCCGTGCGGCGTCCAGCGCGGCGCGGATCACGGCCGAGCCGGCGCCCCGGCGCTGGTGCGCGGGGAGCACCGCGCAGGGAGCGAGCGCGAGCGCGGGCCGGCCGCCAACGTGGCAGCGGGTGAGCAGGGCGTGCGCGGCGACCGTGCCGTCCGGCGCCTCGGCCACCAGCGACAGGCCGTCGAGCCAGGCCCCGGGGTCCGCGCGCAGCGCGTCGACCAGGTCGGCCTCCTCGGCCCCGGGGAAGGCCGCGAGGTTGACCGCACGGACGGCGGCGACGTCCTCGGGGGTCTCGGGGCGGGTGGTCCAGGCGGCGGTGCCGGTGGTGTCGGTGCCGGCGGTGTCGGCGGTGTCGGTGCCGGGGATGTCGGTGCCGGTCATGCGGGTTCCGTTCTGGTGCGGGAAGGGGGTCCCGGAGCGGGGGCGGGCGTCGGAGCGGGGGCGCAGGACGTACGCCGCGTACCGGTACTCGTGGCCGTGTTCGCGGCGCAGGGCGATCTCCTCGCGTGCGCCGGCGACGGCCCGGTCCGTGCCGGGCCGGTCCGGGTCGACGGCGGCGATCCGCTCGGCGAGCGGGTCGTAGAACTCCGCCCACCAATCGCTGTCCGGCTGCGGCAGATGAGCGACGACCCGGTGGCCGGCGGCACCGGAGGGGTGACGCGGGTCAGGCCGGGACCCGGGAAGTGAGGATGGCCCGGGCGCCGCGTACAGCGGCGGTCTCCACGACAGTCATCAACTCACCTCCTCGTCACTCGGTCCCGTCACTCGATCTGCCGGCCGACGGTAGCACGCACCCCGGTGACCCGGCCGGGAATTACGCCGGGCACCGGGGCGCGTGGGCCGCCGTCAGGGGGCGGGGGTGAAGACCAGCGACGCGTTGTGGCCGCCGAAGCCGAAGGAATTGGTCAGGGCAGCGGGTACGGCGGTGCGGCGCGCGGCGCCGGTCACGACGTCCAGCTTCACCTCCGGGTCGAGGGTGTCGACGTTGAGGGTCGCCGGGACGACGCCGTCCCGTACCGCGAGGATCGTCGCGAGCGCGCCGAGGGAGCCGGCGGCGCCGAAGAGGTGGCCGGTCATCGACTTCGTCGCGGTGACGGCCGGGTGGGTGCCCACCGCCTCCGTGACCGACTGCGCCTCGGCCAGGTCGCCCTTGGGCGTGGACGTCGCGTGGGCGTGCACGAGCCCGATGTCCTGCGGCGCGAGCCCGGCCTCGGAGAGCGCCCGGCGCATGGCGCGGACCTGGCCCTCGGGGTGGGCGGCCGTGATGTGGAAGGCGTCCGAGGTGACGCCGGCCCCCGCGAGGGTGGCGTGCGCGCGGGCGGCCCGGGCGGCGGCGAACCCGGCGCGTTCCAGGACGACCACGGCGGCGCCCTCGCCGATGACGAAGCCGTCGCGGTCCACATCGAAGGGGCGGGAGGCCCGTTCCGGCTCGTCGTTGCGTGTCGAGTGCGCCTTGGCCTGCGCGAATCCCGCCATCGTCAGCCCGCAGATGCATGCCTCGGCGCCGCCCGCCACGACCACGTCGGCGCGGCCGAGCCGGATCAGGTCCGCGCCCATGGCGATCGCCTCGGCACCGGAAGCGCAGGCGCTGACGGGGGTGTGGGCGCCACCGCGGGCACCGAGTTCGATGCTGACCCAGGCGGCGGGGCCGTTCGCCATCAGCATCGGCACGGTGTGCGGCGACACCCTGCGCACTCCGGACGCCTCCAGGACGTCGTCCTGGCCGAGCATGGTCAGCGCGCCGCCGGTGCCCGTGCCGATCACCACGGCCAGCCGTTCGGGGTCGACGTCGGGCGTGCCCGCGTCGGCCCACGCCTCGCGCGCCGCGACCAGCGCGACCTGCTCGCAGCGGTCCATCCGGCGGGCCTGCACCCGGTCCAGCGTCTCGGACGGTTCGGCCGCGAGCCGGCCCGCGATCCGCCCGGGAAGCTGCGCCGCCCACTCCTCCTCGATGGGCCCGATGCCGGACCGGCCGGCCAGCATCGCGTTCCAGGTCGACACGGCGTCCCCGCCGAGCGGTGTCGTGGCCCCCAGGCCGGTGACCAGAACGTTGTCGGTGTCCACACTCATGGGCGCACCCTCTTTGTCGTAGAGATACAACAACCGGCCCCACGGTCGACAGTCCGGCCGTGCGGCAGGTCGCCAGGTCACTCGCCACTGTGTCAGTGCGTTCGGGAGAATCCAGGTGCCATGATCAACGGAGTCTCGCGGTCAGACCTTGTAAGGTTCACCCAAAGCCGGGAACGAATCCGACAGGTAGGGCGGAGGGGCGCGGGGGCCGGTGGGAGAGACTGGGCGGGACGCGGCCGGCGAGCGACAGAAGGGGCGGAAGATGAAGCTGCGGTGTGCGGTGCTCGACGACTACCAGGGAGTCGCGCTGTCCATGGCGGACTGGAGCGCGGTGGCGGACGACGTCGACGTGCGGGTGGTACGCGAGTACATCGGAGACCGGGAGCGGCTCGTCGAGGCGGTCGGGGACTGCGAGATCCTCGTGGTGATGCGGGAACGGACGCCTTTCCCCGCCGAGTTGTTCGCACGACTGCCCAAGCTACGGCTGCTGATCACCTCCGGCATGCGCAACGCCTCGATCGACCTGGCGGCGGCCGCCCGGCACGGCGTGACCGTGTGCGGCACGGCCAGCAACACCGAGCCCCCGGTGGAGCTGACCTGGGCGCTGCTGCTGGGCCTCGCCCGCGGCGTGGTCCGGGAGAACACCGCGCTGCGGGAGGGCGGGCCGTGGCAGAGCACGGTGGGGGCCGACCTGTACGGGCGGCGGCTCGGCCTGCTGGGTCTGGGGAAGATCGGCGCACGGGTCGCCGCGGTCGGACAGGCCTTCGGCATGGACGTCGCGGCCTGGAGCCGGAACCTCACGGCGGAGCGCGCGGCGGAGGTGGGGGCGCGACGCGCCGGTTCCCTCGAAGAGCTGCTGGAGAGCAGCGACTTCGTCTCCGTGCACCTGGTGCTCGGGGAGCGCACGCGCGGGCTGCTCGGCGAGGCCGAGCTGAAGCGGATGCGGCCGACGGCGTACCTCGTCAACACCTCGCGGGCCGCGATCGTCGACCAGGACGCGCTCGCGACGGCGCTGCGCGAGGGATGGATCGCGGGAGCCGGCACCGACGTGTTCGACCAGGAGCCGCTGCCCGCCGACCACCCGTACCGCTCACTGCCGAACCTGCTGGCCACCCCGCACCTGGGCTACGTAACCCGGCGCAACTACGAGGGGTACTTCCAGCAGGCTGTCGAGAACATCACGGCATTCGCCGCGGGACACCCGATACGGCAACTGGGCTGAGACCGTCCCCTCCCCACAACCACCCAGCCCGTCTGGGGGCACCTCCCAGCGTTAGCCGGGGGAGCTTGAGGACACCCGTCACCGGGGCGCACCCCGCCCCCGGAACCGCTGGCATCGACTCAAGCCGACAACACCAACGTCCAGACCCCCGCGTGCCCGCACAGCACCGTGACGGAGAGGGGAAGGACATCCAGCCGCCAGTACGCATGCGGCGGCACCCGGAGCGCATAGATCACGGCGGCGCGGACGACACCCGGTTCCGCCACGGCAAGCGCGCTGCCGCCATCGCCGACCGGGCGGGTGTCCAGCCAGCCGCCGACGCGGGTGATGAACGCCAGCAGGGACTCACCGCCGTGCGGGGCCGCACGGGGATCGGCCAGCCAGGCGTCGACGGCCTGGGGCTCGGCGGCCGCCACGTCGCGCAGCGTGCGCCCGCGCCACCGGCCCATGTCGCAGTCCCGTAGGGCCGGCTGGACCAGTGGGGTGAAGCCGAGCAGCTCGCCGGTCTCGCGGCTGCGGGCCGCGGGCGAGCAGTACCGCAGCTCGGCGGCGGCCAGCGGGCCGAGGGCGGGCGCCGCCCGCTCGACCTCGTGCCACCCCATCGCGTCCAGCGGCCGGTCGTCGTCGAAGCGGGCTTCGAGCAACGAGGAGCTGCGCCCGGCAGCGACCAGCGTGAGGCGAACAGTCATTCGGTGATGGTAAGAGCGCCACCGCCGCTGCGGACCCCCTCAACTCACATATTTACGGGGCAAGCTCGGTATCGGCGGCCGGAGTGTGATGTTCCGCCCCGGCGGCGGGCGCGGCGGTCCCGGTGAGGGCGAGCGCCATCCACTTCTCGGGGTCGGTGATCCGCCGGAACCCGACGCGTTCGTACATGCCGTGCGCGTCCTCCGTGGCGAGCATGATCCGGCGCAGGCCGCCGGGCGCGAGGTGGTCGCGGACGGCGATGGCCAGCGCGGCACCCAGCCCCTTGCCGCGCGCGGCGCGGTCGACGTAGACGTCGCAGAGCCAGGCGAAGGTGGTGTGGTCGGTGACCACGCGGGCGTACCCGGCCTGACGGCCCGACCCCGTCTCGTACACCCCGAAGTTGAGCGATCCGTCGATCGCCCGGTCCTGGCGCTCGCGGGTCCTGCCCAGCGCCCAGTACGCGTCCGTGGCCAGCCAGTGGTGGACCAGGTCGCGGTCCAGGCGGGCGGGGTCGGTGGAGATCTCGTAGCCGTCGGGGGCCGGGTGCGTCCGGCCGGGGGTTCGGATCATGGCGGGAGCCTGGCAGACGGGCCCGGGAGCGTCGAAGGATTTTCGGCGGCCCCGGCGACCGGCCGAAGCGGCCCCGGCAGCCGGCCGGAAACGGGGCCCGGCGGAAAGCGCCGCCGGGCCCGTGCTGTGCGGTGTTGTCCGGTCGCCGTCAGTCGGCCGCCAGGTCCTTGTGGCGTACGACGGTGTCGGGGCCGGGCGACATGATCGATTCGTGGCCGTCCTCGAAGCGGACGCGGTACGGCGGCTTCCCGCTCTCGCCGAGCACTTCGACCACCTCGGCAACCCGGTCGTGCTGCCCGACGATCCTGCCGTGCATCAGCAAACGGTCGCCTTCCTTGGCCTGCATGGGGGTGACCTCCATCCGGATGGTCGTGGTGCGCCCGGGCACGCCGGCCGCAGTCGTCGCGGGCGCGGGGCCGGTACAGCCGGTGGGCCACCGGTGGGCCACGCCCTTACGGTCAGTCTAGGGCCGGCGGCCGTTCCCGGCGCCGGTCGCGCCGGCCTCAGCGCGGTGGCCGCACACGGGAGGGATAGTGATCGGCCACCACCCGTGCCATCGCCCCGGTGGGGTCCGTGGCCACCTCCTTGGCGGAGAAGTAGACGTTGCCGCGCACCTGCCGGTAGCGGTCGTCGAACGTGAGGTGACGGGAGAGTTCGGCCGGATCCTGCCAGGGAGCGGGCTGGGCCGGGTCGCCCGCCTTGTAGAGCGCCTCGCCGATGTAGAGGTGGACCCGGGTGCCGTCCACGGTCCGCGCCCACCACGGCACGAGCTTGGCGTAGTCGGCGGCGGCGAAGCCGATGTTCCAGTAGACCTGCGGGACGATGTAGTCGATCCACCCCTGGCGGACCCACTTACGGGTGTCGGCGTAGAGATCGTCGTACGTCTGTACGCCCGCTCGGGTGTCGGAGCCCGTCGGATCGGTGGTCTTGTTGCGCCAGACGGCAAAGGGGCTGACCCCGAAGCGGGCGGTGCGCCGGGTCGCCCGGACCCGCTCCCCCAGCTCCCGCACCAGCCGGTCGATGTTGTCCCGGCGCCAGCTCGCGCGGTCCGGGAAGGCCCCGCCGTGCTCCTCGTACGCCACGTCGTCGTTCAGCGTCTGGCCCGCGACCGGATAGGGGTAGAAGTAGTCGTCGAAGTGGACGCCGTCCACGGGGTAGCGGCGTACCGCGTCCATGATCGCGTCGAGGACGAAGGCGCGGACCTCCGGCAGTCCGGGGTTGTAGTAGAGCTTGCCGCCGTAGGACAGCACCCAGTCGGGGTGCAGCCGGGCGGGGTGGGTGGCGATCAGCTTCCCCGGGTCGGCGTGGTTGGCGATCCGGTACGGGTTGAACCAGGCGTGCAGCTCCAGGCCGCGCTCGTGCGCCTCCCGGAGGGCGAAGCCCAGCGGGTCCCAGCCGGGGTCACGGCCCTGGACGCCGGTGAGGTACTGCGACCACGGCTCGTGGGGCGAGGGCCAGAGCGCGTCGGCCGTGGGACGCACCTGGAAGAGCACCGCGTTCAGCCGGGCGGCGGCCGCCTTGTCGAGGTAGGCCGTCAGCTCGGCCTGCTGCTGCGCGGCGGTCAGGCCCGGCTTCGAGGGCCAGTCACGGTTGGCGACGGTCGCCAGCCACATGCCGCGGAACTCCGGACGGTGGCTGTTCCCGTCCCCCGGCTCCCGCCGCCGGCCCGCGGTCTCGGCGGCTCCGCCGGTCCCGCCGGGGGTGCTCGCCGCGGCCCCCGGTGTCCACAGCGCCGAGGAGGCCACCCCCAGCGCGGCCACGGCAAATCCTCTTCGGGTGAATTTTCCTATTCGTCGCATGCCACCACCCCAATCCGTCCGGTAAATGAGGCTCTCCTCGCTCAGAATGCCCGCCCCGCCCGCCCCTGCGCACCAGCGCGCGGAGTAACGTCGGGGCCGAGGCGGGCGTCGGACCCTTACGGCTCCCGCCGGTCCCGAAGATCAGCGAAAGGCACGATGTGACCGACATCGAACGCGTCGGAGTGGTCGGCTGCGGCCAAATGGGCGCCGGCATCGCGGAGGTATGTGCCCGGTCCGGCCTGGAGGTCATGGTCGCCGAGACCACCGGCGAGGCCCTTGAGATCGGCCGCACCCGCCTGACCAACTCCCTCGGCAAGGCCGCCGAACGCGGCAAGATCAGCGCTGCCGAGCGCGACGCGACGCTCGACCGCCTCAGCTTCACGACCGACCTGGGCGAGTTCGCCGACCGTGACCTGGTCATCGAGGCCGTCGTGGAGAACGAGCAGGTCAAGACCGAGATCTTCCAGGTGCTCGACCAGGTGGTGACGCGCCCGGACGCGATCCTCGCCTCGAACACCTCCTCCATCCCGCTGGTGAAGCTGGCCGTCGCGACCAACCGCCCCGAGCAGGTCATCGGCATCCACTTCTTCAACCCGGCCCCGGTGCAGAAGCTGGTCGAGCTCATCCCGGCGCTCACCACCGGCGAGGAGACGATCAAGCGCGCCGAGGCGCTGGTCGAGAACCACCTGGGCAAGCACGCCATCCGCGCCCAGGACCGCTCCGGCTTCGTCGTGAACGCGCTGCTGATCCCGTACCTCCTCTCCGCGATCCGGATGTTCGAGTCGGGCATCGCCAGCCGCGAGGACATCGACAACGGCATGGAGCTCGGCTGCGCCCACCCGATGGGCCCGCTGAAGCTGTCCGACCTGATCGGCCTCGACACCGTCGCCTCGGTCGCCGACTCGATGTACGAGGAGTTCAAGGAGCCGCTGTACGCCGCTCCCCCGCTGCTCCAGCGGATGGTCGACGCGGGCCGCCTGGGCCGCAAGACCGGCTCGGGCTTCTACCCGTACTGAGCACCCGGCCCATGAGCCGGGCCCCGGCCCCGTCCCGGGCACCCCGGCCCACGCGCGCACCGGCCCGCGCCGCTCCTTCTCTCACGGAGCGGCACGGGCCGTCGTCGTTCCACGGGGGCGCCGGACGGCGTCCGAAGGCGTGGGCCGTCCGGCCGTCCGCCGCCGCTCGGGGGAAAGACGGCGGCCGGACACCGCCGGCGGGGCGCCCGGCCCGCCGGCTGCTGCCCCCGTGGCACCTCCGAGTCAACTCCAGCGCCGCCGTGTGCGGCACCGTGTGAAGCGGCCCGCTTCGAGTGCGCGGTTCACACCCCGTGTGCGGCCCGCGCACCCCCGGCAGTGACGTCGGCGGCGCCCGATTCACACGGGGTGTGCGACGTTGACACGCATATTCCTCCCGCACACTCTCCCGCCTCTCCCCGCAAAGGAGTTCACTGTCAGTAGCAAGGAAAACACCGAGTTACCGAGAGGAATGAGGAGCGGACCGTGACCGCCCACCCAGATACCGACCCAGTGACCAGCGACGTGGCCGAGCTCAGACGCTGCTGTGACGTGCGCACGGCTCGCGTCGACGGCCAGCTCGCGCTGCTCGCCCAGCGCACCGAGCAGTACGAGCGCGAGGCGGACGAGTTGCACAGCAGGCTCACCCGCATCGAACACGGACGGTGGCCGCTGCCGTCCATCGCCGCGCTCACCGGGATCGCGGCCCTGGCGGTCGCCGTGTGGCAGGTTCTGGCGCCCTGACCGTCGGCCGGGCCGGCCGCGCCAGTAGCGACGACCGGCCCGGCCGGGGCGCTCAGCCCAGGCGGAGGTGGTGCAGCATCAGCAGCGCCGCCGCCATGTTGGCGGCCGGTACCTCGCCCCGCGCCACCATGTCCGGCACCAGCTTGAGCGGGATCCACTCGCGCCGGTCGGACTCGAAGTCGTCCTCGGGGTGGCCGACGTACTCCGCCTCCTCGGACCAGTAGATGTGGTGCCGGGCGTCCGTGAGGCCGTTGGACGGCTCCACGGTCATCAGGTGCTGGAGGGGGCCGGGCCGCCAGCCCGTCTCCTCCTCCATCTCACGGGCGGCCGCGACGGCCACGTCCTCGCCGTCCTCGACCACCCCGGCGGCCAGCTCCCAGCCCCAGGCGTCGGTGATGAAGCGGTGCCGCCACAGCAGCAGCACCTCGTTGGCCTCGTTGACCACCGTGGCCACCGCCACCGCCCGCATGCGGATCAGGTAGTGGTCGAGGTGCCGCCCGTCCGGGAGTTCCACATCGGCGAGATTGACCCGGAACCAGCGGTTCTCGTACACGGTCTGCTCCTTGAGGTTCTTCCATCGCACGTGTCTGCCACCTTCCGCCGTAGAGATGGCACGTGGACACGAGCCATCCGTCAGAGCGGAACGCGCAACGCCTCATCGATCAAGTCGGCCGCGGCGTCGGTGGCGCTGCTTCCGGTTTCGGCAAGGAGTTCGCGAACCGCCCGCAGGCGGTCCCGTAACCGCTGCGACTCCATGCCCCGTGCCTGTTCGGCCATCTGCGTCGCACTGGCCACGGCACGCTCTGTCTCCCCCTGTCTCAACTCGATGTGCGCGAGCATGGCCAGCCGGTGCACCCGTCCGCGGTCGTGCGCGGGGGTGTCGACGGCGGCGGTCGCCTGCTCCCGTGCGGCCCGGAGGTCCCCCAGGCTGAGCAGCGCCTCCGCCACCTGTACGTTGACCAGGCCCGGCTGGACGTACCCCGTCTCGTCCGGCTCCTGGCCCGGACGGATCCGCTCCGCCGCGGCCTCCGCCCGGCGGATGCAGGACAGCGCGCCCGCGCCGTCGCCCAGCCGTGCGTACGCCTTCGCCTGCATCGCGTACAGGTCGGCGGCCAGCGCCGGGGTGATGTGCGGCCCCGCAGCGCGCAGCGCCGCCTCGGCGAAGGCGACCGCCTGGCGGTACTCCCGCGTGAACAGGGACTGATTCGTCAGCAGGGCGATGATGTAGGCGCCGAGTCCCCGGTCGCCGCTCGCCTTGGCCAGCCGGAGCGCCTGGTGGAAGTAGCGCTGCGCGAGCCCGAAGGCGTCCGAGTCGTACGCGCAGATGCCGGCCACGGCCACCAGGCCGCCGGTGGCCCGGTGCAGCTGACGCCCCGTGGCGTCGGTGTAGCTGCCCCGCAGCAGCGGCGCCGCCTCGGTGTTGAGGAAGCCGACGATGCGCGCCCTGGTCGCCACCCCGCCGGCCTTGCGGTACATCTGCTCGTAGTGCGTACGCGCCGACCGCAGCATCTCGATGTCGGCCATGGACACCCGGGTCAGTCCGCTGCGCGAGACGTCGGAGTCCTCCGGCGGGTTCTCCCACTCCCAGACGGGCATGACGGCGGAGGTGCCGGTGAGCGCCGGCGCGGCCAGGACGTGCGGGCGCTGCTGCTCGTCGGAGCGCCACAGCGCAGTGGCCCGCTCGACGAAACCGGAGAGCGGGGTGTCGGCGGCCCGGCGGGTGCCGGGCCGGCTCAGCCCGATGTCGTCCAGGCTGACCGGGCGGTGCAGCCGCTCGCTGAGGATCTCGCAGATCAGATCGGGTACTTGGCCGCGCGGCCGCTGCCCTTTCAGCCAGCGGGCCACCGCGGTGTGTTCGTACCGCAGGGACAGGCCGCGCCGGCGGCCCAGCTGGTTGATGTGCACGGCCAGTCCGGCGTGCGAGATGCCCGCCTCGTCCAGGATCGCGTCGAGCAGGGTGTTGGGCTCCATGGCCCCCTCCCGGTCCGCGCCGTCGTCAGCGGCGGGCGCGCTTCGCCTCGTCTCCAGCGTAAGCAGGGGAAGTTCACACGGGGTGTGAACCGTGGTGACCCCGTGGGACGTCCGGCGTGTGCGGCGTCCCCTGGGCCGGTACGCGCGGGCCCTCGGCGGCCGCGGCGCGGGGGCGGCCGGGGGCGAGGGCCAGCAGGGCGACGTCGTCGGTGAGCCGGCCCCCCGCGTGCCGCACGATCCGGTCGCGTACGGCGGTGACGAGGGCGCCGGGGAGGGGCGGTTCCGGCGCCGCCTCGGCCAGGCAGGCCCGCAGCTGCGTGTGGAGCGGGAAGAAGGCGCCGTCCGCGTCGCGGGCGTCCTCCGCGCCGTCCGTGTAGAGCAACAGGCCCTCGCCGCCGCCCAGTCGGCCGGACAGCGGCCGCAGCCGGTCCGGCAGCGGGAACAGGCCCAGCGGCGGCAGCGGCCCGTCCTCGGCGGCCGGCTCGGCCGTGCCGCCGCTGAACCGATACGGCCACGGGTGACCGCAGTTCAGCGCGGTGAACTCGCCGCTGGGCGCGAGCTGGAGCAGCAGGACCGTGACGAACTCCTCCGCCGCCGGGCTGTCCGTCACCACGCCGCCGCCCGCCGGGTGTTCGGCACGCGCCCGCTCGGCGAGGTGCCGGGCCAGGGTGCGGTCCAGCCGCCGCAGCACGCCCGGCAGCCCCGGCTCGTCGTGCACGGCCTCACGGAAGCAGCCGAGCATGACCGAGACCGTGCCGATCGCGCCCAGGCCGTGGCCGCGTACGTCGCCGATGACCACCCGCAGGCCGTACCGGGTCGGCACCGCGTCGTACAGGTCCCCGCCGATCAACGCGCCCTCGCCCGCCGAGAGATGGCCGGCGGCGACCCGGATACCGCCGAGACGTTCCGGCAGCGGGCGCAGCACGAGCCGCTGCGCCGCCTCCGCGATGTCGCGGGTGCGGTCCAGCTCGCGGAGCAGCCGCGCGCGGCGGCCCGCCGTCAGATAGCTGGCCACGACCACGGCGAGGACGGCGGCGCAGGTCCCGAGCCGGGTGGCGGGCGGGGCGATGTCGCTCCCCGGCCCGAACGGCACCAGCGCGAGCAGGGCACACAACCCGCCGAGCACCACGCACTCCCGGCGGCCCGTGCCCGCGCAGGCGATGGCCGGGGCAGCGGCGAGGAGCTGGAGCGGCCGGCCGTGACCGGGCCCGGCCGTCTCCCAGGCGAGGACGCCGGCCACCCAGATGCCGGGGAGCACGAGGACGAAGAGCCGGCGGGCGAAGCCGGGAAACGTCTCCCCCTCCACCGGCGGCAGCGGACGCCACGCCTGAACGCGGCGGCGGACCCGGCCGCACTGCCGCGCCCAGGTGCGGATCATCCGGATCCCCCTCCGCCGTACTGTCGCGTGCTCGGGTGGCTGCGCCCCTTGCCTGTCCGGTGCCGCGGCGTACGCGCTCTTACGGCGTGATCGATTCTGGCCACACACGGTGTCGGCTCCGCCACCCACAGCTCACCTCTCACCCGAACGAGTGATGATTCGGATTGACGCCACCCGAACGGACCGGCGCACGGAAAAGCGGGTGGCGGCACCGGCGGGAACCGGTACCGCCACCCGCTCGGGTGGGCTCTCTCAGCCGCGCAGGCTCGCGCCCGTCCGCTCGACGGCCGCCGCCACCGCCGCGTCACGCGCCGCGGACGCCTCGTCGGCGGTCAGCGTGCGGTCCGCCGCGCGGAAGCGCAGCGCGTACGCCAGCGACTTCTTGCCCTCACCGACCTGCTCACCGGTGAAGACGTCGAACAGCCGCAGGTCCTCCAGCAGGTCACCGGCGCCGGACCGCAGCGCGGCCTCGACATCGGCGGCCGGGACCGAGGAGTCGACGATCAGCGCGACGTCCTGGGTGGCGACCGGGAAGGTGGAGATCCGCGGCGCCTGGACCGCGCCGGCACCGGCCCGCTCCAGGCGGTCCAGGTCGATCTCCATCGCGCAGGTGCGCTCCGGCAGCCCCAGCGCCTTGATGACGCGCGGGTGCAGCTCACCGGCGTTGCCGACGAGCACCTCCTCGCCGTCCATGGCGACGAGCAGCGCGGCACAGCGGCCCGGGTGCCACGGCGCGTGCTGGTCCTGGCGGACGATCAGCTCGACGCCCGCCTCACGGGCCACGACACGGCCCGCCTCGACGGCGTCGGCCCAGGTCGCCGGGTGGCCCTTGCCCCACCAGCCGGCCTGCTCGCGGGCGCCCGCGAGGACCACGGCGGCGCGGCGCGGCTGCTCGGGCAGCGCACCGTTCAGCGCGGCGATCTCCGCGTCCGTCGGACGGCGGTCGACGGGCAGCCGGGCGGCCGGCTTCTCGTCGCCGGTCGGCCGGAAGACCAGGCCGGTCTCGAAGAGCGCCAGGTCGTGCGTGCCCCGGCCGTCGTTGCGCCGCAGCGCGGACAGCAGGCCCGGGATCAGCGTCGTACGGAGCGCGGGCTCCTCGTCCGAGAGCGGGTTGACCAGCTTCACCGTGCGGCGGCGCGGGTCGTCCGCCTCGATGCCGAGCTGGTCCAGGACCGCCTCGCCGAGGAACGGGTAGTTCAGCGCCTCGACGTATCCGGCGCCGGCCAGCGCGCGGCCCACCCTGCGGTGCAGCCGCTGGCGCTCGGTCAGGCCGGTGCCCGCCGGCGGCGTCGGCAGCGTGGAGGGCAGGTTCTCGTAGCCCTCCAGCCGGATGACCTCCTCGGCGAGGTCGTTCGGGTCCGTCAGGTCGGGCCGCCAGGACGGCACCGTCACGACCAGTTCGTCCTGGCCGTACACATCACAGCCGACGGCCTGGAGGCGGCGGACGACGGTCTCGCGGCCGTACGCCACACCCGCGACCTTGTCGGGGTGGTTCGCCGGGATGGTGATCGAGCGGGGCGCGCCGGGCGCCACGATCTCCGTCACGCCGGCCTCGGCGGTGCCGCCCGCGAGCAGCACGAGCAGGTCGACGGTCCGCTGGGCGGCGGCGGAAGCGGCCTCGGGGTCGACGCCGCGCTCGAAGCGCTTGGACGCCTCGGAGGACAGCTTGTGGCGGCGGGCCGTGCGCGCGATCGAGAGCGCGTTGAAGTGCGCGGCCTCGATGACGACCTCGGTGGTGCCCTGGCCCTCGACGTGGTCGGCGATCTCGGTGTTCGCACCGCCCATGACGCCCGCCAGGCCGATCGGCCCGCGGTCGTCGGTGATGACCAGGTCCTCGGCGTCCAGGACGCGCTTGGTGCCGTCGAGGGTGGTGATCTTCTCGCCGGGCTCGGCGCGGCGCACCCCGATCGTGCCCTCGACGAGGGAACGGTCGTAGGCGTGCAGCGGCTGGCCCAGCTCCAGCATCACGTAGTTGGTGACGTCGACGGCCAGCGAGATCGGGCGCATGCCGGCCTTCTGCAGGCGGCGCTTGAGCCAGATCGGCGAGCGCGCCTCCGGCTGGAGACCAACGACCGTACGGGCCGTGAAGCGGTCGCAGCCGATCGGGTCGGTGACCTTGACCGGGTAGCCGTAGGAGTTCGGCGGCGGCACGTCCAGCAGCGCCGGGTCGCGCAGCGGCAGGCCGTACGCGGTGGCCGTCTCGCGGGCGACGCCGCGCATCGACAGGCAGTAGCCGCGGTCCGGGGTGACGGCGATGTCCAGCACCTCATCGACCAGCTGCAGCAGCTCGATCGCGTCGGTGCCGACCTCGTACTCGGGCGGCAGCACGATGATGCCGCCCGAACCGTCGTCGCCCATGCCCAGCTCGTCGCCGGAGCAGATCATGCCGTGCGACTTCTTGCCGTACGTCTTGCGCGCGGAGATCTTGAAGTCGCCGGGCAGCGTGGCGCCCGGGAGGACCACGACGACCTTGTCGCCGACGGCGAAGTTGCGCGCGCCGCAGACGATCTCCTGCGGCTCGCCGGTGCCGTTGGCCTGGCCGACGTCGACCGTGCAGAAGCGGATCGGCTTCTTGAAGCCCTCCAGCTCCTCGATGGTGAGCACCTGGCCGACGACCAGCGGACCCTTGAGCCCGGCGCCGAGCTGCTCGACGGTCTCCACCTCCAGACCGGAGGCAATCAGCTTGGCCTGCACGTCACGGCCGGACTCACCGGCCGGCAGGTCGACGTACTCCCGCAGCCAAGAAAGCGGGACCCGCATCAGATCTCCATCCCGAAAGGCCGGGTGAAGCGCACGTCACCCTCGACCATGTCTCGCATGTCCTCGACGTTGTGGCGGAACATCAGCATCCGCTCGATGCCGAACCCGAAGGCGAATCCGCTGTACTTCTCCGCGTCCACGCCGCAGGCGGTCAGCACCCGCGGGTTGACCATGCCGCAGCCGCCCAGCTCGATCCAGCCCTCGCTGGAGCAGGTGCGGCAGGGGGCGTCCGGATTGCCCACGGACGCGCCACGGCACACGTAGCACACCATGTCCATCTCGGCGGACGGCTCGGTGAACGGGAAGTAGTTCGGGCGCAGCCGGGTCTCCATCCCCTCACCGAACAGCGCCTGCACCATGTGGTCCAGCGTGCCCTTGAGGTCCGCCATGGTCAGGCCCTCGTCGATGGCGAGCAGCTCGACCTGGGTGAAGACGGGGGTGTGGGTGGCGTCCAGCTCGTCGGTGCGGTAGACGCGGCCCGGGCAGATCACGTACAGCGGCGGCTCGCGGTCCAGCATCGAGCGGATCTGCACCGGCGAGGTGTGCGTGCGCAGCACCACACCGGTCTGCTTCTCGTCGCCGTCGGCGGCCGACTCGACGAAGAAGGTGTCCTGCATCGTGCGGGCCGGGTGGTCCGGGGCGATGTTCAGCGCGTCGAAGTTCAGCCACTCCGACTCCACCTCGGGGCCCTCGGCGACGGAGTACCCCATCGCCACGAAGACGTCCTCGATACGCTCCGAGAACGTGGTGAGGGGGTGCCGGGCGCCGGCCTGTGCGCGGTCGTACGGCAGCGTGACGTCCACCGCCTCCTCGACCAGCACGCGGCTGTCCCGCTCGGCCTCCAGCTCTTCCTGGCGGGCCTTGAGGGCCTGGTTCACCCGGCCGCGGGCCTGGCCGACGCGCTTGCCGGCGTCCGCCTTGGCGTGCGGGGGCAGGGCGCCGATCTCCCGGTTGGCGAGCGCGAGCGGCGAGGTCCCGCCGGTGTGCGCGGTCTTCGCCTGGGCGAGCTCGTCGAGGTCCTTCGCGGCGGCGAACGCGGCGAGCGCCTCGCCCTGCATCCGCTCGATCTCTTCCGGTTTCAGGGCCTCGACCTCAACAGGGTCGTACGACTTGTTCGGTGCCGACATCTCTTCCCGTGCTTCCGATGGTCTTGGCGCGCGGCTTGCCCCCGACGCTTGAGTGCCAAAGGTGCCAAAGGTCAAGTCTAAGGGGCGCCGCGGCCACGCCTCACCGGCGCCCCGGTCGGAACAACGCCCGTCGGACCCGGTCAGGCCATGAAGGCCGGGGTGCCGACGGGCAGGCTAAATCGGAACTGCGCGCCGCCGGCCGGCGCCCGGCCGACCGTGATCGTGCCGCCGTGCGCCTCGACGATGCCCTTGACGATGTACAGCCCGAGGCCGGTGCCGCCGCGTTTGCTGCCCCGCCAGAAGCGGGTGAAGACGCGGTTCATCGAATCCTCCGGGATGCCTGGGCCCTCGTCGCTCACCGTGACGGTCGTCCCGGTGCACGTCTGCTCGGGCGGAGCGGACGACGAGGGCGCTACCTCGATTGTGACCGTCCCCTCACCGTGGCGCACCGCGTTTTCCAGCAGGTTCCCCAGCACCTGGTCGACCTTGTCCGGATCGGCCCACAGCTCCGGCAGCGGTTCCAGCATCCGGATCAGGAAGCGGTCCGGGCGCTGCCCCGCCGTCGTCTGCGCCTGGACGTGGCGCCGTACCGCCGCGATCATGTCGACCCGCTGCCGCCGGACCTCCAGGCGCCCGGAGTCGATGCGCGAGATGTCCAGCAGCTCGGCGATCAGCCGGGTGACGCGGTTGGCGTCGGCGTCGACGGTCTCCAGCATCAGCCGCTTCTGGTCGTCGGTGAACCGCTCCCACTTCTGCAGCAGCGTCGCCGTGAAGCCCTTCACGGACGTCAGCGGCGACCGCAGCTCGTGCGCGACGGTCGCGATCAGCTCGGCGTGGCTCAGCTCCGTACGGCGGCGCGCCTCGGTGCCGCGCAGCGTGATGACCAGACGGCGGACCGGCCCCGTCGGCCGGGTGCGGACGTACCGCGCGGAGACCAGCAGTTCCCGGCCGCCGAGCAGCAGATTGCGCTCCGGCTGGCCGCTGCGGATGGCCAGCCCGCCGTACGGGTCGGTCAGCTGCCACCAGCGGCGGCCCTCCATGTCCTGCAGCGGGAGGGCGCGCTCCAGCGGCTCGCCGAGCGCGTCGGCGGGGTCCACGGCCGTCAGCCGCGCGGCGGCGGCGTTGAAGCACACCACCCGGCCCGCCTCGTCGGCCACCACGAGGCCGTCGGGGAGCTCGTCCGGATCCAGTCCGTCGGCCGAGGTGGCCGGGTCGTACGGGAGCGGAGGGTTCTCGCCGGGATCACCCGAGAGACAGATGTCCACGACGGATGTGCGTGTGCCGGAAGTCCTCACATTCATCCCGCTGCCCCCTCCCGGGATCTGGGCACGCAACCCTACTAGCCCGCGGCGGCCGAGCGGCACCCTCCGGCCGACCGCTGGGCGCGCGCGGAGGCGTACAGGCACACCGCGGCGGCGGTCGCGAGGTTCAGGCTCTCGGCCTTTCCGTGGATCGGCACCCGGACCACCGCGTCGGCCAGCGCCCGGGTCTCCGCCGGCAGCCCCCACGCCTCGTTGCCGAAGACCCAGGCCGTCGGGGAGCCCATGGTGCCCGCGTCCAGCTCGGAGTCCAGGTCGTCGGCGCCCGCGCCGTCCGCCGCCAGGATGCGGACGCCCGCGCCCTTGAGCCCGTCCACGACCCGCTCGACCGGCACGCCCACGGCCACCGGGAGGTGGAAGAGCGAGCCGACCGAGGCCCGTACCGACTTGGGGTTGTACAGGTCGACGGAGGCGTCGGTGAGCACCACCGCGTCCGCGCCCGCGGCGTCCGCGCAGCGCAGCACCGTACCGGCGTTCCCGGGGTCGCGGACGTTGGCCAGCACCGCGACCAGCTTCGGGCGGGCGGCCAGGATCTCCTCGAAGGGCGAGTCCAGGAAGCGGCAGACCCCGACCAACCCCTGCGGGGTGACCGTCTGCGAGAGGTCGGCGATGGTGTCGTCGTCGGCGAGCAGGACGCGTACCCCGGCGTCCTGGGCGGCGGCCACGATGCCCTCGTGGCGCTCGGCTGCCTCGGGCGTGGCGAAGACCTCGACGAGGGTCGGCTCGCCGTTGCTGCTGTGCCGTACGGCCTCTCTGACCGCCTGCGGGCCCTCGGCGATGAACCGGCGCTCCTTGCCGCGGAAGTTGCGGCGGGCCAGCCGCCGCGCTGCGGCGACGCGTGCGGAACGCGGGGAGATCAGCTCGGGGGTGCCCATGGGCGGCGGCTCACTTCTGCGGGACGTGCGTACGGAGGGTGTACGGGGGTCGAAACGGCGGCGGACCCGCAGGCCGGGGCCTGCGGGTCCGCGCGACAACTGCCTCAGGCTGTGGTTCAGGCAGCCTTGGGAGCGTTCACGTCGCTCGGCAGCGCCTTCTGCGCCACCTCGACCAGCGCGGCGAACGCGTTCTGGTCGTTGACCGCGAGGTCGGCCAGGATCTTGCGGTCCACCTCGATGTTGGCGGCCTTCAGACCCTGGATGAAGCGGTTGTAGGTCATGCCGTTGGCGCGGGCAGCGGCGTTGATGCGCTGGATCCACAGCTGACGGAAGTCGCCCTTGCGCTTCTTGCGGTCGTTGTAGTTGTAGACGAACGAGTGGGTGACCTGCTCCTTCGCCTTGCGGTACAGACGCGACCGCTGACCGCGGTAGCCGCTGGCCTGCTCGAGGATCGCCCGGCGCTTCTTGTGGGCGTTGACTGCCCGCTTGACGCGTGCCACTTGTTAACTCCTTGTAGCGGGGCCGTGGTGGTCGGCACACGGCCCGGTTCGATTCTGGTCCCGGTCGAGGTCGCGCGCCGCCTTTTCAGGGGCGCTGCGACTCACTTGCCGAGAAGCTTCTTGATCTTCTTGGCGTCGCCCGGGGCCATCTCGGCGTTGCCGGTGAGGCGACGCGTCAGCTTGGACGACTTGTGCTCGAGCAGGTGGCGCTTGCCGGCGCGCTCGCGGAGCACCTTGCCGGAGCCCGTGATCTTGAAGCGCTTGCTGGAGCCGCTGTGCGTCTTGTTCTTCGGCATGCGCCGTACTCTCCTCGTCAGTGGCGCCCCCGCCGGCCGGCGGGCCGGCATATGGGAGCGTCAAATGTCTCGTTCGGTGTCCGGGGCGGTGACCCCGGCGCTGATCCGGGGCAGCACCCTGGAATCACGCCTCGGCGGGCTCCTCGGCGGCCTGCTCCTGCTCGGCAGGGGCAACCCCCTGGCGCTCCGCCTTGCGGGCGGCCTGCGCCTCGCGGGCCTCGGCCATCGCCTCGGTCTTCTTCTTGTGCGGACCGAGGACCATGATCATGTTCCGGCCGTCCTGCTTCGGGTTCGACTCGACGAAACCGAGGTCCTGGACGTCCTCCGCGAGCCGCTGCAGCAGCCGGAAGCCGAGCTCCGGACGGGACTGCTCGCGACCACGGAACATGATCGTGATCTTGACCTTGTCGCCCTGCTTGAGGAACCGGACGACGTGACCCTTTTTGGTGTCGTAGTCGTGCGGGTCGATCTTCGGCCGGAGCTTCATCTCCTTGATGACCGTGTGCGCCTGGTTCTTGCGCGCTTCACGGGCCTTCATGGCCGACTCGTATTTGAACTTTCCGTAGTCCATGAGCTTGCAGACCGGCGGACGGGCGTTCGCCGCCACCTCGACGAGGTCGAGGTCGTACTCCTGCGCAAGCTCCAGGGCCTTGGCAAGCGGCACAATGCCGACCTGCTCGCCGCTGGGACCGACGAGTCGCACCTCGGGGACGCGAATCCGGTCGTTGATGCGGGGCTCGGCGCTGATGGATCCTCCTCGGTTAGCACCACACGACCGCCTGGCGGACAGCCGCGTAACGTCTGTTCGGTGTGACCATCCTCGCCGAAAGCATGAAAAACGCCCCGGACGGGACACAGGCGGGGCTCCTCAAAAGATCGGGGAGCACCGCCGCGAATCACCGCGGGGCGCAGCCTGACCGTGACCCGCCTGCCCTGAGAGCTGGAATCGGGTGGGAGATCGGAGCCTCCACTTGTGGGCCGGGCACATAGATGACCGGCCGGTCGCAGTCAATGGTACACGACCCGGGCGTGCCCTGTACCGGCCGTACGCGCGTACGGCCCCAGCGTGCATACGCGAGGCCCGGCGCATCCGCTTCCGCACGGCCGCGGGCGGCGCCCCGGGCGCGGGTGGCGCCCCACGCGCGGGCGGGCGCGCGTCTGGGCCTAGTCTGAGGGCAGCGCACCGGCCGCACGGAGCGGGCGCACCGATCGTACGGACAGATAGAGAGCCATGAGCGACGCCACCCCTCCCCCCTCCGACCCCGCGGCAGCGCAGGGCGCGCAGCCCGCGGACTTCGACGCGATGACCCGCGACATCGCCGACGTGCCGGCCGTCGAGGTGATCACCACCGTCGCGGTGCACCTGATGAGCTCGGCCGCGGTCAACCTCGGCCTCGCCGAGGAAGGCGAGCAGCACAAGGACCTGGACGAGGCGCGGAAGCTGATCCAGGCGCTGGCCGGACTGGTGACCGCCAGCGCCACCGAGATCGGCTCGTACCACGCCGCGCCGCTGCGGGACGGGCTGAAGTCGCTCCAGCTGGCGTTCCGCGAGGCGTCGGTCGTCCCGGACGAGCCGGGCCAGGGGCCCGGGGAGAAGTACACGGGGCCGGTGTACGGCTGAGTCGGGCCGGTGTACGGCTGAGTGGCGCCCCTGCGCGACATGACGGTGGCCCCCTGATCCCGGTGGATCAGGGGGCCACTGCCGTGGGGGCCGGTGCGGCCGTGTCGCGGATCAGGTCGCCGCGCGTTCGTCCGCCGGGGGCTCCTGGTCGGCCGGGGGCCGCAGCGGGCTGTACGGGGTGTGCGTGAGCCGGTGCGCCAGGGCCGCCAGCGCGCCGCCGATCAGCGGCGCGACGATGAACAGCCACAGCTGCGAGAGCGCCCCGCCGCCCGCGAAGAGCGCCGGGCCGAAGGAACGGGCCGGGTTCACGGACGTACCGGTGAGCGGGATGCCGATGAGGTGGATGGTGGCCAGCGCGATACCGATGGCCAGGCCGTCGAAGCCGACGAGGGCCACCTTGTGGGTGACCGCGAGGACCACGAAGACCAGCAGGAACGTGAGCACGATCTCGGCGACGAACGCACCGCCGAGGTTGATGTGCACCGCCGAGCGGTCGCCGAAGCCGTTGCTGCCGAAGGCGCCGTCGGTCTTCAGGCCCGGGACCTGCTTGGCCACCAGGAAGAGGAGCGCGGAGCCGACGATGCCGCCCAGCAGCTGGGCGATCCAGTACTCGACGGCCGTGCGGAGGGTGATGCGGTGGGCGACGAGCATGCCGAGCGTCACCGCGGGGTTGACGTGGCAGCCCGAGATGGGGCCGAGCGCGTAGGCCAGGGCCAGCAGGGTGAAGCCGAAGGACAGGGCGATGCCGAAGGTCCCGATGTACTCCCCGGCCAGCACGGCAGCGCCGACCGCGAAGAACACCAGGAGCAGCGTGCCGAGGAACTCGGATACGACCGAGCGGGTCTCCGGGGTGTCCATGTAGGGGCCTTCCTCGAAGGGATCTTGCACCTGCTGCGATTGTGCGTCGCCCACGAGAGGCTCGCCTCTCGGCGGGCACCCTTGTCAGGTGGGCCCGGGTCGTCTCGGGTCGTCTCGGGTACCGGGTTGAGGCCGGTGGCTCTGAACGGGGCCGGTGGGTTCTGCCGTCCGTGGGGCGGGCCGAGGCCGGTGGGACTTACCTTCTGTGGCCCGGGGGCAGGCCGGTGGGACTTGCCGTCGGTGGGCGAGTTCAGGCCGGTGGGCCTTGCCGTTGTGGGCCGGATGGCGGGCCGGTGGCCGCGGCCGCGCTCGATTCGGTGGGGCCGGTGGTCCAAACCGGTGATGCGTGGGTCAGCGCGTGAACAGGGGCTCGCCCTGGGGGGCGGTGTCCGGGTGCAGCAGGGCCAGGTCCAGTCCGCGTACGAGGCGCTCGCGGAGGACGGCGTCCGAGGCCAGCGCGTTGGCCACGCGCTGGGCGACCTCGCCGGCCGGGGCGTCCGGGACGAGGCCGAGGGCCAGCGTGGCATCCGTGTCGGCGGACGGCGCCAGATGGGCGACCCGGACGCCGGGCTCCGCTGCCAGCACGGCACGCAGCGCTTCGGTGACCCGGGGGTCGGCGAGCGGGTCGGTACTGGTCCGGCCCTCGGCGAGGGCGCGCAGGGCCGCACCGGTCAGCGGGTACGTCACGGGGCCCGCGAGGTCGATGACCACGGTGTCGGCCTTCTCGTGGGACGCGGCGAGCAGCGCCTGCTCCAGCGGGACGGCGACCGGTCGGGCGTCGGGGCGCCAGCGGTGCAGGGTGTCCATGGACGTGAAGGCGGGCAGCGCGCGGCGGCCGTCGGGGGCCTGGAGGGTCGGCACGGCCATGTCGCTGGTCTTCTCGCGCCGGAGCCCGTCCGGACCGGTCTCCACCTCTCCCAGCAGGGCCACCACCGGTACCAGCAGCCGTGCGCCGCGGAGCGCCGCGAGGAGGCGGGGCTCGGCGGTGCGGTCCGCGGACCAGGCGGCGAGGGCGGCCGCCAGTTCGGGGTCGGCGGTGCCGTCGTCGTCGGAGAAGCCGGGGTCGGGGATGTTCTTCGGGTCCACGGCTCGAGCCTATCGGCCGGGGTGGATGTGGTTGCGGGCGGTGCCCGGCGGTTCCGTTCGTGGGGGCGCTCGTACGTTGCCGGGTGCGGCGCTGTTTCGCCTGCGGCGGGCGGTTACCGCTGCGCGGGGCTTGACGCTACGGTGCCGGGCCTCCGCGGTAGGGGGTCCGGACTGCTTCGCTTTACGTCCGGACCCCCTACCGCTACGACCCGTCCCCTCCCGTCGGTGGTGGGGGAAAAACGGGGTGCGTGGGGGTCAGGGTGAGTGGTCAGGTGCGGCGGCGCCAGAGGAGTGTGCCGGTTGCCAGGAGGGCTACGCCGGCGATGGTTGCCGTCCAGGGGAGCCAGGAGTTGTGGGATGTTGCTCGTGCTGTGGGGCCCGGGCCGAAGTAGTGCTTGGTGTAGGTGGTGGTGGTGCCGGTGGTCGTGGTCGGGGTGCCTTTTCTTATGGCTGCCGCGGGGTCCACCAGGCCGGCGCCCAGGTCGTCGTTGCGGCCGTTGGCGGGGGTGTCGCCGGCCGTCTCGGTGAGGAGCTGTTTGATCCGGTCGGGCTTCAGGGTGGGGTGGGCCGCGCGGACTAGGGCCACCGCGCCGGAGACGTACGCGGAGGCGGCGCTCGTGCCCCAGCCCTCGTAGTACTTGCGGTCGGGGTTGGCGATGACGACGTCGACGCCGGGGGCGCTGACCGTGGCGTACCAGCGGCGGGTGGAGAAGGAGGCGCGGGAGCCGTAGCGGTCGACCGCGGTCACCGCGATCACGCCGGGGTAGGCGGCCGGGTAGGAGACGTGGTCGCCGTGCTCGCCGCCGTTGCCGGCCGAGGCGACGACCGGGATGCCCTTGGCGAGGGCGTACTGGACGGCGGCGTCCTCGCGCGGTTCGGGGTGGGCGGAGTCGCTGTCGTCGCCGAGGGAGAGGTTGATGACGTCGGCGCCGTGGTCGGCGGCCCAGCGGATGCCGTCGGCGAGGGCGTTGGACCGCTCGGTGCGGGCCTTCTTCCGCTGCGGGTCGGCGTCTTCGAGGATCACCCGGACGGGAAGGATCTTCGCTTCGGGGGCGATGCCGAGGACGCCGTCGGCGTTGTCGTGACCGTGGCCGTGCCCGGCGATGATGCCGGACATCGCGGTGCCGTGGTCCGCCCAGGTCTTGTCGCCGCGCGCTGCGCCGAAGCCGATGAGGTCCTTGCCGGGCAGGACCTGGCCCTTCAGGTCGGGGTGGGTGGCGTCCACGCCGGTGTCGAGGACGGCGACGGTGATGCCGTCGCCCTTGGTGGTCCGCCAGGCGTCGTCGACGTGCAGGGCGTCCAGGGCCCACTCCTGGGTGCGGATGCCGTCGGCGTACGCGGGCGGGGTCGCGAGGGCCAGAGTGAAGGCGGTCAGGGCCGTCGCGAGGGCGCGGCGGGCGCGGGTCATCCGGCTTCCTCCCCGGCCTTGGCCGCCTCGGTGCGGAAGGCGTGTTCGATGCGGTCGGCGACGCCGGCGGCGTCGTGACCGAGGCCGGACTGGGCGGGTGCCGAGGTGGCGCCGGTGCGGGTGGCCTCGCTCGCCGGCTGCGGGTCGGTCATCTCCCGGCCGTCGGCGAAGCCGGAGACCGCGTAGACGACGAGCGGGGCGTCGGGCAGCACCTGGATGCTCCAGCTGGCGCGCTGCTCCGGCCCGAAGTCCGCGGCGAGCGTGCCGGGGGCGGTGTACGGGCGGGGCATCAGGTCCCGGCGGGTGTCGAGTTTTTCGGTGCTGAACCGCTTGTTCAGGGCGCGCATCCCGGCCGCGTCGGCCCTGGTGGTGACCACGCCGACGGTGATCACGCTGCTGTGGGTGGCGTCGACGTAGTCGGCGCGCAGCAGCCGCTTGCAGCCGGCCGGGGCCAGTGCCTTGGCGAGCAGCGGGTCGAACGCGTCGGCACAGTCGGTGTCGGGGGCGACCGCGATCCGCTTCCAGGTGCGGTCGGCGCCGCCGGGGCCGGCCGCCGTGCCGTGCAGGGTGCGCGGGAAGAGGGTGTTCACGGGGAGGCTGTGCCACAGGCCGCGGGTCTCGCCGAAGGTGGCGGCGGTCGCCTCTCCGGGGCCGGGTTCGCCGGCGAGCCAGCTGCCGGCCGCGGCACCGCCGATGAGGCCGAGGCCGAGCACGAGGCAGGCGGCGGCGACGGTTTTCCGTACGGCCGGGCGGCGCGGCGGGGTGGGGCCGGGCTGTCCGAGGGGCGCGACGGCGCCTCTCTCCGGGGGCAGCGGCGCGCGCTCGGCGGACCGCTCACGGGGGGACGTTTCCGCTGTGGTCGGGCCTGCGGGCTTCGGGGCCGCCTTCATGGCCGGTGACTTGGCGCCCTTCGTCCGCTGCCAGGCGGCCTCGGCGTGGGCGAGGTGGAAGGACGCGGTGTCGCGGTATCCGGGCGGCGCGGGCCGGCTGGGCTTCGGCGGGACGGTGGGCCGGGGCGGTACCGGCGGCACGGGGCCGCCGTCCGGCGCGGGCTGGTCCTGGGCTTCGGAGGCGGCCGCTCCGGTCGTCGGGCGGTACGGCGGGGGCGGGGGTATCCGGGGCAGGCGGCGCGGGCCGGCGTAATTGGCTTCGGTGCTCACCCGCGCTCCCCCTCGCGCAGTACGGTCCCGTGCCCGGACGGCGGCATGCCGGGTGGAACGTATGGATCAGACCTGGTGCCGCGGGTCTGCGGGCCACGGCGTGCGCCACTTTACGGGCTGTCGCGCCCCCTGCCGCAACTCGTGTCCGGTACCGGTCGGCTCGCTGTGTCCGGTCTGTATCGATCTCTCCCCTACCCTGCGGTAATGCGGTCTGGCAGGCTGCCGTCATGCACCGGTTCACGACCGATTCCCACGCTCTCGGGGCCCGTTACGACCGGGCCACCGCTCACCTCGACGCGCCGCTGGCCATTGTCGACCTCGCGGCGTTCGACGCCAATGCCGCGGATCTCGTGCACCGCG
This sequence comes from Streptomyces sp. NPDC050806, assembly GCF_055586425.1. Lineage (NCBI taxonomy): Bacteria > Bacillati > Actinomycetota > Actinomycetes > Kitasatosporales > Streptomycetaceae > Streptomyces > Streptomyces sp. NPDC050806. Next base: position 260,990 of record NZ_JBVJIF010000002.1, on the reverse strand, counting down.
CGCACGGCAAGCCCGTGCGGGTGGCGAGCAAGTCCGTGCGCTGCCGGGCCCTGCTGGAGCGCGTGCTGACGCGGGACGGCTTCGCCGGGATCATGAGCTTCACGCTCGCGGAGTCGCTGTGGCTGGCGCGCTCCGGCTTCTCCGACGTGCTGCTGGCCTATCCGTCGGCGGACCGGGCCGCGTTCGCCGAGCTGGCGGACGATCCGAAGCTCGCCGCCGCGGTCACGGTGATGGTCGACGACGTGGCGCAGCTGGAGCTGATCGACGCGGCGCGGGCGGGCGGCCGGGCGGAGATCCGGGTCTGTCTGGAGCTGGACACGGCCTTCCGTACCGCGGGCGGCCGGATGCGGGTGGGCGCGCGCCGCTCCCCGCTGCGGGAGCCCGCACAACTGGCTGAATTCGCTCGGCTGGTGGCGCGCCGGCCGGGCTTCAAGGTCGTCGGACTGATGGCGTACGAGGGTCATGTGGCGGGCGTGGGGGACGCGGTGGCGGGGCGGCCGCTGTTCTCGCGTTCGGTGCGCGTGATGCAGGCCGCGGCGCGCCGGGAGCTGGCGCGGCGCCGCTGGGAGGCGGTGCGGGCCGTCCGGGCCGAGGCGCCGGATCTGGAGTTCGTCAACGGCGGCGGCACGGGCAGCGTGCAGGGCACCGCGGCGGAGGCGGCGGTGACGGAGGTCGCGGCCGGGTCGGGGCTGTACGTGCCGCGGCTGTTCGACAACTTCCGCTCGTTCAGGGGCCGGCCGGCGGCGCTGTTCGCGCAGCCGGTGGTGCGCCGGCCGGGGCCGGGTGTGGTGACGGTGCTGGGCGGCGGCTATCCGGCGTCCGGTGCGCCCGGCGTGGACCGGCTGCCGGAGCCGTATCTGCCCGCGGGGCTGGCGTACGACCCGCAGGAGGGCGCCGGCGAGGTGCAGACACCGCTGCTGGGCGCGGCCGCCGACGGGCTGCGGGTGGGCGACAAGGTGTGGTTCCGGCACGCCAAGGCGGGTGAGCTGTGCGAGCGGTTCGACGCGCTGCGGCTGGTGGAAGGGGACCGGGTGGTGGCGACCGTGCCGACGTACCGGGGCGAGGGCCACACGTTCCTGTAGGCCGGTGCGACGGGGCGGCGCCGGGTGCCGGTCCGCCCCGTGCGGCTCACGCGGTGGGCTTGATCCCTTCGAGGATCTTGTCCATGTCGGCGAGCGGCGGGGCCTGGCCGCCGACGTCGAAGTTGAAGCGGACCACGACCATCGAGCCGGAGCCGCCGGGCGAGGGGAAGGAGACGGACTGCGCGATGCCGTCCGGGCCCTTCTTGTTGGTGACCTTCCAGCGCACCAGGTAGCCCTTCTGGCCCGCGACGGTCACCTGCTCCGACTTCAGTTCCTCGTGGTTCTCGATACCGCCGTACTTGTCCTTGTCGTCGTACTGGTCCTTGCCGTAGATCTCCTCGACGTTCTTGTTGATGTCGGCCTTGGCGATGCCCTCGGCGGTGGTCTCGGAGAAGCCGGCCGCGGTCTCGGAGAGGATCTTGCCCCGCATGCACTGCTCGGTGGTGTCGCCCTTGCACTGGTACGGGCCGATGTACAGGTCGGTGTCACGGCCGAAGTCGTCCTTGTGCCAGCCGTCGAGCACCGGGATGGCGATGCTGTTCAGCGCGTCGACGAGGGTGTCCTCGTCGTCGGTGGGCACAGGGCCGGGCGCCGCCGAGCTGGTGGCCGGCTCGGGCGAGGGGCTGGGGCTCGTGCTCCCGCTCGCCGTGGGGGCGGGCTCGGGGTCGTCCTGCGGGTCGCCGCCGCCGAGGGTGACGGCGAGGACGACGCCGAGGGCGGCCACCGCGACCACGGCACCGGTGATCGCGAGGATCACCGGGCCGCGCTTCCGGCCGCCGCCGTCCTGGCCGGGGCCGGGGCCGAAACCGCCCGGCGCGGTCTGCGGATACCCGTAGCCCGGCTGCTGCTGCGGATAGCCATAGGCCCCGGGCGTACCTTGCTGCGGGTACCCGTAGGCCCCGGGCGCGCCCTGCTGGGGATACCCGTACGTCCCGGGTGTCCCCTGGTCCGGAGAGCCGTACGCCGCCGGTGCGGCCTGGGCCGCTCGGGTCTGCTCGGTCCACGCCGAGCCGTCCCACCAGCGTTCGGGGGCGGGACCGTTGCCTGTGTGCCCCGGGTCTGGGTACCAGCCCGGCGGTGTCGTCATGCTCACGCCGGACACCTTATGGCGCGGAATCAGCCGCCGTACACACTGTCCCGCTGGTCGGGCACCACGCTGCCGTCGGCGCGGCGGACCGGCCCGAAGCCGCCCTCCGGCTCGATGTTCGCCGCCGTGGAGCAGGGGTACGTGCCGGACTTGCGCGGCAGCGGCTCGATGAACATCGGGTTGACCACCCAGCGTCCGTCGGCGTTGTCGTAGGCCCGGCACATGAACTCGTTCTTGTTGCGGTTGAGCACGAGGTGCGCGCCGGTGGCGTCGCCGACGAAGGTGACGTCGGTGTCCGCGTCGCCGCCGCCCAGCGCGATGCGGTGGCCGAAGTCCTGCTGCTGCCAGGCCTTGGCGCCCTTGATGCCGAAGATCTCCTGGTTGACCCAGCAGCGCTTGCCGTCGACGTACGGGATGGCCTCGCCCTTGTTGTCGCCGATGCCGCCGCAGCCCTGGTTCTCGTAGGTGATGCGGCCGTGCTTCAGGACGCTGCGGATGGCGATCGTGTGGTGCTTGTCGATGCCGACGCCGGCCGACCAGACCTCGGTGACGGGCTCGGACCCGGCGGAGACGATGTAGACGTCGAAGCCGGCGCGCCGCAGGGTGCGGATCAGGTCGCGCTGCTGGTCGTAGTAGCGCACGTAGGCGGGGACGGTGTGGCTGCCGACCTTCACCGTGCTGCCGATGGGCGCCTTCAGGGCGCGGGTGCGCGCGGCGGCGGCGTAGGAGCGCAGCTCGGCGACGGTGTGGCCGGCGAACAGCTGCGGGATCCAGGCGTACTGCGGCACGGTGCGGCGGTGGTTCCAGGTGCCCGCGAAGGCCTCGGCGCCGCCCGCCGTCTTCGCCTCGTCGCGGATCGAGAAGATCTCGTCGGCGCAGGCGGTGTCGGTGGAGGTGTTCAGGGGCGCGCCGACGGGGACGTCGGTGCCGCACGCCTTGGTGAGGGCGCGGTCGGCGGCCCGGGTCAGCCACTTGCTGGTGTCGCGCCAGCGGGCCGGGCGGAGGAGCTTGTCGTGCTTCAGGGACCAGACGAGCGTCGCGTCGGTGACGTCGTTCTTGGTGATGGTGTTGTCCCAGTCGAAGGCGGCGACCGGCCGCTGCCCGTGGCCGTGCGCCAGTCCGGGGTGCGAGCAGACGCCGCGCTCATCGATGGTGCGCTGGAGCTTGTCGCGGTTGGTGCCGTACCACTTCAGGCTCTTCGACAGCTGCGGGCAGCTCGCGTGCCCGGCCGTGGAGGCGGCCGGTGCCGAGCTGGCAGGCACCGCGGCGGCCAGGGTGGCGGTGACGGCGAGGGCCAGGGCCGGCGCGAGGGTGTGCCGGATGCGCATACGTCCTCCTTGACGGTGCGGGGCCGGGGCGGGACCCGTCCGGGCCGGCGGCACGTGGCCGCCGGCCCGGACATGATCGGCAAACCATACCCGTGCGCCTTACACGGGGCTTATACCGGCGTGACGTACGCCCCGGCGATTCCCCCGTCCACGAGGAATTCGGCCGCGTTGACGAAGGAGGAGTCGTCGCTGGCGAGGAAGGCGACCGCGGCGGCCATCTCCTCGGGCTCGGCGAACCGGCCCACCGGCACGTGCACCAGCCGGCGCGCCGCGCGCTCGGGGTCCTTGGCGAACAGCTCCTTGAGCAGGGGGGTGTTGACCGGCCCGGGGCAGAGCGCGTTCACCCGGATGCCCTCGCGAGCGAACTGGACGCCCAGTTCCCGGGACATGGACAGCACGCCGCCCTTGGACGCGGTGTAGCTGATCTGGGAGGTGGCGGCGCCCATGACGGCGACGAAGGAGGCGGTGTTGATGATGGAGCCCTTGCCCTGCCGCTGCATGTAGGGCAGGGCGTACTTGCAGCAGAGGTAGACGGAGGTGAGGTTGACGTCCTGGACCCGCTTCCAGGCGTCCAGCCCGGTGGTGAGGATGGAGTCGTCGTCGGGGGGCGAGATGCCGGCGTTGTTGAAGGCGACGTCGACCGAGCCGTAGGTGTCGTACGCGGTCTTGAAGAGCGCCTCGACCTGGCCCTCGTCGGTGACGTCGACCTGGACGAAGAGGCCGCCGACCTCGGCCGCCGCGGCCTTGCCGGCGGTCTCGTCGATGTCGGCGCAGACGACGTTGGCGCCTTCGGAGGCGAGGCGGCGCGCCGTGGCCAGGCCGATGCCGCTGCCGGCCCCGGTGATCACGGCGGTGCGGCCGGCCAGCCGGCGGCAGACTGGGGTCTCGGTCATGTCACTGCTCCTCGGTGGCGATGAAGACGTTCTTGGTCTCGGTGAAGGCGGCGAGCGCGTCGGGGCCCAGTTCCCGGCCGAGGCCGGACTGTTTGTAGCCGCCGAACGGGGTCCAGTAGCGGACGCTGCTGTGCGAGTTGACGGAGAGGTTGCCGGCGGCGACCGCGCCGGAGACGCGCAGCGCCCGGCCGACGTCGCGGGTCCAGATCGAGCCGGAGAGCCCGTAGTCGGTGGCGTTGGCGAGCCGTACCGCCTCGGCCTCGTCCTCGAAGGGCAGCACGACGGCGACGGGGCCGAAGATCTCCTCGGTGGCCGCGCGGTCCTCGGGCCGGCCCTCCAGGACGGTCGCCGGGTACCAGAAGCCCTTGCCCTCGGGGGCCTCGCCGCGGATGGCGACGGGGGCGCCGTCGGGGACGTAGGACCGTACGCGGTCGCGCTGGGCGGCGGAGATCAGCGGGCCCATGCCGGTGGCGGGGTCGGCCGGGTCGCCGACGGTGACGGCCCTGACCGCGGGTTCCAGCAGTTCCAGGAAGCGCTCGTACACGGACCGCTGGACGAGGATGCGGCTGCGGGCGCAGCAGTCCTGGCCGGTGTTGTCGAGGAAGGAGCCGGGGGCCGCGGCCGCGGCCTTCTCCACGTCGGCGTCGGCGAAGACGATGTTGGGGCTCTTGCCGCCGAGTTCGAGGGTCACCCGCTTCACGCCGTCGGCGCACCTGGCCATGATCTGCTTGCCGACGCCGGTGGAGCCGGTGAAGACGACCTTGGCGACGCCGGGGTGCTCGACGAGCGCGCTGCCGGCTACCGGTCCCGCGCCGGGCAGGACCTGGAACAGCCCTTCGGGCAGGCCCGCGGCGAGGCCCAGCTCGGCGAGGCGGAGGGCGGTGAGCGGGGTGGTCTCGGCCGGCTTGAGGAGGACGGCGTTGCCCGCGGCGAGGGCGGGCGCTGTGCCCCAGGCGGCGATGGGCATCGGGAAGTTCCACGGCGCGATGACGGCGACGACGCCGAGCGGTTCGTGGAGGGTGAGGTTGAGGCCGCCGGCGACCGGGATCTGCGCGCCGGTCAGCCGCTCGATGCCGCCGGCCGCGTATTCGAGCAGGTCGCGGGCGTTGCCGGCCTCCCAACGGGCGTTGCCGACCGGGTGGCCGGCCTCGCGCACCTCCAGCTGGGCGAGCTCTTCGAGGTGGGTGTCGACGGTGGCGGCGAAGCGGCGCAGCAGCCGGGCGCGGTCGCCGGGGGCGAGCGCCGCCCACTGCCGCTGGGCGGCCGCGGCCCGTGCGACGGCGGCGTCGACCTGGTCGGGGGTGGTGGCCGGGACGGTCGCGATGACCTCTTCGGTGGCCGGGTTCAGGATGTGGTGCTCGGCGGGTCCGGTGCCGGCGGGCGTGTCGTACGCGGAAGGCAAGTGACGGGTCCTTACGTGCGTTACCTGCTGGGCGGCGTTACATGCGTTCGAAGGAGCGGAACCGCTCCCAGTCGGTCACGGCGGAGTCGTAGGCGTCCAGCTCGACGCGGGCCATGTGGAGGTAGTGCGCGACGACCTCGTCACCGAAGGCGGTGCGTGCGATCGGGCTGTTCTCCCACAGGTCGGCGGCCTCGCGGAGGGTGGTGGGCACGTGCTGCGCGTCACCCGCGTAGGCGTTGCCCGTACAGGCCTCCGGCAGCTCCAGCTTGTGCTCGATGCCGTACAGCCCGGCCGCCACCATGCCGGCCACCGCGAGGTAGGGGTTGACGTCGCCGCCGGGGAGGCGGTTCTCCAGGCGGTGGGCGTGGCCCCGGCCGATGACGCGGAGGGCGCAGGTGCGGTTGTCCGGGCCCCAGGCGACGGCGGTGGGCGCGAAGGAGCCGGGCCGGAAGCGCTTGTAGGAGTTGATGTTCGGCGCGTAGAGGAGGGTGAAGTCGCGCATCGCGGCGATCTGCCCGGCGAGGAAGTGCCGCATCAGCGGGGACATGCCGTACTCGCCGTCCGCGTCGGCCAGCACGGGGGCGCCGTCCTCGGCACGGAGCGAGAGATGGATGTGGCAGGAGTTGCCCTCGCGCTCGTCGTACTTGGCCATGAAGGTGAGCGCCATGCCCTCCTGCGCGGCGATCTCTTTGGCGCCGGTCTTGTAGACGGCGTGCTGGTCGCAGGTGGTGAGCGCCTCGTCGTAGCGGAAGGCGATCTCGTGCTGGCCGAGGTTGCACTCGCCCTTGGCGGACTCCACGATCATGCCGGCGGCGCCCATCTCGTTGCGGATGCGGCGCAGCAGCGGCTCGACGCGGCTGGTGCCGAGCACGGAGTAGTCGACGTTGTAGAGGTTGGCCGGGTGCATGTCGCGGTAGCCGCGGGACCAGGCGTCCTCATAGGTGTCCTTGAAGACCATGAACTCCAGCTCGGTGCCGGCGTACGCGCGCCAGCCGTGCTCGGCGAGCCGGTCCAGCTGGCGGCGGAGGATCTGCCGCGGGGAGGCCACGACGGGGCTGCCGTCGTGCCAGGCTAGGTCGGCGGTGAGCAGGGCGGTACCGGGGCTCCAGGGCGTACGGCGCAGCGTCCCGGTGTCGCCGTGCATGCAGAAGTCGCCGTAGCCGCGCTCCCAGGAGGACATGGCGTAGCCGTCGACGGTGTTGAGGTCGACGTCGACAGCGAGGAGGTAGTTGCATCCCTCCGAGCCGTGCGCCAGGACGTCGTCGAGGAAGAAGCGGGCGGCGAACCGCTTGCCCTGGAGCCTGCCTTGCATATCGGTGAAGGCGAGGACGACAGTGTCGATCTCCCCGGCGTCCACGAGCACTCTCAGCTCCTCGACCGAGAGCGGGGGCGTGCGGTCTGCCACGGTGGTGCCTCCTGTCGCTGCGTCCGGAGGTCATAAGGTAGGCACACGAACCATTGATTGGGAAGGGGTTGCGGTGGACGGAGCGGCGGACCGGCTGGCGCCGGTGCTGCGCCCGGTGCGGGCGGGCAACGGCTTCGAGGAAGCGCTGGAGCAGATACTCCAGATCGTGCGGCTGGGACTGGTCCCCCAGGGTGAACGGCTCCCCGCCGAGCGGGAGCTGGCCGAGCGGCTGCAGATCAGCCGGGTCACGCTGCGCGAGGTGCTGAAGGTGCTGCAGGACGAGGGGCTGGTGGTCAGCAGACGCGGGCGGTACGGCGGCACGTTCGTGCGGGAGCGCGCGGAGACGCCCGGCGAGGACGAGCTGCGCCGCCGTATCGAGCGGGTCGACGTCGAGGACACGCTGCGCTTCCGCGAGGTGCTGGAGGTGGGCGCCGCCGGGCTGTGCGCCGGGTACGGGCTGGACGGGGAGCAGGCGGAGCGGCTGCGCGCGGCGCTGGCCGCCACGCACGACGCGCCGCTCGCCGACTACCGGCGGCGGGACACGCTGCTGCATCTGACGCTGGCCGAGCTGTCGGGGTCGGCCACGCTCGCCGCGCAGTACGCGGCCGTCCGGGCGACCGTCAACGACCTGCTGGACTGCATCCCGCTGCTGGTGCGCAACCTGGAGCACTCGCAGGCACAGCACACCGCGCTGGTGGAGGCGGTGCTGGAGGGCGATGCCGACGGGGCGCGCGAGGTGATGCGGGAGCACTGCTGCGGCACGGCGGCGCTGCTGCGCGGCTTCCTCACGGGCCCGCCGCCGGCACCGTGACCCGTACCGGGCGCGCCGGCACCGTAACCGTTCCTTTACGGCACGGGTCTTGCGCCGGACCGCCCCCCGCCGCAAAGGTATGGCGCTAAACCTTTATCCAAGCCGAGGCAGGAGCGGCTCATGGCCGACAGCACGGAACCGCGCACCGCACCGACCTCTTCCCCGCCCCCCGGGGCCGCCGCGCCCGAGGACGCCTACCTGGAGAAGCGCGCGCTGCGCCGGGGCAGCGCCGGACCGCTGCTGCTGACCGGCCTGGGCGTGGCGTACGTCGTCTCCGGCGACTTCTCCGGCTGGAACAACGGCCTGGCCCAGGGCGGCTTCGGCGGCCTGGCGGTGGCGGCCGTGCTGATGGGCCTGATGTACACCTGCCTGGTCTTCGCGCTGGCGGAGCTGGCATCCGTACTGCCCACGGCGGGCGGCGGCTACGGCTTCGCGCGCAGAGCGCTCGGCACCTGGGGCGGCTTCCTCACCGGCACCGCCATCCTCATCGAGTACGTCCTCGCACCCGCCGCGATCGCCATCTTCATCGGCGACTACGTCGAGTCCCTCGGCCTCTTCGGCCTCACGTCCAGCTGGCCGGTCTACCTCGCCTGCTTCGTGATCTTCATCGGTATCCACCTGTGGGGCGTCGGCGAGGCGCTGCGCTTCAGCCTCGTCGTCACCGCCGTCGCGGTCGCCGCGCTGGTCGTCTTCGCGCTCGCCGCGGTCACCGACTTCCAGGTGAGCGCCCTGAACGACATCCCGGCCGACAAGGACGCCTTCGGCGCGTCCTCCTGGCTGCCCTTCGGCATCCTCGGCATCTGGGCCGCCTTCCCCTTCGGCATGTGGTTCTTCCTCGGCGTGGAGGGCGTGCCGCTCGCCGCCGAGGAGACCAAGGACCCGGCCCGCACCCTGCCGCGCGCGATGGCCGCCGCGATCGGCGTCCTGCTGCTGCTCGCGCTGGTCACCTTCCTCACCGCGACCGGGGCGCGCGGCGCCGCCGCCATCCAGTCCGTCGGCGACCCGCTGGTCCAGGCGCTGCAACCGCACGGCGAGCCCACCGTCGCCTCACGCATCGTCAACTACGCCGGGCTGGCGGGCCTGATCGCCTCCTTCTTCTCGCTGATCTACGCCGGGTCCCGGCAGCTCTTCGCCCTCTCCCGGGCCGGCTATCTGCCCCGCTTCCTCTCCCTCACCAGCCGCCGCAAGGCCCCCTACCTCGGCCTGCTCGTCCCCGGCGCGCTGGGCTTCGCGCTGGCCGCCGCCACCGGCGACGGCGCGCGGATGCTGAACGTCGCGGTCTTCGGCGCCACCATCTCGTACGCCCTGATGGCGCTCTCCCACATCGTGCTGCGCCGCCGCGAGCCGGAGCTGCCGCGCCCGTACCGCACCCCCGGGGGCATCCTGACCTCCTCGGTCGCCTTCGTGCTCGCCTGCTCGGCGCTGGTGGCGACGTTCCTGGTGGACAAGGAGGCGGCCGTCATCGCGCTCGTCGTGTACGCCGTCGCGCTGGCCTACTTCGCGTTCTACTCGCGGCACCGGCTGGTGGCCGCGGCCCCCGAAGAGGAGTTCGCAGCCCTGTCAGCGGCCGAGGCCGAGCTCGAACGCGACTGACCGTCCGTCCCGCACACCGACCGGAGGTTCCCTTGTCCAAGCCGCTCATCGGCATCAGCACGTACCTGGAGGCCGAGGCACGCTGGGGCGTGTGGACGCTGCCGGCGGCGCTGCTGCCCGCCGGGTACCACCGGCTGGTGCAGCGTTCCGGCGGTCTCGCCGCCATGCTGCCGCCGCACGAGCCGGACCTCGGCCGGGACGAGGCCAGGGAGGCTGCCGCGGCCGTCGTCGCCCGCCTCGACGGCGTGGTGATCGCGGGCGGCCCGGACGTCCGGCCGGAGCGGTACGGCGCGGAGACCGACCCCCGCACCGGCCCGGCCGCCCTCGCCCGCGACGCCTGGGAACTCGCGCTCATCCACGCGTCGCTGGACTCCGGCACCCCGCTGCTGGGCATCTGCCGCGGCATGCAGCTGCTGAACGTCGCCCTCGGCGGCACGCTGCACCAGCACGTGGAGGGGCACTCCGGCCCGCCCGGCGTCTTCGCCCGGCACCGGGTCGAGCCGGTACCGGGCACGCTGCTCGCCGCCGCGCTGCCCGAGCCGGTCTCCGTACCGACCTACCACCACCAGTCCGTGGACCGGATCGGCAAGACGCTGGTGGCGAGCGCGTACGCCGAGGACGGCACGGTGGAGGCGCTGGAGGCGCCGGACGCCGGAGCCTTCGCGCTGTCCGTGCAGTGGCACCCGGAGGCGGACGACGACCTGCGGGTGATGGAAGCCCTGGTGGCGGCCGCCGCACACTGACGCACCGTCAGCGGCGCGCCCGGCGGACGGCGTCAGAGGCCGACGTCGTCCGCGACGCCCACCAGCAGCACCCGCGTGCCCGCCTCCCGGGCGCGCCAGCGGTGCGTCACCCCGCCGGTGCAGTAGAGCGTGTCGCCGCGCGCCAGCTCGTACCGCTGCCCCTCTGCCTCCGCCTCCACGGCACCCTCGACGACGTACAGCAGCTCGTCGTTCGGGTGCCGGAACTCCCGGCCCCACTCGTGGGCGCCGGTGAACTCCAGCGCGTGCAGCTGCTGCTGTCCGCGGACCAGCGGCCGTACGGCGCCCGCCGCGCCGTCCTCCAGCGCGGCCGCGGGGTCGGCGCGCACCACGTCGACGGCCCGCCGGTCCTCGGCCGCACCGAGCAGCTGGACCGCCGTGGTCTCCAGCGCGTCGGCGATGCGCTGGAGCGAGCGCATGCTCGGCCGGGCGCGGTCGTTCTCCACCTGGCTGAGGAACGGCTTGGACAGGCCGGTACGCCCTGCCAGTTCGGCGAGCGTGAGGTCCAGCGCGCGGCGGCGGCGCCGCATCGCCCGGCCGACCTGCGGTGTCCCCTGATCTTCACGCATCGCGCACTCCTTCTCCCCTTTATCACCACGTTCACGGCGTTGCCACACACGCCCCCTAGCCTCGAACCTGTTTGACACCATCAAACAAAGTTTGACGAGAGGGACACCGCCATGACCGCTGTCGATCAAAACACACGCCGCCGCCGCGGCACGGGCCTGCTCGCCCTCGACGAGGACGCCGCGTACCCCGGATACACCCTCTACGCCCCGCTCACCGGCACCGGCGAGGTCTACCTCGTCGACCTGCGCGGCGAGGTCGTCCACCAGTGGAACCTGCCGTACCGGCCGGGCCGGCACGCCCGCATCCTCCCCAACGGCAACCTCGCCTACAACGGCGTACTGCCCGATCAAGAAGCGCTGTTCCCGATGTGGCACAAGTACCGCGGCGGCGTGATGCAGGAGGTCACCCCCGACGGCACCGTCGTCCGCGAGCACATCGACCCGCTCCAGCACCACGACGCGCACCACCTCGGCGACGGCCGCATCCTCTACGCCGCCCTGGAGCCGCTCACCGGCGAGCGGGCCGCCGCGGTGCGCGGCGGGGTCCCCGGCTCCGAGCCGGTGACGGCCGACGGCCCGACCGTCTGGGCCGACACCATCAAGGAGGTGGACGCGGACGGCACCGAACTGTGGTCCTGGCGGGTCTCGGACCACCTCGACCGCGACGAATTCCCCCTGCACCCCGACTACTCCCGCGAGCACTACCCCCTCATCAACGCCGTCCTCCCGCTCGCCGACGGCAACGTGCTCGCCAGCCTCCGCAGCGCCTCGGCGGTCATCGTGATCAGCCGGGAGACCGGCGAGATCCTCTGGCGCACCGAGCCCGGCATCGTCTCCCAGCAGCACAACCCCACCGAACTGCCGAACGGCAACATCCTCATCTTCGACAACGGCGTCTTCCGCCCGCACTGGGACGTCCCCTTCTCCCGCGTCATCGAGGTCGAACGATCCTCCGGGAAGATCGCCTGGGAGTACCACGACCCGGCCCGTGAAGCCTTCTTCGCCCCCTTCATGGGCAGCGCGCAACGCCTCCCCAACGGCAACACCCTCGTCTGCGACTCCCCCGCGGGCCGGATCTTCGAGGTCACCGCCGAGGGATACCTCTGCTGGGAGTACGTCGTCCCGCACTTCGGCGGCTACCGCGAGCCCGAGGTCGGCCGGATCTTCCCCGCCCAGCACAACGCCCTGTTCCGCGCGTACCGTTACGGCGCCGAGGACCTGCCCTGGCTGCCGGAGCGGGGCTGACCGGTGACGGCCCCCGCCGGCACCACCCGCGCCGAGGCCGCCGTACACCCGGTGGACGAGCGGCTCCCGCTGCTCCGCCTCCTCCCCCTGGCCGCGCAGCACGTCCTCGCGATGCTCGCGGCCCCCGTCTCCACCGCGTTCCTGATCGCCACGGGCCTCGGCCTGTCCCCCGACCGCACGGCGGCCCTGCTCAGCGCGACCCTCGTGCTGTGCGGGGCGGGCGCCCTCCTCCAGTCCTTCGGCGTCCTGCGGATCGGCGCGCGACTGCCGTTCGTCATGCTCCCGGGCGGCGCGGCCGTGGCGATCTTCCTGCAGACCGCGAAGGAACACGGCGCCGCCACCGCCTCCGGCTCCGTCCTGATCGCCGCCGCCTTCCTCCTCGCCGTCCTCCCCCTCTACCGCCGCATCGTCCGCTTCTTCCCGCCGGTCGTCCTCGGCACCACGGTCCTGCTCATCGGCATCAACATGGTCAACGTCACCGCCCCGATGATCGCCCACCACACCTGGCTCGCGCTGATCACCATCGGCGCCACCGCACTCTGCTATCTCGTACTCCCCGGCGTGTGGCGGCAGATGTCAGTACTACTGGGCATCGCGGCGGGCACGGCGGCGGCGCTGCTGACCGGCACGGGCACGAACGCCGTACCGGCCGGCGGCCCGGTACTCGCCCTCCCGCACCCCTTCCCCTACGGCCTCCCGCACTTCGACCTGCTCGCAGCCATCCCCCTCATCGTCTTCACCCTCGCCTCACTCGCCGAGGCCACCGGCCAGACAGTCCTGAACAGCGAGGCAGTGGGCCGCGACCCGGACCCCGCCCGCGACGTCCCCCGCACGGTCCGCGCCGACGCCCTCACCTCCCTCGGCGCCGGGCTGCTGGGCACCTCCATCATGGTGACCAGCGCCGAGAACATCGGCATCGTCCAACTCACCCGCGTACGCAGCCGGTTCGTCACCGCCGGCGCCGGGCTGCTGCTCGTCCTCGTCGGCCTGCTCGCCCCGGTCTCCCGCCTGCTGGCAGCACTCCCGACCCCGGTGGTCGGCGGCGCGGGCCTGGTCATCTACGCCGTCATCGCCGCGATGGGCCTCGGCATGCTCCGCCGCGCCGACACCTTCGAGGGCCCGGTCGTCACCGTCATCGCCCTCACCCTCCTCGCAGGCCTCCTCCCCATCCTCGCCCCCGACCTCTACACCCCCCTCCCCACCTGGGCCCGCACCCTCTTCGGCAGCGGAGTACCGGCGGGGGCGATCACGGCGGTGGTGTTGACGGCGGTGTTCTCGCGGCCGCCCGGGCCGTCACCCCGCCCTTAGAGGCAATGCACTCGCGCGGACCGCGACCGTAGGGTGCCCACATGATCCGAGCTGTGGCACTCGACATCGGCGAGACACTTGTGCGTGACGACCGCTACTGGACAGCGTGGGCCGACTGGCTCGACGTTCCCCGGCACACGCTGTCCGCGCTCGTCGGTGCGGTCGTCGCCCAGGGCCGCGACAACGCCGATGCCGTACGACTGCTGCGGCCCGGCATCGACCTGGCCGCCGAGTACCGTGCCCGGGAGGCCGCCGGCCGAGGCGAGCGGCTGGACGAGAGCGATCTGTACGACGATGTCCGCCCGGCGTTGGCGGCACTTCGGGACGCAGGGCTGCACGTCATCGTCGCGGGCAATCAGACGGCGAAGGCCGGCCGGTTGCTGCGGGCCCTCGACCTGCCCGCAGACGTCATTGCCACGTCGGGAGAATGGGGCGTCGCGAAGCCGCAGCCGGGATTCTTCGACCGGATCGCCGAGGCCGCAGGCGCCGCACCGTACGAGATCGTGTACGTCGGTGATCACCCGGCGAACGACGTCGCCCCGGCGGCCGCGGCCGGCCTGCGCACCGCGCACTTGCGACGCGGACCGTGGGGCCATCTGTGGGCCGACAGCCCCGAGTCCGCCGCGGCGGACTGGCGCATCGACAGCTTGCACGACCTCTTGACCATCGTCCGCTGATCCCGGCCCAACGACGCGGGCCCTCCAGGATGTTGCCACGGACACTCGCGTACATGCACCACCTGATACGCGTACCGTTCGGAGTGACTGCACCGAACGGGGGCCGGTATGCCAGCCATCGTCCACCACGGCCTGGGACCGCGCATCGCTTTCCAGCGCCGCCTTGCAGGACTCACGCAAGCCGGACTGGCGACCGCGGCGGGCATCGCACTGGGCACGCTCCGCAAGATTGAACGGGATGAACGCGGGGCCTCGGACAGCGTCCTGCTGTGCATCGCCGACGCGCTCGACATCGACCCGCACAAGCTGCTGCCCGCACGGGACCGGTCCGAGGGCCGCGTCCACCGGGCGATGCCGGCCCTGTCCCGTGTCATCGCGACGTACGACATGCCCGACGACGGCCCCGTCCGGTCGCTGCGCACCCTCCAAGCCGCGGTCCACGAGGCCGTGAGGTGGCGCCTGGCCACCCAGTACGTGCTGATCACCCGGCGCGTGCCCGCCTTGCTCGCCGAGTTGTTCCGCACTCTGCAGAGCGCGCCGGATGCGGAGCGGGCGGAGGTCGCCGAGCTGCTGACCTCCGCGCTTCGAACGGCCGACGCTGTCGCGTTCAAGTACGGCGCCCGCGACCTGTCGGCGCGGCTCGTGGACCTCATGCGATGGGCCGCCGAGCGGGCCGGCAACCCGATGGTCGACGCGGCCGTGGCGTACGTCCGGACCGAGACGTACTTCGCTGCCCACGCGCACGGTGTGGGACTCCGTGTCCTCGAAGCGGCGATCGACACGGCTCCGCACGGTGATGAGCCGGCCGCAGTCGCTGCCCGCGGCGCTCTGCACATGCGGGCCGCCGTGATCGCTGGACGTGCCGGCCTCCCGCACTCCGTCGATTCCCATTTCAGTGCGGCCCGTGCGCTCGGCGACCGCATCAAAGAGGGGGTGTACAACGGGACGGCGTTCGGCCCGGACAGCGTCCGCATCCACGAGGTATCTGTGGCCGTCAGCCGTGGCGGCGACCATGCCTGCGACGCACTGACCGTCGCGCGGGACTGGACGCCGCCCCTCTCCATGCCCGCAGAGCGCCGCAGCGGCTTCTACATCGAGCTGGCCCGTGCGCAACTGTGGTGCGGCCGGCCGGACCATGCATTCGAGTCGCTGAAGACTGCCCGCCGCATCGCACCGCAGCACACGCGCGAGCATCGATGGGTACGTGAAGACGCCGCGACGCTGCGCCGCCTGAAGCGCGCGGACGCCGAGAGCCTGAGCACATTCGCCGAGTGGTGCCACGCCGGCGAATAACCCCGACTACCCCTCGCAGGGGTACTTGTGGCCGCTGCGGCGGAGCAGCATCTCCCTGAACCGAGCCAGGGAGGCCCAAGTGCAACCCGTCACCGAACAATCAGCGGGCTTCGCCGGCCCTTTCCCGGTCGACACGGAAACCATCCGAGAGTCCATTGTCCGAGCCCTGCGCGCGGGCAGCGGTCGTCTCGATCCGGCCGACCTCGCCGACCTTCAGCCCCTGCTGCGCGGCCACATCGTCCTGCTTCTCCCGTCTGCCGGAGCAGCGGTCGACCGACTGTGGCGTGACGACGGCGAGCGGGACACGCAGAAAGCCCGGGTGGACACCATCGGCCGACAGGTGACCGAGTGTGCCGCCACGGGCAGTCCGTTCGCGATGCTCGCACACGTGCAGATCCTCGTTCGCGACTGTCAGTGGCTGTACGCCCTGCATATGGCGGCACAACGGTGACCGGCCGGAAAGCCCGGGAGATCACCTACCTCACCTGCCTGGCGGTGCTCCTGTTTCTGCTCGCCGTCATCCTCACCTCCCACTGATCGGAGAGTCATGCCCCAGTCCGCCCGGTCTCTACTGACTGCACCCCAGTTCGCGGGAGTCCGCTCCACCGTCCTGGACGCCAACCCCGCCATGCCCCTCACCGCGGCCGACCGCATCGTCGAGGAAGGCCTCAAGTTCGTCGTCGCCTGTGCCCGGTATCCCGGAGTTGCTCTCGCCCCGTCACGGGTCGTGGACGAAGGCTGGCACGCCCTGCTCCTGCACTCGGCGCTGTACGCAGAGCTGTGCGGCCGGTTCGGGAACTTCGTGCACCACTACCCCGGGTACGACCCGGCCCACTACGACCCGGCAATCATCGATCGCACCCAGGAGGCGATCCGGAAGATGGATTACGACCCCGACCCGGACCTGTGGAGGCCGCCCACGGACGGACTGCCCGTCTCGGTGGCCGCGCAGTGTCAGCACGCACCGAGCTGCACGATCCGTCCCATGCCGAAGCCGGAATGGCCGTGAGGGAGTGGCGGCCGTGAACGAGGACGAAGCACGCATGGTGCAGCGGTACGCCCGTCTCCAGGGCCTCCCGGGCGAGGCCGCTCCGGCCGACCAGGACGCCCCGGCCGGCGAGTGGCGCCTCTACCTCCACGACGGCGAGGCACGCGTGGACGTGACCGTCGATGTGCTGCGCACGCTGACGGCAGGGCCTCGGCCGGACATGCCCCCATCGACACCCACCCGTGGATTCGTCATGTCGGCCTGCCCCCGGCCCAAGCGCACGAGAAGCTGACAAACAACGGTGTCGTCGGTCGCCCCGCTCTGCTCCCCGTCGGCGCCCCTTGCCTCCATGGAGCGCTCTACCACGCGCCCCCCAGACTGCCCTACGGTCCACTTTCATGGGCGGGCTTGGTGCGTTCCTGAAGAAGCGCTGGGGTGTGGTGATCCTCCTCGTGGGCCTCCTGGCATGGGCCGCGGACGTGATCGGCCCCGGAGTGTTCATCGTGGTGGCCGCGGCGTCTGTTCTCTACTTCCTGCTGTCTGCTCCACTGCGCTGCATAGCCATGGGTCGGCAAGGGAGATGCCGCAACAATGCCCAGGGTCTGTTACGCGGCTGCTGGATCCGCGAACACAAATGGCAAGGCATCAAGGCACTACGTGGAGCCGGTGGCGAGGGGCAAGGACCACGCTCCGCGCTCATGCAGGACCGGCAACAGAGAAGCGCGTCTCTGGGGGGCGCGATGGGAGTGATTTCAACGCTCGTCGCCTGCGCCGACTTCATCTTCAAGTAGTGCCGGAACCTACCGATACAGCGACGGGGTCCTTGGCGCTCCATGGCACAACAGAGTCGAACCTGCGATGTCTGCTTTGTAAGAGCCGGTCTCGGTTCAGCGCCTCACCCCACCCCCCGCGTCAACCCCAGCAGTTGTCGCGCCGGCCCCGAAGGGCGTTGGCCCGTGGGCCATACCGCCCGGAGGTCGCGGCCCAGGCGGATGCCCGGGACCGGGATTTCCACCAGGCGGCGGGCCGCCAGTTCCTCGCCGACGGCGAGTTCGCTGAGGACCGAGGGGCCGGCGCCGCTGACCGCGGCCGCCTTCACGGCGGTCGTGGAGGCCAGTTCGAGGAGCGGGGGCGCGAGGGGGCCGCAGACGGCTAGGGCCGCGTCCAGTACCTGGCGGGTGCCCGAGCCCTGCTCGCGCAGGATCAGCGGTGTACCGGCCAGCTCGCGGCCGGTCAGCGGGGTGCGGCGGCGGGCCCACGGGTGGGACGGCGCGGCGACCACCATCAGCCGGTCGTGGCCGATGACCGCGCCGTCCAGGCCGGACGGAATGTCCAGGCCCTCGACGAAGCCGAGGTCGGCCTCGCCGGAGAGGACCCGCTCCGCGACCGCGGCGGAGTTGCCCGCGAAGAGCGAGACCGCGGTGTCCGGGCGCTGGGTACGCAGCGCGATGAGCCAGCCGGGGAGCAGGTACTCGGCGATCGTCATGCTGGCGGCGACGCGGAGGCGGGAGTCGCGGCGGGAGCGCAGCGCCTGCGCGCCCGCGTCGAACGCCTCGGCCGCCTCCACGATCCGCCGCGCCCAGTCCGTGACCAGCGCACCGGCGTCGGTGAGCCGGGAGCCGCGCGGCGAGCGCTCGACCAGCCCGACGCCCAACTGCCGCTCCATGGCGCGCAGCCGGCTGCTGGCGGCGGGCTGGGTGATGCCCAGCTCCTTGGCGGCGCGGCCCAGGCTGCCGAGCCGGGCCACCGCGAGCAGCAGCTCCAGCGCGCCCAGCTCCGGGACGCGATGCGCCAGCCGGCCGTCGTGCGGCCCCTCGGCCGCCCCCTCCGCCGTGCCGTCCCCGTGCATCCGCTCCGCTTCACCGCTCATAACTCCAGCTTATGTCCTCATAGAGAAATGGCCTCTGGCGGGGTGGGGCCCGCGGCGGAACGCTGGAGGCATGGCTACCCTCGCGCATCCCCGCTCCCGCCCGGCGACCGGTCCCGGCGGCCGCACCCGCGGCTCCGTACGGCACCTCGGCCCCAACTGGTACGCCGCCGTCATGGGCACGGCCATCATCGCCAACGCCGGCGCCGCCCTCCCGGTGCACGCAGGCGTGCTGCGGTCCGCGTACGAAGTCGTCTGGACGCTGTCGGCCGTCCTGCTGGCCGTCCTCCTCGTCGCCCGCGCCGCGCACTGGATCCGCCACAGCGACCAGGCCAGGGCACACCTGCTCGACCCGGCGGTGGCCCCGTTCTACGGCTGCCTGGCGATGGCCCTGCTGGCGGTCGGCGGCGGCACGCTCGCCGTGGGCAGGGACGTGATCGGTCTGTCCGCGGCGGTGGCGGTGGACAGCGTGCTGTGGATCGCGGGGACGGTGACCGGCCTGGCCGCGGCGGCGGCCGTCCCGTACCTGATGGTGACCCGGCACCGCATCGACGCGGGCACCGCCTCCCCCGCCTGGCTGCTGCCGATCGTCGCCCCCATGGTCTCCGCCGCCATCGGCCCGGGGCTGATCCCGCACCTGCCCGCCGGCCAGTGGCGGTCCGCCATGCTGCTGGGCTGTTACGGCATGTTCGGGCTGTCCCTGCTGACCGTGCTGGCCATGCTGCCGCTGGTGCTCTCCCGGCTGATCCACCACGGCCCGCTGCCGCTCGCCGCGACCCCCGCGCTGGTCCTCGTGCTCGGCCCGCTCGGCCAGTCCACGACCGCGGTGAGCAACCTCGCGAACGCCGCGCCCGCCGCCGGTTCCGCGTACCGCGGCGCGATGACCGCGTTCTCCGTGCTGTACGGCGTGCCGGTGATGGGCTTCGCGCTGCTGTGGCTGCTGTTCTCCGCGGCGCTGGTGGCCCGCGCGTTCCGCGGCGGCATGCGCTTCTCGATGACCTGGTGGGCGTTCACCTTCCCCGTCGGTACCTGCGTCACCGGCGCCGCCGGGCTGGCCGGCCACACCGGCCTGGCCCTGTACGACTGGCTCACCGTCGGGCTGTACCTGCTCCTGGTGGCCGGCTGGCTGACGGCCTTCGCGTACACGGCCCGCGGCCTCTTCCGGGGCACGCTTCTCGCGCCGCCCGCCTCCGCGCCGGCCCCCACGCCCGCCTGACGCACGCGGCTGCCCCCGGGCGGCGTACCGGCGGAGGACGCCGGTGCGCCGCCCGTACCGCTACGCGGCCGCTTCCAGCGCCGCCCGCAGCACCCCGGGAGCCTCCGCCAGCGACGGGCCGTACCAGGTCAGATGGCGGCCGCTGACCAGCGCGGCGGGCAGTCCGGGGAAGGCCTCGGGCCCGTCGTCGGCGCTGAAGCGGTACGGCTCGTCGGGCAGCACGACGAGGTCGGCGCCGCGGCCGTTCAGCTCGTCGAGGGGGATCTTCGGATAGCGGTCGGCGTGGTCCGCGTACGCGTTGCGCACGCCCAGCCGGGCCAGCAGGTCGCCCGCGAAGGTGTCCCGGCCGAGCACCATCCACGGCCGCCGCCAGATGGGCACCACGGCGGTCCGGCCCGGGTCGTACGCCGGGACCTCGCGCCAGGCCGCCTCCGCCGCGTCCAGCCAGCCGGGGCGGGCCAGTCCGCAGCCCCGCACGAGGACGCGGTCCAGTTCGCGGAAGGCCTGCGGCAGGTCGCGGACCTCGGTGACCAGCACGTCCAGCCCGGCGGCGCGGAGCGCGGCGAGGTCCGCGTGCCGGTTCTCCTCCTCGTTGGCGATCACCAGGTCGGGGGCGAGCGCCGCGATCCGCGCGGTGTCGGGGTTCTTGGTCCCGCCGACGCGCGGGACGTCGAGGCCGGCGGGGTGGCTGCACCAGTCCGTGACGCCGGCCAGCAGTCCGGGCGCGGTGACGGCGACGGCCTCGGTCAGCGAGGGGACGAGGGAGACCACCTTGCGTACGACGGCGTGAGAGGTCATCGCCCCACCGTAGAGCCCGCGCCGACGCGGACGGGCCCCGCCACCGGAGTGCGGTGGCGGGGCCCGTTCCTGCGAAGGTGACGGCCGGTCAGAACCGGTACGGCGTCACTTCACCGGTGCCATCTCGTCGACGATGCCCGGGTGGGCGTCGACCCACTTCTTGACACCCTCTTCCTCATGGCCGGTGCCCGCCTTGTTGACGGCCTGCTCCAGGCTCGCCAGCTCCTCGGGCTTCATGTGCCAGTTCTTCAGCCAGCCGTTGAACTCGGAGTACTCCTTGGGGAAGCCCTTGTTCGCGATCGTCTTGATCTGGTTGTTGGCGCCCCAGGTGCCCTTCGGGTCCTTCAGCTTGGTCAGGTCGTACTTGTCGTACGCCCAGTGCGGCGACCACAGGACGACCGCGATGGGCTCCTTCTTGGCGTAGGACCGCTCCAGCTCGGCGAGCATGGCGCTGGTACCGGCCTCGGTGACCTTCATGTCCTCCAGGCCGTACGCGGGCAGGACCTTGCTCTTCAGGCGCTTCATCTGGCCGGTGCCCGGCTCGATACCGATGATCTTGCCCTTGAACTCGTCCTTGCGCTTGCCCAGGTCCGCCATGGACTTCACGCCCTTCACATAGGAAGGCACCGCGATTTCCAGGGACGTCTTGTCGTACCACGCACCGAGGTCGACAAGGTCCTTCTTGTACTTCTCCCAGTACTGCTTCTGCGCGACCGGCAGCCAGGCGTCCATCTCCACGTCGACCTGGCCGGTGGACAGCCCGGTCCACATCGGGCCCACATCGAGGTTGCGCATCTTCGGCTTGTAGCCGCGCTGCTCCAGGACGTACTTCCACAGGAAGGAGGTGGCGATGCCCTCGTCCCAGGACGGGTAGCCGATGTTCGGCGCGGCACCGGCGTCCTTGCCCTTGGCGTACGCGCCCGGGGCCGGGGCCAGCTTGTCGGCCATGCCCGGGTTCTTCTTCAGCCAGGCCTTGACGCCGTCCTGCTCGTGTCCCTTGCCGGCGTCCTGGATCTCCGCCTCGAGACCGGTCAGCTGCTCCTCGCTCAGGTGGAACTTCTTCATCCACGAGGCGACCTGCGGCTCGTCCTTGGCGAAGCCCTTGCGGCCGAGGGCGTGGATGCCGTCACCGGAGCCGAAGGAACCCTTGGGGTCCTTGAGCTTGGTCAGCTTGTACTTGCTGTACGCCCAGTGCGGGGACCACAGGGTCACCGCGATCGGCTTCTTGGCCTTGATCGACCGGTCCAGCTCGGCCAGCATCGAGGAGGTGCTGGACTGCTGGAGCTTGTACTCGTCCAGGCCGTAGTCCTTGAGGACCTCGTCCTTGACGATCTTCATCTCGCCGGCGCCCGGCTCGATGCCGGTGATCTTGCCGCCGAACTCCTTGCCCTTGCCCTTGAGGTCGTCGAGCGTCTTCACGCCCTTGACGTAGGACGGTACGGCGATCTCCAGCGAGGTCTTGTCGTACCAGGCGCCGTAGTCCTCCAGCTTGTTCTTGTACTTCTTCCAGTACGAGGCGTGGGTGACCGGCAGCCAGGAGTTGGTCTGCACGTCGATGTCGCCCTGGGCCTGGCCCGTGTAGAGCGCGCCGGCCTCCAGGGCCTGCGCCTTGGGCTTGAAGCCGCGCTGCTCCAGCAGTTCCTTCCACAGGTACGTGGTGGCCTTGCCCTCGTCCCAGTTGACGTAGCCCAGGTTGATCGAACGGCCGCCGCCGATGCCGGCCGCCGCGTCGTCGCCCTTGCCGCCGAAGGCGTTCATGCCGCCCGCGGCCAGCGCGAGCACGACCACGCCGACCATCGCGAGCGAGGTCGCCGGGCGCCACTGCAGGAACTTCCAGCCGCCGAGCGCGGCCTGCGCCTTGGCCAGCGCGCGCCGGCCGAGCGGCGAGACCCGCTGGTTCAGGGCGCCGGTCATCCGGTCCAGGTACATGGCGAGGATGACCACCGCGAGGCCGGCCTCGGTGCCCAGGCCCACGTCGACGGAGCTGATCGCGTCGTAGACGGAGGAGCCCAGACCGCCGCCGCCGACCATGCCGGCGATGACGACCATGGACAGCGCCAGCATGATGACCTGGTTGATACCGGCCATGATCGTGGGCAGCGCGAGCGGGATCTGCACGCGGAAGAGCGTGCGGCGCGGGTGGGTGCCGAAGGCGTCGGCCGCCTCCACCAGCTCCGCGTCGACCTGCCGGATGCCCAGCTCGGTCATGCGGACGGCGGGCGGCATGGCGAAGACGATGGTCGCCACGATGCCGGGGACCACGCCGAGGCCGAAGAAGAGGATGCCCGGGATGAGGTAGACCATCGCCGGCATCGTCTGCATCAGGTCCAGGACCGGGCGCACCGCACCGCTGACCGCGCGGTTGCGGGCGGCCCAGATGCCCAGCGGCACCGAGATGACGACGATGACCAGGCAGGCCACCAGCACCAGGGAGAGACTCTCCATGGTGGCGCCCCACTGTTCGATCGAGTCGATCAGTGCGAAGCCGAGGAAGGTCAGTACGGCGGCGAGGAAGCCGCGCAGCCACCAGGCGAGCACCGCGAGGATGCCCGCGAGGATCAGGGGCTCGGGCGCGGCGAGCACCATGTGGAAGAAGCCGTACACCGTGTTGAGCACGCTGGTGATGGCGTCGAAGAGCCAGGCGACGTTCGACCGCAGCCAGTCGACGGCGGCGTCGGCCCAGGAGCCGATCTCGATCCTAGGCACCGGCGATCACCTTGCTCTCGCCGGCGGACGTGTCGTCCCCGGCCTTCTCGGCCGCGGGGGCGTCCGCCGGCTCCTCGTCCTCGGGCTTCGCGTCCTCCGGCGCGTCTGCGGGTGCCTGCTGGGCAGGCACTCCGGCGGCGGGGGCGGTGTCCGCCTCGGCCTCGCCGAGCACGGCCAGCAGCCGCTGCGTGGGCACGGCGCCGACGAGCTCTCCGGCGGCGTCGACGACGGCCACCGGGACCGTGCTGGCCGAGCAGGGCGCGAACAGGTCGACGAGCGGGGTGTCCTCGGTGACCGTGGCGGGCGCCGCGGCACGGAACCGCTCGGCGGTGGATATCTCCTCGCCGTCGCCGTCCTTGCCGCCCAGCACCGACGCCACGTCCGTCATGATCGCGCCGGCGGTGAGCACGCGGGTGCGGTCGACGTCCTGGATGAAGGAGGCGACGTAGTCGTTGGAGGGCCGGACGAGGATGTCCTCGGCGGTGCCGTTCTGGACGACCCGGCCGTCGCGCATGACGGCGATCCGGTCGCCGAGCCGCATGGCCTCGTTCAGGTCGTGGGTGATGAAGACGATGGTCTTCTTCAGCGTCTTCTGCAGCTCCAGCAGCTGGTCCTGCATGTCGCGGCGGATCAGCGGGTCCAGCGCGCTGAAGGACTCGTCCATCAGCAGCAGGTCCGCGTCCGTGGCCAGCGCGCGGGCCAGGCCCACACGCTGCTGCATTCCGCCGGACAGCTCGTCGGGCCAGGACTTCTCCCAGCCCTTCAGGCCCGCGAGCTCCAGCGCCTCAAGGGCGCGCTTCCGCCGCTCGGCCTTCGCCACGCCCTGGACCTCCAGGCCGTAGGCGGCGTTCTCCAGCACGCTGCGGTGCGGGAAGAGCGCGAAGTGCTGGAAGACCATGGAGATCTTCTGCGAACGGACCCGGCGCAGCTCTTTCGGGCTGAGCGTGGTCAGGTCCTGGCCGTCGAACCGCACACTGCCCGCAGTCGGCTCCAGCAGCCCGTTCAGCATGCGCAGCAGCGTGGACTTGCCGGAACCCGACAGACCCATGACGACGAAGATCTGGCCTTCGTCCACGGTGAACGACGCGTCGATCACCGCTGCCGTCGTACCCTCGGCGCGCAGCTCGTCGCGGGTTGCCCCGCCTTCGAGTTTCCGCACGGCGTCATCGGGTCGTCTGCCGAACACTTTGTACAGGTGCTCGGCTTGCAGCCTGGACACATACACCTCTCGAGTTGAACCAAGGTACGGCCCGTCCCAGCCATGGGTGATCCCCAGGCCGAAAGGCTGGGGAGGGGCCGTGGAGCAGCACGGCTTCGGGCCGCCCGCACCGGAAAGAAAAAGTTGAATCCCTTACCGGTTCCGCTCCGGATGCGCGCCTGCCCCCCTCTATTCACACCAAACACATCAGTGACACGGCTCACAAAGGTCACAGGTTTGACACGGCGTCACTTGCGACCCGGACACGCCCGCTCGCGACCCATACGCGACTCACGGTGACGGAGCCGCACGTCAGGGGTTGTCAGTGGGGTGCGGCATCATCGGCGTGTGACTCGACGCCTGATGCTCCTCGACACCGCCTCGCTGTACTTCCGCGCCTACTTCGGCATGCCGGACTCGGTCCGCGCCCCCGACGGCACGCCCGTCAACGCCGTCCGGGGCCTGCTGGACTTCATCGCCCGCCTCCTCCAGGACCACCACCCCGACGACCTGGTGGCCTGCATGGACGCCGACTGGCGCCCCCAGTGGCGGGTGGACCTGATCCCGACGTACAAGGCGCACCGCGTCGCCGAGGAGGCCCCCGAGGGCTCCGCCGAGCCCGACGCCGAGGAGATCCCCGACACGCTCTCGCCGCAGGTCCCGGTGATCGAGGCCGTACTGGACGCGCTGGGCATCGCCCGCGTCGGGGCCGCGGGGTACGAAGCGGACGACATCATCGGCACCCTCGCGACCCGGGCCGCCGGACCGGTCGACATCGTCACCGGCGACCGGGACCTCTACCAGCTCGTCGACGACTCCCGCGGCGTCCGCGTGCTCTACCCCCTCAAGGGCGTCGGCACCCTCCAGCTCACCGACGAGGCATGGCTCCGCGAGAAGTACGGCGTGGACGGCCCGGGCTACGCCGACCTGGCGACGCTGCGCGGCGACCCCAGCGACGGCCTGCCGGGCGTGCCGGGCATCGGCGAGAAGACCGCGGCGAAGCTGCTGGCGTCCTTCGGGGACCTGGCCGGAATCATGGCCGCGGTCGACGACCCGGCGGCGAAGCTCACGCCCACGCAGCGCAAGCGGCTGACCGAGGCCCGCCCGTACATCGAGGTCGCCCCCGAGGTCGTCCGCGTCGCCAGGGACGTGGCGCTGCCCGACTTCGACCCGGCGGTGCCGAGGGAGCCGGCCGATCCGGCCACGCTGGAGGAGCTGGCCGACCGATGGGGGCTGGGCGGTTCGCTCCAGCGCGTCCTCGGCGTACTCTCATGATGTGCTGTTAGGTTAGGTGTACCTAACTTATTCTCAGAACGTCCAGGGGGCCCACCGTGGCAGCAGACCGTCCCGCCGAACGTCCCGCCCGAAAGAAGGCCGTCACCCACCGCGCCCGAGTGGTGCACACCGAACGCCTCAGCCCGCACATGATGCGCGTCGTGCTGGGCGGCGCGGAGCTGGCGGGGTTCACCGCCGGGGAGTACTCGGACCACTACGTCAAGCTGCTCTTCCCGGTGCCGGGCGTGACCTACCCGGAGCCGTTCGACATGGCGCAGATCCGGGCGGACTTCCCGCGCGACCAGTGGCCCCGCACCCGGACGTACACGGTGCGCGCCTGGGACCCGCAGACCCTGGAGATGACCATCGACTTCGTCGTCCACGGCGACGAGGGCCTGGCCGGGCCGTGGGCACAGCAGGCCGAGGCGGGCGAGGAGATCCGCCTTCTCGGCCCCGGCGGCGCGTACGTGCCCGAGGCCTCGGCCGACTGGCACCTGCTGGCCGGCGACGAGAGCGCGCTGCCGGCCATCGCCGCCTCGCTCGCCCGGATGCCGGAGGACGCGGTGGTGCGCGCCTTCATCGAGGTGCCGGACGCCCGCGAGGAGCAGAAGCTGCGGGCCCCGGCCGGCGCGGAGATCGTCTGGCTGCACCGCGACGACGAGCCGGTCGGCGAGCAGCTCGTGGCGGCCGTCCGCGGGACGGAGTGGCTGCCCGGGCGCGTCCAGGCGTTCGTGCACGGCGAGGCGGGCTTCGTGAAGGAGCTGCGCCGGCTGCTGCGCGTCGAGCGCGAGGTACCGCGCGCCGACCTCTCCATCTCCGGCTACTGGCGCCGCGGCCACGACGAGGACGGCTGGCAGGCCTCCAAGAAGGAGTGGAACGAAGCGGTCGAGGCCGAGCAGGAGAAGCCGGCAGCGGCCTCCTGACCCCCAGGGCGGCGGACAGCCCGCCGCCCCGCATCCGCACTGGGCGCCCGCCCGCCGGCGGGCGCCCTTGCCGTACCCGCCCTCCGGCGCACGCACCTCGGCACGGCACGGGCGGCCTCCGGGCCGCGTCGGGCGGCCTCTCCCCCGTCAAGTGGCCTACTCGCCGTAGACACGGGCCGAGGCGTCCGTGTGCGCCAGCCGCCGCATGGCCGAGAGCACGGCGTCACCGATGACGGTGCCCACGACCACGCCCTCGATCAGCCGCTCGACCTCCGCGACGCCACCGACGTAGGCCAGGTCCGCCGACGCTATCCGCTCACAGGCGTCCGCGTAGACGTCGAGCATCTCCTCGAACCGGCCGTGCCCCAGGCTCCGCAGCGTGGCCAGCGCGGCGGCCAGCGCCTCGCCCGCCGGATGGTCGGCCGCCGCCTTCCATCCCCGCCGTTCGATCAGCGCGGCCACGGCCTCCCGCGCCCCTGCCAGCTCCTCGGACTCCGCGCCCGGCGGCGGTGTCAGGCTGTTGTGCGCCGCACCGAGCACCTTGTGCACCGGCCGGTCCGTGTCCTCCACCGCGGCCAGCACCTCGCGCACGGCCGAGACGGACAGTCCGCCGATCTCGATCAGCCCGCGGACCAGCCGCAGCCGCCGCTCGTGCGTCTCGTCGTAGTCCGCCTGGTTCGGGCTGGTCAGGCGGCCTGCCGGGAGCAGCCCTTCCCTGACGTAGAACTTGATCGTCGGTACCGCCACCCCGGTCCGCCGGCTCAACTCGCCGATGCGCACGCGCCGTTCACTTCCCTTCAGGTCTTGCCGAATCGCCCCCTCATCATAGATAGTCCCACTATCGGATAGCAGCAAGTGCCACTATCCATTCTCGCGACATGACGATGACGGGGGTCACTCATGCCCGCTCCACTCCTGCCCGCACTGCGTCCGGCAGCCTCACCGCACCCGCCACTGACCTGGTTCTCGCTGGCCATGGTTGCCCTGGCCGCCGTCTCGGCGATCGGGCTCGTGGTCGACGACCGGGTGCTGGTCGGCTCGCCGATCTGGTTCAAACCGCTGAAGTTCTCGCTCTCGTTCGCCCTCTACGGGCTGACGCTCGCCTGGATGCTCGGGCGGCGGCCGGCACGGACCCGCACCGGCCGGTGGGCCGGCACGGTCATCGTCGTCACCGGCACCATCGAGATGGCCGTCATCATCGGCCAGACGGTCCGCGGCCGGCGCAGCCACTTCAACACCGCCACCCCGCTGGACGCGGCGCTCTTCCAGATCATGGGCGCGACCGTCGTCGTCCTGTGGCTCGCCACCCTGGTGATCGCCGCGCTCCAGTTCCGCGGCGGCGCGGACACCGACCGCGCCGCCGCCCGGGCCGTCCGGCTCGGCGCGCTGATCGCGCTGGCCGGCCTGGCGCTCGGCGGACTGATGACCATGCCCACGCCCGACCAGCAGGCCACCGCCGCGCAGGGCCTGCGGGACGCCCTCGGCGCGCACAGCGTCGGCGTGCCGGACGGCGGCCCCGCCATGCCGCTGACCGGCTGGAGCACCACCGGCGGCGACCTGCGCATACCGCACTTCGTCGGCATGCACGCACTGCAGGCCCTGCCCCTCTTCCTGCTCGCCCTCGACACCCTCGGCCGCCGAATACCCCGGCTGCGGGCCGAACGGGTACGACTGCGGCTCGTCCTGACCGCCGCGGGCCTGCACACCGGGCTGCTGGCCCTGGTGACCTGGCAGGCCCTGCGCGGCCAGCCGCTCCTCCGCCCGGACGCACCGACGCTGGGCGCCCTCGCCGCCCTGCTCGCGGCGACCGCCCTCGGCACGTACACCGCGCTGCGCGCCCCCGCCCGCCCGTACGACGACACCACCGGCACCCCGGCCCGTTCCCAGGAGCTCACCGCATGACGGACTTCCTCTTCGACCTCGCCTTCTGGCTCGCGGCGCCCTTCTGGGCCCTGCTGATCCTCGCGCCCGGCCGGCGGTGGACCGACCGCATCGCCGCATCGCCGCTGCCGGTGGTGCCGGTCCTCGCGGTCCACCTCGCGCTGGCCGTACCGGTCCTCCCCCGGCTCTGGAGCGCGGTGTCGAACCCCGAACTGGGCTCGTTCCAGGAGCTGATGACGGTGGACGGCGGTGCGGCGGCGGTCTGGGCGCAGGTCATCGCCTGGGACCTCTTCCTCGGCCAGTGGATGTACCGCGAGGCCCGCCGCCTGGGCATCCACCCGCTCGTCATGGGCCCGCTGCTGCTCCTGACCGTCCTGCTCTCCCCGTTCGGCGTGCTGCTGTTCCTCGCCCTGCGGGCGGCACGGAGCCGTGCGCCGCGGCCCCGTACCGCGGGGACGGCGCCGGCGGCGTCCGCGGCGGCGGGAGCGTAGCGCGTACGGCAGCGGGCACCGGCGCGGCGGGGAACCGATGCGCCGGTGCCCGCGCCCTCGCGGCCCAGGTCCCTCCATCGGATGGTGGACTGCCGTTCCGCCCTCCCGGGTGTCGCGCGCGGCGTACCGTATGGCGCCCCGGCTGTCGGCACATGGGACGGGTGACATGGCGGTTGAGTTCCGGCGGCGCAGTGCCCACCTCCCGGTCGAGCTGACCGGCTTCGTCGGCCGTACGGAAGAACTCGCCCAGGTGCGCGGGATGCTGGCCGAGGCCCGCCTGATCACGCTCATGGGGCCGGGCGGCGTCGGCAAGACGCGGCTCGCACTGCGCGCGGCCGCCGCCGTCCGGGAGGACTTCACCGACGGCCTCTGCGTGGCCGAGCTGACCGCGCTGCGCGACCCCGAACTGCTGCCCAACGCCCTCTGCACCCTGCTCGGCGTCCCGCCGCAGTCCACCGCCGAACCGCTGGACGCCCTCGTCGACCACCTCCAGGACCGGCAGCTGCTGCTGATCATGGACACCTGCGAGCACCTGGTCGACGCCTGCGCGATGCTCGCGGACATCGTGCTCGGCGCGGCCCCCGGAGTGACCGTCCTCGCCACCAGCCGCCAGCCCCTCGACGTACCGGGCGAGCACGTCTTCCCGGTGCCGCCGCTGCGCCTCGGCACGGCCGTCGAACTCTTCGCGCAGCGCGCCGCTACCGTCACCCCGGGCTTCGCCCTCACGGACCGGACCCGCCCCGACGTCGAGACGCTCTGCCGCCGCCTGGACGGCATCCCGCTGGCGATCGAACTGGCGACGGTCCGGCTGCGGGCGGTGGGGCTCAAGCAGCTGGTGGACCTGCTGGAGGAGCGGTTCCGGGTCCTGACCGGCGGTCGGCGCACCGCACTTGCCCGCCACCAGACGCTCCGCACGGCCATCGGCTGGAGCCATGAGCTGTGCACGGACGCCGAACGGCTGCTGTGGGCACGGCTGTCGGTCTTCGCCGGCTCCTTCGACCTGGCCGGCGTACGGGCGGTGTGCGGCGGCGGCGCGCTCGCCGCCCACCAGGTGGTCGAGACGCTCATCGGGCTCGTCGACAAGTCCGTCGTCATCCGCCTGGACGGCCCCGAGGGCGAGGAGGTCCGCTACCGCCTCCTCGACACCATCCGCGAGTACGGGGCCGACTGGCTCGCCGGCCTCGGCGCCGACGAGGCGACCGGCTGCCGGGAGCGGCACCTGACGCACTACCGGACGCTGGCACAGCGCTTCGAGGACCACTGGTGCAGCAGCGAACAGGTGGAGCTGTTCCGGACGGTGGACCGCGAGCGCGCCAACGTACGGGCCGCCCTCGAACACGCCTGCCTCCGGACCGGCAACGCACGGGAGGCGCTGGCCTTCGCGATCTCCCTCGGGCACTACTGGGGCTTCGGGTCGTACTTCCGGGAGGGGCGCCGTTGGCTGTCGCGGTGCCTGGAGCAGGTGCCCGAGCCGGTCCCGGAACGCGCGGACGCACTGCGGCTGCTGTGCTGGTACGCCGTCCGCCAGGGCGACCGGGAAGCGGCGCGCGCGGCGGCCCGGGGTTGCCGCACCGTCGCCGAACGGCTCGGCGACGAGCGGCTGCTGGCCCTCGCCGTCCAGCACACGGGAATGCAGAGCCTCCTCCACGGCGATGGCCCCGCCGCCTTCCCCGCCTTCGAGGAAGCCCGCGCACGCCTCCAGCGCCTCGGCGACGGCCCCGGTCTGACGAAGGCGCTGATGGACCACGGCATCGCGCACGCCATCGCCGGCGACCCGCACAAGGCGCTGGCACTCGCCGCCGAGGCCCAGGACCTCCTCGCCGAGCACCCCGGCGAAAGCTGGGTCCGCGGCTACGTGTTCATCGCACAGGGCCTCGCGCACTGGCGCGCCGGGGACATCACGGCTGCCTCTCCCGCGGTGCGGGCCGGGATCCGGCAGAAGTACCGGATGGCCGACAAGGACGGGGTGGCCGCCTGCCTGGCCATCCTGGGCTGGCTCGCCGTCGGGCAGGGCCGCCACGGCCGCGCGGCCTGGCTCGGAGGCGCGGCCGAGCAGCTCGGGGAGGACCTCCCCGCCGTCCTGATGGGCGTGCCGACCCTCGTCGACGCCTACGTCCGCGCGCGGGCCGAGGCCGCCGCGGCACTGGGGGAAGCGCGCTTCGAGCGGCTGCGGCGGCTCGGCACCGAACTGTCCGTCCAGGAGGCGGTCGACCTCGCCGAGGCGGACGCCGACGTCCCCGGCACGGTCGTGCCCGCGCACGACGAACGACAGGCGAGCAACGGCCTGACACGACGCGAGCGGGAGGTCGCCGAGCTGGTCGGACAGGGCCTGTCCAACCGGGAGATCGCCGAGCGCCTGGTGATCTCCAAGCGCACCGCCGACGCCCACGTCGAACACATCCTGGGCAAACTCGGCTGCTCCTCCCGCACGGAAATCGCCCCCACCCTGGCGGACGGACAACCGTGAACGGGGCCCGGCGCCCGGGTGCGCCGGGCGCGCCCGCCATGCGGCAAGGAGGCAGGCTGAGCTACCGCGCTCGTTGTCACCCGTCCCCCCGCACCACGCCGCCACGCTCGTCGTCGCCGACGCGCGACACCGCGGTGCCGAGGGAGACCGGCCTCAGCCCACCGACGAGTACGCGACCACGCCGCGCAGCACCCCGTCCACCGCCTTGCGGGCGGCCCGGGTGACCGTGCTGCCCTCCGGCGCGGCGGCCGCGATCTGGCCGAGGACGTCGATCAGCTGCTTGCACCAGCGGACGAAGTCGCCGGCCGGCATCTCCGCCTCGCGGAGCACCTCGTCGAGGCCGATGCCGGACGCCCACTGGTACGCCGCCCACGCGAAGCCGAGGTCCGGCTCGCGCTGGCCGACGCCCTCCGCCTGGTTGATCCGGTGATCCTCCTCCAGGGCGTCCAGCCGCCCCCAGATCCGGACCATCTCGCCCAGCGCGGCCCGCGCCTTCCCCGACGGCAGCTTCGGCGCGACCGCGTCGTCCGCCTGCCGCGCCTCGTAGACCAGCGCCGACGCGCACGCAGCCAGCTCCTGGGGCGACAGGCCCTCCCAGACACCGTCCCGCAGGCACTCGCTCGCCAGCAGATCCAGCTCGCCGTAGAGCCGCGCCAGCCGCCGGCCCTCGTCCGTGACCGTGTCGCCCTGCAGATAGTCCAGCTCGGTCAGCAGCGCGCAGATCCGGTCGAAGGTACGCGCGATGGTGTTCGTACGGCCCTCGATACGGCGCTCCAGCTGCCGCGTGTCCCGCCGCAGCCGGTGGTACCGCTCCGCCCACCGCGCGTGGTCCTCGCGCTCGTCGCAGCCGTGGCACGGATGCGCGCGAAGCGCGGCGCGCAGGCGCCCGATCTCCTTGTCGTCGGCGGCCTGCGACCGCTTCTTGCGGTGCCGCTCCGGCGGAATGTGCCCGGCCTTGGTCCGCAGCGCGGAGGCCAGATCCCGGCGCGACTGCGGGTTGCGCGCGTTGAACGACTTGGGGATGCGCATCCGGTCCAGCGGCTGCACCGGCACCGGGAAGTCCATCGACGCCAGCCGCTTGACCTGCCGCTCCGCGGTGAGCACCAGCGGCCGCGGACCGTCCTCGGCGTGGTACCCGCGGTGCCCGTTGGTCCGCCCGGACGGCATGCCCGGGTCGAGCACCAGCGCCAGTCCGGCGAACTTCCCCGTCGGCACGTGGATCACATCGCCCGGCTTGAGCTTCTCCAGCGCCGCGGCCGCGGCGGCGCGACGCTGCGCCGCACCCTGCTTGGCCAGCTCCGTCTCACGGTCCTTCAGGTCCCGGCGGAGCCGCGAGTACTCCTCGAAGTCGCCGAGGTGACAGGTCATCGCCTCGCGATAACCCTCCAGCCCCTCTTCGTTCTTCTGCACCTGCCGCGAGATCCCGACGACCGACTTGTCGGCCTGGAACTGCGCGAAGGACATCTCCAGCAGCTCGCGCGAACGGTGCCGGCCGAACTGCGAGACGAGGTTCACCGCCATGTTGTACGACGGCTTGAAGGAGGAGCGCAGCGGGTACGTACGGGTGCCCGCCAGGCCCGCGACGGCGGCCGGGTCCATGCCGCGCTGCCACAGCACCACCGCGTGGCCCTCGACGTCGATGCCGCGGCGCCCGGCCCGGCCGGTGAGCTGGGTGTACTCGCCGGGGGTGATGTCGGCGTGCTGCTCGCCGTTCCACTTGACGAGCTTCTCCAGGACCACGGAGCGGGCCGGCATGTTGATGCCCAGCGCCAGGGTCTCGGTCGCGAAGACCGCCTTGACCAGGCCCTTCACGAACAGCTCCTCGACCACCTCCTTGAAGGTGGGCAGCATGCCGGCGTGGTGCGCCGCGATGCCGCGCTCCAGGCCCTCCAGCCACTCGAAGTAGCCGAGGACATGCAGGTCCTCGTCGGGGATGCCGGCCGTACGGGCCTCGACGATCTTGCGGACCTTCTGCCGCGCCGCCTGGTCGTTCAGCCGCAGGCCCGAGTACAGGCACTGCTGCACCGCCGACTCGCAGCCGGCCCGGCTGAAGATGAACGTGATCGCGGGGAGCAGGCCCTCGTTGTCCAGCCGGTCGATCACCTCCGCGCGGCTGGGCGTCCAGATGCGGCTGCGCTGGCGGCGGTCCCGCTCGCGGTCCGCCTCCCGGAGGTTGTTCCGGCCCCGGCGCTTGTCCCGGCCGAAGGTGGGGCGGCTGTTCTCCATCCGCGCGAGCCGCACCAGGTCGGGGTTGACCTCGCGCTTGCCGCGGCCGGGCTCGCCGCCCTCCTTCTCCTCGAAGAGATCGTGCATCCGGCGGCCGGCGAGGACGTGCTGCCACAGCGGCACGGGCCGGTGCTCGGAGACGATCACCTCGGTGTCGCCTCGTACGGTGTCCAGCCAGTCGCCGAACTCCTCGGCGTTGGACACCGTCGCCGACAGCGACACCAGCGTCACGGACTCGGGCAGGTGGATGATCACCTCTTCCCAGACGGCGCCGCGGAAGCGGTCGGAGAGGTAGTGCACCTCGTCCATGACCACGTAGCCGAGGCCGTTCAGCGCCTGGGAGCCCGCGTACAGCATGTTCCGCAGGACCTCGGTGGTCATCACGATCACCGGGGCGTCGCCGTTGACGCTGTTGTCGCCGGTCAGCAGGCCGACCTTCTCGGCGCCGTACCGCTTGACCAGGTCCTGGTACTTCTGGTTCGAGAGAGCCTTGATGGGGGTGGTGTAGAAACACTTGCGGCCCTGCTCCAGGGCCAGGTGGACGGCGAACTCGCCGACGATCGTCTTGCCGGATCCGGTGGGAGCGGCGACCAGCACACCCTTGCCGGCCTCAAGGGCCTCGCACGCCTCGATCTGGAACGCGTCCAGCGCGAAGTCGTACATCTCCTTGAAAGGGAAGAGTGCGGTGGCCTGCTCGGCCGCGCGAATACGCGCGGCGGCATAGCGCTCAGCAGGGGACATGTCCTCGGTCATCGTGTCTACGAGACTACCGGCCACCTCTGACAGTCACGCGATCTTTATGCCACGCGATCCTCCGCACCCCGCAAACGCGGCGAGGGCCGGCCCCACCCCGGGAACCGGCCCTCGCACACCCCGTAACGGGGCGGACGCGTTACGTGATGTCGTCCATGTCGTTCCGGCGCCGCTCCAGCTCGTGCCCGTTCACGGACTGCTCCGGAAGGGCCCGCGGTGCGTCGACCGCCTCGATCCCGCCGATGCTCTCGGGGGTGAGGTCCAGCTCGGAGGCCTCGTCGTCGGCGGGCCCCGCGGCGACCGCGCGGGCCCTGCGGCGGTCGTTCACGAGCGAGATGCCGACGGCCGCGAAGTACAGGATGGCGATGGGGGCCGCCAGCAGGATCATCGACACCGGGTCGACGCTGGGCGTGGCGACCGCGGCGAAGACCGTGATGCCCATGATCATTCCGCGCCACCAGCCGAGCATGCGCTTACCGGTGAGCACGCCGCCCATGTTCAGCAGGACCAGGAGCAGCGGCAGCTCGAAGGAGAGGCCGAAGACGACGATCATCCGCGTGACGAGATCGAGCAGCTTCTCCAGCGTCACGAGGTTGTCGACGCCCGGCGGGGTGAACTCGATGAGCACCTTGGCCGTGGTCGGCAGGACGTTGTACGCGAAGTAGCCGCCGGCCAGGAAGAGCGGGAAGCCGGCGCCGACGAAGCTCAGCGCGTACTTCTTCTCGCTACGGTGCAGACCGGGCGCGAGGAACGCCCAGAGCTGGTAGAGCCAGACCGGCGAGGAGAGGATCATGCCCGCCATCAGGGACACCTTCAGCGCGAAGGTGAAGGGTCCGAGCAGGTCCATCATCACGATGCGGGCGCAGGTCTCGCCGCCCTGCTTCTGCGCCAGCTCCGAGAAGGACAGGCCGCACCCGACCGTCTGCAGCACCGGCTTGGTGATGACGTTGATGATGTCCTGGTAGAAGAACGCCGCGACGACGCTCGCGATCACGATCGCCAGCACGGCCTTCGCGAGCCGGTTGCGGAGCTCGCGCAGGTGTTCCGCGAGGGGCATCCGTCCCTCGGGGTCCTTGTTCTTCTTTTCTTTGTCGGGGGCAGACTTGAGCAACCCACGTCCTCATCTCGTGCGGCGGGCGGCGGTACCGGGCCGCCGCCCCGGTCGACCCTGGATCAGCGCTTGGTGGTGCTGTCGGTCGGCTCGGCGACCGGGCGGGAGCTGTTCACGTCACCGGGCGAGGCCTGGATCGTCTTCGGCGTCTCGCCCTGCGCGTCGTTCGGCGGGTCGGACGGCGCGGACTGCGACTGCGAACCCTCGGACTTCATCGCCTTCGCCTCGCTCTTGAGGATGCGCGCCGACTTGCCGAGGGAGCGGGCCATCTCGGGGAGCTTCTTGGCTCCGAACAGAAGGATGACGACGACGAGAATGAGGATGATCTCGGGAGCGCCGATCTTTCCAGTGAACATAAGTGTTTACCTTCTCACCGAGGCGGCTGGGGTGGGGCTGCCCGACTGGTCGGACAAGCGTCCGTTTCGCCGTGCTGCCAGCGATCGTAACGCGCGGGGGTTAACCGGCGGCAATCCCCGTGCATACTCCCGATTGCGGGCCGCGCCTCGCTCGTCGACCCGCATCCAGCAGCGTACCGCCCGTGGGCGGACGATTTTCAGACCGTCTCCTGCCGGGTTCCGGCCATTGCCCCGGCGTTGCCGGCGAGCGGCCCGGCGGCCCGCTCCAGGTCCTGCGCGGCCTGCTGGATCCGGCGCGAGGCGTGGTCCACCTGCCGGGCGAGCCTGCGTACCTCGACGAAGACGCGGACCGCGAGCACACCGAGGACGGCGAGGCCGAGGAAGCCGAGGGCGATGGCGATCATGGGCCAGAGCATGGGGCGAGCCTACCGGCGCCTACGGGGCGAATCGAACGAGACCGTGCCCCCACCGGGGGATTACCCGGACAGCCGCGGAATTACCCGGGCCCCTGCGGGATTACCCGGACCGACCGCGCCGGAACCGCTCGCGGGCCCGGTCCCTGCCCTGTGCCCCGTGTCCCGCCCCGGTGCCCCGGTTCCCGGCCCGGCGCCCCGTGTCCCGGCCGCCCGTACTCCGTCAACCCGTGTGCAGCCGCAGTGTCCGTGTCACCCCGTGTGCAGCCGCAGCGTCCGTACGCCGCCGCCGGTCAGGAGTTCCACGATGCGTTCGCCGGCCGGCTTGCGTACGGCGGAGCCGCAGTCGGGGCAGGTGAAGGAGTAGAAGGTGGTGCGGCGGCTGCCGCCTATCGCCAGCCGCAGCGCGTCCGAGGCCAGCTCGAAGCGGCCCCGGCAGTCCGGGCAGGCGGCCTTGAAGACCACAGGCGCGGCGGGTGTCGGCACCGTCGTCATCGCACTCACAGCTCCCTGCTGTTCCTCGACTGTCCCGTGTGCTCCGGCCCGCCCGCTCAGCCGCCGTACGCGGCGAGCGCCCGGGCCGCCGCGTCCCGCGCGCTGTCCGCCAGCTCCTGCGGCGCCACGATCCGCCCGTCCCGGCCCAGCCGCAGCGCGAGCCGCCGCAGCGACGCGGGGTCCGGCGTACGAAGGGTGATGCGCAGGCCCCCCTCGGGCAGCTCCTCGGCGGTGTCGTGCGGGTAGTACTCGGCGACCCAGCGGCCGCCGGGCCCCACCTCGATCACGACCTCCGGGTCCTCGGCGGCCGGCTGCACCAGCCCCTCGGACAGGTCCCGCAGCTCGATCGGCGGCGGGTCGGCGGGCGCGTCGAGCAGCTTGATCTCGGCCACCCGGTCCAGCCGGAAGGTGCGGCGCGCCTCGGACAGCCGGCACCAGGCCTCGACGTAGGTGTGGCCGATGGTGAAGAGGCGGATGGGGTCCACCTCGCGCTCGGTGAGCTCGTCGCGGGCCGGTGAGTAGTAGCGCAGCCAGAGCCGGCGGCGTTCGGCGATGGCGCGGTCCACGTCGGCGAAGACGCCGCCCTCGGACTCGAAGGTGACGGAGAGGCGGGAGCTGGCGCCGGCCGCCTCGCCCGCCGCGGCCTCCAGCTTGGCGGTGGCCCGCAGCAGCGCCTGCCGGTCGCCCTCGCGCAGGCCGGGCAGGGTGGCCACCGCGCGCGCCGCCACCAGCAGCGCGGTCGCCTCGTCGGCGGCCAGCCGCAGCGGCTCGGCCACGTCGTCGGGGTTGTGCCACCAGATGCGGTCGCCGTCGGTGTCGATGTCGAGCAGGTCGCCACCGCGGAAGCTCGTACCGCACATGGGCAGTACGTCGAGGTCCGCGATCAGCTCGTCCTCGGTGATGCCGAAGGCCCGGGCCACGTCGCTGACGTGGGCGCCGGGGCGCTCACGCAGGTACGTCACCAGGGACAGCATCCGGCGGGTCTGGTCGATGGCGTTCGTCGCCATGGTCTGGTCGCTCCCCCTCAGCCCTTGGCCACGGCACGCAGCCGGTCCACCACATCGGCCCGCAGTTCGGCCGGTTCCAGCACGATCACGTCCGGGCCCAGCTCCACCAGCCAGGCGTCCAGCCCGTGCCCGTACGGAATCTCCAGCTCGTCCCAGCCGTCGCCCGTCGCGCGCACGGACAGCGCGCGGGCGCGCAGCGGGTAGCCGTGGTCGGCGCGCAGCCTGATGCGGGCGGTGCCGGTCGCGGTCTCGCCCGCCCAGCTCTCCACCGTCTCCCGCACGGTCACGTGGTCGGGCACCTCGGCGGTGAACTTCCCCGCGCGCGAGCGGACCTTGCCGGTGATGCGGGAGAGCCGGAAGACCCGCTCGGCCTTGCGGTCGCGGTCCCAGCCCGCCAGGTACCAGTGGCCGCGCCAGCACTCCAGGATCCACGGCTCCACCTGGCGCTGCTCGGGCCGCGCTGCGTTGCCCTTGCGGTAGTCGAAGACGACCGGCCGGCGGTCGCGGCAGGCCAGCATCAGCGGCTCGAAGGCGGCCTCGTGGGCGGGGATGCGGGGCTCCAGGGCGCTGTGCGGCTGCGCCGGGTCGTACGGGCCCTCGTCCTCCGACGCCAGCGGCATGCCGGCCGCGCGCAGCTTCTGGAGCGCACCGCTGGCCGCGCCGGCCAGCCGGGCCTGCTGCCAGATCTTCGCGGCCAGGCCCAGGGCCGCGGCCTCCTCGGCGTCCAGCGTGATCGGCGGGAGGCGGTTGGAGTCGCGGCGGGCGAGGTAGCCGGTCTCACCGTCCAGCCCCTCGACGGTCTCGATGACCATGCCGAGCTCACGCAGGTCGTCCTTGTCCCGCTCGAACATGCGGTTGAACGCTTCGTCGCCCGCGCCGGCCACGGTGTCCCCCGGGCCGAACGCCTCGACGTACGCCTCGATGGAACCGCGCAACTCCCGCTTGGTGAGCGGGCGCCGGGTCCCCAGCAGGCACAGCGCCAGGTTCATCAGCCGCTCGGCCTTGGCAATGGCCATCGACGCCCTTTCTCTAGCTCCCGACCGATGACCGTACCGCTACCGCGAGCCGCTTCAAAAGCCGAGGGCCCATGCCCCCTCGGGGGTATGGGCCCTCAATACTCGCGCCACGCGCCGTGCCGGCGCCGCACAAGGACGTAACCGGCGTCCGGACACGGTGTCCGCGTGGGCGAAAATCAGCGCCGGACCGGGCTGAGCCGGCCCCGGCGTCGCGTCCTCAGACCGAGACCAGGTCGCAGACGAAGATCAGCGTCTCATTCGGGGCGATGCGGCCGCCACCGGCGCCACGCTCGCCGTACGCCAGATGCGCGGGGATGGTCAGCCGGCGGCGGCCGCCGACCTTCATGCCCTGCACGCCCTGGTCCCAGCCCGCGATGACCTGGCCGGCGCCCAGCTGGAACTGCAGCGGCTTGCCGCGGTTCCAGCTCGCGTCGAACTCTTCACCGCTGCTGAAGGAGACGCCGACGTAGTGGACGGAGACGGTGTCCCCCGCCTTGGCGACCGGCCCGTCACCCTCCCACAGGTCCACGATCTCCAGATCGGCGGGCGCGGGGCCCTCCGGGAAGTCGATCTCGGGCTTGTCGATGCTCACGTATGTGCTCCTACGAACGAATCGTTCTACAACGCGGGACAGTCTCGCAGATGACGGCGCGGTGATGATCGCGGCCCGCGGACGGCCTCAGACGGCTCCGATGATGTCCACCGAGAAGACCAGCGTGTTCTTCGCCAGCCCGGACTGCGGGCTGGCGGCGTAGCCGTCCTTCGGCGGCACGACGACCAGGACACGGTCGCCGACGTTCTTGCCGACCAGCGCCTTGTCCCAGCCCTTCACGACCTGGCCGGTGCCGATCTGGAAGGCGGTGGCACCACCGTGCTTCCAGGAGGAGTCGAACATCTTGCCGTCCTCCCACTTCACACCGGTGTACTGCGCGATCACGCCCTGCCCGGCCTTCACCTTCGGGCCGTCCCCCTTGATGAGCACCTGGTCCTTGGTCTCCTTGGGGGCCTTCTCGCCCTTGGGGACGGTGATCGTGGCGGGCTTCTGCCCGTTGTCCTTCGCCTCGGGCATACCGGCCTCCGGCGCCGCCTGCTCCCCCTTGGCCGCGGCCTTCTTGTCGACCTTCTTGGTGTTGACGACGTCGACGACCCAGACCAGGCCGTCGCCCGCCTTCACCCCCGCCTGCGGGTTCAGCTGGTCACCGATGATCGACTTGGCGGTGCCCTCGATCTCGAAGCGGGTACCGACCTTCTTCCCCTCCGCCTCTTCCATCACCTGGGACGGCAGCATCTGCGAGGGCTGGCCGACCTCCCCGACGACCTGCGCCCGCTCCTTGGCGCCCGGCTGCTTGGACCAGGTGCTGCCCAGC
This sequence comes from Streptomyces sp. NPDC050806, assembly GCF_055586425.1. Lineage (NCBI taxonomy): Bacteria > Bacillati > Actinomycetota > Actinomycetes > Kitasatosporales > Streptomycetaceae > Streptomyces > Streptomyces sp. NPDC050806. The sequence continues at coordinate 220,982 of NZ_JBVJIF010000002.1, read as the reverse complement.
GACTGGCCCTTCATCGTCTGCCCGATGAAGTCCAGCCGGACGAAGTCGCCCTTCTTCACGGTCGCGCCCTTGCCCTCGTGGAGCGTCTTCACGACCTTCTTGTCCGACGGCTTGGCGTCCTTGGGCACGCTGATCTTGGGCTGCTCGCCGGCCTTGCCGTCCACCTTCGCGACGCCCGAGGCGGCGGAGTCGTCATCGGACCCGCACGCGGCGGTGAACATCAGGACGGGCACGGCGATCGCCGCGGCCGCGGCACGGCGGGTGTTCTTCGTGAGCTTCATCAAGTCCAACTCGGGCTAGAGGGGTGGGTGGGCAATGCCCGCCACTCTACGACCTGAACCCCTCCGCGCCACGAGCCGAACGCCGCCCCTTTTCCAGAGACAACACGGCGGTGTGCACCGGCTCAATGGCCGTTGACACACCGCCGTGCCCGGAAGGCATCACATTCCCGCGATGAGCTTCTCCACCCGGTCGTCCACGGACCGGAACGGGTCCTTGCACAGCACCGTGCGCTGCGCCTGGTCATTGAGCTTGAGATGCACCCAGTCGACCGTGAAGTCCCTGCGCTGCTCCTGGGCCCGGCGAATGAAATCGCCGCGCAGCCTGGCCCGTGTCGTCTGCGGCGGCACGGACTTGCCCTCGAAGATCTTCAGATCGTTGCACACCCGCGCCGCCTGGCCCTTTTTCTCCAAGAGGTAGTACAGCCCGCGACGGCGGTGGATGTCGTGGTACGCGAGGTCTATCTGCGCCACCCTCGGGTGGGACATGGTGATGTTGTTCTTGCTGCGGTAACGGTCGATCAGCTGGTACTTCATCACCCAGTCGATCTCCGTCGCGACCCGGTCCAGCTGCTCGTCCCGGATCGCCTCCAGCGTGCGGCCCCACAGCTCCAGGACCCGCTCGACGGTGCCCGTACGGATGCCACGGCGGTCGCAGAAGTCCACCGCCTTCTCGTAGTACTCCTGCTGGACTTCCAGGGCCGAGGCCTCCCGGCCGCTCGCCAGCCGCACCTTGCGCTGACCGGTGATGTCGTGGCTGACCTCGCGGATCGCCCGGATGGGGTTCTCCAGGGTCAGGTCCCGCATCACCGTGCCCGCCTCGATCATGCGCAGCACGAGGTCGGTGGCGCCGACCTTCAGCAGCATGGTCGTCTCGGACATGTTGGAGTCACCCACGATGACGTGCAGGCGGCGGTAGCGCTCGGCGTCCGCGTGCGGCTCGTCGCGGGTATTGATGATCGGCCGGGAACGGGTCGTCGCGGAGGAGACCCCTTCCCAGATGTGTTCGGCACGCTGGCTCACGCAGTACACCGCACCGCGCGGCGTCTGCAGCACCTTTCCGGCACCGCACAGCAGCTGACGGGTCACCAGGAACGGAATGAGGATGTCCGCGAGCCTGGAGAACTCCCCGTGCCGGGCCACGAGGTAGTTCTCGTGGCAGCCGTACGAGTTTCCCGCCGAATCGGTGTTGTTCTTGAAGAGATAGACGTCTCCGGCGATTCCCTCCTCATGCAGGCGGCGTTCGGCGTCGACGAGCAGGCCTTCGAGAATGCGCTCGCCGGCCTTGTCGTGGGTGACCAGCTCGGTCACGTTGTCGCACTCGGGAGTTGCGTATTCCGGGTGCGATCCCACGTCCAAGTACAGGCGGGCACCGTTCCGCAGGAAGACATTGCTGCTGCGGCCCCATGACACGACACGGCGGAAGAGGTACCGCGCCACTTCGTCGGGAGACAGGCGGCGCTGTCCCCTGAACGTACACGTGACGCCGTACTCGTTCTCCAGCCCGAAAATGCGGCGGTCCATGACTGAACATTACGCCTGATGGCCAGCTCTGAAACCGGGTTCGACGGCACCGTTCCGATCATTTTCCGCCTGGACGCCACGCACCGTCCGAATCCCGGACGGCAGCAGAAAACGCCGCGCCGCCAGCATCACGGCCAGCGCGGCCACGCCACCACCGCCCGCGACCGCGAAACCCGCCGTCGCGCCGCCCAGCTCCACCGCCGGGCCCACCACGGACGTACCCACGGCGGCCCCCACCCCGAACGTCGTGACCAGCCACGAGAACGCCTCCGTCACCGTGCCGCCCGGCGCGTGCCGGTCCACCACGATGAACGCGCACGCCAGCGCCGGCGCCAGGAACACACCCGCCAGCCCGGTCAGCGCCGTCATCCCGGCCACCCCCGGCGCCAGCGACAACGGCAGATACCCGAGCGCCAGCAGCCCGATCAGCACCCGCAACCGGTGCTCCGGCTCCCCCGGCCACTCCCGCGCCCCGTACACCACGCCGCCGACCAGCGCCCCCGCACCCAGCGCGGAAAGGAGGTAGCTGGAGACCATCCCGCCGCCGTGCGTATCGGCGTACGCCACCGCCGCCACCGCGATCGACCCCAGCGCCAGCCCCACGAAGAAGAACGACCCGATGAGGACCAGCATGCCGGACGAGCGCAGCGCCCCCAGCCAGTGCGCCTCGCGCGGCGCGCTGCGCCATTCGCGGGACGGCGCCGAGACCACCACCGACAGCGCGCCGAGCACGCCTAGGACATTGATGACCAGCAGCGCGACCCGTTCGGACCAGGCCGCGACGCTCAGCGTCACCAGCAGCGGGCCGACCGCGAACATGACCTCCTGCGCCACCGCGTCCAGCGCGTACGCCGCGTGCACCCGCTCCGGCCGCTTCAGGACGCCCGGCCACAGCGCCCGCAGCCCGCCCTCCAGCGGTGGCGTGAAGAACCCGGCGACCACCATGGCCGCGTACGCCGGCCAGACCGGATCGATGCCGACCGCGGCCAGCAGAACCATGCCCAGCGCCGACAGGACGGCCGAGGGGAGCATGACGCGCGGCTGGCCCCACAGGTCCACCGCGCGGCCCAGCAGCGGCTGTCCTACGGCGTTGCAGAGGCCGTACACGGCCGAGAGCACCCCCGCCAGGGCGTAGCTGCCGCCCTCGGCCCGGGTGAAGAGCACCACCGCCAGCGCCGCCGTGGCGTTCGGCAGCCGTCCGACCAACGTGCCGACCAGCAGCCGCGCCGCGTGGCGCGTCCTGAGCAGCTCCGCGTAACCCGCGGCCATGTCCGCCCCTCTCCGCCGGCCACCGGGGCCGGGTGCCCACCCTCAAGTGTTACGTATAACGTGTCCCGCCATACGTACCATGGCCGCTGACCGCGGGTCCACCGCGCACACCACAACAGCACCGCCGCACGAAGGGCAGCCACACCAGTGACCGAACAGGGGGCGGCGGCACGGGGCCCCGGAACGCCGGACGCGGGAACACGCACCACCCGGCCGCACACGACGGCCGAGGCGCCCCGCGTCACCAGCAAGGACGTGGCACGGGCCGCCGGCGTCTCGCAGGCCGCCGTCTCCCTCGTCCTCGGCGACAAGTGGCGCGGCCGGGTGTCCCAGGCCAAGGCCGACGCCGTACGCACCGCGGCACGCGAACTCGGCTACCGCCCCAACCTCGCGGCCCGCAGCCTGCGCCTCGGCCGCACCCGCACCGCCCTGCTCGTCGTCCCGGCCCTCACCACCGAATTCTTCGCCCGCGTCTACACCGGCGCCGCCCGCATCGCCGCCGACAGCGGCTTCGGCCTCGTGCTCTACCCCTCCCCCGAGGGAATCGGCCCCGCCCGCGACCCCTTCGACTCCGCACGCGCCACCCTCGACGGCGTCATCGCCTCCTCCATGGCCGCCGATGCGCTGACCGCCCTCTACGGCGAGGGCCTCCCCCTCGTCATGCTGGACAGCGACCCGAACGGCACCCCGGCCGCCGCCACCGTCAACCTCGACATCGCCCACGGCGCCCGCCTCGCCGCCCACCACCTGCTCGACCTCGGCCACCGGCGGCTCACCCACCTCGCCGCCGACGTCGACTCCTGGACCTTCCACCTCCGCGCCGAAGCCCTCGCGGAGACCGTGGCGGCCGTACCGGGGACCGCCCTGCACCGCCTGCCCGCACCGCTCAGCGTCGACGCCGGACTGCACGCAGCGCACGCCGCGCTGACCGCACCCGGCCCCCGCCCCACCGCCCTCGTCTGCGACGACGACCTGCTCGCCGCCGGCGCCTGCAAGGCCGCCCGCCGCCTCGGCCTGCGCGTACCCGAGGACGTCTCCATCACCGGCTTCGACGACCTCGCGCTGGCCACCGCCGTCGAACCCGAACTGACGACCGTACGGCTGCCCGCCGAGGAGTTCGGCGCCGCCGGCATGCGCGCGCTCATCGACGTCCTGGCCGGCCGGCCGCCCGCCGCCCCCACCACCCTCCCCGTCGAACTGGTCACCCGCGGCTCGACCGCCCCGCCCCCACCCGGCGAGCCACACTCCTGACGCACTGTCAGGGCGCTGGTGGGCCCGCTCCGGGGCCCTGCACACACCGCGCCGCCCCGGCGGGAAACAACCCACCGGGGCGGCGCGAAACGTACGCGAGCGGCAGCTCAGCTCTCCGAGTCGGAGCCCTCCTCGGCCTCGCCGTCGGCCACGGCATCGGCTTCGGCGGCCGACGTCGCCGCCGCACCGTCCGCCTCCAGCAACCGCGCGAGCTGACGGCCCAGCACCCGCTTGAACTTCCGCTGCTGCGGCCGCTTGCGGTCCAGGACCGCGACCTCCAGCTGCTCGGCGGTCAGCGTCCGCTCACCACCGTTGTTGTCCCGCGACAGCGACTCCACGGCGAGCTTCAGCGCCTCGCCCAGCGTCATGCCGTCCCGGTGGTGCTGATCGAGGTAGCTGCTGATCTGATCGGCATTACCACCGACCGCGACCGAACCATGCTCGTCCACGATCGAACCGTCATGCGGCAGCCGGTAGATCTGGTCATCCTCCGGAGTGGGCCCCACCTCGGCGACCAGCAGCTCCACCTCGTACGGCTTCTCACCCGCGCTGGAGAAGATCGCACCGAGCGTCTGGGCATAGGTGTTCGCCAGCCCGCGCGCCGTCACGTCCTCACGGTCGTAGGTGTAACCCCGCAGATCGGCGTAGCGCACACCACCGATACGGAGGTTCTCGAACTCGTTGTATTTACCGACCGCCGCGAAGGCGATCCGATCATAGATCTCGCTGACCTTGTGCAGTGCACGGGAAGGATTCTCGGCGACGAAAACGACGCCGTCGGCATACTGCAGGGCGACAACACTGCGTCCGCGCGCGATGCCCTTGCGGGCGTACTCGGCGCGATCGGCCATGGCCTGCTGGGGTGAGACATAGAACGGCGTCGACACCGGCTATCCGTCCCTTTCTGTCAATGGCTCTCTCACGGCGAAAGCCCCTCCGGATCCGTCATCCACTGTCGTCACGTCAGAGCAGAGCGGCCCGCGGGCCGTCGGGCTCCTCCATGCGCCGCTCGTGGACGGCACGGGCGATCTCGGAGACCTCGTCCTCGGTGAGCTTCTTGAAGCCCTCGTCATTGATCACCGTGACGATCGGATAGATCCGCCGGCCCATGTCCGGGCCACCGGTGGCCGAGTCGTCGTCCGCGGCGTCGTACAGCGCCTGCACGACAGCGGTCGCCGCGTCGTTCTCCGAGAAGTCGTCCCGGAACAGCTTCTTCAGAGCACTGCGCGCGAAGACCGAACCGGAGCCCGTCGCGGCGTAATTCCGCTCCTCCGAACGCCCACCGGTCACGTCGTACGAGAAGATGCGGCCCTTCTCGCGGTCGATGTCGTACCCCGCGAACAGCGGCACCACGGCCAGACCCTGCATGGCCATGCCCAGATTGCTGCGGATCATCGTCGAAAGGCGGTTCGCCTTGCCCTCCAGGGACAGCTGCGCGCCCTCGACCTTCTCGTAGTGCTCCAGCTCCAGCTGGAAGAGCTTGACCATCTCGACGGCCAGGCCCGCGGTGCCGGCGATGCCGACCGCGCTGTACTCGTCCGCCGGGAACACCTTCTCGATGTCCCGCTGCGCGATGACATTGCCCATCGTCGCGCGACGGTCACCGGCCAGCACGACGCCCCCGGGGAACGTCGCCGCGACGATCGTCGTGCCGTGCGGCGCCTCGATCGCCCCCTGCACGGGCGGCATCGGCCGGTTCCCCGGCAGCAGCTCCGGCGAGTGGTCGCTGAGAAAGTCCATGAACGAGGAGGATCCAGGCGTCAGGAAGGCAGACGGTAGACGCCCGGTGCTTCGAGTATTGGCTTCCACGGGTTCCCTTCCAGATATGCGATGGCCCGGCGCAGCGCGCCTGGGTCATCTTGGAACTTGCCCAGTCCCGAATTGCAGTTGAAGCACAGTACGCCTCGGACTTTACCCGTCTTGTGATCGTGATCCACATGCACGGGCACAGGCGCGAGACAGATGGGGCAGATGCCGAACTGCTCCTCGATGAGCGCGTCGCGCTCGGCTTCGGTCATGCCGTATTGGCGCTTGAGGTGGCCGGCACGCCCTTGAATGGCCCGACATGCCTTGCAGCGCGTCGACAGCCCATCGGAGGCACTCGCATTGCGATGCCAATCGCTGTGCGGCTTGACTTCGCCACACGTGCGGCATTGCTTGTGCCCAGGCGGGAGCTCCACCTTCTCGCGGACCGTCTTGCCCAGAGCCTCCCGGCGACGCCGGTAGTACGCGGCCCCGTACTCGGCCACGCACTGCCGGCACCGCACCTGGAGCCCGTCCCGCCGATTCTTGTCCGCAGCAAACCGGTCGAGCGCTAAGCGCTGCTTGCACCCGGTGCACTGCTTATCGGCAGATTCGGACATTTCGCTCATTCGCCGCCTTTTTGCACGAAACTCCGCACGAAGTCCTCGGCATTTTCCTCAAGTACATCGTCGATCTCGTCCAGCACGGAGTCCACGTCGTCCGACAGCTTTTCCTGGCGCTCCTTGAGGTCCTCGGACGCTTCCGCGTCCTGAGTCTGCTCCTCGACCTCTTCGGTGGTGCGCGAAGCCTTCTGCTGTCCGCCGCCGGTGTCCTTGGTCGCCATATCCCTCACCCCGCTCGGTTCGCCCCGCTCGATGTGACTGTCAAGATCAGACCTTACAAGCTGGGTCCGACATCGGCCCTGCACTTTCCCTCAACGTCCGGGACCCACTTCGATGATTCCCGCCGGGCGGGCCTTTCAGCCGCCCGGCGGGGACCGGATCGGTCACGATCGGGCCTCTCATCAGGCCGTGAGCGGCCCGTTCGCGGCTTTACCGCCTCAGCCGCCGCTCAGTACCCGGACCAGGTCCTCCGCCGTGCGGCAGCGGTCCAGGAGCTCCTTGACGTGGTTCCGGGTGCCCCGCAGCGGTTCCAGTGTCGGGACCCGCTGGAGGGAGTCGCGGCCGGGCAGATCGAAGATCACGGAGTCCCAGGAGGCGGCCGCGACATCGTCCGCGTACTGCTCCAGACAGCGGCCCCGGAAGTAGGCCCTGGTGTCCTCCGGCGGCTTGATCTCCGCCTTCTCCACGTCCGCCTCGGTCACCAGGCGCTGCATCTTGCCTCGTGCCGCCAGCCGGTTGTAGAGGCCCTTGTCGGGCCGTACGTCGGCGTACTGGAGGTCGACCAGGTGCAGCCGCGCCGCGTCCCAGTCGAGGTTGTCGCGGCGCCGGTAGCCCTCCATGAGCTCCCGCTTGGCGACCCAGTCCAGCGTGCCGGACAGGCTCATCGGGTCGTTCTCCAGCCGGCCGAGCACGTCCTCCCAACGGCTGAGGACGTCCTTGGTCTGCGCGTCCGCGTCGGCGCCGAAGCGCTCCTCGACGTACTTGCGTGCCAGCTCGTAGTACTCCATCTGGAGCTGTACGGCGGTGAGGGTCCGGCCGCTGCGGAGCGTGATGAGCTGTTGCAGCGACGGGTCGTGCGAGACCTGGTGGAGGGTGCGTACGGGCTGGTCGACGGCGAGGTCGACGTTGATGAAGCCGTCCTCGATCATGGAGAGGACCAGCGCCGTCGTGCCCAGCTTCAGGTAGGTGGAGATCTCCGAGAGGTTCGCGTCGCCGATGATCACGTGCAGCCGGCGGTACTTCTCGGCGTCGGCGTGCGGCTCGTCGCGGGTGTTGATGATGGGCCGCTTGAGCGTCGTCTCCAGACCCACCTCCACCTCGAAGTAGTCGGCGCGCTGGCTGATCTGGAAGCCGTGCTCGTGGCCGTCCTGGCCGATGCCGACCCGGCCGGCGCCGCAGACGACCTGGCGGGAGACGAAGAAGGGGGTGAGGTGGCGCACGATGTCCGAGAAGGGGGTCTCCCGCTTCATCAGGTAGTTCTCGTGCGTGCCGTAGGAGGCGCCCTTGTTGTCGGTGTTGTTCTTGTAGAGGTGGATCGGCTGGGCGCCGGGGACCTGGGCGGCCTTCTCGGCGGCCTCGGCCATGATGCGTTCGCCGGCCTTGTCCCACAGCACGGCGTCGCGCGGGTTGGTGACCTCGGGGGCGCTGTACTCGGGGTGCGCGTGGTCGACGTAGAGCCGCGCGCCGTTGGTGAGGATGACGTTGGCCAGGCCGATGTCCTCGTCGGTGAGCTGGCTGGCGTCCGCATTCTCACGTGCGAGGTCGAAGCCGCGGGCGTCCCGCAGCGGGTTCTCCTCCTCGAAGTCCCACCGGGCGCGGCGCGCCCGGTGCATCGCCGCCGCGTAGGCGTTGACGACTTGGGACGAGGTGAGCATGGCATTGGCGTTCGGGTGGCCGGGGACGGAGATGCCGTACTCCGTCTCGATGCCCATTACTCGCCGTACGGTCATGCGGCCCTCCTTGCCCGGCGGCGCCCCCTGCTGGGGTCGGCGCTCAAGTACCGCTGCGCTTCCGGTCCGTATGCGGTCCCCGCTTCCGCACTGAGTGGTGCGGCGGTACCGAAGAGCCTAGAACGCCGATGCGGCGCTGGGGAGATCATTACAGTCATTGCTCCAGTCCGGTTTTCCCTGTTCCGCCGGGTCCCCTCCAGGGGGCGTCCCACCCCTGGAAATGCGTCCGGCTGCGGACGCCCCGCCCGGGACATCCGCAGCCGGTGAGCGGTGTTACAGGTACTGACCGGTGTTCGCCACCGTGTCGATCGAGCGGCCGGTGTCCGCGCCCTGCTTGCCGGTGACGAGGGTGCGGATGTACACGATCCGCTCGCCCTTCTTTCCGGAGATGCGGGCCCAGTCGTCGGGGTTGGTGGTGTTCGGGAGGTCCTCGTTCTCCTTGAATTCGTCCACGCACGCCTGGAGCAGGTGGGCGACCCGGAGGCCCTTCTGGTTCTGTTCGAGGAAGGCCTTGATGGCCATCTTCTTGGCGCGTCCGACGATGTTTTCGATCATGGCGCCGGAGTTGAAGTCCTTGAAGTACAGGACTTCCTTGTCACCGTTGGCGTAGGTGACCTCCAGGAAGCGGTTCTCCTCGGATTCCGCGTACATCTGCTCGACGACCGACTGGATCATGGCGCTGACCGCGGCCTTCGGCGACCCGCCGTGCTCGGAGAGGTCGTCGGTGTGCAGCGGCAGCCGGTCGGTGAGGTACTTCGAGAAGATGTCCTTGGCGGCCTCGGCGTCCGGACGCTCGATCTTGATCTTCACGTCGAGACGGCCGGGGCGCAGGATCGCCGGGTCGATCATGTCCTCACGGTTCGAGGCACCGATGACGATCACATTTTCCAGGCCCTCCACACCGTCGATCTCGGAGAGCAGCTGCGGGACGATGGTGTTCTCCACGTCCGAGCTGACGCCGGAGCCACGGGTGCGGAAGAGGGAGTCCATCTCGTCGAAGAAGACGATGACGGGCGTGCCCTCGCTGGCCTTCTCCCTGGCCCGCTGGAAGACCAGGCGGATGTGCCGCTCGGTCTCGCCGACGTACTTGTTGAGGAGCTCGGGGCCCTTGATGTTGAGGAAGAAGCTCTTCCCCGCGGGCTTGCCGGTCACCTCGGCGACCTTCTTGGCGAGGGAGTTGGCGACCGCCTTGGCGATGAGTGTCTTGCCGCAGCCGGGCGGGCCGTAGAGCAAGACGCCCTTCGGCGGGCGCAGTTCGTGCTCCTTGAAGAGATCGGGGTAGAGGTACGGGAGCTCGACGGCGTCCCGGATCAGCTCGATCTGGCCGCCGAGACCGCCGATCTTGGTGTAGTCGATGTCCGGTACCTCTTCGAGGACCAGCTCTTCGACCTCGCTCTTGGGGATGACCTCGTAGACGTAGCCGGAGCGGGGTTCGAGCAGCAGGGCGTCGCCGGGGCGGATGGTGATGTCCAGCAGCGGCTCGGCGAGCCGCACCACCCGTTCCTCGTCGGTGTGCCCGATCACCAGGGCGCGCTCGCCGTCCTCCAGGATCTCCTTGAGGGTGACGATGTCCCCGGCGCGCTCGAACTCCATGGCCTCGACCACGTTGAGCGCTTCATTGAGCATGACCTCCTGGCCACGCCTGAGCTCTTCGAGCTCGACGCTCGGGCTGACGTTGACCCGGAGCTTTCGGCCTCCGGTGAAAATGTCGGCCGTGCCGTCCTCGTTCGCCGTCAGGAAGACACCGAAGCCGGCCGGCGGCTGCGCGAGCCGGTCGACTTCCTCCTTGAGCGCGACGATCTGGTCGCGGGCCTCACGGAGAGTATTGGCGAGTCGCTCGTTCTGAGCCGATACGCCGGCCAGGTTTGTCTGCAGCTCGACGATCCGCTCTTCGAGAATCCTCGTGTGACGCGGAGAGTCGGCGAGCTTGCGTCGCAGGACGGCGATCTCCTGCTCGAGATAGGCAACCTGGCCGGCAGGGTCGTCAGACCCCCGCCCCGGCCGGATGCCGCGGTTGATGTCGTCGTCGTGGGCTGCCACGGTCCTCACCTCCTCCAAGGGGAGCTGGACGCTTCCTGACCCTACCTGGGCCGGTGCAGGTTGAAACCCCTAGATCGAAAAGACTGTCGGGGTGTGTCCGATCTTCACCCTTGCGCACGTCCTCACCCTGGGGTGATACCCACCCGACAACATCCGAAAGCGGCCGGTTGTATCGTCGACACGGTCAACACCCGTCAGTGCTGGCACTACTTAGTCAACATCGGTTAAACGCACGTAGGAACGGCAGGCGAGATGAGCGCCCAGGAAGAAGCCACCGAGCTCGAGGTCTGGATCGACCAGGACCTGTGCACCGGCGACGGCATCTGTGCGCAGTACGCGCCGGAGGTTTTCGAGCTCGACATCGACGGGCTCGCGTACGTGAAGAGCGCCGACGACGAGCTGCTCCAGGACAAGGGCGCCACCACACCGGTGCCGCTGCCGCTGCTCAACGACGTGCGGGACTCCGCGAAGGAGTGCCCCGGCGACTGCATCCACGTACGCCGCGTGTCGGACAAGGCCGAGGTCTACGGCCCGGACGCGGAGTAGCCGACGGGCGACGGGCCGCGGCCGCCGGGCGGGGGACGGGACGGCGGCCGTCGGTGACGTCACGTGACGGCCGGCCGGAGCAAGGGCCCGCGCCGTACGGTCGGACACGTACAGGGAGTGGCCGGAAACCGCACTGTTCGGACGGGCACTCACAGGACTCGGTCGGGCGCGCGCACGATGTCGGGCGCGCGCACGATGCGGTCGGATGCCGCGGCGAGATGCCTTTGATATGCCTGGGGCAGGGTCGCTGTGTGACGCCCGGGGAGGCGGGCCGGGGTCAGATGCCGCGGGAAGCGGGGAGTTCGCTTCCGGCGCTGGACGTTTCGCTCTGGACGAACTTGCCGTCCTGCCACCGCCACTTGGTGCCCTTGTGAATGTCGGGGCAGCAGCGCGGCACATCGGTGTCGGAGTACCCCAGGAGCGTGGCGCTCACGGCCCCTCCCGAGAGCGTGAGGTCCTGCACGCTGAACTTGTCCGCGGGGTCGACGAGGGTCGCCACCACGCGCGGCGCGGCGCCTTGGACGGACGGCGCGGCGAGGACGTACACCCCACTGGGCGGCGTGCCCATCTCGGCCTTGCAGCGCACCACCGCGACGGTCTCCGGTCCGCCGTCGCCGTCGAGGTCTCCCGAGACCTTGTCGGTCACCTGGACCGGGTTGGGCCCGCAGTCGAGCGGGTAGTGCGCGGACCGGGCGTCCGGGGCGGTGGCCGCGGGGGCGGGGCGGCCGTCGGCCGAGGTCGCGGCGGAGGCGGTCGGGACCGTGCCGGCAGGCTGGACGAGGGAGGCCAGGGCGACCACGCCAGCGACGGCGGTCGCGGTGGCGAGCCACTGCATGAGGGTCGTGCTGGTGTGCGGAAGGTCCGGGCCTGCCAAGGACTGCACGCGGAATAACTCCTGGGAAGAGCTGTGGCGGTGGGGGTTGCCCGGCATCGTTCCACACGACGCCCTGCCACGGAACCAACAAGTCCGGACCAAGAGAAAAACTTGAAGAACTCGGTCCTTGCCCTGGGAACGCGGCTGCCCCACGCGGGGTTCCCGAACGGTGGAAAACACCCCGGAACCGGCCATGCGGACGCCCGGCGGCCGTGGTTCGGCCATGGTTCGGCCCGTGCCCCGAAACGCGTCGGCGCCGCCGGTGGCTCCCTGTCGGGAACTCACGGGCGGCGCCGTGCGGTTCGGTACGTGGCGGTGAGCCGTACGGAGTCAGCTCCCGGTGGAGTCCTCGCGGCTCTCCCGGCCGGCGTCCGCCTGCGCGGTCGCTTCCTGACCGGCCTGCTCACGCTCCTTCTTCTCGCGCAGCTTCTGGGCCGGGCTCTTGTGCTCCTGGGCGGGCGCGGACTGGCCACCGGGGCCGGTGTAGTCCTCGCCGTACGCGCCCTTGGCGGGCCGGCGGCGGCGCAGCGGCGGCTCCACGCCGTCCGCGAGGCGGCGGGCGGTGAGCAGGAAGCCGGTGTGGCCGATCATGCGGTGGTCGGGGCGGACGGCCAGGCCCTCGACGTGCCAGGTGCGGACCATGGTCTCCCAGGCCGACGGCTCGTTGAAGGTGCCGTGGTCGCGGATGGCCTCGACGGTGCGGGCCATCTGGGTCGTGGTGGCGACGTACGCGCAGAGGATGCCGCCGGGGACGAGCGCCTTGGAGACGGCGTCCAGGCACTCCCAGGGGGCGAGCATGTCCAGGATGACCCGGTCGACCTCGGTGTCGGAGAGGTTGTCCTGGAGGTCACCGACCGTGAGCGTCCACGCGGGGTGCGGGCCCCCGAAGTAGCGCTCGACGTTCTGGGTGGCGATCTCGGCGAAGTCGGCGCGCCGCTCGTAGCTGTGCAGCATGCCCTGGTCGCCGATGGCGCGCAGCAGGAAGCTGCTGAGCGAGCCGGATCCGACTCCCGCCTCGACGACGCGGGCGCCGGGGAAGATGTCGGCCATCGCCAGGATCTGCCCCGCGTCCTTGGGGTAGACCACGGCGGCACCGCGGGGCATGGACAGGACGTAGTCGGGGAGCAGGGGGCGCAGCGCGAGGTAGGCGACGTTCCCGGTGGTACGGACAACACTGCCCTCGGGAGCGCCGATCAGCTCGTCGTGGGGGAAGGCTCCCTTGTGGGTGTGGAAGCTCTTCCCCGCTTCGAGCGTGAACGTGTAGTGGCGACCCTTGGGATCGGTGAGCTGGACCTGGTCCCCGACCTTGAAGGGCCCGCGACGGCGGGCGGCACCGGTCGGTTCGGACATGTGACCAGCCTACCGGGCGTGCGGAGCACTCCGTACCAGGGCGGGCCGGGGGACGGTGCGGGGCCGGGGCCGGGGCAGTGGGGGCGGGGCTGTGCGGGGAGAGGGGCGCGGCCCCCGAGGTGAGCCGGGTCCGGGCCCGGCCGGGCGCGGCGCTGCGGCCGGGCACGACACCTCGGATGCGGGCTTCGGCCGGGCACGACGCCCGGGACGCGGTGCTTCGGCCGGGGACAGCTCCTCGGACGCGGTGCTTCGGCCGGGAACAGCTCGTCGGACGCGGCGCTGCGGCCGGCACGACGACGCCTGGGACGCGGCGCTTCGGCTCCGGGCGCGGCGCCTACGTGGCGGGTCGAACACCCCCGTCCCCCCCAGCTGGGGGTTACCCGGGAGGGGCGGGCGGGAATCATGCTCGGCGCTCTCAGGAAGGCCGGGCCATGGCCGCTACGAAGGCCTTTTCGACGTCGGCGGCGGAGAGGACGCCGTAGATCTCGCCGGTGTCCTCCACGACCAGGTACTCGGTGGCCGGGGTGGTGCGGAGGTGGTCCAGGAGATCCTCGCCGGCCAGCTCGGCCGGGACCCGCATGCCCTCCTTCAGCTCCTGCGCGAGGCCGCTCACCGCGACCCAGGGGCGGCGGTGCTCGGGGATGGCGACGATCGACGCCTCGCGGACGACGGCGGTGGGCACGCCGTGCCCGTCCACGACGACCAGGGCGCGGGCGCCCGCTTCGTTGGCGCGGCGCAGCGCTTCGGAGAGCGGCAGGCTCGGCTCCACGGGGACGGCGCGCCGGGTGAGCGTACGGGCCCGGAGGTCGGGGAGGTGCGCGCGGAGCCGGGCCATGCGCAGGCTGTTGCCGGCGCCGGTCCAGATGATCGCGGCGAGGATCGCGGCGAGCAGGGCGTCCGTGAGGGAGTCGACGCCGCCGATCTCGGGGCGTTCGTTGCCCAGCGCCCCGGTGTGGGTGAGCAGCGGCAGTCCGATGAGCACGGCGACGGCGAGCGCGCGGCCGACCCAGGCGGCGGCGACGGTGCCGGTCATCGGCTTGCCGGTGACGGCCCAGACGACGGCGCGGAGCATCCGGCCGCCGTCGAGGGGGAGGCCGGGGAGCAGGTTGAAGATCGCCACGATGAGGTTGGAGATCATCAGTCCGGCGATCAGGACGCCGGGGACCGTGCCGGGTTCGACGAGGTACATCGCGCCGTAGAAGACGCCGGCGAGCACGAGGGAGAGCAGCGGGCCGACGAAGGCGAGGACGAACTCCCGGCCGGGTGTCTCGGACTCCTTCTCGATCTCCGAGACGCCGCCGAAGAACTGGAGCTGGATGCGGCGTACGGGGAGCTTGAAGCGGAGCGCGGCGACGGTGTGCGCCAGCTCGTGCACCAGGACGGACGCGTAGAAGGCGACGGCGAAGAAGAGGGAGACGAGGTAGCGGGCGGCGCCCAGCTCGGGCAGCACCCGCTCCAGCTGGCCGCCGAAGACCCAGGTGATGAGGGCGGCGACCAGGAACCAGCTGGGGGCGACGTACACGGGCACGCCGAAGGGCTTGCCCATGAGGATGCCGCCGCCGGGGCCGCGGCGTCCGTTGGCGGCGCCGTCGACGGACCCGGGCGTGACGGCGGGCCGGCCGGCCGGCGGGGCCGTCACCCTCTCGGGTACGGCTTTCTCCTGCACGGCCTTCTCGGGTACAGCCCTCTCGGGTACAGCCTTCTCCGGCACGTCCTTGCCGGGCACGGCCTTCTCGGGCACGTCCTCGCCGCGGACGTCCTCGCCGGCTACGTCGTTGCCGCTGACGTCCTTCTCGGGTGCGTCCTTCCCGGTCTCCGCAGTCTCCGCAGTCTCCGTTGCCCGGTCCCGCGGTCCGTCGTCGGCGGTTTCCGGTGCGGCGGCGGACTCCTGGGCGTCCTGCGGGCCCTGCGGCTTCCCGCTCTCGTCCACGGTGTCCCCTCGTCGGTGTGCGGCCTTCGCCCTGACCGGCCTGTCCGGTTCGGTACCACGATCATGCAGGGCGAAGCGGTCCGCGTCGATGGTATGCGGAATGCTGTCGGTGGCGGGCCGTAGGGTCTATGGCTATGGACACGAGCACCGAGAAAGCCGTACGGGCGGCGCCGGCCGCGGCGCGCCCGGTGGCGCTGTCGCCCTCCCGCGCGAGCGATTTCATGCAGTGCCCGCTGCTGTACCGCTTCCGGGTGATCGACAAGCTGCCGGAGAAGCCCAGCGAGGCGGCCACCCGGGGCACGGTGGTGCACGCGGTCCTGGAGCGGCTCTTCGACGCGCCGGCGGCGGAGCGTACGGCGCCGAGCGCGCGGGCCATGGTGCCGGGCGAGTGGGCGAAGCTCCTGGAGAAGCGTCCGGAGCTCGCGGAGCTGTTCGCCGACGATCCGGCGGGCGAGCGGCTGGCGCGCTGGCTGACGGACGCCGAGGCGCTGGTGGAGCGGTGGTTCTCGCTGGAGGATCCGACGCGGCTGGAGCCGGCCGACCGCGAGCTGTACGTGGAGACGGTGCTGGAGTCGGGGCTGCGGCTGCGCGGCTTCATCGACCGGGTGGACGTGGCGCCGACGGGCGAGGTGCGCCTGGTGGACTACAAGACCGGCAAGGCCCCGCGCCCGGAGTACAGCGACGGCCCGCTGTTCCAGATGAAGTTCTACGCGCTGGTGCTGTGGCGGCTGCGCGGGCTGGTGCCGCGCCGGCTGCAGCTGGTCTATCTGGGCAGTGGCGACGTGCTGACGTACGACCCGACCGAGGCGGATCTGCGGGGCGTGGAACGCAAGCTGCTGGCGCTGTGGGACGCGATCCAGCGGGCGACGGATTCGGGTGACTGGCGGCCGCGGCCGACGAAGCTGTGCAACTGGTGCGATCACCAGGCGGTGTGTCCGGAGTTCGGGGGCACTCCCCCGCCGTATCCGCTGGCGCCGGGCGCGCCGGCCGCCGACGGGACGTTGCCGGTGATCCCGGCGCCGCAGTCCGGGGACGCCGCGGCAGGGCAGAATGGGCCCGCAGGCCAATCGAAGGAGAGTTCGTGACTATCCGCGTCCTGCTGGTCGACGACCAGCCGCTGCTGCGTACCGGCTTCCGGATGATCCTGGAGGCGGAGCAGGACATCGCGGTCGTCGGCGAGGCCGGTGACGGTATGCAGGCGCTGGATCAGGTGCGGGCGCTCCAGCCCGACGTGGTGCTGATGGACATCCGTATGCCGCGGATGGACGGCGTGGAGGCGACCCGCCGGATCACCGGTCCGGCGAAGGACGGCCCGGCGAAGGTCCTGGTGCTGACCACGTTCGATCTGGACGAGTACGTCGTGGAGGCGCTGCGGGCGGGGGCGAGCGGCTTCCTGCTGAAGGACGCGCCGGCGAACGAGCTGGTGCAGGCGATCCGGGTGGTGGCGGCCGGCGAGGCGATGCTCGCGCCGAGCATCACGCGCCGTCTGCTGGACAAGTACGCCACGCATCTCCCGTCGGGCGAGGAGCCGGTGCCGGACACGCTCGGCACGTTGACCGAGCGTGAGGTGGAGGTGCTGAAGCTGGTCGCGCGCGGCCTGTCGAACGCGGAGATCGCGGCGGACCTGTTCGTCAGCGAGACGACGGTGAAGACGCACGTGGGGCATGTGCTGACGAAGCTGGGCCTGCGGGACCGGGTGCAGGCTGCGGTGTACGCGTACGAGAGCGGGCTGGTGCGTCCCGGCGCGCAGTAGCCGCTGCGGCCGCCCGCCGGCTCGCAGCACGGAGGCCCGGCACGTCGTGGGCGTGCCGGGCCTCCGTGCTGCGGGTGACCTCCGGGGTCAGCCCTCCGGGGTCACTCCTCCGAGCTCTTGCTGATCTCCCAGAAGCGGAAGACGGTCGAGGAGTCCAGGGTCCATTCCAGGCCGGAGACGGTGTCCCGGGCCACGGCGTACTGCTTGCCCTGCCAGAGCGGGATCATCGGCAGCTCGTCGGCGACGATCTGCTGCACCTCGCGGTAGTCCTTCTTGGCGGCGCCGCGGTCGGGCTCGGCGGCGGTCCTGGGGAGCAGGCCGCGGGTGATGCGCCCGGAGTCGTAGCCGTTGTTCAGGACGTTGCCCTTGCCGAAGAAGGGCTGGGTGAAGTTGTCGGGGTCCGGGTAGTCGGGGACCCAGCCCTTGACGTACACGGGGTACTTCCCGGCAGCCACGCCCTTCTCGTACTCGTCGAACGGCACGCTCTTGACCTTGGTGTCGAAGAGGCCGCTGGAGTTGAGCTGCTGCGCGATCTCCTGGAGGGCCGCGTCGGTGTCCGGGCCGTAGCGGGTGGGGGTGGACCAGAGGGTGAGCTTCGCCTTGTCCTGGATGCCGGCGGAGCGGAGCGCGGACTCGGCCTTGTCGCGCTGCGGGCGGGATCCGTAGGTGTCGAAGAAGGCGGTGCTGTGGCCGGTGATGCCGGCGGGCACGATGGAGAACAGCGGCTCGACGGTGCGCTGGTAGACGTCGCGGGCCAGGGCGGCGCGGTCGATGGTGTACGCCATGGCTTTGCGGACGCCGAGCTTGCCGGCGACCGGGTCCTTGGTGTTGAGGACCAGGTTCATGGTCTCGGCGCTGTCGCCCTCGACGACCTGGGTGTGGCCGCTGTCGACGGCCTGGTCGAGGTCGGCGATGTCCTTGTTGGCGAGGCCGCGGTAGGCGAGGTCGACCTTGCCGTCCTGCACGGCGTGCTTCAGCGTCGTCTGGGAGTCGTAGAACTTCATGGTCATGCCGGAGTTCTTGACCTTGGCCGGCCCCTTGTAGGAGGGGTTGACCGAGAAGACGGCCTGCTTGCTGCCGTAGCTGTCGAGCTGGTAGACGCCGGAGCCGATGGCCTTGCCGTCGGTGCGGAGCTTGTCGGCCGGGTATTCCTTGCGGTCGACGATGGAGCCGGCGCCGGAGGCGATCTTCATGGGAAAGGTCGCGTCGGGCGTCTTGAGGTGGAAGACGACGGTCTTGTCGTCCGGCGTCTGGATCTTGTCCAGGCCGGCGAGCATGACGGCGGGGCCGTTCTTGTCGTTGATCTTCAGGGTGCGGTCGAAGGAGTGCTTCACGTCCTTGGAAGTGAGGGGGTCCCCGTTGCTGAACTCCAGCCCGTCCTTCAGTGTGCAGCGGTAGACCTTGCTGCTGTTGTCGGTGAAGGTGCAGCTCTTGGCGGCTTCCGGCTGGGGGGTGGTGCTGCCCTTGGGGAAGCTGATCAGGGACTGGAAGACGTTGTTGAACAGAAGCCAGGAGCCGGGGTCGTAGCCGGCCGCCGGGTCGATCGACTGGATCGTGTCCGTCATGCCCATGACCACAGGTTCGCCGACCCCGGCACCCTCGTCGTCGCCCGAGCCGCACCCGGCAAGCAGGGCTGCGGCCAGCCCCGCACACAAGGGGGCGGCGAGCAGCTGGTCACGTTTCCTCACGTGCGCGTTCCTCACAGTTGGTGTCGCGGTTGCCTGCCGACGAGGCCGTCGGCCGATGAGAGCGAGGGGCTCGCTCTGCGGGCGGGCCGGCCGGCGCCCTGGCGGGTGCCGGCCGGCCGTTGCTCCGGCGTCAGTCGGCGACGCCGCGGCCCAATTCCCAGATCTGCAGCGCGGAGGAGGAGTTCAGTGCCCACTCCACGCCGGTGATGTCATCACGTGCGGCGACGTACTGCTTGCCCTGCCAGAGCGGGAGGACGGGAACGTCGTCGGCCACGATGTTCTGAGCCTTCTTGAAGCTGCCCGCCGCGGCGTTGCGGTCCGCCTGCTGGCGGGTGGCCGGGATCAGCTGGTCCTCGATCTCGCGGTTGCGGTACGGGGAGCCGAGGAAGTTGCCCTTGCCGATGAACGGCGCGAGGTAGTTGTCGGCGTCCGGGATGTCGGCGTACCAGCCCATGCCCCAGACCGGGTACTTGCCCTTGCCGGAGTCCTCGCGGAACGTCTGCCAGCTGTCCACGCCCTTGAGGCTCACGTCGAACACACCGCCCTTGTTCAGCTGCTTCCGCAGCTCCTCGAACTCGTCCTTCGTGGTCGAGCCGTAGTGGTTCTCGGTGTAGGCGAGGGTGATCTTCACCGGCGTGCGGATGCCGGCGCTCCGCAGGATGCGCTTGGCCTCGGCCGGGTCGGCGTTGCCGTACTTGCTGAAGAAGGAGTTGATGTGGCCGGTGAGGCCGGTCGGCACCAGGGAGTACAGCGGGTCGCCGGTGTGCGCGTACACGTCGCGGACCAGCGCCGGGCGGTCGACCAGCTGGGCCATGGCCTGGCGTACCGCCTTGTTGCGCACGACGGGCGCGTCCGTGTTGAAGGCGAGGTAGCGGATCTCCTGGCCGGGCATCTCCTGGAGCACGACGTGGGAGTCCCGGGCGTTCTGCAGGCCCTCGATCTGATGCGGCGACAGGGTGCGGTTCATCAGGTCGATGTCGCCCTTGCGCAACGCCTTCTCCATGGCCTCCGAGTCGTCGAAGAACCGCATCTCGACCTCGTCGTTCTGCGGTTCGATACCCCCCTTGTACTCGGGGTTGCGGGTGAAGACGGCCTTGGTGACGCGGTTGCCGCTGTGCTCGGCCTTGAGCTGGTACGGGCCGGAGCCGACCAGGTCGAAGCCCTTGTAGAGGGCGTTGCGCGGGTAGACCTTGTGGTCGACGATCGCGGCGGCGGGGGTGGCGAGCTTCTGCGGGAAGGTGGCGTCGGGCTTCTTGAGGTGGAAGACCACCTCGTGCCGGCCGGAGGTCTCGACGGTGTCGATGTTGTTCATCAGCGTCACCGGACCGTTGGTGTTGTTGATCCGCAGCATCCGGTCCACGGAGAACTTCACGTCGGCGGCGGTCAGCGAGTCGCCGTTGGAGAACGTCAGACCGTCGCGGAGGGTGCAGCGGTACTGCTCGTTCCGGGTGTCGCGGAAGCCGCAGGAGCGGGCCGCCTCGGGGACCGGCTCGGTGCCGGTGCGGGGCAGCCGCATCAGGGTCTGGTAGGTGCCGCGCAGGACGTTCCAGGCGCCGACGTCGTACGTCTGGACGGGGTCGAAGGGGGCCGGGGCAGCCTTGGACGCCTCGATGGTGTCGGTGGTACCGACGACGATCGCCTTACCGTCCCCACCTGCGCTGTCGCCACCGCCGCAGGCGGCCAGCACAGGGGCGAGCAGACCGGCCAGGGCCGGCAGCACCAAGGTCTTGCGATTCATCGTCGGCAGGTTCCTTATCAGCGCAGAGGTGTTGCTCGCGTCGACATTAGTAGGAACGGTCTGCGGGTCCGTGACACAGCAGAGTTGAGCGCATATCACGCCGGGATAACACTCCCGGGGTGACCGATATCCGGACACTGGAACGATTCGTACGCCGATTCATCAATCCGGACACTTACCCCCGCCCAACCCCTTCGCTTACCCCCTTGGAGCAACATTCCCCCCGACTGTCGAGAGGCAGGGGCGTGATAAACGTCACGGATCCCAATGCAACCGGCAGCATGGGAATTCAGTGGCTGTATTAGTCACGGAAAATGAGCGCTCCGCTCCTCAGCGTCCCTCCGGCCTTTCCTCCGACGACGCTCAGTACCGGCTCATCGCTTTTCCGTGATGAGGGACCGCAGAAAAGGCAGATCGACCTCTTCCAGGGACCCCACGACGGTCCGCGTGGGGGTCGGCTCGATCGGCAGCAGCGACGGCACGGCGACCACCCGGCAGCCGGCCGCCTCGGCCGACGTCACGCCGGTCACGGTGTCCTCCACCACCGCGCACCGCGCCGGGTCCACGCCGAGCCGGGCCGCGGCGGTCAGGTACGGGTCGGGGTGCGGCTTCGTGCGGGCGAGGTCGTCGCCGGCGAGGGTGAGGTGGAAGTGCTCCGCGCCCAGCGATTCGAGCATGCGGTCGATGATGTCGCGGTGCGAGGCGGAGACCAGCGCGGTCGGCACCTGGTGTGCCGCCAGCTCCGCCAGCAGCCTGCGGGCGCCGGGCATGAGCGGCACGCCGCGGGCGATCCGGGCGGCGAAACGGGTGTTGAGCAGCACGGTCAGCTCGGCGAGCGCGATCGTGGCGCCGGTGGCCTGGATGAGGTACGAGGCGCTGCGGCTCATCGGCCCGCCGACCACGACCTGGCGGTGCGCCTCGTCCAGGACGTACCCCAGGTCGGCGAAGACCTCGGCCTCCACCTCCCACCAGAAGTTCTCGGTGTCGACGAGGGTGCCGTCCAGATCGAGAAAGACGGCCTGGAGGGTGGAGCCTTCGGCCGTTCGGGTGCCGACGGCGGGGATGCTGCTGGTCATCCGTACACCTCCGTTGCAGGGGTCCCCGGAGGGACAAAAGGGCCGGCCGCCTTCCCGCGGGGAAAGACGACCGGCCGCTACCGGACCGATAAGTGTACGACTGTGCCGGTCCGTACGCTTCGGTGCCCGACCGGAGGCCCGGCTTCGAGCCTCCGGGGGTACGCATTGCGCTATCGCGCGTTGCTGCGCCCCCCCCGGGGGCAACCCCCGGCCCCGGCCGCGCACACCGTGCTAGCGCGCGTTGAAGTACTTCGCCTCCGGGTGGTGGATGACGATGGCGTCCGTGGACTGCTCCGGGTGGAGCTGGAACTCCTCGGAGAGCTGGACGCCGATCCGCTCCGGCTGGAGCAGGTCCGCGATCTTCGCGCGGTCCTCCAGGTCGGGGCAGGCGCCGTACCCGAGGGAGAAGCGCGCGCCGCGGTACTTCAGCGCGAACATGTCCTCCATCTCGGCCGGGTCCTCGCCCTGGAAGCCCAGCTCGGCGCGGACGCGGGCGTGCCAGTACTCGGCGAGGGCCTCGGCGAGCTGGACGGAGAGGCCGTGCAGCTCCAGGTAGTCGCGGTAGGAGTCGGCGGCGAACAGCTTGGCCGTCTCCTCGCCGATCTTCGAGCCGACGGTGACGACCTGGAGGCCGACGACATCGGTCTCGCCGGACTCCTCCGGGCGGAAGAAGTCCGCCAGGCACAGCCGCCGGCCGCGGCGCTGGCGCGGGAAGGTGAAGCGGGTCCGCTCCGTCCCGTCCTCGTTCAGCAGGATGAGGTCGTCGCCCTTGGAGTGGCAGGGGAAGTACCCGTGCACGACAGCGGCTTCCAGGAGGTTGTCCCGCTGGAGCTTGTCCAGCCAGCCGCGCAGCCGCGGCCGGCCCTCGGTCTCCACCAGCTCCTCGTACGTCGGGCCGTCACCCGTACGGGCCTGCTTCAGGCCCCACTGGCCCTTGAAGAGGGCGCCCTCGTCCAGCCAGGAGGCGTAGTCGGCGAGCTGGATGCCCTTCACCACGCGGGTGCCCCAGAACGGCGGCTGCGGGACGGGGTTGTCCGTGGCCACGTCGGAACGGACCGCGCCCTCGGGCTCCTCGACCTCCAGCGCTGCGGTGTCCCGCTTGGGCACGCGGCGCTGCTTCAGCTCCGGCAGCGTCGCGCCGGGCACGCCGCGCTTGACCGCGATGAGGGCGTCCATCAGGCGCAGGCCCTCGAAGGCATCGCGGGCGTAGCGGACCTCGCCCTCGTAGATCTCGTGCAGGTCCTGCTCCACGTACGCGCGGGTCAGCGCCGCGCCGCCGAGGATGACGGGGAAGTCGGCCGCCATCTTGCGCTGGTTGAGCTCCTCCAGGTTCTCCTTCATGATCACCGTGGACTTCACCAGCAGGCCCGACATGCCGATGACGTCGGCCTTGTGCTCCTCGGCCGCCTCCAGGATCGCCGAGACCGGCTGCTTGATGCCGAGGTTGACGACGTTGTAGCCGTTGTTGGACAGGATGATGTCCACCAGGTTCTTGCCGATGTCATGGACATCGCCGCGGACGGTGGCCAGCACGATGGTGCCCTTGCCGTCGTCGTCGGTCTTCTCCATGTGCGGCTCCAGGTAGGCCACCGCCGTCTTCATCACCTCGGCGGACTGGAGCACGAACGGCAGCTGCATCTGCCCGGAGCCGAACAGCTCGCCGACCACCTTCATGCCCGCCAGCAGCGTGTCGTTGACGATCTCCAGCGCCGGGCGCGTCTCCAGCGCCGCGTCCAGGTCGGCGTCCAGGCCGTTCTTCTCGCCGTCGATGATGCGGCGCTGGAGGCGCTCCTCCAGCGGCAGCGCGGCGAGCTCCTCGGCCTTGCCGGCCTTCAGCGACTTGGCCGTGGCGCCCTCGAAGAGCTGCATCAGCTTCTGCAGCGGGTCATATCCCTCGGCCCGCCGGTCGTAGATCAGGTCCAGCGCGGTGGTGACCTGCTCCTCGTCGAACCGCGCGATCGGCAGGATCTTGGAGGCGTGCACGATCGCCGAGTCCAGGCCCGCCTTGACGCACTCGTCCAGGAACACGGAGTTCAGCAGGATGCGCGCAGCCGGGTTCAGGCCGAAGGAGATGTTGGACAGGCCCAGCGTGGTCTGCACCTCCGGGTGGCGGCGCTTGAGCTCGCGGATCGCCTCGATGGTGGCGATGCCGTCCTTGCGGGACTCCTCCTGACCGGTGCAGATGGTGAAGGTCAGGGTGTCGATGAGGATGTCGGACTCGCGGATGCCCCAGTTCCCCGTCAGATCGGCGATGATCCGCTCGGCGATGGCCACCTTGTGCTCGGGAGTACGGGCCTGCCCCTCCTCATCGATGGTCAGCGCGATCAGCGCCGCACCGTGCTCCCGGGCCAGCGCCGTGACCTTCGCAAACCGCGACTCCGGCCCGTCACCGTCCTCGTAGTTCACCGAGTTGATCACCGCGCGGCCGCCGAGCTTCTCCAGCCCCGCCCGGATCACGGGAACCTCGGTGGAGTCCAGCACGATCGGCAGCGTCGAGGCCGTGGCAAACCGCCCGGCCAGCTCGGTCATGTCCGCCACGCCGTCCCGGCCCACGTAGTCCACGCACAGATCCAGCATGTGCGCGCCCTCGCGGATCTGATCCCGGGCCATCTCCACACAGTCGTCCCAGCGGGCATCCAGCATCGCCTCGCGGAACTTCTTCGAACCATTGGCGTTGGTCCGCTCACCGATCGCCAGATACGAGGTGTCCTGCCGGAACGGGACGGTCTGGTAGAGCGAGGCGGCGCCGGGCTCGGGGTGCGGACGGCGCTCGGTCGGGGCGGTGCCGCGGACCCGCTCCACCACCTGGCGCAGGTGCTCGGGGGTGGTGCCGCAGCAGCCGCCGACCAGGGACAGACCGTACTCGGCGACGAAGGTCTCCTGGGCGTCGGCCAGCTCGCCCGCCGTCAGCGGATAGTGCGCGCCGTCCTTGCCCAGCACCGGCAGCCCCGCATTGGGCATGCAGGAGATCGGCACGCGGGAATGACGGGCCAGATAGCGCAGGTGCTCGCTCATCTCGGCCGGACCGGTCGCGCAGTTCAGACCGATCATGTCGATGCCCAGCGGCTCCAGCGCCGTCAGCGCCGCACCGATCTCCGACCCCAGCAGCATCGTCCCGGTCGTCTCCACCGTCACGGAGCAGATGATCGGCAGGTGGGTGCCGGTGGCCTCCAGGGCGCGGCGGGCGCCGAGGACGGCGGCCTTGGTCTGCAGCAGGTCCTGGGTGGTCTCCACCAGCAGCGCGTCCGCGCCGCCGGCGATCATGCCCTCGGCGTTCTGCTGGTAGGCGTCCCGCAGGGTGGTGTAGGGGGCGTGGCCGAGGGTGGGCAGCTTGGTGCCGGGGCCCATGGAACCCAGCACCCAGCGCTGCTGCCCGGTCGAGGCGGTGAACTCGTCGGCCACCTCGCGGGCGATGCGCGCGCCGGACTCGGACAGCTCGAAGACCCGCTCGGGGATGTCGTACTCCGCCAGCGCCGCGTGGTTCGCGCCGAAGGTGTTGGTCTCCACGCAGTCGACGCCGACGGCGAAGTACTCCTCGTGGACCGAACGCACGATGTCGGGGCGGGTGAGATTGAGGATCTCGTTGCAGCCCTCGAGCTGCTGGAAATCGTCCAGGCTGGGGTCCTGGGCCTGGAGCATGGTGCCCATGGCTCCGTCGGCGACCACGACACGCGAGGCGAGGGCCTCACGGAAGGCTTCGATGCGGGCTGAGGGTGTGGTCGTAGGCGTGTGCGAGGCCATGGAGCTGCTCCCGTGGTTGCGACGGCTGTCGGCTTTGCGCCTTCCGGTACGAGGGCGCACCGGGCCAGCCTAGCTGGCGGGCTCCTTTCGGTGGTGGGCGTCCCACGGCGTGGGACGGCAGGGCACTCGTACGGCAGGGGTGGTCGCGGCACGCGGCCGGGCCTGCTCGGGGGTGGGGCGGTGGGCGCGGCGCCCGCCGGGCCATGATCATGGTCCGGTGTGCGGCCCACTCCCCCGGGGTCGGCATCGACCGATATCGTTTGGCATTGTCGAACCGCTCTTCCCGGAGGTAGCTCCATGGCACGGACCATTCAGTCGCTGGAGCGCGCCGCGGCCATGCTGCGGCTGCTGGCCGGCGGCGAACGGCGCCTCGGGCTCTCCGACATCGCCTCCGCGCTGGACCTGGCCAAGGGCACGGCCCACGGGATCCTGCGCACCCTCCAGCAGGAGGGCTTCGTGGAGCAGGACGCGGCGTCCGGCCGGTACCAGCTGGGCGCCGAGCTGCTGCGGCTGGGCAACAGCTACCTCGACGTGCACGAGCTGCGGGCCCGCGCCCTCGTCTGGACCGACGACCTGGCCCGCTCCAGCGGCGAGAGCGTCTATCTGGGCGTGCTGCACCAGCAGGGCGTGCTGATCGTGCACCACGTCTTCCGGCCGGACGACAGCCGCCAGGTGCTGGAGGTGGGCGCCATGCAGCCGCTGCACAGCACCGCGCTGGGCAAGGTTCTCTCCGCGTACGACCCGGTGGCGCACAGCGAGGCGGTGGAGGGGCAGCGAGAGGCGTTCACCTCGCACACGCTCACCGACCTGGAGGACTTCGAGGGCGTGCTGGATCTCACCCGCGCCCGGGGCTGGGCGGCGGACGTGGAGGAGACCTGGGAGGGCGTGGCGTCGGTGGCCGCGCCCATCCACGACCGGCGGCGGATGCCGGTGGGCGCGGTGGGGATCTCCGGTGCCGTGGAGCGGGTGCGGCGGGACGGGGAGCTGCGGCCGGAGATCATCGCGGCCGTGCGGGACTGCGCGCGTGCCGTGTCCAGGGATCTGGGCGCACAGCGCTTCTAACCGGTTTGTCCGGTATTTCGGCTTAGGTTTTCCCTCACAGAACCCTTGACGGGCTACTGGCCGTAAACAAAACTGCCGTTCGTCGGTCGGCATTGTCGAACGCAATACGACGATTGTCGTATGGTGGTCAGTGCCGGATCGCCGACCAACGCCCTCACCGAGGGCTCGGACCACCGGAGGGACCCGGGGTACGGCGCATCTCGGTGTCCATCTGGACGAAGGACAAAGGAGTCGCGGGTGTCCAGCTCCGACATCTTCATCAGCGAGACCATCGGTACCGCTGTGCTGATCCTGCTGGGCGGTGGCGTGTGCGCCGCCGTCACTTTCAAGCGCTCGAAGGCCCATGAGGCCGGCTGGGTGGCCATCTCGCTCGGCTGGGGATTCGCCGTCCTCACCGGCGCGTACATCGCCGCCAAGTCCGGCGCGCACCTGAACCCCGCCGTCACGGTCGGCCTGGCCATCCAGGGCGGCATCGAGTGGAGCCAGGTTCCGGTGTACTTCGCCGGTGAGCTGCTCGGCGCGATGATCGGCGCGGTCTGTGTGTGGCTCTCCTACTACGGCCA
Organism: Streptomyces sp. NPDC050806; assembly: GCF_055586425.1. Taxonomy (NCBI): domain Bacteria; kingdom Bacillati; phylum Actinomycetota; class Actinomycetes; order Kitasatosporales; family Streptomycetaceae; genus Streptomyces; species Streptomyces sp. NPDC050806. The sequence goes on along the minus strand of NZ_JBVJIF010000002.1, from coordinate 193,984 downwards.
GTTCAAGGCCCACCTCACGGACCCCGAGGTGATCAACCCGCCGCGGGGCGACGAGGGTCTCGTCGACCAGGCCGAGGCGCCCAAGGCCGGCCCGGTCCTCGGCGTCTTCTCCACCGGCCCGGAGATCCGCAACGCGTGGCAGAACCTGGTCACCGAGATCATCGCCACCATCGTGCTCGTGCTGGCGATCCTGACCCTGGGCCTCAGCGACGACGGCAAGGGCGTCGGCCCGCTCGGCAGCCTCCTGGTCGCGTTCGTCGTCGTCGGCATCGGCCTCTCGCTGGGCGGCCCGACCGGTTACGCCATCAACCCGGTCCGCGACCTCGGTCCGCGCATCGTGCACGCGCTGCTGCCGCTGCCGAACAAGGGCGGCTCCGACTGGGGCTACGCCTGGATCCCGGTGGCCGGTCCGCTGATCGGCGGCGCCCTCGCGGGTGGCATCTACCAGCTCGCGTTCGCCTGAGCCGCCGCAGCAGAAGCCGTACGAGACAAGAGCCGCACTCCCCACAGCACCTCCTGGAGCACACACCATGAGCGACACCCACACCACCGGCCCGTTCATCGCGGCCATCGACCAGGGCACGACCTCCAGCCGCTGCATCGTCTTCGACCGCGACGGCCGCATCGTCTCGGTCGACCAGAAGGAACACGAGCAGATCTTCCCCAAGCCCGGCTGGGTCGAACACGACGCCACCGAGATCTGGGAGAACGTCCAGCAGGTCGTGGCCGGCGCCATCGACAAGGCGGGCATCACCGCCGACGACGTCAAGGCCATCGGCATCACCAATCAGCGCGAGACCACGCTGATGTGGGACAAGAACACCGGCGAGCCGGTCCACAACGCCATCGTCTGGCAGGACACCCGCACCGACGCGCTCTGCAAGGAGCTGGGCCGCAACGTCGGCCAGGACCGCTTCCGCCGCGAGACCGGCCTCCCCCTCGCCTCGTACTTCGCGGGGCCGAAGATCCGCTGGCTGCTGGACAACGTCGAGGGCCTGCGCGAGCGCGCCGAGCGCGGCGACATCCTCTTCGGCACCATGGACTCCTGGGTCATCTGGAACCTCACCGGCGGCGTCAACGGCGGCAAGCACGTCACCGACGTCACCAACGCCTCCCGCACCCTGCTGATGAACCTGCGCACCCTCCAGTGGGAGCCCAAGATCCTCAGCTCCATCGGCATCCCCGCCGAGGTGCTGCCGGAGATCAAGTCCTCCGCCGAGATCTACGGCGAGACCGCCTCCGGCGTGCTGGCCGGGGTCCCGGTCGCCTCCGCGCTCGGCGACCAGCAGGCGGCCCTGTTCGGCCAGACCTGCTTCGCCAGCGGCGAGGCCAAGTCCACGTACGGCACCGGCACCTTCATGCTGATGAACACCGGTGGCGAGCCCGTCAACTCCTACAACGGCCTGCTGACCACCGTCGGCTACCGCATCGGCAACGAGCCCCCGGTCTACGCCCTGGAAGGCTCCATCGCCGTCACCGGCTCGCTGGTGCAGTGGATGCGCGACCAGATGGGCCTCATCAACTCCGCCGCCGAGATCGAGACCCTGGCCTCCACGGTCGAGGACAACGGCGGCGCCTACTTCGTACCGGCCTTCTCCGGCCTGTTCGCCCCGTACTGGCGCTCCGACGCGCGCGGCGTGATCGCGGGCCTGACCCGGTACGTCACCAAGGCGCACATCGCGCGCGCCGTCCTTGAGGCCACCGCCTGGCAGACCCGCGAGATCACCGACGCCATGACGAAGGACTCCGGCGTCGAGCTGACCTCGCTGAAGGTCGACGGCGGCATGACCTCCAACAACCTGCTGATGCAGACGATCTCGGACTTCCTGGACGCGCCCGTGGTGCGCCCGATGGTCGCCGAGACCACCTGCCTCGGCGCTGCCTACGCGGCCGGCCTGGCCGTGGGCTTCTGGTCCGGCACCGACGAGCTGCGCGCCAACTGGCGGCGGGCCGCCGAATGGACCCCCCGCATGGAAGCGGCCACCCGTGACCGCGAGTACAAGAGCTGGCTCAAGGCCGTCGAGCGGACCATGGGCTGGATCGAGGACGAGGAGTAATCACATGAGCACCCTGCAGAGCGTCCCGGCACTCGGGACGCACCCGGCCGACGGTTCGCTCCCGAGCCGCGCCGAGACCCGGGAGCGGCTCGACAAGGCGACGTACGACCTCCTGGTGATCGGCGGCGGCATCCTGGGCATCTCCACCGCCTGGCACGCCGCGCAGTCGGGACTGCGGGTGGCCCTGGTGGACGCCGGCGACTTCGCCGGCGCCACCTCCTCCGCCTCCTCCAAGCTGCTCCACGGCGGCCTGCGATACCTGCAGACCGGCGCGGTGAAGCTGGTGGCGGAGAACCACTTCGAGCGCCGCGCCGTCTCCCGTCAGGTGGCCCCCCACCTGTCGAACCCGCTGACCTTCTACCTGCCGGTCTACAAGGGCGGCCCGCACGGCGCGGCCAAGCTCGGCGCGGGGGTCTTCGCCTACTCCGCGCTCTCCGCTTTCGGCGACGGCGTCGGCCACGTCATCAGCCCGGCCAAGGCCCAGCGCGACGTGCCGGAGCTGCGCACGGAGAACCTCAAGGCCGTGGCCGTGTACGGCGACGACCAGATGAATGACTCCCGGATGGCCCTGATGACGGTCCGCGCGGCCGCCGCGGCCGGCGCGACCGTGCTGAACCACGCCGAGGTCACCGGGCTGCGCTTCACCCAGGGCCGGGTCACCGGTGCCGACCTGAAGGACCGCACCGACGGCACCGAGTTCGGCGTCAACGCCCGCCTGGTGCTGAACGCCACCGGACCGTGGGTGGACCACCTGCGCAAGATGGAGAACCCGGGCGCCGCCCCCTCCATCCGCCTCTCCAAGGGCGCGCACCTGGTCCTCAAGCGCACCTCCCCCTGGAACGCGGCGCTGGCGACCCCGATCGACAAGTACCGCATCACCTTCGCACTGCCGTGGGAGGACCAGCTGCTGCTGGGCACCACCGACGAGGAGTACGAGGGCGACCCGGCCGACGTCGCGGTCACCGAGAAGGACATCAAGCAGATCCTGGACGAGGCCGCGTTCTCCGTCCGCGACCAGCAGCTGGACCGCGACCTCATCAACTACTCCTTCGCGGGCCTGCGGGTGCTGCCGGGCGGCCCCGGCGACACCTCCAAGGCCAAGCGCGAGACGGTGGTCACCGAAGGTGCCGGCGGCATGCTCTCGGTGGCCGGGGGCAAGTGGACGACGTTCCGGCACATCGGACGTACGGTCATGAGCAAGCTGGCCGCCCTGCCCGGCCACCCGCTCGGCGAGAACATGGAGCCCGTCTCCGAGCTGCCGAAGAAGCTGCCGCTGCCCGGCATCGCCAACCCGCAGGCGGTCGCGCACCGGCTGCTGGTCGACGGCGGCACCCCCGGCCCGCGGATGTCCGCCGACACCGCCCGCCACCTCGCCACCCACTACGGCTCGCTGTCCTTCGACATCGCGCGCCTGGCGAACGAGGACCCGGCGCTGGCCGAGCGGATCCACCCCGACGCGCCCGAGATCTGGGCGCAGGTCGTGTACGCCCGGGACCACGAGTGGGCCGAGACCGCGGACGACGTGCTGCGCCGCCGTACCACGCTGACGATCCGGGGCCTGGCGACGGACGAGGTCCGCGCGAAGGTGACGGACGTGCTGGCGGCCCGCAAGAGCTGAGGCACCGCCCGGCGGTGGCGGTCCGCCGGCGAGGACGGGGCGGGATTCCGGGTACCGGGTCCCGCCCCGACGCGTTCCCGCGGGCATAATGGCCTCCCATCAGACATCCGATGTCTGACGGCAGTTTTCGGGCTTTCAGGCGTTCCGAGCGGGGAGGTCGGCCATGGCGGTCACGGACGAGGCCATCGAGAAGATCAAGGGCATGATCGTCTCCGGCGCGCTGCGCCCCGGCGACCGGCTGCCCAAGGAGAGCGAACTCGCCGCCGAACTGGGCCTGTCCCGCAACTCCCTGCGCGAGGCCGTCCGCGCCCTGGCGCTGATCCGCATCCTGGACGTCCGGCAGGGCGACGGCACGTACGTCACGAGCCTGGATCCCCAGCTGCTGCTGGAGGCGATGAGCTTCGTCGTGGACTTCCACCGCGACGACACCGTCCTGGAGTTCCTCGCCGTCCGCCGCATCCTGGAGCCCGCCGCCACCGCGATGGCCACGGCCCGGATCACGCCCGAGCAGCTCGACGCGCTGGACGCCCAACTGGACGCGCTCGGCACGGCACCACCGGTGGAGGACCTGGTCGCCTGCGATCTGGAGTTCCACCGCAGCATCGTGGCCGCCTCCGGCAACTCGGTGCTCTGCTCGCTGCTGGACGGCCTCTCCGGGCCCACCACCCGCGCCCGTATCTGGCGCGGGCTGACCCAGAAGGACGCGGTGACCCGCACCCTCACCGAGCACCGGGCCATCGTCGGCGCGCTGCGGGCCCGCGACGCGGAGGCCGCCCGCGCCTGGGCCACCGTGCACATCGCCAGCGTGGAGCAGTGGCTGCGGGCGTCACTGTGACAGCCGCTTCCGGGTGAGGCCGGCGGGCCGTTCCGGCGGCGGCCGGCGAGCCGTGGAAACCGGCCGTCGTGCCGGGCGGCCGGCGGCTGCCGACGGGCCCGCGCGGCGGCCGGAGCCCGGCGGTGGCACGGAGGGACATCCGATCTGTGCCGCGCTCCGATGTATGGCCTCGCCGCCCCGTCCTCGCCGGTCAAACGGCTGGTGGTTGACAGGAACAGATCGGATGAATGAGCACTCGTTAGTGCAGAGGGGCTGCGTTCGGGTACCACGGACGCCGTAGGCTGGGGGCGCACGGATCGGGAACAGCAACCGGTGGCCGCCGAAGAAGGGCCCACCGGCCGGAAGGAGGCGTTGGGTGATCGAGCTGGAGGGGGTGCCCGAGCTGATCGACCCGGTCATGGTGGCCGCGTTCGAAGGCTGGAACGACGCCGGCGACGCCGCCTCCGCCGCGGTCGCGCACCTGGACCGGGAGTGGAAGGGCGAGGTCTTCGCCGCGCTGGACGCCGAGGACTACTACGACTTCCAGGTCAACCGCCCCACCGTCTTCCTGGAGGACGGCGTACGCAAGATCACGTGGCCGACGACCCGGCTCTCCGTGGTCCGGGTGGGCGGCGACAAGCCGCGCGACCTGGTGCTGGTGCGGGGCATCGAGCCCAGCATGCGCTGGCGGTCCTTCTGCAACGAGATCCTGGGCTTCGCGCACGAGCTGGGCGTGGAGATGCTCGTCGTGCTGGGCGCGCTGCTCGGCGACACCCCGCACACCCGCCCGGTCCCCGTCAGCGGCGTCACCTCCGACCCCGACCTGGCGCGCACGATGGACCTGGAGGAGAGCAAGTACGAGGGCCCGACGGGCATCGTCGGCATCCTCCAGGAGGCCTGCACGCACGCCGGGGTGCCCGCGGTGAGCCTGTGGGCGGCCGTGCCGCACTACGTCTCGCAGCCGCCGAACCCCAAGGCGACGCTGGCCCTGCTGAACCGCCTGGAGGACCTGCTGGACCTGCGCATCCCGCTGGGCGAGCTCAGCGAGGACGCGCGGGCGTGGCAGCTGGGCGTGGACCAGCTCGCGGCCGAGGACAGCGAGGTCGCCGAGTACGTCCAGTCGCTGGAGGAGGCCCGGGACACCGCCGAGCTGCCGGAGGCGTCGGGCGAGGCCATCGCGCGCGAATTCGAGCGCTATCTGCGGCGGCGGGACCCGCAGGCCGGGCCCGGCCTGGCCACCGACGGCGGGCTCGCCGACAGCCGCGACGGCTCCTACCTGCGGGACTCGACCAGCGGACGGACCCGGCCGCCCAGGCCGCCGAAGCCGGAGAGCGGCCAGGGCCCGGCCCGCACGGAGGACGGTCCCGCGAAGCAGCAGGGCAAGCCGGACCAGGAGCAGGGCGAGGAGCAGGACGCCGGACCGGAGGCGGCCGAGGCCTCCGAGGACGCGGACACGAAGGGCTCCGCGGGCACGGCCCCGAAGGGGCCCGGGAGTACGGACACGGAGGGCTCCGGGGGCACGGACCCGGCGGCGCCGGCGGATCCGCCGGACTCCGCGGATCCCGATTCCTCGGAGGACTGACCGGAACGGAGCGGGGCGGTGCATTTGCACCGCCCCGCTTCGTCGTTCCCGCCCCCGAAGAGGTGGTCAGCGGGCACTTCCGTCCCAGCGCCCCGCGTACGTCTCCGTAGTGTTTGACCGCTTGACGGAGTGTCATAGGTTTCCGGCCGATTTGCCCACGGTTCCCACTTCGGCCGGATCCCAAACACAGGGGCCCTCACCCGCTGGACGAAGGCGGACGGAGGTAGCAGGGTGACGCCCCGGAGCCCCGGCGACACAGCGCCGCAACATCCGGTACACACCGCTGTTGCACGTAGCGGCGTGTACCGGGTGCGCAGCCGACGAGCGGCAGGGCAGGGCACGGAGCAGCACCCCGAAGGGAGCGGTCCCAGCGATGACCGATCAGGCACCTCCCGGTACGGGCCCCGGTATGGCGGGCCCCGGACCCGACGGAGCGGGATTCACCTACCAAGGAGCCGAACCGGAGCTGATCGTCGTCGCGCGGGCCGAGCCCCGGCTCCGCGCCGGCGCGGGCGGCGTGCGGTCGGCCTCGGGCGCGGACATCTCCGCGCTGGAGATGTTCCTCAGTGACCAGCAGCTCACCTTCGAGCCGCTGTTCGGCAACGAGGACCGGATCCGGGCGGCCATGCCCCAGGAGCCCGCAGCGGGCACCGGTACGCTCCCGGACCTCACCCTCTTCTACCGGGTGCGGGGCGGCGAGAACCGGGCCGTCGAACTGACCGCCCGGCTCTCCGCCCTCCCGGAGATCGAGACGGCGTACCTCAAGCCGGGTGCCGTGCCCGCCGGCTCGGCGGCGCGCGGTCCGGAGGAGAACCAGGGCCGGAAGGAGGGCGCGGCCCCGACCCCCGACTTCACGGGCCGTCAGGGCCATCTCGGCGCAGCGCCCGAGGGCGTGAACGCCGTGTGGGCCTGGCAGCGGCAGGGCGGCGACGGCGAGGGCGTCACCATCATCGACGTCGAGGGTGCCTGGCAGCTGGGCCACGAGGACCTGTCCGAGCGGCTCGCCGGCGTCGTCGTCGGCACGCCGTACCAGGACCTGGCCTGGCGCAACCACGGTACGGCCGTCCTCGGCGTCATCGGGGGCGACCGCAACGACAAGGGTGTGGTGGGCGTCGCGCCCGGCGCGGTGACCGCCGCCGCCTCGATCCAGGGCATCGGTTCGGCGGCCGCGATCCACGCGGCGGCCGAGCGGCTCTCCCGCGGGGACATCCTGCTGGTCGAACTGCACCGGCCGGGCCCCCGGTTCGACTACGAGCACCGCGACGACCAGCGCGGCTACATCGCGCTGGAGTGGTGGCCGGACGACTTCGCCGCGATCCGCTGGGCGACGGCGAAGGGCGTCGTCGTGGTGGAGGCCGCCGGCAACGGCGCGGAGAGCCTGGACGACGCACTCTACGAGCGCCGCCCCGACCGCTTCCCGGAGTGGTGGCGCAACCCCTTCAACCCCTCCAACCAGGCGTCCGGCGCGATCTTCGTCGGGGCCGGCGCCCCGCCGCCCGGTACCCACGGCCGCGATCACGGCCCGGACCGTTCCCGGCTGGGGTTCTCCAACTACGGCAACCGGCTGGACGCCCAGGGCTGGGGCCGCGAGGTCACCACGACCGGCGGCTTCTGGGACCGGCCCGGCGACCTCCAGGGCGGCACCGAGGAGATCGCCTGGTACACCGACAGCTTCTCGGGCACCTCATCGGCATCCCCCGTCGTGGTCGGCGCCGTGGCGTCGCTCCAGGGCATGCTCAAGGCCGCGGGCCTGGAGCCGATGGGTCCCGAGCAGGCACGTGACGTGCTGCGGAACACCGGGTCCCCGCAGCAGGACGCACCGGGCCGGCCGGCCTCCCAACGGATCGGCAACCGGCCCGACATCAGGGCGGCGGTAACGCACCTGGTGCCCACCTCGGTCGGCTCCGGCCAGGCCGAGCGGTACTGGGACGAGTTGCTCCCGTACCCCCGAGAACTCCCCCCGCGGCTCCGGCTGTTCGTGGCCGGCGCGTGGCGGAACCTGAACCGGCCGGCGCCCGAGGTGCGCCAGGCGGTGCACTCCGCCTTCGCGGGGGGACGGCCCGACGTACGTGTGTGGTACTCCGACGACGAGGTCGTGGGTCTGGTCATCACAGGCTGACGAGCTGGTCGTCACCGGCTGAAGCACACCAACAAGTCAGGGAAAGGTAGCAATGACCACTCAGATGAACCCGCTCGCGCAGCTCGGTCAGCTCGGCCAGCAGCAGCCCAGCACCTCCCCGTTCGGTCAGCAGGGCATGGGCCAGCAGTACGGCCAGCAGCCCTACGGCCAGCAGCAGTACGGGCAGCAGCAGCCGTTCGGCCAGCAGCAGCAGCCGTTCGGGCAGATGCAGCCCCAGCAGCAGGGCGGGATGCTGGAGCAGCTCCAGCAGCTCGGCCAGCAGCAGCCCTTCCAGGGCCTGCTGCAGCAGTTCGGGCAGCAGATGGGCCAGTCGCAGCAGCAGGAGCACCAGGTTCTGCAGCACCTGCAGCAGGTCACTCAGCAGGCCGTGCAGCAGGTCGTGCAGCAGGTCCAGCAGCAGCAGCTGCGGGCCGGCCAGGCGAACGGCTTCGTCGCCGTTCCGCAGCCGATCCCGGGTCACCCCCGCGCGATCTTCCTGCGCATCGAGAACGAGATCCGCGTGCTGAACAACCCCAACGACACCACCTTCGACCAGGTCGCCGACGCCTTCCGCAGCGGCTTCCAGGTCATCGGTGTCTGGGAGCAGCAGACCCCGCACATCCTGCGCAGCATCCAGATCCGCAAGTTCTGACCGGCGGACCGGGCGCACACCGGGTCACCGGCTGACCGGTGACCCGGGTACCGGAAAACCAGCGGGGCGCTTCCTCCTCGGAGGAAGCGCCCCGTTACGTCTGCCGGGTCAGCGGGTCACAGCGCCACGCCGAGCAGCGCGTCCACGGCCCGGGACACCAGGCCCGGCGCGCCCTCGTCGGTGCCGCCCGCCGCCTGCTGCCGCTCGGCCCAGCGGTCGACCGCGGCGAGCGCGGCCGGCGAGTCCAGGTCGTCGGCGAGCGCCTCCCGCATCTCCTCCAGGAGCGCCTCGGCGGACGGGCCGTCGGGCCGGGAGACCGCGGCGCGCCAGCGGGCGAGCCGGTCCACGGCGTCCTGCAGGACCTGGTCGGTCCACTCCCAGTCGGCGCGGTAGTGGTGGGCCAGCAGGGCGAGCCGGATCGCGGCCGGGTCGGTGCCGTCCCGCCGCACCTTGGAGACGAAGACGAGGTTGCCCTTGGACTTGGACATCTTCTCGCCGTCCAGGGCGACCATCCCGGCGTGCACGTACGCCTTGGCGAAGGGGTGCTCACCGGTCAGCGCCTGGGCGTGCGAGGCGCCCATCTCGTGGTGCGGGAAGGCCAGGTCGGACCCGCCGCCCTGCACGTCGAAGCCCATGCCCAGGTGGTCCAGGGCGATGGCGACGCACTCGATGTGCCAGCCGGGGCGGCCCCGGCCGAGCGAGCCGCCGTCCCAGCTGGGCTCGCCGTCGCGGGCCGCCATCCAGAGCATCGGGTCCAGGGGGTTCTTCTTGCCCTGGCGCTCCGGGTCGCCGCCGCGCTCGGCGGACAGCAGCCGCATCGCCTCGGCGTCGAGGTTCGAGACCTCGCCGAAGTGCGGGTCGGACTCGACGGAGAAGTAGACGTCGCCGTCCAGGTCGTACGCGGCGCCCGCGTCACGGAGGCGCTCCACCAGCGGCACGATGCCCGGTATGGCCTCGACGGCGCCGATGTAGTCCTTCGGGGGGAGCATCCGCAGGGCGGTCATGTCCTCGCGGAAGAGGGCGGTCTCACGCTCGGCGAGCGCGGTCCAGTCGTCGCCGGTGGCCACGGCCCGCTCCAGGAGCGGATCGTCGACGTCGGTGACGTTCTGCACGTAGTGGACCTGTCGCTTCGTGTCGAGCCACACGCGCTGCACGAGGTCGAACGCGTTGTAGGTCGCCGCGTGCCCCATGTGGGTCGCGTCGTACGGCGTGATGCCGCAGACATAGAGACGGGCGACGGGACCGGGGGCGAGTGTTACCCGTCCGCCGGTCGCGGTGTCGTGGATCCTCAGGTCGCGGCCCTGACCGGGCAGGGCGGGGACCTCAGAAGCGGGCCATGCATGCATGACATGAGCGTAACCGGACGCAGCTTCCGGATACGAACCGGAGTGTGGGTCTTGGCCTGATAGGCGCTCTTGCACCTTCGGCCCGGCTGTGCATCACCGGGCCGTACAGGTCACACCGGGGGCCAGGGAATCGCGGGCCACTCGCCGCCGGGCTGCGGATGGACGCCGGAATCCAGCATTCCGGCGATCCGCTCGCGCAGTGCGGCGATCTCGTCGGCGGTGAGACATTCGGCCAGTCGGGCGGCGAGCGGCTCCCCGTCCGCGGTCTCCGCGGCCAGCCGCTCCAGCACCGCGACGGCCTCCTCGGTCAGCGGCTCGCCGGCCCAGCCCCACAGGAGGGTGCGCAGCCGGTCCTCGACGTGGAAGGTCACACCGTGGTCGATGGCGAGGACCCGGCCGTCCGCGGTGGGCAGCAGGTGGCCGCCCTTGCGGTCGCCGTTGTTGATCACCGCGTCCAGGACGGCGAGCCGGCGCAGCCGCGGATCGTCGGCGTGCACGAGGAGGGCGGTACGCCCCTCACCGACCTGCGCGAAGCCGACGGCCTTCCAGCCGGGCCCGGGCTCCTCGGTCTCGACCAGCGCCAGCAGCTCGGGGCTGTCGCCCTCGTCGGAGGGGTCCACCCACTCCTGGACCATGCCCTGCCCGTACGGGCCGTCGCGCAGCACCGTGGGCGGGACGAGGTCCCAGCCCGTGGCACGGGAGATCTCGTACGCGGCGACCTCGCGCTGGGCGAGCGTGCCGTCGGGGAAGTCCCACAGCGGGCGCTCCCCGGCGACCGGCTTGTACACGCAGTGGCCGGTCCGGTCCCGGTACGTGACGGAGCAGTACAGGACGGCGTTGGACGCCTCACGGACCCGGCCGAGGACGGTGAGCTCGCCGTGCTCGAGGTGCTTCTCGAGCTCGGCGGGCGTCAGGCGTCCCGCCGGTATCCGTTCTGGCGCGGACATACGTGTCCCTCCGGGTCGAGCGGCAGGCTGCACAGCGGGCACGGCGGGCGGCCGGCGTTCACGACTTCCAGGGCCCGCTTGGCGAAGGCGCGGGCCATGGTGCCGGTGAGCCGGACGCGGAGCATCGGGGGGCCGTTCTCGTCGTCCTGGAGCAGCCGCTCCTCGGCCTCGGCGAGGTCCTCGTCGTTGTCGGCGTCCAGCTCCACCAGCGCCTGGGCCTCGACGATCATCCGCTCCTCGTCGCCGTCCCAGGCCAGGGCCATGGTGCCGACGCGGAACTCCTCCTCCACCGGGCTCTCCAGCGGCGCGGTGTCGGAGATCTCCGAGGGGGCGACGGCCGGCACCGGGGCATTGCCACCGCTGCGGCGCACCACCTCGTCCAGCAGCTCGTCCATGCGCTCGGCGAGTGCGGCCACCTGGGTCTTCTCCAGGGCGACGCTGGTGATGCGGCCGGCCGCTGTGGCCTGAAGGAAGAAGCTGCGGCGGCCAGGCAGCCCGACCGTGCCGGCCACGAAGCGGTCCGGCGCGTCGTAGAAGAACACCTGACGGGACAAGGTCCTGCTCCGATTGCTCGACTGCGGGGATCTGTGGTCACGGACAAGGATCACAGGTGGCGTGGCGGGCAGCGCCGTCGCACCACCCTACTGCGCCCGCTGATCACGATGCTCCCGCGCCACCGCCGATCGCCGCGTCGCGCTCCGCGGAGGCCCCGGAGCCGTCCTCCTTCGGGGCCAGCGAGGCGAGGTCCCCGGTGTCGCCGAGCCGCACGAGATACGGGCGCAGCGGCGTGTAGCGGACGACCGTCACCGAGCAGGGCTCGACGGACACCCGCTGGAAGAGGTCCAGGTGCATGCCGAGGGCGTCGGCGACCAGCGACTTGATGATGTCGCCGTGCGAGCACATCAGGTACACCGCTTCGGGGCCGTGCTCCTCCTCGATGCGCGCGTTCCAGGCCCGGACCGCATCCACGGCGCGGTTCTGCATGGTGCGCATGGTCTCGCCGCCCGGGAAGCCGGCGGCGGAGGGGTGCTGCTGGACGGTGGTCATCAGCGGCTCGTCGGTCAGTTCGCCGAGCTTGCGCCCCGACCAGTCGCCGTAGTCGCACTCGTTGATGCCGTCCTCGATGTGCAGCGGGAGGTCCGGGCGCGCCCTCAGCAGCGGGGCCAGCGTCTCGCGGCAGCGCTGCAGGGGGCTGGCGACCGCGGCGGCGAGCGGCACGCCGGCCAGCCTGTCCGGCAGCGCGGCGGCCTGTGCGGCGCCCCGCTCGTCCAGGGCGACGCCGGGCGTGCGCCCCGCGAGGACGCCGGAGTTGTTGGCGGTGGAGCGGCCGTGCCGTACGAGGATCAGCGTGGGCATGGCGACCAGCCTACGTCCCTGTCACGAGCGGAGGACGTGCCGCCCGGGAGGCCGCCCTGGCAGGAGTGCGGCCAGGCAGCGAGAATGCCCCATGTGATCGTGGATTGTGCCATCTACCGGAACGGCCGGCGGATCGAGAAGCCGGCGGGATACTCCACCGCGCTCGACGAAGCCCGCGCGGAGGGGCACTCCTTTCTGTGGCTCGGCATGCACGAGCCGAGCGAGGAGGAGTTCGAGCAGGTCAGCGAGGAGTTCGGGCTGCACCCGCTGGCCGTGGAGGACGCGCTCAAGGCCCACCAGCGGCCGAAGCTGGAGGTGTACGACGACTCCTTGTTCATGGTCCTGAAGCCGATCGAGTACGACGACGAGGACAGCAGCATCAGCTCCGGCGAGCTGATGCTCTTCATCGGGGACTGCTTCGTGGTGACCGTGCGGCACGGCGAGGGCAGCCCGCTGGCCGCCGTGCGCCGACGCCTGGAACACGAGCCCGAGGTCCTCAAGCAGGGCCCGACGGCGGTCCTGTACGCGGTCAGCGACGCGGTGGTCGACCACTACATCGACGTGGCCGCGGAACTCCAGCTCGACCTGGACGAGTTGGAGGCCGACGTCTTCGCGCCGGTGGGCGCGGACGCCAAGAGCGGCGCGGGCAGCAGGAACACCGCGCAGACGATCTACGCGTTCAAGCGCGAGGTGCTGGAGTTCCGGCGGGCCACGGGGCCGCTGGCCGAGCCGATGTCGCGGCTGCAGAACCCGGGCGTACCGTTCGTGCACGACCAGGCGCGGCCCTTCTTCCGCGACGTGGACGACCACCTCACGCGGGCCAACGAGTCCGTGGAGGGCATGGACCGGCTGCTGTCGGACATCCTCTCCGCCCACCTGGCCCAGATGGGTGTGCGGCAGAACGACGACATGCGCAAGATCTCGGCCTGGGCCGCGCTGGCCGCCGTACCGACCATGATCGCGGGCATCTACGGCATGAACTTCGAGCACATGCCCGAACTGAAGTGGACCTACGGCTATCCCGCGTGCCTGCTGGTCATGGCCGTCCTGGAAGTGCTGCTCTACCGGATGTTCAAGCGGCGGGGCTGGCTGTAGGGCCCAAGGGGTGCTGCCGGGCCCGGACGAGGTGGGGGCGGGGCACGCGCGTACGGCGGGCCGGGCCGCGGCGGCCCCTCCGGCGGCTGCCCGGTGGCCGTCAGGCGAACTCCGGCGCCGCCGCGGCCGGGCCGCCCAGCGCGTCCCGCCGTTCGGGCATCCGCAGGGTGACCATCCGCCGCCACCCGAAGGCCCGCTCGTAGGCGTACACGGCGTGGATGCCGCCCGTGAGCACCGCCCGCTTCGCGCGCGGCCAGCGCAGGATGTGGCCCATCCGCTCCATCACCGCGAGGCTGACGTCGCGGTAGACGGCGATCTCGGCCTGCACGCTCTCGTGCAGGATCCGCCGGATCTCCTCGGCGTGCCCCTCGTCGGACAGCCGGAGCAGCTCCTCGTGGCAGTACGCGAGGTGGTTGTCCTCGTCCCTGGCGATCATCCGGACCGCCTTGCCGACCTCCGGGTGGTCACCGAAGTGCTTCACGAGCAGCGCCATCTGGGCGGCGGCCCGTTCCTCGGTGATCCGGCTGTGCGCCAGATACGTGACGATGTCCGACTCGGTCAGCGGCTCGTCACGCTGGAGCTTCTCGTGCGCGAGACCGATTCCGCGCCGCTCCAGGAGCATGGTGTAGTCGGCGGCGGCCGGAACAGCGACGGCCTGGAGCCCGCGCCGCCGCAGCAGGGCGTTGAAGATCCGGCCGTGCTTCTCCTCGTCCGCGCCGTGCCGCGCGATCTTGCGGGCCATCGCCCGCTGGCTCTCCGGGACCAGTACGGCGATCCGCCCGTTCTCCCACCCGCCCTGGGTCTCGCCGCTCGCGGCGATGGAGCAGAACAGCCGGAAGGACTCGTCGTGGTCCAGGATTTCTTGGAAGAGACTTTTCGCCGTGAGCATCGACGGACCTCCATGACTCCACCTCGAACAGGACACCCGCAAAGGAAAAGTCAAGTGCGCCGCGGTGTCCGCGGCAACACGAAGCCCCTCGAACTCCCCCGAACGATGGACCGTGGGCACATATGCGGGGCGTAACCCCCCCGACCGTCGGCGCGTTGTGCTGTGTGACGGCCGTGGCGGGGAAGACCCCCGAGCCCCCACCACGGCCGCAGTCGTCCGGCCCTGGGGCCGTCCCCCCGCCCCCAGGGCCGTTCTCCTGCGCCGTACGGCCCGTCGGGCGGCCCTCAGGCCAGGCCGGCCCGCTCCAGCGCCTCGGTGCCCGCCCGCAGCGCCGCGATCCGCTCCTCCAGCGTGAAGCCCGCCGGGGACAGCGTCAGCGTCGTCACCCCGGCCGCCGCGTACGCCTGCATGCGGTCCGCGATCCGGTCCACCGAACCGAGCAGGGTGGTGGAGTCGATCAGCTCGTGCGGCACGGCCGCCGCCGCTGCGTCCTTCTCGCGGGCCAGGTACCTGTCCTGGATCTCCGCGGCGGCCTGCTCGTAGCCCATCCGCTGCGCGAGCCGGTTGTAGAAGTTCTGCTTGCGGCTGCCCATGCCGCCCACGTAGAGCGCGGTGTACGGACGGAAGGCGTCGGCGAGCGTGGGCACGTCCTTGTCCTCACCGACGGCGATCGGCAGCGTCGGGCAGACGTCGAAGCCCTCCATCGTCAGCCCGGCCTTCTCCCGGCCCGCGCGCAGGGGCGCGATCGCCGTGTCCTGGAGGTGCTCGGCGGCCGGGAAGATCAGCAGCGCGCCGTCGGCGATCTCACCCGTCTGCTCCAGGTTCTTCGGCCCGATCGCCGCGATGTAGAGCGGGATGCGCTCGCGCTCGGGGTGCACCGTGAGCTTGATCGGCTTGCCGGGGCCGTCGGGCAGCGGCAGCGTCCAGTGCTCGCCCTCATAGGACAGCCGCTCGCGCGACATCGCCTTCCGTACGATCTCCACGTACTCCCGGGTGCGCGCCAGCGGCTTGTCGAACTTGACGCCGTACCAGCCCTCGGAGACCTGCGGCCCCGACACGCCGAGCCCGAGCCGGAAGCGGCCGCCGGAGAGGGAGTCCAGGGTGGCGGCGGTCATCGCCGTCATGGCGGGCGCGCGGGCCGGGATCTGGAAGATCGCCGAGCCGACGTCGATCCGCTCGGTCTGCGCGGCCACCCAGGACAGCACGGTCGGCCCGTCGGAGCCGTACGCCTCCGCCGCCCAGCAGACCGAGTACCCGAGCCGGTCGGCCTCCTGCGCCACGGCGAGGTTGTCCCCGTCCATGCCGGCACCCCAGTAACCGAGGTTGATCCCGAGCTTCATGCGGCTCCCCTCACTCATCGATGACGATCATCAGCCGTCATATGCGATGTCCGGTGGGCGGCGCTACGGGTAGCGCCGGATCCATCGAATTACTCATCAGTAATGCTGCTCTCCGGGGACTGTAACGCGGTGCCGGGACGGGGCGTAAGACCTGCCGAAGACCTGCCGTGGCCGACCCCGTGCCGGGCGTTGTCCACAGGCCGCCGCACGGCGTTGTCCACAGGTCCCCGCGAGCCCGGGACAGGCCAGTAACCTCAGGGCCCATGGAGCAAAGGCACCTCGGCCGCACCGGCCTGCGCGTGTCCCGTCTCGGCCTGGGCACGCTGACCTGGGCGCGCGACACGGACGACCGTGACGCCGCCGACCAGCTCAAGACGTTCTGGGAGGCGGGCGGCACCCTCGTGGACACCGCCGACGTCTATGCCGACGGCGGCGCCGAGTACCTCCTGGGCCGGATCATGGAGAGCCTGATCCCCCGCGGCGACCTGGTCGTCGCGACCAAGGCCGGCAGCGTGCTGGAGGCGGACCGCCGGGTCGACGGCTCCCGGCGCCATCTCCTCGCGGCGCTCGACGACTCCCTGCAGCGCCTAGGCACCGACTACGTCGACCTCTGGCAGGTGCACGCCTTCGATCCGTACACCCCCATGGAGGAGACCCTCCAAGCCCTGGACACGGCCGTGACGAGCGGCCGCGCCCGCTATGTCGGCGTCACGAACTTCTCCGGCTGGCAGCTCGCCAAGGCCGCCACGTGGCAGCTGGCGGCGCCGACCGTACGCACCCGGCTGGCGAGCGCGCAGCTGGAGTACTCCCTCCTGCAGCGCGGCATCGAGCGCGAGGTGGTGCCCGCCGCGCTCGACCTCGGCGTCGGCCTGCTGCCCGCTTCCCCGCTCGGCCGCGGCGTCCTCACGGGCAAGTACCGGCATGCGACGCCGCCCGATTCGCGCGGCGCCTCCGAACACCTCGCGCCCTTCGTCGCGCCGTACCTCGACGACACGGCCGGCCGGATCGTCGACGCGGTCGCCACGGCGGCGGACGGCCTCGCCGTCACCCCGCTCCAAGTCGCCCTGTGCTGGCTCCGCGACCGTCCCGGCGTGACCGCCCCGCTCCTCGGCGCTCGTACCGCGCAGCAGCTCAGGGCGGCATTGTCAGTGGAGACCCTTAGTCTTCCTGACGAGATCCGGCATGCACTGGACGACGTCTCCGCGCCCGTGCACCGCTACCCCGACCACGACTGGAGCACCCTGTGAACACCGACCAGCCCACCGGCGCCCCCGCCCCTGCCGAGGCCCCGGACCCGCCGGCCCCGGCGGGCGCCGACGGCTCGGGGACCGCGGCCGCGACGGGTACGGGTGGCCCGGCGGACGCTGACGGCGCGAACGGTGCAGCGGGGGGCCCGGCGGACGCTGACGGCACGAGCGGTGCAGCGGGGGGCCCGGCGGACGCTGACGGCACGAGCGGTGCAGCGGGGGGCCCGGCGGACGCTGACGGCTCGTCCGGCGCTTCGGGCGCTTCGGGTGACTCGACGGGTGCGGCCCGGGAAGGCGACGGCGCGAGTGGCGCCGCGGGCGCGGACGGCCCGGCGGGGGCCGGCGGCGGAGCCGCGAGTGGCCAGGCCGGCGCTGCGGGTGCCGGCGCGGGTGGCAGCAAGGCGTCCGCGGCCGCGCTGGCCGCCGCGGTGCGGGCGGTCGAGAGCGGCGAACGGTCGGCGGCCTCGTTCTTCAACGAGGCCCCGCGCGGGCCGGCTCCGTCCGCCCCGGGCGCACAGCGGACACCGGGCGCGCAGCGATCGCCGGGGACTCCCGCTCCCGGGGCCCCGGGCGCGGGTCCGGCGGGCCGTCCGGGCGGACCGAATGCCGCAGACGGCCGGGACCGCCCTGGCGGCCAGGGCGGCGGTCCGGCGGCGGGCCCCGGTGATGCACGCGGCCCGGCAGGCCCGGCGGCGGGCCCCGGTGGTGCCGGTGGATATGGGCCCGGTGGGCAGGGGGCCGGTACGCAGGGCGCAGCGTCGCCTTCCGGGTACGCGTCGGGACCGGCTGCGGGCCCGGGAGCTGGTGGCCCGGGAGCGGGCGGCCCCGGCGCTGGGGGATCTGCGGGCGGCGGCCCGGCGGGAGGCCCGGGTACGGGCGGTCCGGGCACGGGCGGTCCGGGAACCGGTGGTCACGCGGGCCCGGGCGGCGGCCCCGCGGGCGGCACGAACGGGCCCGGCAGCGGCGGCACCGGCGGTGCGTACGGGCCCGGTGGCGACCCGCAGGGGGCGCGGCCCGACGGCCCGCAGGGGGCCGGTGCGTACGGGGATGCGGCGCGGCAGGCGCCGAGTGGGCCCGTCGCGCCCGGCATCGCCGGGGCGCGGCACGTCCTCACGGCCGGTGGCGCGCCCGAGGCCCTCGCGGAGCAGGCCGTACGCGCACTCGGCGAGCAGGCCGGTGAGACGCTGCGCGAGGACCCCTGGCGACTCCTCTCGGTCGCGGGTGTACGGCCCGAGCAGGCCGACACATTCGCCCGCGCCCTGCTCGGCCCCGAGTGCGGCCCCGGCGACGAACGCCGTGCCCAGGCCCTGATCGGCTGGCTCCTGGAGCAGGCCGCGCTGGCGGGCCACTCCGCCCTGGAAGCGGGCGCTCTGCGCTCCGCGCTGGCCGCCCGCTCCGTTCCGGACCCGGACGAGGCCATGCAGACCGCGATCGCCGAGGGCGAAGTGCTGGTGTTCCAGGACGCCCTGGACGACCCGTCCGCGCCGCCGCGCCCGGCGGACGCGGAGGACGACGAGGAACAGCCCGTCCGGCTGCTCTTCGGCCTCGACCGCTTCGCCATGGCCGAGGAGAGCGTCGCGGACGGCCTCTCCCGCCTGCTCAATACCTTCGAACCACTCCCGGAGACGGACGAGGAGGCCGTCGCCGACGCGACCGAAACGCCCGCGGAGGAGGGCACGGAGTCCCCCGAAGCCGGCCCGAACACGCCAGCCGACACGGACACCCCAGCCGGTACGGAGGCGGAAGCGGGCCCGGACTCGGAAGCCGGTACGGACACGGAAGCCGGCACCGCGGAGCAGACCGGCGCCACAGACCAGACCGGTGCCGACGAGCAGACCGGTGTCGACGGGCGGACCGGTACCGGAGAGCGGGCCGGTGCCGAGTCCGCCGACGACGTCCCCCCGCGTCCCGTCCGGGTGTCGGCCGTCCGCTGGGAGGCCGTCGCGGCGGCCGCGCCGTCGTCCTCCGCCGGAACGCTGATCCGGGCCGCGGCGCAGAGCGGCCTGGTCGCGCACACCGGCGGCGAGGCCGCACGCGCCGAACCCGCCGCGCTGATCGCCGCGGCCCGCGCACTCGGCCTGCGGGCCGTCGGCGCCACCCACACGGCGGACGGCCGCCGCAGGCTCGCCGACCTCGTGACCCAGGCCAAAGCGCACTACGACGCCTCCGGCCTCCCCGCGTCCGCCCCCACGGCGCCGGCCGGCGCGGCGGCGGAGCTCTCCCCCGCCGTCACCCTCAGCGGGCTGCTCGCCGGCCGCGAAGGCCCCGGCCGGGACGCGGACGGCTCGCTCGCCCTGGACCTGCTTGTCGTCCTGGACGCTCCGCAGCTGGACCTGGAGACCGCCGCGCTGCTCATCGAGTCGCTGGCCGACGGTGCACGCCTCGTGCTCAGCGGCGACCCCGGCGTGCTCTGGTCCGCCGGTCCCGGCCGGCTCTTCGCGGACGTGCTCGCCGCCCGCTGCTGTCCGCAGATCGCCTCCCGCACGCCCGACTTCGGCCCCATCGGCGAGCTGGTCTCGGGCATCGGCATCGGCGAACTGGCGCAGGTCGAGGCGCCGGAGAAGGAGGTCGTGATCGTCCCGGTGCGGGACCCCGGCGAGGCGGTGCACCGTACGGTCCAGCTGGTCGCCGACTCCGTACCGCGCGCGATCGGCGTGCCGACGGCGGAGACCCAGGTCATCACCGTGGGGCACGGCGGAGCGGCCGGCACCCGCGCCCTCAACGCCGCGCTCAAGGAGCGTCTCAACCCCGGCCCGGGCAAGTTCGGCGGCTTCGACCCCGGCGACCGGGTGGCGTACAGCCCGGCCCCCGGCCGTACGGTGCCGGGCCGGGTCACCGGTGCGGACCCGGACGGGCTGCGGCTGGAATGCGGCGGCGCGCCCGTCGTCGTCCCCCGCGACCAGGTGGCGAGCGGCGCGCTGCGCCACGGCTGGGCGCTCACCGCGCACCAGGCGGTGGGGATGCGCTGGCCGGCGGCCGTCGTGGTGGTGCCGGGCGACGCGGCCCCCGGGCTGACCCGCTCGTGGGTCTACACCGCCTTCGGGCGCGGCGAGCGGCACCTGTCCGTGGTCCAGGGCGCGGACCAGGCGCTGCCCCGCGCGGTGGCCGAGATCCCCGCCAAGGAACGCACGACCCGCCTGCGTACGCTGCTCCAGCTCCAGCAGACCCAGTGGGAAGCGCCCCCGGCCTGACGCCAATGCAGTCCTGACGCCGATGCAGTGGGGCCCGCCCGCATCACAGCGGACGGGCCCCCACACCCCAGGTCCTTCGCGGGTCACGCGCTCAGCCGGTCGGCCCGCCCACGCCCCGCATCAGCGCCCCGGTCGACCGCCGGCGTCCCGCACCAGCGCCCCGGTCGGCCGACCGCGCCGGCCCTCAGCGTTCCCGGTCGGCCGCCTCGATCGCCTCCAGCCCCGGTCCGCTGCCGCGGGCTCCGGAAGCCGGGCGGTTGCGGGGGCGGCCGGAGCCCTCGGTGGGGTCGGGGTCGAGGAGGTCGTTGTCGGGGTCGTCGGACGAGTGCGCTGCGTGATCGTCCTCGTCGTCAAAGTCCAGCTCCTCGTCGAAGACGGAGCTGACGTCGAAGCGACAGACGACGCGCTGCGGGTCGGCCTGATCGAAGGGGGCGGCCAGCCACTCGCCCGGCTCCGGAGGCTCCTCCGCCGCCGCGACCCAGAGCGTGGAATCGCCCTCCTCCAGGCCGAACTCCTTGTGCCGGGAGGCGATCTCGTCCGGCTCGTACTCCCCGAAGAGCACGCCGAGCGCCGCGTGCACGCTGCTGCCGACGACGGCGGAGGCTGCATTCCCGCCGGGCTTCGCCGGGCTCTGCGCGGCCCCCGGCTCCGTGGCCGACCCGGGGTCGAGGTCGGCGATGCGCTGCGCCTGCGACAGCAGCCGCTGCGGCTCCACGACGGTGTAGTCCCGGCGGATCAGCACGCTGAGCGCGCTCGGCTCCTCGGGCCCCGCGTACGCGGGCAGCCCGTCGCTGCCGGGGATCTCGAAGGGCGTGACCTCGTCGTAGGTGTCGTAGAGCAGCTCGTCGTACGCCTCGGCCGCCGCGGCCAGTTGATCGAACGCGGCGTAGACGGCGGCATCGTCCTCACCCGAGCGGCGTTCGACCGCGTCGAGGTGACGGTCCAGCGCGGCTTTGACCGCCTCGGCGGCGGCACGTACCTCGGCAGCGGAGGGCTGCGCAGCATCAGACATAGTGCAGACGCTATCCGTACCCGGGCCGGTCCCGCACAATAGATGCGATGCCGGAATATGAATTCTGCGATGTGTATGTGCCGCGGGGCGTCTCCCGCAAGGCCGCCACACGCCTGCTGACCGACCACGCCGAGTACGGACACTGGGAGTTGGACCGCCTCCGCCTGAACCCGGACGGCAGCCGCAAGGTGCGGCTGCGCCGCCGGATCATCCGCCAGATTCGCGCGACCTGGTGACACGGGCCCGTGAGGGATCCGTGTCACACTCCGTTCGCCACTCCGGTCGAGAGCCGAAAGCTGCCCCGCCCCGGATTTCCGGAGGCGGGGCATCACCCGAAGGTGCGGATATTTCTCCCGGTTTGTTCCACTTCGAGAAGTAGTGCGACGGGAATTCGATCCGTCTGCCGTCTCACCGAAAAAGGCCAGTTCCCTACGCGCGGCGGCCGATAATCGTCCCTTCGCGGTCCTTCGGCGGCTCATCTGCGACGGTCCCCGCCGGCCCGACGTCCCCGCAGCACAAGGGGACCGGAAGCGGCAGCTCCTTCTTCCGGCCGTCTGCTAGCCGCGCACCCCGCTCGCCGTACGAGCCTTGCGGTACAGGATCACGCCCGCACCGAGCAGCGCCGCACCGGCCGGAAGCAGTGCGCCGACCGCACCCGGACCCGTCTCCGCCAGCTGCCGGCTCCCGGCCGGCCGGGAATCGGCGGCGGGTGTGGTGACGATCTCGTGGTGCGAGTTCGGCGGCGTCTGCGGGTGGACGTCCCCGCCCTCGTCACCGCCGCCCGGGTGCGACGGCTCCTCCGGGTTCCCGGGGTGATCCGGGTTCCCGGGGTTGTCCGGGCTCCCGGGGTTGTCCGGGCTCCCGGGGTTGTCCGGGTTCTCGGGGTTGTCCGGCTCTCCGGGGTGGTCCGGCTCCTGCGGGGGCGGCGTGTCGTCGCCCGGCGGCTGGGACGGGCCCGGCTCGTCCGGGTTGCCCGGCGGCTTGGTGGAGCCGTCGCTGCCGCAGTCCTGACCGGTGGCGGGGTTGAGCCCACCGATGACGTTGACGCTGTTGCCGCAGATGTTGACCGGTACGTTCACGGACACCTGCACGCTGTTGCCCGAGCCGACGCCCGGGGAGTCGTGCGTGCCCCCCTGCGCCCCGGCGGAGGGGCCCGAGCCGTGGCCGTGCTGCCCACCGCCCGAGGCGTTGCCGCAGCTGTTGCCCGCCGCCGGGTTGAGCAGGCCGACCACGTTCACGGTGTTCCCGCAGACGTTGACAGGGACGTCCACGGGGACCTGGACCGAATTCCCCGACAGCACCCCCGGTGAATGAGCGGCCGAGCCGCTCGTACCCGAATCGGCGTGCGCGTAGCCACCCGAAACGGCGAGTGCGCCGCCCGCGGCCACGACAGTGATCAGGCTCTTTCTCGCGACCTTACGCATAGGTCGTCCCTTCCCCATTTCGCTTTTCGAAGGGCGGACGGAGCGTGGGTTTCCGTCCCCCCGGGGCGGACGGTCGTGGGTGCCCGCCCGCCGAAAGCCGGTCGGCCCCGGAGCGCATGGCACGCGCTGCGGAGCCGACCGGATCACTCCCCCCTGGGGGTGATGCCCAACGTCACTTGTTGACGCAGGTGTTGCCGAAGGCGGGGTTCAGCAGCCCGATCACGGAGATCGTGTTGCCGCAGGCGTTCACCGGCACGTGGACCGGCACCTGAACGACGTTGCCGGAAAGGACACCCGGCGAGTGGACCGCAGCACCCTGCGCGCCCGAGTCAGCAACGGCCAGACCCGCACCGGCGAGCACGAGACCACCAGCAGCAGCCGCAGCAGCGACGACCTTCTTGATCATTGTTCCTCCTCGTAGGCAATGCGACCGCAAACCTCGGGTCGCATTTCCTGTAACGAGGACGGCGTAATGAAGCTACGAGCCTATGGTTGCATTCACTCTTTTCAGTTAAGTGCTCACGAAAGGCTGACCTGAGTTGACGTCCGTGGTGGACGTCGGCGTCAGCCCCGTGCACCTCCTTGTCGCCGCTCGGGGACCCTCCGGCCCGGCACGGCGAAGGGCCGGGCCCGCTCGATGAACCGGTCGTCAGCTCTGCTCGATGAACCGGTCGAGGACCCGCGTGCCGAACTTGAGGCCGTCCACGGGGACGCGCTCGTCCACGCCGTGGAACATGCCCGCGAAGTCCAGCTCCGGCGGCAGCTTGAGCGGCGCGAAGCCGAAGCAGCGGATGCCGAGGTCGTCGAAGGACTTGGCGTCCGTACCGCCGGAGAGCATGTACGGCACGGCCCGCGCGATCGGGTCCTCCGCCTTCAGCGCCGACTGCATGGCGTCCACCAGCGCACCGTCGAAGTCGGTCTCCACCGCCTTGTCCGCGTGCACGTCCTCGCGCTTGACCCGCGGCCCGAGGATCCGGTCCAGGTCGGTGAGGAACTCCTCTTCCAGGCCGGGCAGGAAGCGGCCGTCGACGTGCGCGGTCGCCTGGCCCGGGATGACGTTGACCTTGTAGCCGGCGCCCAGCTGGGTCGGGGCGGCGGTGTTCTGCAGCGTCGCACCGATGATCTTCGCGATGCCGCCGAGCTTCGCCAGCGTCTCGTCCATGTTCTCGGGGTCCAGCTCGGTGCCCAGGGCGTCCGACAGCTCGTCGAGGAAGGACTTCACGGTCTTGGTCACCCGCACCGGGAACTTGTGCCGGCCCAGCCGCCCGACCGCCTCGCACAGCTCGGTGATCGCGTTGTCGTTGTTGGTCATCGAGCCGTGGCCGGCCGTGCCGTCCACGGTCAGCCGCATCCAGTGCATGCCCTTCTGGGCGGTCTCGACGAGGTAGAGCCGCAGGTTCTCGTTGACGGTGAAGGAGAAGCCGCCGACCTCGCCGATGGCCTCGGTCACGCCCTCGAAGAGGTGCGGGTGCTTGTCGACCAGGTAGCGCGCGCCGTACACGCCGCCCGCCTCCTCGTCCGCGAGGAACGCCAGCACGATGTCGCGCGGCGGCTTGCGGCCGGAGCGCAGCCGGTCGCGGACGACCGCCAGGGTCATCGCGTCCATGTCCTTCATGTCGACCGCGCCGCGGCCCCACACGCACCCGTCGGCGATCTCGCCGGAGAAGGGGTCGTGCGTCCAGTCCACGGCGTTGGCGGGGACGACGTCGGTGTGCCCGTGGATCAGCAGCGCGGGGCGCGAGGGGTCCTCGCCCGCGATCCGGGCCACCGTGGAGGCCCGCCCCTTGTGGGACTCGAAGATCTGCGGCTCCAGGCCGACCTCGGCCAGCTTCTCCGCGACGTACTCGGCGGCGGCCCGTTCCCCCGGGCCCGAGTGGTCGCCGTAATTGCTCGTGTCGATCCGGATCAGGTCGCGGCACAGGTCGACGACCTCGTCCTCGCCGGTGACGCCCGGGGCCGGCTTCGATGCGGCCGGTGCGGGCTTGGACTCGCTCACGCTGCCTCCTCATGGTTCACGGCCGCGGTTCGCGCCGGTACGCGCGGTCACCGCGGCGGGGTCCGCTGCCATCCTCCCTCTCCCCCGGCCCGGGCCCAAGGCCGCAATCCTCCCGACACACGCTGGTCACAGGCGTGCCGGCAGTGGCCGGTCCGGCACCCGCCGCTGCCGCGCCCGTTCCCCTCCGAGGTGCGGGGCGCTGGCCCCTCGGCCGAGCGCGTGATCGACCACCCCCAAATGTTTGCTATGGTTTTCCACGTCGGAAGGGCGCAGACGCCCGCCCGACAGACACCTTGTCCGGGTGGCGGAATGGCAGACGCGCTAGCTTGAGGTGCTAGTGCCCTTTATCGGGCGTGGGGGTTCAAGTCCCCCCTCGGACACCAACCGGTTCCCCACGGTCTCCCGCAGACCGTGGGGAATCGTCGTTTCCGGGCCCGTGTGCCGCGGCCGGCCCGCCGTGAACAGCGCCGGCGGGCGACTCTCCGTAATAACCCCGTGCGTCACGCCGGACACGCTCATTACGCTGCGCGGGCCGGACGGCCGACGGATCAGTACAGCGCGGGAGGGACTGCCTTGGGCGGCACGGAGAAAGTTCTCGTATTCGACGCGGACGACACTCTCTGGGAGAACAACGTCGTCTTCGAGCGGGTCATCGAGGAGTTCCTGGACTGGATGACCGATCCGGAGATCGGGCTGCGGCTCGGCCGGGAGGGCGTACGCGCGGCGCTGGACGCCGTCGAGGCGGCGAACGCGAAGGCGCACGGCTACGGCAGCAAGGTGTTCCTGCGCAGCCTGGGCGAGTGCCTGGCGCAGTTGCACGGCCGGGACGCCACCGCGGAGGAGCTGGCGCGGATCGCGGCGTGGGCCGCGTCGTTCGACGGGGGCAGCGTGGAGCTGATTCCCGGGGTCGCCGCCACCCTCGCCGAGCTGGCCGCCCGGCACGAGTTGCTGCTGCTGACCAAGGGGGACGCGGAGGAGCAGCGGCGGAAGGTCGACAACTCCGCGCTGGCGCACCACTTCCGGGGTGTGCACATCGTCGCGGAGAAGGACGTCTCGACCTATCGCGCCCTGGTGCGGGAGTACGCGCTGGCGCCGGAGTCGGCCTGGATGATCGGCAACTCCCCCAAATCCGACATCCTGCCCGCGCGTGCCGCCGGGATGAACGCGGTGTTCATCCCGAACGATCACACGTGGGTACTGGAGCACAGCGAGCTGGATCCCGCGGACGAGAAGGTACTGCGGCTCACCGCCTTCCCGGAGCTGCTGCACCACTTCTGAGGCGACTATTTCATGGGCGGCATGCCCTCCCCCGTCCCGGGGCCCTGGGGCGGGTCGCCCAGGTCCAGCGTGCGGGTGATGCCCGCTTCGGCCAGGAATCGTTCGTCGTGACTCACCACGATCAGTGCTCCTTCATAGGCGTCGAGTGCGGCGACCAGCCGGCGCACGGACGCCAGGTCGAGGTTGTTGGTGGGCTCGTCCAGCAGCAGGAGCTGCGGGGCGGGCTCGGCGAGCATGAGGGCGGCGAGGGTCGCGCGGAAGCGTTCACCGCCGGAGAGGGTGGCGGCGGGCCGGTCGGCGCGGGCGCCCTTGAACAGGAAGCGGGCCAGCCGGGCCCGGATGTGGTTGTCGGTGGCCTGCGGGGCGAAGCGGGCGACGTTCTCGGCGACGGTCAGCCGGTCGTCGAGGACGTCCAGCCGCTGGGGCAGGAAGCGGTGCGGTACGTGGACCGTCGCCTCGCCCGCCGCCGGGGCGAGTGCGCCGGTGACCGTGCGGAGCAGGGTGGTCTTGCCGGAGCCGTTCGGGCCGACGAGGGCCAGTCGCTCGGGGCCGCGCAGTTCGAGGTTGACGCGGGTGCCGCAGCGGGTGGTCACGCCCCGCAGGGTGAGCACGCCACGGCCCGGCGGCACGGCGGTGTGCGGCAGGTCGACGCGGATCGTCTCGTCGTCACGGACCGCCTCGGCCGCTTCGCTGAGCCGCTCCCTGGCCTCCTTGAGCTTCTCGGTGTGCATGATGCGGTGTTTGCCGGCCGAGACCTGGGCCTGGCGCTTGCGCTCGTTCATGATGACCTTCGGCTCGCGCTTGTTGGCCGACATCTTGTTGCCGTAGCGGACCCGGCGGGCCAGCTTGACGTGGGCGTCGCTCAGGTCGCGCCGCTGGCGCTGGACGTCGGCCTCGGCGACCCGCACCATGCGCTCGGCGGCCTCCTGCTCGACGGCGAGCGCCGCTTCATAGGCGGTGAAGTTGCCGCCGTACCAGTGGACCTCGCCGGCGCGGAGGTCGGCTATCTGGTCGACCAGGTCGAGCAGCTCCCGGTCGTGGCTGACCACGACCAGCACGCCGGACCAGCGCGCGACCGCTTCGTACAGCCGGGCGCGGGCGCGGCGGTCGAGGTTGTTGGTGGGCTCGTCGAGCAGCAGCACGTCGGGGCGGCGCAGCAGCAGCGCGGCCAGCCTGAGCAGCACGGATTCGCCGCCGGAGACCTCGCCGAGGGTGCGGTCCAGCTCGATGCCGTCCAGGCCGAGCTGGTCGAGGGTGGCGCGGGCGCGCTCCTCGACGTCCCAGTCGTCCCCGACGGCCGTGAAGTGCTCCTCGCTCGCGTCACCGGCTTCGATGGCGTGCAGCGCGGCGCGGGTGCGGGCGATGCCCAGGATCTCGTCCACGGGGAGGGCGGCGTCCAGGGTGAGGTTCTGCGGGAGGTAACCGATGTCGCCGGTGCTCTGCACGCTGCCGGCGGTGGGGGTGAGCTCGCCGGCGACGAGCTTGAGCAGGGTGGATTTTCCGGCGCCGTTGAGGCCGATGAGGCCCGTGCGGCCGGGGCCGACGGTGAGCTGGAAGTCGTCGAGGACCGCTGTGCCGTCGGGCCAGGCGAAGGTCAGGCCGGTGCAGATGACGGAGGCGGCTCGGCCGGAACGGTCGTTCATAGACATACAGGTCTCCTGGAGCGGGCGTGGGCTGATGGGGAACAGCACAGGGAGACACCGCTGAAGCGGGGGACCGTGAGGTGCCGGCCACCGAAGACGCGTACGGAGCTGTCGTACGCATTCCGCGTACATGTCCGCGTACGCGGGGCGGCTGGTCGGCCGTCGTGGGCACGATGGCACGCCGAGGTCGGGTCACGGTGCGCTGGGATCAGCGCGGCGTCTCAGGACCTCAGACGAGCAACGGCCTTCTCCAATCGACGGCAATGGGGCCGGAAATGACGCTACGCCGAGCGCGGCGAAAACGCAAACGCTATTTTCGTAGCGTTAGCGCGGAACGGTTTCCGCGCGCCCGGCGGGACGATGCTCGGCGAGACGGCGAGGGCCGCCGCGGTGTTACGCGCGCGGCCGCAGGCGGACCCGCGCCGGGCCCTTGGCCTGGAGGGTGATGCCCGCACCCACCGGGACCTCGGCGTCGTCGGCGGCCTCGGGGTCGTAGGCGCGCAGCAGCGTCGCCAGCGCCAGGACCGACTCCAGCATCGAGAAGTGCTGACCGATGCAGGCCCGCGGGCCGCCGCCGAAGGGGAACCACGCGTAACGGTGCCGCCCGGCCGACCGCTCGGGCGTGAACCGCTCGGGGTCGAAGCGCTCCGGGTCCTCCCACAGGTCCGGGTTGCGGTGCGTGACCCAGGGGGCGACCACGACGTCCGAGCCGGCCCGGATGCGGTAGCCGCCGATCTCGGTGTCCGCGACGGCCCGGCGGCCGACCACCGGGGCTGCCGGGTAGAGCCGCATCCCCTCCTTGAGCACCCGCGTCAGGTACGGCAGCCGCTCCAGGTCGGCGGCGGTGGGCGCACGGTCGCCCAGTACCTCGTCGATCTCCCGCTGGGCGCGTGCCCGCTCCTCGGGGTGGCGGGAGAGCAGGTGGAGGGTGAAGGCCATGGAGGTCGCGGTGGTCTCGTGGCCGGCGAGCAGGAAGACCAGCACCTGGTCGCGGATCTCGGTCGCGTCCAGGCTGCCGTCCTCCTCGCTGCCCGCCTGCGCGAGGAGGGTGAGCAGGTCGTCGCCCGCGGGGCCGTCGGGTGCCGCGCGGCGCTCGGCGATGATCCGGTCGCAGACCGCGTACACCTCGCCGATCGCAGCCATCGCGCGGCGGTTGCCGGGCGTCGGCCACTCGCGCGGCAGGTTCACCGGCGCGTACGCACGGCTCAGCGCATAGGAGTTGATCACCGGGAAGGAACGGTGGATGACCTCGACGGCGGCCTCGACATCGGCTCCGAAGAGGATGCGCGCGACAGTCCGCAGGGCCAGCCGGCTCATCTCGGCGACCAGGTCGACGCTCTCCCGGGAGCGCCAGCGCTCGACGACCGCGTCGGCCTCCTGGGCGATGGCGTCGGCGTACCCGTCGACCCGGCGCTTGGTGAAGAGCGGCTGCACCAGCCGACGCTGCCGCAGATAGTCGGCGTCCTGGCTGGTCAGCAGGCCGTTCCCGAAGGCGGCGCGGACCTCCGCGTAGAAGGGGTTGTCCTTGCGGAAGTTCCCGGACTCCGTGCCGAGCACCTGCTGCACGCCCTCGGCGGAGAACACGCCGTGGATGACGGTCCGCAGTCCGGGCGGGCCCGCCGAGATCCGCACCACGTCGCCGTGGTCGCGACGGGCCCGGAGGAAGGCGCCCAGGGAGTCCTGCTGGAGTTCGAACATCGCCCCGAGGAGCGGCAGCCCTTTGGGGCCGGGTATCGCCGCTACGGGGCCCGCCCCGGTGTGCGCATCGTTGTCAGTGGTGGCAGTCATACCCCGGGCCCTACCCCAAAGCCCCTCTCAATACGACGAGTTGAGGGCCACACACGGGGGCCGTCCGCACCGGCACCGGCGCCCCGTACGATGGACCGGTGATCAACAAGCGTTCCCGCCGACCCGCCGACCGGGCCGCCTCCTGCCGTGTCACGGTGTGCCGCGGCTGCTGCTGCGGCGACGCGAGCAAGATCCCCGGCGTCGACCACGCGGGCCAGATCCCGCGACTGCGCGCGGCGCTGGACGGCGCCGCCCCGGTGCGCGCCTCGGAGTGCCTGGACGTCTGCGACCAGGCGAACGTGGTCGTGGTCCAGCCGTCGCCCGAGGGGCGCGCGGCGGGCGGCCGACCCGTATGGCTGGGCCTGGTCAACGACGACGACGCGCTGGCGGACATCGCGGCGTGGATCCGGGCGGGCGGCCCGGGCATCGCCGAGCCGCCCGGCATCCTCGACCTCTACGCGATCAAGGTCTCCCGCCGCGTCAGCGAGGGCCTGCCGAGCTGACGGCGGGAACGGCCCCACGGCGCGCGTGCGGCCCCGTCCGGGGCCGTCCCGCCGGTGCGGGGCCCCGTCCCGTACGGAAGCCGCCTCACGCGTGGCAGTGGCCCTCTCCCCCGCCCTCCCGGGGCAGGTCCAGCGCCGGGTTGCGGTCGAAGAAGCCGGTCGGCCTGAGAGTGAAGCCGCAGCGGTCGACGGGCATGACCGGCCAGTCCTCCAGCCGCGGCAGATGGGTGGGGCCGAAGGTGTGCCAGAGGGTGAGGGCGGTGTCCGAGAGGGACTCGCCCGGCGCGCTCCAGGCGCTGACGCCCGCGCCTCCCGGGTGCTGGTTGGGGTAGTCGCCGTCCGGGTAGCGCCGTTCGGGCCGGCCCGCGGTGATCCACAGGTGCTTGGTGGCGTACGCGACACGGGCCGCGACCGTCGAGCCCGGCCGCGCGAGCAGCGTGGGCCCGGGCTGCGGCTGGAGGGTGTACGCGACGGGCTGCCCCATGCGGTTGCGGGAGCCCGGGTTGGTGATCCGCCAGCGCCTCCCCGCGGCCGGGTCGGCGAGCCGGCCGCCGTCCCCGGAGTCGGTGACGGGCGTGGCCCGGACGGTGAAGGCGTTGCCGTTCGGGTTGTCCGGGCCCATGGGCAGCGGGACGACGTCGACCTCCTCGACGGTGTTGGCGTGCCCGTCGACGGCCGGGTCCAGCCGGGCGCAGAAGAGGTGCTGGTGGTACGGCGCCTGAAGGCCGGGCGCGATCTCGGTGGCGTACGGCGACTCCGTACCGGGTGCGGCGGCGGAGGTCTGCACCAGGCCGGTGGACTTCACCTCGAACTCGATCGTGCCGTCCTGGTAGAGGTACCAGTAGAAGCCGTAGTCGTAGTTGCCGAGGGTGGCGATGTACGAGAGGACCAGGCGGCGGGAGCGGCGGCTGTCGGCGGTGAAGCCGTCGAACATGTTGGTGTGCTTCCAGAGGAGGCCGTGGTCCTCTTCGTGCAGGCAGATGGCGTTCGGCAGCGTCTCGGGGTGCCCGGTGTCGCCGGCCACGACGGCGTCGACGTACCGGATCTCGCCGAGGCAGTCGCAGCCCAGGCGGAGCGCGTTGGCGTTCCGGCCGAGGGTGTACTCGCCGACGTCGAGGTAGCAGACCCAGTTGCGCGCGGGGTCCGGCTCGGCGTACGGCACGGCCATTTCGGCGAGCGAGGCGCGGTGCAGCACGGGCCGTACGCGGTCGCCGTCGCGGTACCCGATCTCGTGGAGGACCAGGCCCTCGCGGGCGTTGAAATCCAGCCGCAGGCGCCAGTTCTGCCAGCTGAGGACGTGGTTCTCCAGGGTGAAGGAGGGCCCGTCGGGCTGGGTGATCTCCAGCGGTTTCAGGTCCGTACGGGCGGGGCCGGTGAACTCCGCTTCGTAGCGGCCGCATTCGGCGGGCACGGGGACGGCGCCGGTGTCGATCAGGCGGAGGACGCGGCCCTCGGTGAGGTCCACGTCGGCGACGAGGCCGCCGACCGGGTGCGCGAACGGGTTGTCCGACTCCGAGCAGCGCAGGAAGGTCAGCGAGCGCAGCATGCGCCGGCCGGTCTCCTCGGGCCTGCCGAAGTTCCCGGCGGCGAGCGGGGCAGCGATGACCAGGTCCAGGTCGGTGATGCCGCGGTCGGCCATGGCCTTGCGCCAGCTCGCGTCGGCCTTGACGACCGCGTCGCAGCGGTCGAACTCCTCGAAGAGCAGCGGCGGCTGCCCGTCGGCCACCGGGTCCAGCGGGCGGTACGCCACGAGGGTGCGCGCCGCGATGTCCACGAGGGCCTCGGCGGCGGCCCCGGTGGCGGTCTCCAGGAGGGTGACGCGGAGCCGTCGTACGACGGGGTCGCCGGGGCGGTGCGCGGCGACGGTGTGCCGGTCCGGCTCGTCGAGGAGGACGAGGGGGAAGCGGGTCGTGTCGCCCGCCCGGCCGGACTCGGTCAGCACCTCGCGCGCCGTGTCGATCTCGTGCGCGGTGAGCGGGTCGAGCGGGTGCCGGACCTCGGCGGGGGCTTCGGCTGCGGCGGTCATCGGCGCCCTTCCTGCCGTACGGCGGTCATCGTCGGTCTCCTCCTGTACGGCGGTCATCGGCGGTTCTCCTCCCGTAGGGCGGTTCCGGGGTGCGGTCCGGGTTCGGCGGTGGCCGCCTTCTCCAGCTGGAAGGCCTCGTTGCCCAGGCCGATCCGGGCGTGCACCCAGGGGCGGACGGCGCGCAGCACGCGCCCGTGCACGAGTCCGGCGACGGCGGCGAGCCCCATGAGGGCGGGCAGCAGCCAGTTCAGCGGGGAGCCCGCCCCGGCGCCGACCAGCACGCCGAAGTCCTTGACGGCGTAGACCAGGACGACCAGCAGGGCGAGTCCGGCGACGGCGGCAGCGGTGAGCCGGCCGGCCTGGGCGCGGCCCGCGCCGCGGCGTACGAAGAAGGCGATGACCGCTGCGCATGCGGTGGCCATCAGGGCGATGACCCCGAGGGCGCCGAGGTTGCCGCCCCACGTGAAGAGCCGCAGGACGGGCGTGGTGGGGTCGCCCGCCGGCGCCCGGTCGGTGACCGCGAACGCCACGACGACCAGGAGCGAGACGACGGTCTGCAGGAGCGAGCCGAGGGCCGGGGCGCCGCTGGCCCTGGAGGTGCGGCCGAGGGGCGCGGGCAGCAGGCCCTCGCGGCCCATGGCGAAGGCATAGCGGGCCACGACGTTGTGGAAGCTGAGCATCGAGGCGAAGATGCCGGTCACGAAGAAGACGTGCAGGACGTCGGTGAACAGGCCGCCGAGGCGGGGTTCGGCGAGCGCGAAGATCAGGCCCGGCCCCTCCTTGCCGGCGGCGGCCACTACGTGGTCGGGCCCGGTGGCCACGCCGATGAGCCAGGAGCTGAGGGCGAAGAAGACCGCGGAGAAGCCGACGGCGAGGTACATCGCGCGGGCCACGACGGTCTGGGGCCGGCTGGTCTCCTCGGCGTACACCGGGGCCTGTTCGAAGCCGAGGAACCCGGCGACGGCGAAGCACAGGGCCGTGCCGAGGCCCGCGCCGCCGAGCGTCGCGGGGTCGAAGGCGTGCGGGGAGAGGCCCTGCGGGCCGGGCTGCGTGGCGAACGCGAGGTCGAAGACGACGATGAGGGCGACCTCGACGAGGAGCAGGACGCCGAGCACTCGGGCGTTGAGGTCGATCTTCAGGGCGCCGAGGGCGCCGGTGAGCAGGACGGCGAGGAGCGCGGGGACCCACCACGCGACGGTGAAGCCGAAGAACGTGCCGAGCAGCGCGGCGAATTCGAAGCCGAAGATGCCGTAGATGCCGACCTGGAGGGCGCAGTAGGCGGCGAGCGCGACGAAGGACGCGCCGGCGCCCGCGGTGCCGCCCAGCCCCCTGGCTATGTAGGCGTAGAAGGCGCCCGCGTTGTGCACGTGCCGGCTCATCTCGGCGTAGCCCACGCTGAACAGCGCCATCACGACGCCGAGGATGACGAACAGCAGCGGCTGCCCGACGATGCCCATGACCTGGTACGTGGTGGCCATGACGCCGGCCACGACCATGAGCGGGGCGCTGGCGGCCAGTACGGACAGGAGCAGGCCGGCGGTGCCGATGCGGCCGGCGCGCAGGGCGCGTTCCTGTCCCTTGAAGGTGCTGATCTCGTGCGTACTGCCGGTCGGCATGGCGGAACGGTCCTTTCCGGGGACGGCGGGATCAGGTGGTGCGCAGGGCGGTGTCTCGGGCGGCCCTGAAGGCGCGCGCCGGGTCGCGGCCGGGGTAGCTCCACGGTTCGGCGGTGACGTGCGGGCCGATGCGGTGGAAGAGGGCAGCGGCCTCGGCCAGCCGCCCTTCGCAGAACTTGGCGTGGGCGAGGAAGTTCAGGTCGACCTTGCCGCGCGGGTGGCCGGAATCGCCCTCCCACTCCAGCCACCAGTCGAAGGCGGTCTTCATGGCCTGGCGGGCGCGGCGGGTGGACCAGTGGCCCGACGCCACCGGGTCGGCGGGCTCCAGGCCGGCGGCGGCCAGGACGCGGTACCGCTCGGCGTGCGCGACGACGGGCAGGACGGCCAGCGGGGAGTCTTCGGGGGCCTGTTCGACGGCCCATGCGGCGAAGTCGTAGACCTGGTGCAGCGGGTCGTCGGTGTTGCCCTGCTGGTGTTCGGCGAGGCAGGCGGCCATGAGGTGGTGGGCGTGGTGGTGGCCGGGGTGCCGGGCGCGCACCTGGTCGAAGGCGTGCTCGCGCGCGTCGGGGGTGCCGGTGGCGCGGGCCAGCAGCAGCGCGGCGAGCCAGGGGGTGGGGTCGGCGGGCGCCATCCGGGCGGCGGTCAGGCAGCTCTCGCGGGCGATCTCGGCGGACTCCCCGCCGCGCAGCGCCCGGTGGACCATGGCGGCGGCGACGAAGGCGGCGGCGTCGGGACTGTCGGGCTCGGCGAGCTGCCATTCGCGGGCCCAGACGACGCCGGTACGGGCGGCGCCGAGCGCCATCAGGCGGTGGCCGCGGCGGTCCCAGTCGGTGCCGGTCGCGGCGAGGAGGGAGCGGGCGACGATCCAGCGGCCCTGCGCGAGGGCGTCGAGGGCCGCGGCCAGCTCGGCGTCGTCGAGCGCGGGACGGACCGCGGCGGGGTCCTTGCGGCGGGGGCGCCCCAGAGGTGGGGGTGGGGGCGGTGGAGTCATACGAGGCGTCTCTCCACGGCGCTCTTCCCTCCGGAACCCCGCGCGGGGCGGACATGTGCAGGTTTGATGAACGGATCGACACGGGGTGATCACAGACAGCAAACCGGCCCCCAGGGGTCTCCGTCAACCCCCGTCCGAGTGACCTCGGTGGACGTCAACACCCCCACGGACAAAGCCCGTTCGGAAGCACCACGAAGGCCGCACCACCCCCTCCCGCATCCCTTGACCCCGCTCTCCGTGCAATTAATAATGGCGAGTATTAATATGGGGGCCATGGCGAGAACGTCGGGCACCGAGACCCGGGACAAGCTGATCCGCGCCGCGGAGGAGATCTTCGCCGCGCAGGGCGTCGACGGCGCCCGGACCCGCGACATCGTGCGGCTGGCCGGCCAGAGCAATCCCTCGGCGGTGCAGTACCACTTCGGGTCCCGCGCGGGCCTGCTGGACGCGGTGATGGCGGGCCGGCTGGGACGTACGGAGGCGGCGCTGGCGCCCGTCCTGGAGGACCTGCCGGACCCGGGCCTGGAGGACCTGGTCCGCGCGCTGGTCACGGCCGAGGCGACCCAGCTGAGCGACGTACGGGGACTGCGCTGCCTGCGGATCTCCGCACAGCTCAGCCACGAGAGCGGCATCCGCACCCGGACGCCGCACCCCACGCTGGCGGGCACCGCGTACTGGCGGCTGATCGAGCGGATCGAGGCCTCCCTCGCGGCGGCGGAGCTGCCCGAACCGGTCCGGCTGGAGCGTACGGACCTGGCGCTGACGCTGATCGGCGCGGCGCTCGCCGACCGGGCCCGGCAGTACCTCGACGGCACGCGTCCGCTCACCACGGAGCCCGTCTTCCTCGCCGACCTCGTCACGACCACGGTGGCGCTGCTGCGCGCCCCCGCCCCGGAGCAGGGGTGACCCGCTCCCCGACACAGGAGTGCACGATGACCGATCTCACCGGCAGGACCATCCTCATCACCGGCGGCGCGCGCGGGCTGGGCGCCGAGGCCGCGAAGCAGGCCGTCGAGGCCGGGGCACGCGTCGTCCTCACCGACGTGCTCGCCGAGGAGGGCGCGGCCACCGCGGCGGCGCTGGGCGACCGGGCCCGTTTCCTCGTCCACGACGTGACGTCCGAGGAGGACTGGCAGCGGGTGGCGGACTTCGCCGTCGCGGAGTTCGGCGGCCTCGACGGGCTGGTCAACAACGCGGGGATATCCACCGGCCGGCCGCTGGAGACCATCTCGGTCGCCTTCTTCCGCAAGGTGATCGACATCAATCTCACCGGCGTCTTCATCGGCATGAAGACCGTCATCCCGCTGATGCGGGAGCGCGGCGCCGGCTCCATCGTCAACATCTCCTCGGCGGCCGGGCTCATGGGCCTCGCGATGACCGGCGGCTACGGCGCCTCCAAGTGGGGCGTGCGCGGCCTCTCGAAGGTCGCCGCCGTGGAGCTGGGCACGGACCGCATCCGCGTCAACTCCGTGCACCCGGGCATGACGTACACCCCCATGACGGCCGGTGTCGGCATCCAGCAGGGCGAGGGCAACTACCCCAACACCCCGATGGGCCGGGTCGGCGAGCCGCACGAGATCG
Organism: Streptomyces sp. NPDC050806; assembly: GCF_055586425.1. NCBI lineage: Bacteria > Bacillati > Actinomycetota > Actinomycetes > Kitasatosporales > Streptomycetaceae > Streptomyces > Streptomyces sp. NPDC050806. Next base: position 157,873 of record NZ_JBVJIF010000002.1, on the reverse strand, counting down.
CGAGCGCGGTGGTCTATCTGCTCTCCGACGCCGCGTCGTACGTGACCGGCGCCGAACTGGCCGTGGACGGCGGCTGGACCACCGGGCCGACGGTGAAGTACGTGATGGGGCAGTGAGGCGCGCCGGACGGGCGGCGGGCCCGCGGCACCGCCCGTCACCGGCCGTCTGATTGCATGGCCCCATGACCGATCAGCAGCCGGACGGGCCCGGACCGCAGCAGCCGCTCAACGCCGACGAGATCCTCGACATCGTCGACGAGCACGACCGGGTCGTGGGGCAGGCCCCGCGCGGTGAGGCGTACGCGCGCCGGCTGCGGCACCGCTGCACCTTCGTCCTCGCCCGGGACGCGCAGGACCGGATCTTCGTGCACCGCCGCACCGCGCAGAAGCTGGTCTTCCCCTCGCACTACGACATGTTCGTCGGTGGCGTGGTCGGCGCGGGCGAGTCCTACGACGACGCGGCGCTGCGCGAGGCGGAGGAGGAGCTGGGCGTCACCGGACTCCCCCGCCCCGAACGGCTCTTCACGTTCCTGTACGAGACGCCGGAGCACACCTGGTGGTCGGCGGTCTACGAGGTGCGCTGCACGCTGCCGGTCGCCCCGCAGGCCGAGGAGGTGGCCTGGCACGCGTTCCTCACGGCGGAGGAGCTGGCGGCCCGGCTGCCGGAGTGGGAGTGGGTGCCGGACGGCCTGGAGGCGTTCCGGCGGCTGCGCGACCGGGAGGCCGCCGGGCGGCCGGCCGCCGGATAGGGTACGCCTCATGATCTTCACGGACCGTGTGCGGTCGCTCGCCGCCGACCTGCGTCTGTGGTTCGCGCCCGGGCGGCTCCGCAGCGAGGGCACCACCCCCGACTACCGCTTCTCGCTCGCCAACGAGCGCACCTTCCTGGCCTGGCTGCGCACGGCGTTCGCGTTGATCGGCGGCGGCTTCGCGGTCGACCAGTTCCTGCCGTCGCTGCACCAGACCGTACGGACGGTGTTCACGGTGGCGCTGCTCGCGGGCGGCGCGCTGTGCGCCGTGCGCTCGGTCAACCACTGGGTGCGCTGCGAGCGGGCGATGCGGCACGGCGAGGACCTGCCGGCCTCGCGCTTCCCCGCGCTGCTGGGCGCGGGCGTCGGGCTGCTGGCGGTGGCCATCGCGGTGGTCGTGCTGCTGGGCTGGACGCGCTGACGATGAGCGGTGCGGAGGAAGGTCCGGCGCCGGTCAGGGACCCCGGGCTGCAGCCCGAGCGGACCCGGATGGCGTGGCGGCGTACGACGCTGTCGTGCGCGGTGGCCGTGGTACTGGCCTGGCGTCAGGTGCTGGTCACCGGCGAGCCCACCGCGGCGGAGGTCGTCCTCGTCGCCCTGCTGGTCCTCGCCGGGCTGGCCTTCCTCACCGCGGCGCACACGCGCATGCGGCGGCTGGCCGCCCCTGCGGCGGCGGGACCGCCCCGGACCATGGGCATCCGCACGGCGCTGCTGGCCACCGGCTGCACGCTGATCCTGGTGGGGCTGGGCGCGGCGATCACGCTCTAGTGCCGCGGGCGCCGCGGAATCGCCCGCGCCGGGGGCACCCGGCCCCCGATCCGGCCCTGGGACGCCCAGCCCTCGACCCCGGCCACGGCGCACGACCTCCGGCCTCCGGCCTCCGATCCCAGCCCCGGCCCCGGCCCCGGCCCCGGCACCCGACCCCAGGCCCCCAAATCCCGGATCCCGGCCCAAGCCCCCTCAGCCCCCGAAAGCCCCCTTCGCCGCCCTGCGGATCTCCTCCGTCAGCGCTTCGGGCGCGGTGGCGTTCGCGCCGTGGCCCTGGCCCGCGAGGGTCACCACACGGGCGTCCGGCAGGACGGCCGCCAGGTCCGCCACGCGTTCGTGCAGGTGCGGGAAGCTCAGCTCGCCCTGGAGCAGGGTCACCGGCAGGCCGAGCGCGCCGTACCGGTCCACGCCGAGGCCGAGGGCGTCGATGATCTCGTCCTCGACGATCTGCGCCTCGGCGTGCGTGGCGATGAGCGCCTGCACGCGGGGGTCCGTCAGCATCTGCTCGACCGCCTCGGCCGGCATGCCGGTGATCGCGCGCGAGTGAATGCGTATCGCCTCCGTCGGGTCGCCGGCGTCCAGCGCGGCACGGGCCCGCGGCCCCGCCTCCCCCACCAGCGGCGAACGGGTCGGTATCGGCGGGTCGTACGCGACCACCCCGGCGAAGGGGGACGGGTCGCGGAGCGCGGCCTCCAGGGCGGCCACGGCGCCCGAGGAGTGCCCGACGAGCAGCACGGGCCCGTCCGCTGCAAGCGACTCGGCGACCGCCAGGACATCGGCCGCCTCGACCGCCATCGAGTGGCCGCCGCCGATCCGCACCCCGGGCACGTAGATCCGGCGGCGTATGCGGACCACCCGGAAGCCGTCGGTCAGCAGGCGGGCGACCTCGTCCCAGGACTCGGGGCCCCGGCCTCCCGGGTGGACGACGAGCACGGTGGGCCCGCTGCCCCCGTCGTCGACGGCGGTGAGCGGGACGCCGTCCGGGGCGAGAACACGCAGTTCGGTCATGCGAGCGATGATCCTCGTCACTGTCCGTCACCGCATCCTATTTTTCGGACATGCGGCGCTGCGGCGGCATCCCCTTTTCCGGCCGCCGAACCTTCCCTCGTCCCGGCCGCCCGCGCGCCGCATGTGACGCGCGGAACACCCCGGCGCGCAACGTGTTCGCCTCGCCCTCTGGACGCCATACCGACTAGTCGGCATGATCGTGGACGGTCACACTCCACCGACCGGCAGACGGAGGCGCACGATGAGCAAGGACAACCCGCCCGGCCTCGACCTGGAGCGGCTCCGCGCCCACCTGGACCGGGAGCGCCCGGGCCTGGTCGCGGGCCCGCTGAGCGCCGAGCTGGTCCAGGGGGGCCGGTCCAACCTCACGTACCGCGTCACCGACGGCACCGGCCGCTGGGTGGTCCGCCGCCCGCCGCTCGGCCATGTCCTGGCCACCGCGCACGACATGGCCCGCGAGCACCGGGTCATCAGCGCGCTGCACGATACCCGGGTGCCGGTGCCCGAGACGCTGCTCCTGTGCCAGGACGAGGACGTCATCGGGTCGCCGTTCTACGTCATGGAGCTGGTCGAGGGGACGCCGTACCGCACGGCCGAGCAGCTGCGGCCGCTCGGCCCCGAGCGCACCCGCGACATCGTGCTGCGCCTCGTCGACACCCTCGTGGACCTGCACGCCGTCGACCCGGAGTCGGTGGGTCTGGGCGACTTCGGGCGGCCCGACGGCTTCCTGGAGCGGCAGCTGCGCCGCTGGGGCAAGCAGCTCGCCGCGTCCAAGAACCGCGAACTGCCCGGCATCGACGAGCTGCACGAGGCGTTGGGCCGGAAGCTGCCCGCCTCCCCCGCGCCCGCTGTCGTGCACGGCGACTACCGCCTGGACAACGTCCTGGTCGGCGCCGACGACCGGATCGCGGCGGTGCTGGACTGGGAGATGTCCACGCTCGGCGACCCGCTCACCGACCTCGGCCTGCTCGCCATGTACAGCGAGCAGGAGGAGTCGCCCGACTCACCCGTCACCACCACCCGCAGCGCCCCGGGCCACCCCGAACCGGGCGAGCTGATCGAGCGGTACGCGGCCGGCTCCGGGCGCGACGTCTCCCAGGTCGCCTGGTACACCGCGTTCGCGTACTTCAAGCTCGCGGTGATCCTCGAAGGCATCCACTACCGGTACACGCTCGGCCAGACCGTCGGCGCGGGCTTCGACCGGATCGGCGAGGTCGTGCCGCGCTTCATCGACAACGGCCACCGCACCCTGTCCACCCTGTCCGCCGTGAAGGAAGGCTGAGGCCGCTCATGGACTTCGCATTCGACGCCCGTACCGAGGAACTCCGCGAGAAGCTGCTCGCGTTCATGGACGAGCACGTGTACCCGGCCGAGCAGGTCGCGCACGAGCAGCGGGACCGGCTCGCCTCGCCCTGGGACACCCCGGCGATCGTCGAGGAGCTGAAGGCGGAGGCCCGCAGGCAGGGCCTGTGGAACCTCTTCCTCCCCGACGCGGAGTACGGTGCCGGGCTCACCAACCTCCAGTACGCGCCCCTCGCCGAGATCACCGGCCGCAGCCCGCAGCTCGCGCCGACCGCGCTGAACTGCGCGGCGCCCGACACCGGCAACATGGAAGTGCTCACCCAGTTCGGCAACGAGCAGCAGAAGAAGCAGTGGCTGCAGCCGCTGCTGGCCGGTGAGATCCGCTCCGCGTTCGCGATGACCGAGCCGGAGGTCGCGTCCTCGGACGCCACCAACATCGAGACGCACATCGCGCGGGACGGCGACGATTACGTCATCAACGGCCGCAAGTGGTACATCTCCGGGGCGATGAACCCGCTGTGCCAGATCTTCATCGTGATGGGCAAGACCGACCCGGACGGCGAGGACATCCGCCGCCAGCAGTCGATGATCCTCGTGCCGCGCGACACGCCGGGCCTGACGGTCAAGCGCGCGATGCAGGTCTACGGGTACGAGGACCACTACCACGGCGGCCACGCCGAGGTGCTGTTCGAGAACGTACGCGTCCCGGCCTCGAACCTCGTCGGCGAGGAGGGCGGCGGCTTCGGCATCGCGCAGGCCCGCCTCGGCCCGGGCCGGATCCACCACTGCATGCGGCTGATCGGCATGGCCGAGCGGGCCATCGAGCTGATGTGCAAGCGCGCGGTGGGGCGTACCGCCTTCGGCAAGCCGCTCGCCCAGCAGGGCGTCGTGCACAACTGGATCGCGGACGCGCGGGTCGCCGTCGAACAGCTCCGGCTGCTCGTCCTGAAGACCGCGTGGCTGATGGACACGGTCGGCAACAAGGGCGCGCACACCGAGATCCAGTCCATCAAGATCGCCACGCCGCGCACGGTCGTGGACATCATCGACCAGGCGGTCCAGCTGCACGGCGCGGGCGGCGTCAGCCAGGACTTCCCGCTCGCCGAGCTCTGGGCCGGCGCCCGCACCCTCCGCCTCGCGGACGGCCCGGACGAGGTCCACCAGCGCTCCCTGGCCCGCCGGGAGATCAAGAAGTACCTGTGACCCGGGAGACCGGCGAGCCGCGGAACAACCTCTGAGTCACGCGTTCATCCGCATCTCCCCGGGGGAATCACCCCGTTCGGAGAACCACCTCGTTCGGGGGGATGCGGGTGCGCGTATTCGGGTGGTGGCGCGACGGTGAGAGCCGTCAGATGAGAAAGGACGTGCTGGTCGGCGTCCTGGTCGGCGGGGCACTGCTGCTCCTCGGAGTGCCCTTCACCCTGCTCGGCACGGTCCTGCAGGAGAAGGTCACGGCGAAGGAGCTCGCCGAGCCGACCGTGACGGCCCGGTACGAAGCGGCGGACGCTCCGGGCAGGTCCGTCCTCTTCCCCGGGAACCACCGGCTGTCTCCCGGCGAGGCCAAGGACATCGGCTGCGCGGGCCGGGCAGTGGCGCGCGGTGCCGTGGACTTCGGGCTGACGCCGGTGCGCGTCGAGGTCACGGGCGTGGCAGGCCGTACGGTGACCGTCGACGAGATCCGCGCGAGAAAGGTCCGGTCCACCGCGGCCCGGCCCGGTGTCGTGCTCAGCTGCCAGCACCAGGGCAGTTCGGAGATCACCACCGCCGCGCTGGAACTGGACGACCCGGCGCCCCGCGCCCTGAAGTTCCTCGAACCACGCGGGACGGTGGACGTCTTCGTCTCGGACAAGCCCTACTTCCAGGAGACCACCCACTATGTGGAGCGCGGGAAACCCGAGGTCTTCGTGGTGTCGGGCATCGCCCGGGCCCGCAGCACGGAGTGGGTCGTCGAGGTCGTCGGCACCGTGGACGGCAAGCAGCGGGTGTGGACCCTGGACGACGACGGCCGGCCGTTCAGGACCGCCGGGGCCCTGGACGACGCGCGGTACGGAGTCTTCCTCGTGACCCCGTTCCACTTCATGGAGGTCGACGACCTCCCGAGGCTGCCCCCTAGGTGCCCGCCGACGTGTGAGTGACGGCCGCGACGGCACCTGCGGCCCGCGCCGCCCCTACGGCCGCAGCGCCCGCAGCAGCAGGTCCGCCAGGTGGTCCGCGACCTCCTGGGGGGTGAGGGGGCCGCCCTCGCGGTACCAGGTGCCGAGGTGGTGGACCGAGCCGAAGTGGTAGTCCACGATCAGGTCGGCGGGGACGTCGGCGGTGAAGACGCCCGCCTGCTGGCCCTCTTCGATCAGCGCGCGGAAGCGCTCGTGGTAGCGCCGCCGCTCCGCGCGCACCTGCTTGTCCTTCTCCGGCGAGAGCTGGTGCATGGAGCGGAAGAAGATCTTCGTGTCGTCGAGGTTCTCGATGGTGGTGACCACGACGTCCGCGGCGGCGTCGCGGAGCCGCTGCTCCACCGGCGCGTCGGCGTTCGCGAAGTGGTCCAGGCGCTCCTGCTGGAGGCGGAGCACCCGGCCGTAGACCTCGTGCAGCAGGTCGTCCTTGGAGCCGAAGTAGTGGTACAGCGCGCCCTTGGTGACGCCCGCCGCCTCGACGATCTCCTGGACCGAGGTCCGGTCGTACCCCTGCTCGGCGAAGAGCCGGGTGGCGGTGGCCAGCAGCCGCTGTGCCACGGGCTTCGTGCTCCCGTCCGTCGTGCCGGCCATCGCCCTCACCTGTCCTTCTCCGTACTGTTCGCGTGCTGTGGAGGCTAGCCGCGGTCCCGCAGCTCCCGTCGGAGGATCTTCCCACTCGTGGTCTTCGGCAGCTCCGGCAGGACCTCGACCGCCCGGGGATATTTGTACGCGGCCAGCCGTTCCTTGCAGTAGGCGGCCAGCTCCGCGGGGTCCGGGGACTGGCCGGGGCGGAGGCTGACGTAGGCCTTGACCGATTCCCCGCGGTAGGAGTCCGGGACACCCACGACGGCGGCCTCGCGCACGGCGGGGTGGCCGTAGAGCACGTCCTCGACCTCGCGCGGCCAGACCTTGAAACCGGACGCGTTGATCATGTCCTTCTTGCGGTCGACGACGTACAGCCAGCCGTCGGTGTCCATGAAGCCGATGTCGCCGGTGCGCAGCTCGCCTTCCGGTATCGCCTCCGCCGTGGCGTCGGGGCGGCGCCAGTAGCCGGGGACGACCTGGGGGCCGCGCACGGCGATCTCGCCCTGTTCGCCGAAGGGCACGTCCCGGCCCTGGTCGTCGATGATCCGGACGACCGTGTCGGGGCCGGGGACGCCGACCGCGAGGGTGCCGGAGACCTTGTCGACCGGGGCCTCCAGGTGCGGCGGCACGCTGGCGCACGGCGCGGTGCACTCGGTGAGGCCGTAGCCGTTGCGGATGTACGGGCCGAACTCCGCGCGGAACTTCTCCACCAGCGCGGGCGGCAGCGGCGCGCCGCCGGAGGCGAGGGTGGCGAAGGACGAGAAGTGGTCGCGGGAGACGTCCGGGTGGGCCATGAGGGCCATGAAGGCGGTGGACGGGCCGACGGTGAAGGCCGGGCGGTGCTCCAGGAAGGCGTCCAGGACGACGCCGGCCTCGAAGCGGTAGGCGAGCGCGAGGGTGCCGCCGCCGGTGACGCAGGAGGCCAGTTCGCAGACCATGCCGGTGATGTGGAAGAGCGGGGCGAGCGCGAAGTAGGTGGCGCCGTCGGGGAGGCCGAGGCCGGTGCGCTGCCGCTCGGCGTTGTAGGCGATGTTGCCGTGGGTGTTGGTGGCGCCCTTGGGCGTGCCGCTGGTGCCCGAGGTGTAGCTGATCAGGGCGATGTCGTCGGCGGTGAGCTCGGGGACGTCGGCGGCGGGACCGCGGCCGGCGTGTTCCCGGGCCGCGGTGAGCAGGTCGTCGGAGCCCTCGCGCGGGCCGAGCCGTTCGCCGCGCAGGACGCGGGCGTCGTCTCTGGTCTGCAGGTCGCGTTCGGAGGCGGTCAGCGCGATGCGTACGGAGGGCACTGCCGCGGCGGTGTCGCGCAGGAAGCCGTCCCAGGTGCGGTCGGCGCAGATCACGGCGGTGACCTCGGCGTCGGTGAGGACGTGCGTCATCTCCGCGGACTTGTACATGGGGTTGACGGGGACGACGACGCCGCCGGCCTTCCAGACGCCGAAGAGGGCGAGCACGAAGTGCGGGGTGTTCTGCAGCATGATCGCGGCCCGGTCGCCGGGCCGGAAGCCCCGGTCGCCGAGGTGGGCGGCGATGCCGTCGGAGAGCGCGTCGGTCTCGGCGTAGGACAGCCGGCCGTCGAAGTAGGCCAGCGCTGTCCGGTCGGGGACCCGGCGGACCGCGTCCCGGAAGGCGTGCAGCGTGGAGGGGTGCGGGTGCACGGGGGCGCGCTGGGCCTCGTTCAGCTGCGCCAGCCACGGCATGTCCTGGTACGACGTCATCGGCGTGCGGCCCTTCTCTCTTCTGGTCCCGGGGGGGCGGTACGCGGGTCCGGCGCGTCCTGCGGCCGGCCTCCGCGTCCCGTACGGCGCGGCCGTCCCCGCCGTGCCGTACGGGTGGGTGGTCCGTGCCGCTCAGGCGCCGGCGTCCTCGGCGGCTTCGAGCTTGCGCTGGAGGTGGTTCATGCCGCCGAGCCAGCGGCCGGGTTCGGCGGCGCGGGTCGCGTAGTAGCCGGCGACCTCCGGGTGCGGCAGGACCAGGAAGTGGTTCTCGGCGATGGCCTCGAAGAGCGCGTCGGCGACGGCGGCCGGTTCGATGGCTCCGGGGGTGAGGACGAGGTCGCCGGCGGAGCCGGTGCCCGCGAGCATGTCGGTGCGGACGCCCTGGGGGCAGATGGCGTGCACGTCGATGCCGCGGTGCTTGTAGGTGAGCGAGAGCCATTCGGCGAAGGCGTAAGCGGCGTGCTTGGACACGCTGTACGGGGCAGAGCCGATCATGGTGAGCAGGCCGGCCGCCGAGACGGTGGCGACGAAGCGGCCGCTGCCCTGCTCCAGCCACTCGGGTATGAGCGCGCGGGCCGCCCGTACGTGGGCCATGACGTTGACGTCCCAGGCCAGCTGCCAGTCCTCGTCGGGGGCCTCGGGGCCGCCGCCGGTGCCGACGCCGGCGTTGGCGCAGAAGATGTCGATGCGGCCGCCGAGGGCCGCACGGGCGGCCGGGACGACGGCCGAGGCGTCGCCGGGGACGGCGATCGCGCCCAGCTCGGCGGCGGTGCGCTCGGCCTTCTCCTTGTCGAGGTCGTTGATGACGACCCGGGCGCCCTCGGCGATGAAGCGGGCCGCGAGCGCGGCGCCGATGCCGCCGCCCGCCCCCGTCACCACGACGGCCTTGTCCCGCACGGCTTCCACTGGTCTCTCCCTCGCCTCGCCGGCACCTCGGTCAGCAGGCAGACTAACCAGTCGGTATGTCGCTGCGGAAGCCCCCGGGACGCAGCCGTACGGGGCAATACCCCGGCGGCGGGCGGCCCGGCGCATTAGCGTGCAGGGCACACAAATTCCGATCCCGGAGGTGTGCGCATGTCCCTGTCCAGAAGAAGCCTGCTGGCCGTCACCGGCGCGGTGGGTGCCGCGTCGGCGGCGAGCGCCGTCCCGGCCGCCGCCCACTCCCCCGCCGTAGCGCCGCGCGGTCCCGGCCACCGCGTACGGACCGGCTTCGACCTGCTCGCGGCCGACGGCTACGCGCTGCTGTCCGGGAAGAAGGTCGGCATGGTCACCAATCCGACCGGCGTCACCCCGGAAGTCGAGCACATCGTGGATGTGATGCACGGGGACGAGCGGGTGCGGCTCACCGCGGTCTTCGGGCCCGAGCACGGCTTCCGCGGCACGGCGCAGGCGGGCGGCTCGGAGGGCAAGCACGACGACCCGGCGACCGGGCTGCCGGTGTACGACACGTACCAGAAGAGCGGGAAGGCGCTGGCGGACATCTTCACCGAGTCCGGCGTCGACACGGTGGTCTTCGACATCCAGGACGTGGGCGCGCGCTTCTACACCTACATCTGGACGCTGTACGACTGCATGGTGGCGGCGGCCATGGCGGGCAAGCGCTTCGTGGTGCTGGACCGGCCGAACCCGGTGACCGGCCGGTCCGCCACCGGCCCCGTGCTGGACAAGAAGTACGCCTCGTTCGTGGGCCGGGAGCCGATCGCGCAGGCGCACGGGATGACGGTGGCGGAGCTGGCGCTGCTGTTCAACGACCGGTTCGTGCCCGCGGCGGCCGGCAAGAAGGTGCGGCTGGACACCGTGCTGATGAAGGGCTGGCGGCGGGGCGACTTCTTCGACGCGACCGGGCTGCCGTGGGTGCCGCCCAGCCCCAACATGCCCACCGCCGACACCGCGCTGGTCTACTCCGGCACCTGTCTCTTCGAGGGCACCAACCTCTCCGAGGGCCGCGGCACCACTCGCCCCTTCGAACTCCTCGGCGCCGAGGGCATCGACCGGAAGTGGGCGGCGGCGGCCAACGCCGAGCGGCTGCCCGGTGTCCGCTTCCGGGAGGCGTACTTCGCGCCGACCTTCTCCAAGTTCCAGGGGAAGACGATCGGCGGGGTGCAGCTGCACGTGCAGGACCGGGCCGCGTTCGACCCGGTGCGCACCGGCATCGCGCTGCTGGTGACGGCGAAGAAGGTGTGGAAGGACTTCGCGTGGCGGGCGGACCACGGCATCGACCGGCTGGCCGGCACGGACAAGGTCCGCACGATGATCGACGCGGGCGCCGGTACGGAGGAGGTGGTGGGCGCCTGGCAGACGGAGCTGGCGAAGTTCCGCGCACTGCGCGCGCGTTACCTGCGCTATCGCTGAGAGCGCGTCACCTGCGCCACCACTGAGCGGGCCGGGCGGAAAGCCGTCGGGCAGCCGTCTCAGCAACCGAGACCACACGTCCCACCTATTGACTGCCCAGTACAACGACCGTGAGCATGCGGCTCGTGCACAGCGAAGCGACAGCAGAAGAGACCACGGCCGGCGCCGCCGCGCCCGACGGCAGTCCGGAGAGCCTGCGGCGGGTGGCCGTGGCCTCGTTCATCGGCACGGCCATCGAGTTCTACGACTTCTACATCTACGGGACCGCGGCCGCGCTCGTACTGAACCAGGCGTTCTTCCCGACCCTGGACCCGGTCAACGCGACCCTGGCCTCCTTCTCCACCTACGCGGTGGCGTTCGCGGCCCGCCCGCTCGGCTCGATCGTCTTCGGGCACTTCGGCGACCGCGTGGGGCGCAAGTCCGTACTGGTCGTCTCGCTGCTGCTGATGGGCCTGTCCACGGCGTTCGTCGGCCTGCTGCCCGGCTACGCCACGCTGGGCATCTGGGCGCCGGTCCTGCTGATCCTGCTGCGTTTCGTGCAGGGCATCGGGCTGGGCGGCGAGTGGGGCGGCGCGGCGCTGCTCGCGGTCGAGCACGCCCCGAAGAAACGCCGCGGGCTCTACGCCGCCTTCCCGCAACTGGGGCCGTCCGTCGGATTCTTCGCCGCGACCGGCATCTTCTGGCTGCTCTCCTCGTCGCTGGCCGACGGGGCGTTCCGGTCCTGGGGCTGGCGCATCCCGTTCCTGCTGTCGTTCCTGCTGGTCGCCGTCGGCCTGTTCGTGCGGCTGAAGATCAGCGAGACGCCGGTCTTCGCGAAGGTGATGGACGCGCAGGAGGCCAGCAAGGTCCCCACCCTGGACGTGATCCGGGGGCACTGGCGCGAGCTGCTGCTCGGCTCGGGCGGCATGATCATCGCGTACGGGCTGTTCTACACCGCGACGACGTACTGCCTCTCCTACGCCACCGGCACGCTCGGCGTCTCCCGCAACACCATGCTGGGGCTCTCCCTCGTGGCCTGCCTCTTCCTGGCCGCCGGCACCTGGCTCGCCGCCACCCGTTCCGACGGCGCCGGCCGCCGCAAGCTGATCCTGGCCGGGTGCGGTCTCGCGGTCGTCTGGGGCCTGATCCTCTTCCCGCTGCTGGACACCGGGTCGCCGGTGCTGGTGGCCCTGGCCCTCGGCGGCGCGCTGTTCTGCATGGGCGTGGTCTACGGGCCGATGGGCGCTTACCTGCCCGAGCTGTTCGGCACGAAGGTGCGGTACTCCGGCGCCTCGCTCGCGTACAACCTCGGCGGGGTGCTGGGCGGCGCGGTCTCCCCGCTGATCGCCACCCGCCTGCAGTCCGCCTTCGGATCCTCCTCCGTCGGCTGGTACGTCTCCGCGATGGCCGTCGTCTCCCTGCTGTGCGTCCTGGCGCTGCCGGAGACCCGGGAGCGCGAACTCGCCTGACCCGGGGCCCGGCGGTACGCCGCCCCCGGCTTCCGGTACGACACCCGCCTCCGTCGTCCTGCGTATGGCGGTGACGGCCGTTGCGCAGGACGATCGCTGCACGAGTGGCAGCGAAAGGGGTCGTCATGGCGGGTGTCGGGGTGCGGCCGTACTGGGAACTCACATTTGACGCCGACGGGGACGTCGAGCGGCGGCAGCGGGACGCGCTGGTGGCGGGCGCGGTACGGGAGCGGCTCACCGATCTCGTGGTGTTCTCGCACGGGTGGAACAACGACCGGTCGATGGCCACCCGCCTGTACACGCGGTTCTTCGAACCCTTCCCCGAGCTGCTGGTGGACGGGCGGGCCCGGGTGGGGTACGTGGGTGTGCTCTGGCCGGCGCTGCGCTTCACCGACGAGCCGATCCCCGACTTCGATCCCTCGGCCCGGGCCCGCGCCACCGCCCGTGCCGCGGCCGCGCCCGAACCGGAACTGACGGACGCGCTGCGGCAGCAGCTGGCGGCGGCCTTCCCCGGCCGCGAGGTGGTACTGGACCGGATCGCGCAGCTGCTGGCGGAGCGGCCCGACGCCCGCTCGGCGTTCGACGAGTTCGCGCGGCTGGTGCGGGAGCTGATCGCGGTGCCGGAGGACAGCCCCGACCTCCAGTACGCGGCGGACAGCGGGGACGGCACGCCGGGCATGCTCACCGACGACGCGCTGGAGGTCTGCGAGGTGCTCACGGCGGCGCTGCGGTCGGCCGGCGCCGGGGTGTGGCCGGGCGAGGCCGTGGACGCCGAGCGGCAGCCGCTGTTCGGCGGCGGGCTGACCCGGCTGTGGAACGGCGCGCACGAAATGCTGCGGCAGGGCGGCTACTACGCCATGAAACGGCGCTCCGGCACGGTGGGCCGACTGGGACTGGGCCCGGTGCTGGGCAAGCTGGCGGACGGCGCGCCGGCGGTACGGGTGCACCTGGTCGGCCACTCCTTCGGCGCCCGGCTCGTCTCGTACGCGCTGAGCGGGCTGCCGTCCGGGGCGCGGAACGTGAAGTCGGTGACGCTGCTACAAGGGGCCTTCTCGCACTACACGTTCGCCGCGCGGCTGCCCCACGACCGGGACCGCTCCGGCGCGCTGAACGGCGCGCAGCGGCGCATCGACGGCCCGCTGGTGGCCTGCCACTCCGCACACGACGACGCGCTCGGCACGTTCTACCCGCTGGCGTCGAAGCTGGCCGGGGACGCGACGAGCTTCCTCGGCCTGTTCGACCGCTGGGGCGCCCTCGGATTCAACGGCATCCAGGCGGTGGACGGGGCGCGGCGGATCCGGCTGGGCGAGGCGGTGCCGGCGACGGGCTGCGTGAGCGTGGACGCCTCGGCCGTGGTCCGGCGCGGCGGGCCGCCGGCCGGCGCGCACAGCGACATCTGCCACCCGGAACTGGCCCGGGTGGTGCTGGAGGCGGGCCGGATCGGCCGGGACTGAACGGCGCGCGCATACGGGCGCGGTGCGCGGAGCCCCCACAGCTCCGCGCACCGCGCCGCTCGCCCCGGGCCCCCTAGCGGTGGCTCGGGAACTCCACCACCTGCTGGTAGGTGGGCCGGTTCTGCCAGCTGATGGGGTCGTGCGTGAGGCCGCCGACCGCGCGCTGGATGATCGCGTCGGAGCACCACTGGTCGCCGGCCTTGCAGGAGTCGTCACCCGGGTAGACCTGCTCGGCGGTCTTCGCGGCCGCCTCGCGCAGCGTGTCGACGAGGGTGTCGTGGCAGGCGCTCAGGTCACCGTTGCCGCAGTACCGGTCGGCCAGTCCGCCGCGCACCTTCTCGCCGAGGACCGCGCGCAGGTCCTTGTCGGCGTAGGACCACCAGCCGTACTGGAAGGCGGAGCCGGCGTGGCTGCCGGTCGGCCCGTGCCCGGCCGAGGGCGACTCGTCGACGGTGATGTTGGCCTTCAGCGCGTCGTAGAGGCCGTTGCCGAGGCCGGGCTTGAACGCCTTCTCGATCATGAGGGGCCACCAGGCGTCCATGATCCGTACGGCGTCGGAGTGGGCGTACGTCTTCGACCCCGGGGTGGTCTCGCGGCGCTGCGCGCCGTCCTTGCGCCAGGCGTCCAGCTGCTGGACGGCGGTCCGGACCTTCGGGTCGTCGACCGGCGCCGAGCGCAGCACCTTCAGCAGCTCCGGCAGCACGTCCTCGCCGCGCAGGTCGGTGACGGCGGCCTCGCTCATCGCGCGGGTCAGGGAGGCGCGGGTGACGCCGCCGTCCCCGACGAGGTCCTTCACCCGGTCGTCGAGCAGGTTGCCGCGGTGCACGGAGCCGTTGCCGAAACCGGCCGAGTCGTACTCCTTGGCCTGCTTGTTGTTCCAGGAGATGTAGTAGTCCTGGCCGACCGACTGCGGGTGCTGCGAGGGCGGTGTGTAGGCCGAGGTGTTGGCCTTCGGGTCCCAGTCCTGCCACTCGTACGCCTTCTCGGCGCGCACCGGGAGGGACGGGTCGACGTCCGGGTTGCGGACGGGGTTCAGGCCGCTGTTGTAGTACGCGATGTCCTTGGAGTCGGCGTAGAACCAGTTGAACGCGTAGCCGATGTGCTGGGCGGCCTGCTGGAAGGACTTGGCGTCCTTGACGTAGGACGGGTCGTTGAACATCTGGAAGCCGATGATGGAGTCGGCCTCGTGGCGGTAGGTGGAGCGCTGCGCGGTGTAGGCGACGGGCTTGCCGTCGACGGTCGCGCGGTGCGTCACGACGCCGAAGTCGGTGCGGTAGACCTGCATCCGGTAGGACCCGGCGGCCGTGGGGTCGGCGACGGTCGGCTTCCAGGAGTTGCTGCGCTCCAGCTTCTCCATGGGGACGCAAGTGCCGTCCTTGCGGTAGCCGGTGGAGTCCTTGGTGGGCGCCGAGCCGTCGGTGTTGCACAGGTCGACGGCGTAGGTGTCGGTGATGTCCTGGCTCGCGGAGGTGGCGCTCCAGGCGTAGTCCTGGCCGCGGCCGAGCTGGACGTACATGCCGACGCCCGCGAAGGAGGCGCCGCGGGCGCTGATGCCCGGCCCCTGGATCTCCTGGAGCATCAGCAGCTGCGGGGCGAAGTACCCGGTCTGCGGGCCGAAGACGGCGACCGGGTTGCCGGAGGCGGTGTGCTTGCCGGAGACCAGCAGGGCGTTGGACATGCCGCGGTGCTGGGTGGTGTCGAAGCTGCCCTTGGGGAGCACGCCGTCCTGGAAGACGCCTTCGAGGGGCTTGAGCTTCTTCGGGGTCTTCACCTCCGCCTGCGGCGGGTCGCTCTTGGCGGTGGCCGCGCCCGTCCGGTCGTACACCAGCGGTTCGGCGGTGACCGAGCCGCGGTCGGGCAGCGCGGTCCCCTTGGCGTTCTTCGGCTTGGCCGCGTACGGGAAGGACTGGCCGTCGTGGAGCGTCATGGCCGCTTCGGGGTCGTTGCGTTCCCGGAAGGACTCCCAGACCTCGGTACCCTTCTCGACGCCGTACTTCTGCTGGGCGGAGAGCAGCGCGAGGGCCTGTGGCACCTCGCCGCCGCCCCCGTTGCCGAACAGCCCGCCGACGACGGAGGCGAGGGCGATGAGGTCGGTCAGCTCGAAGGGCTTGATCTCCCCGGCGTTGGTGATCGCGTCGACGTGCCCGGTGAGCACGTACTCGCCGGGGAAGTAGCGGCCCTTCTTGGACTTCTCGCGGTAGGCGTTGATGCCGTCGACGTACGCCTGGGCGTCCGTCATGGCCTGCTCGCCGCGCGGGCCGTTGTTCTTCCGGATGGACTCGACCTGGTCCTTCAGGTCCTGCTCGGTGTACGGGGCCTTGGGCCAGAACTCCTGCTCCAGGCCCTGGTTGGCGAGGGCGCCGCCGGCGAATGAGGTCAGCTCGCCGCGGCCGATGTGCCGGAAGAGGTCCATCAGCCACAGCCGGTCCTGGGCGGCGGCGTAGCCCGCGCCGTACTCGGTGCCGTAGCGGGTGGTGCCCTTGATGTGCGGGACGCCCGTCTTCTTGTCGCGAGTGATCGTGACGTCGTCGCGGGGCTGGGTGACCTTGCCGACCTGGTCCTCGGGGACGCCGAAGGAGGCGTCGTTGAAGAAGTTCTTCAGGGTGTCGTCGGTGAGCGACTGGTGGCCGCCGTTCAGCGCGTCGTAGGGGCCGAGCTGGTCGGAGGCGTGGGCCGGGCGGGTGCCGAAGACCTTGTTGCCGAGGATCTCGGCGAGGGTGGCGTTGCCGTTCTCGCCGGGCGGCAGGATGTCGGCGCACTGGCCCTTGCAGTGGTCGGCGGGGGCGGGGTCCGCGGTGGCCGCCGCGGCGGGGAGGGGCGCCAGAGCACTGGCCCCCAGGGCGAACACTGCTGCCAGGGCGGCAGCGGCGCGCCTTCCGGTACGTCGTCGCATTCCTGCTCCTTGGGAGGCGGGTGCGCAGGAGGTTACCGGCGGTAAAGGCGCGACGGAAGATGAACAACAGTCAACTTTCATTCAACCCACAAGCCCCTTGCGGCACATGGCCAACAGATGCGATGGGCACGTCAGTTCGATGGATCCGGACGGCGGTCCGCTACGTCCATTCCATGTCCAGTCGGGTCCTCCCCACGGAGGTGGGATGAATTGGCCGGTTTCAGAGCTCTCGCCGAACAGGTCCGCAACCCCCGTCTCGTCGCGACCCAGCGGCGGACAGCACTGCGCAAGTGCCTGGAGCGGTTCGCCCCCTACGGGCACCGCGCGACGTGGCACCACCTGTGCACCCGCGCAGGCATCGGGACGCAGGACCGCAACCCCGACCCGGGCCGGCTCGTGGCCGCCCTGGCGGAACTGGAGGAAGCACGTAACCTCTGGCTCGCGTACGAAGAGGATTTCGCCGCCCGCAGGCGGCGCGAGAAGCACGACGGCATCCGGCAGCCGGGTGCCCTGCACGAATGGCACCTGCGCACCTGGGGAGGGTGCGACATCGTGCCGTGCGAGTCGCCGGACCGGCACCCCACGGCCCGCCTGGCGGACGTCCTGCGCCGGGTGATCGCGGCCATGGAGTCGGGCCGGGCGCGCGAGGACTGCCCGGTGTGCGGCGGCCACCGCTTCGTCTGGCAGGCCGACGCCGAGCGCCCGATGGCCGGACCGGTCTGCCAGGAGTGCGGCGTGGTCACCCCGGCCGCGGTCCTGACGGCGGCGACGCTCTCCGCGGCCCGCCGGGCACGCACGGAGCGCGCGTTCGCGGCGGCCTGAGCGGCGCACCCGCCGCCGACGCCGGGGCCACGCGCCCTCGCACGGATCACCGCGCGGGACACACCGGGGGCCGCTTTCGGGACGGGGGACCCGAAGGGCCGACGCGGCACGGCCGCACCGGGCACGGGGGACCCGCCGGTGGCCTTTTCCCGCCGCGCCGGACGGGCTTTTTTGGTTGATTCTTTGACGAGATCTTCCCCTGGCTCGCCGGGCGGCACTACGTTCACCTGCATGCTCGCGCTCGCCCGTTCCGCCACCGTCGCCCCGCCGGGCTGGAGCCGCTGGCTCGTACCGCCGGCCGCGCTCGCCATCCACCTCGCCATCGGCCAGGCCTACGCCTGGAGCGTGTTCAAACCGCCCCTGGAGTCCTCCCTCGGGCTCTCCGGCACCGCCTCCGCGCTCCCCTTCCAGCTCGCCATCGTGATGCTCGGCCTGTCGGCGGCGTTCGGCGGCACGCTCGTCGAACGGCGCGGGCCGCGCTGGGCGATGCTCGTCTCCACCGTCTGCTTCTGCTCCGGCTTCCTCGTCGCCTCGCTCGGCGCCGCCACCGGCCAGTACTGGCTCGTCGTCCTCGGCTACGGCTTCATCGGCGGCATCGGCCTGGGCATCGGCTACATCTCCCCCGTCTCCACGCTGATCAAGTGGTTCCCGGACCGCCCCGGCATGGCCACCGGCATCGCCATCATGGGCTTCGGCGGCGGCGCCCTGATCGCCTCGCCCTGGTCCAGCGGGCTGCTGGACGCGCTGGGCACCGACTCCGCCGGCATCGCGCAAACGTTTCTTGTGATGGGGCTGGTGTACGCGGTCTTCATGTCGCTGGGCGTGCTGCTGGTCCGCGTACCGCCGGACGGCTGGCGGCCCCCGGGCGCCGCGCCCGCCACGGGCGCGCCGCGCGCCCTGGTCACCACCGCACAGGTCTCCGCCCGCAACGCGCTGCGCACTCCGCAGTTCTGGTGCCTGTGGGTCATCCTCTGCATGAACGTCACGGCCGGCATCGGCATCCTGGAGAAGGCGGCGCCGATGATCGCCGACTTCTTCGCGGACACCTCGACGCCCGTGAGCGCGGCCGCTGCGGCCGGCTTCGTCGGCCTGCTCTCGCTCGCCAACATGCTCGGCCGGTTCGCCTGGTCCACCACCTCCGACCTGGTCGGCCGGAAGAACATCTACCGCCTCTACCTCGGCGTGGGCGCCCTGCTCTACCTCGTCCTGGCCACGACCGGCGACGCGTCCAAGCCGCTCTTCGTGGCCTGCGCGGCGGTCATCCTGTCCTTCTACGGCGGCGGCTTCGCCACGGCCCCGGCGTACCTGAAGGACCTCTTCGGCACGTACCAGGTCGGCGCGATCCACGGCCGGCTGCTCACCGCCTGGTCCACCGCCGGCGTCCTCGGCCCGCTCATCGTCAACGCCATCGCGGACTCCCGGCACGCCGCCGGGCACCACGGTCCCGACCTCTACACCACGTCGTTCTTCATCATGATCGGCCTGCTCGTGATCGGCTTCGTCGCCAACGAGCTGATCCGGCCGGTGCATCCGCGCCACCACGAACCGGTGGAGCCGCGGAGTCAGGAGGAACGGGAAGAAGGAGCCGCCCTGTGACCGGCCGCCGCCGCGCCCTGCTCGCCCTCGCCTGGCTGTGGGTCGGACTGCCCTTCGCCTACGGGCTGTACGAGCTGGCGCTCAAGATGACGCAGCTGTTCACCGGCTGACGCGGCCGGTCACGCACCGGCCGTTCACCGGCTGACACGGCCGGTCACGTGCCCGGCCGGCCGCACGCGCCGGCGTCGTCCCGCTCCCGCACCGCCCGGTCGACGCGCAGCCGCCGCGCGCCCGGCCCCTGTTCGCCGAGCTCGTCGTACGGGTTGGAGAGCGTGCACTTCTCCAGGGAGAGGCAACCGCAGCCGATGCAGTCGGTCAGCCGGTCGCGCAGCTCCAGGAGCTGGCCGATGCGCTCGTCCAGTTCGCCGCGCCAGGCCTCGGAGAGCCGGGCCCAGTCCTCGCGGTTGGGGGTGCGCTCCTCCGGCAGTTCGGCGAGCGCGTCCCGGATGACGGCGAGCGGGATGCCGACGCGCTGCGCCGCCCGCACGAAGGCGACCCGGCGCAGCGTGTCGCGGGTGAACCGGCGCTGGTTGCCCGCGGTCCGGGTGCTGCTGATCAGGCCCTTGGACTCGTAGAAGTGCAGGGCGGAGACGGCGGCGCCGCTGCGCGCGGCGAGCTGGCCGACGGTGAGCTCACGGGATAGCTGGGGCACGTCCGCCAGCCTAACCGGCCGGTCCGTTGACAGCGGAGCCTCCGCACAGCAAGCTGAGCAAGCGCTTAGTCGATGAGGAGGCATACGGACATGGCAGACCCCCGAGTGTTCGGTTCGCTGGACGAGCTGCGTGGAGCGGTCGGCGAGGAACTCGGCCCGAGCGACTGGCTGGAGGTCGACCAGAAGCGGATCGACCTGTTCGCCGACGCCACCGGCGATCACCAGTGGATCCACGTCGACCAGGAGAAGGCCAAGGCCGGTCCGTTCGGCACCACGATCGCGCACGGCTACCTCACGCTGTCGCTGCTGCCCGCGCTGGTACCGCAGCTGATGCGCGTCGACAACGTCAAGATGGGCATCAACTACGGCACGAACAAGGTGCGCTTTCCCTCCCCCGTGCCGGTCGGCTCGCGGGTGCGCGCCACCGCGAAGATCGCCGAGGTGACCGAGGTGGCGGGCGGCGTGCAGCTCACCACGACGGTGACCGTGGAGCGCGAGGGCGGCGACAAGCCGGTCTGCGTCGCGGAGTCGGTCAGCCGCTTCTACCTGTAGGGCCGTTCTACGGGCGGCGCGCGCCCACCATGCCCAGCACCAGGTCGGCGTAGAGCTCGCCGACCTGGTCGGGCGTGCGCTTGCCGTCCGCGGTGAACCACCGTGCGACGTCCACGCAGAGCGAGAGCACCGCCAGCGTGGTGCCGGGCACGTCGCGCACGGAGAACTCCCCGGCGTCCGTGCCGTCCTGGATGATCTCCCGCAGCAGCCGGTCGGTCTGCCGTCGCAGGTCGGCGATCTCGGCGTAGTGCTCCTCGCCGAGCGCCTTCAGCTCGTACTGGATGATGCGGGCCGTGGTGTGCCGCTCGGCGTGCCAGCTGGCGAAGGCGCGTACCGCGCGGCAGAGCCGGTCGGCGGCGGTGCCCTCGGCGCCGGCCGCGGCCGCCATGATCTTCAGCGCCCGTTCGTGGCCGGTGACGCTGATGCGGTAGAGCAGCTCTTCCTTCGTCTTGTAGTGGATGTAGAGCGCTGCCGGGCTCATGCCGGCCCGCCCGGCGATGTCGCGGGTGGTCGTGGCGTGGTAGCCGCGCTCGGCGAACGCCTCGACGGCCGCCCCGACCAGCCGCTGGGCGGCGTCCGGGGCCACGCCGGCCCATTCCTCGGCGACCTGGTCCGTCCGCTCCGCCTCCGCACCCATCGCGCACTCCGATCCCGCGGTCCGCCGCGGTCCGTCCGCGGCGGGGCCATCAGATCGAACACCATACCCGCAGAACTGAGCAAGCGCTTAGCGCACGAGGGCCCGGCCGGTCCTCCGAAGACCGTGCCGGGCCCGTGGGCGCTTGTACGTACCGTACGTGCCGCCCTCGGCTCAGAAGGCGGACACACCCGTCAGCGCGCGCCCGATGAGCAGCTTCTGGATCTGGCTGGTGCCCTCGTAGAGCGTCATCACGCGGGCGTCGCGGACCAGCTTGCCGACCGGGTACTCGTCGATGTAGCCGTACCCGCCGAAGACCTGGAGGGCGTTGTTGGCGCAGCGCACCGCGGCCTCGGAGGCGAACAGCTTGGCCTTGGACGCCTCGGTGACGAACGACTTGCCGCGGTCGATGAGGTCGGCGACCCGCCAGGTCAGCAGCCGGGCGGCGTCCACGTCCAGCGAGATGTCGCTGAGCAGCTCCTGGACGAGCTGGTGGTGGGCGATGGTCTTGCCGAACTGGTCGCGCTCGGTCGCGTAGCCGACCGCCGCGTCCAGCGCGGCCTGGGCGATGCCCACGCAGCCGGCGGCGACCGACATCCGGCCCTTGGCCAGCGCGGACATGGCGACGGAGAAGCCCTTGCCCTCGGGGGCGATCATCGCGGACGCCGGCACCCGGACGTCCTCCAGGACCAGCTCGGCGGTCGCCTGGCCGCGCAGCCCCAGCTTGCCGTGGATCTCCCGGCGGGAGAGGCCGGGGGTGTCGGTGGGCACCAGGAAGGCGCTGACGCCCTTGTGGCCGGGCTCGGCACCGGTGCGGGCGAAGAGCAGCACCACGTCGGCCCAGGTGCCGTTGGTGATGAACATCTTCGTTCCGTTGATCACCCAGTCCCCTCCCCCGTCCCGGACCGCGCGGGTGGTGAGGTTGCCCGCGTCGGAGCCGGTGCCGGGTTCGGTGAGGCCGAAGCAGCCGATGGCGTCGCCGGAGGTGAGCCGGGGCAGCCACGCCTGCTTCTGCTCCTCGCTCCCCCAGGCGGCGACGGACTTGCCGACCAGGCCGAGCGAGACGGAGACGATGCCGCGCACGGAGGAGTCGCCCCGGCCCAGCTCCTCGGTGACCAGCGCGTACGCGAAGTGGTCGCCGCCGGAACCGCCGTACTCCTCGGGGATGGTCAGGCCCAGGAAGCCCAGGTCGCCCATGGTCTTCACGATCGCGCGGTCGACCTGTTCGGCGCGGTCCCACTCCGTCGCGTGCGGGGTGACCTCGCGGTCGACGAAGTCCTTGGCGAGCTGCCGGACGGCGGCCTGCTCCTCGGTGAGTTCGAGGTTCATGATGCGTCTTCCTCTGAACGGTGGCAGTGGGGGCGACGGCGCGGGGCCCGTGCGGACGTCCACGCCTTAATTATCACTGCTAGTTTTTCGGCGGCAGCCTCTACTATGTGCGTCATGGCCCGACCCCGCAAGCCCCTGCTGAACCGTGAGCGCATCGTCACGGCGGCCCTCGCACTGATCGACGAGGAAGGCCTGCAGGCGTTGTCCACCCGGCGGCTCGCCGCCGAGCTGGGGGTGAGCGGGCCCTCGCTCTACAACCACTTCACGACCAAGGACGAGATCCTCGACGCCGCGGCCGACATGGTGATCGCCAAGGTCGACGTCTCCGGGTTCGGCCCGGACCGGGACTGGCGGCGCGGCCTGCTGGAGTGGGCCCGCTCCTACCGCGCGGCACTCGCCGCGCACCCGAACTTCGTGCCGTTCCTCGCGCAGGGGCCGGGCCGCCGCCCGGCGGGCCTGAAGATGGCCGACGAGGCGTTCGGCGGCATGGTCGAGGCCGGCTGGCCGCCCGCCCAGGCCACCAAGGTCTGTGCGATGGTGCGGTACTTCGTCGCGGGTTCCGCGCTGGGGTCCTTCGCGCGCGGCTTCGTCGACGACGCGGCCGCATACGATCCGGCCGACTACCCGCACCTCGGCCAGGCCCATCTGCTCGCCGAGCACCAGCAGCAGGTCGACGAGGGCGCCTTCGAATCCGGCCTGCGGGCACTGGTCGACGGCCTCGCGCTGCAGTTCCAGCCGGCCTCCTAGCCGGCCCCGTCCGCGGAATTCACCGACCTCCCCTGTCATCTATTTGTAACGCGCATGTAATATCCGGGACGCCCGTGACGTACCGCGCGCGACAGGAGAACCCACGTGCAGGAGCCGATAACGGACCGGCGGTACTACGCCTTCGTGGTGCGCGTGCTGCGCGGCCAGGCACAGGTCGACTTCCTGCCCAGCGCGCTCGCCGGCCTCGTCTTCACCGTCGCGCTCTGCGCCGCCGGCTGGGAGTACGGCGTCTACGGACTGTGCGGCACCGCGCTGGGCACCGCCACGGCGCAGGTCCTCGGGGTGGCCCGCGACCGGGTCACCGCGGGCCTGGAAGGCTTCAACTCCTGCCTGGTGGCGGTGGGTTTCGCGGCGTTCCTGGGCGCCGGCCACCTCTCCACGGCGCTGCTGGCGGCGGGCGGCTGCGTGGTCGTCACCGTGCTCACCGGAGCCATCGGCACACTGCTGCGCCCCTGGAACCTGCCCACGCTGACCCTGCCGTACTGCCTCTCCGCCAGCGCCATGACCATCGCGGCGCCGGGCTTCACCCGCACCTGGCACCACGACGGCGGACTGGCCGCGCTCGCCCGCCCGGCAGCCGGCCGCACCTCGCTCTCCTGGACCGACCTGTGGCACGCCTTCTTCTCGAACATCGCCCAGATCTTCTTCATGCCGCAGTGGTACGTCGGCGCGCTCTTCCTCGTCGGCATCCTCGTCGCCGACCGCCGGCTGGGCGGACTGGCCTGCCTGGGCAGCGTGGTCGGCATCGTGACGAGCTGGCTGCTGGGCGCCCCCGCGGCGCAGATCGCCGACGGCGGGATGGGGTACAACGCGGTGCTCGTCACGATGGCGCTGGGCGGGGTCTTCCTCTCCGCGGGCGGCTGGTCGCTGGCGTACGCGGTGACCGGTGCGGCCGCCGCGACCATCCTGACCTCGGCGACCGCCGCGCTCTTCGCGCCGTCCGGCGGCCACACCTTCACCTGGCCCTTCGTGCTGACCACGCTGGCGTTCCTGGTGGCGGTGCCGGCCTTCCCCCGGTTGCGGAAGGCCGGCGCGCCGGAAGCCGCCGCGGCGCCGGGCCGCGCTACTCCGCCGGCTGCGGCCGCGTAGCCGGGGCCGCGGCGGCTGCCTCCTCGGCCGCCGCCCGCCGGGCGCGCTTGGCCAGTACCGCGATGGAGGCCAGCGCGACCACCGAGAGCAGGATGATGTAGCCGGAGACCGCCATCGAGGTGCCGCTCGCCTCCAGCAGCAGGACCATGAGGAACGGCGCGAGGCCGCCGCCCAGGACCGCGCTGATCTGGTAGCCGAGCGAGGCCCCGGTGTAGCGCATCTCCGCCGAGAACAGCTCGGCGAACAGCGCGGCCTGCGGCCCGTACATGATGCTCAGGAAGCAGCTGGTGATGAAGGTGCCGACGGCCAGCCACACCAGCGAGGCGGTGTCGATCAGCAGGAACATCGGCACCGCCCAGACCAGCAGCCCGATCGCGCCGAGCGTGTAGACGCGCAGCCTGCCGATCCGGTCCGAGAGCGCGGCCGCGGCCGGGATCAGGGCGAGCTGGGTGAGGCTGACCAGCAGGGAGACGGTCAGTACGGCCGTGCGCTGCATGTCCAGTTCACGGGTCGCGTAGTCCAGTACGCCGGTGATCAGGATGTAGAACGTCGCGGTGTTCACCGCGAAGGAACCGCCCGCCAGCAGGACCGTGCCGAGGTGGTGGCGGAGGATCGAGCGCAGCGGCGAGCGCTGCGTGTCCGCCTGCTTCTCGGCCGCGGCCAGCTGCCGTTCGGCGGCCCGGAACTCCGGGGTCTCCTCGACGCGGGTGTGGATGTACCAGGCGAGGATCAGGACGAGCACGCCGACGAAGAACGGCAGTCGCCAGCCCCAGGCGGCGAACGCCTCGTCGCCGACGGCCGCACCGGCCACCAGGAAGACGCTGTTGGCGGTCACCACGCCGATCGGCACACCGAGCTGCACGAGCGAGCCGTACAGCCCGCGCTTGCCCTCGGGGGCGTACTCGGTCGCCATCAGCATCGCGCCGCCCCACTGGGCGCCGACCGCGATGCCCTGCACGATGCGCAGCGTCACCAGCAGGATCGGGGCGGCGATGCCGATCGTGTCGTACGTGGGCAGCAGGCCGATGCCGGTGGTGGCGAGGCCCATGAGGGTCAGCGCGAGGACGAGCATCGGCTTGCGGCCGCGCTTGTCGCCCAGCTGGCCGGCGATCACACCGCCGATGGGCCGGGCGAGGAAGCCGACGGCGAAGGTCGCGAACGCGGCCAGCACGCCGGCGACCTGACTGCCGGAGGGGAAGAAGGAGTGGCCCAGTACGAGGGCCGCTGCGATGCCGAAGACGAAGTAGTCGTACCACTCGACGGCGGACGCCAGGGCGGCCGCGGTGGCCACCTTGCGGCGGTGCCGGGCGGTGGGCTGCGGGGTGGTGCTCGGTGTCGCGGAGGAGGCCGTGTCCATGCGTGCACGCTCCGAGGGGTGCGGGAAGGGGGGCGGCGCCGTGATTGCGGGTGACCGTACCGACCGGCTGGTACGGGGTCAACGGTCCGCGCAACAGCAGTTTTTACGCCTGCATGGGTGGGCCTTTGCCCAGGTCGGCGGGCGGTTCCGGGCAGCCCGAAGGCCCCCGGGGCGCAGCGCTCCCGGGGGCTCGGCGGCGGGCCTCGGCCCCTCAGAACACGATCAGCGCGCGGCCTCCCTTGCCCGCGAGCATGGCGTCGAAGGCGGCCGGGATGCCCTCCAGGCCGATCCGCTCGGTGACCAGCCCGGAGAGGTCCAGCGCGCCGCTGCGTACGTGCTCGGCGATGACCGGCAGGTCCTTGGCCGGGTCGCTGTTCCCGTAGACGCAGCCGGAGAGCGTGCGGCCGAAGTAGAAGAGCTCCAGGGCCGAGAAGGTCACCTGCTGGTCCTGGCCGCCGACGCCGACAACGGTCGTACGGCCGCCGCGGCGGGTCGAGGACCAGGCGGTACGGATCGTGTCGGCGCGGCCGACGCACTCCAGGGCCACGTCGGCGCCGATGCCGCCGGTGAGCTTGCGGATGGCCTTCGCGCCATCTTTCCGAAAAGACTCGGTGTCGGCCGCCACCAGGAAGTCCGTGGCCCCTGCCGCACGCGCCAGCTCCTCCTTCGCCGGGGAGACGTCGACGGCGATGATCGGGCCCGCACCCGCGATCCGCGCGGCCTGGAGGGTCGCGAGACCCACCCCGCCGACGCCGAAGACCACGACCGACTCGCCCTTGCGGACCTGCGCGGAGTGGTGGACCGCGCCCCAGCCGGTGAGGACCGCGCAGCCGAGGAGCGCGGCCTCGGTGAGCGGCACGCCCTCCGGGAGCGGCAGCGCGGCATGGGCCGCGACCACCGTCTCCTCGGCGAACACCGCCGTGCCCAGGCCCGGGTACAGCTCGCCGCCGCCCGCCCGGGTGGCGTACGGCTTCGCGGCCGCCGCTGCCGAGTTGGCGCACAGCCACACCTCGCCCAGCCCGCAGAAGTGGCAGTCGCCGCAGGACGGGGCCCAGTTGAGGACGACCGGGTCACCGGGCGCGAGGCCGGTGACGCCGTCGCCGACGGCGGTGACGGTGCCTGCGCCCTCGTGGCCGAGCACCGCGGGCACGGGCTGCTTGAGGGTGCCGTTGGACAGCGACAGGTCGGAGTGGCAGACCCCGGCCGCGGCGAGCTTGACCCGGACCTGGCCGGGTCCGGGGTCGGGCAGCTGGATCTCGGCGATCTCCAGCGGGGCGTTGACGGCGGGCAGTACGGCAGCGCGGACCACGGTGCGGTCTCCTCGGTGGGGAGTGCGGTGTACGGGCGGGAACTGCGGGATGGGACCTGCGGGGGAAGGGGCGGGGCGCCGGGCGGGCCGGCGCCCGGGGCGGATCGGGTCAGAGCTGGAGCGACTTGGTCTGGAGGTACTCGGTCAGGCCGTGCGGGCCCAGCTCGCGGCCGACGCCGGACTGCTTGTAACCGCCGAAGGGCGCGAGGAGGTTGAAGCGGCCGCCGTTGATGTCGACCTGGCCGGTGTCCAGCTTCCGGGCGAAGGCCACCGCGGTCTCCTTGTCCGCGGCCCAGACCCCGCCGGCGAGGCCGTAGACCGTGCCGTTGGCGATCTCCACGGCCTCGTCCTCGTCGCGGTACTTCAGGATCGAGATCACCGGACCGAAGATCTCCTCCTGGGCGATGGTCATGTCCGGGGTGACGTCGGCGAAGACGGTGGGCCGGACGTAGTAGCCCTTCTCCAGGCCCTCGGGGGCCTCGGCGCCGCCGGCGACCAGCCGCGCACCCTCCTCCTGGCCCTTGGTGATGAAGCCGCGGACCCGGTCGCGCTGCTTCTCGTTGACGACCGGGCCGAGGCGGCTGGCGTCGTCGTTCGGGTCGCCGGGCAGGTACTTGGCGACGATCTCGGCGGCCAGCGTCACGGCCTCCTCGTACTGGTCCTCGTGGACCAGCATGCGGGTCAGCGCGTTGCAGGACTGGCCGGAGTTGCGGATCACGTCGGCGACGTTGACCTTCACCGCCTTGGCGAGGTCCGCGCCGGGCAGGATGACGTTGGCGGACTTGCCGCCCAGCTCCAGGGCCACCCGCTTGACCGCACCGCCGGCGATCGCGCCGATCTTCCTGCCGACCGCGGTGGAGCCGGTGAAGGAGACCAGGTCCACACCCTGGTGCTCGGCCAGCGCCTGGCCGGCGACCGTACCGAGGCCGGTGACCAGGTTGAAGACGCCGGCCGGGAAGCCGGCCGCGGCCACGCACTCGGCGAAGAGCTGCGCGGTGAGCGGGGTGTCCTCGGCGGGCTTGAGGACGACGGTGCAGCCCGCGGCGAGCGCCGGGGCGACCTTGTTGGTGATCTGGTGCAGCGGGTAGTTCCACGGGGTGATCGCGCCGACCACGCCGACCGGCTCGTGCAGCACGGTGGAGGTGCCGAGCTGCTCCTCGAAGGAGTGCTCGGCGGCGAGTTCGGCGTACGAGGCGGTCACCGCGATGGGCATGGCGGTCTGCACGTTCGTGGCGAAGGCCGTCGGCGAGCCCAGCTCGGCGGTGATGGTCCCGGCGATCTCCTCGGCGTGCGCCTTGAGCTGCTCGACGAGCGCGGCGAGCTTGGCGGCGCGCTCCGCGGGGGCGGTGGCGCGCCAGCCGGGCAGCGCGGCGCGCGCCGCGCGTACGGCGGCGTCGATGTCGGCGGCGGTCCCGGCCGGAACGGTGGCGATCACCTGCTCGTCGGCGGGGTTGCGCACCTCGATGGTGCCGTCGCCCACCGCGTCCCGCCAGGCTCCGTCGATGTACATGCCGTCGTGTGCCTTCATCTGGCGTCCTCCGGTGCGGTTCGGTGCGGGCCATGCGTCGCGCCCCACAAACTATCGGTGCTAGTTTGCGGGGCGCCACCCCCGGCGGGGGTGCGGCGCATCACGCGCCGCTTCTGCCCGAGGAGGACTCGCACGAATCGGACCGGCGTACGGTTCCGGCCCTTCGCCGGGTGCCGCCCGCCTCCTTCGGCGCCCGCAGCGCGACCGCGGCGGACCCCAGCAGGAGCACGCCGAGCAGGACGAACGGCGCGGCGGCACCGGCCACTCCGGCGGCGAGCCCGGCCCCGGCCGGCGCCGCGACCTGGCCGAGACGGTTGCCGGTGAGGCGGAGCGCGAGGGCCGTGGAGCGCGCGTCGTCGGGCGCCGCCTGGACGACGGTGGTCATGGACAGCGGCTGCCCGACGCCGAGGCAGAAGCCCAGCGCGGCCAGGACGAGCGCCAGCGCCCACACCGGCAGCGGCACGGCGATGGCCGCGCACAGGACGGCGGCCGCCGCGCAGGTCGTGGTCAGCAGCACGGTACGGCCCAGGAACCGCAGCATGGGCGTCATCACCAGCCGGCAGGCGATCGTCGCCGCGGCCCGCAGGCTCAGCAGCAGGCCGATGGTGGCGGGCGCGATGTGGTGGGCCTCGCCGACGACCGGCAGGTAGGCGGTGAGGATGTCGGTCGCGGAGAGCACCGAGAGGCTGATGAAGATGCCCGCGGTGACACCGCGCGTACGCAGGATGCCGAGGACCGGTACGCGGCCGCCGGCGGCGCCCGCCGCCGCTCCCCCGCGGGCCGTGTCCCGCCGCTCCAGCCGCCACAGGGCGGTGCAGGCGCAGGCCGCGGCGGCGGCGGAGACGAGCAGGGCCGTGGCGCTGGTGCGGGCCATCGCGCCGTCGTGCTCGGAGATGAGCAGCCCCGCGCCGACCGGGCCGATGAGCTGGCCGAGCGAGGCGCCGATGGTGAAGTGGCCGAAGTTGCGGTCGCGTTCGTCGGGGGCGCTGCGCCGGGCGACGATGGACTGGGCGCCGATCACGAAGCAGAGGTGGCCGAGGCCCATGACGCCGCTCCACGCGGCCATGGCGGGCAGCGAGCCGACCACGCCGCTCAGGGCGCAGCCGCCGGTGATGAGCGCGACGCCGGCCATCAGCAGAGGCGTGCAGCGGCCGTGGTCGGTACGGCGGCCGAGCGGTACGGCCACGAGCAGCGGCAGCAGCGCGTACACACCGGTGATGACGCCGACGGCGGTCTCGTCGGCGCCCAGTGCGAGCGCCCGGTAGGAGACGGCGGGCCGCGCCATGCTCACCGCCGTCTGCGCGAAGGCGAAGGTGAGGACGAGGCGCAGCAGCCAGCCCCTGCCGGGCGTCGGAGCGTTCATGGTCAGGTTTCCGTTCGGATGCCGTTCGGTCGACTAGATGATCCCGTACAGCAGGCCGGCGCCGAGCACGACCAGCGAGGTGAGCGCGGCCCATTTCACCGTGAATTTGGTGTGGTCGGCGAACTCGACCTTGGCCATGCCGACCAGGACGTAGACGGCGGGCACGAGCGGGCTGGACATGTGCAGGGCCTGGCCGACGAGGGAGGCGCGGGCGATCTCCAGGGAGGAGACGCCGTGCGAGGCGCCGGCCTCGGCGAGGATCGGGACGATGCCGAAGTAGAAGCCGTCGTTGGACATGAAGTAGGTCAGCGGGATGCTGAGGACGCCGGTGACCAGGCCCATGTGCGGGCCGAGCGCGTCGGGGACGTTGCCGACGAGCCAGCGGGCCATGTGCTCGACCATGCCGGTGCCGGTGAGCACGCCGGTGAAGACGGCGGCGGCGAAGACCATGCCGGAGACGTTCAGGACGTTCTCGGCGTGTGCGGCGATGCGCGCCTTCTGGTCCTTCATGTGCGGGAAGTTCACGGTGAGCGCGATGGCCGCGCCGAGCAGGAAGAGCACCGGGATGTCCATCACCTGCATGATCAGCAGGGTGAGCAGCGCGATGGTGAGCGCGGCGTTGAACCAGTACAGCTTGGGGCGCAGGGTCGCGCGGTGCGGGTCCAGGCCCTGGAACTCGCCCTCGGCCGCCGGGCCGTGGCCGGCGTCGCCGGTACCGGCGGAGCCGCCGGTGGGCAGCGCGCGGCCGGTGGCGCCGCCCTTGGTGCCGGCGCCCGCGCCGACGAGGACCTGCTCGGTCTCCTTCTCGGTGATCTCCTCGGCGGCGACGGCCTCGGCGCTGCCCGGCTCGCCCAGGGTGAGGGTGCCCAGCCGCTTGCGCTCGCGGCGGCCCAGGACGTAGGCGAGGGCGAAGACGGCGACCAGGCCGGTGGCCAGCGCGGGGATCATGGGGATGAAGATGTCGCCGGCGTCCAGCTTGAGCGCGGTCGCGGCGCGGGCCGTGGGGCCGCCCCAGGGCAGGGTGTTCATCACGCCGTTGGCGGTGGCGGCGACGCCGGTCATCACCACGAGGCTCATCTTCAGGCGCTTGTAGAGGGGGTAGAGCGCCGAGACCGTGATCATGAAGGTGGTGGAGCCGTCCCCGTCGAGGGAGACGATCGCCGCGAGCAGGGCCGTGCCGACGACGATGCGGACCGGGTCGGCCTTGCAGAACTTGAGGATGCCCCGGACGATCGGGTCGAAGAGGCCGACATCGATCATCACGCCGAAATAGATGATCGCGAACATCAGCATCGCGGCGGTCGGCGCCAGGTCGCCGATGCCCTTGATGACGTAGTCACCAAGGTGCGCGCCCTGCCCGACCAGGACACAGAACAGCGCCGGAATGAGTACGAGCGCCGCCATCGGCGACATCTTCTTCATCATGATCAGCACCAAGAAGGTGGCAATCATGACAAACCCGAGGATTGTCAGCATTGGGGGTACCTCACGTTCGCCCTTGAACACCTGCCAGGGGGGTGGCGGTCGAGGCGACGTTAGGGGCGCCCAACTTTTGTTAACAAGACCTTGACGCGCGAGCAATACGAGCAAAACCCCAGGTCAATACGGGGACGCCACTCGGAGTGCACCGAGCGGCCACCCGGACCGGCTCAGTCGAGCACCCGCCCCAGGTACGCCCGCAGCAGCTCCTTGGTCTCCGCGACGATCGCCGGATCCCCCTCGGGCGCGACCCGGAACGCCAGCTGCACGAGCGCGTCCGCCGCCTCCACGCCCACCAGGAACGCGGTCCGCAGCCGCTCGTCGGCCGGGTCCAGGCCGAGCGGCCCGGCCAGCAGCGCCAGCAGCCGGTCCGCCACCCGGTGGTTCGCCTCCCGGGTGGCCCGCGGCGCGGGCACCGTGAACTCCACCAGCGCGAAACCGGGCACCGACCGCTTCATCACGAGGTACTCGTCGACCACCACGTCCATGGCGTACCGCCAGTCCAGCCGGTCGCCGGCCGCCGTCAGCCCGGCGGTGACCCGGTCCGTGTACCCGTCGAGGTTGCGCAGCGCCAGCGCCTCGGTCATCGCGCGCTTGTTGGGGAAGAAGCGGTAGACGGAGCCGATGGGCACCTCGGCGCGGGCCGCCACCGCGCGGGTGCTCAGGTCCTCGTACCCCTGCTCGTCGAGGACTTCGGCGCAGGCGTCGAGGATGCGGGTCAGGCGCTCCGCGCTGCGGCGCTGGACCGGGGCGCGGCGGAGTGACGGGGTATCCACGTACCCATCCTGCCCTCCGGCCGGATTCCCGCGCCGCGCGGTGCGTTCCCCCGGGCGTCCCGTTGACGGCCCCCGCCGCCAATCCTAAGGTCTTGCACAGGATTCCCCGAGGAGTTTCCCCGAGCGGCGGGAGCACGCGATGACAGGCACGGTCGGCGAGCAGGCGCGGAAGACGGCACAGGGGCTGAGTCACTCCCCCGGCTTCGGCAACGAGCATTCCTCCGAGGCCGTGCCCGGCGCACTGCCCCTCGGCCGCAACTCCCCCCAGCGCGCCCCGCTCGGCCTCTACGCCGAGCAGCTGAGCGGCAGCGCGTTCACCGAGCCGCGCGCCCACAACCGCCGCTCCTGGCTCTACCGCATCCGCCCCTCGGCCGCCCACCCGCCCTTCGTGCGGACGGACAACGGCGGCGTACGGGGCGCCCCGTTCACCGCGACCGAACCGGACCCCAACCGGCTCCGCTGGAACCCGCTCCCCGAGCCCCCGCCCGGCACCGACTTCGTCGCCGGCCTGTGGACGCTCGGCGGCAACGGCGACGTGACGCAGCGCACCGGCATGGCCGTGCACCTCTACCACGCCAACGCCCCCATGGAACGGCGGGTGTTCAGCAGCGCCGACGGCGAACTGCTCATCGTCCCGGAGCACGGCGGGCTGCTGCTGCACACCGAGTTCGGGCTGCTCGCCGCCGAGCCGGGGCACATCGCGCTGATCCCCCGCGGCGTGCGCTTCCGTGTCGAGCCGCTGGAGCCGTCGGCCCGCGGTTACGTCTGCGAGAACTACGGCCGCCCCTTCCAGCTCCCCGACCTCGGCCCGATCGGCGCCAACGGGCTGGCCAACCCCCGGGACTTCCTCGCGCCCGTCGCCGCGTACGAGGACGCCGACGGCGAGCACGAAGTGATCAACAAGTACTGCGGCAACCTCTGGTCGGCGACCTACGACCACTCCCCGCTCGACGTCGTCGCCTGGCACGGCAACCACACCCCGTACGTCTACGACCTGCGCCGCTTCAACGTCATCGGCTCGATCTCCTACGACCACCCGGACCCGTCGATCTTCACGGTGCTCACCTCGCCGTCCGACACCCCGGGCCTCGCCGGCGTCGACTTCGTGGTCTTCGCCCCCCGCTGGCTGGTGGGCGAGGACACCTTCCGGCCGCCCTACTTCCACCGCAACGTCATGAGCGAGTACATGGGCCTCATCGAGGGCGCCTACGACGCCAAGGCGGAGGGCTTCGTCCCGGGCGGCGGCTCGCTGCACAACATGATGTCCGCGCACGGCCCGGACCGCGCCACGTTCGACAAGGCCGGCAGCGCCGAGCTGAAGCCCCAGAAGGTGGACGACGGGCTGGCGTTCATGTTCGAGACGCGCTGGCCGGTGCTGCTCACGGAGCAGGCCCGTACCGCCGACCACCTGCAGAGCGGCTACGACGGGGTGTGGCAGGGTCTGGAACGCCACTTCTCTTCATAGCCGCAGTGGGGACAACTCCGTGACGACCTTCGCGCCCGACTCGCTCGCCCTGAACCGCAAGCTCCCGCTGTGGTACCAGGTCTCGCAGTCGCTGCGGGCCTCCATACTGGGCCGCCACCCCGACGCACCGCTGCGGCTGCCCACCGAGGACGCGCTCGCCGCGCACTACGGGGTGAGCGTGCTGACCATGCGGCAGGCGCTGAAGGAACTGGAGACCGAGGGGCTGATCAGCCGGCACCGGCGGCGCGGCACGTTCATCGAGCCGGCCGCGCGGCGCGGCGCCCCCGTCCGGCTGCTGGGCTCGGTCGACGCGATCGTGGCCCAGCAGTCCGGCATGGTCACCAAGGTGCTGGAGCACGGCACGGGCCCGGTCCCGCCGGAGCTGGCCGAGCACTTCCCCGGCCTCGACCGGACCGGCGTCTACCGGCGGCTGCGCAGCGACGAGCGGACCGGCGAGCCCACCAACCACGCCGTCAACCACGTACGCCCCGACCTCGCGGCCCGCATCGACCCGGCCGAACTGGAGCGGCACCCGATGACGAAGGTGCTCCGCGACTCGGTGGGCGTGACGATCAGCCGGATCACCGACACCGTCGAGGCGCGGCTCGCGGAGCCGGAGACCGCGCGGCTGCTGGACGTCCCGCTGCTCAGCCCGATCCTGCACTACACCGGCATCACCTACGACGAAGCGGGCAGGGTGATCGACGTCGCGCGCATCCACTACCGGGGCGACCGCTTCTCGTTCACGGTCACGCTGGACGCGGACTGAGGGGCCGGGCCGGACGGGCCGGCCCGGAGGGGAAGCCGTTCCGGGCGGCCCGCCGCGCGGTGCCGGGCGCGTGGTTACGATGCCCGGGTCATCCGAACCGTGCGGGAGGGTTGCCGCGTGACGGCGAAGCAGGACGTGCCCCTGCTGTCCGACCTGATGCCGTGGTCCGTCGCCGCGCCGCGGCTCGGCCGGGCCTGGATCATGGCCCCGGACACCGGGTCGCTGCGGGCGCGCTGGGACGCGCTGCTGCGGGCCGACGGCGCCGCGGAGCGCGAGCGGCTGTTCCGTCCGTCCAGGGCCCGCACCCTGGACACCGCGGTCGGCCAGCTGCCCGGACAGGCCACCGCCACCGGCCGGCTGGCCCGCCTGGTCCCCGGCGAGGCGCCGTGCCCGGAGCCGGTACGCGTCCGGCACGGCGCGTACGACCAGCAGTGGCTGCTGCCCGACCACCGCCTCATCGACGCGGCCCGCGCCGAACTGTGGCGGGTCACCGACGCGCACCAGCTCTTCGCCGTCGAGCAGCCCCGCGTCCCGCAGGACCCCGGCCCCGCGCTCACCGTCTCGGCCGTGCTGCCGGTCGGCCGCCAGACCCGCGTGCGCGCCCTCTACCGCCGCCCCCGGGGCACCGAACCGAACCTCGCCCCCGGCCTCCTCGGCCTCCTCCAGGACCGCCTCGGGCACCCGGTCACCGCCGAGGACGCCTTCGCCTACCTGACCGCCGCCGCCCGGCCCGGCGGCAAGGACCTCGCCGTCCCCCTCACCGCCGACCCCGGTCTGTGGGCGCGCACGGTGTCGCTGGGACGCGAGCTGATCCGGCTGCACACCCGCGGTGCGGGTGGCGGCGAGCGCCCCCGGCTGCCCGGCGGACGCCGCCCGTACGTCCGGGCCGCACTGCCCGCGCGCGGGCTGCCCACGGAGATCTCCTACGACCCGGACGAGGAGGCGCTGCTCATCGGGGAGGGCCGCATCTCGCCCGTACCGGCGGCGGCCTGGAACGCGCACGCGGGCGGCGTCCGCGTCCTGGCGGAGTGGTGCGAGCGGCGCACCGGTGCCGTCGAACCGGGCACGCTGGACGCGGTGCGCCCCGCCGCCTGGCCCCAGGAGTGGACCACCGACCTGCTGGAGCTGATCACCGTACTGGCCCTGCTCGGCGGGGCCCTGGCCGACCAGGAGCGGCTGGCCGCCGCGCTCGACGCGGCGCCGCTGATCGACGCCGGGGAGCTGGCCGCGGCGGGCGTCCTCCCGGCCCCCGCCGCGGCCCGCCGCCCGGCCTCCGTCCTGGACCACCACGAGGAGGGCCCCGAGGGCCAGTTCGCGCTGCTCTGACGGGCGGCACCGCTCCGACGCGCGGCGGGCCGCGCCCCCGGCTACTTCTGCGGCGCCAGGTCCGGCCCGAGGGAGCTGAACGTCTCCTGGCTGACCACGCGCTTCGGGGGCCAGGTGATGTTCGGCGGCGGCCAGGACTGGCCGGTCTTCTCCAGGAACCAGGCGGGCGGCTCGTACATGGGCGGCTCGTAGCCGTCCGGCAGGGCGGTCTTCCAGCGCACGCCCTTGGTCCGCTCGGCGAACTCGTCCTTGACCGCCTTCAGCCGCGCGGGCTGCGTGATCAGGTCCACCGCGGTCGCCGCCAGGTACTTCGCCGCCGCGAGCACGGCCGCGTGCCCGGGTGCCGCGGCGGCGCAGGCGGCCGTCGACCAGGTGTGCATCTTCGTGCCGACGGGGGCGAGGGCCGCGCCCATCGAGACGGTGGGCACGTTCCAGCTGATGTCGGCGACGTCGGTGGAGCCGCCGCCCATGAAGACCGGGTTGGGCGGGGACAGTTCGCCGATCTCGTCGTGCAGGCCCTTCTGGGGCAGCCCGAGCGACTTCTGCAGGTCCTTGGCCAGCCGCTGGGCCTCGTCGCTGAACTCCGGCGGCCCTATGGTGCGCATGTTGTCGTGCATCAGCTCGGCGAAGGACCGGGACGGCAGCTGGTTCCAGCAGGCCGAGGTGATCCTGTGCCGGACCGTGGTCCGGCTGGCCTTGGCCGCCGCCTCCGACACCTCGATCACCTTGTCGAGCAGCACCTGCACCCGCTCCGGGCTGCCCTCGCGCACGTAGTACGAGATCTCGGCGATCTCCGGGGTGACGTTCGGGATGTCCCCGCCGTTGTTGATCACCCAGTGCAGCCGGCCGGAGGGCGCGAGGTTCTCCTCCCGCAGGAACTCCGACATCGTCGCCATCATCACCGCGGCGTCCAGCGCGCTCTTGTTGCCCAGCGGGGTGCCGCCGTGGCCGGCCACGCCGAGGAAGGTGAAGGTGACCGCCGTCATCGCGGTGGACGAGCCCCAGCCGGTGGCGTTGGAGGTGGACGGATGCCAGTCCAGGAAGGCGTCCAGCCCGTCGTACACGCCCTTGCTCACCGCGTACGTCTTGCCGATCAGCTGCTCCTCGGCGGTGGAGCCGAAGAACTTCACGGTGACGTCGAGGCCGTGCGCCTCGGCGGCCCCGGCGACGGCAGCGGCGGCGGCCGCCGCCGCGGTCCCCAGGGCGCAGTGGCCGCACCCGTGGCCGGGGCCGTAGCCGGGCGCGAACGGGTCGTGGACGTACTCCAGCGGGTCGTGGTGGCCCACGCCCCGCTTCTGCGACAGGCCCGGCAGCGCGTCGTACTCCCCGCTGAAGCCGAGCACCGGGCCGCCCTTGCCGTGCCGGAACGTGGCGGTGAAGGCGGTCGGGAAGCCGGCGGTGCCGAACTCCACGTCGAAGCCCGCGGCCTTGAGGAAGTCCGCCTCGGCGAGCGAGGACTTCCACTCGCGCAGCGACAGCTCCGCGTTCTCCCAGATCTCGTCGTCCAGGCCGGTGATCTCCGCTCGCTGCCGGTCGATCCAGGCCAGCGCCGCCGCCTTGGCCGGGCTGTCCTCGGCCAGGCCCTTCGGCGGTGCGTATCCGTCCGGGTCGGCGGCGACCGCGTCGGACGCCGCGGCCATCGCGGGATCGGCCGCCGCGCTCATGGCGGCGGTGCTCACCCCGGCCGCGCCCAGCAGCTGAACGATCCTGCGTCTGCTCAGCCCGCCGGGGGCCGCCCCCATGTCGTGCTTGTGCTCGTGGTCGTCGTGCAGATCACACACAGGCGCCTCCCGCGGCAGGATGGTTGTACGGGGCAAGCGACTGCACCCTGGCGCGGAATGATCGTCACGTCAACAGCCCGGTGCGACATCACCACGACGAGTGAACGAGATGGCCGGTACCCCGGTACCGCGTCCCGCCACCACCGGCCGTACGCGTACGGGCCACCGGGAACGCCGAACGCGTCCGCCCCGCTCACCGGACTCACCGGGAACGGGGCGGACGCGTACGTCTGTGGTGCTGCGGCGCGATGGCCGGGCCGTGCGGCGACCGGCGGCCCGCGGGCGGGGCCGGGTCAGCGGCGGGGAGCTGACGGGACGCACAGGAGGCGCACCGGAACACCGCTCGGCACGGCTCGGCTCAGCCGTGACCGCCGAAGAGCGACCGGCGCAGCCGGCGCAGCGGAGCGAAGAGCGACACCCGTGCGCCGCGGCTCTTCCGCGTCCGCGCGTGGTCACGCTTGGTGATCTCCTGCATCAGCGAGGTGGCACCTTCGGTCTCACGCTGCGGTATCGCCGGTCCGCCGAGCACCGCGAGATGGCGGTCCAGGCGGGCGCTGGACGCACCGCCGCATGTGATGGCAGGCACTCGCGGCCTGCTGCGTACTGCAATCTGTTCCATGACACTCCCCACCCGTACGAGGGCACCCGGCCCGGGCAGGGTAACCCTATCGCTCCCGCGCGCCCTTCGCGCAGCCCGGTATCCATATTCACCTGCCCTGCAAGGGCGTTGACGAACACCATACGGAACGTCAGCGCACCGCACCTACTCCGACCCGGGACGGCGGGCGTACGGAAGCACACGCTGGTCCCGAGCGTGCGCCCCCCATGACGCAGCGTCACCGCCGTGGCCGCCCCGACTCGCCCCGGCCGTCCCCGGATTGCCGCCGAGGGGGCTGCAACGGCCCCCGGGAGAGGTACGTTTTCCCCACATCGCTCCATTTGCGGAGTCGAGGGGGCTCGTGCCATGGACGCAGGTACGGGGAACGGACGGATACTGGCGGACCGCTACCGCCTGCTGGCCGAACTGGGCCACGGCGGAATGGGCGTGGTCTGGCGGGCCCGTGACGAACTGCTGCACCGCGAGGTGGCGGTCAAGGAGGTCCGGGCGCCCCGCGAACTTCCCGCGCCCGAGGAGCGGTTGCTGTACGCGCGGCTGGAGCGGGAGGCGCTGGCCGCGGCCCGGATCGCGCACCGCAACGTCGTGACCGTCTTCGACGTGGTCACCGAGGGCGGCCGCCCGTGGATCGTGATGGAGCTGGTCCGCGGCCTCTCCCTCGCCGAGACCCTGGAGACCGCGGGGCCGCTGCCGCCGCGGCGCGTGGCCGCGGTCGGCGCCGAGGTGCTGGCCGCGCTGCGGGTGGCGCACGCGGCGGGCGTCCTGCACCGCGACGTGAAGCCGGGCAACGTCCTGCTCGCGAACGACGGCCGGGTGGTGCTCACCGATTTCGGCATCGCGACCGTCGAGGGCTCGGCCGCGCTGACCCTGACCGGCGAGCTGATCGGGTCGCCCGAATTCACCGCGCCCGAGCGGGCGCTCGGCCGGACGCCGGGCCCGGAGTCGGACCTGTGGTCGCTGGGCGTGACCCTGTACGCCGCGGTGGAGGGCCGCTCGCCGTTCCACCGGGACACCCCGCTGAGCACGCTGCGTTCGGTGGTGGACGAGGAGCTGCCGCCGCCGCGCCTGGCCGGGCCGCTGACGCCCGTACTGGAGGGGCTGTTGCGCAAGGACCCGGCGGAGCGGCTGCCGGCGGCCGGCGCCGGGGAGCTGCTGGCGGCGGTGGCGGGCGGCGGCCCGCCGACCACGGTGGCGGCCGCCCCGCCGCCTCCCCCGTACTCCCCGACGGTCACGGCGACGGGCACGCCCCGGGGCGGCGGCACGGGCGCGAGTGCGGCCGGGGGCGACCGGACGCCGCCTCCGCCGGGTGTCCACGGTCCGCCCACGGCTGCCGTCCCGTCGCCCGCCCCCTCCCCCGCGCGCCGCCGGCGGCGCTCCGTCCCGGCTCTGGTCGCGACCGCGCTGGCTGTCGCGCTGGCGGCGGGCGGGGCGGCGTGGGCGCTGCTGAACGGGGACGGCGGTCCGGGGCCGAGCGGCCCCGGGGCGTCCCGGAGCGCCGGGCCGGGGGCGGACGAGCAGGACGCGGGACGGGAGACCGGCGGGGGCGGGCCGGACAGTTCCGGGGAGCGGCAGGGCGGCGGGGAGCGCACGACAGGGCCCGCGGTCGCCGTCCGGGTCTCCGTGTCCACCGTGCGCGGCAGTTACGTGGGGCACTGCCCGCCGCCCTCATACGCGGCGCCGGCGTTCTCCGGGGTGATCACGGTCAGCCGCGGCCCGACGGAGGTGGCGTACCGCTGGCACACCGACACCGGCGGCCGGAGCTCCGACCGGGCATGGCGGACGGCCCGCTTCCCCGGGAGCGGGGCGCAGCGGGTGACGGTCGGCCACACGGAGACGGCGCACTCCCCGGAGGGCACCCGGGCGGGCCGCGTCGCGCTGGAGGTGAAGGGCGC
This sequence comes from Streptomyces sp. NPDC050806, assembly GCF_055586425.1. NCBI lineage: Bacteria > Bacillati > Actinomycetota > Actinomycetes > Kitasatosporales > Streptomycetaceae > Streptomyces > Streptomyces sp. NPDC050806. The sequence continues at coordinate 118,329 of NZ_JBVJIF010000002.1, read as the reverse complement.
GCGGACGGTCACCTCGCGCCACGCCGCCTTCTCCGTGACGTGCGAGGGGGAGGCCCCGGGCGGCGGAGCCTCCCCCGGTCCGACGTACGGGGAGCCGCGCCCCACGGAGACGGGCTGGGAGCCGTCTCCGTCGGACTCCGGCCCCTCCCCCACGTACAGCGAGAGCCCGCCCGCCACGAGCGAGAGCCCGCCCGCGGACGGTGGGGACTCGCCCCCGCAGGGCGGCGAGGAGCCCCCGTCGCAGGGCGAGGACTCCCCTTCGTACGGCGAGGGCCCGTCCTCGTAGGGGAAGGGTTGGGGCGCGGGCCCGTGGGCGTCAGGCGGCGGAGCGGAGGACCGGCAGGTAGCCGCTGGACTGACCGGTGGCGGTCGGGTGGTAGGACTCCTCGACGGGGTAGGTGACGCTGTGCAGCCAAGGGCTGCCCGAGCAGATCTCGTGTCCGGTGAAGGTGGTGTTGACGTCGCCGAAGGCGAAGCCGTGGTCGGCGGCGCGCTTGGCGGTGACGCCGTTGATGTCGTCGGCGGCGGCGTTTATGGCGGCCCGCTCCTTCTCCGAGAGGCCGGCGATGCAGCTGCCGCTCAGCTTGTAGAAGCGGGGGTAGCCCAGCACGACCACCTTGGCTGCGGAGGCCTTCGCCGAGATGGCGTTGTAGACCTGGTCCAGCTGGCCGGGGAGGGTGTTGTTGATGTACGTCCGGGCCTGCTGGACGCGGGAGAGGCAGGTGCTCTCGGACTGGAGCACACAGGTCGTCATGGTGTCGGCGAAGCCGGCGTCGTTGCCGCCGATGGTGATCGAGACCAGGCCCGTGGCGGAGTTCAGCGCCCCCAGCTGACCGTTGAGAACATCACCCGTACGGGCGCCCGAGCAGGCGGCGAAGGTGAACGAGGAGGGTGAGTTCGCGGCGGCCCAGAGAGCCGGATAGGCCTTGCTGCTGCGCTTGCAGGAGCCGCTGCCACTGTCGTAGCTGCCTGCTCCGAGGCCGGAGGAGTAGGAGTCACCGAGCGCCACGTAGCCGGTGGCGGCGGCGAGTTGGGCGGAGGAAGCGGGAGCGGCACCGAGGAGCGCGAGGGACGCTGCGGCGAAGAAAGCGGACACCACGCCCGCTCGTCTGGAAACTCTCATGGAACCTCCAATAGCAGGATCTCTGCCGCAACTGTGGTAGCAGTACCGACGCGTAGGCGGAAGTGTTCATGCCAATTTTGCTACTCGCGTAGAGCATTACTGGCCATGCATTACGGCAGATTGCCGCATTATGTCGTGCATATGACATCAAGCCACGTCCTCTTGAATCCTTGAGTACCTCTCGGCGAATCTTTCGTCCGGGCGGTCCGACGCACCCTCAGGAACCGCCCGCAGCGCACGAATCCGTGCGCCACCCCCCATGCGCACGCACCACGCGCACCGATGAGGAGGACCCCCTCGTATGGCAGTGATGCGTACCACCGCAAAGGTTTTCGGCCGGATCCCGGCCAGGCTCCGGATCGCCACCGCGCTCACCACCGCCACCGCCGCCGTCACGCTCGGCGCGGTCGTGGCCCCGGCCCAGGCGGCGCCCGCCGAGGGCACGGTCGTCGGCGCCGGCGCGAAGAACGCCGTCCAGGGCAGCTACATCGTCACGCTCAAGAAGGGCGCGGGCCTCAAGGCCGCGTCCGCCGACGGCAGACGCCTGATATCCGCGCACGGCGGCACCGTGGCGCACACGTACACCGCCGCGCTCAACGGCTACGCGGCCCACCTGTCGGCGGCGGAGGCGAGACGCCTGGCCGCCGACCCGGCCGTGGACCAGGTGTTCCAGGACACCACGGTGCACGCCACCGGTACTCAGACGAATCCTCCGTCCTGGGGACTGGACCGCATCGACCAGGCGAAGCTGCCGCTGGACCAGCGCTACACGTACCCCGACTCCGCCGGCAGCGGTACCACCGTCTACGTCATCGACACCGGAGTGCGCATCACGCACCAGGACTTCGGCGGACGCGCGGTGAACGGCTACGACGCCGTGGACAACGACAACGTCGCGCAGGACGGCAACGGCCACGGCACCCACGTGGCGGCCACCGCGGCCGGCACGAACTACGGCGTCGCGAAGAAGGCGAAGATCGTCGCCGTGCGGGTGCTCAACAACTCCGGTTCCGGCACGACCGCCCAGGTCGTCGCGGGTATCGACTGGGTCACCAAGAACCACAGCGGTCCGTCGGTGGCCAACATGTCACTGGGCGGCGGCGTGAGCACCGCGCTGGACACCGCCGTGAAGAACTCGATCGCCGGCGGCGTGACGTACGCGATCGCCGCGGGCAACAGCAACGCGGACGCGAACACCTCCTCGCCGGCCCGCGTCCCGGAAGCGATCACCGTCGGCGCCACCACCAGCACCGATGCCCGCGCCAGCTACTCCAACTACGGTTCCCGTCTCGACCTGTTCGCGCCCGGCAGCAGCATCACCAGCGCCTGGCGGACCTCCGACACCGCCACCAACACCATCTCCGGTACGTCGATGGCCACCCCGCACGTGGCCGGTGCCGCCGCCGTCTACCTCGCCGGGCACCCGTCCGCCTCGCCCGCGGCCGTGTCCGGCGCGCTCGTCGCCGGCGCCACCTCCGGCGTCGTGACCGGTCCGGGCAGCGGCTCGCCGAACAAGCTCCTGAAGATCGTTCCGTAGCCTCCGGGCCCACGGAACGGCAGCCGCCCTTCATCATTCCAGCACAACCGGAATGACTGCTTCGTAGCCTCGTAGCACAGATCGGGAACGAGCCGCGCCCGGTGCGAACAGCGCCCCGGACGTGGCTCGTTCACGCCTTCTGCGCACCTTGACGCGCACCCGGCAGGCGCGCCACATTGAAGCCCGGCATCGGGTGCTTATGAGCATCAGGCCGCTTTATGGGGGGCAAAGCTGCCAATGCAGACCAAGACCATCAACGGCAACAGATCCACCGGCAGCAGACCGGCACGACAGGAGTCGGCACCACTGCTCGCGGGTGCGGCCGTCGCGGTGGGCGGCGTGGGTGCCGTACTGGCGCTCGCGGACCTCGCCTCGCCGCTGCGCGCACCGTTCGCGCTCTTCTTCCTGCTGGCCGCGCCCGCGGCCGCCCTCGCCGCCGCCCTGGGACGCCTGGACCCGCTCAGCCGCACGGTGGTCGCGGGCGCCGGGGCCTTCGCCGTCGACCTGCTGGTCGCCCAGACCATGCTGTCGCTGCACATCTGGTCGGCGCGCGGCGGGGTCCTCGCCGTCGCGGTGATCAGCGGCACCATCTTCCTGCTGGCGAGCGTGCGGCGCCGGGGGGCGTCCGCGCCAGATGCACGGACGGACTGAACGTGGACATCAGCGTGTACCGCCCCGGCGAACTGAGCGGCACCGCTCGGGCGGCGTGGACCGCCGTGCAGTCCCAGGCGCACCTCCTGGGCGCGCCGGACCTGGGCAACCCCTTCCTCGCACCGGAGTTCGCGCTCGCGGTGGGCCGCTGCCGCCGGGGCGTACGGATCGCGGTGATCAGGGAGGACGGCGAGCCGGCCGCGTTCCTGCCCTTCCAGCGGACGGCGCTGGGCGTCGGGCGGGCGATCGGCCTGGGGGTGTCGGACGCCCAGGGCCTGGTGCACCGGCCCGGCTTCCAGTGGGACTCGCGCGAGCTGCTGCACGACTGCGGGCTCGCGGTGCTGGAGTTCGACCACCTGGTGGAGGGCCAGAAGCCCTTCGAGGAGCACCCGCTGCAGACGTTCCCGTCCCCGGTGATCGACGTGGACCAGGGCTTCGAGGCGTACCTCGCCCGGCTCCGCAAGCAGTCGCCGAAGTTCACCCGCACCACGCTCGCCAAGGAGCGCAAGCTCGGGCGGGACGTGGGCGAGGTGCGGTACGTCCACGACGAGCGGGATCCGGCCGTCCTGCAGACGCTCATCGACTGGAAGTCCGCGCAGTACCGAAGAACGGGACGCAGCGACCGCTTCGCCCGGCCCTGGATCACGCACCTCGTGGAGCAGCTGTTCCACACCCGCACCGACTCGTTCGCGGGCGTGCTGTCGGTCCTGTACGCCGGTGAGCGGCCGGTCGCCGCGCACTTCGGACTGCGCTCCGAGCGGATCCTGGCGTGCTGGTTCCCCGCCTACGATCCGGCGTACGCGAAGTTCTCGCCGGGGCTGATCCTGCATGTGCGGATGGCCGAGGGGGCCGCCGCCGACGGGATGAGCCATCTCGACCTCGGGCGCGGCGAGAAGGAATACAAGGACTCCTTCAAGACACGCGAAATCCAGGTGTCGGAAGGGTGGGTGACCCGGCGCCATCCGGTGGCGATCGGGCACCGCGCGCGACGGGCCCCGGTGAAAGCACTGCGGAACACCGTGGTGACCCGGCCGGAATTATTCGAACCGGCCGACCGACTGCTCAAACGGATGGGCCGGATCCGTGCCGGAAACCACGGAGCGGCCCGCTCCATTTCCATCGGAAAGACAAAAGGGGATATGTAGTTCCAGCTCTTGCCATAGAGTGTCATTCATCAATACCGTCGTACAATCCATCCGCACCGGATCGTCACGCAGCGGCTCCAGGGGAGGGCTCAGAAGCCGCGACGAGGACCGGGGCGGAGCGCGGTAGGGGGGTGCCGTGCTCGACGCGCTTGCCGGCGTCGGGTGACGAGCCGCGGAATCACGCATGCCAGCTCGCTCTGTTCGTCCGGTGTTCCATGCCGCGCTGAACAGGGTGCGAACCCCCTTTTCGAACCGGATACACATCCGGGCCGCCCGGGGGTGGGCGGTCCACCGGACGAGAGGGAAAACAGACTCATGAGCGCGTTCCTTCGCCCTGCGAAAACGGAACCGGACCCGGAAACCGCCCTCGCGCGGATACCCGCACAGGCGCAGTACCGGCCCGTTTCATCACACCTGGCGATTGCCCCGCCGGTCAGCGTCGTCATTCCGGCGATGAACGAGGCGGAAAATCTCCCGTACGTATTCAAGACACTTCCGGACTGGATCCATGAAGTGGTCCTGGTGGACGGGAATTCCACCGACGACACGGTGCGGGTGGCCCAGGACCTGCGCCCCGACGTCACGGTCGTCAAGCAGCGCGGCAAGGGCAAGGGGGATGCCCTCATCAGCGGCTTCGCGGCGTGCACCGGCGAGATCATCGTCATGATCGACGCGGACGGCTCGGCCGACGGCGGCGAGATCGTCTCGTACGTCTCGGCGCTGGTCGGCGGCGCCGACTTCGCCAAGGGCTCCCGCTTCGCCAACGGCGGCGGCACCGACGACATGACGCCGGTACGCAAGCTCGGCAACCGCGTGCTGACCACCCTGGTCAACACCAAGTTCGGCGCCCGCTACACCGACCTGTGCTACGGCTACAACGCCTTCTGGCGGCACTGCCTGGACGAGATCGCGCTGGACTGCGCGGGCTTCGAGGTCGAGACGCTGATGAACATCCGCGTCGTCAAGGCCGGGTTACGCGTCCAGGAGATCCCCAGCCACGAGTACAACCGCATCCACGGCGTCAGCAACCTGCGCGCGGTCCGCGACGGCATCCGCGTCCTGAAGGTCATCCTGCGCGAACGGGGCACCCGCAAGCGCGCGGTGCGCCCCGCGATGATCACGGGAGAGGTGTCTTGAGCATCCGCGTCTCCGTGGTGATCTGCGTGTACACCGAGGACCGCTGGGGCGACATTCTCGCCGCGGCGGCCTCGGTGCGTGACCAGCTCCACCCGGCACACGAGATCCTGCTCGTCGTCGACCACAACCCGGCCCTGCTCGCACGGCTGCGCACGCAGTTCGCCGGGGCCACCGACATCAGCGTGCTGCCGAACGCCGGTCCAAGAGGCCTCTCGGCGGGCCGCAACACCGGCGTCGCGGAGTCCACCGGCGAGGTCATCGCCTTCCTCGACGACGACGCGGTCGCCGAACGCGAATGGCTGCTGCACTTCGCCGAGGGCTACGCCGACCCCGACGTGATGGCCATTGGCGGCCGTACCGAGCCGGTCTGGGCCTCCGGACGCCGCCCCGACTGGTTCCCCCGGGAGTTCGACTGGGTCGTCGGCTGCACGTACCAGGGCCTGCCGCCGGGCCGGACGCGGGTGCGCAACGTCCTCGGCGGCAACGCCTCGTTCCGCCGCGAGGCGTTCGAGATCGCCGGCGGGTTCGCCACCGGCATCGGCCGGGACGGCGACAAGCGGCCGCTGGGCTGCGAGGAGACCGAGATGTGCATCCGGCTCACCCGCGCCTGCCCGGACGCCGTCCTGCTCATCGACGACCGCTCGGTCATCCACCACCGGGTCCCGGCGGGGCGCGAGCGCTTCGCCTACTTCCGTACCCGCACGTACGCCGAGGGCCTGTCCAAGGCCCTGGTCGCGCGCAGCGTCGGCGCGCAGGAGGGGCTGGCCACGGAGCGCCGCTACACCACCCGCGTGCTGCCGGCGGGGGTGGCGCGCGGCCTGCGCGACGCGCTGCTGCGCAGGCCGGGCGGCGCGGGCCGCGCCGCCGCGATCGTGGCGGGCGTGGCGGCGGCGGCCGGCGGCTATCTGGTCGGCACGGCCCGTACCCGCCGCTCGGGCGGCACGTTCGTGATCGCCGCGGTGCCGGGGCCGACGGCCGTACCGGACGGCACCCCGGCACGGGGCACGGCCCCCGGGGCGGCGGAGCGCCCGCCCGTGGCACCCGTCCCCGCCGGCCGTCCTCCCGTGACACCCGTGGCCGGGGACCGTCCGCCTGTCGAGCCGGTGGCCGCCGAGCGTCCCCCGGTGGAGCCCGTACGGCTGGCCGCGCGGACCGAGAAGCCGGTGCGCGGCGACGGCGGCCTGCCCGGCGAGACGGTGCTGCACGGCAAAGACGTGCTGCACGGCGGCGAGGGGGCGGTCGCGTGAACACCGCCGCCTACCCCCCGGAGCCCGTGCCGATCCTGATGTACCACGCGGTGGCCCACAAGCCGGCCCCCGCGACGCACGGCCTGTCCGTCTCCCCCGGCGCGTTCGCCGAGCAGATGGCGGTCCTGCACGACGAGGGCTACCACCCGCTGACCACCGCGGCCCTGGCCGCAGCCTGGCGGGAGGGCGCCCCACTGCCCGGCCGCCCCGTCCTCATCACCTTCGACGACGGCTACGAGGGCGTGCACCGCTACGCCCTGCCCGTGCTGGCCAAGTACGCCTTCCCGGCCACCCTGTTCGTGTCGACCGGCTGGCTGCCCGGCCCGTACGACGCCGGCGGCGCGCTGGACACCATGCTCGGCTGGGACCAGGTACGGGAACTGGCCGCCGCCGGAGTGGAGATCGGCGGCCACAGCCACACCCACCCCGAGCTGGACCAGCTCGCCGACGACGCGCTCTGGTCCGAGGTGCTGCGCTGCAAGGGGATCGTCGCCGAGCAGCTGGGCGCGGCCCCGGTGTCCTTCGCCTACCCCTACGGCTACTCCGACCGCCGGGTGCGGCGGACGGTGCGCGCCGCCGGCTTCCGGCAGTCGCTGGCCGTCGGCAACGGCCTGGCCGGATTCCGGCAGGGCCCGTACGCGCTGCGCAGGCTGACCGTACGGCGCAGCACGGAACTTGCGGAGTTCCGGCGGATCGTCGCCGGTGAGGCCATCGGGCGCGCCTTCGCCAAGGACCGTGCCCTCACCAAGGGTTACGCCGTGCTCCGCAGATCGCGCCAGGCGATCAGGCGCTGCGCTCCGGGGGACTGACCCCGCGCGCGCAGCGCCGATGAAAGGCCGTCAGTGGGGCCCGGTGACACAGTGCCGGGCCTCAGGAAAGGGAACCCGAGCCAGTGTCTGACACGACCACCCGGACCGAGGAACGTACCCAGGACGAGCGGGCGACGGGCGGGCGCAAGCTGCGGTTCCCCGGAAGCGGGGACGGTGGCACGCCCCTCTTCCGCAACGCCTACGCCCTGATGCTCAACACGGGCATCTCCGGGCTGCTGGGCCTCGGATTCTGGCTGGTCGCCGCGCGGTACTACACCGAGTCCGCAGTCGGCCAGGGCTCGGCGGCGATCGCCGCGATGAAGCTGCTGGCAGGGCTGACCGCGGTGACCCTGACCGGTGCGCTGGCGCGCTTCATCCCGGTCGCCGGGAGACGCACCGGCCGGCTGGTGCTGCGCACGTACGCGGGCAGTTCGGTGATCGTCGCGCTGGCCGCGTGCGTGTTCCTGCTGACGCTGGACCTGTGGGGCCCGTCCTACCGTTTCCTGCACGGCACCCTCAACGGCCTGGGCTTCATCGTGGCGGTGATCGCGTGGTCGCTGCTGACGCTCCAGGACGGGGTGCTGACCGGGCTGCGCAGCGCGGTGTGGGTGCCGCTGGGCAACCTCGCCTTCTCCGCCGTGAAGCTGGGCCTCCTGATCGTCATGGCGGCGGCGATCCCCACCGCGGGCGTCTTCGTGTCCTGGGTCGCGGCCATCGCGGTGTCCGTGGTCCCGCTGGGGTGGCTGGTGTTCCGGCGGCTGGTGCCCCGGCACGAGGCGGCCACCGCGCACACCGCACGGCCGCCCTCCCTGCACGAGATGGGCCGCTTCCTGGCCGGCGACTACACCGGCTCGCTCTTCTCGCTCGCGGTGGTCTACCTCGTACCCGTACTGGTCGCCTCCCAGGTCAGCGCGGCAGACAACGCGTACTTCTACATCACCACCACGATCGGCGGCACGGTCAACCTGCTCGCCATCAACATGGGCGCCTCGCTGACCGTGGAGGGCTCGCACGACCCGGCCCGGCTGGCGGAGAACACCCGCGCCGCGCTGCGCCGGATGGCCCGCATCATGCTGCCGGTGTGTCTCTTCCTCTTCGTGTGCGCGCCGTACGTCCTCGGCGTCTTCGGCAAGGGGTACGCGGACGCCGCGACACCGCTGCTGCGCTGGTTCGCGGTCGGCGCCGCGCTGCGCGTGGTGATGGAGACCTACTTCGCGGTGCTGCGCGCGCAGAGCCGGACCTCGGGACTGGCGTACCTCCAGGGCCTGCTCTGCGTCCTCGTGCTGGGCCTGACGCTGCTCCTGCTGCCGCGGATGGGGCTGACCGGCGCGGGTGTCGCGGAGCTCTGCAGCCTGGCGGTGATCGCGTCGATCGCCACCGTCAAGCTGTACGGCGTGGTCCGGGGGCGGCCGGTGGCGCCGCTGGCCAAGGCGCCGGCCGACGGGGTCGCCCCGGACGGCGACCTGGCGGACCTGGCCGTCCACGGCGACCTGGGGGACGCCGTGCGCGCGCTCCCGGACGACCGGGCGGCGCCGGAGGGGGACGGCGCGCACCGGCCCACGTGGGCACAGCGGGCCCTCCTCGACGTGGACACGATGCCGCTGGGCGTGCACGTGGACTTCGACCACATGGAACGGCGGCCCGATGTGCGGCCGCCACTGACGGAGGAACAGGTGGCGGACGCGTACCGGGAACCGGAGGCGAAGGGCGGCGGTGCCGGCGCGGACGCGGCACCGCCCGCCGCCGGGAAGCCGTCCTGGGCGACGGATCGGCCGGCGACCGGGACGTCGGCACCCGGCCCGGCGCGCGACGGCGCGTCGGGCGCCGGGCCGGACGGCGCCGATCCGGCGGAGGCACACACCCTCCGGCTGCCGGCCGTCGCTCCGGCGGCCGCGCCGGAGGCGCACACGGTGCGGCTGCCGGCCGTCACGCCGTCGGACGCGCCGGAGGCACACACCGTGCGGCTGCCCGCCGTCACACCGTCGGACGCGCCGGACGCGCACACGGTACGGCTGCCGGTCGTCCCCGCGGCACCCGGCGGCACCGCGGCGGGCGGCGGAACGGCCTTCGGCGGTACGGCCGTCAAGGGCACGGCCGCCGGGGGCGCGGCCGGTGCCGCTCCGGGCCGCGGCAGAGCCGGCGCCTTCCTCGCCGGCCGTCCCGACATCGGCGTCTGGGCGCTGCTAGGCGTCGCGCTCGCGCTCTTCTGGCTGCCGCTGCGCGGGATGGGCGACGCCGATCTGGACCGGATGGGCGGGCTCGGCCTGATCTCCGTCCTGCCCGTCGCGACGCTGACCGGCGCCGCCCTCCTCGCCGTGGCCTTCGCCGCGGCGCTGTGGCTCTCCCGGCCGCGCCGGGTCCTGCTGGCGGTGACGCTGGTACTGACGGTCGTGGCGCTGCACTCGCTGCCCGCCCTGCTGGAGGCCGAGCCGCGTTTCGCCACCGCCTGGCAGCACCTGGGCTTCCTGGACTACATCGGCCGGACCGGCACCGCCGTACCGGACCTGGACGCGCGCTGGAGCTGGCCGGGCTTCTTCGCCGGGGCGCAGTTCCTCGCCGAGGCCTGCGGCCTCACCGACTTCGACACGCTGCTCCGCTGGTGGCCGCTGACCATCCAACTCCTCTACCTCGCACCGGTGTTCCTGCTGCTGCGCTCCGTACGCGCGGACTGGCGCGCGAAGTGGAGCGCGGCATGGCTGTTCGCGCTGTGCGGCTGGGTCGGCCAGGACTACTTCTCGCCGCAGGGCTTCACGTACCTGCTCTACCTGGCCTTCGTGGCGGTCCTGCTGGTGTGGTTCCGCGATCCGCGGGTGCTGCCCGGCAAGCTGCGCCCCGGCGAGACCGAGGTGCGGCCGGCGGACCGCAGGCAGCGCGCCGTCCTGCTCTGCGTGCTGATCGCGCTGTTCGCGGCGTCCGTGGCCGGCCACCAGCTCACGCCGTTCGTGATGCTCGGCGTACTGATCTTCCTGGTGCTGGTCCGCCGCTCGACGCTGCGTGGCCTGCCGCTGCTGCTCGGCATCATGGTCGTCTTCTGGATCGGCTTCCTCGCCGAGCCCTACTGGTCGGGCCACTTCGACGAGCTGTTCGGCGGCATCGGCGGCCTGGGCTCCAACGTCACCTCCTCCGTCTCGGGCCGTATCGAGGGCGGCAGCAGCACCCACAAGCTCGTCCTGTACACCCGGGTCCTGCTGGCCGGTTCGGTGCTCGCGCTCGCGTGCTGGGGCGTGCTGCGGCGCCGTAGGGCGGGCTTCGCCGAACGGTCCCTGCTCGTCCTCGCGTTCGTGCCGTTCCTCGCGTTCGGCATGCAGTCCTACGGGGGCGAGATGGCGCTGCGCGTCTTCATGTTCGCGCTGCCGGGCGCCTGCGTCCTCGGGGCGCTCGCGCTCTTCCCGCGCCCCGCCGGCGGGCGCCGCGGCTTCGGGCCGCTCGCCGCCCTGCTGGCGGGCCTGGTGCTGGTCTTCGGCTTCCTCGTGGCCCGCTGGGGCAATGAGCCGTTCGAGCGGACCCGGCCGGGCGAGGTCGCGGCGATGGAGTACGTCTACGCGCACGACCGGCCGACCGCGCGCCTGCTGTGGCTGACCGACGACCCGGTCGAGAACGTCACCCCGGACATGCCGTGGGGCGCCCGCGACATGGAACGCGTCCAGTACGAGCCGACGCTCGCACCGCGCGACCCGGCACGCGTCGGCCCGCTCGTGAAGGCGCTGGAGGAGGCCGGTCCGCAGTCGTACCTGATCGTCAACCGCGGCCAGTCCGAGGCGCTGCGGCTGGACGGCGGCTACCCGGACGGCTGGGAGCAGCGGCTGCGGGCCGCCCTGGACCGCCGTGCCGACCTGCGGCAGGTGCTCGTCAACGACGACGCCGTGCTGTACGCGCCGGCGGACCCGCCGGCGGGCGAGGTGCGGCGGCCGGCTCCGGGGCCGGCCGGCCCGCTGGTCACCTGGACGCCGTGGTCGGTGGCGGGCGGTCTGGCGGCGGTGGCGCTGCTCCTGCTGCTGGGCACCCGGGAGATCGTCCGGGTGGCGCTCCCGACGAGCGTCGGCAAGCAGCGCTGGGTGCAGGGCACGTTCTGGTTCGCGATGCCGTTCCTCGTGGTGTTCCTCGCGGCCCTGGTCCAGCGGTTCGTGACGATGTCGTAGGGCGTGGGGCGAGGGGCGAGGATTCGTGACGATGTCGTAGGGCGTGGGGCGGCGTCCCGGCAGAAGCGCGCAGTGCGCCCCCGGCCGCGCCCGGCCCGCCCGGCCGCGCCGGACCCTGCGGTCAGCCGCGCTCGAGCCAGCGCAGCCCGTAGGCCGGCAGGTCGAAGGTGCGGCCGTCGACCTTGGCCTGGATGGGCCTGCCGAGGGTGTTGACCACCAGTACGGCCGCGTCGTCGGCGAGCACCCGTACGTTCGGCCGGTCGTCCGGCGCGACGGAGACGGAACGGAATTCCGTGCCCGGCGGGAATTCCTTGCCGAACCGGGCGAGCAGCTTCATCATCGGCAGTTCCGCGCCGCCGTCGTCCAGTTCGGTGCTGCGCCACAGACAGCCGGGGCAGTCCGCGTCCTCGTTCTGCGGATTCCAGTACAGCGCGGTGGCGACGCCGGCCTCCGCCATTTCCATCATGGCGGTGGCCTGCACCGCGGTCCGGTGCGATTCGCTCCAGCCGTGCCGGTCGTCGTTCTCGTCGGCGACCTCGACGTACCACTCCGTCCACCACACCGGCAGCCCGGTCTCCTCGCGGAGCCATCGCGTGACGTCGCCGAATTTCTTCGTCGCCCCGAATTCGTCCGGCGCGTAGGAGTTGTCGCGGGTGTAGCTGGAGCCGTCGACGGCCAGGAAATCGGCCCCCGCCTTGTGCTCGTTCCAGTAGGAGATGGCGTCCAGAACCCGCTGGTCGACGGAGCCCCAGTCCCCCGCGAGATCGGACGCGTAGGAGTCCTCGCCCGGCCGGTAGCTGTCCATCACGATGTACGGGCCGCCGACCTGGATCGCCGGATCGACCTTCTTCAGCTCCTTGTAGACGAGGTTGTACAGCCGGGTGTAGCCCTCGTGGTCCCAGCGGTTCCGGTCCTCGTCGAAGAAACCCTTGAGTTCGTTCCAGACGATGAAGTGCCGGACCTCCGGATAGCGTTTCGCTATCTTTCCCGCCAGCTTCGCGAAGTCCTCGTAGTGGTCGGCGTCGGGCGCCTTCTCCAGCTCGCCCCAGTCGGTTTTGCCGGCCTTTCCGCCCTTCATCCAGTCCGGCGAACAGCACAGGGTGAGGACGGGTGTGCCGCCGGTGCTGCGCATGAGGGCCAGCCGCCGGTCCAGATCGTGGAAGTCGTATCTGCCGGGACTCGGTTCCGGATTGCGCGCGCCCCAGCCCATGATGTGCTGGTTCTGCGGCATCGGGTCGTCGGTGAGCAGCCGGTCGGCCGCCACCTCGGCGGCGGGCTCGCCACGGTCGGCGCTGAACTCGGTGTGCGTGAACCCCCAGCCCAGCTGCTCCATGGCCTCGGAGCCGCCGAGCGCCCCGTTGTCCGCTCCCCCGCCCCGCTGCCCGCCCGGCGACATCCCGCACATGACCAGCAGCAGCGCCAGAACCATCGCCCCCGTTCCGAGAAGCGCGGCGATCACCCACCGCGCTCGCCCCCGTATCGGCACCCGTAACCCCCCATGACGTCCCACAACGGGCAAGCCTAGCCACATTCCTGCCTGTTGAGCCGCAATCCCGTGTAACGGGTACGTCCTGGACACACCCCCGGCCGCCGCCTGTCAAGTGCCCGTCAAGAGCGTGTCCGGTTCCTGACCGGCCGGGCAATCGCGTAATTCCGTGTACGGCGTGCGGGTCATGCCCGATCATGGCCCCATGTGTGCCGATCACCTTCCGCCGGCCGCCGCCGAGGAGTCGCTGCCGATCCGTCTGACGATGGACGACAGCGACTCTCCGTCCGATGTGGTGGACGCCCTGTTCCTGGGGCGGTTCGCCAACGGACGGCAGCCGTACGCCCGCAGCCGCTCCGTGGAGCGGGTCAAGCCGGGCCTGACGCTGCTGCCGCCCGGCGCCGAGGTGCTGCGCTCGGCCCGTGACGACGACCGCAGCGCCACCCTCGCCGAGGGCGACGGCTGGACGCTGCTGATCTCGCGCTGGAGCCGCGGCGCCGACATCACGGTCACGGCCGTCAGCGACGAGCTGGCGGAGAAGGTGCTGGAGCAGTCCGCCGACGGCGCCGAGGACGAGCCGGAGCCGCAGCCCGCCAACGTCTCGATGGGCTTCTGGTACTACTCCCCGCGCCGCGGTCCGTACCGCACCACCCGGCAGATCTCCGCCGGCACCTGGGACGAGATCCGGCCCAACTACACCGCGCCGGTCGCCGAGGCGCTGGACGGCCTGATGAAGGTCACCCCCGAGGAGATCGCCGGCCGGCTGCTGCTCCTGCACGGCCCGCCCGGCACCGGCAAGACCTCGGCGCTGCGCACCCTCGCCCGGTCCTGGCGCGACTGGTGCCAGGTGGACTGCGTCCTGGACCCGGAGCGGCTCTTCAACGACGTCGGCTATCTGATGGACATCGCCATCGGCGAGGACGACGCGTCGGGCCGGGGCCGCTGGCGGCTGCTGCTCCTGGAGGACTGCGACGAGCTGATCCGCGGCGAGGCCCGGCACACCGCCGGACAGGCCCTCTCCCGGCTGCTGAACCTCACGGACGGCCTCCTGGGCCAGGGCCGCAACGTCCTCGTCGGCGTCACGACCAACGAGGACCTGGAGCGGATGCACCCGGCGGTGGTCCGGCCGGGCCGCTGCCTGGCCCGTATCGAGGTCGGCCCGCTCACCCGTACCGAAGCGGTCGGCTGGCTGGGCACGGACGAGGGCGTCGGCCGCGAGGGCGCGAGCCTCGCCGAGCTGTACGCGCTCCGCCGGGGCACCCGCCCCGCCGCCGTCCCCGCCCAGGACACGGGCGCCGACGCGGGGCTGTACCTGTGACCCGCGCCGCCGCCGTCAGCCGCGCGGTATCCATGAACCACTGAGGTCAGGTCAGTTCGGGCCAGGTCTCCGGTTCCCATATGCCGGCCCGGCGCAGCGACTGGGGGCAGTGCCGGAACACCTCGTCGATCTCGACCAGCAGCGCCAGCCGCGGCCGCTGCCCCATGACCGTCATCCGGTCGAAGAACGGCGCGTCGGTCAGGACGCGGGCCCGCCCGTTGATCCGCAGGATCTCCTTGCTGCCGGGGACGAAGTGGACGAGGCCGACGTGCGGGTTCTCCAGGATGTTGAGGAAGCTGTCCGCGCGCCGGTTCCCCGGCCGGTCCGGCAGGGCGATCGTCGCCTCGTCCAGTACGTGGATGAAGCCCGGCCCGTCGCCGCGCGGCGAGGCGTCGCAGTTGCCCGCCGCGTCGGCCGTGGCGAGCAGGCAGAACGGGGAGCGCGCCAGCAGCTCCCGATCCTCGGGCGAGAGCCTCGGCTTGACCTTCTCGATCACCACCGGGTGCGGGGTACCGAGCAGTTCGCGCAGCTCCTCGGCGGACCGCAGCTCGGTGTGGCCCGCTCTGCCGCGGAGCGGCCTCTCGGGGGCGGACGACGTGCTGTGCGGCATGTGTACTCCAGGGCGGAGGTGGCGGAGGCGGCGGCCGACGCCGGGCTGAACGGGCACGCCGGACCGACCCTTCCGGAGATCGAGTAAGGTAAGACTTACCTTACTAATCGGGTTGCCGCGCCGACGAAAAGAAGGCCGGCGCAGGCTCTCCGGCTCTCCGCCTCGGTCCGCCCTCGCGGCTCTCCGGCTCTCCCGCTCTCCGGCTTACCTCCGCGGGCTGGGCGACCGCTGCCGTCCGCGCGGCTTGAGCGGTACCGGCGGCAGGGGCGGCGCCGGCAGCGGCGGTCCGTCGTAACCGTGCACCGTCCCGAACCGCTCCCCCGCCATCCACGCCTCCCGCGCCGCGGCCACCTCGTCACCACTGCGCGCGACGAAGTTCCACCACATGACGATCTGCTCCTCGAACGGTTCGCCGCCCAGCAGCATCAGGCTGCTGTCGACATCTGCCCGCACCGGCAGCTCACCCCGCCCGCACCCCAGGTACAGCAGCGAACCGGGCGCCAGCCGTACCCCGTCCACCTCGCTCTCGCCCTCGATCGTCAGCACGGCGTACTCGAAGTCGCTCTCCAGCGGCAGCCGTACGTACGTCCCCGCGCGGCACGTGATGTCCGCACCGACCAGCGGCGAGTAGGTCGTACCGGGCGACCGCGCGCCCGCCAGCTCCCCGAGGATCACGGTCGCGCTCAGCCCGCCGCCCCCCGTGATCACCGGCAGGTCGGAGTGGTGCTCGAACGCCGGTACCTTCCCCCGGTGCTCGTTCGGCAGCGCGACCCACAGCTGCGCGCCGTGCAGCACCCGGCCGTGGTCGCGCGGCGACTCCTCCGAGTGCGCGATCGCCCGCCCCGAAGTCATCAGTCCCAGCTCGCGCGGCCGTACGGTCTGCAGCGAACCGAGGCTGTCGCGGTGCAGCACCTCGCCCTCACGCAGCCAACTGACGGTCTGCAGGCCCATGTGCGGGTGCGGCGGCACCTGCATCCCGGGCTCCCCCGCGATGTCGTCGGGACCGTAGTGGTCCACGAAGCACCAGGCCCCGACCATCCTGCGGCCGAGGTTCGGCAGCAGTCTGCGGACCAGTGTGGACTCCCCCAGCGGCACCTGCTTGCCCGGCTGGACGTCCCGGACCGGTCCGGTCCGGCCGCCACCCCCGCAGAGACTGGCCGCGGGCTTGAGATCGAGGTTGCTCATACCGTCACGATATGGCGGTCATGCGGGCAGCTCCCGCAGGCGTACGGACAGACACGTCACGCACCCCTCCAGCTTCTCGAACTCTCCGATGTCGACGGGCACGGGCATGTACCCGAGATCGGCGAACAGCTCGGCGCTCTTGGGCGCACTGGCCGCCATCAGCAGTTTTCCCCCGCCCAGCAGGACGACGTGAGAGCCGGACTCCTCCGGGACGGCCAGGAAGCGGGGGAAGAGCGCCCGCGCCTCGTCGTCGACGAGCGGGGGGTATCCGATGACGGTGCCGTCGGGAAGTGCGGTAACGGCCGACTTCAGGTGCAGGACCCTGCTGACCGGCACGGCGACGACCCGCGCCCCCAATGGCTCGAATGCTGCACGGATTTGGCGCACTCCATCGGCATTGGTGCGGCCGCCCCGGCCCACGTACACCGTGTCGCCGGTTTTCAGTACGTCCCCGCCGTCCAGCGTCCCCGGCTCACGCACCCGGCCCACGAAGCAGCCGAGGGCCGCCACGGTCTCGGCGGCCGCCGCGGTCTCCGGCTTCCGCTCGTCCGCGCCGGGCCGCGAGATCAGCGCGGCGTTGCGGTACACCACCATGGTGTCCTCGACGAAGACGCCGTCCGGGCAGTCGTCGGCGGGCGGCACCTCGACCGTCTCCCAGCCGTGCGCCCGCAACGTCCCGACGTACGTCTCCCACTGCCGCACCGCGAGCCCGGCATCGACCGGCTGCCGGTCGATGTGTGTGACCAGCCCGTCGGCGAGCCCCGGGCTCGGCCGACGCACAAGGGCCTTCTTGCTGGTCATCACGCGGGCCGTCCTGCTGGTCATATCGCCTCCGCCTTCCTGCGGCCCGAGCCGCACGGCACGGCCCGCCGACCGTTACTGAACGACGAGTTAGCAGAGGCACCCTACGCGCCCCACCCCCCACCGAAAACCCACCTCACCCCGCTCACCCCACTACCGCCACACGACCCAACTTCCCCTGTCTCCCGGAGACTCGGGGTGCAGTTCCCCCCCCGCCTTCCAGAGGCTCAGGGTGCAGTTCCCGGTCCGACTTCCAGAGGCCCGGGGTGCAGTTCCCGGCCCGACTTCCAGAGGCCCGGGGTACAGTTCCCGGCCCGTCCTCCAGAGGCCCGGGGTACAGTTCCCGGCCCGTCCTCCAGAAGCCCGGGGTACAGTTCCCGGCCCGTCCTCCAGAAGCCCGGGGTACAGTTCCCGGCCCGTCCTCCAGAAGCCCGGGGTGCAGTTCCCCGGCGCCTCTTCCGGAGATCTCGGGGGTGGCAGCCCGGTGGCAGCCCCTCCCTCTTCCGGAGAGCTTGGGGGGACGGCTCCCGCTCCCCCTTCCGGAGACCTTGGGGGAGGTGCGGCTCCCGCACCCCTTCCGGACTTGGAGAGGTGCGGCTCCCGCTCCCCCTTCCGGAACCCGGGGAGGTGCGGCTACCGCCCGCCTCCCGCCCCCTTCTCAGGGTCGCCGTAGGTGGCGCGCAGGGCGGTCACCGCGGCGGACAACGCGGCCTGATGATCGAGCCCGAGGCGCTGGGCCCGCTGCGCAAACGCCAGGGCGGCCTCGGCGGCCTGCTGGGCCCCCGC
The DNA here is from genome assembly GCF_055586425.1 of Streptomyces sp. NPDC050806. NCBI lineage: Bacteria > Bacillati > Actinomycetota > Actinomycetes > Kitasatosporales > Streptomycetaceae > Streptomyces > Streptomyces sp. NPDC050806. Next base: position 100,355 of record NZ_JBVJIF010000002.1, on the reverse strand, counting down.
GTCCCCGGCAGCCGCGACGAACGTACCGTTGCGGCCGCGCGTCTCGATCACACCGTCACTCTCCAGCGCCCGGTACGCCTTGGCCACGGTGTTCGCCGCCAGCCCCAGCTCCCCCGCCAGCCCGCGCACCGTCGGCAGCCGGAACCCGGCGGGCAACCGCCCACTCCGCGCCTGTTCGGCGATCTGGGTGCGGACCTGCTCGTACGGCGCATCCGCCGCATCCTGATCGACAACGAGCTGCAGCGGGTCCAGGACCACAGTGACACTCCCAATAGGCCGAGGCGACAGAACCTTTGTCCCACCCATTGTGCTCCGCCTCCACCCCAATCCAACGCCACCACACCCAAAGCCCGGCGCCGCGAACCGCCCACCCCGGCTTTCCTCATGGAACCGAGCACCCCGGCTTCCCTCATGGAACCGAGCACCCCGGCTTCCCTCATGGAACCGAGCACCCCGACTTCCCCAGGGACCACGCACCCCGGCTTCCCCAGGGACCGAGCACCCCGGCTTCCCCTTCGGGAGGCACACCCCGACTTCGTACCTCGCCGGGCGCCCACCCCGGCCCGCACTCGTCGAGGCGCGTACCCCGGCCCCTCACTCCACGAGGCGCGTACCCCGGCCTCTCGGCCCACGAGGCGCGTAACCCGGCTCCCCTCATCCAAGGGCACGTGCCCCTGCCTCTCGCCGCCGGGGCGCATACCCCTGTCGCCTCGCCCGCCTGCCCGCCTGCCCGCCTGCCCGCCTGCCCGCCTGCCCGCCTGCCCGCCTGCCGGGGGCCTCCCCCCCCCCCCGCCCCTCCGCCCTCCCCTCCCGCCTCCCATCTCGCGCCTCCCTCCGTCCTCCTCCTTCCGCCCGTTATTCGGAGGCGCGTGGGGCAGGCGCGGCGTAGCGTCCGGCGGCATGTCGCTTTCCGTTCGCGCGTTCCGTCCCTCCGACGCCAAGGCCGTCGCCGACGTACGGCGGGCCGTTGCCTCCTTCCTCGTCTGCACTCCGCAGTCCGTGGCCTGGGAGGCCGCCAACGCCCCGGCTGCCCAGCACTTCCGGATCCTCGTCGCCGAGCTGGACGGACGGCTCGTCGGCGCCGCCAAGACCGGCCTGATGCACGACAGCACCGTCCCCGGCCAAGCGGTCGCGAACCCGATGGTCCACCCCGCACACCGCGGCCACGGTGCCGGCCGCGCCCTGCTCACCGCCGCCGAGGAACGCCTGGCCGCCCTCGGCGCCGCCCGAGTCTTCGCCTACGTTCACGAGGACGACCGCTCAATGGGGTTCGCCGAGCGCAACGGCTATCACCGCAGCCGCACGTCCCGCTATCTCCGCCTCGACCTGGCCCGTACTCCCCTGCCGGCGCTCCCCGATCACCTCCCTTCCGGTGTGGAGCTGCGTACCGCCGCCGACTTCGGCGCCGATCCCTATCCGCTGTATCTGTTGGATGCGGAGGCCTCCTGTGACGAGCCGGGCGACGTACCGGCCGACGCCATGTCGTACGAGAGCTGGCTGAACCACACGTGGGAGCACCCGGACATCGATCTCGGCCTCACCACCGTCGCCACCGTCAACGGTGAACCGGCCGCGTTCAGCGCGGTGGCCGCCGACGGCCTCGGTCGTTGCTTGTCCGCGATGACCGGTGCCAGGCGCGCCTTCCGCGGCCGTGGCCTGGCGAAGCTCGCCAAGCTGCGGGCGCTGCACGAGGCCCGGGCGACCGGCTGTAACGAGGCGTTCACGGGCAACGACGCCACCAACGCGCCGATGCTCGCCATCAACCGGGCCTTCGGCTACGAGCCGTACGCCACCGAGTGGCGCTGTCTCCGGGAGCTCGACGCCGCGCATGGCCGAGCCGGGTGAAACGCCGGGGGATTCGTGACCCGGTCTGCTCCGCTGCCGTCGTCGCCGATGTCATCGTGCGTCTCCTCCTCGCCGCTCGTTAGCTTCGTGCGTGCCGTTCGTGGTGGTGGCGCTTGCGCCGGCGTTGTCCGCGTTTTCGGCTGAGCCGCTGTCGGCGGGGCTCGGTGGCAGGGCCACCGCGCGGTGCGGGCCCGCCGGGTCGTAGGCGATGGTGTCGCCGGGCCGGTGCCAGTGCAGGACGAAGCGCTCCCCCGCGCGGTACGCGTCCAGGCCCGCTCTGCAGTACGCGACCATGTCGTCCGGCAGTGCGGCCAGCGGGAACCAGTCCAGCTCGGAGCACTTGTGCGGCTCGCGGTTCTCCGGCTCGCCGCCCGCGCCGTACGTCGCCTCGAAGAACCAGCCGATCCGGGGTCTCCCCTCAGGGCTGCGGTGTTGCATGACCAGTGCGACGCGCAAGTCGGACGGGGTCAGGAGAAGTCCGAGCTCCTCGGCGGCTTCTCTGGCCATCGCTTCCCGGACGTCCTCGCCGTCCTCGGCGTGTCCACTGGGTGCGTGCAGCAGTCCGTCGGCGTACCCGGTGTTCGCGCGCCGGGCGAGGAGTACCTCGTCCCCGCGGCGCAGGATCAGATGGACATCGATCACCTCCGTATGGCGGGCGGGGGGCGCGGGGTGGACCACGAGGGCGTATCGCTCGTCCCGCACTTCCCTGCCCCACAGTGCGGCGTCCTCCGTGAGCCGCTCCAGGTGCGTACGGCGGGCCAGGGGCGCGGTCAGCCGTTCCAGGTCGGTGGCGGTGAAGCCGATCGGGGCCGCCTCGCCCCACCGGCCCTCGATCAGGACCAGGCGGCCTCCGGGGCGCAGCAACCGCACCCAGTTCCTCAGCACTGCCTCCTGGTCGGGCAGCGCCCACAGCACGTGGCGGACCAGGACCACGTCGAACTGCCGCGCTGTCACCGGTGGTCGGGCGGCGTCGCCGACCATCAGCCGGGCGTCCCGTCCCGCGAGTTTGGCGCGGGCTGCCTCGGCCATGCGCGGTGAGCGGTCGACGCCGGTGATGCGGTGGCCCTGCTCGGCGGCGAGCAGGGCCATGCTGCCCGTGCCGCAGCCGAGGTCGAGGACGTCGGACGGTTCGGCGGGCAGCCAGGCTCGCAGTCGGTGCGCCCACGCGGCCCGTACCGCCGGATCACGCAGTCCGTGATCCGGCTCGTCGTCGAACCGCTCGGCGGCGGAATCCCAGTATCCGGCTTCGGTGACCGGTGTGTCGGTAGCCATGTACGGATAGTGACAGGCCCCACTGACATTCGCTTTTGCCTGTGGATAACCCAATCGTCGGCCGGTACCGGACAGGGCCGGGGCCGCCGCGTCGGCCGGGGACGGCGCCCCGGCCGACGTCTCGCCGGTTCTCAGTCCTCCGCGCGCGCGGTGCGCGCGCGGGAGAACGCCCGCTTGATCCACGGCCATGCCAGCAGCACCAGGATCACTGCGTACACCGTGACGGAGAACGGGGTGTTGACCAGGCCGGTGACGCTGCCGTCGCTGATCTGCAGCGCGCGCCGGAGTTGCTGTTCCGCGGCCGGGCCGAGGATGACGCCGATGACGGCGGGCAGCACCGGCAGGCCGTACCGCCGCATGCCCAGCCCGATGAGCCCGATGATCAGCAGGATGACCAGGTCCAGCGGCTCCCCGCCGACCGCGTACGCGCCGACCGCCGCGAAGAAGAGGATTCCCGCGTAGAGGTACGGGCGCGGGATGCGCAGCAGCTTCGCCCAGACCGGAGCCAGTGGCAGGTTGAGGACGAGCAGCAGCACCATGCCGACGAACAGCGAGGCGATCAGGCCCCAGACCAGGTCCGGTTCGCGTTCGAAGAGGAGGGGGCCGGGCTGGATGCCGTACTGCTGGAAGGCGGCGAGCATGACGGCGGCGACGGCGGTCGTCGGCAGGCCGAGGGTCAGCATCGACACGAGCGTCCCGGCGGCCGAGGCGGAGGACGCGGACTCGGGCCCGGCGACGCCTTCGATGGCGCCGCGGCCGAATTCGTCGCGGTGCTTCGAGAGTCGCTTCTCGGTGACGTACGAGAGGAAGGTGGGGATTTCGGCGCCGCCGGCCGGGATCGCGCCGAAGGGGAACCCGATGAGCGGTCCGCGCAGCCACGGCTTCCAGGTGCGCCGCAGCTCGGCCTTGCCCAGCCAGGGGCGTCCGACGGGGATGGACTCGCCCGACGTGCGCCGGAGGTGGGCCGCCACCCACAGTGCCTCGCCGATGGCGAACAGTCCGACGGCGACGATGACGACGTCGATGCCGTCTGCGAGTTCGAGCGATCCGAATGTCAGCCGCTGCTGTCCGGTCATCTGGTCCAAGCCGACGAGGCCGAGGGTGAGGCCGATGAGCAGGGAGGCGAAGCCGCGGATCCGGGAGCTGCCGAGTACCGAGGTGACGGCGATGAAGGCGAGCACCATGATGGCGAAGTAGTCGGGCGCCCCGATGTCCACGGCGAGCGAGGCGACCGTGGGGGCGAGGACGACCAGCAGGATCGTGCCGATCATGCCGCCGGCGAAGTGCCCGCAGGCGGCGGCCGCGAGGGCCTGCGCGCCGCGTCCGGCGCGGGCCATGGGGTTGCCTTCGATGGCCGCGACCACCGCGGCGCTCTCGCCGGGGGTGTTGAGCAGGATGGAGGTGGTGGAGCCGCCGAACATGCCCCCGTAGTAGATCCCGGCGAACATGATGAACGCGCCCGTCGGGTCGAGCCCGTAGGTGACGGGGAGGAGCAGGGCCACGGCCATGGCGGGGCCGATGCCCGGCAGGACTCCGATGGCGGTGCCGAGCAGTACTCCGATGGCGGCCCACAGGAGGTTGAGCGGGGTGAGCGCCGTACCGAAGCCGTCGATGAGTGAGGACAGGGAGTCCATCGTCTACAGCACCCCCATGAGCGGTCCGCCGGGCAGCGGCACGCCCAGCAGGTTGTTGAACACGACGTAGGTCACCAGGGACAGGACGGCCGCGATGAGCGGGTCGCGGGTGAGGTTGCGGCTGCCCAGTGCGTACGCGGAGCCCCAGAAGAGCAGCGCGCCGGAGATCGGGAAGCCGAGGGGCTTGATGAGGACGGCGTTGGCGAGGAAGACGCCGGCCAGGAGGGCGACGGTGCGCCAGTCGCCGGGTTCGGTGAGGTCTATGTCCTCGCCGCCCTCCGCCTCGCCGCGGCCGCCCCGCAGGACGTCGACGGCGAGGAGGACGGCGACGACCAGGAGGAGCACGCCGACGACGATCGGGACGGTGGTGGGCCCGATGGGGCCGCGCTGGGTGATGTCGGTGTCCATCGTGATCGCGTCGGTGAGCACGAGGACGCCGAGGACCAGGAGGATGAGGCAGACGCCCAGTTCGGAACGGCCGCGCAGTCGTGCGCGCAGACCGCTGTCTCTCGATGGAGCGGCGGGATCGGTACCTGTGGTGCTCACAGCCCCAGCTCCTTCAGTACGGTGTCGACGCGCCGGTCCTGGGCGGCGAGGAAGCTGCCGAACTTGTCGCCGGTCAGGAAGGCGTCGCTCCATCCGTTGCGCTTGAGTGCGTCCTTCCACTCCTTGGAGCGGTGCAGCTCGGTGAAGAGGCCGGTCAGCTTCTCGCGTTCGACGTCGTTGAGCCCTGGAGGCGCCACGATGCCGCGCCAGTTCGTGAACTCGGTGTCGACGCCGGCTTCCTTGAGGGTGGGCGCGTCGAGGCCCTTGACGCGCTTTGGGCCGGTGACGGCCAGGAGGCGCAGCTCGCCGGACTTGATCTGGTCGAGGTACTCGCCGACGCCGGAGACCCCGAAGGCCACCTTGCCGCCCAGCACGGAGGCGAGTAGTTCGCCGCCACCGTCGAAGGGCACGTAGTTGACGGACTTGGGGGTGATGCCGGCGGCCTTGGCCATGAGCATCGGTGCGAGGTGGTCGGGGCCGCCGGCCGAGGAGCCGCCGCCGACCGGCATCTTGCGGGGGTTCTTCTTCCAGTCGGCGAGGAGCTGTTCGAACGTCTTGTACTTGGAGTCCTTGGCGACGACCACGATGTCCGGCTCCTCGGTGAGGCGCGCGATGGGGGTCGTGTCGCCGAGCCCGGAGGGCGAGTGGTTGGTGTGGACGGCGCCGACGACGCCGAGGCCCATGGACATCGCGAGCTTGCCGTTGCCGTGCTCGTTGACCATGCGGCTGAGGCCGACCGTGCCGCCCGCGCCGGGGAGGTTGAAGACCTCGACGTTGTGGTTGAGGCCGGCGTCCTCGATGCTCTTCGCCGCCGTTCGGGCGGTGATGTCGTAACCGCCGCCCGGCGTGTTGGGCACCATGAACTGCAGTCCCGGGATGCTGGTACCGGTGTCGGTGCCGCTGCCCGATGTCAGCAGGGGCGGCCCCAGGAGGACGATCAGAACCGCCCCCAAGAGGGCGAGGGGTGTGCGCGCACGCACAGATGACACCACCCTTCTCTTGCGTGTGGCTTCGTGGCTCTGTGGGGGGGGGGAGATCGTGGTGAGGGCACATGTTGCCCGGGGGTTAACTCCGCGTCTCGCTTCCGGTATTAAGGGTCGTTGTGAACGTTGTGGTCATGGGAGGGATCGTTCGATGACCAAGGTGCTGGTCGTCGACGACGACTTCATGGTGGCCAAGCTGCACAGCCACTACGTGAACGCCACGGAGGGCTTCACGGTGGCCGGGGTGGCGCATACGGGAGCCGAGGCGCTGCGCGCGGCCGAGCGGCTCCGTCCCGACCTCCTCCTGCTGGACGTCTACCTGCCGGACATGGACGGCATCAGTGTGCTGCGGCAGCTGCGGGCCCTGGAGGGTGGCACGCACGCCGACGCGCTGTTCATCACGGCGGCGCGCGACGCGCACGTCATACGGGACGCCCTGCGGGCCGGTGCGCTGCACTACCTCATCAAGCCGTTCGACCGTGCCTCCCTTCAGGAGCAGCTGCGGCACGTGGCTTCGGTGCGCGCACGGCTGGAGCGGCTGGGCGAGGCCAGCCAGGAGGACGTGGACCAGATCTTCGGCACCCGTCCGCGCGCCTCCAGAGGTCTGCCCAAGGGGCTCGCCGCCCATACGGCGGAGCTGATCGAGCGGACGCTGCGGCAGCACGAGGACGGGCTCTCGGCTTCGGAGTGCGCCGCGGCGGGCGCGCTGTCGCGGGTGAGCGCGCGGCGCTACCTGGAGTACTTCACGGGCACCGGGCAGGCGGAGGTCTCACTGCGCTACGGGGGCACGGGTCGCCCCGAACGCCGTTACCGGTGGATCGTCTGACCCGCCGCCTCTCGGATGCGCCGCCGCTCACCCCTGAGGGCCGCAGAAGACGGCGCCGGGACCGTAGCCGGAATCGGCGCCGAAGTCGGCGTCACTGCCTCGGGACTTAATCACCGCTGAGCGGTTCCTTAAGCCACCCCTAAAGATCGCCGTAGTGCCGCTCCGGACGGCGAATTCGCTGGTCGGCGCGGCTAGCGTGCTGCCCGCCGGGCGGAGCCGCCGCACGCCGGTGCCGCTTCCCGGGGGACGGCACAGGCGTACGACGGCGGCTCCGCCACGCGCACCTCCCCGTACGTGATGAAGGAGCCCCCACGATGACCGTTCTCCGCAAGGCCACAGGGATCGCCGTCGCCGGCGTCGCCCCGCTCGCCCTCACCATGTTCGCCGCGCACCCGGCGGCCGCGCACGGCTCGATGACGGACCCGGTGAGCCGGATCTCCGCGTGCTACGCCGAAGGCCCGGAGTCCCCGGACTCCGCCGCCTGCAAGGCAATGGTCGCGGCGGGCGGCGTGCAGGCCCTGTACGACTGGAACGGCGTACGGGACGGTGCGGCGGGCGGCCAGTCCAGGTCACGCATCCCGGACGGCAAGCTGTGCAGCGCGAACAGCGAGGAGTACAAGGGCCTGGACCTGGCGCGTGCCGACTGGCCGGCCAGCAAGATGGCGGCGGGTGCGCACTCCTTCCGGTACAAGGCCACCGCGCCGCACAAGGGAACGTTCGAGCTGTACATCACGAAGGACAGCTACGACCCGAGCAAGCCACTGAAGTGGTCGGACCTGGAGGAGAAGCCGTTCGCGAAGGTCACCGACCCCGAGCTGACCAACGGTGACTACGTCTTCGAGGGCAAGGTCCCGGCTCGCTCCGGCCGCCACCTGATCTACAGCATCTGGCAGCGCTCGGACAGCCCCGAAGCCTTCTACACCTGCTCGGACGTGGTCTTCGGCAAGGACGGTGGCAGCTCGGGCGCCGCGGCGGGGAACGGCGAGGAGACGCGCTCGGAGGCCGCTTCGGCGCCTGCCGCCACCGCCCCGACCGAGCAACAGCTCGCGGCCGGCGCGGACAAGTCGTCCATGACCCACATGCACCACGGGAGCGCGAACGAGGGCACGCACGCGGACGGCGGCGCGCACCCGGACGCGGGCGGCCCCGCGCACTCGGGCGAGGACACCCGGGCGGCCACGGAGGGCGCGCGCCCCGCCGGTGCTTCGGGCAAGGAGGTGACCACGGAGCTCGCGGAGACCGGTGGTGACAGCTCGACCGGGCCGCTGGCCATCGGCGGAGCGGCCGTGCTGGCGCTGGGCGCCTCGGTGCTCTTCGCCGTCGCCCGCCGCAAGGCCGCCCGCAACGGCGGCTGAGGCCGGCCGGCGCCAACAGCCCAACGGTGCGCTGCTCCACGAGGAGCAGCGCACCGTCAGTGGTACCGGATTGGTACCGGTATGGGTCCGAGCAGTGCTGCCGGTCAGCGTGACAAGCAGGTGGTCGGTGTCGCGTGGGCCGGGTCCAGGGCGTTGGCCGCCTCGTGGAAAGCGACCCGGTCGGCCAGGCCGATGATCACGTGCTCGGAGAAGTCGGTCGGGCACAGGTCCTGGACCAGCACGTTCCGTACATTCGGGCCGTTCAGGAACTGGCTCTTGTACGGGGTGACGACCTCGTCGTACTTGGTCGCGATGACCGTGTAGCGCACGCCGGGCACGGTGTCGCCGCCCTCGTTGAGGCGGTTGAGGAAGTCCGAGCCCACGATCTGGTCGTTGAGGCCCGGCGCGAACGATTCGAGGTACTTCTTGGCGCCCGGGACCTGGTCCAGGAGCCGGGTCAGCCCGTTCACGTCGGTGCCGTGATTGTCGGGCGCGATGCCGACCAGGGCGTTCACCTTCGCCGCGCCGCCGAGGAACTTGAGGTAGTAGCGCGGCATCATGCCGCCCTGCGAGTGGCCCACGAGGTCGGTCTTCTCCGCACCCGTCGCGGCCAGCACCCGGTCGACGTACGCGGAGAGCTGCTCGGCCGACTTGTCGACCGGGCCGAGGCCGTGGAAGAGGGGGACGCCGGGCAACTGGCCGTAGTCGAGGGAGAAGACGCAGTAGCCGCGGGCGACGAGGTAGGGCGCCAGGCCGAGCCAGTTGTCCACGGAATTGCCGAGGGTGCCGTGGACGAGGACGACGGGGCGGGGGTGGGCGGCGGACGGCTTGCAGGAGTAGTCGTTCCAGCCTGCGGAGACGGCGTCGGTCGCGGTGGCGTCCGGCCGGCCGGCGGCTGCCGCTGTGGGGGTGGCCGCCGTGGCGGCGCCGAGGGCGAGAGCGAGGGCGGAGACGGCGGTGGCCGCACGTCTCCAGGACGGCGGTCGGTGCGTGGACGTGTTCATGCGATGCTCCTTGCGGGAGGTGAGGGGACTCCGAAGTGCTCGCCGAGTCATCACCTGCGATCCGGATCGCATGGCTCAACGCTGTGATTGACCGTCAAGTTACGGCCGGGTAGATCCGAGGGTCCAGTCGTGTGACGGTGAAAGAAGTGCCACACGATTCTCACCGGACGTACGGGTTATCCACAGGCTCCGACCGCTGTCGGCGACCCGGCGTAAAGTCATTTCCGTGCCGCCCGCGAGCCGCGCGGGCCCGCTGTGACAGGGGGATACAGCAGTGGACACAACGTCGGTCGAACCGGAGTCAATCGGCATCGCGCCCGCACCCGCGGCCGCGGTCGCAACGCCCACGTGCGCGCCCTCCGCGGGCACAACACCGGCCGGGACAGCGGAACGGGCAGGCGAAAGCCGACCGCTGAAGGGCCTGGTAGAGGTCACTTCCGTAGCGGAACTGCGCGACCTTGTCGGCAAGCCGAACGACCGCGTGGCCAACAAAACCCGCCGCGCGCTGCACGAGCTGGACCGGCAGTGGCTGGCCAACTCCCCGTTCTGCCTGGTCGCCACGGCCGACGCGGAGGGACGGTGCGACGTCTCCCCCAAGGGCGACCCCGCGGGCTTCACCCTCGTACTGGACGACACCACGATCGTCATCCCCGACCGCCCCGGCAACAAGCGCGTCGACGGCTTCCTCAACGTCCTGGCCAACCCGCACGTGGGGCTGGCGTACGTCGTCCCCGGCCGCAACGACACTCTCCGCATCAACGGACGCGCCCGACTGCTGCGCGACGCCCCCTTCTTCGACGACCTGGTCGTCAACGGCCACCGCCCGGCGCTCGCACTGCTCGTGGAGATCGAAGAGGTCTTCCACCACTGCCCGAAGGCGTTCCTCCGCTCCGCCCTGTGGCGTGCGGAGACCTGGCATCCCGAAGCACTCCCCTCCCGGGCCCGAATATGCAAGGCCCTGGAGGCCCCGGACCTTTCGCTCGAAGCCCTGGAGGCCCACTACGGCCCGCGGTACGCCGAGCGGCTGTACGGCTGACCGTAGAGCCGGCGACTCCCGGCACGCGCGGGGGCGGCCGACGCGGCGGCGGGACGAGCGGCCTGCGGACCGAACCGGGTACGGGCGCGGTCGACAGCGGCTTCGATGCGGCGGGCCTTGTCGTCCGCCGGGTCGAACGACAGCTGACGAGCGGCGCGTTCGGCGCGGCAGAGGTCCTCGGCCCGCAGCGCCACCGCCCGGACGCGCGCGCGTTGCAGACCGAGCGCGGCATGCAACGCGTAGGCGACCTCGGTCAGCGCGGGCCCGTGCGCGGTCGGCTCGGCCAGCCGGCGGGTGCGGGTCGTGGTGGAACGGTCGGCATAGCGGACGGTGAGCGTGAGCGCGCCCGCCACCTGGCCGCCGCTGCGCATCCGGGAGCCGAGTTCGTCCGCGAGCGAGAGCAGCGCCCTGCGGCGCCGCGCCTCGTCCAGCTCGTCGTGGGCGAAGCGGTGTTCGGCGGCCATCGAGCGGGCCGGGGCGTTCGGGGTCACCGGCGTCGGATCGACCCCGCGAGCCCGCTCGTACACCCGACGGCCGGCCTTCGAGCCGAGGATGCGCTGCAGGGTGGCGGGCGGTGCCGCGGCGATCCGCCCGACGCTGTCGAGTCCGTACGAGCACAGGGCACGGGCTGCCGCGGGGCCGATGCCGTACAGAGCGGAGGCGGGCCTGCGGTCCAGGAAGGCCGCGACGCCCTCGGGGTCACCGGGGACGACGTGGATCTCCCCTGGTGCCGCGTCCTGGGCAGCCATCCGAGCGAGCAGGGGGTTACCGGCGATACCGATGGCGCACTCGACGTCGTACCAGGCCAGGGCGCGCAACCGGAGCAGCTCGGCGATGCCGGCAGCGTCCCGGCCGAAGTACCGCTGCGCACCGCGTACGTCGGCGAGCGCGGCGTCGGGCGGCAGTGCCTCGACCACGGGGGTGAACTCCCCCAGCAGCGAGAGCAGCCGCTCGTACGTCTCCTCTCCGAGGGGAGGGACGGCCGACTTTCCCCCACGGGGAGAGGCAGCGGCCGCTCCGGAAGCGGCGCCCGGAGCGGGGGCAGGGGCAGGGGCGGCCGGAGACGCCGGTTCGCCCGGAGCGGCAGCGCCGCCCGAACCAGCGGGAGCGGCAGGACCGGCAGCACCGGCAGGAGCGGCAGCACCGGCAGGAACGGCAGGAACGGCAGGGAGGAAACGTACGTACAGCGCGGCGGCTCCGGGCCGGGTGGGACGGCCCGCGTGGGACGGAGCGCCGGCGACATCCGCCGGAGCGTTCGTGGAAGAACCAACGGAAGGAGGTGAGGGAGGGAGGCGTCGGTAGATGGTCATCCTGCGCTCCCTGGGCTGGCGTGCCAGAGCTTGCGGCCGGTGGCGGCGCGTTCGCCCGCGGGCTGGAGGTCGGCCCACGGATGCAGGGTGTAACCGGTGGGCAGGCGGATGACCCGCTCGTCGTCCGGGGACGGGGAGCCATCTGATGCCGCTGCCGCCGCCGGGGCGAAGGTGGCCGGGACCCCTCCGGGGGCGGCCGGAGCACCTCGGGGGTCGGCCGGGGCACCTTCGGGGGCATCCGGGGCACCACCGGGGACAGCCGGGGCGCCACCGGGGGCGGCCGGAGCGGGGCCGGCTTCGGCGGCGTACAGCTCACGGTCGGCGGAGCCGCTCCGGCTGTGGGGGTGACCGGTGACGCGCGCACCGGGGTCGCCCCCGGCGGCGACATACGCCGGAGCGGACGCGGAGGCCGGGGCGGAGGTGGGGACCGGGGCGGGTCCGGGGGGTGGGGTGGGCGTGGGGGCTGGGGTGGGGGTGGAGGGTGGGCCGGGGGTGGGGGTGGTGGGGGGCGGGGGGAGGGAGGGGTGGGAAGCCAGATGAGCCGTGACCGCCCGGAGCCCGCCCCGCCCCCGCAGTTCCGCCAGTTCCGCCAGGTTCCAGACCGCCGTGCCGACCACGCTGAGGCTGCGCGGGCCGCGGCGCTGGACCGTGCCGCGTACCAGCAGCAGCCAGGAGTGGAAGACGGTGTGGGCGCACGTCTCGTGGCTGTCGTCGAAGAAGGCGCAGTCGACCAGCCCCGTGCTGTCGTCGAGGGTGGTGAAGATGACCCGCCGCCCGGAGCGGATCGGGGGTGTCTGGGTGGCCGCCTTGGCCCCGGCGACCAGGACCGTGTCGCCGTGCCGGGCTTCGCGCAGCCGCTTGGCGGGGAGTACTCCCAGCTCGTTCAGGAACTGGATGTGGTCCCCCATCAGGTGCCGGGAGGCGTCCATGCCCAGTACGCCCAGCTCGGCGCTGAGGCGTTCGGCGTCGCTCAGGTCCGGGAGCCCGGCCGGTGCCGACGCTGCCGCGGACAGCGGGAGTTGGGTGTCGGCCGGTGCGCCCCGCTGCTGGCGGTGCAGTTCGGCGATGTGCAGCAGCAGGTCACGGCGGTTGGCGCCGAAGGAGTCCAGCGCGCCGACCCTGGCGAGGCGTTCGAGTACCGGGCGGCCGGGGCGAGCGCGACGCCAGAGGTCCTGGAGGGAGGTGTAGGGGCGGCCGGCGGCGATCCGTTCGGCCTCCGCCTCGCTGATGCCGTGCACTTCGGAGAGCGCGAGGCGCAGCCCCCACGGGCCGGTCACGCCGGAGGCGGCCGCCACGCGCTCCCCGGGCATGCGCGATCCGGTGCGAGCGGTGCGTGCGGGGCGTGCGGGGCTCAATCCGGTGCGAGCGGTACGCGATTCGGCGCCCGCGACGCGCGAGTCAGCACGCGAGGCACGTACCCCACTGCCCGCAACGAGCGATTCGACATGCGGTTCAACGTGCGGTTCGACGAGTGCTTCAACGTGCGGTTCGACGAACGACTCAACAAGCGGTTCAACGTGCGTTTCAACGAACGGCTCAGCGAGCGATCCGACGTGCGGTTCAACGTGCGACCCGACGTGCGGTTCCGTCACACTTGGGCGAGATTCACCAGACACCAGTTCGATTCGATAGGCGACATCGGAGTGGTTCACGTCCAACGGGAGGATCGGGACGCCGCGGCGGCGGGCGTCGGCGAGGAGGAGGCGCTTGGGGTACATGCCGGGGTCGTGGGTGAGCAGCCCGGCGTAGAAGGCGGCCGGGTGGTGGGCCTTGAGCCAGGCGGACTGGTAGGTCGGTACGGCGAAGGCCACCGCGTGCGCCTTGCAGAAGCCGTACGAACCGAACGCCTCGATGATCTCCCAGGTGCGGGCGATGTCCTCGGCGGAGTAGCCGTGCTGTGCGGCCTGTTCGGCGAACCAGACGCGGATGCGGCCCTGCGATTCGGGGTCGGACAGGCCACGGCGTATCCGGTCGGCCTCGTCGAGGCCGCAGTCGGTCATGCGGTCGATGATGCGGATGACCTGTTCGTGGAAGACCACGACTCCGTAGGTCTCGCGCAGGGCTTCTTCCAGGTCGGGGTGGGGGTAGCGGAGGGGCTTGCGGCCGTGCCGGGATTCGATGAAGGGGCGCACCATGTCGGCGGCGACGGGTCCGGGGCGGAAGAGGGAGATGTCGACGACCAGGTCGTGGAAGGTGGCGGGCTGGAGCCTGCCGATCAGGTCGCGCTGGCCCGGCGATTCGATCTGGAAGCAGCCGAGGGTTTCGGTGGAGCGGATCAGGCCGTACGTGGCGGGGTCGCCGGGCGGTACCTGTGCCGGGTCGTCGAGGTCGGGTGCCGGGCGGCCGGTGGCGCGGCCGATCTCGGCGGTGGCGTGGGCCATCGCGGACTGCATCCGTACGCCGAGTACGTCGAGTTTGAGCAGGCCGAGGTCTTCGGCGTCCTCCTTGTCGAACTGGGACATGGGGAAGCCTTCGCCGCCGGTGGGGACCACGGGGGTGCGCGCGGTCAGCGTGGCGTCGGAGAGGAGGACGCCGCAGGGGTGCATGGCCATGCCCCGCGGCAGCGCGTCCAGGCCTTCCACCAGGTCCCAGAAGGGCGGGGGCGGCGGGTTCTCGCGGAGGTCGCGCAGTTCGGGCAGTTCTTCCAGGGCGGCCCGCGCATCGCGGGCGCGGATGTGCGGGAAGGCCTTGGCGATCCGGTCCACTTCGGCGGGGTCCATGCCGAGCGCCGCGCCGACGTCGCGTACGGCGTGCCGTACGCGGTAGGTCTCGGGCATGGCGACGGTGGCGACGCGTTCGGCGCCGAAGCGGTCGAAGATCGCGCGGTAGACCTCCAGCCGGCGCGCTGATTCCACGTCGATGTCGATGTCGGGGAGGACGGCGCGGCGCTTGGAGAGGAAGCGTTCCATGAGGAGGCCGTGCTCGACGGGGTCGGCGTGTGCGATGTCGAGCAGGTGGTTGACGAGGGAGCCGGCGCCGGAGCCGCGGGCGGTGACGCGGATGCCGAGGCGCCGGGTGTCCTCGACGACCTGGGCGACGGTGAGGAAGTACGACGCGAAGCCGTGGTGGTCGATGATGTCCAGTTCGCGGTGGAGGCGTTCCCAGTAGGTGCGGGCCGCCGGGCCGCGGTCGTGGCCGCGGCGGACCATTCCGGCGGCGCAGCGTGAGCGGAGTACGCGTGCGGCGGTGCGGTGTGCGGCGCCGACGAGGCGGGGTTCGGGGAAGTGGACGGTGCCGAGGCCGATGTCGTCCTGGGGGTCGACGAGGCAGCCGGCGGCGGTCTCTTCGGTCATGGTGAGCAGTCGGTGGGCGGTGTCGCGGCGGTGGCCGGCGGCTTCGGCGACACGTTCGGCGGTGCGGGCCATGGTGCCGGTGTCCTTGAGCCAGCGTTCGCCGCTGTCCCGGGCTTCGGGGCGGTGGCGGTCGATGGGTACGAGGCGGCGGGCGGAGTCGAGGACGTCGGCGACGGGGCCCTGGCCGGGGTCGGCGTAGCGGACGGCGTTGCTCAGGACGGCGCGGATGCCCTGGTCGACGGCGAAGCCGAGGGTGCGCGCCGCGAGCCGGAGGGAGCCGGGTCCGGTGCCGGTGCGGCCGTGGTGGACGACTTCGAGGCGGAGTGCGTCGCCGTAGAGGTCGCGCCAGGGGGCGAGGAGGCGGGCGGCGCGGTCGGGGCGGCCGGCGGCCAGGGCGCGGCCGATTTCGGAGTCGGGTCCGAGGAGGACGAGGACGCCGTCGGTGGGGTCGCCGAGGTGGGCTGCGGCGCGGCGGATGTCGTCGGTGGTGCCGGTGGTGCGTCCGTCCGTTCCGCCGGTGAGGGCTTCCCAGGGGAGGAGGGGGCGTTCGCGGTCGGTGGCGTGTGCGGCGGAGACGAGGCGGCAGAGGGTGGCCCAGCCGCGGGCGCCGTCGCGGGCGAGGAAGACGGCGCGGGGGGCTGATTCGTCGATGAAGGCTCCGCCGCGTACGGGGGTGCGGCGGCGGGTCGTGGGGGTGGGTTCCGGCTGGGGTGCGCCGATCGCCAGTTCGGTGCCGAAGAGGGGGCGGATGCCGGCTTCGGCGGCGGCTTTGGCGAAGCGTACGGCGCCGGAGAGGGAGTCCCGGTCGGTGAGGGCGAGGGCGTCCATGCCGCGTTCGGCGGCGCGCTCGGCGAGCCGTTCGGGGTGTGAGGCGCCGTACCGCACGGAGAATCCCGATGCGGTGTGCAGGTGCGTGAACCGGGACATTCGCACCTCCTACCGCGTGAGCACCCCCTGACTTCCATTACATCCCCCGTCTCACTTCCACCATAACGCGTTCTTCGAACGTTCGTACGAACGCGCTCGCACGCAGGCACCCGCGCGACGCGCCGGGACACCCCCTCTCGGCCGCATATCTCCCCCTCAAAACGGAAGATATGTGATGAATCGCTACGAATACGAGGAGCGGCACATGGCCACAGCGGACGGCGGCACCGGCACCGGGGCCGATGGCGGTACCGGCAGCGGGGCCGATGGCGAGGCCGGCACCGGAGGCGACGGCACCCGCGGGACCTTTGCCGGAGAGCTGCGGGACGCGGTGTCGGCGCGGGCCGCGCTGCTGATCATCGGGGTGCTGGCGCTGACGGCCGCGTTCATCGCCTCGTACGCGGGCGCCTTCCACTCCCCCAAGCCCAGGGACGTGGCCTTCGCGGTCGTCGCGCCCCCGCAGGCGCGCGGGCAGCTGGTCGCGAAGCTGGACCGGCTGGCGGGATCGCCGCTCGACGCGCGGCCGGCCGGGTCCCGGGGCGAGGCCGTGCGACAGCTGAAGGACCGGGAGATCGACGGGGCGCTGGTGTACGACCCGCGCGGCAAGCAGGACGAGCTGCTGGTCGCCGGCGGCAGCGGCAGCGCGCTCTCCGACGCGGTCCAGAAGGTTCTCACCAAGGCGGAGCAGGCGGAGGGGCGGACGGTCCGGACGACCGACGTGGCCCCGGCGGACCCGCAGGACGCCCGCGGGCTGTCGTCGTTCTACCTGGTGGTGGGGTGGTGCGTGGGCGGCTACCTGTGCGCAGCGATCCTCGCGATCAGCTACGGGGCGCGGCCCACCAACGGCCGGCGGGCCGTCATCCGGCTCGGCACGCTACTGCTGTACTCGGTGCTGGCGGGGCTGGCCGGGGCGCTCGTCATCGGTCCGGTGCTCGGGGCGCTGCCCGGCAGCCTGGTGGCGCTGTGGGGGCTGGGCGCGCTGATCGTGTTCGCGGTGGGCGCGGCGACCCTGGCGTTCCAGGGCATCGCCGGGATCGTGGGGATCGGGCTGACGATCCTCGTGGTCGTGATCGGCGGCAATCCCAGTGCGGGCGGCGCGTACCCGTATCCGCTGCTGCCGCCCTTCTGGCACGCCATCGGCCCCGCGCTGCCGCCGGGCGCGGGCACCTGGGCGGCGCGTTCGATCGCGTACTTCGACGGACAGGCGCTGACCGGGCCGCTGCTGGTGCTCGCGGCCTGGGCGGTGGTCGCCGCGGCGCTGACGCTGCTCTTCGCGGCGCTCTCGGTGGGCCGGGGCACGGTCGACCGGAGCGAGGCGCGGCAGTAGGCGCGTACCGGGGCGAGCCACGCCGGTACGCGCCTCCCCGCTGGCTCACATGTGCGTGCCGCCGTCGATCCGGAGTTCCGTGCCCGTGACGAAGGCGCCGTCTTCGGAGGCCAGCATCGCGATGACGCCCGCGACCGTCTCCGGGCCCGCGAAGCCCTCGCCGATGGCCGGGGCCAGCTTCACGAACAGGCTCATGTCGGCGTCCTCCGGCAGTCCGGGGCCCCGGCCGGTCGTCATGCCGCTGGCGATGGAGCCGGGTGCGACGCACACCGCGCGCAGCCCCTGCTTGCCGTACTCACTGGCGATGGCGTGGGTCATCGACTGGATGCCGCCCTTGCTCGCCGCGTACGCCGCCATGTACGGGTGCGCGAACGAGGCGGAGGTGGAGCTGAAGTTGACGATCACCGGCTTCTCACCCGCGAGCAGGGCGGGCAGCGCTTCGCGGATCATGAGGAACGTGCCGGTCAGGTTGGTCGTGATGATCCTGTTCCAGAAGTCCAGGGTGGTCTTGTGGGTGTGCTCGGAGCGCAGGATGCCGGCCGCGTTGACGAGCACGTCCAGGCCGCCCAGCGTCTCCACGGCGGACGCCACGCCCGCGGCGACCTCGGCCTCGTCGGATATGTCCAGGACCGTGGTGGTGAGCCGGTCGGCCGCGCCGTCGGCGGCGGCACGCTCGGCGGTGGCCTTCAGGCCCTCCGCGCTCACGTCAGCGGCCACGACCCGGCCGCCCTCCGCGAGGACCCGGTGGACGGTGGCCCGGCCGATGCCCGACCCACCGCCGGTGATCAGTACACGGCGGCCCTCGAAGCGGTTCAGGGCGTGCATGGGCGTTCTCCTTCTCGTTCACTCGCGGCTCACCGTCGAGCCGGACTTTCACAGTACGCCTACATGGCACACTGTGCCACTACTGCATATGACGCCACTTTGACGTACGGGTACGTAGACTCGGCCCATGCCCACCGCACCCACCGCCCGCCCGTCCCTCACCGAGCGCCGCAAGGCCGCGACCGAGCTGGAGATCGCCCGTACCGCGGCGGCGCTCTTCGCCGAGCGCGGCGCCGCCGTCACCGCCGAGGACATCGCGCGTGCGGCGGGGGTCGCGCCGCGCACCTTCTACCGCTACTTCCGGACGAAGGAGGACGCGGTCGCGCCGATGCTGACCGGTGGCGTACGGGACTGGGCCGAGGGGCTGGCGGAGCTGGCCGCGCGGGAGCCGGAGCTGCCGCTGGGCGAGGTGCTGGAGCGGGCGGCCCGGGCGGCGCTGACGCCCGTCGGCGCGCGGGCCGAGGAGGCGCTGGAGTGGACGCGGGGGCTGCTGCACGCGATGCAGGACAATCCGGCGCTGCGTGCGGTGTGGCACCGCGCGCACCACGAATCGGAGCTGGCGCTGATCGAGGTGCTGGCCCGGACGACCACGGCGGGGCCGCTGGAGGTACGCCTGACCTCGGCCGCGGCGGACGGTGCGCTGCGGGCCGCGGTCGAGGTGTGGGCTGCGGGTGAGAGCGAGGAGGCACCGGCCGAGCTGGCGGTGCGGGGCATCCGGACGGTGGCGGCGGGGTTCCCGTGGCTGTCGGAGCGGCGGGCCTCCGAGGGCGGGTGAGGCGTGGGTGAGGCAGCCGGGACGGCGGGGCCGGCGGGGCCGGCGGCCTCACCGGTAAGGGCTCAGGCGGCCGAGTGGGCCACCTTTCCCCCGACCACAACGGTCTCCGCCACCGTCCCCGGGATGTCCTCCGGAGCGGCACCGAGGATGTCCCGGGAGAGGACGACGAAGTCGGCGAGCTTGCCGACGGTGAGTGAACCGCGTTCGTTCTCCAGGAAGTTGGCGTACGCCGAGCCCATCGTGTAGCCGTGGACGGCGGTCTCGACGTCGATGGTCTCCTGCGGGCCCCAGGGCTCGCCGCCGCCGAGCGGGCGGCGGGTGACGGCGGTGTAGATGCCGATCATCGGGTCCATCTCGGCGACGTTCCAGTCGCTGGAGAAGGCGAGGACCGCGCCCGCCTCCTGCAGGCTGCGCAGCGGCCAGGCCTTGTGCCAGCGGTCGGCGCCGACGTTCTCGGCCCAGTCCTGGCCCGGTCCGGCGATCTCGGGCGCGGCGTGCCGGGGCTGCATGCAGGCGACCACGCCCAGTTCGGCGAAGCGCGGGGTGTCGGCCGGGTCCAGGCATTCGACGTGGACGACCTGGTGGCGGGCGTCCCGCGGCCCGTTGGCCGCGCGGGCCCGCTCCACCGCGTCCAGCACCGTGCGGATGCCGCGGTCCCCGGTGGCGTGCACGAAGCACTGGAAGCCGAGGGAGTCCAGTTCGGTCAGCAGCTCGCCGAACTCCTCCGGCGGGTAGAAGGTCTCGCCGCGGTGGTGCCGGCAGCCCGCGTACGGTTCGAGGAGCGCGGCGGTGCGCGGTTCGACGACGTCGTCGATGTAGAGCTTCAGGGGGCCGACGTTCAGCCGGTCGTCGTCGAACTTCTCGGCGGCGGCGGCGAAATCGACGAGGTCGGCGCCGGTCGTGCCGCGCGGGTGGAAGAGGGCGGCGACGATGCGCGAGCGCAGTCGGCCCTCCGCGCGGGCCCGCTCGAAGAGCGCCAGGTCGTCCAGGGAGTTCTGCGGCTCGACCACCGTCGTGATCCCAAAGCGGATCGCGTCGTCCAGGCTGCGGGCGAGGCGGCGGTACTGGCGGTCGGGCGACGCCCACGGCACACCGAGGTCGCGCAGGGCGCGGTGGCCGTCCCGGGAGAGGCCGCGGACGGCGAAGTCCTTGAGGAATCCGGTGGGTTCGCCGGTCTCCGGGTCGGTCTCGGCGCGCCCGTACGGCAGGTCGGTGCGGTCCTTGGTGATGCCGAGGCGGCGCAGGGCCGCGGTGTTGAGCCAGGCGGTGTGCACGTCGTAGCTCAGGACGAAGGCGGGGGTGTCGCCGGTGACCGGGTCGAGGTCGGCGGCGCGCGGCATGCGGCCGCCGGGGAGCGCGGAGTAGTCCAGTGCCTCTGCCTCGATCCACTCGGCGTCGGGGTGCGCGTCCCGCCAGCTGCGGATGCGGTGGTGGACCTCGTCCAGGGTGCGGGCGCCGGCGAGCTGGACGCAGGCGTCGTCGGAGCCGAGGCGTACGTGGTTGTGCGCGTCGATGAAGCCGGGCAGCACCAGCTTGCCCCGGGCGTCGAGGACTTCGGTACGGCCGGAGATCCACTCCGCGGCCTCGGCGTCGGGGCCGAGCCAGCTGATCCGGCCGTCGCGTACGGCCAGTGCCTCGGCCTCGGGCAGCGCGGGGTCCACGGTGTGGATGCGGGCGTTGCGCAGCACGAGGTCGGCGGCGGGGTGGTGCGGGGACATGTCCAACTCCTGGGGTGACGCGAGTGGTTGTGGTGCGTGGTGACGATGTGTGGTGGTGCGCGCGGTGGCGGTGCGGTGTGCCGTGGCCGGTCGGTCAGGGGGCGGCGGGGAGCGGTGTCACGGCCTTGCGCCGTGCGAGCGCCCAGTACGTGAGGCCGGCGACCACCGATCCGAGGAGGGTGAGGTCGCCGCCGCCGAGCGGGGCGACGAGCGGGCCGGTCCACAGTTCGGAGTCGCAGGTCAGCGCGGCGAAGAGCATGCCGGCGAGGAGTGCTGCCAGCCCTTCGGTGTGCCAGCCGGCGCGGTACCAGTAGCGGCCGGCCGGGCCGGCGTGGAGTGCGTCGGCGTCGTACCGGCAGCGGCGCAGCAGCATGTCGGCGAGGAAGACGCCGCCCCAGGGCGCGAAGACGATGACCATCAGGGAGAGGAAGGAGAGCAGCGACTCGGTGAAGTCGGCGAGGAAGAGGGCGTAGAGGGAGCCGGCGACGGTGACGGCGGCGCTGATGACGATGGTCCGGGCGCGGGTCCAGGGGATGCCGAGGACCTGGAGGTTGAGGCTGGAGGAGTACAGGGTGAGGATCGAGTTGGTGACCGAGCCGCCCAGTACGAGCAGCAGGAACAGCGGTTTGAACCAGCCGGGCAGCAGTCCTTCGACGCCCGCGACGGGGTCGGTCATGTCGGCGCGGGTGGCGGCGGCGACGCCCGCGACGCCGAGGCCGACGGAGGAGAGGAAGCCGCCGAGGGCACCGCTCCAGGTGATCGCGCGCAGTGAGGTGTCCTTGGGGAGGTAGCGGGTGTAGTCGGCGGGCATCGGGAGGTAGGAGACCGGTCCGGAGAGCATGACGACGAGGGCGAGGGTCCAGGCGCTGAAGCCGCCGGCGGTGCCCTGTGCGGCGGGGGCGTGCGGGTCGAGGCCGGGCAGCAGGAGGACGAGCAGGACGGCGAAGCCGGCGCCGAGGACGTACGCCATCCAGCGTTCGGCGGCCTGCACGGTGGCGTGGCCCCACATCGCGACGGTGAAGGTGAGGGCGAGGGTGACCAGCAGGGCGACAGCGCGGGCCGGGGCACCGTCGAGCAGGTGCGCGCCGGTGAGCAGGGCTTCGAGGGCGAGGGCGCCGACGACCGTGTTGACGATGGTGTAGCCGATGCTGACGATCCAGTTCAGCATGCCGGCGGGCCAGTTGCCGCGGTGGCCGAAGGCGGCGCGGGAGATGACGAGGGTGGCGGTGCCGGTACGGATGCCGCTGAGGCCGGCGGCGCTGACGGCGAAGAAGGCGAGGCCGCCGAGGACGACGACGGCGGTGGCCGACCAGAAGGAGAGGCCGAAGGCGACGGCGAGGGTGCCGTTGATGACGTAGGTGAAGGTGAGGTTGGAGCCGAACCAGAGCCAGAAGAGGTCCTTGGCTCCGCCGTGCCGGTCCTCGTCGGGGATGGGGTCGATGCCGTGTGTCTCGACTCTGAAGACTTCGTCGTCGGCTACTCCGGTGGACGTCATGCGGTTGCCTCGCTCCGGCTCGGGAGGCCCCGACTACGGGCCCGACTTTGAATGGTGTTCAATCTTCTTGAACGTCATTCAAAATGCCTGCCCCTCCCCCACCCGTCAAGGGTCCGCGGCGGATCCGCCGGGATAAGGTCGGGCGGAAGAGGCGGTGTACGGGACGAGAGGCGGGCCGGGCGGTGGCACGACGGCGGGACGGGCAGGTCGCTGCCGACCGGATCCTGGAAGAGGCGATGGTGGCCATCGCCGAGGGCGGCCTCGCGGCGCTCACCATGTCGGCGCTGGCCAAGCGGCTCGGCACCAGCGGCGGCCACATCCTGTACTACTTCGGCAGCAAGGACATGCTGCTGCTGGAGGCGCTGCGCTTCAGCGAGGCGAAGCTCGCCGAGGAGCGGCGGGCGCTGCTCGCGCGCCGGCTCGGCGCGGTACGGATGCTGGACGCCTTCGTCGATCTCTACCTGCCGCGCGGACCGCGGGACCCGCGGTGGATGCTGTGGATCGAGCTGTGGGCCCGTACGGCCGTCAACGAACCCTTGCGAGAGGCGCAGGAGGAGCTGGACCGGAGCTGGCGCGAGGATCTGGCGGGGCTGCTGGCGAAGGGCGTCGCGCAGGGCCGGTTCGCCGCGGCGGACTGCGCGGGCCGCGCCTCCGAACTGCTCGCCCTGCTGGACGGGCTCAGCACGCGCGTGGTCCTGGGCCAGCCGGGCGCGGACCGGGCCACCGCCCTGGCCACGGCGAGGTCTGCGGCGGCGCGGCTGGTGGAGCGGCTCTGAGGGGGCCGTCCCGCGGCCGCGGGGGGGCCGTCCCGCGGCCGCGGGCGCAGGCCCCCGGCCGCCCCGAAACGTCCGCCGTCCCGGTCCGCTGGTGCGGGCCGGGACGGCGGGGCTCAGTGCCTGCTCAGCAGGGACTCACTTCTCAGCAGGCACTCACTTCTGGACGGGCGGGCAGTAGCCGGTCTTGTCGCCGATCGTGTTGATGACGGCGTTGGAGCGGGCGTCCGCCGCGTAGTTGATCTGGTCGGTGCAGCTCACACCGTCCTTCTTGGGGGTGCCCACGGGCGGGTCCGTCTGCTCGCCGCCCTTCTGCGGCGCCGGGCAGTGGCCGGTCTCCTCGCCGATCGAGTTGATCTCGGCGTTGGACCGGGAGTCGCCCGCGTAGTCGAGCTGGTCGGTGCAGCGCTCGTCGGACTTCTTGGGCGTGGCCGCCGGCGTGCCGTTGGCGGAGCCCTGATCGGACGCGCCCTGGTCGCTCCCGCCCTGGTCGCTGCCGGCCGAGGAACCGGCGGACTGCGAGGGGGCGGCGGCGGACGAGCTGCCGGCGGGCGACGGCGTGTCGGTACCGGAGCCGTCGCAGGCCGTCAGCCCGAACGCGGCGACAGCGATCACCATGGCGGCGGCGGCATTGCGGGCGTGGCGCAGAACGGTACGGTTCGACACGTTTTTCCTCGTTCTCTCGTCGTGGTGTTCCGGTGTTCCCGGTGCGGTCTTCCGGGCCGGTGAGATCAAGACTGTCGGCCGCCGCTGATGATCCACAGCTGTCCGGCTAACGCCTCACTAACGCGGCCCGTAGGCGCATCGACCCGTCGACCCGTCGACGCGTCGGCCCGTCGGCCCGTCGGCGCATCGGCCGAGAGCGGAATCACCGCCCGCGCCGCCGGGGCCCTGCCAGGCTCGCGCCATGACCGACACCGCCGCGGTAGCCGTCCTGTCCGACATCCACGGAGTCGCCCCCGCCCTGGAGGCCGTGCTCGCCGAGCCCGACGTCCGGGCCGCGCGGACCGTCGTCCTCACCGGCGACCTGCTCTCCGGGCCGCTCCCCCGGGAAACCCTCGCGCTGCTGCGCGGCCTCGGCGACCGGGCCGTATGGCTCCGCGGCAACGGCGAACGCGAACTGGCCGCCTGCCACGGGAACCGGGACGCCCCGGCGCCCGACACCGTCACGCCCTGGGCGGCCCGGCAGCTCACCGCCGCGGACGTCGCGGAGCTCGCCGCGCTGCCCACGGCCGTGACGCTGGACGTGTCCGGCCTCGGCCCCGTCCTCTTCTGCCACGCCACCCCGCGCGACGACGCCGAGGTGGTCCTCGCCGACTCACGCGCCGAGCGCTTCGCCGAGGTGCTGGCCGGGGTGCCGGAGGCGGTGCGGACGGTGGTGTGCGGCCACACGCACATGCCGTTCGTCCGGATCGCGCAGGGGCGCCTGGTGGTGAACCCGGGCAGCGTCGGAATGCCGTACGGACGGGACGGTGCGCACTGGGCGCTGCTCGGGCCGGGCGGCGGCGCGGTCGCGCTGCGGCGCACGCCGTACGACCGGGCGGCGGCCTGCGCCCGGATCGTGGCGGAGTCCGGCTTCCCGGAGGCGGCCGCGTGGGCGGAGGAGTACGTGCGGCACACGTACGCCGCCGAGGAGGCACTGGCCGCGTTCGGGCCGCTGGACGGACGCTGAGCCCGGCCCGGGAGGGGCCACCGGAGCCGTGCGCGTACAGCGACCGGGGACCGTGCACGTACAGCGACCGGAGCCGTGGACGTACGGCGCAGCCGGCACCGTGCACCGACGCGGCCCGGCCCCCGTACGCGGTGTGCGTACGGGGGCCGGGCCGTGGAGCCGGTGTGCGGGTCAGCCGATCTGTGCTCCGTAGGCCTCCAGGGCCTCGGTGACCGGCTGGAAGAAGGTTTCGCCGCCTCCGGAGCAGTCGCCGCTGCCGCCCGAGGTCAGGCCGAGTGCCTTGTCGCCGTCGAACAGCGCGCCGCCGCTGTCGCCGGGCTCGGCGCAGACGTCGGTCTGGATCAGGCCGTCGACGGTGCCTTCCTGGTAGTTGACGCTGGCGTTCAGGGCCTTGACGGTGCCGTCGTGGACCTGGGTGGTGGAGCCGCTGCGCTGGACCTTCTCGCCGACGGTGGCCTCGGCCGCGCCGCTGATCTCCTGGCTGCTGCCGTTGTAGAGGTCGACGGCGCTGGGGTGGTCGGTGTCGGCGGTGTACTTCACCAGCGCGTAGTCGTTGCCGGGGAAGCTGGACTCCTCGGTGGCGCCGATCTCGCCGCCGCCCTGGGAGTCCGACCAGCTCTTGACCGCGTTGCCGCAGTGGCCCGCGGTGAGGAAGTAGGGCTGGCCGTCCTTGACGACGTTGAAGCCGAGCGAGCAGCGCGAGCCGCTCCCCCAGATCGCGTCGCCGCCCGCGATGAAGGGCTTGAACTCTCCCTTGCTGCGGTTGAGCTGCACCTTGCTGCCGAGGCCGTCGACGACCTTGGTGAGCTTCGCCAGCTTCGCGCCCTTGACGGTGCGGTCGGCGGTGACGACGACCTTGTTGGTCCGGGGGTCGACGCCCCAGGACGTGCCGGGAATGGTGGCCTTGGTCTTCAGGGTCTGCCGGGCGCCGTTCAGCTGGGCGAGCGTGTGCTGGACGATTCTGGGCTCGGCTCCCTTGGCGCGTACGGCGTCGGCGGCGGCCTCGTCCACCACGTTGACGACCAGCTTCTTGGCCTTGGCGTCGCAGTACGAGCCGGCCGTGCCGTCGGTGAGCTGCGCGGCGAGCTTGCCGGCCGCGGTCGGTGTCAGCGACAGAAGCTCGGCCGTGGGGGCCGGGCTGGCATTGGCACTGAGCGCGAAGGTGGCGCTGGCGGCCAGGGCGAGGGCGCCGGCGCCGGCCAGGGCGGCGCGTCGCTTGGGTATGCGGCGGTGCTTCAACTCAAAACCTCCCGTGGGGGGAAGGGCCCGCCGGGTGGGGGAAGTGCGGGCCCTGAGGGGTGGAGATCGAGACACGGACGTGAACGGGCCATCCGTCGCGGACGGTCATCGCGCCCGCCGTACGGCCGGGTGCCGTAGGCGTGCGCGGCCCGCATGTGCTGCCCACCATCAGAAGCCGCGTCCGGCTCGACAGTCGCGTCCATGCCAATGCGCGTCGCCGAGTATTCCCACCCCCCAAGGGCGCGCACAAGACCGAGTTCCGGTCTTGCGTACGACGATTCACCGATCGTCCACGGGTCCTGCACACCGATAACCGCGCATGTCCCTCCCCTTTCCGGTGTCCGGTGAACACGGTGAGCGGCCGGTGGCCACCCCAGGGTGAGGACTACACCTGTCCGGAAACAGACGATCCGCTTCCGCTCACCCGCCACTCGGCGCCCCGGGCCCCCGCCCGGTCACTTCGTGGTGCCGCTCCGGGGCGTCTCCTCGTCGCCGGGCGCCGTCAGCCCCGGGATCTCGGCGCCGGGGACCTCGACCCCCGGCAGTTCGACGCCCGGCAGGTCCTCCGCCGCGTCGAGCGCCACCTCTTCGCGCCGTACATCCTCCGGACCCGCGCCGCCCCGGTCCTCGCGGCGCAGCTCGGCACGGCCCACGTCCTCGGTGCCGTCGTCGCCGTGGTCCCCCGCGTCCCTGTTGCCGGCGCCGCTCGCGGGCCGGGTCCGCTCGTACGCCTCCGTCTGCGCCTGGGCCTGGAGGCCGGAGCGTTCCAGGAAGCGGAGCAGCTCGACGGGGAAGGGCAGGACGAGGGTGGAGTTCTTCTCGGCGGCGACCGCCACGACGGTCTGCAGCAGGCGCAGTTGCAGGGCGGCGGGCTGGTCGGACATCTGCTGGGCCGCCTCGGCCAGTTTCTTGGAGGCCTGCAGCTCGGCGTCAGCGTTGATCACCCGGGCCCGCCGGTCGCGGGCCGCCTCCGCCTGCCGGGCCATCGACCGCTTCATGGTCTCCGGCAGCGAGACGTCCTTGATCTCCACCCGGTCGATCTGCACGCCCCAGCCCAGCGCGGGGCTGTCGATCATGACTTCGAGGCCCTGGTTGAGCTTCTCCCGGTTGGAGAGCAGGTCGTCCAGGTCGCTCTTGCCGATGATGGAGCGCAGCGAGGTCTGGGCGACCTGGGAGACGGCGAAGCGGTAGTCCTCGACCTGGACGACCGCGTCGGCGGCGTCCACGACCTTGAAGTAGACCACCGCGTCCACCCGGACCGTGACGTTGTCGTGGGTGATGCCTTCCTGGGCCGGCACGGGCATCGTCACGATCTGCATGTTGACCCGGCGCATCCGGTCCACGAACGGGATGATCATGGTGAAGCCGGGCCCGCGGACCGGCGCGGTGAGGCGCCCGAGCCGCAGGACGACGCCGCGTTCGTACTGTTTGATGACCCGGGCCGCGGCCGCCGC
The DNA here is from genome assembly GCF_055586425.1 of Streptomyces sp. NPDC050806. Lineage (NCBI taxonomy): Bacteria > Bacillati > Actinomycetota > Actinomycetes > Kitasatosporales > Streptomycetaceae > Streptomyces > Streptomyces sp. NPDC050806. The sequence continues at coordinate 73,046 of NZ_JBVJIF010000002.1, read as the reverse complement.
GTACACGGCACCCGCCGAGGCCAGCGCCACCCCGGTCGCCACCAGTTCCTCGACCATCACGACCCCCTAGCACAGGCTGCCGGCCGTCCGAGTCGCACGTAGTTACACCGTATGCCCGGTTGCCGCAAGGGTCGAGTGCGGATAGGCACCCCGTCTTCTCCGGCAGGGAAATAACGGAGCCCCGTCCGCGGGGGGGCCGCACATCAAGGGGCCCCCGCTCGCCGCGGCGAGCGGGGGCCTACTGCTGCTGGCTGCAGTCCAGTGGCGCAGTATTCCTCAGTACGTGCCCGGGGCCGGGAACACTCATCCGGCCAGGGGGAAGTGCCAGGGCGTACTCAGGGTCAGTACACGCTCACGCCGTAGGCGCTCAGCGCCTCCGTGACGGGCTGGAAGAACGTGGTGCCGCCGGAGGAGCAGTTGCCGCTGCCGCCGGAGGTCAGGCCCAGCGCCTTGGTGCCGGAGTACAGCGGGCCGCCGCTGTCGCCGGGCTCGGCGCAGACCGTGGTCTGGATCATGCCGTAGACGACGTCGCCGCCGCCGTAGTTCACGGTCGCGTTCAGGGCGGTGACGCGGCCGCTGTGGGTGCCGGTGGTGGAGCCGCGGCGGGTGACGGTCTGGCCGACGGTGGGCGTGCCGGCGCTGGTGATGTCCTGGCCGCCGACGGTGCCCTCATGGGACACGGAGCCGGTGTACTTGATGATGCCGTAGTCGTTGGTCGGGAAGCTGGAGCCGGCGGTCGGGCCGATCAGCGCGCCGCTGCCGGTGGTCCATGACGAGCCGCCCTCGGTGCAGTGACCGGCGGTCAGGGCGTAGTAGGCACCGCTGCTGTTGCGCACGTTGAAGCCCAGCGAGCAGCGCGAACCGGACGTGTAGATCGCGTCGCCGCCCGATATGTACTTCTGGAACTTTCCGGTGGTGCGCTCGAAGCTGAGGGCGCCGGCGTTGACGCCCGCCGCCTTCTTGATCTTCGCTATCTCGGCCTGGGAAACCGTTTTGTCCACCGTGACGACGACGGTGTTCGTCGCCTTGTCGACCCGCCATGCGGTACCCGCGACATCCGCCGCGCGGACCGAGTCATCGGCCGCGGAGAGCTGAGTCGCACTGAACGTGCTCGCCGGCCGCACGTCGGCGCTGGCACTCGGGATGGCAACGGCTCCCGCGACAATCAGGCCGGACGCCACGGCGATCAGCCGGGTGCGTCTGACGACGCCGCTGCGGGGGGTGATGCGCTCGTTCCTCACTTCTTCCTCCGAGGGGAATCGGGGGTCGCCTGTGGGCGGCCCGTGAGGCGCAGTCAGGCAGCACGGGTTCCGTTTTCCGCGTGCCCCTGACAAGCGCTGGACGGGAGTCTGGAGTGTCCGCGCCCGGTGCGCAAGAGGCTGTTTCCGGTCCGGCGCATGCCACATGGCCCCGGCAGCGGGGGTTTTGGCTGCCGGGGCGGTGGGTCCGGTCCCCTCGGTCGGATCTTCGACGCGCAGCGGTCCGGGACGGTTCCCGCGGACCGGTTTGCGGCTCAGTGACCGGCGCTGAGCTGCCGTTCTCCGGCGCGCAGGGCGAACGGGAGGGTGTTGCCGGGCGGCGGGAAGGGGCAGATGAAGTGGTCGGCGAAGGCGCAGGGCGGCAGCAGGGTGCGGTTCAGGTCGACGGTCACGGTGCCGTCGGCGGCGGGCGCGGGCGGCCGCAGGAACCGGAAGCGGTAGCTGTCGGTCCCGCTGGTGGCGTCCGCGAGCACGGCCCACAGCGAGCCGTCTGCCTCCACCGCGACCTGGAGGGTGTGTTCCGCCCCGTCGACCGTGAAGGCCAGTTCGCCGCCGAGGCCCAGGCCCCGGTCCCGGCCGTCGGCGTTCGGCACCTGGACGCTGCGCGCCTGCGCGTACGGGCGGAACCGGCCGGTCAGCCGCCACCGCTCGTCGTACGGGAACGCGTCGATGCCGGTGAAGGCGCGCAGCGCGGCGGAGTCCGGGTCGAAGACCCGCACGGCCCCCTGGCCCTCGCGCCGCAGGACGACCAGGCGCCGGTCGCCGTGCGCGACGCGGGCCTCCTCCGGCGCGGGGTCCGGGCCGAGCCGTACCTCGCCGGTGAACGGGGCGCCGTCCAGCGTCAGCCCGTCCCCGGCGCCGGCGGTCAGCCGGACCGCCCCGCCGTCCTCGGCCCAGTGGCCGGGGACGCCCTCGATCCGGCCGTCGGGGTGGTCGGCGAGCCAGTGCGTACCGGTCAGCGCCAGCGGCCCGTACGGCCCCGCGACGGTCCGTTCGCGCAGCTCGCGCCAGGTCCGCCAGTCCTTCTCCGCTTCCGTGCTCATGGCGGTCAACCCTTCCATACCGGGCCGCGCGCGGGCTCCGGGAGGCCCGGGTGCGAACGGAGTGTGTTCCCCTCGTACTCGGTACGGAACGCGCCTCGTTCCTGCAGCAGCGGTACGACCCGGTCCACGAAGTCGTCCAGGCCGCGGGGGGTGAGATGCGGTACGAGGATGAAGCGCTGCCCCCGGTGCGCGAACGGCCGCGGCGTCCCGTCGTCGGACCAGGAGTCCCACAGTCCGCGCGCGGTGGCGACGCACTCGGCGGCGCGGGGGTACCTGCCCGCGTGGTCGGGACAGCCGCCGCGCCGGAGGTTCTCACCAGTGAACGCGTCGGAGGAGGTGACGGCGTTCCAGGCGGCGCGCCCCGCGCTGAGGTGGACCAGGGTGGCCGGCCGCCGGGCCGGTTCGTCGCGCAGCCGCAGCCCCTCGGTGAGGAAGAAGAAGTCGAAGCGGCCGCGCTCGGCGGTGCGGGTGGCCGGGCCGGCGGGCGGGGCCGGCCAGACCGTTGTGTTGTTCACACCCGGGAAGTGTGCGGCCAGGTGCAGCTGTTGCGTGCGGTGGTCACCAGGGGGCCTCTCCGGTGCGGACGGCGGCGTAGCGGCCGGCCGGGCGCTCCACTCCGAGGTGGTCGCGGAGGGTGCCTTCGGTGCGAAGGGCGGAATACGGGTCATCGCGCGGTCCTGGGCAGTCCGCGCGGGTTGATCTCCGACGTCCGCACGGCCTCGTTCGCCAGGCCCCAGCGGGCGAGCACCTTCTTGTAGGCGCCGTTGTCAATGACGTGCTGGAGGGCCGCCGCGTAGGGCTTCACCAGCCCGTTGCCCTTCTTCGTGGTGGCGGCGATCTTGTCCTGTACCTGGTCGCCGCCGCCGGAGAAGGTGCCGGCGATCTCGGTCTGCCCGGCGGTGGCCACGTGGTACGCGGAGGTCGGGTGGGGCCCGAAGTAGGCGTCGATGCGGCCGGACTGGAGGGCGAGGTAGTAGTCGGAGGTGTTCTGGTAGTACGCGATGTCGACCGGCTTGCGGCCCGCCTTCTCGTTCTCCTCGCTCCAGTCCACGAGGATCTTCTCCTGGTTGGTGCCGGAGCCGACGGCGATCTTCTTGCCCGCGACGTCCTTCGCGCCGCGCACCTTCCAGTGGCTGCCCTTGCGGGCCTCCATGGCCAGTTCGTCCAGCCGGTAGGTGGCGAAGTCGTACTTCTCCTTGCGTTCCTCGGTGACGGTGACGTTGGAGAGGACGCCGTCGAGCTTGCCGCTGTCCAGGCCGACGAAGAGGTTCTCCCAGGACAGCGCGTGGAAGCGGGGTTTCAGGCCGAGGGTGTCGGCGATGAGGGTGGCGAGGTCCCGTTCGACGCCGATCAGGGTGCGGTCGTCGGTGGCGTAGAAGCCCAGCGGCGGGTTGCTGCCGGTGCTCAGGCCGAACTGGAGGGTGCCGCGCGCACGGACCCCGGCGGGTACCTGTGCGGCGATCTCCGGGGCCTTCTCGACGTGGATGCGGTGCTGGTCGGGGCCGGTGTTGATCCTCGGCTTGGCGCCGCCGCCCCCGGGCGGGGCGTCCAACGGCGCCGCCTCGCCCTTGCCGCAGGCGCTCAGCAGCAGCGATCCGGCGGTGAGCGCGAGGGCGGTGGTCAGGGCGCGGCGGCGGTGCACGGGCGTGCTCCTTCTGGTGCGTGGCATGTCAGAGGACCTTGGAGAGGAAGGCTTTGGTGCGCTCGTGGCGCGGTGCGTCGAGCACCTGGGAGGGCGGGCCCTGTTCGACGATGCGGCCGTCGTCCATGAAGACGACGGTGTCGGCGACCTCGCGGGCGAAGCCGATCTCATGGGTGACGACGATCATGGTGGTGCCCTGGTGCGCCAGATCCTTGATGACGTCGAGGACCTCGCCGACCAGTTCGGGGTCGAGGGCGGAGGTCGGCTCGTCGAAGAGGAGCAGCTTCGGTTCCAGGGCGAGCGCGCGGGCGATGGCGACGCGCTGCTGCTGGCCGCCGGAGAGCTGCTTGGGGTACGCACCGGCCTTTTCGGTGAGGCCGACGCGTTCGAGCAGCCGGTGGGCGGTGGCCTCGGCGTCCTTCCGGGACCTCTTGAGGGCCGAGACGGGGGCCTCGGTGATGTTCTCCACCACGGTGAGGTGCGGGAAGAGGTGGAAGTTCTGGAAGACGAAGCCGATCTGGGTGCGCTGCTTGAGGATCTCGCGTTCGCGCAGCTCGTACAGCTTGTTCCCGGACCGGCGGTATCCGACCAGCACCCCGTCGACGCTGACCTGGCCGCTGTCCACCTTCTCCAGGTGGTTGACGGTCCGCAGCAGTGTGGACTTGCCGGACCCGGACGGGCCGAGTACGACGGTGACCTCGCCGGTCCGGACCGTGAGGTCGATGCCGCGCAGCACCTCCACCGGTCCGAAGCTCTTGGTCACGGACCTGATGTCGACCATGGCGCTCATCGCGAGGCCCCCTTTGCGAAGTGTCGTTCGATGTAGTGCTGGAGTACGGAGAGGGCGCCGGTGAGCAGGACGTACCAGACGGTGGCGACCATCAGCAGGGGCACGACCCGGCCGTTGCGGCCGTAGACGACCTGGACCTGGTAGAAGAGTTCGCCGATCGCCATGACGGAGACGATCGAGGTGCCCTTGAAGAGGGAGATGACCTCGTTGGCGGCGTTCGGCAGGATCGCGCGCATGGCCTGCGGCAGCACGATGCGCCGCAGTTGGCGCAGCCGGGGGATGCCGAGCGCGGCGGCGGCCGCGAGCTGGCCGCCGTCCACGGCGAGGACGCCGCCGCGCACGATCTCCGCCGCGTAGGCGGCCTGGTGCAGGGCGAGTCCGAGGACCGCCGCGCTCATGGCGCCGACCAGGTTGACCGTCTCGAAGGAGAGGAAGCCGGGGCCGAACGGGATGCCGAGGTCGATCCGCTTGTAGAGGTAGGCGAGGTTGAACCAGAACAACAGCTGGACGATGAGCGGGACCGCGCGGAACACCCAGATGTAGCCGGCCGCCACCACCTTCAGGAACGGGCTGTCCGACAGCCGCATGAAGGCCAGGACCAGGCCGAGGAGGAAGCCCAGCGCGGTGCCGTAGAGGGTCAGTTGGAGGGTGGTGCCCACCGCGCGCAGGATCGTCCCCGTGGTGAAGAACTGCGCGAACACCCCCCACTCCCAGCCGGGGTTGGTGACCAGTCCGTGGACGAACTGGGCGAGCAGTACGGCGGTGAGGGCGACGGCCGCCCAGCGCGCCGGGTGGCGTACCGGTACCACCTTCAGGGCAGGGGGGTCGGCGCTCCGCGGCGCGGCGCGCTCCGGGGCGTCGGCGGCGGGTGCGTCACTGGTCAGCGGCATGGTGTTCCTTGGGAATGCGGGCGGCGAGGAAGGCGAGCAGGGTGCGGGCCGTCGCGTCGTTCTGGCGGAAGGAGGGGGCGTTGGTCCCGGGCCGGGTGAAGGCGCCGGAGGCACGGGCGTCGGTGTGCGGGCCGAGCGCGAAGCGGCGCGGGTGGGCCCGGCCCGCGCGGTCCAGGACCCGGCCGTCCGCGGCGTCGACGCGCAGCAGCCCGCCGGGCGTGGCGGCGGCGCCGTCGGCGTACAGGTCGCGCAGGAGCGCGTCCCGGCTGTGCGTGACGGAGGGCGCGGGGAGCCGGGCCTCCACCAGTGCGCGGGCGGTGACCCCGGTGCCGGGCAGGCTCGCGCTGCCCGCGCGGAAGAGGCCGGCCTCCTCGTCGGCGGTGACGGTGATGTCGGCGCCGAGGAACTTCACGACACCGGCCCGGGAGAGGGCGAGCAGCTGCCGCAGCCGGGGGCCCGGCGGGCCGGAGGCGAGGTAGCTGAAGAAGCCGTGCCACCACGGGCCGAGGTCGCCGAACCGGGTCAGCTGCCCGTAGACGGACAGCAGCGCGAGGAACACGGCCTGGTCGGGGCTGTACGCCGGGTCGTGGCGGCGGTCCAGGTCGGCCTGGATGTACGCGCGCAGGCCGTCCTGCAGCGCCGCCTCGCTCGCGAAGCGCACTCCGGTCAGCGGGCGGTCGAGCGTGTCGAGGTCGAGGCGGTCGGCGGGATCGGGCACGGAGGCGGCGACGAGGGCGTGGAGTGCGGCGCTGCCGGGGTCGGCGGCGGCGTACTTCTCCTCGAAGTCGGTCCAGTGGACGGCGGTGCGCTCGGGGTGGGCGGTGAACAGCCGGTGGTAGTGGGCGAACCCCAGCTCCTTGGCGATGAGCGGCCGGACGTCGCGGGTGAAGTCGGGGCCGCCGGGACGGGCGAGCAGCTCCTCCACCTCGGCGGGCCCCAAGAACCGCGGCAGTGGCGGCCGTTCGCCCGGCCAGCCGTAACCGATCTTGGAGTGGTACGGGACGCCGCGGCGCGACCCGACGTGCAGCACCGGCTCCTCCCCCGACGGCAGGTACGCGAGCTGTCCGTCGGGCCGGGTCAGGTAGCGGCCGCCGCGGCCCTCGGTGAGCAGGATCGTCAGGTCGACGAAGGCCAGACCCATGCCCCGGACCAGGACCGGCTCACCGGCCCGCAGCCCGGACAGGTCGCTGTCGGCGGTGAAGTCCGGCGGCAGGTAGGTGAGTCCGTGGGTGGCGGCGAAGGAGGCCAGCGCCCGCTGTTCGGGCGGGGGTTCGGAGCCGAGGTGGCCGAGGGTGAGGACGACGAGGTCGGCGACGAGCGGGGTGGGGCGGCCGGCGAGCCATACCTGCTGGCGGCCGTCGCGCGGTCCGGCGACGCGGACGGCGCGGTGCCGGTGCTCGTGCACGGTGACCCGGGGCGGCAGGGCCTCGACCGTGCGGTCGTAGACCCAGCCGAGGTAGTCGCCCTGGAGCCGGCGGTCGGCGAAGTCGCGCGGCCCCAGCGCGCCGGCCGCTTCGGCGGTTCCGGGCGGCACGGTGCCGGTGGCGGTGCCGTCCCCGGCCCGCCGGGCCCAGGCGGCGAGGGTGGGTCCCGCGCGGACCGGGCCGGCCATCTCCACCGACTCGTCGGTGAACATGGTGACGTCCTCGGCGGTGGAGTTCATCCACAGCAGCGGGGACTGGTCGTGCCGCCAGATCCGGCCGCCGCCGGGCGGGTGCGGATCGACGAGGTGGATGTCCAGCGGCCGGTCGCCGTACAGCTCGGCGGCGTTGGCGGCGATGCGTTCCAGCAGCCCGGTCCCCCGCGGCCCGGCTCCCACGATCACCACCGACGGCCTCATCGGGCGCGCTCCGCACCGCGTGCGTAGTGCCGCTCCACGTAGAACTGGCCGACGCTCAGCACCGAGGTGACGACGACGTACCAGATGGTGGCGACCAGCAGCAGCGGGATGACCTGGTAGGTGCGGTGGTAGACCAGCTGCACGGAGTACAGCAGGTCCTGGACCGCGATCACGGAGACGATCGAGGTGCCCTTGAGCGTGCCGATCAGCATGTTCCCGGCGGGCGGCACGATCGCGCGCATGGCCTGCGGCAGCACGACCCGCCGGCCGCGCCGCCACCGGCTCAGGCCGAGGGACTGCGCGGCCTCCAGCTGGCCGCGGTCGACGGAGAGGATGCCGCCGCGCACGACCTCGGCGGCGTACGCGGCCTCGTGCAGGGTGAGGCCGATGAGGGCGACGGTGATCGGGCCGAAGAGGTTCACCGTCTTCACACCGAGGATGTGCGGGTACAGCGCCCCGATGTTGAACCAGAACAGCAGCTGCACCAGGACCGGCATCGAGCGGAACAGCCAGACGTAGCCCCAACCGACGCCTCTGAGCACGGGGTTGGCGGAGAGCCGCATCGCGGCGAGCAGGGTGCCCAGCGCGAAGCCGAGCACCATGACCAGTGCGGTGAGCCAGAGCGTGAGCCACAGGCCGCGCAGGACGGCGGTGGTGAAGAAGTAGCCGGCGACCACGTCCCACTGGAAGGCGTCGTTGCGGACGACCGAGGTGGCGGCGAGCGCGAGGAGGGCCAGGACGAGGGCTGCGGCGGCCCGTTGGCCGGTACGGCGGCGCGGGACGATGCGGGGCGCCTCGTCGGCACCGGTTTTCGGGGGCTGCGGTGCCGGGGCAAGGGTGTCGAGGGTGCCGGAGACCGGCTGGGCGGAAGGCATGCGAAGGCTCCGTGGATGCAGAGATCGAACACGGGAGTGGTGCGCCTTCACACAGGCTCAAGAAGCGGTCGTGCCCCTCAGCACGGCCGTCCTTGAGGCTATGGCGACGCCACGGCGCACTGTCAAGCCCGTCCGCATCCTGAGATTTGAGTCTCGGTCACAGTTGACGCGGAAACGGATGCCTGTTCCACTTAGCGGCATGTACTCATGGCAGCGGCTGGTCACCCGCGACCACATCGACTTCGGTCGAGTGTGGTCGTCGTCCTGTTGAGCTGACCCCCTGCACCATGCCCGCCGCCCTCTTCGGCCGGGCCGTTTCGCGGTTTTGATCGCCTTTCCCCGATCCCGCCGCGCCTTCACACACTTCCGCGCCTCCCTCGGCGCACCCTCCCCTCGCTCTTCCCCGTTCCTTCGGCCCGCTCGAAGAAGGGCGCGAACACCATGCGCTTCGGCGTCATGACATTGATCGACAACATCCCGGACGCGGTGTGGCGACCGGCCACCGGCCTGGTCCTGCCGGTACTGCGCAAGGAGGCGCCCGACACGCTGCCCCGGGACCGCCCGTGACCGCGCCGGCACCGCACCCCACCGAACTGACGGTGCATCACACCACGGTGACCGACCCACTGGCCCGCCCGCTGCTCGCGGAGCTGACGCATGAGTACAGCACCCGCTACGAGAAGCCGGTGGACCTGGACCGGGAGTACCCGCCCGAGGAGTTCGGCCCGCCCGGCGGCGCCTTCCTGCTGCTCCTGGAGGACGGGGCGCCGGTGGCCGGGGGCGCGTACCGGCGGTACGACACCGCGACCGCGGAACTGAAACGGATCTGGACGCACTCGGCGCACCGCCGCCGCGGACTGGCCCGCCGCGCCCTGCGGGTGCTGGAGCAGGACGCCGCGCGGCGCGGCTACACCCGCCTCTACCTGACCACCGGGCCCCGCCAGCCGGAGGCCAAGGGCCTGTACCTGGCCGCCGGTTACCGCCCGCTCTTCGACCTCACCGCCGACCCGGAGTCGATCGGCCCGCTGCCGTTCGAGAAGGACCTGCCGGCCGGCCACCACCTGGAGACCCCGACGCCATGAAGCCGCACAGAATCCGCGCCGCCGCCCTGCTCACCGCAGCCGCCCTCGCCCTGACCGCCGCCTGCGCCACCCCCGACGGCGGCGGCGCCCGGCCGGCGGCGGCCGGGGGCGGGACCGAACCGAGGATCCCGACCACCGATGTCACCACGGACGTGAAGAAGGACCCGGCCGCAGCGGAACTGCTCCCGGCCGAGGTACGCACACGCGGCACCCTCACCCTCGCGGCCAGCGTCGGCGGCTCCCCGCCCGGCGCGGCCTACCTGCCGGACGGGAAGACCGTGGCGGGGCAGGACATCGACTTCGCCAACGCCGTGGGCAAGGTGCTCGGGCTGCGCCTCAAGCGCGAGGTGGCGAGCTTTGAAGCGATCCTGCCCGCCCTGGGGAGCGGCAAGTACGACCTGGGGACCGGCAATTTCGGTGTCACCCGGGAGCGCAAGCGGACCATCGACTTCGTCACCTACATCAATGACGGCCAGGGGTTCGCGGTCCGCGAGGACAGCCCGCTGAAGAAGGTCACCGACCTGAGGCAGCTGTGCGGAAGGACGGTGGCGACCTCGGCGGGCACCACCTTCGAGGCCACCCTGGAGCGCCACCGCCCCCACTGCGCGGCGGCCGGGAAGAAGCCGTACGAGGTCAAGACGTACGCCGATCAGGGCGCACTGTGGATCTCCCTCCGGCAGGGCCGCAGCGACGTGGTGATGAGCACCATCAACGGGCTGCGTTATGCGGTGCGGCAGCAGGAGGGGCTGCGGTTCCTCAACGAGTACCAGCGGCTCGACGTGGGATTCGCCTTCAAGAAGGGCAGCGATCTCACCCCCGCCTTCCGGGCCGCGGTGAACCGGCTGCAGAAGGACGGCACGTACGACCGCATCCTGAAGAAGTGGGGCACCGAGGGCTCCGCGATCGACGCCTCCCGCATCAACCCGCCGGCCCAGGGACAAGAGGCGGCACGGCACCGCCCGGCATGACATATGCCCAGGTCCCATCCGTGCGGATGCATTCTTGCCGTTATCTTTCGATCTGTCCTGCCGGGCGGGTCCGAGGGGGCGCGCACGCCGTGTGACACCCTTCGCACAGTCAGTTCGCGGTCATCGCCTTGGAGCTGACGCTGTGCCATCCTCATTGCACCAGATGTGTCACGAACCCCCCATGCGGCGGCTATCCACTTGGCACATCATCCGCGTCATGGCCGACCATAGAGGGGCGGACAGCACACCGCGGGAGAGAGGAGGCGTCCATGGGATCGGTGCGCAAGGCGAGTGCGTGGCTTGGCCTCGTCGACGACAACGATGACGAGCGTTACTACGACGACGACTACGCCGAGGGGTCCGAGCCCGAACAGACGGGCGGCAACTCCTGGGTGACCGACCCTCGGGTGCGGGTGGCCGACCAGTCGGCACAGGAGCAGGGCACCCGGATCGCCACGGTCACCCCGGACGGCTTCCGGGACGCCCGTGGGATCGGTGAGCTCTTCCGGTCCGGTGTGCCGGTCATCGTCAACCTCACGGCGATGGATTCCGCCGACGCCAAGCGGGTCGTGGACTTCGCGGCGGGGCTGACCTTCGGACTGCGCGGCTCGATCGAGCGCGTGGCGACCCGGGTCTTCCTCCTCACACCGCCCGACTACCGGGTCGTGAGCGGCGGCGACGTCACGGGCCGCCGGCGCGAGGGCGGTTTTTTCAACCAGAGCTGAGTGTGCCCTTGCGGATCGGCGGCCGCCGGTCCGCAAGAGCACACCGGCCCGCTCACCGGAAGGCGTCGAGCCCGGTGAGCGCCTTGCCCAGCACCAGCTGGTGCATTTCCACGGTGCCCTCGTAGGTGAGCACCGATTCCAGGTTCGTCGCGTGCCGCATGACCGGGTACTCCAGCGAGATCCCGTTGGCGCCCATGATGGTGCGCGAGGTACGGCAGATCTCGATCGCCTCCCGCACGTTGTTGAGCTTGCCGAAGCTGACCTGCTCCGGGCGGAGCCGCCCCGCGTCCAGCCGGCTCCCCAGGTGGTGCGCGAGCAGGACGCCCTTGTGCAGCTCCACGGCCATGTCGGCGAGCTTGGCCTGGGTGAGCTGGAAGCCGCCGATCGGCTTGCCGAACTGCTCGCGGCTCTTCGCGTAGTCCAGTGCCGCGTCGAAGCTGGCGCGAGCCGCGCCCATCGCGCCCCAGACGATGCCGTAGCGGGCGTGGCTGAGGCAGCTGAGGGGGCCGCGCAGGCCGGTGACCTCGGGCAGTACGGCGTCGGCGGGCAGCCGGACGTCGTCCAGGACCAGCTCGCTGGTGACCGAGGCGCGCAGCGACCACTTGTGCTTGATCTCGGGGGCCGAGAAGCCGGGTGCGTCGGTGGGCACGACGAAGCCGCGGATGCCGTCGTCGGTGCGGGCCCAGACCACCGCGACGCCGGCCACCGAGCCATTGGTGATCCACATCTTGCGGCCGTTGAGGATCCAGTCCGAGCCGTCGCGCTTGGCATGGGTCCGCATGTTCGCGGGGTCGGAGCCGTGGTCCGGCTCGGTGAGGCCGAAGCAGCCGATGACCTCGCCGGCGGCCATCTTCGGCAGCCACTGCTGCTTCTGCTCCTCGGAGCCGAACTTCCAGATCGCGTACATGGCGAGCGAGCCCTGCACGGAGACCAGCGAGCGGATGCCGGAGTCGGCGGCCTCCAGTTCCAGGCAGGCCAGGCCGTACTGGACGGCGGTGGCGCCGGCGCAGCCGTAGCCGGTGAGGGACATGCCGAGGGCGCCGATCGAGCCCAGCTCACGGGCCAGCTCGCGGATGCCGGGCAGCTCGCCGGCCTCGTACCACTCGGCGATGTGCGGCAGCACCCGGTCGGCGGCCCACTGCCGGACGGTGCCACGGACGGCCTTGTCCTCGTCGGAGAGGAGGTCGTCGATGCCCAGCGGGTCGGCCGGGTCGAAGGGCGGCAGGGTGGATGCGGACATGGCGAGGGCCTCCTGCGGCTGCGCGAAAAACTAGCAGTGGTAGTTATTGCTTACGGCAGACGTTACGACGCGCGCGGACGCGCCACAAGAGGGCCCGGGTCCGGGCCCGGGAGAACGGCGGCTCAGCGCCCGGAGGAGGCGGTGGCCCGCTCGGACTCGTGACCGGGGCCCGCGGCGTCGCCGTCGGCACGCTCCGAAGGGTCGGCGGCACGCCGGGGCAGCCGCAGCGCTATCGCCGCGCCCACCAGCAGCAGCACCGCACTGGCCACGAGGGTGACGTGCAGGCCGTGCACGAAGGACGCGCGGGCCGCCTCGCGCAGCGCGCGGCGCGCGTGTCCGCCGAGGTCACCGGCCACCTGGTACGCCTCGCCGAGGGAGTGCCCCGCGGCGCGGCTCGCCCGGTGCGGCACCCCGGCGACGTGGTGCAGGCCGGGCGCGTAGACGGCGTTCATCACGCTGCCGAGCAGGGCCACGCCGATGCCGGCGCCGAGCTGGTAGGAGGTCTCGCCGATGGCGGCCGCTCCCCCGGACGCCTCGGCGGGCGCCTCACTGAGCATCGACTCGTACGCCCCGAAGAGCGTGGCCTGGAAGCCGAAGCCGAGCAGGACGAAGCCGGCGGACAGCTGCCAGGGCCGGTCGTCCGTACCCATCGTGGTCAGGCAGAGCACCGCGACGGCGGTGAGCACGAAGCCCGCCGAGACCATCACCCGCGGGCCGAGCCGCGTCAGCATCCGGGAGCCGGTGAGCCCGGCCGCCATCGCGGCGAAGACCAGGGGCAGCATCCGCAGGCCGGTCTCCAGCGGGCTCATGCCCAGTACGAGCTGGAGGTACTGCACGGCTATGAGCTGGAGGCCGACCAGCGCCAGCATGGCCAGCACGATGCAGCCGACGGACGTGCCGAACGCCGGGCGGGCGAAGAGCCGCATGTCGATCAGCGGGTGCTCGCGGCGCCGCTGGCGGCGGACGAAGAGGGCGAGCAGCAGCGCCCCGACGAGGATCGGGCAGAGCGTGGTCCAGCCCACGACGGGCGCCCCGCTGCCGATCTGCTTCACGCCGAAGACCAGGCCGAGCACGCCGAGCGCCGCGACGACCGCGCCGAGCACGTCCCACGGACCGTTGCGCTCGCCCCGGGACTCCGGCAGCATCCAGCGGCCGACCAGCAGCATCACGGCCATCATCGGGATGTTGATGAGGAAGACCGAGCCCCACCAGAAGTTCTCGACCAGGAAGCCGCCGAGCACCGGGCCGACGGCAGCGCCGACCGCGGCGACCGCGCTCCACACGCCGATGGCCACGGCCCGCTCACGCCGGTCGGGGAAGACCTGGCGCAGGATCGACAGCGTCGCCGGCATGATCATCGCGCCGCCGACGCCGAGCAGCGCCCGCGCCACGATGAGGATCTGCGGGTTGGGCGCCAGCGCGGCACCGGCCGAGGCGATCGCGAAGAGTCCGTAGCCGAAGAGCAGTATCCGGCGTCTGCCGACCCTGTCGCCCAGCGTCCCGAAGAGGATGAGCAGGGACGCCGCGATGAGCGGATAGACGTCGACGACCCAGAGCAGTTCGACCGGCCCCGGCCGCAGGTCCTCGGTGACGGCCGGCACGGCGACGTACAGGATCGTCGTGTCGAGGGCGACGAACAGCAGGCTGACGCAGAGCACGATCAGCACGGTCCAGCGGTTCGCGCCGCCGCCGCGATGCCGGGTGACACCAGCCGTCCGCTCTTTGCCGGACGTGGTCGTCCCGGACATGTACGCACCTCCTGTCGAGCACTCGCAGCCGCGCACGACGGCACGACGAACACCCCGGGGGAACCGGCGGCACGGGCGAGTTGTGAAGAAAGCCTACGCGAGTCGCCGGGCGGGACACATGGCTCACCTCACGATGAGATGCTCATCGCAAGGACCGGTGGGTGTCATACCCATTGCGCAGGGCACTCGCTACCATTCGCCGCCGACTCCTTCGGGTGACCCCCGCATCGCCCGGCACGGCCCGCCACCCGCAGCGCGCCCGCCCCGTTCCGGCCATCGTGACCACGCGACCCCCGGGCCACCTGGATAATCGGATTGATGACCGATCTCGCTTTCTCCGCCACCGCGGGTCCGGCTGCGGCAGGCAGAGGTGCCGGGGCCGCGCTGCGCCGCGCCGCGCCCGCCCTGGTGGCGTACGCGGCGATCCGACTACTGGGCCTCGTGGTCCTCGCCGCCTGGTCGGCAGCGGCCGGCAAGGACTGGCAGACCCTGCTCGCCGCCCGCTGGGACTCCCTCTGGTACACCCGCGTCGCCGAGCACGACTACGGCTACGCCGTCCAGCTGCCCGGCGGCGAGGTCCACTCCAACCTCGCCTTCTTCCCCCTGCTGCCCTGGCTGGAGCGGGGCCTGTCGGGGCTGCTGCCGCTCTCCGCGGCCGGCGCCGGGCTGCTGGTGAGCTGGACCGCCTCGCTGGCCGCCGCCTGGGCGCTGTACGCCACGGGTGAGCGGCTGCACGGCCCGCGCGGCGGGATCACGCTGGCGGCGCTGTGGGCCGCGGTCCCGATAGGCATCGTGCAGTCCATGGCGTACTCGGAGGCGCTGTTCACCGCGCTCGCGGCCTGGGCGCTGTACGCCGTGCTGTCCGGCCGGTGGGTGTGGGCCGGCGTGCTGACCTCGCTGGCCGGGCTGACCCGGCCGGTGGGTGCCGCGGTCGTCGCGGCCGTCTGGGCCGCCGCCGCGCTCGCCCTGTGGCGCGAGCGGGCCCGCGACGGGCGGGTGACCTGGCCCCGGCACGGCAGGCTGCTCGCCGGCGTGGCGCTCGCCCCGCTCGGCTGGTGCGGCTTCTTCCTGTGGGTGGGGGCCCGGCAGGGCAGCCTCACCGGCTACCTCGACGTCCAGGCGGGCTGGGACAACGGCTTCGACGGCGGCCTGGCGTTCGCCGCCTTCACCTGGCGGCTGCTGACGGGGCCTGCCTTCCCCGCCGGGCTCGCGCTGGTCGCCGGGGTCCTCGCGGTCGTCTGGCTGTACGTGCTCGGCGTGCGGCAGGGCCGGCCGGTGCCGCTGCTGGTCTACGGCGGCCTCGTGCTGGCGCTGGCGCTGACCGCCAAGGGGTACTTCGGCTCCAAGCCGCGGCTGATGCTGCCGGCGTACCCGCTGCTGCTGCCGCCCGCCGCCGCGCTGGCCCGGTGGCGCCCCCGGTACGCGGCGGCCGTCCTCGGCGTGCTCGCGGCCGGCTCCGCGGTGTACGGCGCGTACTGGCTGAACGGCTCGGGTCCGCCGTGACCCCCCGCACGGGCCTTCCGCCGGGTGACCGGGGAACTTCCCTCCGTGACCCCGGTGCACCGGCAAACGTTCCGTGACGCCCGGGGAAATCCGCGATAAACACCGCCACGGGGAAATGCATTAGATCTGCGGACCGGCGGCCACTCGGATGCCGCGCGAGAGAAAGAGCGATTTAGTGAATTCTCTTGGCAGGGCCCTGGCGAATGGCTTGTTTGAGACGCATTCCACATCACATCGTCATTACAAAGCCCACGGTTTGACCAGGCACCTACATCACACGCGGTAACGTCGATTGAGTGCGTACCGATGAGAAGCCCGACCAGAGGGAAGGGCGCTGGAGCGAGCTGGCCCGGCCGTATATGACACGAACACGCCACTGGCTGTTCGGCGGCACCGTGGCCGTCTACGCGGCGATCGTGCTGGGCGTGCTGACGACTTCCTGGCTGGTCACCCTCGACTGGCAGATCATGCTCTTCCGGCCGTACAAGCAGTGGCCGGACATCCACGCCTTCCTCGACTACTTCGTGGTGCTGGGCCAGCGCGGCCCCACCGCGGTCGCGGTGGCCGCGTGGCTGGTCTGGCGCTGCTGGCGGCAGCGGAACCTGCACCCGCTGCTGGTGCTCGGCGTCGCCCTGCTGATGCTCAACGTCACCGTGGGCGCCGCGAAGATCGGCATGGGCCGGCTCGGACCGCACTACGCGACCGCCATCGGCACCAACGAGATGTGGCTCGGCGGCGATATATTTCCGAGCGGTCACACCGCGAATGCCGTGGTCACCTGGGGCGTCCTGGCGTACCTGGCGACCACCCCGCTGCGTCGCAGGATCCTTTCGGTCATCGCCGCGCTCGGCGCGCTCGGCGTCGGCATGACCACCGTCTACCTGGGCACCCACTGGGTCAGCGACGTGCTGCTGGGCTGGGCCGCCGGCCTCCTGGTGCTGCTCGCCCTCCCCTGGTGCGAGCCGGGCATGGCCTGGGCCGAGGCCCGGCTGATGGCGGTGGTCTGGCGGCTGCGTGCCCAGCTGGGCGGCGCGCCGCGGCCCGTCCCGGTGCCCGCGAGCCCGGCGGGCGTCACCTCCGGTGTCGCCGGGCGGCGTGCCGTCGGCGAGGACGGCGTCCTGGTCCGCGAGGCCGCGGTGGCCGGCGGCCGGCAGGCCCGCTCGCCGGAGGCCTGGCCGCACCACCCCGCACGGCCGCACACGGCGCGCTCGGAGCGCACTCCGGTCACCCCCTCGGGCAGCCGAAGACCGCCGCACGCCGACCGTGCCCCGCGCACCGCGCCGGTCACCACGACCGCCCGCGGCCGCTCGCAGGGCAGCTGACACGACAGACGTGCGGGGCCGGTACGCACACACCCCCGCACCCCGACGGCCCCGGCGGCTCCTTCACGGAGCCGGCCGGGGCCGTCGTCGTAGGGGGCGTGCCGGGCCGCCGGGCCCGCCGGTCAGCCCTTCCAGGAGCGGTGCACGGTGCCGTCCTTCACTTCGAAGTTCAGCCGGCCCGCGAGGTACTCCATGGTGATGATCGCGCCCGGGGGCAGCGACCTGACGGTGCTCCAGCCGTGCTCGCGGGCCCGGTCCTCGGCCCGCTGCCGGTCCAGGCCGACATAGGTCTCCACGTCGTCGTCCGGTTCTTTCGGAAGGTTCGGTACAGGCGCCATGACGCCACCGTATGCCTCATCCGGCGACCCGCGGAAGGCCGGTACTGACACACCCGGGTGTTCCCGGTGTCCGGCATTGGTCACACTTCTGTCACAGCCCGCCGGGACCGGTTTAACGCCACTTCCCGCACCCTGACGAGCGGCTCCGGTATCACTTCGGCCACGCGAAAACCCGGCCCGATTTCTTCTTGATCGTATTCTTCGAACGGGCCCGCACAACTGCCGTCGCGGGCCGGAAATCAATCGCCGCGAGGCGCCCGATTCCCCTTACCCGATACGCGTTATCGGACGTCCCGTAATCTTCCGACGGCTCACACTCCGCTCACATTTCCCGCACAACACCCCGGCCCGCGGGAGGCGTACGACGGGCCTTCGGGGGTACGCGGCAGCACTCGTGAGCACGGTGGCGGGAACGCCCGACGCACCCTCGCGCAAAGGGTGTTGCGGCGCGCATGATGAGGCGAGCCCCCGTACGTCCCGCCGTGGTGGCGGGCCCTGGTACGTCCTGACGACGAACGAGGTGGCACGAATGGGAACAGTGGCACCGGAGGCGACTGCCGGGAGGGCGGCGGCCCGTCGGCCGGGCAAGGTGGTCGTCAGCTGGCTGACGACCACGGACCACAAGAGGATCGGCCATCTCTACCTGATCACCTCGTTCGGCTTCTTCCTGGCCGGCGGGGTGCTGGCCCTGCTGATGCGGGCCGAGCTGGCCAGACCGGGGCTCCAGATCGTCGGCAACGAGGGCTTCAACCAGGCCTTCACCCTGCACGGCACGATCATGCTGCTGCTGTTCGCCACCCCGGCCTTCGCGGGCTTCGCCAACGAGATCATGCCGCTGCAGATCGGCTCGCCCGACGTGGCGTTCCCCCGGCTGAACATGCTCTCGTACTGGCTGTTCCTCTTCGGCGGCCTGATCGTGCTGGGCTCGCTGCTCACCCCGACCGGCGGCGCGGCCTTCGGCTGGACCGCCTACGCGCCGCTGAACTCCATGGTCCGCTCCCCCGGTATCGGGGCCGACATGTGGATCATGGGGCTGGCGCTGTCCGGCTTCGGCACGATCCTGGGCGCGGTGAACTTCCTGACCACGATCATCGGGATGCGGGCGCCGGGCATGACGATGTTCCGGATGCCGGTCTTCACCTGGAACGTGCTCTTCACCTCGATCCTCGTCCTGCTCGCCTTCCCCGTGCTCGCGGCGTCCCTGCTGGTGCTGGAGGCGGACCGGCGGTTCGGCTCGGTGGTGTTCGAGGCGGAGTGGGGCGGAACGCTGCTGTGGCAGCACCTCTTCTGGTTCTTCGGGCACCCCGAGGTCTACATCATCGCGCTGCCGTTCTTCGGCATCGTCACCGAGATCATCCCGGTCTTCGCACGGAAGCCGATCTTCGGCTACACGATGCTGGTCGCCGCCACCATGGCGATCACGGCGCTGTCGCTGATGGTCTGGGCGCACCACATGTTCGCCACCGGCGCGGTGCTGCTGCCGTTCTTCTCGCTGCTGTCCTTCCTGATCGCGGTGCCCACGGGCGTGAAGTTCTTCAACTGGATCGGCACGATGTGGCGGGGCTCGCTCTCCTTCGAGACGCCGATGCTGTGGGCGGTCGGCTTCCTGGTGAGCTTCCTGTTCGGCGGGCTGACCGGCGTCATCCTGGCCTCCCCGCCGCTGGACTTCCACGTCACCGACACCTACTTCGTGGTGGCCCACTTCCACTACGTCGTCTTCGGCACGGTGGTCTTCGCGACGTTCGCCGGCTTCTACTTCTGGTGGCCCAAGTTCACCGGCAGGATGCTCGACGAGCGGCTGGGGAAGATCCATTTCTGGACGCTGTTCGTCGGCTTCCACACCACGTTCCTCGTCCAGCACTGGCTGGGCGTGGAAGGCATGCCGCGCCGGTACGCCGACTACCTCGCGGCCGACGGCTTCACCGCCCTCAACACCGTCTCCTCGATCGGCGCCTTCCTGCTGGGCCTGTCGACGCTGCCGTTCCTCTACAACGTCTGGAAGACCAGCAAGTACGCGCCCAAGGTGGACCTGGACGACCCCTGGGGGTACGGCCGTTCGCTGGAGTGGGCCACCTCCTCGCCCCCGCCGCGCCACAACTTCCTCACGATGCCCCGCATCCGCTCCGAGTCCCCGGCCTTCGACCTGCACCACCCGGCGACCGTACGCAGCGCCCTCGCCGAGGAGGACGCCCGGCTCAGGCCGACGCCCGGGACAGACGCGCACTGATCTCGCGCACCCGGTCCGCGAGTTCGGCGGGCTCGCGGACCGCGAACTCGAAACCGGTCATCGCCAGGAGCACCACCAGCGCGTCCAGACTCTGCGCCCCGGTCCGCAGCAGGCAGCTGCGCGCGTCCACCTCCTCCAGGGTGCCGACCGTGGGCGATATGCGCTGTGCGGCCTCCGCGCGCGGCGCGTGCAGCAGGACGGTCGCGGACACCGCGTACGCGGCCGTGGAGACGCCCTCGGAGACATAGGCCGCCAGGTCCTCGGCGGGCGGCTCGCGGGGCGCCACCCGCGGGCCGTGCGGCGGGGTCGGGGTGATCCGGTCGGCGCGGAAGGTGCGCCAGTCCGCCCGGCCGGTGTCCCAGGCGACGAGGTACCAGCGGCGCTGGGCGCTGACCAGGCGGTGGGGTTCGACGGTGCGGCGGCTGACCGTGCCGTCGTGCGCGGCGTACGCGAAGCGCAGCTGCTGTCCGTCGCGGCAGGCGGCGGCCAGTTCGGTGAGCACGGCGGCGTCCACCCGGGGTCCTGCGCTGCTCACCAGCGGGACGGTGAAGGCGTTCAGGGCGCCGACGCGGCGCCGCAGCCGGGCCGGGAGCACCTGCTCCAGCTTGGCCAGCGCCCGGACGGAGGTCTCCTCGATGCCGGCGACGCCGCCGGCGGCCGCGGTGCGCAGTCCGACCGCGACCGCGACGGCCTCCTCGTCGTCCAGCAGCAGCGGCGGGAGCTCGGCGCCCGCACCCAGTTGGTAGCCCCCGGCGGTGCCGGGGGCCGAGTGCACGGGGTAGCCGAGCTCCCGCAGCCGTTCTATGTCACGCCGGACCGTGCGGGGCGTCACGCCCAGCCGGTCGGCGAGGTCCGCACCGGACCACTCACGGTGGGCCTGCAACAGGGACAGCAGGCGGAGCAGTCGTGCCGAGGTCTCCAACATGCGGCAGAGTCTGACAGCGGTTGCGGACAACTGTCGTCCGCAACCGCTGTCTCAGTGCTCCGCCGTCGGCGGTGTCCACGCCGCTACCAGCGGTACCAACGCGACCGACCGCCTCCCGCACTCGTCGTACGGAACAGGAAGCCGAGCAGCCACACGACGAGCACCGCAACTGCGATCCACCACAGTGCCTTGAGTGCGAAACCGGCACCGAACAGGATCAATGCGAGCAGCAGGACCAACAGGACAGGAACCATGTTTTTGCACCTCCGCCCTCCGAGTGCCCCGTTCGTCGCGGGTCAATCGGGGGCGCGTGAGGTACTCGGGGCGCAGTCGTCACGGGAGGGGTCAGGACGGCTCCTGGTCCCCCGCGACCTGGACGGAGAGATCGTTGTCGACCGTGAAGTACGGGCCGACGCGGACCTGTCCGCCCGGAGCGCCGATCGGCATCGCCGGGTACGTGAAGATCTGCTTCTTGTCCGGTACGTCGTCCAGGATCCGCGAGATGCGGACCGGCTCGGCTCCCTCACCGGTCCGCACCCACAGATCCCACCGCTCGGTACCGGACCGCCAGTGACCGGCCAGCGGACCGTGCGGCAGGACGAACGCGAAGTCCGGCCCCTCGCCCCGCAGCGGGATCGTGACCGTGTGCTCGTCGTGCCGGGCCCGGGCCTCGGCGGTCGCGCCGGCGGCCAGCGCGGCGCCGTAGAGCCGGCCCTCGACGGTGATGCCGTCGGGGGCGACCTGGATCTCGCCGGCCTCCGCGTGCGGGCCGCGCAGCCAGCTGCGCAGGGCGAGGTTGCCGTACTTGGTGGCGTACGGGATCCGGACGCCGAGCCGGCCGATGGCGGCCAGCGGGCGCCGGTCCACCAGCGACCGCAGGTCGTTGAGGCCGGGCAGCAGGCGCTGCGGGTCCTCGGCGTCCCCGAGGTCGGCGTAGACGTTCCAGCGGCCTTCGGGCAGGGCGACCGTGCTGGGCAGCACGGCGCGCAGCCGGCCCGAGCCGGTCGGCCCGAGCGGCAGCCGGATCTCGTCCGCCGGGCTGTCGCCGCCGCGCAGCCGGAGCACCAGCGCCGCGCTCCAGACCGTGCCGGCCTCCTCGCCGGCCGACTCGGGAACGGCGATGTCGAAGGTGAGACCGCCCGCGGAGTCCGCGATGCAGTCGGCGCGCAGGGCGGTCCGCCGCGGCTGCCGGGTGCCGGACCCGGTGCCGGTGGCGGGCAGTTGCATCGACGCGCTCATGCCGTCCGCACTCCTCTCAGTGCGGCGTGCGCCGCGTCCTTGGTGGCGTAGGCGCCGCTCAACAAAGCTCCTCTGGTGCGGTGGACCGTGGCGCGCAGCGCGCCCCGGCCGCCGCCGGTGGTCAGGTCGCCGAAGAGCGATTCGTACCGGCCCGCGATCCGTGCGGGATCGAAGCGGGCGGATCGCTCCAGCGCGGCCCGGCCCATGCGCTGCCGGCGCTCGTCGTCGTTGATCAGCTCCAGCAGCGCGCCCGCGACGGCGCTCTTCCTCCCGACCGGTACCAGCCGGCCGTCCACGCCGTCCTCGATGATCTCGCCGGGACCGTGCGGACAGTCGGTGGAGACCACCGGCAGCCCGCACCGCATCGCCTCCACAATCGTCATCCCGAAGGACTCCAGGCTGGAAGTGACCGCCGCGATGGACCCCTTGGCCCATTCCGGGTCGAGCGGGTTGGCCGGGCCCATCAGGTAGACGTGGTTGTACAGGCCCAGGTCGTCGATCAGGGCGCGCAGCGCGGCCTTCTCGACGCCGCCGCCGTAGATCCGCAGCCGCCAGTCCGGGCGCCGCTCGACCACCGTGGCGAAGGCCCGGATCAGCAGGTCGTACCGCTTGACCCTGGCCAGCCGACCGGCCGCGACGACCCATTTGCCGGTGCCGTCGGCGGGCTGGATGCCGGGCGCCGGGACGCTGTTGGGCACGGCCTCGATGCGCACGCCGGGCAGCCGCAGCCGCTTGCGGTAGGACCGGGCGTCCGCCTCGGTCACCGTGGTCACCGCGTCCAGCCGCGGATAGACCGCGCGCAACTGGCGGGTGAGCGCCCGGCCGTGCGTGTCGAGGGTGAGGTGCTCCTGCCCGACGCGTGCCACGCCCCGCTTGGCCTGCCGGGCGATGTGGACGTTCAGTCCGGGCCGCGTCCCCACCACGACGTCGGCCTCCAGGGACCGCAGATGGGCGGCGATACGCCGGTCGGTGAGCTCGCTGTACTGCCGGAAGCGGCCCTCGGACGACGGGAAGACCCGGGCCTCCCGCAGGAACGCCGGGTCCTCCCCGTCGTACCCGGGGCTGTCCTTGCGGAGGTCGACGAGATGCCGCAGCCTGACCCGCGCACCGGGCTCGAAGACCGGCACATCACGGTGGCGGAAGACAGACACGACCTCGACGTCGTGCTGCTCCGACAGCGTGCGGGCGAGGTTGTACGTCGTCCGGATCGTGCCGCCGATGCCGTATGCGTTGTGAATCAGGAATGAAATATGCATCCGTCCCCGTACCCCATGGTTTTCGCGCGAACGTAGCCAAGCGTCCGCCTACCAAACGGTTAGACCGAGGCTGGAGGTTTCGGGTTGACTCCTATCGCTATTTTGTTCCGGAAACGTGAGCAAATCGGTAGCTACGGACGGGAACCCCGGAGCGTTGGTTCGCATCCAGGGTGGCGAGTGCCCCCGCCCGCAGTCCGTAGCGCCGCGCGCAGGCCGGCCAGGCACCCCAGCCCTGCTGCTCCTGCACCCGCTCGGCGACCTGGATCTGCTCCTCGCGGGTGGCCAGGTCCGGCCGCGAGGCGAAGGAGAGGCCGCCGGCCGCCTCCCACGTCGACTGCGTGAACTGCAGCCCGCCGTACAGGCCGTTGCCGGTACGGGCGTTCCAGTCGCCGCCGCTCTCGCACTCGGCCAGGCACCCCCAGGGCCAGTCCTCGCGGGAGCATTCGGCGGTGCCCGGCACCCCCTGCGGCACGGTGCGCGGGGCGGCCGCCGGCGGGCCGGCCCCGGCCCCCGCCGGACCCTCGGCGGCGGCCGCCCCGGCGCCGCCGGAGAGCAGGGCCGCGAGCACCGCCAGGGTGAAGGCGGGCCGGCGGACGGCGCGGACAGCGGTGCGCGCACAGCGCGCCGTACGGGCCGGCCACGGGCGGGCCGTCGTACGAAGACTCGGGAAGAACTCCGTCGGTTCGAGCACCGCCGCAGGCTAGCGGCGGTGCGGCGGAGCGGCCGCGCGGCGCGCGCCCGGACGCGCGTGCCCCACCCGGTCGGGTGACCGGGTGGGGCACGCCGCCACCGCCGCGCCGCGGGAAGCGGGGGGACGCACGGACGGTGGCGGCGGGGTCGGATCAGACCGAGAGGTGCTGGCCGGGCATGATCGTGTGCGGATCGCCGCCGATGGCGGACCTGTTGGCCGCGTACAGCGTCCGCCAGCTCACGCCGCGGGCCGCGGCGATCGAGGCGAGCGTGTCGCCCTGCCGGACCGTGTACGAGCCGTCCTGGCCGCCCCGGGAGCGGCCCCGGTCGGCGCGGCTGTCGCGCACCGCCCGCTGCTCGCTCTGCCGGGAGGCGGAGACGTCGCCGCCGGCCGATGGCGCGCTGCCGGAGGCGTTCGCGCGGGCCGAGCACACCGGCCAGGCGCCCCACCCCTGGACCGCCTGCACCTTGGACGCGACCGCGATCTGCTGGGCGCGGCCCGCCTGGTGGGCGCTGGGGGCGTACTTGTGGCCGCCGAAGGCGCGCCAGGTGGAGGCGGTGAACTGCAGCCCGCCGGAGAAGCCGTTGCCGGTGTTGATCTGCCAGTTCCCGCCGCTTTCGCAGGCCGCGATGCGATCCCAGACGCCGCCGTCCGCGGCGCTCGCCCCAGGGGCTGCGGCCAGCAGGGCGAGCGGTGCCACCAGCGCCGCCCCGGCGAGGGCGACGGTTTCGCGACGCATGGAGCCCATTCGAAAAGGCATGGATGTCCTTTCGGAGAGCCCGGGACTCCCCCGGGCGGTGCGCCGCCGGGCACTCAGGACGCCCGTCCGCCGCTCCGCCCCGCCCGCCGAGGGTCCTGCGCGGCGCCGCTCCGCGCGTCTCGTGGGGCGCGGCGCTGCGCTGGTTCGTGCTGCCTTGCTGCGGTACTGCCGGGCTGCCGGCTTGCGGACGGCGGGCGTCCCCGGGCGGTGCTCGGTGCACACGGCCGGAGAATTTAGGGAGCCGCCGGGCACGGCCACAACCAAAGTGCTGTCGGGGCAGGCCAGTCGTGCGTTACTAAAGGTACCGACGAGTTCCGGCCACCCCCTAGATTCCCTGATTTCAGGATTTGTCGACCCGACGATCTCCGGCCCTGTGAGCCACCTCACCCCGTTCGGCTGCATGGCCCGCACACGCGATGGCGGTGAGTGACGGCTTCCGGGGCCCTGTTCACGCTGTGCGCCGATCGGTTCGATTCCGTTCACGCCCGCGCGTGACTCCTGCCACAGATCGCCCGTTGTCTTTTTACACGCCGGGATCCACCCGGCAGCCGCACACAGATCGAGGAGTCAGCCGTGCCCCGCATGCTCGACGTCAGTGACGACGTTCGCGCCGAGATCGGCGACGAGGAGGCCGACCGCCTGCTGGCCGGCGACAACGCCCCCGGCGCTTACGACTGCACCTCCTGCCGCACCCCGGGCGACAGCGAACAGGAGCGCACCAGCACCGTCCTGTTCATCGGCGAGGAGACCGCCGTGCTGGCGTTCGCCCACGCCACCTGCATCCCCTCCCAGGTGGTGTCGGTGGCCGAGGAGCAGCTCAAGGGCGCCGTACGCTCCATCACCGGCGAGCCCGGCCCCGAGGCGCAGGCCACCGTGCCGGCACCGGCGTCCCCGGCAGCCCCGGCCGCTCCCGCCGCTCCCGCCGCCGCGCGGCAGGCGACCCTGGGTGTGACCTGCGGCCTGGTCCTGGTCGAGGACGACCTGCGCCCCGCCCTGGTGGTGGAGCCCAACAGCCCGATCGCCCGGCCCGGTTCGGCCGGCCTGGACGACGACTTCCTGCCGCTGCTGATGGAGCAGGGCTTCCACCAGGTCACCGACATGGCGGCGCTGCCCGCCGGCGGCGTCGGCTGGTCCGTGCTGGTCGCCATGGGCCAGCTGCACGCGGTGCTCCAGGACAGCGGCGAGACCGGCAGCCAGAACGCCTGGTGGAAGGCGCACCAGCCGCTCCCGGTCTCCGACGGCTGGCGTGCCGCGGTCAACAAGTCGCAGACGGTGCTGGTGTATGCCGCGCCGCACGGCTCGATCGGCCAGCAGCCGCGCGAGGACCTGATGCGCGAGGCGCTGGAGAAGGCGGCGGCGCACGGCCGGCTGGTCGCCATGGCGATGCCGCTGGCCGGCACCTGAGCGGACGGCCCGGCCTCCGGGTGGCCGCCTCCCGCGCGGGGCGGCCGTCCGTCCGGCCACGTACGGATGTCCAGGGCGTCACGCGCAGGTGGTGGAAACGGTGCGCCAATGGCTCCCCCGTGCCCTCCACACTTCCGCGTATGCCCCACGATCAGCCAATTCGCCCGCAAAGCCGCATCCCGCGGGCCTTCGGGTCGTTGGCACAGACGTGCACCCATACGACCCGTCCCCCCGCGCCCCGTTCCACTCCATCCCCGGCATGCGCCCGTCGTACGAGCCCGCCGCGCACCACCTGGACCGTGGGTCGGCGACACCGATCTACGACGCGCTCTACGCCGAGTACCGCCGCTCCTTCCGGGCTCTTCCCGGGGACCGTACGGGCGAGGACGAGCTGAGCCCGGAGGTGTTGCGGCGGATCTGGCGGCGCAGCACCCCATCGGCGACCGGCCGCCGCGAGGTGCCGCTGCCGCCGCAGCACTCCCGGAGCCACACCCCGGCGGCGCTGCCCCCCGCGCCCCGCGACCACCGGCCGTACCACCACTGAGCCGCTGCCGCACCGCCCGCCCGGCCCGCCTCGCGGCGCCGTGCGAAGGAGCCCCGCCCCGGACCCCGGCGGGGGTCCTGGGCGGGGCTCCGGAAGCGGTGGCGCCTGTGGTTACTTCTTCTTGCTGCGCTTCTCGCGGACCCGCACCGAGATGTGGATCGGGGTGCCCTCGAAGCCGAACTCCTCGCGCAGCCGGCGCTCGATGAAGCGGCGGTACCCGGCCTCCAGGAAGCCGGAGGCGAAGAGCACGAAGCGCGGCGGCTTGGTGCCCGCCTGGGTGCCGAAGAGGATGCGCGGCTGCTTGCCGCCGCGCACCGGGTGCGGGTGGGAGGCCACGATCTCGCCGAGGAAGGCGTTCAGCCGCCCGGTGGGCACGCGGGTCTCCCAGCCGTCGAGCGCCGTCTCGATGGCCGGTACGAGCTTCTCCATGTGCCGGCCCGTACGCGCCGAGACGTTGACCCGCATCGCCCACGGGATCTGCACCAGGTCGCGCTCGATCTCCCGCTCCAGGTAGAAGCGGCGCTCCTCGTCGAGGTTGTCCCACTTGTTGTACGCGATGACCAGCGCGCGGCCCGCCTCGACGGCCATGGTGATGATCCGCTGGTCCTGCACGCTGATCGACTCGCTCGCGTCGATCAGCACGACCGCGACCTCGGCCTTCTCCACGGCGGCCGCCGTGCGCAGCGAGGCGTAGTAGTCGGCGCCCTCCTGGAGGTGGACGCGCTTGCGGATGCCCGCGGTGTCCACGAACTTCCAGGTCTTGCCGCCCAGCTGGATCAGCTCGTCGACCGGGTCGCGGGTGGTGCCGGCCAGCTCGTTGACGACCACCCGCTCCTCGCCGGCGACCTTGTTCAGCAGGGAGGACTTGCCGACGTTGGGGCGGCCGATGAGGGCGATGCGGCGGGGGCCGCCGACGGTGGCCCCGAAGGTCTGCTGCGGCGCCTCGGGCAGCGCCTCCAGCGCGGCGTCCAGCAGGTCGCCCGTGCCGCGGCCGTGCAGGGCCGAGACCGGGTGCGGCTCGCCGAGCCCGAGCGACCACAGCATGGCCGCGTCCGCCTCGCCGGACGGCCCGTCGACCTTGTTGGCGCACAGCACGACCGGCTTGCCGGCCCGGCGCAGCAGCTTGACGACGGCCTCGTCGGTGTCGGTGGCGCCGACCTTGGCGTCCACGACGAAGACCACGGCGTCGGCGGCCTCGATCGCGAACTCGGCCTGGGCGGCCACGGACGCGTCGATGCCGAGCACGTCCTGCTCCCAGCCGCCGGTGTCGACGACCTTGAAGCGGCGGCCGTTCCACTCCGCCTCGTAGGTGACGCGGTCGCGGGTGACGCCCGGCTTGTCCTCGACGACGGCCTCACGGCGGCCGATGAACCGGTTGACGAGGGTCGACTTGCCGACATTGGGGCGGCCGACGACGGCGAGGCGGGGCAGCGGGCCGTGTCCGGCCGCCGCGATGTCGCCCTCGACCTCGTCCAGGTCGAAGCCCTCCTGCGCGGCGAGCTCCATGAACTCCGTGTACTCGGCGTCGCCCAGCGCGCCGTGCTCGACGTGCTCGTCGCCGGTGGGGGTCTGGTCGTTCATGAAGTCCGTTCCTCGTTCTGCGTGGTCGGTGGGCCGCCGTCCCGGCGCCCACTGCTCAAGTGTCAGGGGGGATCCAGGGATTCCCCCGGCGAAACGCGCCGCCGGCCGGTCAGCGGCCGGTGAGCCGTCGTGCCCCGGTCAGGTGGGCGGTCAGGTGCTCCTGGATGCGTACGGTCGCCTCGTCCAGCGCCTTGCGCGTCCGCCGCCCGCTCCCGTCCCCTGCCTGGAAGGCGTCGCCGAAGACGACGTCGACCCGGCCCCGCAGCGGCGGCAGGGCCGGTATCACCCGGCTGCTGCGCTCCGCGCTGCCCAGGACCGCGACCGGCACGATCGGCGCCCCCGAGCGTACGGCGAAGTACGCGAGGCCGGCGCGCAGCGACGCGAAGTCGCCCTCGCCGCGGGTGCCCTCCGGGAAGATCCCGAGGACCCCGCCGCGCTCCAGGATGCCCAGCGCGTGCGTGACCGCGGTCCGGTCGGTGCTCGTCCGGTCGACCTTCACCTGCCCGATGCCGCGCAGGAAGGGGTCCAGCGGCCCGGCGAAGGCCTCCTTCTTGATCAGGAAGTGCACCGGCCGCGGCGCCGTGCCCATGAGCATGGGCCCGTCGACGTTGTGCGAGTGGTTCACCGCGAAGATCACCGGACCGGCCGCCGGAACCCGCCAGGCGCCCAGCACCCGCGGCTTCCACAGGCCGTACATCAGGCCGATCCCGATCCGCCGCCCGACCGCGGCGCCGCCGGCGCTCGGCAGGCCGCCGTCCTCGGTCACGGGGCGACCTGCCCCGCCTCCGCGGTCTCCGCCGGGCCGGCCTTCTCCGCGATCTTCGCCTCGATGAGGGTGACCACGCACTCGATGACCTGCTCCAGCGTCAGCTCGGTGGTGTCCACCTCGACCGCGTCGTCGGCCTTGGCCAGCGGCGAGGTCTTGCGGGAGGAGTCGGCGGCGTCCCGCTTGATCAGCGCCTCACGGGTGGCGGCCAGGTCCCCGGCCTCCTTGCCCTTCAGCTCGCCGCTGCGCCGGGCGGCACGCGCCTCGGGCGAAGCGGTGAGGAAGATCTTCAGGTCGGCGTCGGGCAGGACGGTCGTGCCGATGTCCCGGCCCTCGACGACGATGCCGCGCTCGGCGGAGGCGGCGATGGTCCGCTGGAGGTCCGTGATCAGGGTGCGCACCTCGGGGACGGCGCTGACGGCGCTGACCGCGGAGGTGACCTCCTTCGTACGGATCGGGCCCGCGGCGTCCTGGCCGTCGACCGTGATGGTCGGCGCGGCCGGGTCGGTACCGGAGACGATCGCGGGCTTGGCGGCAGCCGTGGCGATGGCGGTCGGGTCCTGGATGTCGACACCGTTGGACAGCATCCACCAGGTGATCGCGCGGTACTGGGCACCGGTGTCCAGGTAGCTGAGCGCCAGCTTGGCGGCGACCGCCTTGGACGTGCTGGACTTGCCCGTGCCGGAGGGGCCGTCGATGGCGACGATCACTGCTGCCGGGGCGGCGGTTTCCACGGTGACGAACACCTTTCCTTGTGCACGGGGCGGGGATGCTGGGGCCCGATGGGCCTCCGTCAAGGTTACCGGGTACACGCAGGCGCGTTTTCCCCGCACGGGCGTGGGGGGTTTGTGACGCTTCCGGGACGCCTCCCCGGGCGCCTACTGACGGATGGACCAGCCGCGCTCGCGGAGCGCCGCGGTCAGCACCGGTACCGCCGGAGGCTCGACCGTGAGCTGGATGAAGCCCGCCTGCTGGCCGGTGGCGTGCTCGATGCGGACGTCCTCGATGTTGACGCCCGCCTGCCCGGCGTCCGCGAAGATCCGCGCCAGCTCGCCCGGCTGGTCGCCGATGTGCACGGCGACGATCTCGTACGCGGCCGGCGCCGCGCCGTGCTTGCCCGGCACCCGCTCGCGGCCCGCGTTGCCGCGCCGCAGCACGTCCTCGATGCCGCCGGCGCCCGCGCCGCGCTTGGCCTCGTCGGCGGACTGCAGTGCGCGCAGCGCCTGCACCGTCTCGTCCAGGTCGGCCGCGATCTCCGACAGGACGTCCGCGACCGGTCCCGGGTTGGCGGAGAGGATGTCGATCCACATGGCGGGGTCGGAGGCGGCGATCCGGGTCACGTCCCGGATGCCCTGGCCGCACAGCCGTACGGCGGTCTCGTCGGCGCCCCGGAGGCGCGCCGCGACCAGGCTGGAGACCAGCTGGGGGGTGTGGCTGACCAGGGCCACCGCGCGGTCGTGCGCGTCGGCGTCCATGACGACCGGGACCGCCCGGCACAGCGCCACCAGCTCCAGCGCGAGGTTGAGCACCTCGGTGTCGCCGTCCCGGGTCGGCGTGAGCACCCACGGCCGGCCCTCGAAGAGGTCGGCGGTCGCGGCGAGCGGTCCGGACCGCTCCTTGCCGGCCATCGGATGCGTACCGATGTACGGCGTGAGGTCCAGCCCCAGCTCCGCCAGCTCGCGCCGCGGGCCGCCCTTGACGCTCGCCACGTCCAGGTAGGCGCGGGCCGTCCCGCGCCGCATCGCGTCCGCCAGCGCCGCCGCGACGTGCGCCGGCGGCACGGCGACGATCGCCAGGTCGACGGGGCCCTCGGGCTCCTCCACGGTGCCCGCGCCGAGCGCAGCGGCCGTACGGGCCTGCGCCTCGTCGTGGTCGGCGAGGTGCACCCGGACGCCGCGGGCGCTCAGCGCCAGCGCGGCGGACGTGCCGATCAGGCCCGTGCCGATGACGATCGCGGTCCTCACTGGGCGATGTCCTTCCGCAGCGCGCCCGCCGCGCCGAGGTAGACGTGCGCCATCTCCGTCTTGGCCAGATGGCTCTCGACGTGCGCCAGGATGCGCACCACGCGCGGCATGGCCCCGGCGATGTCCAGCTCCTGCGCGCAGATCAGCGGTACGTCGGTGATGCCGAGCTTGCGCGCGGCGACGGCGGGGAAGTCGCTGTGCAGGTCGGGCGTGGCCGTGAACCAGACGCTGATCAGGTCGTCCGGCACGAGGCTGTTCCGCTCCAGGATGGCGGTCAGCAGCTCGGCGACCTGCTCATGCATGTGCTCCGCTTCGTCCCGCTCCAGCTGGACGGCCCCTCGGACCGCACGTACCGCCACGTCCTGCTCCTCGTGTCCTCTCGTACGCGCCGCTCCCGGGCGTACGTGTCTGCCTGCCCGATCAGCGTATCGACCCCCGGGCCCGGCCGCCGAGCGCGCCCGTCCTGCGAGACGGGCGTCCCGGCGGCCGGACGGCGGTCAGCCCCGCCCGTCCCAGAGCGCGCCGAGCGCCAGCAGCTCCTCGCGGTACTCGATGCGCTCGGTCCAGGCCGCCGGCCAGGCGTCCGCGCCGAGGTGGGCGCCGGCGAAGGCGCCGGCCAGGCAGGCGAGGGAGTCGGAGTCGCCGGCGGAGCAGGCGCCGCGGCGCAGCGCCGCCACCGGGTCCTCGGGGAAGAGCAGGAAGCAGAGCAGCCCGGCGGCCAGGGCCTCCTCCGCGATCCAGCCCTCGCCGACGAGGAGGCAGGGGTCGGTCTCCGGGTCGGGGGCGCGCAGGGCGGCGTCCAGCCGGTCCAGGACGCCGCGGCACTCGTCCCAGCCGTGTGCCATGAACGCCTCGGGCGACGCGGCACCGGCGTGCTGCCACAGGTCGCCGAGCCAGTCGCCGTGGTAGGTGGTGCGGTTGCCGTGGATGTAGATCCGGAGCTTCGTGGGCAGCTCGGCGGGGTCCTCGCCCCGGGCCAGGAGCCGCACCGCCCATGCCGTGAGGTCGCTGGCCGCCAGGGCGGTGGGGTGGCCGTGGGTGAGGGCCGACTGGAGCTGGGCGGCGCCGGCCCGCTGCTGATCGGTCAGGCCGGGGGCCAGGCCGATGGGGGCGACGCGCATGTTGGCGCCGCAGCCCTTGGAGCCGGTCCGACTGGCCTCGGCCCAGGGGCGGCCGGCCTCGCTCAGCAGCCGGCAGGCGCTGAGGCAGGTGTTGCCGGGGGCGCGGTTGTTGTCCGGGGAGCGCCACCAGTCGATGTACTCCTGGCGCACCGGGGGCTCCAGCGTGGCCGCGTCGAGCGGGCCGCGCTCCATCGCCGTACGCAGGCCGCGCCCGAGGGCGAGCGTCATCTGGGTGTCGTCGGTGACGAGGGCCGGCCGGGGCAGTTCCAGCTGCCGCCAGGGCCCGTACGCGGCCTCGATCGAGCGGACGCTCTTGAACTCGGTCGGGTATCCGAGCGCGTCGCCGAGGGCGAGCCCGAGCATCGAACCGGTCGCGGGATCCTTCGCGGACATGAAAAAACCACCCCTTAGTCGTCATAGTGACGATAAGGGGTGGTCAGTGGCCGCCGCAACTGCCGGCGGCGGCCGGACGGCCGGGTGCGGCCTACAGGTCGACCTCGCGCATCAGCATGCCGACCTCGGTGTTGGTCAGCCGGCGCAGCCAGCCGGACTTCTGGTCGCCCAGCGAGATGGGCCCGAAGGAGGTCCGTACGAGCTTGTCCACCGGGAAGCCGGCCTCGGAGAGCATCCGGCGCACGATGTGCTTGCGGCCCTCGTGCAGCGTCACCTCGACGAGGTAGTTCTTGCCGGTCTGCTGCACGACCCGGAAGTGGTCGGCGCGGGCGTACCCGTCCTCCAGCTCGATGCCGTCCTTCAGCATCTTGCCGATCTCGCGCGGCAGCGGGCCCTGGATGGCGGCGAGGTAGGTCTTCTGCACGCCGTACCGCGGGTGGGTCAGGCGGTGCGCCAGCTCCCCGTGGTTGGTGAGCAGGATGATGCCCTCGGTCTCGGTGTCCAGCCGGCCGACGTGGAAGAGCCGGGTCTCCCGGTTGGTGACGTAGTCGCCCAGGCACTGGCGGCCGTCGGGGTCCTCCATGGTGGAGACGACGCCGGCCGGCTTGTTCAGCGCGAAGAAGAGGTAGGACTGGGTGGCGACGGTCAGGCCGTCCACCTTGATCTCGTCCTTCTGCGGGTCGACACGGACGCCCTGCTCCGTGACGATCTGCCCGTTCACCTCGACACGGGCCTCGTCGATCAGGTCCTCGCAGGCGCGCCGCGAGCCCATGCCCGCGCGGGCCAGCACCTTCTGGAGCCGCTCGCCCTCCTGGTCGCCGAAGGTCTTGGGAGTCTTGATCTCCGGCTTGTCGTACCGGGCGCGGTTGCGCTCCTCGATCTTCGCGTCGTACTCGCGGGGGCGGGCCGGCGTGGAACCGCGGCCGCGGGAGCCCTTGGCGCCCTTGCCCTCCTGGCTGCGGGGGCTGTTCTTCGGACCGCCCTTGGCGCCACCGCGGGCCGCCGCGCCGCGCCCCTTGCGGGGTCCGTCGCCCGGGCCGCCCGAGCCGGATCCACCGACGTCGTAGCGGCGCTCCTCGGGACGAGGCTTGCCCGCGCGCTTCTGCTTGTCGTCGCGCTGGTTGCCGGCGCCCCGGTAGTTGCCCCTACCGCCGCCGCTGCTGTTCCTGCCGCTGCTTCGCATCAATGATCCGTCTGAGAGTCGCCGCTGTCGTCTACGTCGAACGACGGCACACCTTCCCGGGAGTCGCCCTCGACCGCGTCCGCCTCGGGGAGGAACGGGGCGAGCTCGGGGAGCTCGTCCAAGCCCCGCAGGCCCATCCGCTCCAGAAAGTAGTTCGTCGTCCTGTACAGGATCGCACCTGTTTCGCCTTCCGTGCCCGCCTCCTCGACCAGACCGCGCTGGAGAAGGGTGCGCATCACGCCGTCGCAGTTGACACCGCGCACGGCCGAGACCCGGGACCGGCTGACCGGTTGACGGTACGCGACCACGGCCAGAGTCTCCAATGCGGCCTGCGTCAGCCGGGCCTGCTGGCCGTCCAGGACGAAGGCCTCCACGGCGTCGGCGTACTCCGGGCGGGTGTAGAACCGCCAGCCGCCCGCGACCAGCCGCAGGTCGAAACCGCGGCCCTGCCGGGCGTAGTCGTCCGACAGCTCACGCAGCGCGATCGTCACGTCCCGGCGGCGGCGCTGCAGCACCTTGGCGAGGTGCTCCTCGGTGGCGGGCTCGTCGACGACCATCAGGACGGCCTCCAGCGCGGGCTTCAGGTCGAGCGCCGCGACCCCGAGGGCGCCGGGCGGCGCTCCGGGGGTCTCGGGGGCCTGCCCCTCGGGGAGGTCGTACGTCTCTTCGGGGGCCTCGGGGGCCTGTGCCTCGGGGAGGGCGTACGTCTCTTCGGTGGTACCGGGGCCGCTCATGCCGTCTCCGTCTCCTTCTGGGTCTTCTCGTCGGCCGGCTGCTCCGCCGGGCGGTCGAACTCGTCCGTGACGACGGGCTCGGCGCCGTCCTCCGTACCCGCCCAGCGGACCATCAGCTCGCCCAGCGCCTCGGGCTGGTCCAGGACCACCGCGCGCTCCCGGTACAGCTCCAGGAGCGCCAGGAAGCGGGCGACCACGGTGAGGGTGTCCGGCGCGTCCTCGGTGAGCTCCTGAAAGGACGCCTCGCCGGCCGCGCGCAGCCGCGCCACCACCACCTCGGCCTGCTCGCGCACGCTGACCAGCGGGGCGTGGATGTGGTCGATGTACACCTGCGGCTTCGCCTTGGGCTGCATCGCCTTCACGGCCAGCTTGGCGAACCCCTCGGCCCCGATGCTGATGACGACCTCGGGGAGCAGCTCGGCGTGGTGCGGTTCGAGACCGACGGTACGGGGGTAGCGGCGCGCCTCGTCCGCCAGGCGGCGGCTGAAGACGTCGGCGACCTCCTTGTACGCGCGGTACTGGAGCAGCCGGGCGAAGAGCAGGTCGCGCGCCTCCAGGAGGGCGAGGTCCGCCTCGTCCTCGACCTCGGCGGCGGGCAGCAGCCGGGCGGCCTTCAGGTCCAGCAGGGTCGCCGCGACGACCAGGAACTCCGTCGTCTGGTCCAGGTCCCAGTCCGGTCCCATGGCCCGGATGTGGGCCATGAACTCGTCGGTGACCTGCGAGAGAGCGATCTCGGTGACGTCCAGCTTGTGCTTGGAGATCAGCTGCAGCAGGAGGTCGAACGGCCCCTCGAAGTTCTCCAGGTGAAGGGTGAACTTCCCGTCCCCGGCCACGGTGGCGTCCGAGGGCGCGGCGGGCCCGTCCCCTTCGGAGCCGGCGGGCCCGTCCCCCTCGGAGGCGGCGGGCTCATCCCCCTCGGGCACGCCGGGCTCATCCCCCTCGGAGGCGGCGGGCCCGCCCTCCTCGGGCACGGCGGGCCCGTCCGTTCCGGGCTCGTCCTCGGGCTCGGCCTCAGGGGCCTCGGCCGTGACCGGCTCCGGCTCGGCCTCAGGGGCCGCGGCCGCAACCGGCTCCGGCTCGGGAGCCTCGACCGTGGTGGTGGCCGCGGCCGGCTCGGCCTCGGGAGGACCGGCCGGGGCCGGCTCCGGGGGTGGGGGCGTGCCCGGGCCGTGGCCCAGGGAGCGGCGCGGGGTGCGCGGGGCGGGCGCTGAGGGGTCGTCGTGGCTCGTCGGCATCGTGGTCCATACGCTGCGGTCCCGTGCCGCGCACGGCGCCGGGCTGGTCACCGGCGGGCGGCACCCGCCGGTGCCGGAAGGCTAACCCGCCGGGGCCCGGCGGGCGCGGACCCGGCCGCCCGGGCGGCCGGAGTTCCACAGCATGGCCCTCAGGAGCCGCTCAGCGGCCCCTCAGGCGCCGCACGAGGATGCTGGCGTCCCCGCGGGACTCCAGGTCCGCCAGGACGACCGCGACGGCCTCCCGGACGATCCGGCCGCGGTCCACCGCGAGCCCGTGTTCGCCGCGCAGGACCAGGCGCGCGTGCTCCAGGTCCATCAGCTCCTCGGCGGAGACGTACACGGTGATCTTCTCGTCGTGCCGTTCCCGGCCGCTGGGACGGCGGTTCGCGCCCCGGCCGCGTCGCCGGGCGGGGCTCCCCGAGGCCGGCGCCCCCGCGGCAGCGGCCTCCTGCCGGCGGCGCTCCTTGGCGGCCTCGTCGGCCGTGTCGCGACCGCTGTGCTGCTCCGCGGGCGCCGCGGCCCCGGACGCCGCGGCAGCGGGTTCGCCCTCCGGACGGCGCTGCGCGGCGCCGCCCTGCTGCGGCGCGGCCGGGTCGGCCTCGCCGCCCGGCGCGGGCACCCGGGGCACCTCGCCGTTCGCGGGGGTACCGTTCGCCGGCCGGCGGGGCGAGGAGGACTGCAGCGCCGTCCCCCCGGTGGTGCGGAACAGCTCATCGGCGCCGGGCAGACTCACTCGGCGTGACACCGGGCGAGCACCTCCCTGGCGAGCTGACGGTAGGCGGCGGCACCCACGGAGTTGGAGGCGTACGTGGTGATCGGCTCGCCCGCGACCGTGGTCTCGGGGAAGCGGACCGTCCGGCCGATCACGGTGTGGTACACGTGATCGTCGAAGGCCTCCACCACGCGCGCCAGGACCTCGCGGCTGTGCACGGTGCGCGAGTCGTACATCGTGGCGAGGATGCCGTCCAGCTCCAGGTCGGGGTTGAGCCGCTCCTGGACCTTCTCGATCGTCTCGGTCAGCAGCGCCACACCGCGCAGCGCGAAGAACTCGCACTCCAGCGGGACGATGACCTTGTGAGCCGCCGTCAGCGCGTTGACGGTCAGCAGACCGAGCGAGGGCTGGCAGTCGATGACGATGTAGTCGTAGTCGGCCAGCAGCGGCTTCAGGGCGCGCTGGAGGGTCGACTCACGGGCCACCTCGCTGACGAGCTGCACCTCAGCGGCTGACAAATCGATATTGCTGGGGAGCAGGTCCATGTTGGGGACCGCGGTCTTCAGCAGTACCTCGTCGGCCGACATGCCCCGCTCCATGAGCAGGTTGTAGACCGTCAGGTCCAGCTCCATGGGGTTGACGCCGAGGCCGACCGAGAGGGCGCCCTGCGGGTCGAAGTCGACCAGCAGCACCCGGCGGCCGTACTCGGCCAGCGCGGCACCCAGGTTGATGGTCGAGGTCGTCTTGCCGACCCCGCCCTTCTGGTTGCACATCGCGATGATCTTCGCCGGGCCGTGCTCGGAAAGCGGCCCGGGGATCGGGAAGTAGGGAAGGGGCCGGCCGGTCGGGCCGATGCGCTCGCGGCGCTGGCGCGCGGCGTCCGGCGCGAGCGTCGCCGCGTACTCGGGGTCCGGCTCGTACTCCGCGTCCGGATCGTAGAAGTGCCCCTCGGGCAGGTCGTCGTAGTCGGCGAAACGGGCCGGGTCTGTGCCGCCCTGGTCGCCGGCCATGGCGTTCACTTGATGGCCGTCCATGCTCTGGTGGGCTGTCGTCGTCATGCTCTTCTGGGCTGCGAAGGTGTGGACAGCGACGGAGCCGACAGCCTCGTGCCCCGAGGGACCCTGGCCCCGTGCAACCGCTCCTGGTCGACCACCTCCGGGAGTAAATGTCGACTCATTCACAAGTCGTCTTACCTCCTTGGATGTGACCAGGAAACTTATCGATAGGTCAGCGTGACACCATGCCGACGGTTGGCGACTCTATGGCGTGTCGGGCGTCCGCAGCAACACAATCCACCGGACCCGGCACGATGTGTCGGCAATGGAACACCCCGATGTCAAGGGCGCGCGGCACACATCCGTGAGGTTTCGGGGGTGTGCGAAAGGGTCGAAGAGAGACGTTCGTTACGAGTTGCGGAGGGCTCGGCGGAGGCCCGCCACGGACGGTCGGGGAAATCTGTCGCAAACGCGACCGGCCGGGCCCGAAAGTCTCAAGGCCCGGCCGTGCGCGTGGTGTTGACGCGCCGTGTTGACGAATCAGCCCAGCAGCGTGCTCAGCTCGACGGACTCCAGGCCGTGCGCCTCGGCGACCTCGGCGTAGACGACCTTGCCGTCGTGGGTGTTGAGGCCCTTGGCCAGCGCGGCGTCCCGGCGGAGCGCCTCGACCCAGCCGCGGTTGGCCAGCTCGACGATGTAGGGCAGCGTCGCGTTGGTGAGCGCGTGGGTGGAGGTGTTCGGCACCGCGCCCGGCATGTTGGCGACGCAGTAGAAGACCGAGTTGTGGACCTGGAAGGTCGGCTCGGCGTGCGTGGTCGGACGCGAGTCCTCGAAGCAGCCGCCCTGGTCGATCGCGATGTCGACAAGGACACTTCCGGGCTTCATCTTGGCGACGAGCTCGTTGGTGACCAGCTTCGGGGCCTTGGCGCCCGGGATGAGGACGGCACCCACGACGAGGTCGGCCTCGACGACGGCCTTCTCCAGCTCGAAGGCGTTGGAGACGATCGTCTGCACCTTGGTGCCGAAGATCTTGTCGGCCTCGCGGAGCTTGTTGATGTCCTTGTCGAGCAGCGTGACGTGGAAGCCCAGGCCCACGGCGATCTGCACGGCGTTCCAGCCGGAGACGCCACCGCCGATGACGACGGCCTTGCCCGCGTGGACGCCGGGGACGCCGCCGGGCAGCACGCCGCGGCCGCCGGCCTGGCGCATCAGGTGGTACGCGCCGACCTGCGGGGCGATGCGGCCCGCGACCTCGGACATCGGGGCCAGCAGCGGCAGCGCGCGGTTGGCGGTCTCGACGGTCTCGTAGGCGATCGCGGTGGTGCCGGACTCCAGGAGGGCGTCCGTGCACTCGCGGGAGGCCGCCAGGTGCAGGTAGGTGAAGAGCGTCTGGTCCTTGCGGAGCCGGTGGTACTCCTCGGCGATGGGCTCCTTGACCTTCAGCAGCAGGTCGGCGGTGGCCCACACCTCGTCGGCGGTGCCGAGGATGTTCGCGCCGGCGCCGACGTACTCCTCGTTGGTGATGGAGGAGCCGAGCCCGGCGTCCTTCTCGACGAAGACCTGGTGGCCGTTGCGGACGAGCTCGTGGACACCGGCAGGCGTGATAGCCACCCGGAACTCGTTGTTCTTGACCTCGCGGGGGATGCCGACCTTCACGTCGATCACGGTCCTTGAATGAGAGCTTGCAGAGAAATATCCGCTCATACAGACGCATGACGGATGTGACCGCGAGAGCCGCGGCTCTGCCAGTCTATTGAAGGAGCTCTTGTTGTCTAGCCTTGCAAAGCAATTAGTTTTCCGTGAACCGCCACCGATTTCGTAGGTCAGGCCGGGTGATCTGCGAGGAGTCCCTCTCCCAGGCCCCTGTGCAGCCTTGCCGCCGCGGGATCGCCGAGCCGTTCGAAGGTGTCCGCAATCCGCAGCTGGAGCGCCGCCTCCAGCCGCCCGTCCGCCGCCTTCCTGGCCAGCTCCAGCGCCTCGAAGCAGGTCCGCAGCGCCTGCTCGGGCCGCCCGGCGTACTCCTGCACCCGCGCCGTCTCCCCCATCGCGCGCGCCAGCCCCACGGCGTCACCGGCCCTGCGGTACGCACCGTGTGCGGCCCGCCACTCACGCAGCGCCTCGGCCCAGCGGCCCGCCTGCGTGTGCACCGCGCCCAGCCGGCCGTGCAGCCGGGCCGCCTCGGCCGTGTGGCCGCGGGAGAGCCGCAGCTCCAGCGCCCGCCCGTACCAGTCGGCGGCCCGCTGCCAGTCCGCCAGCTCGGCGTACGTGGCGCCCAGCGACTCCAGCGCGCGGCCGGTCGCCACCGCGTCCTTCACCGCGCGGGCCGACTCCAGGGCGCCCCGGTACCGGCTCAGCGCCTTCTCCGACCGGCCGGACTGGGCGTCCAGGTCGCCGAGGTTCAGCAGCGCCGCGGCCTTCTCGCGGGCCAGGGCGCGCCGCTCGGCGACCTGCAGGACCAGGAGGTGCAGCCCGTACAGATCGGGAGCCGCCGACTCGGCGCTCTCGTGGGCGAGCAGCGCCCGTACCAGCGCGGCCATCAGCCGCCGGTCCAGGGTGTCCAGCTCACCGTCGGCGACGGCGATCCGGGCCGAGTCCAGCAGGGCCGGGCGGCGGGTGCGCAGCCAGGCCGCGGCCTCGGGGACGGACCCGAAGCGCAGCGACCGCGGCAGCCCGGAGGTCCGTTCGCGGGCCGGGGATCCGGCGGGCTCCCCCATCGCCCGGCAGGACAGCAGCTGCCGTACGGTCCGCTCCAGCATGCGGGCGCGGGAGAGCTGGATCTCGGCGGGGCGCTCGTGGGCCTGGAGCCGGGCGCGCAGCAGCGGCGCGAGGCAGCCGGGCACCCGGTACTGCGGCGGGAGGGCCGCCATCGGGTCGGGCCCGTCGGCCGAGGTGTCCTCGCCCCCGGCGGCGCCCTCCGGCGCCACGGGTCGGAGCGCTCCCATGGCCGCGAAGTCCCGCAGGGTCGATTCGGCGGCCTCCACCGAGCAGCCGGCCAGCGCGGACGCCGTGTGCGCGTCGACGAGGCCCGCCGGGGCGAGCGAGAGCAGTCGCAGTATGCGCGCTGCGGGTGCCGGCAGCCCTTCGTACGCCATCCGGAAGGCGCGGGACAGCGACCGGGGCACCGGTACCGCGTCCTCCTCGCCGGGCGGCAGCAGGAACAGCGTCCGCCGCAGGTCGGAGAGGGAGGATTTGGGGTGGGTCGCGAGCCAGCCGCCGGCCAGCACCAGGGCGGCGGGCTGGCCGCCGCAGTCCTGGACGACCTGCTCGGCGGTGCGCGGGTCGACGGTGATGCGGACGCTGCCCGCGTACCGGGTCAGGATCTCCACCCCGGCCGCGGTGTCCAGGCCCCCGAGGGTGCAGGGCCGGACGTCCGTGATGCCGGTCAGCGGTCCCTCGGAGACGCCGAGGACCAGGCAGCCCGGGGCGTCCGGCAGCAGCGGGTCGACCTGCTCGGCGCCGGCCGCGTCGTCCAGCAGGAGCAGGGCGCGCCGGTCGGCCAGCGCGCCGCGCAGCGCCTCGGTCAGCTCGTCCTCCTCCGCGCCCGCCGGCACCCGCTCGCCGAGCTGGGTGAGCAGGTCACGGGCGACGGACGCGGTGGGCACGGGCCGGCCGTCGATGGTGCTCAGCCGGCAGCGCAGCACGCCGTCCGGGTAGTCGCCGGCCAGCTGCCGGGCGAGTTCGGCGGCCAGGGCGCTGCGGCCCGAACCGGGCCGGCCGGCGATCAGCAGCACCCGGCTGCGGGCGCCCTTGCGGCCGGAGAGGGTGTCCAGTCCGGCGCGTTCGATGTCGCTGCGCAGGGCGGCCAGTTCGCGGCTGCGGCCGGCGAAGAAGGGCGCCGGCGGGGCGGCCGCCGGGGCGCCGGTCCGGCCCGCTCCTCTTCGTCCGGCCCCCGACGCCGTCACCGACCGTCCGGTGTCCACCGCCTGCTCCGCCACGGGCCACGCTCCCGTTCACTTGCGCGCGTACGAGCCGGCCGCCTGTACGGCCGGGATTTGTCGAGCGTAGTTCACGAGAGGCGTGGATCACGGCGGACATACCGCGTAAATCTGACAAAAATGGGAGACAAGATTCCGGTAAGGTCCCGGGGTGCTCCCCGGGACCTTCCGTCACTCCGGGAACGGGCCCGGCGTCACGCCTGGAACGGCCGGGCCGGCCAGGGCGCCTCGGCCGGGCGCAGCGCGTCCGGGCCGTCACCCGACTGCGCGGCCAGCAGCGACAGCACGCCGACGACCAGGCAGTTGTTGTGCAGCTCGCCCGCCAGCACGCCGCGCGCGAGGTCGGCGACCGGCACCCGCGCCAGCTCCATGTCGGCCTCTTCCTCCTCGACCTCGAAGCGCTCGCCCTCCGCCTCGGACAGGTCGCGGGCCAGGAAGATCCGCACGGCCTCGTCGCAGCCGCCGGGCGTGGTGTAGACGTCGGTCAGCACCCGCCAGTCCTCGGCCTTGACGTGCGCCTCCTCGTACAGCTCGCGCTGGGCGGCGTGCAGCGGGTTCTCGCCCGGGATGTCCAGCAGGCCGGCCGGGATCTCCCAGAGCTTGTGCCGTACCGGGTGCCGGTACTGGCGCAGCACCAGGACCCTGCCCTCGCCGTCCAGGGCCAGAACGGCCACCGAGCCGGGGTGGACCTGGTAGTCCCGCTTCACGGTGGACCCGTCCGGCATCACGACCTCGTCCGTGCGGACGCTGGTCTTGTTGCCGGTGAAGGGGGTCGCCGTCGCGGTGATCCGCCACTCCTCGGGGGTGTCCTTGATGGCCATGCGCATCCTCCCAAACAAGCAGAAACCGGGGTACGGGCCGCAAAGCCCGCACCCCGGTAACCGTATCGGTCGGCCGGTTCCCTACTTACCGGCGGCCTTGCCGGCGCTCTGACCGGTCTTGCGCTCGACGGCCGCCTTCACCAGGCCCGCGAAGAGCGGGTGCGGGCGGGTCGGGCGGGAGCGCAGCTCCGGGTGCGCCTGGGTGGCGACCAGGTAGGGGTGCACCTCGCGCGGGTACTCGACGTACTCCACCAGCTTGTTGTCCGGGGAGACGCCGGAGAACAGCAGGCCCGCCTTCTTCTCCAGCTCACCGCGGTAGGAGTTGTTGACCTCGTAGCGGTGGCGGTGGCGCTCCTCGACGTACTGCTCGTCGCCGTAGACCTCGCGGACGATGGAGCCCTCGGCGAGCTTGGCCGGGTACATGCCGAGCCGCATCGTGCCGCCCATGTCGCCCTCGCCGGCGACGATGTCCAGCTGCTCGGCCATGGTCGAGATGACCGGGTCGGCCGCCGCCGGGTCGAACTCGGTGGAGTTCGCGCCCT
This sequence comes from Streptomyces sp. NPDC050806, assembly GCF_055586425.1. Taxonomy (NCBI): domain Bacteria; kingdom Bacillati; phylum Actinomycetota; class Actinomycetes; order Kitasatosporales; family Streptomycetaceae; genus Streptomyces; species Streptomyces sp. NPDC050806. Next base: position 30,753 of record NZ_JBVJIF010000002.1, on the reverse strand, counting down.
TGACGCCCGCCAGGCTGCGCGCCGCCTCGATGACGACGCACTGCAGGCCCAGGCAGATGCCCAGCAGCGGGACCTTGTTCTCGCGGGCGTAGGTGATGGCCTCCAGCTTGCCCTCCACGCCGCGCTCGCCGAAGCCGCCGGGGATCAGGACGGCGTCGCAGTCGCCGAGCTGCGCCTGGGCGCCGGCCGGGGTGCGGCAGTCGTCGGAGGTGACCCACTTGATCTTCACGCGGGCGCGGTTGGCGAAGCCGCCGGCCCGCATCGCCTCGGAGACCGACAGGTAGGCGTCGGGCAGGTCGATGTACTTGCCGACCAGCGCGACCTTGACCTCGTGGTCCGGGTTGTGGACGCGGTCCAGCAGGTCCTCCCACTGGGCCCAGGCCACGTCACGGAACGGCAGGTCCAGCTTGCGGACGACGTAGGCGTCCAGCCCCTCGGTGTGCAGCACCTTGGGGATGTCGTAGATCGACGGCGCGTCCTTGCAGGCCACGACGGCGGCCTCGTCCACGTCGCACATCAGCGAGATCTTGCGCTTGATGGAGACGGGCACCTCGCGGTCGGCGCGCAGCACGATCGCGTCGGGCTGGATGCCGATGTTGCGCAGCGCGGCGACGGAGTGCTGGGTCGGCTTGGTCTTCAGCTCACCGGAGGGGCCGATGTACGGAAGCAGCGAGATGTGCACGACGAAGACGTTGTCCCGGCCGACCTCGTGGCGGACCTGGCGCACGGTCTCCAGGAACGGCAGCGACTCGATGTCGCCGACCGTGCCGCCGACCTCGGTGATGACGACGTCGACGTCGTCGGTCGCCATCCGCCGGATGCGGTGCTTGATCTCGTTGGTGATGTGCGGGATGACCTGCACGGTGTCGCCCAGGTACTCGCCGCGCCGCTCCTTGGCGATCACGGTGGAGTAGACCTGGCCGGTGGTGACGTTCGCGGAGCCGTCGAGGTCGACGTCCAGGAAGCGCTCGTAGTGGCCGATGTCCAGGTCGGTCTCGGCGCCGTCGTTGGTGACGAACACCTCGCCGTGCTGGAAGGGGTTCATCGTGCCGGGGTCGACGTTGAGGTACGGGTCCAGCTTCTGCATCGTGACCCGCAGGCCCCGCGCCTTGAGGAGCGCACCCAGGCTGGAGGCGGTGAGCCCCTTGCCGAGCGAGGACGCAACGCCCCCGGTGACGAAGATGTGCTTGGTCGTCGAGCCGGCGTTGTTTACAAATGCGGTGGGCGGCATGGCCAAGAGGAAGCTCCCGTGGGTCGCGAGGTGAAAAGCGGAGCGGCGCGATCCCGGATTCCACGGGGTGCCGTCGCTGCGGTCGGGGGGTTCCGGGTCTTTCTTCCGGCCCACCGGTCCACGGGGTACCAGGCTATCAGCGACGGAGCGTGGTCGCTCCCGCCCGCGCGGGGCGGAATGGATCGCTCCCTGTATCCGGGGCCCGACGTGACGGAGGCCACCCGTTCGGCCCAGCCCCGGAAAGCGGAGGGCCGAGCGGATCTTCCGTACGCGTCGTATCCTGCTCGGGCACTCGCGCAGAGCCGTCCGGCACGGCACCGTCCCGACCCGCACACCGGACCAGCAGCTCGGCGGGGTTTTCAACGGATCAGGACGGAAGACCGACACGTCCCACGGGGGGCGTCACCCCAGTTCGAACGGGAGTTGTACGTGGCCGGGCGCATCGAGGACTACGCACTCATCGGCGACATGCAGACCGCCGCACTCGTCTGCCGGGACGGCACGGTCGACTGGCTGTGCCTCCCCCGGTTCGACTCGCCCGCGGTCTTCGCGGGCCTCCTCGGCACCGAGGAGCACGGCTTCTGGCGGCTGGGTCCGGCCGCGGAAGCGGAAGGCGATCCGGCGCCCTCCGACCGCCGCCGGTACCGCGGCGACTCGCTGATCCTGGAGTCGGAGTGGGAAACCCCCGACGGCACGGTGCGCGTGATCGACTTCATGCCGCCGCGCGAGGGCGCCCCGCAGCTGATCCGCATCGTGGAAGGCGTCAGCGGCCGGGTGCCGATGCGCTCCTCGCTGCGGATGCGCTTCTCCTACGGCTGGGTGGTGCCGTGGGTGCACCAGGTCGACGGCCGCACGGCCGCGGTCGCGGGCCCGGACTCGGTGTGGTTCGACACCACGGCCGAGACCCACGGCGAAGACCTCACGACATACTCCGACTTCGCGGTCGAGGCCGGGCAGCGGATCACGTTCACCATGAGCTGGCAGCCCTCGCACCACGAGCAGCCGCCGCTGCCCGAGCCGGAGAACGCGCTCGCCGCCACCGAGGACTTCTGGCGCGAGTGGGTCGCGCAGTGCACGTACCACGGCCCCTACCGGGACGCGGTGATCCGCTCGCTGATCACGCTGAAGGCGCTGACGTACGCGCCGACCGGCGGCATCGTCGCGGCCCCCACCACCTCCCTCCCCGAGGACATCGGCGGCTCCCGCAACTGGGACTACCGCTTCACCTGGCTCCGGGACGCCGCGATCACGCTCTCCTCGCTGCTGCGCACCGGCTACCGCGACGAGGCACGCGCCTGGCGCGAGTGGCTGCTCCGCGCGGTGGCGGGCGACCCGGAGAACCTCCAGATCATGTACGGCATCGCCGGCGAGCGGGAGCTGGGCGAGAACGAGCTGACCTGGCTGCCGGGGTACGAGGGTTCGCAGCCGGTCCGGGTCGGCAACGGCGCCGCCGGCCAGCTCCAGCTGGACGTGTACGGCGAGGTCATCGAGGCGCTGCACCTCGCCCACATGACGGGCCTGGCCCGCAACGACTACGCCTCGCTGCTCCAGCTGAAGCTGATCCGCTGGGTGGAACAGCACTGGGACGAGCCGGACGAGGGCATCTGGGAGGTGCGCGGGCCGCGCCGGCACTTCGTGCACTCCAAGGTCATGACCTGGGTCGCGGTGGACCGCACCATCAAGCTCATGGAGTCCGGGGACGTCGAGGGCCCGCTGGAGCGCTGGAAGGACCTGCGCGACACGATCCACCGGGACGTGTGCGAGAACGGCTACGACCCGGAGCGCAACACCTTCACCCAGTCCTACGGCTCCAAGGAGCTGGACGCCTCGCTGCTGCTCATCCCGCAGATGGGCTTCCTGCCGCCGGACGACAAGCGCGTCATCGGCACGATCGAGGCGATCCAGCGGGAGTTGGCCACGCCCGACGGCTTCATCATGCGCTATCCCACCTCCGCCGACGCCGGCGAGGAGAACGTGGACGGCCTGGAGGGCGACGAGGGCGCGTTCCTGGCCTGCTCGTTCTGGCTCGCCGACGACCTGGCGATGATCGGCCGGGTCGAGGAGGCCCGCAAGCTCTTCGAGAAGCTGCTCTCGCTCCGCAACGACCTGGGACTGCTGGCCGAGGAGTGGGACTCCGAGTCCGGCCGCCAGGTGGGCAACTTCCCGCAGGCGTTCAGCCACGTCCCGCTGATCGACACGGCCCTGCGCCTGACGGCCAGCGGGGCGTACGGGGGCTGAGCCCACCGCGCACGACGAACAGGGCTCCGGCCGTGTGCCGCTGCGGCACGGCCGGAGCCCTGGCCTATGGGGCCGCGCCGGTCAGAACGGCGTCAGCGTCAGGGTGAACTTGCTGGGCGCGCCGTCCTCGATGTACGAGGCGAAGCCGGCGACGTCGTCGAAGGCGAAGCCGTACGCCTTGCCGTCCTGCGTCGCTTCGTGCATCACCCTTGCGTAGTGGTTGGCGAGCTTCTGCTGGTAGAAGGCGGCGGGGTCGGTGGTGGGCTGCTCGGCGTGCGAGGTGAGGGTGGCCCGGTTGAGCGCGGCGCCGAGGATCGCGGCGACCGGGCCCGTCGTACCGTCGTTCGGCGCGGCGAGGGCGCCGTCGCAGAAGAGCACGTCCTTGGTGCTCGGCTTGTCGAAGGAGACGGAAGCGGGGCCGGTGAAGGAGAGCTTCCCGCCGGCGGTGCGCCCGGTGAACGTCCCGGCATTGGTGGTGATCTTGAGGTCCTTGGACTCGTAGGCGGCCCATGCCTCGTCGATGGCGGCGGCGAGGTAGTTCTCGTCGAACCGACCGGCACCCAGGCCGTGTCCGGGGGCGATGACCCGCTTGTCGTCGACCACGAGCCTGTCGAAGCCCTCGACGCCCGCCAGGCCGGAAAAGATCTTGTCCCGGGCGCCGTCCTTCAGCAGCCCCGCCGTCTGGTCCTTGGCGCCGGTCAGCTTGATCGCCAGCGGCACGCTGAACATGTCCACCATCGTGGTGTTGCAGTACATTCCGCCGTCGTTGTAGGTGAACTCCGCGCAGTCGTGCAGCACCCCGAAGTTGGGGTCGGAATCCACCCAGCCCGCCGGATAGGCGAGCGCGGCCTTGCCGTTGCCGTCCTCGACGGCCTTGAACTTCAGCTTGCCGCCCAGCGAGGTGTAGATCCGGCCGGACATCTTCGGCAGCGTGAGGGTGGTGGTACCGCTCCCGGCGAGCGGTATCGCGTAGTCGGTGAACCCGTCCGAGCCATTGTCGGAGACCGCGACCGGCTTCAGTTCGCCCTCGGGCGTGACACGGACCTGCTGGGTGCCGTCGTTGCCGACGATGTAGACGTATACCGATGAATTGCCGAACTCACCGGAGTTGTTGACGATCTCCAGGGGGAGGCCGGCGGCCTTGGAGCGGACCGGCGCGGGTGCTCCGATGGCCCGGCCGGCCAGGGTGAGACCGGTGCCGGCGGCGGCGCTCGCGGCGAGACCGCCGAGCAGGGCACGACGAGAAATCATGAGACGGCTCCTTGTGGGGGGAGGGGTGAGAGCGCTCTCAAATGAAGTAGGGTCACCCTGCCCACTTCTGGCGGTACCGTCAACCCACCGCGAGACGAGAGGAGTTCGAGATGCCCGTGTCCGGCGGCCGGCGGCCGACCCTGGAGGCGGTGGCCGCGCTGGCCGGCGTCTCCCGCGCCACCGTCTCCCGCGTCGTCAACGGCGGCCCCGGCGTCCGCACCGAGATCCGCGAAAAGGTCCGGCAGGCCGTCGCCGAGCTGGGGTACGTCCCCAACAGCGCGGCGCGCTCGCTCGTCACCCGGCGTACCGGAGCCGTCGCCGTGGTCATCGCCGAGCCCGAGACCCGGGTCTTCTCCGACCCGTTCTTCGCCCAGCAACTGCGCGGCATCGGCCGTGAACTGGCCGCCGCCGACACCCAGTTGCTGCTGCTGATGGTGGAGAGCGACCGGGACCACGAACGCATCGGCCGCTATCTGTCGGGCGGGCACGTCGACGGCGCGCTGATGTTCTCGCTGCACAGCGCAGACCCGCTGCCCGCGATGGCCGACGCCTCGGGGCTGCCCACGGTCTTCGGCGGCCGCCCGGACTGGACGGACGACGGCCCCGCAAGTGCCCCGCCGCTGTACGTCGACACCGACAACCGCGACGGCGGGCGGCAGGCCGTGCGCCACCTCCTCTCCCGGGGCCGGCGCCGCATCGCCGTCATCACCGGCCCGCTGGACCAGACCTCGGCCCAGGACCGGCTGGACGGCTACCGCGAGGCGCTCGGCGGACCGGACGCGCCGGACGTGGACGAGCGGCTGATCGCCGACGGCGGCTTCACCGCGGAGGGCGGCGAGCGGGCCATGGCCACGCTGCTGGACGCCGCGCCGGACCTCGACGCCGTCTTCGCCTGCTCGGACCTGATGGCCACCGGCGCCCTGCGCACGCTGCGCGCCCGCGGCCTGCGGGTCCCCGAGGACGTCGCGGTCGTCGGCTACGACGACCTCGCCCCGGCGGCCTGGGCGGACCCGCCGCTGACCACGGTCCGGCAGGACGTCCAGGAGATGGGGCGCCTGATGGCCCGCCTCCTCCTGCGCCGGCTGGCCTCCGGCGGCGAGGACCTCTCCCCCGTCGTCACCCCGGCCGAGCTGGTGGTCCGCGAATCGGGCTGACCGGCCCGGCCGCACCGCTCCGACCAGGGCTCCCGTGGCGGCGGGGACCGGCAGCTCCGGGTAGCGTTCGACGCCATGGGGTCGGAAGTGATGAGCGAAGCCGAGATCACGGTACGCAGGGCGCTGGAGCTGCCCACGCTGCGGCGCGGGCTGCCCGAGGTGATCACGGGTGAGGACGGGCTGGACCGCGCGGTGCGCTGGGTGCACGCCGGCGAGGTCCCCAACATCGCCTCGCTGCTCAAGGGCGGCGAGCTGCTGCTGACCACCGGCCTCGGCCTGGGCGCCCGCCCCTCCGAGCAGCGGGCCTTCGTCCGCAAGCTCGCGGACCGCGGGATCGCCGCGCTCGTGGTGGAGCTGGGCGCCCGTTTCGAGTCGCTGCCCACCGCACTGGTCGAGAGCGCCCGCGCCTGCGGCCTGCCGCTGATCCAGCTGCACCGCGAGGTGCCGTACGTCTCGGTCACCGAGGAGATCCACACCGAGATCGTCAACAGCCACTACACGCTGATGCGCCGCGCCGACGAGGTGCTGCGCCGCTGTACGGACGTCCTGCTGCGCGGCGGCGGTGCCTCCGAGGTACTGCGTCTGCTGGCCGCCTTCACCGGCAACCCGCTCTGCCTGGAGGCCCCGGACGGCAGCCCGCTGTACGCCGCCGGCCCCGACGACGGCGGCGCTGCCGACGCCGACCCGCTCCAGGCGTGGGAGGGGCTGCGCGAGAAGGGCCTGCGGGTGGACGTGCCCGGCGGCGGCCACGGCCCCGACGCCGTACGGGCCCGGCTCGTCCTGCTGCCCGTCAACGCGGCCCTCGCGCCCGTCCACCGCATCGCCGCCGAACGCGCCGCCGACCTGCTCGCCGTCGTCATGCTCCAGTCCCGCCAGGAGGAGGGGCTGGCGGCGCGGGGCCGCGGCGACTTCCTCGCCGACCTCGCCGAAGGCCGGATCTCCGCGGCCGAAGCGCCGGGCCAGGCCCGGCTGCTGGGCTTCCGGCCGGGGGAAGCGGCACTGCTCCCCGTGGTCATGCGGCTGCCGTCCGGGCTGCCCACGGCGGCCGGCTGGGCGCTCCTCGCCCAGGCGCTGCGCGAGGAGCTGGCCGCGCTCGGCGCGCCCGTCCTGCTCGGCGTGCGGCCCGTGGACGGGCGGGTGCCGCTGGTGGCCGGGGTGCGCGAGGGGCAGGACCGGGACGGCGTGGCCGACCGGATCGCGGACGCCCTGCGGGCCGGCGTCGTACGGGCCGGCCTGGACCGGCCCGCGGCACAGCGCCCCGTCGTCGTGGTCGGCGTGCCCGGCGACTGGGCCGCGACCGGGCCCGGCCTGCGACACGCCGCCGAGGCCGCCGCCGCGGCCCAGGGGCTGCCGCCGCGGGCCTGGTACGACGCCCGCCGCCTGGACATCGAGCTGCTGCTGTGGCGGATGCGCGAGCACGGCGAGGAGGGCATGCTCACCGACTTCGTGGAGCGGGCGATCGGCCCGCTGCTGGCCCACGACCGCACCGCCCGCCAGCCGCTGCTGCCGACGCTGGAGGCGTACCTCGCCAGCGCGGGCCGAAAGGCCGAGACCTCCCGCGACCTGAACGTCAACCGGCAGACCCTCTACGACCGGCTCGCCCGGATCTCCCAGCTGCTCGGCACCGACCTGGACGACCCGCAGACGGTACTGGGACTGCGGCTGGCCCTGCACGCCCGGCGCCACACGGAACGCGGTTAGCGGGACGCGGGCGGCGGCCGGGTCCCGAGAGCTGCCCCGCGGCCGGCCCCTGGGGGCCGACCCCCAGCCGGACCCCGGCGGCTGCCCCGCGGCCGGTCCCCCGCGCCCGTCAGTCCCGGCTCTGGTGCAGTTCGTCGTAGACGCTCAGGACCTGCGCGACCGTGTCGTCCTCGGTCGGCCAGTCGGCGGCCTGGACTCGGCCCGCGGCGGCGAGGGCCGCCCGGCGGACCGGGTCGTCGAGCAGTTCCACGACCGTGCGGGAGAGCGTCGGGGCGTCGCCGTACGGGACCAGTTCGGCGGCCCGGCCGACCAGTTCGCGGGTGCCGCCGGCGTCCGTGGCGACCAGCGGGACACCGGCGCGCAGCGCCTCCTGGGCCAGTACCGAGCGGGCCTCCCAGCGCGCCGTGGCCAGCACCAGGTCGGCAGCGGCCAGCAGCCCCGGTACGTCCTCGCGGCGCCCGAGCAGCAGCACCGGCAGCTGCTCCGCGTCGATCCGCTGCTGGAGCGCGGGCCGGAGCGGCCCCTCGCCCGCGACGACGACCAGCGGCTGCGGGTCCGGCCCGCACCAGCCGTGCGCGGCGTCCAGCAGCATCTCGTGGCCCTGGTGCGCGTCCAGCCGGCCGACGGTGACCAGCAGGGGCCGCCCCAGCGCGCCCAGTTCAGCGCGCCGCTTCTCGCGCCTGCCCAGCTCCCGCGCGTACTCCTCGTCGGTGCGCGGGCGGGGGCCGGCCGGCGGTGCCAGCCGCGCGTCCCGGGCGCCCCGCTCGCGGGCCCGGCCGACCAGTTCGGCGCAGGAGCCCAGCACCACCGCCGAGGCCCGCGCCACCCGGCGTTCCAGCAGGCGCGTCACCCGGGCCCTGGCGCCCTCGCTGTGCACCTTGGTGTGCCAGGTGACCACGAGGGGGACGCGCCGGCCGCGCAGCGCGAGGGAGGCCCGCAGCCCGGCGTGCAGGCCGTGCGCGTGCACCACGTCGGCGTCCGCGCAGGCGGCACGGAGCGCGGCGATGCTCCCGGGGTCCGTGCGTGGCGGGATCCGTTCGAAGCGGGCGCCCACTCCGGAGAAGTCGTACGTGTCCTCGGCGTCGGGCGCGGCACAGACCGTCACCCGCACCCCGCGCGCGACGAGCCCCGCCGACAGCGTGTGCACATGGGCGGCGCTGCCGGCGCTGCCGCGGCCCAGCACCTGGACGGTGCGCAGCGAGGGCGCGGGCGGCGGGGCGGATGTGCTGCTCACGAGTGCGGGGGCTCCTGGGTCGGCGTGCGGTGGTGGGGCGGGCGGGAGCGCCGCGCCCAGAATGCCAGTCCGTGCCGTCCGTGCGGCACTGATGACAAGCCGTTGTGGTGCGACGGCGCGTACGCGGTCCGCCCGGACCACCCACATGGGGGACAAACCCCACTGCGTACGGTCGTTCCGGACGGGGCGCGCCGGCCGGGTCTGCGGACTCGCTCCGGCTATCCGGCGAGGACGCCCGCCGCTGCGGCGCGGCTGACGGCGTCGCCCGAGGCCGCGGCGGCGGTCAGCGCGGCGGCGTGGACGAGCAGGCCCGTCCGGCCGTTGGCCGCCACGATCGCGAGGCCGAGCGCGGCGCCCAGGGCGTGCGCCCCCGTGTCGCCGAGCATGGTGCGTTCGCCGAGATCGGCGGAGAGCAGCGCCGCCGCCGCGCCCACCGGGGCGGTGGCGAGCACGCCGCCGGTCCCGTGGCGCACCAGTCCGGGGGCGCCGATCGCGAGGACCGCGCCGGCGGCCCGGCCGGGGCGCACGTCCACCAGGTTCACCAGGTGGGCCGAGCCCGCGATCACCACGCCGGCCAGGAACCCGTCGCCCGGGCGGTCCTTGAGGAGCGCGCCCGCCGCGAGGCCGGCGGCGCCGATGCCGAACAGCTTGACCGCCCCACTGGTGACCTCGCCCCGCCGCAGTGCGGACAGGTGCGCGCGGAAGCCGCGCCGGGGGTCGCCCGCGCCGGCCACGTCGTCGTACGCGCCGCAGCCGCCGGCCGCCAGGACGGCCAGCGTGCCCGCCGTACGGGTCCGGCCGGACAGCCCCGGTGCGGCGGCGAAGGCGGCCGCCGTGCCCAGGGCGGCAGCCGGCCCGCCGAACAGGTCGACGGCGCGGCCCGCGTGGTTCTTGCGCTGCCACCGCGTGCTGCCGCCCGGCGGCCGTCGCCGCAGCCCTTCGTACGCGGCGCGGGCCGCCCCGGCCGCCGCCAGCAGTCCCGCGACGCGGGCCACCGCGCCGCTCCGGCTCACCGGCCGGACCTCGCCGTCTCCAGCAGTTCCTCGGCGTGCGCGCGGGCCGTCTCGGAGTCCTCCTGGCCGGCCAGCATGCGGGAGAGTTCGCGGATGCGGTCCTCGCCCTCCAGGACGGTGACGCCGCTTCGGGTGACCGAGCCGTCGTTGGTCTTCTCGACCAGCAGCTGGCGGTCGGCGAACGCGGCGACCTGCGGGAGGTGGGTGACGACCACGACCTGCGCGGAGCGGGCGAGCCTGGCCAGCCGGCGGCCGACCTCGACCGCCGCCTTGCCGCCGACCCCCGCGTCCACCTCGTCGAAGAGGTAGGTCGGTACGGGGTCGGAGCCGGCGAAGACCACCTCGATGCCGAGCATCACCCGGGAGAGCTCACCGCCGGAGGCGCCCTTGGCGATGGGGCGGGGCTGGGCGCCGGGGTGCGGGGCGAGGAACAGCTCCACCTCGTCGGCGCCGGCCGGCCCGTAGGCGACGTTCCGCCCGCCGACCTCCACGCCGTCCGCGTCCTCGGCGACCTCGGTCTGCCGGATCTCCACGCTCACCCGGGCGTGCGGCATGGCCAGTTCGGCCAGCTCGGTGGTGACGGCCGCGGCGAACCGCTCGGCCGACGCGGTGCGGGCATCGGTCAGCGCCTGTGCCAGCTCGCCCAGTTCGGCGCGGAGCGCGTCGCGTTCGGCGGTCAGCTCGCCGATCCGGTCGTCGTCGCCCTCCAGCTCGGCGAGGCGCCCGGCGCTCTCCTCCGACCAGGCGAGCACGGCCGCGATGTCCTCGCCGTACTTGCGGGTGAGGCCGGTCAGCGCGGCCCTGCGCTCCTCGACGGCGGCCAGCCGCAGCGGATCGGCGTCCAGCCCGTCGGCGTAACTGGCCAGCTCGCCCGCCACGTCGGAGAGCAGGATGCCGATCTCGCCGAGCCGGTCGGTGAGCCCGGCCAGCGCCTGGTCGTGGCTGCGGACCGCCTCCAGCGCGCGGTGCGCCCCGGCGACCAGGGTGGTGGCGTCGACGCCCTCGGGGTCCGCCGGGTCGCCCGCGAGCGCCCCGTGCGCCGCGCTCGCGGCGGCGGCCAGGGCCTCGGCGTGGCCGAGCCGCTCGGCCTCGGCTCCCAGTTCGGTGTCCTCGCCCGCCTGGGGCTCGACGGCGGCGATCTCCTCCAGGCCGAAGCGGAGCAGGTCCGCCTCCTGGGCACGGTCGCGTGCCCGGGTGGTCAGCTCGTCCAGCTCGGCGGCCACGTCGCGGAGCCTGCGGTAGGCGGCGGTGTACTTCTCCAGGGGGACGGAGACGGCGTCCCCGGCGTAACGGTCCAGCGCCTGGCGCTGCCGGGCCGGCCGCAGCAGGCCCTGCTGGTCGGTCTGGCCGTGCACGGCGACGAGGTCGTCCGCCAGCTCACCGAGCAGCCCGACCGGTACGGAGCGTCCCCCGACGTGTGCCCGTGATCGGCCCTCGGCGGAGACGGTACGGCTGATGAGCAGCGCCCCGTCGTCCAGCTCCGCGCCGGCCTCCTCGGCACGGACCGCCGCCGGCGCGTCCGGGGCGACCGTGATCCGACCCTCCACGACGGCCGATTTGGCGCCGACACGTACCAGGGCGGGGTCGGCGCGCCCGCCGAGCAGCAGGCCGAGACTGGTCACGACCATGGTCTTGCCCGCGCCCGTCTCGCCCGTCACCGCCGTGAAGCCCGGGGACAGCTCGATGACGGCATCGTCGATGACGCCCAGGGACCGGATCCGCATCTCCTCCAACACGGGTACGACCATACGAGGTCCGGGGGCCGCCCCGCGACGGCCTCCCCCGCGTCATCGCTGCGCACAGGGCCGGAACCGGCGCAGAACGGTCGGGAAAACCCACCCCGGACATGGGTGCGCACGCCATCGCCCGGGCCGGACGGCAACGCCAGGCTGACGGGAGCAGGCATACGGGGCACATGAGTACGACCGCTTCCCCGTAGGCGTGCACCGGGTGCACGGGAACGCGCCCACGACCGTACGGAGCGGTTTTCGGAGGGCGGGGAGAGGAACGACGGCGGCCGGCGGGGACGGCGTGTCGCGCGCGGACCGGCGGGCGGTCGAGGAGAGCGGCATCGACGCGGCGCTTCCGTACCTGCCCGGCCACCGCGGCCGCCTGAGGAAGGGGAGAGCGGCGCCCGGCACCGGAACCGGCCGCTCCGTCGCCGGGCAGGGGGCCTGGGGCGGAGCGGCCGGGAAGTGATCAGTGCGGCGCGCCGCGCCAGCCCGCCACCGGGAGGGCGAACTTGGCGACCAGCCGGTCGGTGAAGGAGGCGTGGTGGAGGCGGGCCAGGCGGACCGGGACCGCGCCACGGCGGACCTCGACGCGGGCGCCCGCGGGGAGTTCGACCGAGCGGCTGCCGTCGCACCACAGGACGCCGTGCGGGGTCTTGGGCTGGACCTCCACCGCCAGTACGGACTCCGGGGAGGTGACGAGCGGCTTGGCGAACAGGGCGTGCGCGCTGATCGGCACCATCAGCAGCGCCTCGACCTCCGGCCAGACCACCGGGCCGCCCGCCGAGAACGCATAGGCGGTCGAACCGGTCGGGGTCGCGCAGACCACGCCGTCGCAGCCGAAGCGGGACACCGGGCGGCCGTCGACCTCGGTGACGACCTCCAGCATCCGTTCCCGCGCGGCCTTCTCCACCGACGCCTCGTTCAGCGCCCAGTCGGTGTGCACCACGGTGCCGTTGTTGCGGACCAGCACGTCGAGGGTCATCCGCTCCTCGACCTCGTAGGAGCGGGTCACCACCCGGTCCACGACCTTGTCCAGGTCGTCCCGCTCGGCCTCGGCGAGGAAACCGACCCGGCCGAGGTTGACGCCGAGCATCGGGACGCCGGACGTCCGGGCGAAGTCGGCGCCGCGCAGCAGCGTCCCGTCCCCGCCCAGCACCACCAGCAGTTCGCAGCCCTCGGCCGCGCACTGTTCGGTGGCCACCTGCTCGACGGAGTCCGGCAGCGGCAGGTCGGCGGCCTCGGCCGCCAGCACCCGCACGCCGATGCCGCAGCGCAGCAGCCCCTGGACGACCAGTTCGGCGCTGCGTACGGCGGCGGCCCGGCCGGTGTGGGCGAGCAGGAAGACGGTACGGGTCCCGCCGGCGAGCGGCACGGGAGCGGGCACGGAGACCGTGCCGGTCCGCGGGTCCTGCGGTGCTTCGGATGTTCCAGATGTGGTCAACTCGGCCCCTCCGCCACTGCACGGTCGACATCCGCCGGGTCCAGGGCAGGCGCACCGGCGCGCAGCCACAGAAAGTACTCGACATTGCCGGAAGGTCCAGGCAGGGGGCTCGCGGTGACGCCCAGCACACCGAGTCCGAGCTCCGCAGCGCGCTCCCCCACCGCGCGTACCGCCTCGGCCCGCAGCGCCGCGCTGCGCACCACGCCGCCGCTGCCCAGCCGCTCCTTGCCGACCTCGAACTGCGGCTTGACCATCAGCACCAGGTCGGCGTCGGGCGCCGAGCAGCGGACGAGGGCCGGCAGCACCAGGCCCAGCGGGATGAAGGAGAGGTCGCCCACGACGATGTCGGCGGGCACGTCGTCGATCTGCTCCGGCGTCAGCTCGCGGACGTTGGTGCGGTCCTTGACGGTGACCCGCTCGTCGCTCTGCAGCGACCAGGCGAGCTGTCCGTACCCGACGTCCACGGCGACGACGTGGCCCGCGCCCGCGCGCAGCAGGACGTCGGTGAAGCCGCCGGTGGAGGCGCCCGCGTCCAGCGCCCGGCGGCCCTCGACCCGCAGCCCCCTGGGCATGAAGGCCGCCAGCGCGCCGGCGAGTTTGTGGCCGCCGCGCGAGACGTAGTCCGGGTCGCTCTCGTCCGCGCGGACGACCAGCGCGGCGCTGGTCTCCACCTGGGTGGCGGCCTTGCTCGCCGGCTGCCCGCCGACCGTCACCCGGCCAGCGGCGATCAGCTGGCTCGCGTGCTCGCGGGAGCGGGCCATCTTGCGGCGCACCAGCTCCGCGTCGAGTCGGCGTCGTGCCACACCTGCCACCTGGGGTTCAGCTCCTGTTGTCGTTCCGTGCCGCGGGGCGGGGCCCCGGCTGCTGGTCCAAGGAGGCCAGCGTGTCGCGGAGCCCCCGGTGGACATCCTCGTACACCGGGAGGTGGCCGCCGACGGCGAGGTGGTCGACGTCTCCCAGCCGGGTCAGCCGGTCGTCCACCTCGGCGTGCCCGGTCGGCGTGACCGGTACACCCAGCGGCTGCGGCCCCGCGGCCCGCTCCGGCGGCGAACCGGCTCCGCCGGGCTCGTCGGAGTGACCGATGGCATTGGTGTCGGAGGGGGCACCCTCGTCGGCGGCGCCGGGCTCGTCGGGGTGGTCGTGCTCGGCGGAGAGGTCGTACTCGTCGGAGAGGTCACCCTCGTCGGCGTGACCGGACTCACCGGAGAAGTCCGGCTCGGCGGAGAGATCCGGCTCGGCGGAGTGGCCGGGGCCGGGCGGCTCGGCAGGATCCGGCCCGTCGGGAACCGGCGCGGCTTCGGGGTGCGGTTCCGGCCGGTCGGCGCCGGAAGTCGGCTCGTGCATGCCCCCGACGCTACCGCGAACCGGCCGGCCACCGGCGGACGAGCCTGCCCGAACCGGCGTATCGTCCCTGTCGATGGCTTCCCTCGAACAGTGCCGCGCCGCCCTGGACCGGCTGGCACACAACATGTCGACGACGGCGGACGGCTCGGTACGCGGTGCCGCCGCGCTGGACCGCTCGCTGAGCTGCCGCATCACCGACCTCGACGTCACCTTCGTGGGACGGCTCGCGGACGGCACCCTCCGGGACGTCACCGCCGTACCGGGCACGCCGCGGGAGAAGGCGCAGATCAGACTCACCATGACCGGCGACGACCTGGTCGCCCTGGTCGACGGCGAGCTGCACTTCGCGCGGGCCTGGGGCAGCGGCCGGGTGAAGCTGGAGGCCGGCGTCCGCGACCTGCTGCGCCTCCGGACGCTGCTGTAGCGCGCGAGCACGCGCCGACGGGCCACCGCCGCGGGACGCCACCTCAGGACGCCCCCGCTGCGGGAGGCCCTCGCCTCAGGAGGCCGCCGACGCCTTCTCGCCGGTCTGCGCCCGCTCCGCCGCCCGCGCCTTACGGGGCGTACGCGCCGCCGGGACGATCAGCGGGGTGCCGGTCTCCGGGTCGTCGATGATCTGGCACTTGAGCCGGAAGACCCGCTCGATCAGGTCGGCGGTGACCACCTCGGCCGGTGCGCCCTCCGCGACGACCTCGCCGTCGCGCATGGCGATGATGTGGCTGGCGTAGCGCGCCGCGTGGTTGAGGTCGTGCAGGACGGCGACGAGCGTGCGGCCCTGCTCCTCGTGCAGCTGGGCGCAGAGGTCCAGCACCTCGATCTGGTGCTGGATGTCGAGGTAGGTGGTGGGCTCGTCCAGGAGCAGCAGCGGGGTCTGCTGGGCGAGGGCCATGGCGATCCAGACGCGCTGGCGCTGGCCGCCGGACAGCTCGTCGACGTACCGCTCCCCCAGCTCGCCGACGCCGGTGGCGTCCATGGACTCCTGGACGATCCGCTCGTCCTCCTCGGACCACTGGCGCAGCAGTCCCTGGTGCGGGTAGCGGCCGCGGGAGACCAGGTCGGCGACGGTGATGCCGTCGGGGGCTATCGAGGACTGCGGCAGCAGGCCGAGGGTGCGGGCGACCTTCTTGGCGGGCTGCGAGGAGATCGCCGAGCCGTCCAGCAGGACCGACCCGGCCTGCGGCTTGAGCATCCGGGACAGCGCGCGCAGCAGGGTGGACTTGCCGCAGGCGTTGGGGCCGACGATGACCGTGAAGGAATTGTCCGGGATGTCGACCGAGAGGTTCTCGGCGATGACCCGCTGGTCGTAGGCGAGGGTGACGTTCTGCGCCGCGAGACGGCTCACTTCGGCTCTCCTGGGGGTGGTACGGCCGGTCGGATGCGGGGTGGTGGCGGTCGGGCGGGTCATACCCGGCCCGCCTTGCGCTCGTTGGCCAGCAGCCACAGCAGGTAGCCGCCGCCGAGCACGCCGGTGACGACGCCGACCGGGACCTGGTCGGCACCGAAGACCCGCTGCGAGGCGAGGTCGGCGAGGACCAGCAGCAGGGAGCCCATGAGCGCGGCGGGCAGCAGGTTGGGGCCGGTGGTGCGGGTGAGCCGGCGGGCGAGCTGGGGCGCGGTGAGCGCGACGAAGGCGATGGGTCCGGCGGCGGCGGTGGCGGACGCGGTCAGGACGACGGCGGCCAGCAGCGCGAGGATGCGAACCCGGCCGGTGCTGACGCCGAGCGCGGCGGCCGAGTCGTCGCCCATCTCCAGCATGGCCAGCGGCCGGGCGCAGAGCAGGATCACGGGGATCAGGATCACGCAGACCGCGGCCAGCGGCCAGACCTGGTCCCAGTCGCGGCCGCTGAGGGAGCCGGTCATCCAGGTGGTGGCGCGGGTCGCCTCGACGATGTTCGCCTTGGTCATCAGGTACAGGACGACGGCGTAGAGCATGGCGGCGGCGCCGATGCCGACGAGGACGAAGCGGTAGCCGTGCACGCCGCGCTTCCAGGCGAGCAGGAAGATCGCGATGCCGGTGACGACACCGCCGGCCACCGCGCCCATCGCGATGGCGACGGTGGAGCCCTGGACGTACACGATGACGAGCAGGGCGCCGACGGAGGAGCCCTGCGCGAA
Organism: Streptomyces sp. NPDC050806; assembly: GCF_055586425.1. Taxonomy (NCBI): domain Bacteria; kingdom Bacillati; phylum Actinomycetota; class Actinomycetes; order Kitasatosporales; family Streptomycetaceae; genus Streptomyces; species Streptomyces sp. NPDC050806. Next base: position 14,298 of record NZ_JBVJIF010000002.1, on the reverse strand, counting down.
GCCGAGCACGTCGGGGCTGCCGAGCGGGTTGCGGGTGACGGTCTGGAAGACCGCGCCGGACAGTCCGAAGGACGCGCCGACCAGCAGCGCGACCAGGACCCTGGGCAGCCGCAGGTCGTTGACGATCAGCTCCTGCCCCGGATTGCCCCCGCCCCCGAGGGTGGTGAGGACGTCGCCGAAGGACATCGGGAAGTCGCCGGTGCCGATGAGGAGCACACCGGCGGCGAGCGCCACGGCGAGCAGCAGCACGCCCGTGAGTACCGCCCTGAAGTGCAGCCGCACCGACAGCCCGCCTGCGGTGCGCAGCGCCTTCACGGCCGGGCGCGCGGAGGTCTTGGTGGTGGGAGTGCTCACAGCTGTGCCATCTTCCGTCGCCGTACGAGATGGATGAAGACCGGGCCGCCGATGACGGCCGTGACGATGCCGACCTGGATTTCGCCGGGGCGGGCCGCGATCCGGCCGAGGATGTCGGCGCCGAGCAGCAGCACCGGCGAGAGGACCGCGGAGTACGGCAGGATCCAGCGCATGTCGGGCCCTGTGATGGCGCGTACGGCGTGCGGGACCATCAGGCCGACGTAGACGATCGGGCCGCAGGCCGCGGTGGCCGCGCCGCACAGCAGGGTCACGGCGGCCATGGCGGCGACGCGGGTGCGGGTGAGCTTGGCACCGAGGGCGCGGGCCTGGTCGTCGCCGAGCGCGACGGCGTTCAGCGGCCGGGCGACGAGGAGGGCGAGCACCACGCCGGCCGCGATGAAGGGGGCGATCTTCTCGACGGTGGGCATGGTGGCGGCGGCCAGCGAGCCGACCGTCCAGAAGCGCATCTTGTCCAGCGACGCGGTGTTCATGAGGTTGACCGCGTTGAGGTAGCCGGTGAGGACGGCGGTGAGCGCGGTACCGGCGAGCGCGAGCCGTACGGGCGTGGCGCTCCGGGTGCCGCCGAGGATGTAGACCGCGGCGGAGACGACGGCGGCGCCCACGAAGGCGAACCACACGTAGGCCGTGAGGGAGGTGACGCCGAAGAAGGTGATGCCGGTGACGACGGCTGCGGAGGCGCCCGCGTTGATGCCGAGGACGCCGGGGTCGGCGAGCGGGTTGCGGGTGAGGGCCTGCATGACCGCGCCGGCCAGGCCGAGCGCGGCGCCGGCGAGCAGCCCGAGGACGGTGCGCGGCAGCCGCACGTCGCGGATGATCACGTCGGTGTCGGTGCCGGAATACTGCGTGATGCCGTGCCAGACGTCCGCCAGGGGTATCTGTTTGGACCCGACGGCGATGCCGAGGACGGCGATGGCTCCGAGGACGCAGAGCGCGACGAGGAGTCCCGCGGAGCGGGTGGCCTGCCGTCGTCGGGGCACCACGGGAGCGGCGGTTGCTTCAGGGGGGCTGTCGACCAACACGCGGTTTAGGTTAGCCTAACCTCGCTGCCCCCTCATCAGGCGTCCCCAGAGAGAAGTGCGTCCCTATGAGCATCACCCCCAGACCTTCCCTGTCCCGACGCGGCCTGCTGGCCGCCGGCGGGGCCGTCGGCGTCGGCGCGCTGCTCGCCGCGTGTGGCAACGAGAAGGCCTCGGGACCGGCCGGCGGCGGAAGCGAGGGCGGGCCCTGGAGCTTCACCGACGACCGGAAGAAGAAGGTCTCGCTGAAGACTGTGCCACAGCGCATCGTCGCTTTCACGGGTACCGCCGCGGCGCTGGTCGATTTTGGTATCGATGACCAGATCGTCGGCGTCTTCGGCCCCACCAAGCTCAAGAACGGCAAGGCCGACCCGCAGGCCGGCGACCTGGACATCTCCAAGGTCACCATCATCGGCAACGCCTACGGCCAGTTCAACGTCGAGAAGTACGCCGGGCTCGGCCCGGACCTGCTCGTGACGAACATGTACGAGCCGGGTGCCCTGTGGTTCGTGCCGGAGGAGAGCAAGGACAAGGTCCTCAAGCTCGCCAAGAGCGTCGCGATCACCGCCTCCCGCACCCCGCTGGACAAGATCATCGAGCGGTACGCCGAGCTGGCGGAGTCCCTGGGCGCCGACCTGAAGGCCAAGAAGGTCACCGACGCCAAGACCCGCTTCGAGAAGGCCTCGGCACGGCTGCGCGCCGCCGCCAAGTCCAACCCGGTCAAGGTGCTGGCCTGCTCCGGCAGCCCCGACCTCTTCTACGCGTCCAACCCGGGCATCAACGCCGACCTCATGTACTTCAAGTCCCTCGGCGTGGACCTGATCGTGCCCGACAAGCTCGACAAGGGCGGCTACTTCGAGTCGCTGAGCTGGGAGAACGCCGACAAGTACAAGGCGGACGTGCTCCTCCTGGACAACCGCACCGCCACCCTCCAGCCCAAGGACCTGGCCGCCAAGCCGGCCTGGGCGAAGCTGCCGGCCGTCAAGGCGGACCAGATCACCCCCTGGTCCAGCGAGCCCCGCTTCTCGTACGCGGGCGCGGCGCCGCTCGTCGAGAGCCTCGCCAAGGCCGTCGAGGACGCCAAGAAGGTCAACTGACGTACCGGGGCCCGGCGCCGCTCCGCCGGGCCCCGCTCACTCCACCCAGAGGAGGTTTCTCCCGCATGACGACGACCGCAGCCCCCACCACCGCTCCGTTCCGCTTCTTCGACCTGACCGTCGTGCGCACCCGCCGGCTCGGTCCCTCGATGGTCCGGATCACCTTCGGCGGCGCGCGTCTCACGGAACTGCTGACCGGCGGCCGCGACCAGCGGGTGAAACTGTTCTTCCCCCAGCCCCACCAGACCGTCCCGGTCTTCGACGACCAGGGCGACGGCTGGTACGCCGCCTGGCGCGTGCAGGACCCGGCCGAGCGCAGCATCATGCGCACGTACACGATCCGGGCGCAGCGCCGGCTGCCCGAGCCGGAGCTGGACGTGGACTTCGCGCTGCACGGCGCGGAGGAGGGCACCTCCGGCCCGGCCGGCAGCTGGGCGGCGTCGGCCCGTCCCGGCGACCGGGTCAGCGTCCTGGGCCCGGTGGTCGAGGACAACGGCGGCGTCGACTTCCGCCCGCCGCAGGGCACCGACTGGATCCTGCTCAGCGGCGACGAGACGGCCCTGCCCGCCATCGCGAACATCCTGGGCTGGCTGACCCCGGGCACCAAGGCCAAGGTCTGGATCGAGGTGGCGCACGCGGCGGACCGCCAGGAGCTGCCCTCCTTCGCCGACGCCGACATCACCTGGCTGGTGCGCGAGGACTCCGCCACCGACCGTACGGACCGCGTGGTCGACGCGATCCGCGACGCCGAGCTGCCCGAGGGCACGCCGTACGCGTGGATCGCGGGCGAGTCCGGCACGGTCAAGGCGCTCCGCCGGCACCTGGTCAAGGAGCGCGGCTTCGACCGCAGGGCCGTGAAATTCACCGGCTACTGGCGGCGCGGAGCCAGCGAGGAGCAGTTGCTCGCCGAGTTCAACGCCGCCGCTGCCGCCGCCGCGAAGGGCTGACGGCCGAGAGCCCGCCTGCTTCCCGGCAGGCGGGCTCTTCGCATGTCCGCTACAGGCCGGCGCGGGCCAGCGCCTTTCCGGCGTCGGCGGTGCACCGGCCGGCCCCGGCCGCCGTCCAGGCGGCCGCGCACAGCGCCCGCAGCCCGTCCAGAGGGGAGCCATCGCCATCGAGTACGAGAACGTCCTCGGTCACCGAGGCGACCCAGTCACCGCAGCGGAAGCCGCCGTCCGCCGGCGTCACCTCCGGCTGCGGCCCGAGGATGCCGCGCAGATCGGCGTCCACGTACGTGGGACGGTGCTGCGGCGGCGCGGCGAGCAGCTCGGCGGCCGTGGTCACGCCGGTGAGCACCAGCAGCGAGTCCACCTCGCCGTTGAACGCGCCCTCGATGTCGGTGTCCAGCCGGTCGCCGACCACCAGCGGCCGCTTCGCCCCCGTACGCAGCACCGTCTCGCGGTGCATGGGGGGCTGCGGCTTGCCCGCGACCTGCGGGCTGCCGCCGGTGGCGATCCTGACGACCTCCACCAGCGCGCCGTTGCCGGGGGCGATGCCGCGCTCCTTCGGGATCGTCAGATCCGTGTTGGACGCGAACCACGGCACGCCGCGGCCGACCGCGTACGCCGCCTCCGCCAGCTGCTCCCAGTTCTGCTTCGGGTCGTACCCCTGCACCACGGCGGCGGGCTCGTCGTCGGCCGACTCCACGGGTTCCAGGCCCCGTTCGCGCAGCGCGACCTTCAGGCCCTCGCCGCCGATCGCGAGCACCTTCGCCCCCGCGGGCACCTGACCGGCGATCAGCCGGGCGACCGCCTGCGCGGAGGTGACGACGTCGCCGGCGCCGGTCGGCAGGCCGTACCCGGACAGCTGCGCCGCGACCGTGTCGGGGGTGCGCGCGGCGTTGTTGGTCACATACGCCAGGTGCATCCCGCCGTCCCGCGCCGTGGTCAGCGACTCCACGGCGTGCGGGATGGCCGACCCGCCCGCGTACACGACGCCGTCCAGGTCCAGCAGCGCCGTGTCGTACGCCTCGCTCAGCGCCCGCGCGCTGCCCTCGGGCCGGGTGCGAACCCGCTCGTCCATGCCGTCCAGCTCCTTCACCGTCCATACCGCGCGCAAAAGGCATTTTCCCGCCGCATTGCGCTTCTCCCCCGATCATCCCGCACCGCACCGACCGGCATAGCATTTGGCAATGACCAGCACCGACGGCCTGAGCCTGCACACCTTTCGCGGACTGCGCTACGCACCCCACCGGGTGAGCAGTCTCACCGCGGTCACCTCGCCCCCGTACGACGTGGTGGTCCGGCCCGACGGGGTCCGGCATCTGGAGACCGCCGATCCGTACAACATCGTCCGGTTGATCCTGCCGCACGCCATCGACCCGGCGACCCGGCACCGCAAGGCCGCGGACACGCTCGCCCGCTGGCGTGCGGAGGGGGTCCTGACGCCCGATCCGCAGCCGGCGCTGTACGTGTACGAGCAGCGCAAGGAGGACGTGCTCCAGCGGGGCATCATCGGGGCGCTGGCGCTGGACGGCCCGGTGCTGCCGCACGAGGGCGTGATCCCCGAGGTCGTCGAGGACCGGGCCGCGCTGATGCGTGCGGCGGCCGCAAACTTCGAGCCGCTTTTGCTGTCGTACCGCGGCGAGGGCACCGCGAGCGGTGCCACAGGGGTGATCGAGCGTGCCACGCAGCGGCCGCCGCTGCTGGCCACCACCACCGAGGACGGCTTCGCGCACCGGCTGTGGGCGGTGACCGACCCGGCCGAGCTGGCGGCGGTGCACACGGACCTGTCGGCCCGGCAGGCGCTGATCGCCGACGGGCATCACCGCTGGGCGACGTACCAGCGGCTCGCCGAGGAGCACGGCGGCGTACCCGGCTCGCCGTGGTCCAGCGGCCTGGTGCTGCTGGTCGACACCGCCCGCTATCCCTTGCGGGTACGGGCGATTCACCGGGTGCTGCCGCATCTGCCCCTGGAGCGGGCGGTCGCGGAGCTGAACGGATCGTTCCGCGTGCGCGAGGTGCCCGGCCCGCTTCCGGAGGCGCTGGCGGCGCTGGCGGAAGCGGAAGGCAGCGCGTTCCTGCTCGCCTCCGGCCCGGACGCCTTCCGGCTGCTGGACCGGCCCGATCCGGAGTTGCTGGAGCGGGCGGTGCGGAGGGACCGGCCGGAGGCGTGGCGGCGGCTGGATGCCACCGTTCTGCACTCCGTCCTGCTGGACGAGGTGTGGCGGATTCCGGACCACCCGGACGGCATCCGCTACATCCACGACACCGAGGCGGCGCTCGCCCAGGCGGCCAAGCACGGCGGCACGGCGGTCCTGATGCGGGCCGTGGACGAGGAGACGGTCCGTCAGCTGGCCGCGCAGGGCGTGACGATGCCGCGGAAGTCGACCTCGTTCGGCCCGAAGCCGGCGACCGGGCTGGTGCTGCGCACGCTCGACGACGACGCCTGAGACGCCCCTCCCGACCACTTCGCCACAGCTCACGCGCACCTCCCTGAGGTACCCCCTGACCACGGCACATTCTGGTTAGGTTAGGCTTACCTCACCAAGTCGACGGGACGGGGGGCTTCCCCACCCGTCCAGCGCGGGCGACGCCCGTACCAGGGAGGACACGTTCATGACTTTCCTCGCGCAGCACGCCGAGGACCCGTCGCAGGCCCTTGCCTCCGTCCCCACCGAGGCCAAGGACCACCTGCTCAACGACGCCACGGTTCAGTACTACCGCGACGCAGTACGGGACGGAGTCGACCGCGTGGCCGCCAAACTCGCGGCCACTGACCGTCCCTTCACCGGCATGACCGCGGACCGGCTCGGCCCCTCCGTCCGAGGGATCGACCTGGAGACCCCGCTCGGCGACGCGACGGCGGCCCTGGACGAGCTGGAGGACATCTACCTCCGCGACGCCGTCTACTTCCACCACCCGCGCTACCTCGCCCACCTCAACTGCCCGGTGGTCATCCCCGCCGTGGTCGGCGAGGCCGTGCTCTCCGCCGTCAACTCCTCCCTGGACACCTGGGACCAGAGCGCCGGCGGCACCCTCATCGAGCAGCGCCTCATCGAGTGGACCGCGGGCCGCATCGGCTTCGGCGACAGCTCCGACGGCGTCTTCACCAGCGGCGGCACCCAGTCCAACCTGCAGGCCATGCTGCTGGCCCGGGACGAGGCCCGCCTCATCGCCCGCGAGCAGCACCCGCACCTGGACGACACCGAGATCCGCACCCGGCTGCGCATCCTCACCTCCGAGGTCAGCCACTTCAGCATCGAGAAGGCCGCCACCCTCCTGGGCCTCACCCCCGAGGCGGTCATCGCGATCCCGGTCGACGACACGAAGCGGATGCGCACCGACGCCCTGGAGAAGGAGCTGACGCGCTGCGCCGAGGAGGGCCTCATCCCGATGGCCGTCGTCGCCACCGCCGGCACCACCGACTTCGGCTCCATCGACCCGCTCCCCGAGGTCGCCGCGCTCTGCGCCCGCGAGGGCGTCTGGATGCACGTCGACGCCGCGTACGGCTGCGGACTGCTGATATCCCGGCGCCGCTCCTACCTCGACGGCATCGAGAACGCCGACTCGGTCACCGTCGACTACCACAAGTCCTTCTTCCAGCCGGTCAGCTCCAGCGCCGTGATCGTCCGCGACCGCGCCACCCTGCGGCACGTCACCTACCACGCCGACTACCTCAACCCGGAGCGGATGGCGCGGAAGCGCATCCCCAACCAGGTCGACAAGTCGCTCCAGACCACCCGCCGCTTCGACGCGCTCAAGCTCTGGATGACGCTCCGCATCATGGGCGCCGACCAGCTCGGCGCGCTCTTCGACGACGTCGTGGACCGCGCCGACGACGGCTGGAAGCTCCTCGACACCGACGACCGCTACGAGGTCGTCACCCGGCCGCAGCTGTCCACCCTGGTCTTCCGCTACCTCCCCGAGGGCGACGCCGACCCCGAGACCGCCGACCGCGTCAACCTCTACGCCCGCGAGGCGCTCGCCGCCTCCGGCGAGGCGGTCATCGCCTCCACCGTCGTGGACGGCCGTCACTACCTGAAGTTCACCCTGCTCAACCCCGAGACGACCCTTGGCGACATCGCCACGGTCCTCGACCTGATCGCCGAGCACGCCGGCTCCCGCCTCGCCCGCGAGGCCACGCCGGAACTCACCAGCGCTCACTGACCGTCCCCACCGGAGACCCCCGTGCCTTCCAACGCCCCGCACGCCCCGACCGAACACGACTTCATCGCCATCGGCCTCGGGCCCTTCAACCTCGGTCTGGCCTGCCTGACCGAGCCCCTCGCCGAACTGAACGGCCTCTTCCTGGAGTCCAAGCCCGACTTCGAGTGGCACTCGGGGATGTTCCTCGAAGGCGCCCACCTCCAGACGCCGTTCATGGCCGACCTGGTCACCCTCGCCGACCCCACCTCCGAGTTCTCCTTCCTGAACTACCTGAAGGAGTCCGGCCGACTGTACTCCTTCTACATACGCGAGAACTTCTATCCGCTGCGCGAGGAGTACAACGACTACTGCCGCTGGGCCGCCGCCAAACTGACCAGCGTCCGCTTCAGCTACACGGTCACCTCCGTCGAGTACGACGAGAGCGCCGAGGTCTACCTCGTCCACGGCACCGACGTGATCACCGGCGAGCAGCGCACCGACCGCGCCCGCCGCCTCGTGCTGGGCACCGGCACCCCGCCGTACCTCCCCGAGTCCTGCCAGGACCTCGGCGGCGACCTCACCCACAACTCGCGCTACCTGCCGAACAAGGAAGCACTCCAGGCCAAGGACTCCATCACCCTGGTCGGCAGCGGCCAGAGCGCCGCGGAGATCTACTACGACCTGCTCTCCGAGATCGACGTCCACGGCTACAGGCTCAACTGGGTCACCCGCTCCCCGCGCTTCTTCCCGCTGGAGTACACCAAGCTCACGCTGGAGATGACCTCCCCCGAGTACGTGGACTACTTCCACTCGCTCCCCGAGGCCACCCGCTACCGCCTGGAGTCGCAGCAGAAGGGCCTCTTCAAGGGCATCGACTCGGAACTGATCGACGCGATCTTCGACCTGCTCTACCAGAAGAACCTCAAGGGCCCGGTCACCACCCGGCTCTTCACCAACACCGCGCTGAACGACGCCTCCTACGACGAGGCCGCCGGCACCTACACCCTCGGCCTGCGCCACGAGGAGCAGGAGAAGGACTTCTCCCTGGAGACCCAGGGCCTGGTCCTCGCCACCGGCTACCGCTACGCCATCCCCGACTTCCTGACCGGGGTCAAGGACCGCATCCGCCTGGACGGCCAGGGCCGCTTCGACGTCGCCCGCAACTACAGCATCGACCACAGCGGACAGGGCGTCTTCCTGCAGAACGCCGGCGTGCACACGCACAGCATCACCTCGCCCGACCTGGGCATGGGTCCCTACCGCAACGCGTACATCATTGCGGAGATGCTCGGCCGCCAGCCCTACGCGGTCGAGAAGACCATCGCGTTCCAGGAATTCGGAGCACCGGAAGGCATCGTCCGATGAGCAACACGAACAGCGGCACCACCGCCGGCACCCTCTTCACCCGTACCGACCCCGCGCTCGGCGACTTCGCCGTACGCCCGCTCGACCTCACACAGGACATCGAGCTGCTGCACGGCTGGGTCACCCACCCCAAAGCCTCCTTCTGGATGATGCAGGACGCCTCCCTCGCCGACGTGGAGCGGGAGTACAGGTCCATCACGGCGAACGAGCACCACGACGCGTACATCGGCCTGCACAACGGCCGTCCCGCCTTCCTCATGGAGCGCTACAACCCGGCCCACGTCGAGCTGGTCGGCCTCTACGAGCCGCAGGCCGGCGACGTCGGCATGCACTTCCTCACCGCGCCGAGCGACACCCCCGTGCACGGCTTCACCCGAGCCGTCATCACCACCGTCATGGCGATGCTCTTCGACGACCCGGCGACCGCCCGCGTCGTCGTCGAGCCCGACGTGAACAACGAGGCCGTCCACGCCCTCAACGAAGCCGTCGGCTTCGAGATCGTCCGGAAGATCGCCAAGCCGGAGAAGGACGCCTACCTCAGCACCTGCACCCGCGAGCAGTACCTTGCGGCGATAGGAGTGACCACCCGATGAACGCCGCCACCGACCCCCGCGACGCCGTCCAGCACCTCACCCCCGAGCTGTGGGACCGGGCGGGCCGCCTCCTCATCCGCAAGGCCCTCGCGGAGTTCACCCACGAACGGCTGCTCACCCCCCGCCCGCTGCTGGACGGCCGCTACTCCGTCCGCAGCGACGACGGCACCGTGGAGTACCGCTTCGACGCCCAGGTCCTCTCCCTCGACCACTGGCAGATCGACGCCGACTCGATCACCCGCCACCGCGAGGACACCGACCTGCCCCTCGACGCCGTCGAGTTCTTCATCGAGCTGCGCGACGCCCTAGGCCTCAGCGACGAGATCCTCCCGGTCTACCTGGAGGAGATCAGCTCCACCCTCGCCGGCACCGCGTACAAGCTCACCAAGGAACACGTCCCCGCCGACGAGCTCGCCAAGTCCGGCTTCCAGGACATCGAGACCGGCATGACCGAGGGCCACCCCTGCTTCGTGGCCAACAACGGCCGCCTCGGCTTCGGCATCCACGAGTACCGCGCGTACGCCCCGGAGACCGCGGCCCCCGTCCGGCTCCTCTGGCTCGCGGCCCGCCGCGACCGCGCCACCTTCACCTCCGGCGCCGGCCTGGACTACGACTCCCTCATGCGCGCCGAGCTGGGCGAGGCGACGCTGGCCCGCTTCGCGGAGACCATGTCGGCCCAGGGCCTGGACCTCGCCGAGTACCACCTCCTCCCCGTCCACCCCTGGCAGTGGTGGAACAAGCTCGCCGTCACCTTCGCCGCCGAGGTCGCCCAGCAGCGCCTGGTGTGCCTCGGCGAGGGCGAGGACGAGTACCTCGCGCAGCAGTCCATCCGGACCTTCTTCAACAACAGCAACCCCGAGCGGCACTACGTCAAGACGGCGCTCTCGGTCCTCAACATGGGCTTCATGCGCGGCCTCTCCGCCGCGTACATGGAGGCCACGCCCGCCATCAACGACTGGCTGGCCGGCCTCATCGAGAGCGACCCGGTCCTCAGCGGCACCGGCCTCTCGATCATCCGCGAGCGCGCCGCCATCGGCTACCACCACCGCCAGTACGAGGAGGCCACCACCAAGGGCTCCGCGTACCGCAAGATGCTCGCCGCGCTGTGGCGCGAGAGCCCGGTGCCGTCCCTGGCCCCCGGCCAGCGCCTCGCCACCATGGCCTCGCTGCTGCACACCGACCGCGACGGCGCCTCCTTCGTGGGCGCGCTGATCCGCGAGTCCGGCCTCAGCGCCGTCGAGTGGCTGCGCAAGTACCTCAACGCGTACTTCACGCCCCTCCTGCACAGCTTCTACGCCTACGACCTGGTGTTCATGCCGCACGGCGAGAACGTCATCCTGGTCATCGAGAACGGCGTCGTGCAGCGCGCGATCTACAAGGACATCGCCGAGGAGATCGCGGTGATGGACCCGGACGCGGTCCTCCCGCCGACCGTCGAGCGCATCCGCGCCGAGGTGCCCGAGGACAAGAAGCTGCTGTCGATCTTCACCGACGTCTTCGACTGCTTCTTCCGCTTCCTCAACGGCATCCTCGTCACCGAGGGCGTCCTCGACGAGGACACCTTCTGGCGCACGGTCGCCGAGTGCGTGACCGAGTACCAGGCGGCGACGCCCCAGCTCGCTGACAAGTTCGCGCAGTACGACATGTTCGCCGAGGAGTTCGCGCTCTCCTGCCTGAACCGTCTCCAGCTGCGCAACAACAAGGAGATGGTCAACCTCCAGGACCCGGCGGGCGCCCTCCAGCTCATCGGCAACCTGAAGAACCCGATCGCCGGCTTCGCCCCGGGCACCGCCCCGGGCGACGCTGTGGAGACGACCGCGGTGGCGTGACACCGCGGTACGGCCGGGCGCCCGCTGACAGCGTCCGGCCGAACCTGCCGCCCGCCCCGACGGTCCGGGGCGGGCGGCACGGAACACGAAGAGGGCGGGAACCCGATGGGTTCCCGCCCTCTTCCTTTTCCTGCTTCAGCCCTTACTTACCGGCCTCCGGCGTGCCGGACTCGCCGGCGGACCCACCCGCGTCGGAGAACGTCGGCACGACGGGAGCGACGGGCTTGGCCTCGGCTTCCTCGGCGTCGTCCTCGTCCTCGTCCTTGGCGTCGGCCCGGTCGTCGGCGTCGGTCTCGACCTTGGCCTCGTCCTCGTCCTCGACCTGGTCGTCAGTCTTGTCCTCGTCCGCGGTCCGGGCCTGGACGTCGACGTCGACCTCGTCAGGCTCGTCGGCGTCGGCCACGGCATCGCCCACGGTCTCGGCGCCGGCCTCGTCCCGGTCCTGCTCCTGCTCCGGCTCCTCGTCGTCCTCGGACAGCGCGTCCGTGAACTCGACGCCGTCCAGCTCGGCCAGCCGGTCCGAAGCGTCCGTCGTACCGCCCTGGTCGGCCTCCAGCGCCTTGGCGAACCACTCGCGTGCCTCGTCGTCGCGGCCGACCGCCAGCAGCGCGTCGGCGTACGCGTAGCGCAGCCGCGCGGTCCACGGGTGCACGGCGTTGGACGCGAGCTCGGAGCTCTGCAGCGTCACGACGGCAGCGTCCGCCTGGCCCATGTCCTGGCGGGCACCCGCCGCGACGAGCCGCATCTCGACCTGCCCAGCCTTGTCCAGCCGCTGCACCTCGGGCTCGCCGGCCATGGCGAGAGCCTTCTCCGGGCGGCCCATGCCGCGCTCGCAGTCGGCCATCACAGGCCACAGCTCCGCGCTGCCCGTCATACGGCGTGCCGCACGGAACTCCGCCAGCGCCTCGCTGTACTTCCCGAAGCCGTACGCGGCGAAGCCGGCCGCCTCACGGACGGCGGCGACGCGAGACGCGAGCCGCAGGGCCACGCGCGAGTAGCCGTACGCCTTCTCGGGGTCCTCGTCCAGCAGCTTCGCCACCATCACGAGGTTCCGCGCGACGTCCTCGGCGAGCGTCTTCGGCAGGCTCAGCAGCTCCTGCCGCACGTCCTTGTCGATCTCGTCGCCGGTGACATCGTCGGGAATCGGCAGCCGCTTGATCGGCTCCCGGTCACGGCGGTCGTCCCGCCGGTCGTCACGGCGGTCGTCGCGGCGGAACCCACCTCGGTCGCCGCCACGGTCGTCACGCCGGAAGCCACCACGGTCGTCCCGACCCCGGCCGCCGCCCTGCCCGTACGGCCGACGCCCACCCCGGTCGCCGCCTCGGTCATCGCGCCGGAAGCCGCCACGGTCGCCGTCCCGGCGGTCATCGCGCCGGTCGTCCCGGCGGAAGCCGCCACGGTCGTTGCCACGGTCGTCATCCCGACGCGGGCCACGGGGACGGTCATCACGACGGAAGTCGCCCCGGTCATCACGTCGGTCGCTGCCGCGGTCGTCGTCGCGACGCGGGCCGCGCGGACGGTCGTCCCGGCGGAAGTCCCGACGGTCGTCGTCACGGCGGGGGCCACGGGGACGGTCGTCACGACGGAAGTCACCACGGTCGTCGCGGCGGAAGTCGCGACGCTCGCCACCGCGGTCGTCACGGCGGTCGTCGCGGCGGAAGTCGCGACGCTCGCCACCGCGGTCGTCACGGCGGTCGTCTCGCCGGTCCCCGCCACGGTCATCGCGACGGAAGCCACCGCGGTCGCCGCCACGGTCATCACGGCGGAACCCGCCGCGGTCATTGCCACGGTCGTCATCCCGGCGGGGACCGCGGGGACGGTCGTCACGACGGAAGTCACCGCGGTCGCCATCGCGCCGGTCGTCGCGGCGGAAGCCGCCACGGTCGTTGCCGCGGTCGTCGTCCCGACGCGGGCCGCGCGGACGGTCATCACGACGGAACCCACCGCGGTCGTCCTCACGACGCGGACCGCGAGGGCGGTCATCACGACGGAAGTCACCACGGTCGCCATCGCGACGGTCGTCGCGGCGGAAGCCACCGCGCTCACCGCCGCGGTCATCACGACGGAACCCACCGCGGTCGCCGCCACGGTCGTCGCGCCGGAAACCGCCACGGTCACCGTCCCGACGCTCATCGCGCCGGTCGTCACGGCGGAAGCCACCACGGTCGCCACCGCGGTCATCACGACGGAAACCGCCACGGTCGTTGCCGCGGTCATCGTCACGGCGCGGGCCGCGGGGACGGTCGTCACGGCGGAAACCGCCGCCCGCACCGCCGCGGTCATCACGACGGAAACCGCCGCGCTCGCCGCCACGGTCGTCGCGACGCGGGCCGCGCGGGCGGTCCCCACCGCGGTCCCCACCGCGATCGTCACGTCGGTCATCGCGGCGGAAGCCGCCACCGTCGCGCCGCTCACCACCATCGCGCCAGCGCGGCCGGCGCTCCGATCGGTCGTCGGGAGAGTTGGTGGACATCGACGTGACTCCTGTCTTCGGTACTGCTCATCATTCTCACGCACCGATCACTACGGCGCGCTTCGGCAAAAAACAAAAAGACCCCTGGTCCCAGCATGTCGCTGGGACCAGGGGTCCTGAAAGATTGTTCGGCGGCGTCCTACTCTCCCACAGGGTCCCCCCTGCAGTACCATCGGCGCTGAAAGGCTTAGCTTCCGGGTTCGAAATGTAACCGGGCGTTTCCCTAACGCTATGGCCACCGAAACCCTATCGGGTTCGAGCGAACAAGCACACTCTTCAGTTAAGTAATGAAGCATGAAACTTGCCACCCCGCGGAGCGGGAAATTGGCTGGTGCTCCGACGCTGCGACTGTTCGCAACCCGGGAACCACACAGTGGACGCGAGCAACTGAGGACAAGCCCTCGGCCTATTAGTACCAGTCAACTCCACCCGTTACCGGGCTTCCATATCTGGCCTATCAACC